>NZ_NKTZ01000020.1 GCF_003207855.1 Komagataeibacter rhaeticus | reverse complement strand
CTGCTGGCGGCGCTGGCCGCCCGCCCCGCTCCGGCCGCGCCATCCGCACAGCCCGCGCCCGCCCGTGGCGACTGGCCCACCCCGCGGCAGGCCGCCACGGGCAATGCCGATGACGACCCGGTCGCAGCCAAGCTGCTGGTCTATCTGCGCCTGCTTTCCCCCGCGCGCAGCAGCGCGGATGAATACGCGACCTTCCTGACGGAAAACCCGTCCTGGCCCCAGCGCGCGCTGCTGCTGGCGCGCTTCCAGCAGGCCCTGGCCGCCGAGCCGGACAACGCGGCGGCGGGCCGCCTGTGCGCCGCCCAGCCCCTGACCGATGCGCACGCCCTGCTGCGCTGCGCCAGTGCCACCCCCCGCCCCGCCGGGCTGGACGCACAGGCGCGCGCCACATGGGTCAACCGCGCCGACACCCCGGCCGAGGCCCAGACCCTGCTGACGGGATTCGGCACCGTCCTGACACCGCAGGACCACTGGCAGCGCTTTGACCGGCAGGAACGCGCGGGCCGGGTGGATGCGGCAGCAAGGCAGGTGCCCATGCTGGACCCCGCCCAGCAGGTCGTGGCGCGTGCGCGGCTGGCGCTGCGCCGCAACGACCCGCAGGCGGAAGCCGTGCTGGCCACGGTTCCGGACGGGCAGCAGGCCGATGCCGCGCTGGTGTTCGACCACCTGCGCTGGCTGCACCACGCACAGCGGCTGGATGAGGCACTGGCCCTGTGGCATGCGCGCGGGGTGGCGGCGGAAAAGGAGGTGCCCCCCACGATCGCGGCCGGTTTCTGGCGCGAGCGTGACGGGCTGGCGCGTGACCTGCTGCTGGCCCACCGCACCGCCGATGCCCTGTTCATGGCCAGTGACAGCGCCGATATCGGTTCCGCCAACCATTACGACGCACTGTTCCTGAGCGGGTGGATCCGGCTGCAATACCTGCATGATGCCAGGCACGCCGTGACCGATTTCACCCCGCTGGCGCAGGCGGTGCCGGTCATTACCCGCAGCCGGGGGCTGTTCTGGGCCGGGCGCGCCCTTGCGGCCGAAGGGCATGCCGCCGCGGCACGCGCGCAGTGGGAACAGGCTGCCACGCTGGCCAATACCTTCTATGGCCAGATGGCCATCGCGTGGCTGGGTGGCAATGCCATGAACCCGCTGCTGGTGCCCGAACAGGCCGGCCGCCAGATCCGCGCCTACCTGCTGCGCCAGAGCGAACCCACCCCCAGCGTGGCCGATTCCGTGCGCTTTGACACCACCGACCTGGCCCGCGCGGCCGAGATCCTGGTGGCATGGGGGGACCGGCGGCATGCGCGTGACTTCATCCTGGCGCTGGATGCGCAGTCCACCAGTACCATCGACCATGTGCTGGCCGCCCGCATGGCCACGCGGCTGGGCATACCCGATGCCGCCGTGATGGTGGCCCGCCTGGCCGGGCGCGACGGGCTGACACTGGTGCATGAAGGCTGGCCGCGCACCTACACGCCGCCCACTTCCATCCTGCCCGCCGATGTGGAACTGGCCGTGGCGCGGCAGGAAAGCGGGTTTGACGCCGCCGTGGTCAGCCCCGCCCACGCCGTGGGGCTGATGCAGCTTCTGGTGCCCACCGCGCGCGAGATGGCGCGCAAGGCGGGCCTGCCCGCCACACGGGTCAGCGCCGAATCCCTGACCGACCCGCAGCTCAACATGCAGCTGGGGGCCGCCTACCTTGCCGAGATCGCCCAGCGCATGGGCGGCGCCGTGCCCTATGTGGCCGCCGCCTACAATGCCGGGCCGCACCGCACCGACACATGGCTGCTCACGCTGGGCAACCCCGCGCGCGACACCCCGGTGCCCGACGCCATGCTGGACTGGATCGAGAGCATCCCGTTTGGCGAGACCCGCAACTACGTGGAACGGGTGGAGGAGAACATGGCCATCTACCAGGCCACCGACCCCGCGCTGGGACAGGGCTGATGGCGGGCGACGCACCCCGGCTGGCCCGGCTGGTCGCAACCTTTGGCGGCTGCGGGCTGGCCCCGCGCGCGCCGGGCACGGTGGGTTCGCTGGCCGCACTGGTGGTGGGCATCCCGCTGCTGGGACACTGGATCTGGATGGCGCTGGCCATCCTGCTATGCACCTTCGTGGGCTGGCGGGCCACGGTAGCGGTATCGGGCGGGGCGGACCACGGCTGGATCGTGATTGATGAAGTGGCGGGCATGTGGCTGGCCATGTTCCCCCTCGCCCCCCTGCCGCTCACTGCCCTGCGCTGGGCGGACGGGCTGTGGCTGCTGCTGGCCTTTGCCCTGTTCCGCCTGTTTGACATTACCAAGCCCGGCCCGGTGGGCTGGTTTGACCGCAGGCATGACGCGGTGGGCATAATGGGGGATGATGTCGTGGCCGGGCTTATGGCGGGTGCCATACTGGCAGGCATCCACGCCCTGGCCTGATGCGTTAGACCGGCCAGAAATGGAGAACCCGGCGCATGTTACCTGATACGCTCCTTGCCCGCATACCCGACGCGCTGGCTCGCTTCCGCGCGGCGGGGTGCCGCATTGTCACGGCGGAAAGCTGCACCGGCGGCCTGCTGGCCGCGGCCCTGACCGAAGCCGCGGGGTCATCCGATGTGGTGACGGGCGGTTTTGTCACCTATTCCAACAGCATGAAATCCCACGCGCTGGGCGTGCCCGCGACGCTGCTGGAACGGTACGGCGCGGTCAGCCGGGAAGTGGCCGCCGCCATGGCGCAGGGCGCGCTGGGCCATGCGCCCGACGCCAACCTGGCCATTGCCATCACCGGCATAGCCGGCCCCGGCGGCGCGGTGGAAGGCAAGCCGGTGGGGCTGGTCTGGTTTGGCGTGGCGGGCGGGGGCAGCGTGGATACGCTCTCCCACACCTTCGCGGGCGAACGGTGGGATGTGCGCGCGCAGGCGGTCCGCACGGCGCTGATGCTGCTGCTGGACCATGCCGGGCGGCTGATGGCGGAATAGTGGCGGCAGGGTGCGGGGACTATTCGCCCGCGCCATCCATCTGCGTGCGGGGCACGGGTATGCTGCCTGCCGTCTCGCCCGTGCCGGCGGCCTGTACGGCATGGCTTGCGGCCCGGCCCGTGCTGCCCGGCCCCGCACGCATGGAAACGGGGGAAGCGGCGGGGGCCGCCGTGCCGGCCGCCGTGGGCTGTGGCAGTGCCGACCGCGCCTTCTGCAGGCTCTGCGCGTTCAGGTCATCCGTCTGTGCATCGGTGCTGGCTTCCGCCGCATGGCGGGCCGCGTGACGGACGGCGGGCGCGGCCATGGCGGGCAGCGTGGTGCACAGCAGGGCACCGCCCAGCATGGTGGCAAGGAAACGTTTGGTCATGACGGGGTCCTTCTGTCCGGTCGGATCTGGGTGTTCAGGCGCTTCCGGCCTTGGCCGTGCCCACGGGCGGCGGTACGGGAGCCGCGGGTGCGGGCGGGCCGTATATGTCACGCGCGCGGCGGATGAAGGCGGAGACCATAAGGCGCACCGCCTCGTTGAACACCACGCCGATCGCGGCCTGCAGCAGGCGGGAGCGGAATTCGAAATCCACAAAGAAATCCACCAGGCAGCCACGCGGTTCGGGCGTGAAGGTCCAGACGTTGTTCAGGTAGCGGAACGGCCCTTTTTCATAACTGACGCGGATCGTACCCGGTGCCTCAAGCAGCACGCGGCTGGTGAACGTCTCACGGAAGGGACCAAAGCCGATGGTCAGGTCCGCCACCAGTTCGGTTGCCGTGCGCGTGCGCACGCGCGCGCCCGTGCACCACGGCAGGAACTGGGGGTATTTCCCGACGTCGGCCACCAGGTCAAAAAGCTGGCTGGGGGAATAGGCGATAAGCCGACGTTCGGCATGGGTGGGCATCACATAATCTCCATTACGCCACGTTCGCCCCGCAGGCGCTGTGCGCGTGCGGCACGCAGTTCCGCGAAATCGGCATCCGCATGGTACGACGACCGCGTCAGCGGCGAGGAACTGACCTGCAGGAACCCCTTTACCCGGGCCATGCCCGCATAATCGGCGAATTCCTCCGGTGTCACGAACCGGGCCACCGCCGCATGCTTCACTGTGGGCTGGAGATATTGCCCCAGCGTGATGAAATCAACATCCGCAATCCGCAGGTCATCCATGACCTGGAGTATTTCGGGCCGTTCCTCGCCCAGTCCCAGCATCAATCCCGATTTCGTGAAGATGGAGGGATCCATCTTCTTCACGTCATCCAGCAGGCGCATCGACTGGTAGTACCGCGCGCCGGGGCGGATGGTGGTGTAGAGCCGGGGCACGGTTTCCAGATTGTGGTTGAACACGTCGGGCCGCGCACGCACCACCACTTCCAGCGCGCCGGGCTTGCGCAGGAAGTCGGGGGTCAGGATCTCGATGGTGGTGTCGGGCGCGTGCGCGCGGATCGCCCCGATCACGCGCGCGAAGTGGTGCGCGCCGCCATCGGGCAGGTCATCGCGGTCCACCGAGGTAATGACCACATGCCGCAGCCCCAGCCGCGCCACCGCATCGGCCACGCGCTCGGGTTCATCCGCATCCAGCGCGTGCGGCAGGCCGGTGGTGACATTGCAGAACGCGCACGCACGGGTGCAGATTTCCCCCATGATCATCATGGTGGCGTGGCGCTGGGACCAGCATTCGCCGATATTGGGGCAGGCTGCCTCCTCACACACGGTGACAAGGTTGTTGTCGCGCATGAGCCTCCGCGTTTCGTGATAGGTGGGGTGGTTGGGCGCGCGCACGCGGATCCAGTCGGGCTTGCGCGCAATGGGGTTATCGGGCCGATGCGCCTTTTCGGGGTGCCGCAGGGCGGCATCCGTCTTCTTGCGGTGGTCGATCGTCAAACGCACGGACATGGCATGAACATCCCATCTGGCAGGCTGGTTGACCAGAAGTGTAACGCCTGCCCCACAACGTCAAGCATTCTTGCGGCCCGCGCGGCGGCAGGGGATCACAACCGCACGATCAGCGCTGTGATCCCCTGCCCTGCCTGCACAACAGGCCGGAAAGTGAAAAAAGTTCTTGGTGAAGCTTTTTTCCAAAAAGCTTCAAAGACCGCCGCCTTTTTGAAAAAAGGCGGCACCCAAAAACTTTTGTTCTTTTTTATCAGCTAGATATGCAACGCACCGTCATACGCCGCCAGCACGGCTTCGTGCATGGTTTCCGATATGGTGGGGTGCGGGAACACGGTTTCCTTCAGTTCCGCATCGGTCAGTTCACCGGTGCGGGCAATGACGTAGCCCTGGATCATCTCGGTCACTTCGGGGCCGACCATGTGGGCACCCAGCAGTTCACCCGTGGCGTCATCGAAGATGGTCTTGACCATGCCCTCCGGCTCCCCCATCGCAATGGCCTTGCCGTTGCCGATGAAGGGGAAGCGGCCGACGCGCAGCTTATAGCCTGCGGCCTTCGCCTTTTCCTCCGTCATGCCGACGGAGGCCACCTGCGGGCGGCAGTAGGTGCAGCCGGGAATGTTGAGCGGGCTGATCGGGTGCACGCTGCGCCCTGCGATCAGTTCCGCCACCATCACGCCCTCATGGCTGGCCTTGTGGGCAAGCCACGGCGGGGCCGCGATGTCACCAATGGCGAAGACCCCCTTCTCCGCCGTGCGGCAGTAGGGATCGACCGTGATGTGGGTGCGGTCCACCTTGATCGCGGTGCCTTCAAGGCCGATATTTTCGACATTGCCCACAATCCCCACCGCCGAGATCACGCGCGCAACCGTAACCGGCTGCGTCCTGCCGCCAGCCGTGACCTCCACGGTTACGCTGTCAGCATCCTTCTTTATCGCGCCCAGCTTCGCGCCGGTCAGGATCTTCATTCCCTGCTTTTCCAGCGCCTTGCGGGCAAAGGCACTGATTTCGGCATCTTCCACCGGCAGGATGCGGTCGGCCACTTCCACAATGGTCACGTCCGCCCCCATGTTGCGGTAAAACGAGGCGAACTCCACCCCGATCGCGCCCGAACCGATCACCAGCAGGCTGCGCGGCAGTTCGGTCGGCACCATGGCCTCACGGTACGACCAGACCAGCTTGCCATCCGGCTCCAGCCCCGGCAGCACGCGCGCACGCGCCCCCGTGGCCACGATCACGTTGGGCGCGGTCAGGACAGCCGTCTCCTTCCCGTCCGTGCTGACCGAAACCCTGCGCATATCCCCCTGCGTGCCCGCCAGCCTGCCAAAGCCGTTGATGACCGTGACCTTGTGCTTCTTCAGCAGATGGGCAACACCGGCCGAAAGCTGGGCCGAGACAGCGCGCGAGCGCTTGACCACCCTGGCAAAGTCAAAGCGCACATTGTCCGCCGCAAACCCGAATTCCTCCAGGTTGTGCAGCATGTGGTTGATTTCGGACGCGCGCAGCAGCGCCTTGGTGGGAATGCAGCCCCAGTTGAGGCAGATGCCGCCAAGCTGGGCGGCTTCCACCACCGCCACCTTCAGCCTGAGCTGGGCAGCGCGGATGGCCGCCACATACCCGCCGGGGCCGCCGCCAATGACAATGAGATCAAATTGCGTGGTGCTCATTTCGGATCGTTTCCTCAGACCACAAGGCTCATCGGGTTTTCAACAACCGACCGGAAGGCTGACAGCCACTGTGCCGCCAGCGCCCCGTCCACCACCCGGTGATCGACCGAAAGGGTCACGGTCATGACGGTGGCGATCACGATGTCATTGCCCTTGACCACGGCCCTGCGCTCACCCGCCGCAATGGCCAGGATGGCCGCCTGTGGCGGGTTGATGATGGCGGAGAACGCCTTGACCCCGTACATCCCCATATTGGAGATGGAGAAGGTGCCGCCCTGGAATTCCTCCGGCTTCAGCTTGCCTGCGCGTGCGCGCGCCACAAGGTCGCGTGTTTCCAGGCTGATCTGGCGCAGGCCCTTGGTGTCGGCCGCGCGCACGATGGGCGTGATCAGCCCGTCGGGGATGGAGACGGCAACCGAGATGTCCACATCATGATACGCCAGCAGCGCGTCATCGGTATAGGACACATTGACCTGCGGCACCCGGCGCAGTGTCACCGCCGCCGCCTTGACCAGCATGTCATTGACGGAAATCTTGTACGCTCCCGGCCCTTCGGACGGGGCGGCCGCGTTAAGCTGGCTGCGGAGCGCCAGCAGCGCATCCAGTTCCACATCCATTTCCACATAGAAATGCGGGATGGTGGACTTGGCTTCCGTCAGGCGGCGCGCAATCACCTTGCGCATGCCCGAATGCGGCACGGTGTCATACGCCGTGCTGGCGGGTGCCGGTGCCGATGCCGGCGCTGCGGCGGGCGCGGCCGTGGCTGCGGGGGCTGCGGCCGGGGCCTGCTGCGCCTGTTCCACATCACGGCGCACGATGCGCCCATTGGGGCCGCTGCCCTTCAGCGTGGCAAGGTCAATGCCCTTCTGGGCTGCAATCCTGCGCGCAAGGGGGGAGGCAAAGACGCGTGTGCCCTTTGGTGCCGGGGCCACAGGGGCTGCCGGTGCGGCCTGCGTGGTGGCGGGAACCGGGGCCACGGGTGTTGCTGGCGCGGGTGCTGCGGGGGCGGGCGTGGCAGCGGCGGTGGCAGCAGGCGCATCGGGCACGCTTTCGCCTTCGGCCACCAGTATGGCGATGGGGGTGTTGACGGCAATGCCCTCCGTCCCCTCGCCAATCAGGATGCGGCCCAGTATGCCCTCATCCACGGCCTCGACTTCCATCGTGGCCTTGTCGGTCTCGATTTCCGCAATCACGTCGCCCGCGGCAATGGCGTCGCCTTCCGCCTTGAGCCAGCGGGCCAGCGTGCCCTCCTTCATGGTGGGGGACAGGGCGGGCATCAGGATGTTGATCGGCATCGCGCGGTCCCTCACACAACCTGCCGGACGGCATTGATGATCCAGTCCGCATTGGGCAGGGCAAGCTTTTCAAGATTGGCGGCAAACGGCATGGGCACATCGGCCCCCGCCACGCGCACCGGCGGCGCGTCCAGATAGTCAAAGGCGTGCTCGATCACCTGCATGGCCACTTCCGCGCCAATACCGGCAAAGGGCCAGCCTTCTTCCACCACCACCACGCGGCTGGTCTTCTTCACGCTTTCCACCACCGTCTCGGTATCCAGCGGGCGGATGGTGCGCAGGTTGATCACTTCCGCATCGATCCCCTGCTCCGCCAGCTTTTCGGCCGCTTCCAGCGCCACACCGACCATGATGGAGAAGGCGACGATGGTCACATCCGTGCCCGCGCGCTCGACCTTCGCCTTGCCGATCGGCAGGATGAAGTCCTCATCCACCGGGCAGGGAAAACGCTGGCCGTACAGGATCTCGTTTTCCAGGAAGATGACCGGGTTGGGGTCACGGATGGCGGCGCGCAGCAGGCCCTTGGCATCGGCTGCCGACCAGGGTGCCACCACCTTCAGCCCCGGCACATGGCCGTACCAGCTGGCATAGCACTGCGAATGCTGGGCCCCCACACGGGCGGCGGCGCCATTGGGGCCACGGAACACGATGGGGCACGACATCTGCCCGCCCGACATGTAGCGCGTCTTGGCGGCGGAATTGATGATCTGGTCAATGGCCTGCATGGCGAAGTTCATGGTCATGAACTCCACAATCGGCTTGAGCCCGGTCAGGGCCGCGCCAATGGCCATGCCGGTAAAGCCCTGTTCGGTGATGGGGGTGTCGATCACCCGCTTCTCGCCAAACTGGTCCAGCAACCCCTGCGAGACCTTGTAGGCCCCCTGGTATTCGGCCACTTCCTCACCGATCAGGAACACGTCCTCATCGCGCGCAAGCTCGGCGGCCATGGCATCGCGCAGGGCTTCGCGCACGGTCATCTCGGTGGTCTCGCCCCAGTCCTTTTCCGGTTCGGCCGCAACCTTCGGCGCGCCGGGGGCGGCAGGCGTCGGCCCGCATGATGGCGGGGCGGCGGGTGCCTGTACTGCCGGGGCCGTGGGGGATGCCGCAGGCGTCGCATCCGCGCTCTCGCCTTCGGCCAGCAGCACGGCGATGGGGGTGTTGACCGCCACGTTCTCCGTCCCCTCGGGGATCAGGATGCGGCCCATCACGCCTTCATCCACGGCCTCGACTTCCATCGTGGCCTTGTCGGTCTCGATTTCCGCAATCACATCGCCTGCGGCAATCGCCTCGCCCGGCTTGCGCAGCCAGCGCGCCAGCGTGCCCTCCTTCATGGTGGGGGACAGGGCGGGCATAAGTATCTGTATTGCCATCTTTCAATCAGCTTCCTACCAGAATGTCCGTCCACAGCTCCGAAGGATCGGGTTCGGGACTGGTCTGGGCAAACTCGGCCGCGTCAACCACAACGGCCTTCACCCTGTCATCCATCGCCTTCAGGTCGCTTTCCGCCACACCGCGTTCCAGCAGTTCACGGCGCACGCGGTCGATCGGGTCATGGTTCTTGCGGATCTCGTCCACTTCCGAACGCTGGCGGTATTTGGCCGGGTCGGACATGGAATGGCCACGGTAGCGGTAGGTATCCACCTCCATCAGCACCGGGCCCTTGCCCGCGCGGCAGTGGGCCACGGCCTCGGCGGCGGCGGCGCGCACGGCCTCGACATCCATGCCATCGACATACATGCCCGGAATGCCCCACGGCTCACCATTGCGCCACAGCGCTTTCGAGGCCGAGGCCCGCTCCACGCTGGTGCCCATGCCGTAGCGGTTGTTCTCCAGCACGAACAGGCAGGGCAGCCTGTGCAGGGCGGCCAGGTTGAAGCTTTCGTACACCTGGCCCTGGTTGGACGCGCCCTCGCCGTAATATGTGACCGAGACCTCGTCCGTGCCGCGATACTTGTTGGCAAACGCCAGCCCGATGCCCAGCGAGACCTGCGCGCCGACAATGCCGTGGCCGCCATAGAAATGCTTCTCGGAAGAGAACATGTGCATCGACCCGCCCTTGCCGTGGGAATACCCGCCCTCGCGCCCGGTCAGTTCGGCCATGACACCGCGCGGGTCCATGCCGGCGGCCAGCATCTGCCCGTGGTCACGGTAGGAGGTGATGATCTTGTCCCCCTGCTTCAGCTCCATCTGGATGCCCACGACAACCGCTTCCTGCCCGATATACAGATGGCAGAAACCGCCGATCAGCCCCATGCCGTAAAGCTGGCCCGCGCGTTCCTCGAACCGGCGGATCAGCACCATCTGGTAATAGGCTTCCTTCAGGTCGGCCTCGGTCATGGTCCGGCTGTTGTGGCCACCCGACAGGCCGGGATCTGTCTCGTTACTCATCGAACGTCCTTGGTTCATGTTGCCTGTGCCCTGCCCCCTGCCGGGCGGCCGGCACAGCCGTTTCGGTTACAGGGGCGCGCCATGATCCGTCATGCTCCCGCAACGCGGTCATAAGTACCCGAAGCCCCTCCGGATTTATGGATCACGTGTATCTGACCGATTTCCATGTCCCGCTCCACCGCCTTGCACATGTCGTACAGCGTCAGCGCCGCGACGGAGGCCGCGGTCAGTGCCTCCATCTCCACGCCGGTGGGGCCGGTTGTGCGCACGCGCGCGGTAATGGTGATGCCGCGCTGATCCGCGTCGGGCAGCAGTTCCACCCTGACTGACGAGATGGCGAGCGGGTGGCACAGCGGGATCAGGTCGGCGGTTTTCTTGGCCGCCATGATGCCCGCGATGCGGGCTGTGGCCAGCACGTCGCCCTTGGGCATCGCGCCCGCCACGACCAGCGCCAGCGTTTCGGGCCGCATGCTGATATGCCCGTGCGCCACCGCCTCGCGCCGTGTATCGGCCTTGGCCGACACATCCACCATCACCGCATGTCCCGCGCCATCCAGATGGGACAGGCGCGGCCCCGTCATGGCGCGGGGGCCACGGGGGCCGCGCCATCGGGCGTGGTGCCCAGCAGCGCATGCACCGCCGCCCCGACATCCGCCTGCCGCAGCAGGCTTTCCCCCACCAGGAAGCCCGAGGCGCCAATGGCGTTGAGCTTCATCACATCCGCATGGGTGCGGATGCCGCTTTCGGACACGATGATCCGGTCCGGCGGCACCAGCGGGGCCAGCCTGCAGGTGGTCTCGATATCGGTCTGGAGTGTTTTCAGGTTGCGGTTGTTGATGCCGATCAGCGAGGTATCCAGCGCCAGCGCACGGTTCAGCTCGCCCTCGTCATGCACTTCCACCAGCACGTCCATGTCCAGCCCGCGCGCGATGTCCAGCAGTTCGGCGGCTTCGGCATCGGTCAGGATGGCCATGATCAGCAGGATGCAGTCCGCGCCGATCAGGCGGCTTTCATGCACCTGCCACGGGTCGATGATGAAGTCCTTGCGCAGAAGCGGCAGCTTGCATGCCTCCCGCACGCGGGTCAGGTCCTCGGCACTGCCGTGGAAGCACGAGCCTTCGGTCAGGACGGAAATGCACGCCGCCCCCGCCTTTTCATATTCCTGCGCGATCTGCGTGGGTTCGTAATCGGGACGCAGGATCCCGGCCGAAGGCGACGCCTTCTTGATTTCCGCGATCAGGCCGATCTGGTGGTCCGCCGTCTTCTGCTTCAGCGCCTGGCCAAACCCGCGCGGCGGGGTGTTCACCTCCCGCGCGCGGGCGGTGATTTCCTTCAGTGTCATGACTTTCGCGCGCTGCGCCACATCCACCCTTGTCCGGGCACAGATACGCTCCAGCACGTCGGGAATGCTGTCCACATCCTCGGGCTGGACACTGCCTGTCTGGGGGGAGGTGCTTGGCGTGTCGTTCATTTTCTACCCTGTTACTCTGTTTGGCACGTCCGTGCGGAAGCTCCGCACGGCCTCCAGCACGGCCGCAACCGCGCCACGATCGAGCGCATCCGCCGCAAGGCGGATGTTCCCGCGCAGGGCGGCATAGTCAATCGCGCCACCCCGTATGATAGTGCTGCCCCGCCCCGCCACATGCAATGCGACACCGGCATTCAGCAGCACCGTATCCCGGTACGCCCCGCGCGCGCCGCGCGCCAGCGCCTGCAGCGCCTGCGCGTTATGGGCGGGCGGCCCACCGGCAATGGCGGAAATGGGGGCCGGTTCCAGCCCGGCCGCCGCCGCATCCACGTCCACGGCATGCACCTGCCCGCCCTCCAGCACGCAGGCGCGGGTGGGACCGGCCAGGGTCAGTTCGTCAATGAACCGCCCCTGCCCGCAGTCACCGCTTATGGCCCAGACATGCGTCGATCCGGTGGCCTGCAATGCCCTGACCATGGTTTCCAGCCAGTCGGGCGAGAACACGCCCACCATCTGCCGCGTTACCCGGGCGGGATTGCACAGCGGGCCGACCAGGTTGAAAATGGTGCGGAAACCCAGCGCCCGGCGCACCGCCCCCACATGCCGCATGGCGGGGTGGTGGTTGGTGGCGGCCAGGAAGGCCAGCCCGTGGCGTTCCACCATGCCGCCAATACGCGCGGGCTCCACCGGCAGGGGCACATCCAGTTCCAGCAGCACATCCGTCGCCCCCGAGCGCGAGGACAGCGCACGGTTGCCATGCTTGACCACCGGCACCCCCAGGGCGGCCAGCACGAAGGCCACGGCGGTGGAGACATTGAGCGTGCCCAGCCCGTCGCCACCCGTGCCACAGACATCAATCGCGTCATCCGGCATGCCGGACACCGCGATCATGCGCGCGCGCATGGCGCGCACGGCGGCCTCCAGCTCACCGGCACTTTCCCCGCGCATGTGCAGCGCGGTCAGGAAGGCGGCCAGCGCGGCATCGGGCACGCCGCCATCCATGATCCGGTCAAACGCGGCCTGCGCCATCTCTGGCGTCAATGCCTGCCCGTCCATCACCCGGTCCAGCGCGGCCTGCATTTCAGGTGCCACGACCACGGGCGGGCGGTGGCCCAGCACGGCTTCCAGTTCCACCGGATCGGCGCGCAGCAGGCCACGCAGGCGCAGCGCGGTCAGGAAGGCGGTGGCGGGCACGGGCGCCGCCTCGCCCCGTTCAATGCATTTCAGGCCCTGCTGCGCCAGTTCCGGCGCCACCTTCGCCCCGCCATCGACAGCCTGCCCCAGCAGATCACGAAACAGGGCGCTGGTGGCTGGCGTGCTGTCCATCGTGCTGCCCATCCCTGCTCAGGCAGCCTTGCGCGGCGTGTTGGTGCCGCGTGCGATGGACAGGAAATTGGCCATGATGTCATGCCCGTGTTCGGATGCGATGCTCTCGGGGTGGAACTGCACGCCGAATATGGGCAGACTGGCGTGGCGCAGACCCATGATCACGCCATCTTCCGTGCGCGCGGTGGCCACCAGCGTTTCGGGCAGGCTTTCGGGTTCGACCGTCAGGCTGTGGTAGCGCGTGGCGCTGAACGGGTCGGGCAGGCCGGCAAAGATGTCGGTCCCGTCATGATAGACCGGCGAGACCTTGCCATGCATCGGCACGGGCGCGCGCACCACCCTGCCGCCAAATACCTGACCTATCGCCTGATGGCCCAGGCAGACGCCGAATACCGGCACCTTTCCGGCGGCGGCGGCAATCAGGTCGCAGCAGATCCCGGCTTCATTGGGGGAACAGGGACCGGGCGAGATGACAATGGCTTCGGGCCGCAGCGCCAGCGCATCCGCCACGCTGATCGCATCGTTGCGATGGACGTCACACTTTTCCCCCAGATCGCCCAGATAGTGGACGAGGTTGAAGGTAAAGCTGTCATAATTGTCGATCAGAAGGATCATGGGCGTATCATGGCTTTTCCGCTGGGCCGGGTCAAACCTTCTGGCGTGGCCCGGGCATGTCTTGCCATCCCTTATCATGTACGCGGAAGCCGTAAAATCATCTTGCGAAGTGTTTCAGTCCCCTGATGTCACGACCGCCCGCACACGAAAGAAGTTTCCGGTGGTGCTTTTTCAAAAAGCTTCAGGAGGGAACGCCGCCTTTTTCAAAAAGGCGGCCCCTGGAAATTTCCATGGCCTTCAGGCGTCTCCGGCCGTGGCGAAGCGTACCGCCTCCTCCGCCGCGCGGAACAGGGCGCGGGCCTTCTGGCGGGTTTCCTCGTATTCCGCCTCGGGCACGCTGTCGGCCACGACGCCACAGCCCGCCTGCACGTACATCCGCCCGTCTTTCACCACCGCCATGCGCAGGCCGATGCAGGTATCCATGTCCCCATCGGGGCCGAAATAGCCGATGCACCCGGCATAGGTCGCCCGCCGTGTCGGCTCCACCTCGTCAATGATCTGCATGGCGCGGATCTTGGGCGCACCCGTCAGCGTGCCGGCGGGGAAGCCCGACATCAGCGCGTCCAGTGCCCCAAGGTCGGGGCGCAGGGTCCCTTCCACATTCGATGAGATATGCATGACATGGCTGAAGCGTTCGATCACGAACTGCTCCGTCACCCTGACCGAACCCAGTTCGCACACCCTGCCCACATCGTTGCGGCCCAGGTCGATCAGCATCAGGTGTTCGGCGCGTTCCTTGGGGTCGGCCAGCAGTTCGGCCTCCAGCGCCAGGTCCTCCACCGTCGTGCGGCCACGCGGGCGGGTGCCCGCCAGCGGGCGCACGGTCATGGTGCCTTCGCGCAGGCGCACCAGCACCTCGGGCGAGGAGCCGACAAGGCTGAACCCGTCCAGGTCCAGATAGAACAGGAAGGGCGCGGGGTTGATGCGCCGCAATGCGCGGTACAGCGCAAACGGCGGCAGGGTGAAGGCGGCGCTGAAGCGCTGGCTCGGCACGATCTGGAAGGCGTCGCCCGCGGCGATATAGTCCTGCAGCCTGCGCACGATGGCGCAGAATTCGTCCTTGCTCATCGTCGATTCCGGCACGGGGGGCGCCATTTCGCCCACCGGCCCGTCAGGCAGTTCCACCGGGGTGGACAGGGCCGCGCGCGCCTGTTCCAGCCGGGCCTGCGCCGCGTCCCATATGGCTTCGGGGGCAACACCCTCCTGCGGGCGCAGGGGCGCGGCCAGCAGCAGTTCGTCACGCACCGTGTCGAATATGGCGAACAGGCCGGGACGCATCAGGATGCCCTCGGGCAGGTCCAGGTCATCGGCGGGCATGTCGGGCAGGCATTCGACCTGACGGACCATGTCATAGCCCAGGTAGCCGAACACGCCGCCGGTCATGGGCGGCAGCCCCTCGGGCAGGTCGATGCGGCTGGCATGCAGGATGCGCCGCAGCGAGACCAGCGGGGCCTCGGCCTGCGGCACGAAGGCATGGGCGGGGGCGGACGGGTCGGTGCACAGGCTGGCACGCCCGTCATGGCAGCGCCAGATCAGGTCGGGCAGCAGGCCGATGACCGAATAGCGCCCGCGTGAGGTGCCGCCCTCCACACTTTCCAGCAGGAAGGCATTGTGCCCGCCATTGCCGCCGCCATGGCTGCGCGCAAGGGGCGACAGGCGCAGGAAGGCGGCAACGGGGGTAAGCAGGTCAGCCGGCTCGACCCGCCATGCCACGGCGGCCCTGCCTTCGCGCAGGGTGGCAAGTGCCGCCGCGCGCCGGGCGGCATCGGGCTGCCGGGAGGGGGGGCGCATGCGCGCGGCGTCTGCTGTCACTGTGCGGTTCCTGTGTTCTGGCCGCCCGTTACCTCCGCCATCACGGCGCGAAGGGCGGACTCGTTGGGCCTGGGCTTGACAATGGCTTCCAGCGCCCCGCCATAGCCCATCTCGATATCCTCGCCCATGGACTGGGTCAGGCCCGCGCGCACGCGCCCGTACAGGTCCTTCTGCGTGGCGGGGTCGGGGTGGTTGATGGCCGTCAGCGTGGCCACCACATAGGAATCACCCGCTTCGGTCATGACATTCTGCCCCACCTTCTCCAGCCGGAAGATCAGGGCGGCCACCTCACGCGGGATTTCGGGTGCCGGCTGCATGGGGGAAATGGGCTGGCTGTGCTCCAGCCCCGGCACGGCGGGGGTGACATGGGCCAGCCCCCCCTGCCCCTGCGCCTGGTTGTAGAAGGCGGTGGCCTGCTGGTCGGCCATGTGGCGGCGGACATCGGCCTGCCATGCGGCGGCGACACGCGGCCCGGCCTCGGCCAGATCCAGCGCATGGCCCGGCGTCACGCCATCAACCGATACGGCATACCATGCGCCATCCGGCCCCTGCACCAGCACGGGGCTGGCCCCTTTTGCCTGGGAGAACACGCGGGCGATGACCGCCTGCCGCACCGCATCGCTGCCCGGTATGGGGGCGGGCGTACCTTCGTGGGTGTTGCCGCTGGCATCAAGGTCGCCCGATACGGCCACGGCACCCAGGTCGGCGGGAATGGAATCCAGCCCGCCGCCGGCAATCGCGTCCTGCAGCTTCTGCACCCGGTCGGCCAGCAGCGCCTGCGCGCGGGTATGGGCGATCTGGTCATGCAGCGCCTGCTTCACATCGGCAAAGGGCGTGGTGTGGGCGGGGGTGAGCGTGGTGACGCGAAAGACGACCCAGCCGCCCTCGCTCTTCACCGGCCCCTGTGTCACGTCGACGGGGGCGGCGAAGATCGCCCGGCCCAGATCGGCGGAGGGAATGTCCGCCTGCTTCATGCCCGGCAGTTCCACCGCCGCCGCGTCCCGGCCCGCGTCCTTCTGCACCTGCGCCCATGCCCCCGCATCCGTCCACCGCGCACGCAGGGCGGTGGCGCGGTCCTGCGTCGGCACGGTCACGATCTGCACGCTGCGCCGTTCGGGCGCGCTGAAGGTCTGGGCCTGATCCTGATAGCTTTTCTGCACTTCGGCATCGGTAATGTCGAGCATGCGGCCGATGGTGTCGGCCGAAAGCACGACCACGCGGGCATGGCGGTATTCGGGGGCGGTGAATTCCCACGGGTGGTTGGCGTGGTAGCGCGCAAGCTGGGCGGGGGTCGGGGTGGCGGTCACCTGCTGGCTGTCAAAGGGCACGCGCACCAGGTCGATGGTGCGGGTCTGGGCCTCGAAATCAAACAGGCGGCGGACCATCACGTCGGGCACGGTGGCCCCGTCACGAATCGGCTCCAGCAGCACGCGCGACGCCTGTTCCTGCCGCACCAGTTCAATCAGCCGCCCTTCGGTCATGCCGGTGCGGTGCAGGCGGTCGTTGAACAGGGCGCGGTCGAACTGGCCATTCGTGCCCCTGAAGGCGGGGATGGAGAAAATCTCGTCCCGCACCACGGAATCGGGCACGATCAGGCCGTGGCGGTCGGCGGCCTCGGCAATTTCGGCCTGCAGCACAAGGCGCTGGAGCACCTGGCGGGCGACCTGTTCGCGCGTTGCGGGCGGGATCTGGGCCGGGTCGGACAGGTGCATGGACTGGGCCACCTGCGGCATCTCGGACTGGAGCGCGTTCTGGTAGGACTGCACCAGGATGGGGCGGCTGCCCACGCGGGCGGCCACGTCGGCGCGTTCGGTGCCGATGTTCATCAGCACATCCCCCACGCCAAACCCGATGAAGGCGAGGAAGAACAGCCCGGCAACAATGCGCCCCACCCATGAATCGACAAACACGCGATACAGAAAAGATAGCATGAAAAACCCTGCGCCAGCACCAAGACAAAGCCGGACGGAACAGGGCGTGCGCACCATGCGCACCCGGACGGGCGCCCTGTTTTCCGGTCGGGCACCATACGGTCACGCCGCCGGTTTGACCAGCACCCGCATGCACGCAGCCATGTCCCGCGCGCCGCGCGGGTTGCACAGGCCGCCGCGCCGTGGTGTAGGCTGGCGCCCGTCATAAGCCATGCCCCGCACCGCCGCACGCGGCACCCAGGCGGCATGGGCCAGGAGTGGAAACATGAAGCAGATTATTGTCGGCAACTGGAAAATGAACGGCCTGAGCGCCGATGCGGACGCACTGGTGGATGCACTGGCCACGGGCCTTGCCGCCCTGCCCGCGCGGGCGGACGTGGTGGTCTGCCCCCCCTTTACCCAGCTTGCGCGCCTGGCGCCAAAGCTGAAGGCCGCGGGCATGGCACTGGGCGCGCAGGACTGCCACAAGGACAGGTCGGGTGCCCATACGGGCGACATTTCGGCCCCGATGCTGGTGGACCTTGGGGTGGAATACGTGATCCTTGGCCATTCCGAGCGCCGCGCCGAGCATGGCGAGCTGGACGAGACGGTGCGCGAGAAGGCGGTGGCCGCCATGGCGGCCGGCCTGACCCCCATCGTATGCGTGGGCGAGAACGCCGACCAGCGCGACAGCGGGGATTCGCAGGAAAAGGTGGGCTGGCAGATCCAGGGCTCCCTGCCGCAGGGCTTTACCGGCATCGTGGCGTATGAGCCGGTCTGGGCCATCGGCACCGGGCAGGCGGCATCACAGCAGGATATTGCCGACATGTCCGCCTTCATCCGCGCCGAACTGGTGCGGCAGTTCGGGGAAGCTGGCAAAACGATCCGAATCCTTTATGGTGGCTCCGTCAATGAACGCAATGTCACCGATATCCTGCCCGTTGAAAACGTGGACGGGGCGCTGGTGGGCAATGCCAGCCTGAAGGCCGATGCCTTCGTGCCGCTTGTCCGCGCCGCCCGCGCCTCGTGATTGCCGCGCGGCTGGCGGGGCTCTACTGGAAAGACGCATGATCACTGTTCTTCTTCTACTGCACCTGTTCGTCACCATCGCGCTGATCGGGACCATCCTGATCCAGCGCAGCGAGGGCGGCGGGCTTGGAATCGGCGGCTCGCAGGGCATGGGTTCCTTCATGTCCGGGCGCGGCACGGCAACGCTGCTCACGCGCTCCACCGCCGTGCTGGGCACGGTTTTCATGGTGCTCTCGCTGACGCTTGCGGTCATGAACCGTGGCGCGTCCAGCGGGGTGGGCCATGATATCCTGGCGGCACCGCCCGCGGCGGCCCCCGCACCCGCACCCGCGCCAGCCCCCTGAACGCACGCCTCCTGCGCGCACGCCCCACGGCACGCGATTTCCATGCCCCGGCACGCCGTGCCGGGGCATTTTTCATTTTTTGGGCCACGGGCGCATCGTAGCCTTTGCAGCCGGGCCGCAAGCTGTGTAGAAAGGCCATCCATGACGCGGTTTGTATTCATCACCGGCGGCGTGGTGTCCTCCCTTGGCAAAGGCATCGCTTCGGCTGCCCTTGCTGCCCTGCTTCAGGCCCGTGGCTATCGGGTCCGGTTGCGCAAGCTTGACCCCTACCTGAATGTCGATCCGGGGACGATGAGCCCCTATCAGCACGGCGAGGTCTTCGTGACCGACGACGGCGCCGAGACGGATCTCGACCTTGGGCATTACGAACGCTTCACGGGTGTGCATGCCACCCGGGCGGACAATGCCACGACGGGGCAGATCTATTCCGGCGTGATCGCGCGCGAACGGCGTGGCGACTATCTGGGGGCGACCGTACAGGTCATTCCCCACATTACCGACTCGATCAAGGAAACGATCGTGGCCGATACCGAGGACCTGGACTTCGTCCTGGTCGAGATCGGCGGCACGGTGGGCGATATCGAAAGCCTGCCCTTCCTTGAATCCATCCGCCAGCTGCGCAACGACCTTGGCCCCGACCAGACGATGTTCATCCACCTCACCCTGCTGCCATGGATCGCGGCGGCGGGTGAGCTGAAGACCAAGCCCACCCAGCATTCCGTCAAGGAACTGCAGAACGTGGGCATCCAGCCACAGATGCTGGTCTGCCGTTCCGACCGGGAAATACCCGAAAACGAGCGCCGCAAGATCGCCAGCTTCTGCAACGTGCGCCCGCAGGCGGTCATTGCCGCGCGCGACGTGGACACCATCTATGCCTGCCCCATCTCGTACCATGCCGAGGGCATGGATACCGAGGTGCTGCACCATTTCGGCCTGCCCACCACGCCCGACCCCGACCTGTCGCGCTGGGAAAAGATTGTCGATGCCGTCCGCCACCCCGACCGCGAGGTGCTGGTGACGGTGGTGGGCAAGTACACCGCCCTGCTGGACAGCTACAAATCCCTGATCGAGGCATTGCAGCATGGTGGCATTGCCAACCGGGCCCGCGTGCGGCTGAACTGGGTCGAGGCCGAGGATTTCGAGAAATCGGACGACGCGGTGAACACCCTTGCCCGCAGCGACGCCATCCTGGTGCCCGGCGGCTTTGGCGAGCGCGGGTCGGAAGGCAAGATCCGCGCGGTGAAATACGCGCGTGAGCACAACATTCCCTTCATGGGCATCTGCTTTGGCATGCAGATGGCGGTGATCGAATGCGCGCGCAACCTGGCGGGGATCGAGAAGGCGTCATCCACCGAATTCGGCCCGACCGAATACCCGCTGGTCGGCCTGATGACCGAATGGGCGCGCGGCAACGAACTGCTGCGCCGGCGCGAGGGCGGCGAGATGGGCGGCACCATGCGGCTGGGCGCCTACCCCGCCAGGCTTGCGCCGGGTTCGCGCGCGGCCGAAGCCTATGGCCGCACCGACATCCGTGAGCGCCACCGCCACCGGTACGAGGTGAACAACCACTACCGCGAGCAGCTGGAAAAGACCGGGCTGCGCTTCTCTGGCATGTCGCCCGACGGCATCCTGCCCGAAGTGGTGGAATACCCCGACCACCCGTGGTTCATCGCGGTGCAGTACCACCCCGAACTGCTGTCCAAGCCGTTTGACCCGCACCCGCTGTTCTCCGGCTTCATCAAGGCCGCCGTGGAAAAGGCCGCCGAGCGGGCGGGTGGCAGGCGATGACCGACCACCGCGCGCTGTCCATCGGCAGCCTTACGGTTGGCAACCAGTCCCCCTTCACGCTGATTGCAGGCCCGTGCCAGATCGAATCAGCAAGCCACGCGATGGAGGTGGCGGACGCGCTGCATGGCATCGCCACGCGACTGGGGATCGGGCTGATCTACAAAAGCTCGTTCGACAAGGCCAACCGCACCTCCATCAACGGCGCGCGCGGCGTGGGCATGGCGCAGGGGCTGGACATACTGGGTCAGGTGCGCGCCCGCTTCGGCATGCCGGTGCTGACCGACGTGCACCTGCCCGACCAGTGCGCCGCGGTGGCCGAGACGGTGGATGTGCTCCAGATCCCCGCCTTCCTGTGCCGCCAGACCGACCTTCTGCTGGCGGCGGGCCAGACGGGGGCGGCCATCAACATAAAAAAGGGGCAGTTCCTTGCCCCGTGGGACATGGCGAACGTGGCCGCCAAGGTGGCTTCCACCGGCAATGAGCGCATCATGCTGTGCGAGCGTGGCACGTCATTTGGCTACAACACGCTGGTCAATGACATGCGCGGCCTGCCGATCATGGCGGGCACGGGGTATCCGGTCATCTTTGACGCCACCCATTCCGTCCAGCAGCCGGGGGGGCTGGGCACATCCTCGGGCGGGCAGCGGGTATTCGCCCCCATCCTGGCGCGCGCGGCGCTGGCCGTAGGGGTTGCGGGGGTGTTCATTGAAACCCATCCCGACCCCGATACAGCCCCCAGCGATGGTACGACCATGCTGCCGCTGGCCTGTATGGAAGACCTGCTGACCACCCTGCTGCGCTATGACCGGCTGACCAAGCAGAACCCGCCAGCCGAGATCGTCTGACCGGCTGCCGGAAACCCGCCCGTGGCTGAATGGGGGCCGCCTTTCCCCGCGAAGGCGGCTTCTCTGCCGGTGCCTTGTGAAAAAAGCAGCGCCAGAGGCCCCGCATGATGCCCTGCGGGCGGTTCAGGCGGCTGGCTGTTCCCTCCCCCCGGTGGCATGGGCAGATAGCCCGCCATGCCGGATAAATGGCGGCCATCCGCGCTTTTCCGAGGCAGAGGGCGCCGGCTTGCAGGGTATGTTCCCAACGTTCCCAACGTTCCCTTTGATTATAGGGAGTAGTATTTGAAATACGGTATCCTCTGGCATGGCTGCTACCGTACCGACAGATCTGCCCAAACCAAGGGAACATTGGGAACATAAGGAACACCGCAGGGCTGAAAAAAAACAACCCGTTGATAAAAAAGAGTTTCCGGGTGTCGCCCCGTTCCCGGAAAGGTGACGTTGCCCGAAGTGTCGGGAACAGGCCGCCAGACCGCCGCCCCTACCCTTCTTCCCCCGCCATGCGGCGCAGCACCGCATGCCCTGCCTGTGCAAAAACGGCCGGGCTGTAGCGCTGCGTGACCAGCGCGTGCGCCGCCTGCCCCATGGCCGCCAGCCGCCCGGGCTGGCGCAGGGCGGTTTCCAGCCGGCCGGCCAGCGCGTGGGGGCGGCAGGGCGGGACTTTCCAGCCGGTCACGCCATTGATGATGGAATGGTTCATCTCCCCCACCGTGCTGCCAATCACGGGCAGGGCCGTGTCCATGGCCTCATGCGCCGCGATGCAGAACCCTTCGCGGCGGGAGGGCTGGACATACAGGTGGCACCCGCGCAGGAACGCCGCCGTATCCTGCACGTAACCGGCAAATACCACGTTATCCAGCCCGTGGCGCTGGCAGAAGGCGCGCAGGCGGGCATGTTCCGCCCCCTCGCCCCCGATCGTGACCTGGAACGGCGGCAGGTCCCCCACCGCCCGAAGCAGTACCAGCGCGCGGCACAGCATGTCGTACCCCTTGCCGGGATTGAGACGGCCCAGCGTGCCGATCCGCACCACCTGCCCCGGCTGCCAGCCCGGTGCCGGGGCCAGATCGGGGCGGGTGCGGAAAATGGGCCAGCACATCAGCCGCGATTCGGGCACCCCCAGCCGCCTGCGGGTCAGTTCGGTCACATAGGCGGAATCCCCCACCCACAGCGCGCTGCGCCCGCGCATGAGCCGCAGCAGCGCCAGGTTGCCGGGGCGAAGGAACGCATTATGCTGCCAGCTTGTAACCGGAACCCTCCGCCGCAGGCCCACGACCTGCCCCAGCAGCGTCGCGCGCGTCAGGGATGTCCAGATATGGGTGGGGGCCACATCGCGCACCCAGCCATCCAGCCGGCGCAGCACGGACGGGGCCGGGGCATCATCGGCCGCCAGCACGTCCGTCCCGATGCCTGCCGCTTCCAGCGCCGGAATGGCGCGGCCGTTGCGCCGTTCCAGCGCCACCACATGCACCGTATGGCCATGGGCGCGGCAGACATCCACGATCGCCGGAATGGGGAGCGCCGCGCCACCACCTTCAAAACTGTTGATGACATAAGCAATCCGCATGACGTTCTCCACCACCCCCGCAGGGTGGCGGGATCATAGCGCCATGCGGCCCCCGCGTTCAGGCGGCGGCGCGTTTATCCTGTAACAAATAGTAAACAATTTCCCGCGCGGCACGGCCGGCGGCACTGCCCCCCGCTTCGGTATGGAACGTGGCGGCAAAGGCCGCGCGCTGGTGGCGGGCAAAGGCTGCCTGCTGTTCCTGCGCCACCGCAAGCGCCCGTGGCAGCGCGCTGACCCGGTCGATCACCTGCCCCATGTTCCAGTGCGCGTAGCTGGGATTGCCCTGCCAGCGCGCACCGTGGGAATTAAGGAAGATGCACGGGCGCGGGTTGCAGATCCATTCATAGACCTGGCTGCTGGCATCACCCAGGTAGATGTCGGCCGCCAGGACATAGGACATGTCGACCGAGCGCGTGCTGCCGGTATCGATCAGGATATGGGACAGGTTGCGCAGCCGTTCGGGTATGGGCCAGCGGCAGCGGATGCGCCGGTGCTCGACCGATGTGTGCAGCCAGCGGCGGAACAGCATGACATGGGGCGCGAAGATCAGGTTGTAGTCATCCTGCCGGGCAAACCATTCCAGCACCCCCAGCCCCATGTCCCACCACGAGGACAGGACCGGGTCGAAATGCGGGTTGTACAGCACCGTGGGCCGGTCATTGTCAAAAAAACGCGGGCGGGCGCCCATGTCGATGATATCGAATTTGGGATAGCCAATCACCGCATGGTGCCCCGGGCGGACCAGCCCCCCGGCCAGCATGCGGTCGCGTGTCTTGGTGCCGGGCAGCAGCACCAGGTCAAAGAAGCGCGTCACGTCACGGAACCCGATGGCACGGTCCCCCGCCCCGTGCGGCAGGTAGACCAGCCTGACATCAAGGTTGAAATGGCTCCTGAGCAGGGCCGACGTCGTCTCTGGCACCACCAGCGCGTCAAAGCGGGCGAACAGCCCCACATTCTCGCGCAGGTTGGCGATGCGGCGGAAGGGCAGCACCGCCTTCGCCACCACGTTGATGGCGCGTGACAGGCGGCTGATGTCGATATGGATGAAACGCACCCGCGCAGCACATCCCGCAATGATGGCCCTGACCTGCCGTTCCTGCGCATCGCACGACGTGACAACGCTTACATCCTGCCCCAGCGCCACCAGTTCACAGATGATCGGCGCGGTATGCGCGATCTGGTGGATGCAGTCATGGTTGAACAGAAAGCCGATCTGCATGCGTGGGATGCTGGTCATGTGACGAAGTGTGACCTAATTTTGCCGTAAAGAACAGATATGGCGGCTTTTCTACGGCAAAATTTATCTTTTTGTAACAGATTTTATACCACACCCCTTAATTTGTTTCTTTTATGTTACACCTGCCGCGCCAGCCCGGCCTCATGCCCCGGCCAGCGCGGGCACACCCCTGGGGCCGCCAATGCGCTCCAGGTCGAACGGCGTGGTCTGGTAGATCTGGTTGATCCAGTTCCCGGCCAGCAGGTGGGCATGCCCCCGCCAGCGGTTGACGGGGCGGTTGGCCGGATTGTCGTGCGGGAAGTAATGGCGCGGCACGTCCACCGCCAGGCCGGCCTCCCGGTCGCGGAAATATTCCTCGGCCAGCGATGTGGTGTCGTATTCCAGATGGTTGAACATGTGCAGGGCGCGGTTGTCGGGGTCATCCAGCAGGCACAGCCCCGTCTCGGCACTTTCGGCCAGGATGGTCAGGCCGCTTGCGGGCGGGATGTCCGCGCGCCGCACCGCGGTCCAGCGCGAGACGGGAATGGGCACGTCATCGGCAAAGCCCAGCAGGTAGGGCGATGCGGGCACCAGCACCTGATGGTCGAACACCCCGAACGCCTTCTGCGCCAGCGCGTGCTTGGGCATGCCATGAAAGTGGTGGACCGCCGCCTGTGCCGCCCAGCAGATGTTGAGACAGCGGTGCACATGCGTCCGGGTCCAGTCGAACACCCGGCGCAGTTCATCCCAGTAGGTCACTTCATGGAAGGGCAGCCGCTCGACCGGGGCGCCGGTAATGATGAAGCCGTCAAAGCGTTCGGCGCGCACGTCCTGCCACGGCTGGTAGAACGCGGCCATGTGCAGCGCGGAAGTATGGCGCGGCACATGCCCCCCCATGCACACCAGCGTCAGTTCCACCTGCAGCGGTGTGGCCCCCACCAGGCGGGCGATCTGCGTTTCGGTGCGGATCTTGTCGGGCATGAGGTTGAGCAGCCCGATGCGCAGCGGGCGGATGTCCTGCCGGATGGCATCGGTCTCCCCCATCACCATCACGCCTTCCGCCTCCAGCACACCACGGGCGGGCAGATTATCGGGAATTCTGATCGGCATTGCCTTGCGTCCAACCTCCGTTACGGGTCGGGGTGGACGCGGTGGCTTGTTCCGTTTGGTTGCCGGTCGGGCCACATCCTTCCTTGCGGAAGCGCCACCTTGCCCGGAATGGCAGGTTGGCGTTGGGCGTCGCCCCAACTCTTGATGCAGGCCGATGATTACGCGCTTTGGGGCCGCGTCGCAAGCCTTGATGACATGTCCGGCAAAGCGGGGCGCAGCCTTCGCCCGTCAGCTTCAGGCATGGGTCAGGATGGCCTGGCGGATGCTTTCGGCCGGCTGCGGGCGGCCCAGCAGGAAGCCCTGCACCTGATTGCAGCCCAGATCGTTCAGGTGCGTCCACTGGTCCTGCGTTTCCACCCCTTCGGCGGTGATGGGAATGTCCATGCTCTGCGCCAGGCTGATGATGGCGCGGATGATGCCCGCCGCCCCGCGTTCGGGCAGTTCCTGCACGAAGGAACGGTCGATCTTGATCTTCTGGAACTGAAACGAACGCAGGTAGCCCAGCGAGGAATAGCCCGTGCCGAAATCATCCAGCACGATGCTGCACCCGATGCGCCCCAGGCGTTGCAGGATTTCGCGGTTGGTGGCGCTGTTCTGGACGAATATGTTTTCGGTAATCTCTATTTCCAGCCGTTCGGGCGGCAGGCCGGACTGGGCCAGCGCGTCCTCGACAATGCGGATGAAACGCGGGTTGCGCAACTGGATGGGCGAGACATTGACCGCCACCCTGACCTGTGCGGGCCAGCAGGCGGCTTCAGTACAGGCCGCGCGCAGCACCCATTCCCCCAGATCGTGGATCAGGCCGTTTTCCTCTGCCAGCCCCACAAACTGGTCGGGCGGGATCATGCCCTGCGTGGGATGGTGCCAGCGCACCAGTGCCTCGCACGCGCTCAGGCGGTTGCCGGGCATGGAATAGAGCGGCTGGAAATGCAGCGTCAGCCCGTTACCGGCTATGGCGCCGCGCAGTTCGCTGCCCAGCCGGGCACGGGTCTGGATTTCATCACGCAGTTCCTGATCAAAGAACTGGAAGCCGTTGCGGCCGAGCGACTTGGCGCGGTACAGCGCGATGTCGGCATATTGCAGCAGGGTCTCGGATGCCTCCGCATCGCGCGGATACAGGGCGGAGCCGACACTGGCGCCAATGACGATGTGGTGCCCGTCAATGATGTAGGGCCTGCTGACCGTCTCCACAATCTCACGCGCGCGCGTGGTCAGTTCGGCCTGCGCCGGCACGTCGGGCCAGATGATGGCGAATTCATCCCCACCCAGCCGCGCCACCAGGTCCCCCGGCCGGCTGCACGCGCGCAGCCGTTCGGAAACCAGCCGCAGCAGGCTGTCGCCTGCCGCGTGGCCGTACACGTCATTCACGGTCTTGAAGTAATCAAGGTCGATGCACAGAAGTGTTGCGGTGCTGCCGGCAGCACAGGCGGCTTCCAGCCGGGAACTGAACAGCGCGCGGTTGGCAAGGCCGGTCAGCGGGTCGTAATGGGCCAGCAGTTCCACCTGGTGCTGGGCGTTGCGCTGTTCGGTCACGTCATCGGCCACGCACAGTTCCCACCTTGGCGCGCCGCGTTCATCGGCAATGGTGACCTGGCGGGTGGAAATGGCCCGTTTTGCGCCGGTATGGTCACACAGCACCTTTTCAATCACGCCCTGCCCGCCGCCGGCAAAGCGGCTGACCAGCAGGTGGCCGATCTCGTCGGGGGTAAAGACATCCTCCACATCGCGCTCGACCAGCAGGTCACGCCGGCAGCAGGTCATGGCCTCGGCCGCGCGGTTGACCAGCACCAGATGCCCGTGCCGCAGCGACCGTACAAGCAGGGCGGAGGGAATGTTCTCGACAATCGTGTCAATGAACAGCTTGTCGCGTAAAATCTTTCGGTTGGCGCGGCGCAGGTCCTCGGCCGCTTCCTTCAGGCTGGCCGCCGAGGCCACGGCATGGGAATGCGACGCGGTAATCAGGTCCAGCGCCGAACCCGTGCCCAGGTAGCGGCCGCCACGGGTCACGATATAGCCGCGCAGCAGGTCGGAGGGCTGGCTCATCAATGTCAGGGCGGTAAAGTCGGATGAAGAGACATCGGCCTCGATCATGACCGGGCTGTCATCCATCAGCAGCGCCACCGGGCGGCGGTTGAACAGCGCATGGCCGAATTTGCCCGATACCCTGAGGAAAAAGGCCTGCCGCTCCACCAGGCCGACAGGCACGTTATCCGCATCCACCACCGCGACCAGCATCAGTTCGGGGCGGGCGTGGAAAAATGTGAACAGGCGCTCCCCCGGCGCATCGGGGGGAATGACCGGCCCCGGCCTTGCAATATCCCCCATTGTCAGGACGGGGGACGGGCTTTTCTGTGCAGAAATCTCATTCATCATTCAATTTTCCACAGCGGGGGCTGGCTACGGTGTTTTTATGAGCCATTCCGGAACAAATACCTGAAACCGGAGACTGGTAAATAAAAATATGACCATATTTATTTAAAATAACAATATAAATTAACTTTTACTACACACTACAACAAATAAACGGCACTATTTCTTAATCTTTAATTTCAGGTGCCCGGACCACGCGGGTCCGGGCACCTGCCACGGCTTTATCAGGACAGGGCGCCGCCCGATCAGAAGGCGGCCTGGATACGACCGGCGACCGAGTTGCCCTCACGCCCCATCACGTCCGCCGCCACGCTATTGCGGCTGACAATGAAGTGGTTGAAGTCCAGCATGAAGCGGAAGTGACGGTTGGGATACCAGTTCAGCCCCGCCGACCACACCGTCTGCTGCCCGCCACGCAGGGCGGTTGCGGCATTGCCCAGGTTGGCGTTCAGGTCGGTCACGCTGTAACGGGCCGACATTTCCAGCGCGCCCCAGTAACCGTGCGACGGGTCGAAGGCATGGTCCACACCGGGGGCGGCGAAGGCCCCTTCCTTGATGTTGTAGGACCGCGCCTTGCCAAAGATGGTGTAGTTGGCCGCGCCATAATAACCGGTAAAGTTGACATTGGCGGTGTTGCTGGCGGTACTGGCACCATAATCGCCACGGGTCACGCCAATATTGTAGTATTCACCCTTCAGCACCAGCCGCTTCCAGCGGAAGCCCAGTTCGGGGCCGGCCGACCAGATGCTGCCCACATTGCCCACCGTCGCGCTGAGCAGCTTGGTGGTGGTCAGGTCAACTTCAGGCTGTTCGGCAAAGGTATAGGACCGGTCGCTGCTGCCCGTGCCCTGCGCCACCTTGAACGCCGTAATGGCCGACAGGCCGACATGCACGTCAATATCCTTGGACACATACGGACGGCCCGCCACACGGAAGGTCGCACCGGACTGGCTGTCATAGGTTGCGCGCTTGCCATAGCTCTGGCCCGTCACGTAACCCGCGATCCACCACCGCTTGGCGTAATGCAGGGCGCCAAAGCTCATGCGCGCGTCACCGGCGGCGATGTTGCGCACGATGTCGGTAATGGCGGGGCGTTCCATCATCTCGAATTCGTTCGAGCTTTCGGAATCTTCTTCTGTCACGCGCGGCTGGAAGTAACCGGCGGTAATCACGGTGTTCCTGAAGCCCGCGTAGTTCAGGTTCGCTTCATACAGCGTGGCCGAGCCATCGGCGGTGGAGGAGCCGAAATCCGGCGTGATGTTGGCAATCCAGTTCTTGTAACGGAACGAGATGGGGATACGCAGGCGGCGGGCGTTCTCGGTCAGGCCCTCGTAATCGCCCTTGGTCTCGCCACGGCGCGGCGACATGCCCATGAACCCGCCGATATCCTCATGGAAGGCCAAGCCAATGGACATGGCATACATCCCGTCCTCGGACGAGATGGTGGGACGCCCGCCGGGGAAGCCCACGACCATGCCACCCATGTGCAGGGCTTCTTCCTTTTCCGTTGCCGCACGGAACGACGCCCAGGAGGAGGAGACGCCACGGTCGGATGGCGGGGTGCCCAGGTCGGCCTTCTGCATGGCGCTGGCCATGCTGCCGCCCATGCCGCTGTCACCGCCGATATGGATGTCACGCGCATAGCTGTCGGGCAGGGGCTGGCCGTGGCTGGCCGCAACCCGGCGGGCCTGCGCGGCGTTGGCGGCTTCGGGGCTGCGCACCGCCTCGGCACGGACCAGGCGCTGGCGCAGCACGCTGATCTGGCCGGACATTTCCCGCCGCATGGCCTGCATTTCCAGTTGCAGGGCCTTGATCTGGGCATCCGATGCGGAATCCGCACGGGCCTGATACTGTGTGTTATGTTTCCAATACAGTTTTATGAAGGTTTTATTAAAACATCTATATTGAAATACTAATTTTTATGCCACCGTTTTGATTTTGATTCATCAGAAGTAATTTTGGTGCGGTCCTTGTACATCAAATGGACCACCCCGCCGGACAAAGGCATTAAAAAACACATTACATTGGGGAACCTTCCCCTCTGCCGCCGCCACCGCCCGCATGCAGGGTTCTATACTGCCGGGTTATGTGCCGTTTTTGCCGCCACGGGCCGGAATTGCGGAAAACCACCTGCCCCGCAGGTCACGGCATGAAAGCCGGGGGCCGTATTGTGGCCACAATGCCACACTAGGCGGGCGGCACGGTGGGGGAACTGGCGGGGGTGGCCGTGCCGGACCCGGCCGGACCGGAGGGCGGCATGTTCCGCGGCCCCAGATTCTGGCGCGCCTGCTGGCGGATGTCATTACACTTCTGGGTAAAGACGCTGGACTGGGACGCGGTCATGAAATTGATGATGAACGCCGCCACCAGCGAACAGAAGGACAGCGCGATCACCGCCTCCCCCCACCCGCTGATCGGCGCGTCGTAATAGGCCGCCGAATACCACAGCAGGACAAGACTGAGCACCGCCCCGAAAAAGCCCATTATGCCGGTATAATGGACCAGCGTGTCCTCTTCATTGCTGTAGTCGGCGCTTTCCTGCCACAGCAGGTACAGCTTCTGGTTCATCTCCTCCACCTCGCAGTCATGTTCGAGCTGCTGCGCGCTGACCAGCTTGGTGGGCGCGGTGCGGTACATGTTCAGTTCCTGCTGGGCCTTGGCAAAGACACGCCGCCGTTCCTTGATGGCGGGCAGGCTGATATCCACAAAGCTGAGAATTGCCACATTCAGGCCGGCCGACAGTTGCACGACCGCCTGAAAATCACCCCAAGTCTGGGGTCGGTACATAGAACGGGCACAGATATACGCTAAGGCTGGCTGCTGAGAGTATATGACGGGAAACAGGTGTTTTCCGTCATTTTTTTCTTGCCGGG
>NZ_NKTZ01000001.1 GCF_003207855.1 Komagataeibacter rhaeticus | reverse complement strand
CACCCAGTCCAGGCCGCCAATCATCGCCCTAAAGAGCAACAACCGCGCCGCCAGCATATCCCTTCCAGATACTCTCTCTATTCTCTTGTCAAAGACCAAAGCCCAATCGGGCCGAATAACCTAGCAAATCTCACCAGCAACCTCAAGAAGTTTCCCTCAGCGCCGCCGGTGAGTGCGGATATAGGTCCCACCCCCAAAACCGTCAATCAGAAAATGCACCTAAAAGGAAAAATATCTCAGGGAAAAACCAAAAAACGGCGGGAAACCAACAAATATTAGACTTACTTGGATGATGGTCCATTGTTCAGCACGGCCGAATCCACCCGGTCTCCCACCACGATTCCCAGCTTTTCGGTAATACCGGCCTGCAATTCCAGCGTTGCGCGCACGGGACCGTGACTGCTGATTCGGGCCAGGCTGAGGGGGACGGCGTTCTCGACAATGGAGGAAACGCGATTATCGGCGCCGATAAAAACGATATCGAGCGAAGCCCTGGTGTTTTCCATCCACATGTCGCTCTGGCGCGGGTACGGCCAGACAAAGATCATGCCCCCGTCAGCCGGGACGGACGGGCGGAACATCTCGCCCACCTGCTGTTCACGCGGGGTCATCGCCTTTTCCACCGTAAAGGCGTGTTTCGTACCATTGGCCGACGTGATGGTCAGCGCCACGGTGGGCAGCGGGGCCTGGGCGTGGGTGGGTTCCCCCGTTTCTTCCGCTGCCATGGCGGGAACGGAAACGGCGGCCATGCATGCGGCCAGAGCCAGCCACCGGCCGGGCTTGAGGGACATCATAAGCTGTTTTTCTCCTGCACCCTGTTATCCATGGTCACGTCAGGAAGGGATTGCCTGCACGTTCAGCACCGATTGTCGTTGCCGGGCCATGACCGGGCAGGATCGTGACATCATCGCCCAGCGGAAGCAATTGGTCACGGATGGCCGCGATCAGCTGGTCATGGTCACCATAAGGGAAATCCGTCCGCCCCACGCCGCTACGGAACAGTGTATCCCCCACAAAGGCAAAGCGGGATGCGGGATCATAAAATATGACATGCCCCGGCGTATGACCGGGCACATGGCGGACCTCGAAACTGTGGCCCAGTGCCTCCAGCGTTTCACCATGGCTGACAAATCGGTCAGGCTGCACGCTTTCCAGGCCCGTCACGCCAAACAGCGCCGCCTGCTGCGGGATGGCGGACAGCAGCGGCTCATCCGCCCTGTCCGGCCCGATCATGGGCACGGCCTTTCCCTGCCGGGCCGTCAGTTCCCGCCGCAGGGCATCCGCCCCGCCGGCATGGTCCAGATGGCCATGGGTCAGCCATATGGAGTCCACCACCAGGTCCTTCGCGGCAATGAACGCCATGATGCGCGGCACATCCCCACCCGGATCGACCACCACGGCGTGAAGTGTGGCGGGATTCCATAAAATGGAACAGTTCTGCCCGAATGCGGTAACGGGCACGATTTCGAGCGACAGGGGAGCCTGCATGGAATGACCCTAACTCTAATAAAAATGCGCCCCACGTTACCGCAGGGCGCATCAACCGGCCAGTGAAGCGGATCAGCGCTCCTTGGCCAGCGGCCAGCCGGTGGCCGGAATATCAAAATGCGATGCAAGGTTATGGTCGGGGGTGTTGGTCAGGTCGTGCTCGACCTCCTTCACCACCAGCGGGCGGGCTTGCACATCCAGATGGGTGCGGATCTGGTGCATCACCTCCCCCGGTGCCGCAATGGCCAGACCCGGCGTTTCCTTCGCACGCACGGCCCTGTTCAGGAATTCGGCAATGACCTTGCCATAAGCCCCATTGCGCGGGGCATCCATGCCCTTCGCGTCATCGCTCTTGAGATGGGTGAAGGTGGCCAGCCCATGTTCACCATGCTTGAGGATACGGGCATGAATGCTATCGGCAACAACATACCAGACGGGATCCACATAACTCATTTCATTACTCCATTCATGCACCGGCCCGATGCGGGGCGGCAGCGTGTTGTGACACAACATGGGGTGGCGGCCCGCGCATGTCTACCGGCTGGCATGCCTGCATGCGTGCTGATAGAGTAGCCCTGCCATGACAAAGATTTCATCCCTGCAGGATCCGCTGGATCTGCTGATCGACTGGGCACGGGCGGGACAGCCCTGCGCCATGGCGACAGTAACCTCGACATGGGGCAGTTCCCCCCGCCCGGCCGGCAGCATGATGGCCGTATGCGCCAATGGCCGCATAGAAGGGTCGGTCAGCGGGGGATGCGTTGAAGGCGCCGTGATCGAGGAAGCCCGCACCGTAATGGACACGGGCCGGCCCGTCGCCCTGTCCTATGGCGTATCCAGCGACGAGGCGTGGGCGGTCGGCCTTGCGTGTGGCGGACTGCTGGATGTGTACGTGACCGCCATCCGCACCCCCGAACATCCGCAGGGCACGCTGGATCTGGAGTTGCTGGAAACGGTGGCCGCAAAACGCCACGCGCGCGTACCGGTCATCATGGCGACCGAACTGGCAACAGGCCGCACGCGGCTGCTGTACCGGGATGCCGCCCCACCCGGACCGCAGCCGGACAACGGGCTGGAGACGAAACTCCACGCCCGGGCGGCGGAAGTCTTTGCAACCGGCCGCAGCCTGCGGCTGGAGGACGATACGGGGCAGGCCCTGTGGTTCCTCCACCTTGTGCCCATGCAGCCCCGCCTGCTGGTTGTGGGTGCCGTGCACATTGCACAGGTGCTGGCCCCCATGGCGCAGACGACCGGCTTTGACGTAACGGTGGTTGACCCCCGCACCCAGCTTGCGACAGCCGAGCGTTTTCCCGGCATCACACTGCACACCGACTGGCCGGACGAGGCAATGGCGCAGATGGGGGTCGATAACCAGACCGCCATCGTGACCCTGACCCACGACGCCAAGCTTGATGACCCGACACTGCACTACGCGCTGGGCAGTGATGCTTTTTATATTGGCGCGCTGGGTTCGCGCAAAACCCAGGCTTCCCGCGTGAAACGGCTGGGGGATGCCGGTTTCACGCCCGCGCAGATCGCCCGCATCCATGGCCCCGTGGGGCTTGCCATCGGCGCGGTGGGAGCAGCCGAGATTGCCCTTTCCATCCTGGCCGAAATCGTGGCCGTGCGCCATGACAGGCCGCTGGGGCGCGTATCGGGCTGGGCGTGAGCAGGGCCGCCCCCTGTGTCGCGGCCATCGTGCTGGCGGCGGGGGCCTCCAGCCGCACGGCGCCCGCGCACAAGCTGCTGGCCCCCGATGCAACCGGCCTGCCCATGATCGCCCGTACGCTGCGCGCGGTAGCCGCCTGCCGGGCCGATCCGCTTGTGATCGTGTTCGGACATCGCAGCACCGAAATCCAGGCCGCCGCCCTGCGGGGCATCCCGCCAGAGCGCATGCCGCTATGCATCAGCGCGCGCGACCATGAAGCCGGGCTTTCGCGCACGCTGGCCGCCGGCATGGCGGTGGCGGCACAGCACGACGTGGCGGGCACGCTGATCTGCCTGGGGGACATGCCCCTGATTTCCTCTACCCTGCTGGACCGCATGATCGCTGCCTTTGCCGCCCATCCGGCCTGTCCGGGCGTGATGCCGGTGCACGCGGGACGGCGCGGAAACCCGATCCTGTGGAGCCGCCGCCTGTTCCCCGCCCTGATGACGCAGGCGGGCGACAGGGGGGCACGCGCATTGCTGGACCGGTACGGGGCGGACATGCCGCAGGTCGCGGCCGGCCCGGAAATAACCGAGGATTTCGATACCCCTGCCCGGCTGGCTGAGTACGCACGTCTTTTTGCAGGCGGTTGACCTTGGCCCGGACCGGCGCAAAGAGAGAGGGCAGCACATGCGGCATGCCCGCATGCCTGCCAACCAACTAGGACCAATGACATGAGCAAGATCATCCGCACCGAGCCCAACGCCATCCTGTCCAAGGTTGTGGAATATCATGGCTTCCTGTTCACGCAGGGATTCGTGGCCCGCGACCTGTCCGCCGACATCACGGCGCAGACCAGGGACATCCTGACCCAGATCGATGAGGCGCTGGAACTGCACGGCACCGACAACACCCGCCTGCTGCAGGCCCAGATCTGGCTGAAGGACATCAACGACCGTGATGCCATGAACGCCGTATGGAGCCCCTGGCTGCCCAAGGGCGGCGCCCCTGCCCGCGCCTGCGTGGAAGCCAAGATGGCCCATCCGGACGTACTGGTCGAAATCATGGTGATCGCCACCAAATAAGACATATGGGAAGACAGGTGGGGCAGTGCAAAACATGTCACATTTTTGCAACTTTCCTGTCTTCCCAGAATCATTCCACTTCTGTTCTCACTGACTGTTTACGGCCTTTTTATGCCCAAAAAACAGGGGCTGACTGGTCCGAATAAAGAATTTATTCCTATTTTTTTATTAAGATACCCTTTTTAGGGGAAATCTGTCCTGTTGCTGTTCATCCTTCACAGCGCAGGCTTGTCAGACTTGCAACGGGCTTGCTACTCGATGAACACGATGTGAGCCAGTTATTAAAGAATCACCCCAATGCGGTGGAGAGATTGTAGAAAATGTGGATCAGAAACATGAAGCGTGGCCTCCTGCTTTCCGTCCTTGGCGCCACGTTCGGATTCATGTTTTCGGAACAGGGGCAGGCCCATACAACCCGGCATGCCAGCCACATCCATCCCGCCGCAGCCACCGCCACGCACGGCCATGCCATTCACCATGCAGCCCTGCGCCGCGGGCACGGACATGAGCGGGGTCATGTGATCCAGTGCGTGGCCTTTGCCAAATCGGCATCGGATGTCGAAATCCGCGGCAACGCGGTCGACTGGTGGTATAACGCAGCCGGGCGCTACGCCCGTGGCAGCGCGCCCGAGGAAGGCAGCGTACTCAACTTCCGTGGCACGCGCCGCATGCCGCTGGGCCATGTAGCCGTGGTGCGGCAGCTGGTCAACAGCCGCACGATCATCATCGATCAGTCGCATTGGGGCCAGGGCGGTATCAGCCGCGCGGTTCCTGTCATTGACGTTTCCCCCAACAATGACTGGTCGGCCGTGCGCGTGGCACTGAACAACCATAGCGGCGGGTTTGGCAGCATCTATCCCACCTACGGCTTCATTTACGCCCGCCCGGCCGCAGGTTCGGACGTGATGCTGACCACGTATCAGAAAGCCATGCACAGCAACCCCACCGTGATGGCGCAGGCGCAGCCCCGTACCCGCCACAACAGCACGGAAGTGGCGGAAGCCCCCGAGGGCATTGCCGCGGGCCGCGCAACGTCTTCACTGGCCTATACGGATGACGTGCCGAATCGTTCCCTGCGCTAGGGTCTAAAAAACGTCAGGGCCGACCAGCCCGATGATAGGGATGGCCGGCCGAAATGGCGCGGGCGCGATAGAGCTGTTCGGCCAGCATGCCGCGCACCAGCATGTGCGGCCAGGTCATCCTGCCAAGCGACAGTGTATGATCGGCCCGCTGTACGACCGGGGCATCAAGCCCCTCGGCTCCACCAATCACGAAACATAATGGCCTTGGGGTTTCGACCCACTGCTCCACCGCGCGTGAAAAGGTCAGACTGTCGTAGGTCCGGCCCCCTTCGTCCATGGCAACAACCAATGCGCGTTCAGGCAGCGCCGCAAGAATGGCCTGTCCTTCGCGGCGCTTGATCTCATTGGGTGCCCCGCGCCCTTCCGCCAGTTCGGTCAGCCTGATGCGGGGGGAAAGCCGGGTGGCATAGCGTTCAAACAGGTCACGCTCCACCCGGTCCTTCATGCGGCCTACGGCAATCAGGTGAAACAAGATTATTCCACCGGGGTGGCTGGCGCATCCGGCGGCACATCCAGGTCAGCGCCCCACATCCGCTCCAGCCCGTACAGCGCACGCGCTTCGGCCTTGAACAGATGCACCACGATGTCACCCGCATCCAGCAGCACCCAGTCGGAACCGCCTGCCCCTTCGGTGCGGATGCGCTTCAGCCCCGCTTCCCCCAGCTTACGGTCGATATGGGCTGCCATGGCCGCGATCTGCCGGTCCGCAAGGCCGGTTGCGATCACCATCCGGTCAGCGAAGGAAGCCCGTCCGGTCAGGTCGATCACCACGATATCCTCGGCCTTGTCATCTTCCAGGCTGGTGGTGATGATTTCCAGAAACTGGTCGACACGGGGGTCGGGTTCGCGCGTCCGGGTGGCGGTGGGACCAGCCACGGCTGCCTTCTTGCGTGGCGTGCCCGGCACCTGCATGGCGCTGCCCAGCGCGCCTGTGGTCACGCGCGGCTGCCCGGCGGAGAGGGGGCTGCCGGTGCGGTGCCTGGCGCTGCCCTCGGCTGTAGGCTTTCTGGTTATGGCTGTTACTCCCGTCGGTGGCCGGACCCGGCCTGCGATGCACGTATTTCTGTAGCTGATATAGCGTTCTGTGGCGCGGGAAGAAAGACCCATGCCGGTGGCGTGCACAGGGCAAGCCTTCCCGCTTCCCGCGCGGGGCGGCGCCAGGGTGCCATGATATGGGCGATCTGCCCGTGCAGTGCCGGGCCATTATAACCCGGTCGCGGCAGAACCGCGAGCGGAACCATGCGGACCAGATCGGTCCAGCGCCGCCACCGCCCCATCTGGGCCAACCCGTCCGCCCCCATGAGCCAGACAAACCGCACATGCGGGAAAAGCCGTTTCAGGCGCGCCAGCGTATCGACCGTATAGCGTGTGCCGATATGGCGCTCGATATCGGTTGCAACCAGCCTGCGCGTGCCCAGCCCCCGCAGGCGCGCCCGCACCCCGGCCAGCCGCTGCGCCAGCGGCGCCATGCCCGCCGCGGGCTTGAGCGGATTGCCCGGCGAGACCAGGAACCAGACCTGATCAAGCCGGAGCTGGCGCAACGCCCGGCAGGCCAGTTGGATATGGCCTTCATGCACCGGGTTGAACGATCCCCCCAGCAGGCCCACGCGCATGGACCGCCCGTCCCCCCGGACCGACGGGGCTGCCCCCGTGCCGCGCAACAGGCTCAGGCCCGGACCTGTCCGGTGCCGATCACTTCGTAGCGGTAGGTGGTCAGCTGCTCCAGCCCGACCGGCCCACGGGCATGGAAACGCCCGGTGGCTATGCCGATCTCGGCCCCGAAACCGAACTCTCCCCCATCACAGAACTGGGTGGAGGCATTCCACATGACCACCGCGCTGTCCGTTCCGTTCAGGAACGTCGTGGCCGCGGTTTCGTCTTCCGTCACGATGGCCTCGGTATGCGCGCTGCCGTAGCGGGCGATATGCGCCAGCGCATCCTCCACGCCATCCACCACACCAACGGACAGGACCGCATCCAGCCATTCGGTGGCAAAATCCGCATCCGTCGCGGCGGGAAGGTCGGGCACGACCGCGCGCGCGCACTCATCGGCACGGAAGGTGCAGCCACGGGTGGCCAGATCCTCGATCAGGCCGGGCAGGATCCTGGGCGCGATCGCCTGATCCACCAGCAGCGTCTCGGTCGCACCGCATATGCCCGGCCGGCGCAGCTTGGCGTTCAGCACGATGCGCCGCGCCATTTCCAGATCGGCGGCGGCATGGACATAGGTGTGGCACAGCCCCTCGGCATGGGCCAGTACCGGCACGCGGGCCTCGGCACAGACCCGTTCGACCAGCGACTTGCCGCCACGGGGAATGATCAGGTCGATCAGCCCCGCCGCCCCCAGCATGGCAGCCACATGCGCGCGATCCGCATCGGGCGGGATCTGCACGCAGTCCACCGGCAGGCCGGCGGCCTTCAGCCCGGCCTGCATGGCAGTATGGATGACGCGCGCGCTGTTCAGGCTGTCCGATCCGCCCCGCAGGATGACCGCGTTGCCGGACTTGATGCACAGCGCCGCCGCGTCCGCGCCCACGTTGGGACGGCTTTCATAGATCATGCCGATGACACCCACCGGGGTGGCGACCCGGCGAATACGCAGCCCGTTGGGCCGGTCCCATTCCGCCATGACATGGCCCACCGGGTCGGGCAGGCCGGCCACCTGCTCCAGCCCCAGCGCCATGGCCTCGACCCGTTCGGGGTTGAGCGTCAGCCGGTCACGGAACGCACTGGCGCCGGTAAAGGCGGCCAGGTCACGCGCATTGGCCGCCAGCAGTTCAGGCTGGGCCGCACGCAGCGCCTGGGCCGCGGCCATCAGGGCGGCGTTGCGGGTGGTGGTGCTGCTGCGGGCCAGCACACGCCCGGCCTGGCGCGCGGCAAGGGTCATGGCGCGGATCACGTCCGGCTGCGGTGCATCAGCCCGCGCGGGGGTTGCAACAGCCTTGTCCATGATCCGTTACTCCTTGCATGATGGCCAACCGGGACATCCCGTATCGGCCCCTGTATCAGACGTTGAAGCGGAACAGCAGGACATCCCCGTCCTGCACCACGTAATCCCGCCCCTCGATGCGCAGCCTGCCCGCCTCACGCGCGCCCGCTTCGCCATTGCAGGCAATGTAATCATCATATGCAATGGTCTCGCAGGCAATGAAGCCACGCTCGAAATCATTGTGAATGACGGCGGCCGCCTGCGGGGCCCTGGTGCCTTCGGTAATGGTCCAGGCCCGCGTTTCCTTGGGGCCTACCGTAAAGTAGGTGTTCAGCCCCAGCAGGCGGTAGCCCGCCGCGATCACCCGGTCCAGCCCGCTATCCTTCAGGCCCAGGCCCTCAAGGAATTCCACGCGGTCTTCCGCCCCAAGCTGGCTGACCTCGGCCTCGATCGCGGCGGAGACGACAACCATCGCCGCCCCCTCCGCTTCGGCGCGGGCGCGCACGCGCTCGGAAAATTCGTTGCCCGTTGCCGCCGATGCCTCATCGACATTGCAGACATACAGCACCGGCTTCGATGTCATGAGCTGGAGGCGGCGCACCGCTTCCTCCTGCCCCGCCGGGATCGCCTCACGCGCGGGGCGGCCTTCGCGCAGGGCCGCGATCAGCGGTTCCATCAGTTCGACCTGGGCCGCCGCCTCACGATCATTGCCGCGCGCCTTCTTCTGCAGCGCCACGATCCGCTTTTCCAGCGATTCAAGGTCGGCCAGCATGAGTTCGGTCTCGATGATCTCCGCATCGCGGATGGGATCAACACCGCCTTCGACATGGGTGATGTCGTCATCCTCGAAGCAGCGCAGCACATGGATGATCGCATCCACCTCGCGGATATTGGCCAGGAACTGGTTGCCCAGGCCTTCCCCGCGTGACGCGCCGCGCACCAGGCCCGCGATATCGACGAATTCAAGGCTGGTGGGCAGGATCTTCTGCGACTTGCCGATACGCGCCAGATTGGCCAGCCGCGCATCGGGCACCGCCACGCGCCCGACATTGGGCTCGATGGTGCAGAACGGATAGTTCGCGGCCTGCGCCGAAGCGGTCTCGGTCAGGGCGTTGAACAGCGTCGATTTGCCGACATTCGGCAGGCCCACGATGCCACAGTTGAAGCCCATACGCCCTTACTCCCCGGCCTGCGCGGCCATTCTTGTCATGAACAGTTCCGGCTTCCCGTCCGCAAGCAGCGTGGCCTCATCGGCCAGCGTATCCAGCATCGGGTCAAGCCACTCGTGGTCCGCGCGGGAAAAGTCACCCAGCACATGACCCGTCACACGCTCGCGGCTGCCCGGATGCCCGATGCCCAGCCGCACGCGCCAGTATTCTTTCGTGCCCAGCATGCGGTCCATCGACCGCAGGCCGTTATGGCCCGCCGCCCCGCCGCCACGCTTCACGCGGATGCGCCCGGGGTCCAGGTCCAGTTCATCATGGAACGCCGTGATGGATTCGGCTGGCAGTTTATAGAAGGCGGCCGCCTGCTGAACACTCTCGCCCGAGAGGTTCATGTAGGTCATGGGCCTGAGCAGCAGCACCTTGTGCCGCCCCACCATGCCTTCGGCCACCTCACCACGGAAGCGCCTGCGCCACGGGGCGAACCCGTGGCGCGCGGCAATCCGGTCCACCGCCATGAACCCGACATTGTGACGATTCCGGCTCATCCCCGGCTCGGGGTTACCAAGACCGGTCCAGAGCAGCATCGTTCATCTCCTGTCGTGTATCCGGGCGGTGGGGGGGATCAGCCCTCGGTGGTGGCTTCGGCTTCAGCGGCCTCGGCGTCCTCGTCAATGCTCGGGGGGGCCACGTTGGCGATGACGAAGTTGTTGTCATGCTGCACGGGGGTCACGTTCTCCGTGCCCTTCAGGTCTTCCCAGCGCACGTTGTCGTGGAAGTCGAGCTTGGACAGGTCGGCGGTAAAGAACTCGGGGATATTGGCCGGATCGACCACCACGTCCACCGTGTGGCGGACAATGTTCATCACGCCACCACGCTTGACACCGGGGGAGACTTCTTCACCCTCGAAGCGGATTTCCACTTCCACATGCACCTTGTGGCCAGCGGCCAGGCGCTGGTAGTCCACATGGATCGGCGCGTCGGACACGGGGTGCAGCTGCACTTCACGCAGCAGGGCATGCACGGAGGCGCCCTTCTCCACCGAGATGTCATAGATGCGCGAGCGCCAGCCGGACTTGTGCAGTTCACGGTAGACGATGCGGGGGTCAAGCGCGATCAGGACGGGTTCCTGGCCTGCGCCATAGATGACACCGGGCACCAGCCCGGCACGCCTCGTTGCACGCGCTGCCCCCTTACCAGCCTTCGCGCGCGAAGAGACTTCGATTTTCGTGAATTTGGTCACTTGTTTGCTCCTGAAACACAAGCGCGCGGGCCTCCAGGGGTGCCAGCGCGTGCGCGGCCTTTAACGGAAAACCGCGTCCGATGCAATCACCCAGGCCTTACCCGTGCCCGGTTTTTCAGGAAAGGGCGCTCAGGCTCCAGACCGGCGTGGGGCCGGGTTCGACCCACATGGGGGTGGCATTGGGCAGGCGCACATTGGGCTTGAGATGCATGGCCGCGCGCAGGGCACGGAACATGGCGCCGTGGCAGACGATCAGCGGCACGCCCTCATGCTCCAGCGCACGGTTGACGGCCGATACCGCGCGCGCGCGGAGGTCGGCGAAGCTTTCGCCATTGGCGGGCGTGTAGTCCCCTGCGATCCAGCTGTCGTACCATGTGCCCATCGGCTTGCCTTCCTCGTCCCCGAAGCAGACTTCCTTCAGCCCGTCATCCACCGCCACGTCAAAACGGGGGGCGCCATGGGCGGCAAGCTGGTCAGCCACGATTTCAGCCGTGCGGCGCGCGCGCACCAGCGGCGAGGATACGATGCGCACGATCGGCGCATGGTCACGCCAGTGCCGCGCCAGAAGCAGGCCCGCCGCCTCCGCCTGCGCAATGCCGGTGGCATTGAGCGGGATATCCGTGCGCCCCTGTGACCGGCCCTGTGCATTCCAGTCGGTTTCCCCGTGGCGCAGATACCAGTAGGGCCGGGAAATCAGGTCGGTCATGGGGCGTTCCTTCTTGATACAACCCCTTGGGGGTAACGCCCCGCGCCAGCCATGGTCAATGCCACCGTCAGTCAAACAGCGAGGAAACCGAACTTTCATCCGAGATGGCCTGCATCGCGCGCGAGATCAGGCCCGCCGTGCTGATCTGGCGGATATTGGCCGATTCCTTGACCGCCTCGGTCGCCATGATGCTGTCGGTCAGGGTCAGCATCCCCAGCGGGGACTGGCCCACGCGGCTGACCGCGCTGCCGGTCAGCACACCATGGGTCACGTAGGCTTCCACCGCGGCCGCACCATGCTTCATCAGCGCTTCCGCCGCGTTGCACAGCGAACCGCCGCTATCGACGATATCATCCACCAGAATGCAGTAGCGACCGCGCACGTCACCGATCACGTTCATGACTTCGGACACACCGGCGCGCTCACGCCGCTTGTCGATGATGGCCAGATCCACGTTCAGCCGCTGCGCCAGCTGGCGCGCACGCACCACGCCGCCCACGTCGGGCGAGACGATCATGAGATTGTGCGGCCCGCCGGGAATGTCCATCGGCGGCGCGTCATAGGGCAGCGGCGGCTCGCCCTGAAGCTTCATGCGGCCCCGGATGTCGCGCGTGAACAGGGGGGCTGCGTACAGGTTGTCCACCGGGATATCGAAGAAGCCCTGGATCTGCATGGCGTGCAGGTCCATGGTCAGCAGGCGGTTGGCGCCGGCCTCGACCAGGATGTTGGCGACCAGCTTGGCGCTGATGGGTGTGCGGGGGCCGGATTTGCGGTCCTGCCGGGCATAGCCGAAATACGGCATGACCGCCGTGATGCGCCGTGCCGACCCGCGACGCAGCGCGTCAAGCATGATCAGCAGTTCCATCAGGTTGTCATTGGTGGGGGAACAGGTGCTCTGGATGACAAACACGTCCTCGCCACGCACGTTCTCATGAATCTCGACAAAGATTTCCATATCGGCAAAACGCCGCACGGTCGCATTGCAGAGCGGCAACCCCAGTTCCATCGCGACCTTTTCGGCCAGAGGCAGGTTGCTGTTACAGGCGACAATTTTCATCGTATGGCGCTCCCGGGCGGCGATACAGGCGATGGGGCAGGCGTTTTTCCGCACCCCCGTTCTTTATGTGCCGCCTTCTAACAACCGGCACATAACCTGTCACCTGTCTATGGCGGGCGGCAGCCGCACACCAGCCCGTCGTTGCTGATCCGTCACACCGGCGCCGGCTGGCGGCAGGACCACACCGGGGAAGGGATGCGGCGCCACCGGACGTGCCACCGTTACGGGCGTGCCACTGATTTCATGCACGGTGGCCGTGCCCGCATCGGGGACGGGGGTAGCGGTAGCACTGGGCATGGGTGGCCACCGCTCCGGCTGCCGCAGGGCGGGAGCCGCGGGTTTTGCCACCGGCCGGGGGACGGATGCCGGAGGCCTGGCGGCCACCGGCGCCGTGGCAGGAACCACCGGGGTGGCAACAGTCCCGGCCGCCATTGCAGGTGCTGCAGCAGGGCGTGACGTGGGTACCGTCACGGCAGGGGCCACGGGAACGGCAACGGGAGCCGCCACCGGGGTCGTCACTGGCGCAGGCGTGCCAGCCGCTACGGAAACAGGCACAGAGGGAACGGCCGGCGTGCCGGGCGCAGGTGCCACGGCGGCGGCCGGCGGCGCCCCCCTTTCCCCCGCCGCCAGCCGGGACGGGACAGGCTGCTGCGGCGCGGCCAGCGTGCCATCCGCCGCCAGCGGCGCATTCGCCCGGCCGGAATAACGGGTTATGATCTGCCGGGCGGCCCCTGCCGCCTCATCGGCGGCCGATACCGCGACCGCTCCCCATTTCCTGTCCAGGGAATGGGCCGCGATGTCATGGATCTGGGTGGCGGCCCCTGCTTCCTTGCCCTGTGCGTCAACTACCTGCCATGTCAGCACGATATGCTGCTGGCGGTTGAGCGATGTCGTGGTCACGGCATCATTGAGCACTACGGTGCACCGCACGGTGTAATCAGCCCCCGCCGCCGTATGCCGGATATCCTCATGCGCATCGGGGAAGGCCGCGATGAAGGCCTGCGCCAGGGCATGGTCCCCATCGCCCGGCGCGCCACGCACGCCTGCGAAATACACATGCGCCGGACGGTTCTTGAGGCTGTTGGGGTCCTTCTGCATCTGTGCCGCCTGAATCCCGGTCAGCAGTTCGGCCACGCCGGGTGCCGCCACCTGTGCCGAACGGGCGGCGGCCTGTCCATCCGCCGCCTGCCACTGGGCCGCGGGAACGGGCGCGCCCGCCATATGGCCACGTTCCTCGCCCTTGGGGGTCATGACGGCATAGATGGGCACGATCGCGCCATTGCTGGTGGTGGCCGTCATCTTCAGCCACCAGTCACCGGGGCGCACGGGCTGGGCCATGGCGGGCACGGACTGCGCCAGCAGGGCATCGACCATGGCATGCTGCCAGACCTGTGCCGCCGCCGCGTCCGTGCCCGGCCCGGTCGAGACCGGCACCGCCAGCCGCGCGGTCGGTGCCTGCGCCACACTGCCCGCGCCCGTGGGGCGGAAAGGATGCGGCATGTTCACGCAGCCACCAAGGGCGCCAAGCGCGGCGACGGCTGACATCATGACCAGCCGCCGGGCAAAAACTTCTGACATCATGATCCTTCTATATCGCCCGGCAGGCAATAACGGAAATCTGGTGGCCAATCGGGCCACCGCCGGCCAGCGTGCGGCGGCGATGGCTGAAAAACCGGGCTTCATCATGCAATGTGTCGAGTCCCACCGCCACGGCCCGCCCCACACCGCAACGCGCCAGCCGCCCGACACAGTAGCCGGGCAGGTCGAACATGAAATGCCCCTGCCGGCTGGCCGGCGTGAAAAAGCGGGCGGCGGATGCATCCCATGCCAGCACGGCATCACGCATGTCCGGTCCCACCTCATAACTGTGGGGGGCGATGCAGGGCCCGACCACCGCGCTGATCCCGTCCGGCGCGCAGCCCAGCGCGCCCATGGCGGCCACCACCGACTCCACAATACCCCCACATGCCCCGCGCCAGCCCGCATGCGCGGCCCCCACCACCGTGCCCTGTGCGTTGCTGAACAGGATGGGCGCGCAATCGGCGGTAATCACACCCAGCGCAAGGCCCGGCTGGCTGGTCACCAGCCCGTCCCCCTCCGGCCCGGCACCTGTCGGCCATGGGCTGGTCACGGTCAGGGTGCGCGCGCCATGCACCTGCGTCAGGCCCAGCAGGTTCCCCGGCGGCACATCCATGTACTGCGCCACGCGGCGGCGGTTCTCACGCAGCGCTTCGGGCGCATCGGCCGAGCGGGTGGAACAGTTCAGGCTGGCATACGGGCCGGTCGAAACACCCCCCTGCCGGGTAAAGAACCCGTGCCGGGCGGCGGCCAGAAGCGGTGCGCGCACGACCTGTGCATCCGTAATGGCGCTGTCCGTCATCATCGTGTTCCCCCGTTGGGTGTTGTCCCGTCGTCATCCATGCGTCGGCCCGCAAAGCCCGGCAGGTCACCCGCAAGCCCCGCCGCAAGCCCGAGCACGCGAAAAAGCTGGCCCATGCGCTCCGGCGCCGCAAGCCTTGCCGCCGCGGCACGGGTTGCCGCCGCCTGGTCCGGGGCCGCGCGCTCAAGCCGCGCGCACCGCGCCGCAAGCCCCAGCGCGGACAAAAACCGCCCCTGCGGCACGCTGCCCCATACATCCACGCCATGCGCGGCCTGTGCGATGGAGCGGAAGTCAACATGCGCGGTCAGGTCCGCCGTGCCGGGATCGCGCAACGGGTCCGCCGGGCGGCCATCGCGCAGGGCCTGCAGGCTGTCCCCCCACGCGGGCGCGTCATAACCATAATCGATCAGCAGCGCCGCACCCGACCATCGCCGCAGCCGGGCGGCAAGGGCCTGCGTGAAATCCAACGCGGGCTGGCAGGTTTCCAGCACCGCCCCCTCTGGCACCGCCCGCCCGCGGGCGGGATGGGTGGCGGGAAAGGATGCGGGCGCCCCCACGAACGCGCCATGATGCACAAACCGTTCCTCCCACCCCCCTGCCCGCCTTGTGAACTGGCGGATGGGCAGCGCATCAAGGAATTCGTTGGCCAGCAGGATCATCGGGCCATCCGGCACGGTGGCAAGGCTGTCATGCCAGCAGGGCGGAATCAGGGTGCCCCCCTCCAGCGCATGCGCCTGTACGCCACGCAGGCGCGGTGATGTCTCGATCAGGTGAAGCCGCACGGCCCGGTGGCAGGCCGGGGCGACACGGCGCACAAGGCGCAGCGCATCAGCCATGAGCGTGCCCCGGCCCGGCCCGGCCTCCACCAGCATGAACGGGTCCGGGCTGCCAAGCTGCCCCCATGCAACGGCAACCCACGCCCCCAGCAGTTCACCAAACATCTGCGATATTTCAGGTGACGTGATGAAATCGGCAAACGGGTCGCAGCCCGCGTAATAGGCGGCATTGGCCCGGGCCATGAAATGGTCCAGGCGTTCCGCCCCGTCCCTCACCGCGCTGCCCCGCCATCCACGGCTTCCGGCTCCGGTTCCGGCGCGGCCATGACGGATGTGCGCGCCGGCCGCAGGCAGGCATTGAGCATGAGCCCCGCCCCGCCAATGGCCATGGGCACGCACAGCACCTGCCCCATGGTCACGCCAAAGGGCAGGAAGCCGATGAAGGCATCAGGCTCGCGGAAGCATTCGCACACCGTGCGCGCCACGGCATAACCGAACAGGAACAGCCCCGCGATGAACCCCGGATGCTGCCGCGCGCGCAGGCTGCGCGAGACGCACCACAGCACGGTGAACAGCACCAGCCCCTCGGCAAAGGCCTCGTACAGTTCGGACGGGTGGCGTGGTTCCGGCCCGGCGTCGGGAAAGATCATGGCCCATGGCAGGGAGGACGGCGCGGGGCGGCCCCACAGTTCGCCATTGATGAAATTGGCAATGCGCCCCAGCCCCAGCCCGATGGGCACCACCGTCGTGATGCGGTCCGAAAAGGCAAGGAAGCTCAACCCGTTGAGGCGTGTGAACACGATCAGCGCGATGATCACCCCCGCCGCCCCCCCATGGAACGACATGCCGCCATGCCAGACCTGCAGGATATTGAGCGGATGGGCCAGGTAATAGCCCGGCTGGTAGAACAGGATGTAGCCAAGCCGCCCCCCCAGCACCACGCCCAGCGTGGCCCATGTCAGGAAGTCATCCACCTGTACCGTGGTCGCGGCCCGTGGTGGCAGGGCCATCAGATGGCGCGCGATCCGCCACCCCGCCACCAGTGCGACAATATAGGCCATGGCGTACCAGCGGATGGCGAACGGCCCGAAATGGACCATTACCGGATCGAACTGCGGAAAGATCAGGACAGGCAGCATCGGCCCACTTTCATGTCAGGGTTGCGGCGGCACCAGGCAGGACGCCCACGGGCAGGGTACCTAAAGATAGGGGTCGGGGCGGGCAAGATAGTCCTGCACGTAGCGGCGCACGCCATCCTCCAGCGTGGTGAAGGGGCGGCTGTAGCCCGCGGCGCGCAACCTGCGCATGTCGGCACAGGTAAAGGACTGGTACTGGCCGCGCAGGCTTTCGGGCATGTCGATGAATTCGATCTGGCGGGCGACACCCGCCGCGTCACACACCGCATGCGCCAGATCGGCATAGGTGCGCGCCACCCCCGTGCCGCAGTTGAACAGCCCGCTGACATGCCCGTGGTCCAGCAGCCAGAGCATGACATCGACCACGTCCCCCACCCATATGAAGTCGCGCGCCTGCGCCCCGTCGGCCAGGCCCGGCACGTCGGAGCGGAACAGGCGCAGCGGCTGGCCCGCGCGGGCTTCGTCATACTTGACCCTGACCACCGAGATCATGCGGCCCTTATGGTATTCGTTGGGACCATAGACATTGAAAAACTTCAGCCCCGCCCAGGACAGGCCGGGCAGTTCCCCCTTTTCCAGCCGGTGCAGCAGGCCAGTGTCGAATGCCTGCTTGGACCAGCCATACAGGTTGAGCGGGCTGAGGTGGTCCAGCGCCCCCGGGTCATCGCTGAACTGCTCCACCCGGTCGGCGGCCCCATAGGTGGCGGCGGACGAGGCATAGATGAAGCGCACGCCCGCATGCGCGCACCATGACGCCAGACGGTGGGACAGGTCCACGTTGGTGCGCCATACCAGATCCCCGTCCGTGGCCGTGGTCTCGCTTATGGCGCCAAGATGGATCACGGCCCCCACATCCGGCCCGCTGGCCAGCCATGCGTCAAGCGCCTCGGGGGCGATGATCCGGCCGGGGGCGTGATGGCGCAGGTTGCGCCACTTGCCCGCGCTGCCCAGCCAGTCCACCACCACCGTCTCCACGCCACGCGCATGAAGGGCCTGCTGCATGCACGAACCGATAAAGCCCGCGCCACCCGTAATCACGATCACTGTCCCGCACCCCGCCTGTTGCCGCCTGGAAGTCGGTGGCGCGGCCCATGCGCGCCCATGACTATCGTGCGGATAGCCCTGAGGCGGCAATGTGTCTATAGTGGCGGCTTTCATCCCGCCCGTGGCCTGACAGAAGACGCGGCGCGGTCCGTTCATGGAGTACCCATTATGTCCGACAGGCCCCGCATTCTTGATGACCTTGCCGGTGTGGCCGGTGGGGCGTTTTCCGCCCTTGCCGGCGTGCGTGAGGAAATCGGCGCCATCGTCCGCGCCCGTGTGGACGAGACGCTGGGCAGCCTGAACCTCGTGCGCCGCGACGAATTCGAGGTGGTGCGCGAAGTGGCCACCCGCGCCCGGCTGGCCCAGTCCGAAATGGAAAACCGGATTGCCCGGCTGGAAGAACGCGTATCCGACCTGGAAGCCAGCCTGACCGCGCCCACCCCCCGGCCGCACGCCTGATCACCCCGCCCCAGCACAACGCTTGCAGCCGGTGCCCGCGCGCCATAGGGTATCAGGACGGTCCGCGCCCTGATTCCCCGCAACAGGACACGGACCGGGTTGCAGAGACACGGAATCCGGCCAGCACGCCGGATTTCCTCCACGACGGCTTCGGGGAGTGCCACATGCCTGCTCTGACTCAGACAACACGCACACGCAATACGAATCCACTCGATCTGATGGAACAGATCGTGGGCGGATACGACTGGAATTTCGAACGCCGCAGCGATTCGGAAATGGCTGCCGAGGCACCGGGCAAATGGTGCGATTACGGGCTGTTCTTCTGCTGGTCGGAAGAAGTCAGCGCCATGCATTTTACCTGCACGTTCGACCTCAAGGTCCCCGCCGAGCAGCGCCAGAACCTGTTCGAACTGGTGGCCCTGGCCAATGAGCGGCTGTGGATCGGCCATTTCGGCATGGACCTGGAACATGGCACCCCGGTCTTCCGCCATGCCGTGCTGCTGCGCGGATCACGCGGGGCCTCCATGGAAAGCCTGGAGGACATGATCGATATCGCCCTGACGGAATGCGAACGCTTCTACCCCGCCTTCCAGTTCGTGCTGTGGGGCGGCAAGAAACCCGCCGAGGCGCTGGAAGCCGCCATGCTGGACTGCGCGGGCATGGCCTGATGGCGGACATGCTTCCCCCCGTGCTGCTTGTCGGCTGCGGCAACATGGGTGGCGCCATGCTTGATGGATGGCTGAAGGAAGGGCTTGCCCCTTCCTTCATCATCGACCGGCACCGCCCTTCCGTCCCCGCCCCGCACCATCTGGTGCGCAGCGAGGACGAGGTTCCCGACAGCTTCCATCCCGGCATGATCGTACTGGCCACCAAACCGCAGAAGGTGGACGCCGTCATGTCCGCCATCGCCCCCTTCGCGCTACGCGCGCCGGTGCTGTCGGTTCTGGCGGGCCGCCGGTCGGGCGACCTGGCCGACCGGCTGACCGATGCCCTGCCCGCGGGCAGCCCGATGCCGGTGGTGATCCGCGCCATGCCCAACACGCCCAGCAGCATTGGCCAGGGCATGAGCGTATGCTACGCCCCCCCCGCCGCGACACCCGCGCAGCGTGCCCTGTGCACGCGCCTGCTGCGCGCGGTGGGCGACGTGGCCTGGATAGACCATGAAGACCAGATGGATGTGGTGACCGCCATATCCGGCAGTGGACCGGCCTATGTCTTCCTGCTGGCCGAACTGCTGGAGGAAACCGGCGTGGCCCAGGGCCTTCCCCCCGCCCTGGCCCGCCAGATCGCCCGCCAGACGGTGGCGGGTGCGGGCGCGCTCATGATACAGGGCGGCATGGACGCCGCCACCCTGCGCCGCAACGTGACCAGTCCCGGCGGCACCACGCAGCAGGCGCTTGAGGTGCTGATGGCCCCGGACGCCTGGCCTGCCGCCCTTGCCACCGCCGTACGGGCGGCGGCGCGCCGGTCACGCGAACTGTCGGGCGCATCACCCGTTTCATGACCATGCGTGCCCGCATGGTTTGCCCTTGCTGAACCCCCAACCCGGAAGACCAGGCCCTCTATGGATAACGACCAGTTTGACGCCACCCTTCTCCGCTCCGCCCTGGAACGTGCCGCCCTGCACGGCTGGCGCCGCACGACGGTCGTGGACGCCGCGCGCGAGGCGGGGCTGAGCCTGGATACCGCACGCAAGCGTTTTGGGTGCAAGACCATGCTCCTGCTGACACTGGGGCGGCTGGCCGATGAGGCGGCCCTGGTCGAGGACGGGTCCGAAGGCAGCGTGCGCGAAAAGCTGTTCGACATGATCATGCGCCGCCTTGATGTATTCCAGCAGTACCGCGAGGGCGTGCGCGCCGTCCTGCGCGCCGTGCCGCTGGACCCGCCGCTCGCACTCCTGCTGGGCGGGGCCACGATGGAAAGCATGAAGTGGCTTGCGGATGCCGCGGGGCTGGACACGGCGGGCCTTGCCGGTGTGGTGCGCCTGCAGGCGCTGCTGGGTGTATGGACCCTGACCCTGCGCGCCTGGGACAGGGATGACAGTCAGGACATGGGCCTGACCATGGCCGCCCTGGATCAGGCGCTGGACCGCGCGGCCCGCTTTACCGGACTGGCGCCCGTCACCCCGCAATCCCCCGCCGGCACCACCCCGGACGCGGGCACCGACCCGATGGTCGACCTGCCGCTGGAACCTTCCGCCTGAATGATGGTACCGGGTGCTGCCCCCTTTACGGCACCGCCCTTTAGACATTAGAAGATCCCCGGATCATGCGAATCGCGTGATCCGTGATCTGATGGGGCGTAGCCAAGTGGTAAGGCAGCGGATTTTGATTCCGCCATGCGGAGGTTCGAACCCTCCCGCCCCAGCCAGTTTCCGGCATCTGGAAATTACAGACGTTTCGGACGAAGCTTTTCCCGCAAAGCGCCGGGAACTGCCGCCTTCCTGAAATAAAGGCGGCATCCGGAAATTTTCATCCGGTCCCGACAGACGGGGCGGCGCTATGCCTGCACGGACACCACCGGCGGCCAGAAGGCATTGGCAATATCGTTCTGGATCTGCCTGAGCTGGCGCTGGATCCAGTCCATGTATTCATGCAGGCCGCGCATGATGATGTCTTCCACCGTCTGCTCGACCAGTGTCACGCGCAGTTCCTCCACCCGCTCCTGGCTTGGGCTGCAATGGCGCAGCCGGTATTCCCCCGCAAGGGAGGCCAGCGCGCAGTCCACACTGCGCAGGCTGGCGGAAAGCGAGCGTGGGAATCCGTCGTTCTTGAGCATGAAGCCCACGATATTGGCTGGCGTCATGCCTTCGGGCAGCACCCGGCGAAAGGCATGATAGGCCGCCGCCGAACGCAGGACCGATGTCCACTGGCTCATGTCGATATCCGACCCCACGCCCGCCCCACTGGGCAGCAGGGTATGGTATTTTATGTCGATCAGCCGGGTGATCTGGTCCGCACGTTCCAGGTTCTTGCCCAGAATGTAGAACAGCCATGCCTGGTCACGGTACAGCGTGCCTTCGGTAATGCCGAAATGGGTCTGGCAGTCCTGCTTGAGCCGGGTGCACAGGGTGGACAGGTATCCCGCGCCAGTATCATCCGGCCCCAGTTCCATGACCCAGCGGGTAAAAACGTTGAGATGCATCCACATCTCCGTCGAGATCAGCGGGCGCAGCACGCGGGCATTCTCACGCGCGCAACGCGCCATGGACACGATGGAGTCCGGGTTGTCGCGGTCGGTAATGTAGAAGGACACCACGCTGCGCTCGGTCACGCTCTTGTGGTGCTGGAAGAACAGCGCATCATCGGCATTGATGCGGATGACGCTGTCCCACCCCGCATCCATGTTGCTGGCCTGCACGGATGTGCTGGTCACCTCGATCAGGCGCGCCATGTTCTCGATGCGCTCCATGTAGCGCGCCAGCCACATCGTGCTTTCGGCATAGCGTGAAAGCAGGTTGCGCAGGCCCGGCAGCACCGGGGGAGGAAAGGCTGAAACCTGTGTCATGATGCCAGAACCCATGTATCCTTTGCCCCGCCACCCTGCGAGGAATTGACCACCAGCGACCCCTTGCGCAGCGCGACCCGCGACAGGCCACCGGGCAGGACCCATGTATCGCGCCCGGTCACGGCAAAGGGCCGCAGGTCCACATGCCGCCCCTCCACCCCCGCCGGGCACAGCGTGGGCGAGACGGACAGGCTGATGACGGGCTGGCTGATGTAATTGGCCGGGTCGGCACGCAGCAGCGTGCGGAATTCATCCAGCTGCGCCTGTGTCGCATGCGGGCCGATCAGCAGCCCGTAGCCACCGGATTCACCCACCGGCTTGACCACCAGATGCTCCAGGTTGGCCAGCGTGTAGGCCAGCCCCTCGGGCTCGCCACATATATGGGTTTCCACGTTGGTCAGGATCGGCTCCTGGTCCAGGTAGTAGCGGATGATGCGCGGCATGTAGGCATAGACCGCCTTGTCATCGGCAACGCCGGTGCCAAGGGCATTGGCCAGCGTCACGTTGCCCCGGCGGTAGGCATCCACCAGTCCCGGCACGCCCAGCAGGCTGTCGGGGTTGAAGACCAGCGGGTCAAGGAAGTCGTCATTGAGCCTGCGGTAGATGGAATGGACCGGCCGCGGGCCGCCCACCGTGCGCATGTAGACGCGCCCGTCCTCCACCATGAGGTCGCGGCCCTCGACAAGCGGAATGCCCATCTCGCGCGCCAGGAACACATGTTCGAAATACGCGGCGTTGTAGATGCCCGGCGAAAGCAGGACCACCTGCGGGTCCGCAACGCCCGTAGGGGCGACCTCCGCCAGCGCGCGGTGCAGGCGGGGGCCGTATTCATCCACCGGGCGGATGTCCAGCCCGGTGGCAAGGTCGGGCATGAGGCGCAGCATCATCTGCCGGTCCTCCAGCACGTAGGACACACCCGAGGGGGTGCGGGCATTGTCCTCCAGCACCAGGAAACGGCCATCGCGGTCGCGCACAAGGTCGGTGCCGTTGATGTGCACGTAAACCCCGCCGGGCACATCCAGCCCCACCATGGCCTGACAGTAATTGGAATTGCCCAGCACCAGATCCGCCGGCACCACGTTATCTCGCAGGATATGGCGGTCGTGATAGATGTCATGCAGGAACAGGTTGATCGCCTGCACGCGCTGCTGCACGCCGCGTTCCACATGATCCCACTCGGCCGCGGTCAGCACGCGGGGGATGACGTCGAAGGGCAGGACGCGGTCGATCGCCTCGCGGTCGGAATAGACGGTAAAGGTAATGCCCAGGCGGTAGAACTGGGCTTCCACCGCCGCCGCCCTGCGGCGCAGTTCAGCCAGATCGAAACGCGCCAGGCGCTCGCGCACCAGTTGCAGGCCGGGGGGCGGGATGTCCCTGCGGTTGAGCAGTTCACAGAAAAAATCCGGAACGTCATACGTCGCGAACAGCCCGGCCGCCTGTGCCGCCATTTTCATGTCATTCATGCCCTACCCCCGCTGGAATGGAGGTGGATCAGGGGCGAAGGAATCATATCCACCCACCTGCCGTTAATCATTTCGATCCATGACTACGGGAGCAAGAAAATCGTCTCTTGCCAAGAACGAATCTTGCCCGACCTTCCCTTTCGGGCGCAAATCGCTGAAAAATACGATATTGCTGCCACCGCCAATCCTGATAGCGTGGGGGCGGCACACTGCAACCATGTCCGAACCGTACCATCGTCGGGTCTCGATGGCAGGCATGCGGGACTGTTTTCCGGGGCTCAAGAGTACATGAACGCGCATGCCATGCTGGTCCACCACACACGCTACCGCTACGACCGGCCCGTTCACCTTGGTCCCCAGACAATCCGCCTGCATCCCGTGCCCGACTGTCCGGGCGTGCTGTCCTACAGCATGGACATAAGCCCCACGCCGCATGGCTGTACATGGGAGCACGATCCTTTCGGCAACCGGATCGCCCGCGTCACCTTTACCCGGCAGGTCACGCATTTCGACATTACCATCCGCCTTGCCACGGACCAGACGCCCACCAATCCCTTCCATTTCACCATCGCCCCGGCGGCCCGCCTGTGGCCCGCGCCGGCACCGGACAGGAGTGCTGACCCCGCCCTGGCCCCCTACCTGCAGCCCGCCTGCCCGCCCGGCAGCCCCACCCCGCTGCTGGATGCGCTGGTACGGACGTGGCGCGCCACCCTGCCGCGCCCCACGCTGGAGATGCTGGTGGAACTGACGCGCGCCATCGCCACCCGCGTCACCTACCGCATCCGGCTTGAGGCGGGCGTATGGTCACCGGAGGAAACCCTGCGCAACGGTGCCGGTTCATGCCGGGACAGTGCATGGCTGCTGATCGCGGTACTGCGCGGGCTGGGCGTTGCCGCACGCTTCGTGTCCGGCTACCTGCTCCAGCCGCGTGCCGGTGCGCCGGGGCAGTATGGCGGTGAACTGCATGCCTGGGCGCAGGCATACGTGCCCGGCGCGGGATGGATCGGGCTGGATACGACATCGGGCCTGCTGGCGGCACAGGGCCATGTACCCCTGGCCGTGGCGGCCGCCCCCCATCAGGCCGCCCCCGTAAGCGGGCTGCTGGACCACTGCGTGGCCACATTCGAGGCGGTGATGGAAACCATTCCCCTGCCCCCCGCTACCAATGCCCGCTCCCCCCTGCGGCGAACCCATATCTCCTCATGAAGCTGTTTTTCTGCCAGTCGTGCGAACAGGTCCTGTTTTTCGAGAATACGGCCTGCGAACGCTGTGGCCATACGCTGGGCTACCTGCCACAGGATACCGAACTGTATGCACTGGATGCGATGGGCGACGGGCTGTGGCGGCCGCTGGGCGCGGGTGCGCACCACACACCCCGCGCCCTGTGCGCCAACAATGCCCATAGCGCGTGCAACTGGCTGGCCGAGCCGAGGCAGGTCTACTGTATTGCGTGCAGCTTCAACCGCACCATTCCCAACCTGTCGGTGCCGGGCAACATCGCGCGGTGGCAGAAGCTGGAAGTGGCCAAGCACCGGCTGTTCTATACCCTGCTGCGTCTGGGCCTGCCCATGCGCAACCGGCGCGAAGACCCGGCAAACGGGCTGGCCTTCGACTTTCTGGACAGCCAGCCCGATGGCACGCCCGCCATGACCGGCCACATGAATGGCATCATCACCATCGCCATGAACGAGACGGATGATGCCCAGCGCGAGAAAATGCGCCAGGAAATGGGGGAATACTACCGCACCCTGCTGGGCCATTTCCGCCACGAGATCGGGCATTATTACTGGAACGTTCTGATCCGCGATGCCAGGCCGGACCGGCTGGACGCCTGCCGCGCGGTGTTTGGCGATGAACGACAGGACTACGCCGCAAGCCTGCAGGCCCATTACAATACGCCGTCCAGCACCGACTGGCGTGGCCGCTATGTCAGCCACTACGCCACATCCCACCCGTGGGAGGACTTTGCCGAGACATGGGCGCATTACCTGCACATCATCTCGACACTGGAAACCGCATGGGCCTACCGCATTTCCATTGATGCGGCGGGCGCGCATGCCCCGCCGCTACGCACCAGCATCCGGCGTGACCCCTATACCGAAATGTCCTTTGACGAAATCACGCAGGGCTGGCTGCCGCTGACCTATGCGGTCAACAGCCTCAACCGCTCCATGGGGCTGCCGGATTTCTATCCCTTCGTGCTGACGCCCGAGATCCTGCGCAAGCTGTCTTTCATCCATGACCTGATCCGCGAAAGCCGCGTGGCACAGGCGCCTGCCGGGGCCTGATCGACTGTCAGAATTTTATAATTTTAAAAATGTCCCTTTTGGTTTATATTAAGATTTCGATGAATATATATGTTAAAATTTCTAGCATAAAAAGTATTTACGAAAAGGGATAAAATGGGAATAGCCATACTTTCTTCTGAAGCAATATTTGCTTTTTTACTTGTATTTCTGGGCCTTTTCATTCCATTTTTATTCAGAATTATTGTGTATACAATCCGTTTTACATATCATATTTTCATATATTTCATTAGCGGTGAATATAAAAAAGATATGGCAAAAATAGATCAGGAAGATGCAGAAAAAGCCAAGGCCGAAGCCGCAAAAAGGAAGAAACCGAACAGTCGTGGCTTTGAAGACGAGTTAAGAAAACAATATAACCTCTAAGGCCCCGGCGTCACGTCAGCACACTGCATGGCCCGCAAGGCCAAGCCCGAAAACCTGTGGCATTTCCCGTATGATGGATGGGGCGGCTAGGTTTCGTCCCCCCGGTCCCCCCGGGACAGGTCGGCCTGCGCGCCCGCATGCATGTCACGGCAGCAGGCCCGCAGTGTGGAAATGAAATTGGACAGCAGCGGCACATGCTGGCCCGCCCGCATGGCAATGGCCAGTTCCGCGCGCGGCGCCTTCGCCCCCAGTGAATGATAGGTCACGCCACCGGAATGGATCTGGTGTAGTGAACGCGGCACGACCGATACCCCAAGCCCGGCCGCCACCAGCGGTACGGTGGAGGCGATCTGCGGCGCCTGCTGGCCCATGCGCGGCGTAAAGCCGGCATTATGGCAGGCGGACAGGATGGCATCATGAAAGCCCGGCCCCAGTTCACGCGGGAAGATGATGAAGGGCTCATCCGCCAGCATGTCCAGTTCCAGATGCCGGTGGATGGCCAGCTTGTGCCCCTTGGGCAGGGCCACGACCGTCTCCTCCTCCAGCAGGGGAGAAACCAGCAGCCCCGCACCATCGGGCACGGGGGGGCGGACGATGGCAATGTCGATGGCGCGGTCATGCAGCCCCTTGCGCAGGGCGGGGGTGTTGCTTTCCTCAAGATAGATCGTGACATCGGGCCAGAGTTCGCGGAACCGCCGCACGGTCAGCGGGATCATGGGCAGCAGCGATACCGCACCGGCCAGCCCCACGCGGATATGCCCCTTCTCGCCACGCGCCAGACCATGGGCGGTGGCCACGAACTGCTGCTGCATGCCCAGCAGGGCGCGCGCCTGGTCCAGCAGTACCAGCCCCACATCGGTCAGCCGGACCCCGCGCGTCAGCCGCTGGAACAGCAGTACACCCAGTTCATTTTCCAGATGCTTGATCTGCTGGCTCAGAGGGGGCTGTTCTATGCCTAGCTGCTCTGCAGCACGCGTGAAGCTTCCGTTCTCGGCAACGGCCACAAAATAACGTAAATGCCTTAGATCCATGCCGCATATAAATTATATATGGGATCGTCTTTCAATATATATTTGACGAAATAACATAGCTTGCGCCACGTTTCGCGCCAATCGTGCTGAGGATGAGTGCCCAACAATGAAAATCGGCCTGTTCGTTCCATGTTATATCGACGCATTCTACCCCGAGGCAGGAATTGCCACGCTGGAACTGCTGGAAAAGCTGGGGCAGGATGTTGAATATCCGCTGGACCAGACCTGCTGTGGCCAGCCCATGGGCAATTCCGGGTGCAATTCGGATGCGGCGGCGGCGGAAGCCCTGTTTGTCCGCAACTTTGCCAAATACGACAAGATCGTCATGCCCTCGGGCAGCTGCACGCATCATGTCCGCGACAATTTCGATGCGATCGAGCAGACGGATGAAGTCCGCCATGTGCGCGAGAATACCTTCGAACTGGTGGAATTCCTCCATGACATCCTGAAGGTCGATGCCTTTCCATGGGCCGAGTTCAACCACACCGTGGGCCTGCACAACAGCTGCGGCACGCTGCGCGCGCTGCGCACGGCCAGCATGTCCGAACTGGGGGAAAAGCCCTTCTCCAAGCCGATGGACCTGCTGGGCAAGGTCAGGGGCATCCGCTTCGTCACCCCCAGGCGGCCGGATGAATGCTGTGGCTTCGGTGGCACCTTCTCGGTCACGGAAGAAGCCGTGTCCTCGCAGATGGGTCTGGACAAGGTGCGCGATCACCACGAGGCGGGAGCGGAATACATCGTCTCGGCCGATTCCTCGTGCATGATGCACCAGCAGGGCTGCGCGGAACGCGCGGGCGTACCCATCCGCTTCATCCATATCGCACAGATCCTGAACGGAGCAGCGCAATGAGCGAACGGCCCGTCAATCACGCCAGGGCGGCGGAACACTTCCTGGAAGACAAGCCCCACCTGCAGTTCCATGATGAACGCCTGTGGGACATGCGCCAGAAGCGCGATGCCCAGATGCACATCCTGCCCGAATGGCAGGAACTGCGCGAGGAGGCTTCGCGCATCAAGGAACACACGCTCTCCCGCCTGCCCGAATACCTTGAGCAGTTCGAGGAAAACGCGAAGAAGAACGGCATCCATGTCCACTGGGCGCGCGACGGGGCGGAGCACAACCGCATCGTGGGCGAGATCCTGAAGGCCCATGGCGCGCACAACCTGATCAAGAGCAAGTCCATGGTCACCGAGGAATGTGACATGCGGCCCTATCTTGAAAAACAGGGCGTGCGCGTGACCGAGACGGATCTGGGCGAACGCATCCAGCAGCTTGATGACCAGCTGCCCAGCCACATCGTGGTGCCCGCCGTACACAAGCTGACATCGGACGTGGCGAAGATATTCGCCAAGGACTACAACACCGACCCGAACATCCGGGACCCGCACCTGCTGGCCGAAGCCCAGCGCCAGGCCGCGCGCCCGGTCATACTGGGCGCCGATTCGGGCATGACCGGCGGCAATTTCGTGGTGGCGGAGACCGGCACCTTTGTCGTGTGCACCAACGAAGGCAATGCCGACCTGAGTGCGACGGTGCCCAACCTGCACATCGCCACCATCGGCATCGAACGCCTCGTGCCGCGCATGGCCGATCTGGGCGTGTTCGTGCGCCTGCTTTCCCGCAGTGCGCTGGGTTCCCCCATCACGCAGTACACCACCCATTTCCGTGGCCCGCAGAAGGGGGGCGAGATGCATGTGGTGCTGGTGGACAATGGCCGTTCCGCCCGCCTGGGGATGGAAGATTTCTGGACCTCGCTCAAATGCATCCGCTGTGGCGCGTGCATGAATACGTGCCCGGTCTACCGCCGCTCTGGCGGGCTATCCTATGGCGCGGTGTATTCCGGCCCGATCGGCGCGATCATCGACCCCACCTTCAACGAGCGCAAATACAGCACGCTTCCCTACGCCTCCACGCTGAACGGAAGCTGCACCAATGTCTGCCCGGTCAAGATCAACATTCACGAGCAGCTTTACAAATGGCGCCGCGTGCTGGTGCAGCACCATGAAATGCCCTTCGTCAAGCGTGAGATCATGCACATGGCGGGCAAGCTCATGGGCCAGCCCAAGCTGTACCGCGCCGCCATCAAGGCGACCGAGGTATCACTCAGCACCATGCCGCGCTTCGTGCTGTATAACTGGCTGAACCCGTGGGGCAGGCACCGCGAAAACCCCCATCCGGTCAAGCAGACCTTCAATGACTGGTACCGCAAGAACCGCAAGCCCGGCAAAGAGGGTACACCGGAGGCCAAGAAATGAGCGCACGCGACGAGATCCTGCAGGCGTTGCGGGCCAATCGCCCCACGCCCGAAAACCATCCGCTGCCACCGGTTGCAACACTGGGCGACATGGATGCCAGCCGGGAACGCTTCATTGCCAGCCTGAAGATACTGGGCGGCGATGTGCTGGAACCGGCAACACCGGGCGAGACGCTGGATGAAGCCATCGCGCGCCGCCATCCCGATGCGAAGATCATCTGCTCCAACGTGCCCGAAGCCCGTGGCACCCTGCCGGTGGAGAAGATCAGGACACCGCAGGACGCGGCCATGATTGACGTGACCGTGGTGCGCGCGCCCTTCGGCATTGCGGAGATGGGGTCCATTTTCCTGAGCGAGGCCCAGCTGCCGATCAATTCATTCGCGCATCTGGGGCAGCATATCGTGGTGCTGCTGTCCGCCAGTGAACTGACGGCCAACATGCACACCGCCTACCAGCAGCGGCCGGAATTCCGGTCCGCCAATTATGGCGTGCTGATGAGCGGTCCCTCCGCCACGGCGGATATCCAGGGCGTGCTGATCCGTGGCGCACAGGGCGTGCGCTCACTTTCGGTCTGGTTCACCTGACCCGATGGGCTGCCCGGCATGATGGCCGGGCGGCCTTACCCTATTCAGACCGCCTTTTTCAGGTTCGGACTGGCCTTGAAGCGTACCGTCTTGCCGGCCTTGACCTTCACCGGCTCACCCGTGCGGGGGTTGAGTGCCTGACGCGCCTTGGTTTTCTTGACGGTAAACGTGCCGAATGACGGCAGCGTGAAACCACCCTCACGCTTGAGTTCCTTGACAATGGCCTGAATCAGGTCAGCAGCAGCCTGATTGGCAGCGACGCCGGTACAATCGATCGAATCCTGTATAACGGCTGCAATGAAGGCTTTACTCATCGGAACGGCCTGCTCCCTGCTGGCTAAAAACGACTCTCGAAAATATCCGTGACCCGCATTGGACAAGGGCTTGTGCCATCCTCCGGGCGGGATGGACGCGGCTTGTAACCCGCTGATCGGGGTTAGACCAGCAATTTTTTGTTATCACATAAAAATTCTTGTTGATGTCATCAGCAAGAACGCCATCCATGACAGAAATGCCCGTATGGATGGGCAGAAATGGCCAGTACGGAAAATTCATATCGGAATTGAATCTTTCCGCCCGACAGGCCCGTTCTCCGCTATCAGGCCATCATGACGGGCGGCGTCCCATCCCTGCACGCAGGCAGGGGACGTACCGCCCGCCTGTCTTTTCAGCTCTTGAAATTCTGTACTTTCAGGTCCGTAACACCCACAAAGGTGATTTTGGTGCTGTCACCCAGGCTTATGGTCGTATTGCCCCCGGCAATGGTTGCGTTATCCAGCATGGACTGGATGGTGGCCGGAGTCGCATCAAAGCCGGACAGGTTGACGACATTGGCGGCCGACTTGCCAAAATCCTGGATCAGGTCATTGCCCCCGTCCTTGCCCTTGATGAAGTCGAATTCCGTCGTACCGCTACCGGCCTTGAGCAAGTCGTTCCCCGTTCCCGCCTGAAGCGTGTCCTGCCCGCTGCCCCCAACCAGCGTGTCATTCCCGCTACCGGCCACCGCATAGAGCCTGCCCGTGGACAGGCCGCCATCAAGCGTCTCGTTGCCGCTACTGGCATAATAGGTGGTGGTGCCGGAGGTACTGGCAGTCAGGTCCAGTCCCGCCGTGCCAAAAATGGTGGCATTGCCCCCGGTCACGGTATCTGCAATGCCACTGGCCCCGTTGATGAACTGCAGCGTGCCCGGCACACTGACTGAAATCGTGCTGTCATCCACGCCGGACAGCAGGGCGGAGGCACTGGCCGAAATCGTGTCCCCGCTGCCCCCGGTCACACTCAGGCCGCTATCCGCCGTAATGGAACTGCCGCTGACCGATTCCACCGCCAGGGCCCCGTCACCATTGATGGTATCGGCCAGGCCATCCTGGATGATGTTGACCTGGGCGCCCTCATCTTCAAAAAACGTGGTGTTGACAAAGGCATTGATGGTGGAATGGCTGATATCCTGAACCACTTCGCCATCAATGGCGGTAAGGGTCGTGCCCGCACCGTTAAAGAGCGCCGTGGTACTGCCCGCCGCATCCCAGTCCCCCGTGACCGTGGGCGTGCTGTCAAAGGCATAGACGGTATCGGACCCGGCCATCAGGTTGACGTCATCGCTGGGCCTGCCGCTGAAGAACAGCGTATCCCCACCCGCCGCGTCGTAATTCACGCTGCCTGAACCGGCATGATAGTCCACCGTCCCGGCATCGCCATCCACCACGTCGGTGGCATTGCTGCCGCCGTACAGGAAAAGCTGCTGGTCAAGCACGGTGGCGGTGGTGCTGCCGATCTCGACCGCGCGGCCTGTCACGTCATAGCTGCCGCCCGAGGTAATTTCCTGCAGCAGGGGACCGGCCGCGTCGTCCATGCCGTAATCAATCCCGGCCACCCCGAGAAGACGCGCTTCCTGAAAGGCACTGTCACTGAAATCACCCTTGAGGGACACGATCTCCGTGCCCGTGACATCCTCATTCACCGCAAACTGGTCAAGCTGGCTCAGCGCGGCTTCTTCCCCAACGGTCTTCAGCGCCAGTATGATGTCGCTGCTATCCGGATTGACATCAAGCGTAAGCCCTGTGGCCCCGGTTACGGTCACGTATCCCATCATGCAATTCATTCCTTCCTGCACGCTGGGGATCAGGCCATGTTACCGCCCCATCGCGCCGCTTCTGTGCCACCGCCCGTGCTGTCGTGACCGCAGCGTGAGCCGGGAAGCTTTCAGGACCGTATTTGTCAGGAATGGGTTAAGAAATTCGGAATCGGACCCCGATTGGTTCAGTCCGTCGGCACGCGGCTTTCAAGCTCCTCCACCCAGATGCGGGCATTGCCATCCGATGGCGCGCGCCAGTCGCCACGCGGCGAGAGCGCGCCACCAGCCAGTACCTTTGGCCCGTTGGGCATGGCCGAGCGCTTGAACTGGCTGAAACCGAAGAACCGGTTAAGGAAAACCCCCAGCCAGTGCCGGATTTCCGACAGGGCATAGACCTTCCTGCCCCCTTCGGGGAATCCCGGCGGCCAGTCCCCGCGCGCGGCATCCCCCCAGGCATGCAGCGCCATGAAGGCGATTTTCGAGGGGCGGAATCCGTAACGCAGCACATGGAACAGCGTGAAATCATGCAGCGCGTAGGGGCCGATAAGCGATTCCGTGCTCTGCACCGCCTGCCCCGCCGTGGCGGGCACCAGTTCGGGCGAGATCTCGGTGGCAAGGATGGCGTCCAGCACGGTACAGGTCCGCGCCGTCTCCCGCCCATGGGCCATGACCCAGCGGATCAGGTGCTGGATCAGCGTCTTGGGCAGCCCGGCATTGACGTTGTAATGCGCCATCTGGTCACCCACGCCATAGGTACACCACCCCAGCGCCAGTTCCGACAGGTCACCCGTGCCAATCACGATGCCACCGGACTGGTTGGCCAGGCGGAACAGGAAATCGGTGCGCAGGCCCGCCTGCACGTTCTCGAACGTGACATCATACACGGCCTCCCCCCCGGCAAAGGGATGGCCCATCTGTTCAAGCATGAGGCGCGCTGCGGGGCGGATGTCAATCTCATGCGCCTGCACGCCAAGGGCGGCCATGAGTTCATGCGCATTGTCGCGCGTGCCGCCGCTGGTGCCAAAACCGGGCATGGTGTAGCCCAGCACCGCCTGCCGCCCCAGCCCGCATTCATCGGCCGCACGCGCCGCGACCAGCAGGGCATGCGTGGAATCCAGCCCGCCCGAGACCCCGATCACCAGCGTCTTCGCCCGCGATGCCAGTACCCGCCGCTTCAGGGCGGTAACCTGGATGGTAAAGGCTTCGTAGCAGTCCTGGTCCAGCAGCGCCGGATCGCTGGGCACGAACGGAAAACGGGGGATGGCGCGCTTCAGGCCCAGATCGGTGGCCGGCGGGCTCAGGACCAGTTCGACAGACCGCCACTCCGCCGCCGCCGCCACATGGGCGCGGTTATCGGCAAAGGTGCCCATGCGCAGCCGTTCCTGACGCAGCAGGTCCAGATCCACATCCGCCAGCAGCGTGACCAGCCCGGTGGGAAAGCGCGCGCTCTGCGCCAGGGTCACACCGTTTTCAAAGATCGAGGCCTGCCCGTCCCATGCCACATCGGTGGTGGATTCACCCTCCCCCGCCGCGGCATAGACATAGGCGCACAGGCAGCGTGCGGAATGGGACTGGCACAGCAGCGTGCGCGTACGCGCCTTGCCCACCGTGATGTTGCTGGCGGACAGGTTGGCAATGACCGTGGCCCCCGCAAGGGCGGCATGGACGGCGGGTGGCTGGGGCACCCACATGTCCTCACACAGTTCAGCGGCGATCACCAGTCCGCGCACGCCCCGCGCCCTGAACAGCAGGTCGGTGCCAAACGGGACCGCGCGCGCCCCCAGCATGATATGCCCGCCCCGCAGCCCGGCCCCGGCGGTGAACTGCCGGGCTTCATAGAACTCACGGTAATTGGGCAGGTAGGACTTGGGTATGACACCCACGATATGCCCGTCATGCAGGGCAATGGCGCAGTTGTACAGCGCGCCTTCCCATACAACCGGCGCCCCGACCAGCACCAGCGGCAGCAGGCCCGCCGTCTGCCGTGCAAGCCAGGCCGCCGCTTCCATGACCTGATCCAGCAGCACGTCCTGCTGGCGCAGGTCCTCGATCGCGTAGCCCGACAGGCCCAGTTCGGGAAACACGGCCAGCACCGCCCCCGCCTGATGGCAGGCCACGATTCCTTCGTGGATGCGACGGGCGTTTTCCATCGGGTCGGCCAGCGCAACGGGCAGGGTACAGGCGGCCACGCGCGCGAAACCCTGCTGGTACAAACCATGAAAACCAGCCATACCACTGCCTGCCGTCATGTCCGGGTCTCCCGCGCTGCTTCAGCCAAAATAACCATCCGTGATGAACCGGGGCCCATCTGGCGCATTGTTATGGGGCGGATGGCATGCCCCGCCTGTCCCAACCCCTTACCTGAAGGAAACCGGATCATGGACCTGTTACGCTGGACCATCACATTCCTTGTCCTGGCCCTGATCGCCGCGGTCTTTGGCTTCGGCGGCATCTCTGACACCTTTGCCTATTTTGGCAAGGTCCTGTTCTTCATCTTCATCGTGCTGTTCATCCTTGGATTGATTTTCGGCCGCGGCCGCGGAACCTTGTCCTGACCTGCGTTCCACGCCGCACGAAGGGAATCAGCCCAAGCGCGTAAAGACTGCCCAGTGCCGCCATGGAAAGCGGCACGCCGGGCAGAAGATAGGTCGGTGCGTCACACGGCTTGGCGGGACGTGCCGGCATGGATGCCAGACGCTGCGCGAAACTGCCGCCATGGAACGTGGGCGCACGGCATTCGGGCAGCGGGCTGGGCCACCACCCCTGCTCCACCCCCACATGCATAAATCCCAGGCCCGCCGCAACCAGCAGCACCGGCACGCACATGACCACCGCGCCGCGCGCCACGTCACGCGGCAGAACCATGCCAAGCAGCCCGAACCCCACCAGGATACGGTAGGGCCAGCGCTCCCACAGGCACAGCCCGCAGGGCACATGGCCCAGGATGTGTTCGCTCCACCACGCGACACCAAGGGCGGCACAACCAGCCAGCACCATCAACAGGGCAGTCTGTCGCATGATGCCTACGACCGCTCCGCGACAGGGGCCGCTTCAAGCGCGCGCAGGAAATCGGCTGCCCAGCTTACCGCCGTGGTGCTGCTGACCTCGCGCTCCAGCGCGCGCCAGCGCGTGCGCCGCTCCGCCAGCCCCATGGTCAGGGCGGCGTGCAGGGCATCGGCAATTTCATCCGGGTCATACGGATTGACCAGAATTCCCTCATCCATTTCCGGCGCGGCACCGGCGAAATGCGACAGGATCAGCACGCCGGGGTTGGCCGGGTCCTGGGCTGCGACATATTCCTTGGCCACCAGATTCATGCCATCGCGCAGCGGGGTGATCAGCGCGGCCTCCGCCCGGCGATAGAACCCGGCCAGCACCTCCCGCGGAAGGGGGCGGGTGATGTAGCGGATCGGTGTCCAGTCGAATTCGGAATAGGCGCCATTGATGCGCCCGGTCAGTTCATCCAGCTGGCGGCGCAGCTGGCGGTATTCCTCCACGCTGCCGCGAGAGATCGGGGCCACCTGCAGGAACGTGACCTTGCCCCGATGCTCGGGGTAGCGCGCCAGCAGCGCTTCATAGCCACGGAACCGCTCGGGCAGGCCCTTGGAATAATCCAGCCGGTCCACCCCCAGCACCAGCCTGGCCCCGCGCAGGCTGCCCTCCAGCCGCTCCACTTCCTCGCCCTGCATGCTTTTTTCCGCCTGGGCACGGAATTCATCGGGGTCGATGCCGATGGGAAAGGCCTGTCCGCGCGCGGGCAGGCCGTTGGCTTCCAGCGAATGGTTCAGGTTCTCGGCATCCTCGGGGGTCTGCACGCCCACCAGATCGTAGGCCTGCATGTCCTCAAGCAGCAGTTCGGCGCCGGGCAGCGAGCGGACAAGGCTCCATGGCGGGAACGGAATGTGCAGGAAGAAGCCGATGCGGCAGTTCACCCCCAGGTCACGCAGCGCCTGACCCAGCGGGAACAGATGGTAGTCGTGCACCCATATCACGTCATCGGGCCGCAGCAGTGGCAGCAGCGTGCGGGCGAACATGGCGTTGACCGCCAGATAGGTTTCCCAGTCCGTGCGGGAATAGTTCATCAGCCCGACACGGTAATGGAACAGGGGCCACAGGATGCCGTTGGAGAAGTTCTGGTAAAACCCCTCATACTGCAGCGGTGTCAGGTCGATGGTGGCGTAGGTTACGTTATCGACCCGGTCCAGCCGGGGCACGGGGTCGCCCCCATGCAGCTGCACCTGCTTGCCCGACCAGCCGAACCACAGGGATTCCCCTTCCCGCAGCGCGTCCTTCAGCCCTACGGCCAGACCACCGGCAGGCTGGCTGCGCTCACGCGGGGAGGGGACGCGGTTGGAAACGATGATCAGCCGCCCCATGCGCCGTCCCCCCCCTGAGCCAGTCGGGCCAGCCAGCCACGGAAGGCGGCCGGATCGGGAAAGTCGGCGGGAATGCGGAAACCCGCCCCCCCCAGATGCACCGCCATGCGGATGCCATCCTCATCCGTCACGTCATCCCCGACAAAGATCGGGGAACGCCCGGCAAAGGGTGCCGCCTGCATGAGAGCTTCCACCGCATGGCCCTTGTCTATGCCCGCGGGGCGGATTTCCCACGCCATCTTGGCCGCCTGCACATGAAAGGCACCGTGCGTGGCCGCCACCCATTCATCCGCGATCCGGCCCAGCGCGTCCCCCGCGTCGGGCGCGCCACGGTAATGCAGCACAAGCCCCGCCTTCTTGCGCTCGACCCGCATGCCGGGATGGGCCTGCGCCAGCCGGTCGGCCTGTTCCAGCCAGGCCGGGGGCACGGGGGGCAGCGGCGCGCGCGCGATGGGCTGGCCCGGTGCATGGCGGATGGCGATGCCATGTTCCCCCGCCACCGCATAGGGCACACCGGGCAGGAAATGGTCGATCTGCTCGATCGGCCGGCCGGATATGACCGCCAGCGCATTGCCACATTTTTCCCGCAGGCGCAGGAGCGTATCGATCAGGCCGGGCGCCACGACCACGGATTCAGGCGTGGGGGCGATATCAACCAGCGTACCATCAAAATCCAGCAGGAATGCCGCGCGGGCGGGCGGAGGCAGCCGATCGAGCGAAGGAAGGGTGGAGATCTTGCTCATGGTTGTTCTAGCCTCCGGCAAAGCTGGGGAATGCGCAAGCCCGGAACCGCGCTGTGCAGACCTGCAGCATTGATACGATATAAATTAAACTGTTTTCTAATGCAGCATCAGCGGGGCGGCCCCTTCATCGGCCGGGTCGGCCGGGGGCACGGGCAGCGGCGGGGAAAGCGGGCGCGCGACAGGCGGCGGCTGGGGCGCCGGTGTCCCACCCGGCGCGGCCGTGCCGGGCACGGGCGGCACGCTGCCATCGGGCAGGGGCGGCGCGCCCGTGCCATCGGGGCCGGGGGCGGGAGCCTGCGCGGCCGCGACACTTAACGGGGGCGGGACGGGGGCGACCGCATCCCCCCCGCAACTGGCAAGCTGCACGTCATAGAGCGGGTTCTGGAACACGCCGGTGGACGGTTCGGCGATGGCCATCCAGCCCTGGAAGGCGGCCATGCCCTCATGCGCGTCATGGACTTCCAGCCATGCGGCACTGTCGGCCGCCAGCGTGGCCGGACGCTGGAGGCATGACGTGGCATGCAGCGTCAGGCTCTTGTAGGGCACATCCTGCCCCACCGGAATCTCGACCTGCTGCACATGCGCGTCCAGCTTGTCCAGCACGCGCACCACGGCAACCGTGCGGCCCTGCCAGGTATCGGGCGGGTACATGGCGGGCGGGGCCAGCCATTCGGCGGCATGGGCGGCACCGGGCAGGGTGGCAAGCACAAGGGCGGGCAGGCAGAACGCGGGCAGCCTCATGCCTTCGGGCTCCGCAGGCCATCCACCACGTCGTGCAGGATGCGCCGCATGGCCCCCTCGTCCACGCCCATTATGATCGCATCCTCGAACGCATCGCGCAGGATGCCCTGCAGTTCGGCATGGTTTTCACGCAGGACCAGCAGCTTGTCCCGGCACGAGACCGGCGTGCCATCGGGCTGAGGCCAGATTTCAGGCATGGTTACGTCATCCGTCCCGTCATGGCTCATGGCGCGGCGTCCCCTGCCGGGGCGACAGGGGTCTGCGCCGCCTTGTCCTGCCGGTTCCTGGTCAGTGTATCGGTGACGGAGAAGATGAACTTGCTCAGCAGCTGCTCCAGGCTGATCGTGCCCTGCGTCTGGCCGATCGTGCCACCGGGGGCGAGCATCTTCTCATCCCCGCCGGGCGAGAGGGCTATGTATTTGCCCCCCAGCAGGCTGTCGCTGGTAATGATGGCCGCCGTATCATCGGGCAGCCTGATATCGGGACGCACGGTAAAGGTCACCTGCGCGGCATAGGTTTTCGGGTCGACCCGTTCCGCCACCACCTGGCCCACCGTAATCCCGGCCAGCCGCACGTCAGAACCGATGGACAGGCCATCGATATGGGCAAAGCCCGCGTTCAGCCTGTACCCGGTCTCATGCGTGCGGCCCTTGTCCAGCACCGCATAGGCCAGCATGCCGGCCAGCGCGGCCAGCACGGCAAAGCCCGCAAGAAGTTCCGCTGGCTGGTGGCCCGCGCGCCGTGAAACAGCAGCAACCATGATGGCAATGCTTCCCCAATATCCGATGGCGCGCACCCTAGCAGGTTACGCCACGGGTTTCATCCCTCGGGGTACCATGCCTCATAATCACTGGTGGTAGAAGCCCGCTGGCCACCACGCAGGTCGCTGCCGGGCGGGTGATAGGCCTGTGCCGTCCCGGTCCGGTTGGGCTGCCAGGGCTGCTGCCAGGGCTGGCGCGCGCTCTCGGGCAGGGGGGCTGCGTCCATATGGTGCAGCCAGCCCCACCATTCGGGCGGCACGGCGGACGCGTCCTCCCCCTTATGATAGATGACCCAGCGCTCATGCCGCTTTTCCCCGCCGCCGGTGCGGTTGGGGGTCCGGGCCTCATAATAACACCGGCCATCGGCGTCCCTGCCGACCAGCCGCCCCCTGAAACGGGTATAGATACGGGTGCCTAGATTTGCCATGCCCCAAGCCTAGTCCGCGCGCGGCCGCGCGGTCCACGCGGATATGCGCCCCCGCCCCTCACATCTGCGGGATCGTGGCGCCACGGCGGGGTACCCGCGGGCCATGGCATCCCGATCACGGGAAGTTATCCCCCATATCCACTGTACCCAGTGGGATGTATAGTTGCGACTCCGTCCCGAACGGGTTCCGCACCGCCCCTGCCCCCCGGTAAAACGGAAGGCATGACAGCACGAAGCCACTGGAACGGCGTGCGCATGCGTACCACAGAGGCCGCAGCGGACCCTGACGACACACCCCGTTCCGTTACCCTGCCCGCCGACTGGGATGACACGGCAGCCGAGGCCCTGGCCCGGCTGGCCCCCGGCCATGGTCCCGCAAGCCTGCCCGAGGAAGCGGCGCACTGGATAGATGACCTGTGCACGGGCGAATGCTCCGGCCCGGTCGTCCGCCCCGTGGCGCGGGCGCTGTCGTGCCTGCTGCTCATGCGTCAGGCGGCCCCCACGCGGGACCTGTGGCACGGCCATCATGACCGCAGGCCCGGCTTCGTGGTCAACCTGGCCGCCTTCGTGGAGGCCGACAACAGCTTCATGGCGCGCGACTTCGTGGCCGCCCTGCGGCTGCTGGCACGCGTGCTGCGCGTGATCGCGCAGCAGAAGCGGCACATGTGCAATGGCGAACTGCCCCTGCCCGACCCCACGGGGCAGGCGGCCACGCATCTGCGCGCCGTCCCCCCCGCCCCGCAGCCGGGGCAGGAGCGCCCGGTCATTGCCGGCTCCGTGCTGCTGACCAACCTTGATGCCTGTCTGGCCGGGCTGGGCTTCGATTATGACAGCGAGGCCGGGCGCGACGCCGCGTGCAGCATCGTGGCGCTGGCCACCCTGGTCGCCCATGCGGGCGAGGGCGCGGACGCCATGCCGCTGCCCCCCGTGCGCAGCATCCTGCCCGGTGTCAGCCAGATCGCGCGCAGCGTCTGGCAGGAAGCCGCCGTGGAGACCGACCAGCCCGCGGCACGGGTGGAAACCGGGTTTTCCACCCCCGGCCCGATCGATGCGCTGCTGGGCGTGGAAGCCTGCGGCCTGGCCCCCGTGTTCTCGCCACTGCGCGCCGACGGGCGGCTGGCCACAAGCACGCTGGCGCGCCTGGCCTGCCGTGGGCTGACCCTGGAAGCCGCCTTTGCCGCGACCCTTGCGGGTGAAAACGTGCTGGCCCTGCCCGGTGCGGCCTCCCATCAGGCGATGCACCGCGCGCTGAGCGGCTTCGTGGACCGCGCCCCGCCACGCCCCGACGCCACGCGTGACGTGCTGGCCACCCGCGCGGGGCTGGAGCGCGGCGTGCGCCGCCCGCTGCCCGCCCGCCATGGCGGCTTTACGCAGAAGGCCAGCGTGGGCGGCCACCGCCTGTTCCTGCGCACGGGCGAATATGCCGATGGCGCGCTGGGCGAGATCAGCCTGACGCCAACGCGCGAAAGCCCTATGGTGCGCGGGCTCATGGACACGCTGGGCCAGGCGGTCAGCATCGGACTGCAGTACGGCGCGCCGCTGGAAAGCTATGTCGAGGCCTTCGCCTACACCCAGTTCGGCCCCGCCGGCACGGTGGAGGGCGACCCGGTTGCGTCCTATGCCACATCCATGCTGGACTATGCCTTCCGGGCGCTGTCCGATGCGTATCTGGGGCGCAGGCTGCCCGATGCCCCGCATGAGGACATGATGGCGGACAGTCCCGCCCCCATGCTGCCACTGGACCTGCCCCGGTCCGGCAATGATGATGGCGATGACACGCCCCCACGGCGGCGCGGGCTGCGCCTGGTCGGCTGACCGGCCACGCAGGCACCCGCCCCCGAGACAGTAAAAAGGACGACCCGATGCCCGACACCACGCCCGAACAGCGCCTCAAGCAGCTTGGTATCATCCTGCCCACCCCCGCCGCCCCGGTTGCCAATTATGTGGGGGCCGTGATCAGCGGGTCATCGCTGGTCGTGTCCGGCCAGCTGCCGCTGGTTGATGGCAAGCTGCTCACCACCGGCAAGCTGGGTGGTACCGTGCCGGTGGAACTGGCGGTCGAAGCCGCGCGCTACAGCATGATCAATGTGATCGCACAGGTTAAGGCCGCCCTTGGCGACCTGTCGCGCGTGAAGCGCGTGGTGCGGCTGGGCGGCTTCATTGCCTGCACGCCGGACTTCACGCAGCATGCCAGTGTCATGAACGGGGCATCCGACCTGGCGGTGGCGGTGTTTGGCGATGCGGGCCGCCACGCCCGCTCCACCGTGGGCGTGCCCTCGCTGCCGCTCGATTCGGCGGTTGAGGTCGAGGGCCTGTTCGAGATCGGCTGAACACGGATGTAACACCACATGGGAGGGAGCCAGTCATGACCCCAGCACGCCATCCCGCCGGTATCACGCGGCGCCCGTCATGACCGGCACCACCATGATCCTGCACCGCAGGATTGCCGAAATCCCGGCACGGGAATGGGATGCCTGCGCGGGTGATGCCAATCCCTTTGTCAGCCACGCCTTCCTTTCGGCGCTGGAGGACAGCGGGTCGACCGGCCCCGCCACGGGCTGGCTGCCCCAGCATCTTGCCCTGCGCGATGGCGCGGGCCAGCTTCTGGCGGTGGCACCGCTTTACGCCAAGAGCCATTCCTTTGGGGAATACGTGTTTGACCAGCAATGGGCGCAGGCCTTCACGCAGGCGGGCGGGCAGTATTATCCCAAGCTGCAGGTGGCCGTTCCCTTCTCCCCCGTGCCGGGGCCACGCCTGCTGGTGGGCGACGCACCCGATGCCGATGCCCGCCGCCTGCTGGTCGGCCGTGCGCTGCGGCAGGCCTGCGGGGAGCTGGATCTCTCTTCCGTCCACATCACCTTCTGCACGGAGCATGAACAGGCGCTGCTGGGGGAAAGTGGCTGGCTGTCCCGGCTGGGCGTGCAGTACCACTGGGATAATGACGGCTACACCGGTTTTGATGATTTCCTCGAAGCCCTCGCCTCACGCAAGCGCAAGGCCATCCGGCGTGAACGGCGCGATGCCAATGCCTGCGGGCTGACCTTCCATACCTATCGCGGCACGGAGATTACCGAATCCCTGTGGCAGGATTTCTACCAGTTCTACCTGTCCACCGTGGACCGCAAATGGGGCAGCGCCTACCTGCAGCCCGGATTCTTTCCCCTGCTGTCGGAACGGCTGGGGGAGCGGGTCGTGCTGATGATCGCCCGCAGTGAGGGCGTGCCGGTGGCCGGTGCGCTCAACCTCATGGGGCGCGATACGCTGTATGGCCGCAACTGGGGGCGGCTGGCGGGCCATGACTGGCCCTTCCTGCATTTCGAACTGTGCTATTACCGCGCCATCGACTTTGCCATCGCGCACGGGCTGAAGCGGGTGGAAGCGGGCGCACAGGGCGAGCACAAGCTCCAGCGCGGCTACCGCCCCTGCCTGACCCATTCCGCCCACTGGATCAGCCACCCCGGCCTGCGGGCGGCGGTGGCCGAATTCCTGGGGCAGGAACGCGCGGCCATCATGGCCGGACTGCCGGCCCTTGATGCGCTGACCCCCTACCGCTGCGGGTCGTGAACCCGTGATGATACAGGTCATGCCCCCTGTGGCTGCGGGCATGGTAGCATGCCATCACAGGCACCCTGCCACCAAAGGAGCGGACCATGTACGCAATGCGACTGCTTGCCCCCCACACCCCCCTGCAATGGACCGAACTGCCCGACCCGCAGCCGGGGCCGGGGCAGATCCGCGTCAGGGTAGGGGCGTGTGGCGTCTGCCGCACCGACCTGCATGTGGTGGATGCGGACCTGCCCTTTCCCGGCCATGCCCTGACACCGGGGCACGAGATCGTGGGCCGGATCGATGCGATCGGCCCGAATGTGGAAGGGCTGCACATGGGCCAGCGCGTGGGCATCCCGTGGCTGGGCCATACCTGCGGCTGCTGCCATTACTGCCAGACCGCGCACGAAAACCTGTGCGACCACCCGCTGTTCACCGGCTACACGCGTGATGGCGGCTACGCCACGCTGGCGGTGGCCGACGCGCATTTCGCCTTCCCCCTGCCCGATGGCGATGACGACGTGGCCACCGCGCCCCTGCTGTGCGCGGGGCTGATCGGCTGGCGCTCGCTGGTCATGGCGGGGAAGGAGGCGCGCAGCATCGGGCTGTACGGCTTTGGGGCGGCCGCCCACATCATTGCGCAGGTGGCGCTGTGGCAGGGGCGCTCCGTCTATGCCTTTACCCGGCCGGGCGATACGAAAACCCAGGACTTCGCCCGCTCGCTGGGCTGCACCTGGGCTGGCGGGTCGGATGAGGCCCCGCCCGCGCAGCTGGATGCCACCATCATCTTCGCCCCTGTGGGCGCGCTGGTGCCCGCGGCGCTGAAGGCCGTGCACAAGGCCGGGCGCGTGGTCTGCGCGGGCATTCACATGAGCGAAATCCCCGCCTTTTCCTATGACCTGCTGTGGGAGGAGCGGCAGATCGTGTCGGTTGCAAACCTGACCCGGCAGGACGGGCTGGACTTTCTGGAAATCGTGCCCCGGGCGGGAATCCGCACCACGACAACGCCCTATCCGCTGCGTGACGCCAACAGGGCACTGGATGACCTGCGCCACGGCCGTTTTGAAGGGGCAGCGGTGCTGGTGCCCTGATTGCCCCGCCCGTGCCGGGGTAAAATACCCCGTCTGGTTATTATTTCTGGCTTTTGGGGCAATCATTCTTTATGGACCGGCGTTCTCCCTGACGCATGAACACGGGCCGGCGGCCAGTTTCCTTCCTGCGTCGCCCATGTTCTTCATGCTTTGTCCGGATTGCCCGATACATGCCGTTTCCTGAAACCCACCCCGCCCTGCAACGCGCGCTGGACGAGCGTGGGTACGATAACCCGACCCCCGTCCAGAAAGCTGTCCTGGATGTCGCCGCCGAAGGGCGTGACCTGCTTGTCTCCGCCCAGACGGGTTCCGGCAAGACCGTTGCCTTCGGCCTTGCCATGGCCGACACCCTGCTTGGCGGGGCCGAGCATTTTGGCCCGGCGGGTCCGCCGCTGGCCGTGATCATCGCGCCGACGCGCGAACTGGCCATGCAGGTAACCCGTGAGCTGACGTGGCTGTACGCACCGGCCGGCGGGCGCATCGTCTCGTGCATTGGCGGCATGGACGCCCGGCGTGAAGCCCGGGCGCTGCAGCTTGGCGCGCATATCGTGGTCGGCACGCCGGGACGGCTGTGCGACCATCAGTCCCGTGGCCGCCTGGACATGTCGGACCTGCGCGTGGTCGTGCTGGATGAAGCGGACGAAATGCTCGACCTGGGCTTCCGTGACGAGCTTGAGCAGCTTCTGGACGCCATGCCCAAGACGCGGCGCACGCTGCTGTTCTCGGCCACCATCGCCAAGGAAATCGCATCGCTGGCGCGCCGCTACCAGAACGACGCCGTGCGCATCGATACCCTGTCGGGCGCCAAGCAGCATGCCGATATCGAATACCGCGCCGTCGTGGCCGATGCGCGGGAACTGATCCCCGCCGTGGTCAACGTGCTGCGCTATACCGACAGCCAGACCACCATGGTGTTCTGCGCCACGCGCGAGATGGTGCGCCACATGCAGGCGGCACTGGTCGAGCGCGGCTTCTCCTCGGTCGCCCTGTCGGGCGAGTTGGGGCAGAACGAGCGCACGCGCGCCATCGACAGCCTGCGCAAGGGCCAGGCCAATGTGTGCGTCGCCACCGACGTGGCCGCCCGTGGCATCGACATTCCCGCGCTGGCGCTGGTGGTGCATGCCACCCTGCCCACCGATCCCGCCACCCTGCTGCACCGTTCGGGCCGCACGGGCCGCGCGGGGCGCAAGGGCGTATGCGTGCTGATGGTGCCCATGTCCCAGCGCCGCCGCGCCGAGCGGCTGATGCAGGGGGCCAAGATCACCGCCACATGGTCCGGCGTGCCCACGGCGGCTGAAATCCGCGCCAGTGACGCCAGGCGCCTGCTGGCCGATCCGGTGCTGAACCAGGACGTGGCGGAAGCCGACAGCGAACTGGTGGGCCAGCTGGTGGAAGGCCGCAGCAGCGAGCAGCTTGCCGCCGCGCTGCTGCAGATGTACCGCGCCCGCCTGCCCGCGCCCGAGAACGTGCGCCACATCACCCCCGATGCCCCGCGCCCCGTGCGCGAGCGCCCCGAACGTGATGGCAGCCCCCGCCCCCCGCGTGAAAGCTATGGCAGTGGCGAGCCGGGCGCATGGTTCGCCATGAATGTGGGCCGGCAGGAAAAGGCCGATCCCAAATGGCTGATCCCGCTGATCTGCCGCCTGGGTGGCGTGCGCAAGGCGGATATCGGTGCCATCCGCATCAACGATACCCAGACCCTGTTCGAGATCACGCCGGAATCGACCGAAAAATTCCGCTCCTGCATCGCAGCGATCGAGAATGACGAGGTGCAGATCTCCCCCGCCAGCGCTCCGGCAGGTGGCCCGCCGCGCCGCAGTGGGCCGCCGCGTGGCGGTCGCCCGTTCGCCCCGCGCAAGCCCGGCGGCGCGGGACGGCCCGGTGGGTTTGGCGGGCCGCCGCGCGGGGGCGCGTCCTCCCGCAAGCGTCCGCCACGCGCCTGACAGATCGCCTCCGGGCACACCTTCCCCGCATGCCCGGCCCCACGCCGGGCATGTGTTTTCCAATCGGCTGCAAACACAGGTTTCCCCGTGCCTGATTTCCGCCTTTTCCTTTGTGGCCTGTCAGGCCTGCTTGCCCTTGGCGCGTCCACAGCCCTTGCCGCGCCGCAGGCCCCCGACACGGCGCTGGCGCGGGAACTGGCCATGACGGCCGGGCAGTACGCACCCGACACCGGCCTGTTTGAAAAAGGACCACTGGCCACGAGGCTCCGGCAGGAACTGGGCGCGCGCTACGCGACTTTCCTGTCAAACATGGAAGTGGCGGGACCATTGCAGCCCGCGGGCGACCTGCTGTTCATCACCGGCAACCGGCAGCACGAAGGCGGCAGCCGCATCGCCTGGCTGCTGACCGACCGGCAGGGCGTGAACATGACGGTGGGGATTCTTGATCCGGGGCGGCTCGATCTCCTCACGACCGGTCCCACACCACTCACCAAACCTGCCGACATCCGCGCCATGCTCGAAAACATGGGCGTGGTCGCCCCGCTGTGCAATCCGGCGCAGGACCTGGCACCGGGCAGGCGGCTGCACTGGCATGCGCGGATGGGACAGGACACGACCTGCATCTACCGCGTGGGCCTGCACCGGGGCGAACAGGTGACGGCGCGACTGGAACCGGCGGCATCCGGGCTGGACATGCGGGTCATCGACCCGCATCCCGCGACAGCCATGACAGGCCCCGTACAGTCGTGGTACGTGCCGGAGGATGACCTCTATCTCGTGCAGGTCACGCAACGGCCACAGGCCAAGGCGGGCGGCGCGCGCGCCTTCAGCCTGAGCATAAGCGCGCGGCCATGAAAAAAGCCCGTTACCACCGGGGTAACGGGCCATGCCGCCAGCGTGTTCCCTGCCGGTCTGGCCGGCAGGAACACGGGATGCTACTGGTTGCCCTGCTGGCTGCCGCCACCGAGGAAACTGTCGATGTTCGAACGGGTGCCTTCCTTGAGATTATCCCAGCGCTGACGTTCCTGGCTGCCCGCGTTGCGCAGGTCGTTCAGCCGGTTCTTCGGTGCGTTGCGGATCGCGTCCAGCCGGTCACGACCGTTCTGGATCTTGTCATCAACGCGTGAGCGCTGGTCCGCCAGCTTCTGCTCGGCATTGTCACGCGCGCTGTCCCACCTGCCAACCGTATCCTGCTTCATGTCGTTGACCCGGTTGTCATAGCCCTGCCGCAGGTTCTGCTCGCGATTCTGTACGTTCTGGTCCACGTTGTTGCGATAGGACTGAAGCCGGTTGTTGGCACAGTCCCCCGCCTGCGCCGCGCGGTCGAGCACATCCCAGCCGGGTGTGTTCTGGCTGCTGCAGTCAGCCGCCATTGCGCCGGCCGCCCCGGTAATGGGGGCGGCAGAAACGGAAAGAGCAAGAAGATATCTGCGGAATTTCATGGACACAACCTTGGTCAAAGGGGTTTTCTACCTGAATGCTGCGTAAGCCTGTGGCAGGGATCGGTCGAAAATATGACAATGCGCGACCATCCCGCGCTGGATATAGGGATCAATTGCTGAAAAACGTAACGCGCCGCGCACATGCCACCTACCATTCTGATGCAGGCAATGCCGCCCCGCGTGGTGGACATGCCGCAATAATGCCACTATGTGACAGGAGCAAGCATATCCGCCACATCTATCCAACCCGGCTGGCAGTAACATCATGCGATGGTGGTCATGCTGTCCCCTGTTTCCTGGCGGTCCCATGTGGAATGAACCTTATCTTGAATCCTGCTGCCGCTCCGCGCTGCACCGGCTGAAACTAAGCGGGCAGGCCGGCCGCCCCGCGGGCGTGGGGGATGCGCCATGCCTGCACCGGCTGGAAGGCATGGGACTGGCCAGCAGCAGCGGGGATGACCAGCGCTATACAATCACCACACAGGGCCATGCACGCCACAGAACGGAAATACTGAAACAGCCGACATGATCAGCCATGACGACATCTGGCGCGCCATCGACCGCCTGGCCGCCGAACGGGGGCTGACCCCCTCCGGCCTGGCCCGCGCGGCGGGACTGGACAGCACGACCTTCAACCCCTCCAAACGGATCACGCCTTCAGGGCGGCCGCGCTGGCCGGGCACGGAAAGCCTTGCACGCACGCTGTCGGCCACCGGCATCTCCTTCGAGGGCTTCAGCCGCCTGCTGTCGGGCCATCACGACCCCGAAACCACGAACAGGGCGCATCATTCGCACCTGAAGATCGCGCCCTTTTCCCAGCTCGCCCATCCCGAACTGTTTGATGAAACCGGACTGCCCGAAGGCGAACGGTGGGAGAAATGGGAATTCCACGGCATGGCGGACCACCATTCCTATGCCGTGCATGTGGATTGCGACACCATGGAGCCGATCTTTCGCAAGGGTGGCACGCTGGTCGTCTCCCCCACCGCCGCGATCCGGGTGCATGACCGGGTGCTGCTGCATACCCCGCAGGGCACGGCCTGCTGCGGCATGGTGACGGAGCGCTGGCATGATGCACCGGCCACCGCCCCCGTGCACGAACTTGTGCGCATAAAGGGACTTGCCGCCATAGAGGGGGAGGAAATCATCCTGGATGGCGCGACCCGTATCCACCGCATCACGATGGCCTGCATGTAACCTGCCCCGCCCCCCCCGGCAGGCATGCGGATATTTTGCATGCGGGCCGCAGGTAGCGGCTGACTTTCTCCCGATTTTCAACTATGTCTCGCCCATGACCGACACGCCCCTCTCCCTGATCCGCAATTTCTCGATCATCGCGCATATCGACCACGGGAAATCCACCCTGGCCGACCGCCTGATCCAGGCCTGCGGCGCGCTGACCCAGCGGGAAATGACCAATCAGGTCCTGGACAACATGGACCTGGAACGTGAACGCGGCATCACCATCAAGGCGCAGACCGTGCGCCTGACCTACCCTGCTGAAGACGGCAGGACCTATGTCCTGAACCTGATGGACACGCCGGGCCATGTGGATTTTGCCTATGAGGTCAGCCGGTCGCTTGCCGCGTGCGAAGGCTCGCTGCTGGTGGTCGATGCATCCCAGGGGGTGGAAGCACAGACACTGGCCAATGTGTACCAGGCCATCGACGCCAACCACGAGATCGTGCCGGTGCTGAACAAGGTGGACCTGCCCGCCGCCGACTGCCCGCGTGTGAAGGAACAGATCGAGGAAGTGGTGGGCATTCCCGCCGATGACGCGGTGGAGGTCTCGGCCAAGACCGGGCTGAACATCGAAGCCGTGCTGGAAGCGCTGGTCAAGCGCCTGCCGCCCCCCACGGGCGATGCCGAGGCCCCGCTCAAGGCCCTGCTGGTCGATAGCTGGTACGATCCGTATCTGGGCGTCATCACGCTGGTGCGGGTGAAGGAAGGCCGTCTGAAACGCGGCATGCGCATCCGCATGATGTCCACCGGCGTGGTGCATCTGGTGGATCAGGTGGGCGTGTTCGCGCCGCGCATGACCAATGTGGCCGAACTGGGCCCGGGTGAGATCGGCTACATCAACGCCGCCATCAAGACCGTGGCCGATACCAATGTGGGCGATACCATTACCGATGACCGTCGCCCGGCCGATGCCCCACTGGCGGGGTTCAAGCCCTCCATCCCCGTGGTGTGGTGCGGGATGTACCCCATTGTGGCCGATGATTTTGAAAAGCTGCGCGACAGTCTGGCCAAGCTGCGGCTGAACGATGCCTCCTTCCACTACGAGGCCGAGACATCGGCGGCCCTGGGCTTCGGTTTCCGCTGCGGCTTCCTGGGGCTGCTGCACCTGGAAATTATCCAGGAGCGGCTGAGCCGCGAATTCGACCTGGACCTGATCGCAACCGCCCCGTCGGTGGTGTACCGCATGCAGCTGACCAATGGCGAGCAGGCGGAACTGCACAACCCCGCCGACATGCCCGACCAGTCCCTGATCGAGAAGATCGAGGAACCGTGGATCCGCGCCACCATCATGGTGCCGGACGAATATCTGGGCGCGGTGCTGACCCTGTGCAGCGAACGGCGCGGCATGCAGGTGGACCTGACCTATGTCGGCAACCGCGCGATGGCGGTCTACCGCCTGCCCCTGAACGAGGTGGTGTTCGATTTCTATGACCGCCTGAAATCGGTCACCCGTGGCTATGCCAGCTTCGACTACCAGATGGACGGGTATGAAGAGAGCGACCTTGTGCGCATCTCCATCCTTGTCAACCAGGAGCCGGTGGATGCGCTGTCGTTCATCGCCCACCGTTCGGCCGCGGAGACGCGCGGGCGCTCGATCTGCGCCAAGCTCAAGGAACTGATCCCGCGCCAGCTGTTCAAGATCGCGGTGCAGGCCGCCATCGGCAGCCGCATCATCGCACGCGAGACCATTGGCGCCATGTCCAAGGACGTGACGGCCAAGTGCTATGGTGGCGACATCTCGCGCAAGCGCAAGCTGCTGGACAAGCAGAAGGAAGGCAAGAAGCGCATGCGCCAGTTCGGCAAGGTGGAAATACCGCAGAGCGCCTTCCTGGCCGCGCTCAAGATGGACCAGTAGGTCGCTGTCATGCCACCTGCCCCGCGCAATCGGGGCAGATGGCATGGGCGTGGCGTTTTCCCCTTGCGCCAATAAAATTTGATGATATGTTCCGCCGCATCGGGAACCACCATCCGCAGGATGGTCTGGAATCCGGTAGCGGCTGGAGAGATGGCCGAGCGGCTTAAGGCGCACGCTTGGAAAGCGTGTGTACGTTAATAGCGTACCGTGGGTTCGAATCCCACTCTCTCCGCCAAGATATTCCATTTAAAATTGTCAAAAAGATTTCCATTGCCTCGAGAGCATGATGTCATGCTCTTCATGATGCCATAGGGTCAGCACGCCAGCCTCTGCCAACGGCCCTTCCGACTGCCATCTCGCACCGCAGGTAGGGAAGAGCCTTTATTGTAGATATTTTTTTGCAGAAAGCTGTTTATAAATTCTTTCAGAACAAATATACTGAAATCATAATAAAAATTTATTATTATGAATAATAATTTTTTATAGTAGTTGTGAAATTCTTTATCCGTGTAGATGAAAGAATTTGCATTACACGGAGCATCCGATTTCCTGCGGAAGAACATTCCATCTTCGGACATTGGTGGCTGTCAGCACTCGATCCAGATGGATGACAGCAGCGACAGGCCATTGAGGTCAGGCGTCCGATGCGTATCCCTTTCCAGCCAAAATCCACAACGGGATATCGGGAAGGTCATCGAGTCTGGCGCGGCCGCTGTCCAAGCCTTTCCTGACTATGGAACCGGCAGGCGTGTCATGCTGATCCCGTTTCCTTCGCCACCATCCCGTTTCCCCATAAACGCATCCGCTTACGCTTACCGATGGTCGCCATCGCGGGTTATCGACGGATTATTCCATTGCCGATACCATGGCCCCGGTCAGGCAACGGGAAAACATCTTGCGGACTATCCGGTCTGGCGCGTATCAGGCGCTACGACAGGCGTTGCGGTCAGGGAAGTATGCAGATCGTTGGAAAATAGTGATTTAAACGACAGGCCCGGTCGGGTTGCGGTGGTAACGGGGGCAACGGGCGGAATCGGGCGTGCACTGGTCCGGCGCATGCTGGGGTGTGGTTACAGGGTCATCATCCTTTCACGCCAGGGCACGGTGGACCTGCCCGCCGTCACCATTGTCCCCTGTGACCTGACGGACGGCAACAGCATCCGCGCGGCCGCACCCGTCATTGCCAGCCATGCGCCTGCCATAGACGTACTGGTGCATTGCGCGGGCGTGATTACCCCGCAGAGCGTGGGTGAACTGGACAGCGCGGTCACGGCCGACCAGATCGCGGTGGATCTGGTTGCCCCGATCGAACTGACCAATGCCCTGCTGCCCACAATGCGCGACGGCGGGCATATCGTGTTCGTCAACTCGATGGCGGCGGTCTTTCCGCTGGCGGGCAGCAGTGTCTACACGGCGGCAAAATTCGGCCTGCGCGGCTTTGCCCGCGCGCTGGAACAGGAACTCCGGCCCCGGCGCATACAGGTTTCTTCCCTTTATCCCGCCAGCGTCAACACCCCCATGCTAAGCCGGGAAATGAACGCCGGTGGCTCGATCTACAATTTCATTGACCCGCCGCAGGAACCTGATGTCACGGCCCGGCGCATCCTTGAATGCTGTAAACATCGCAGCCGCGAGCGCTTCAGTTCCGTATTCGACAAACTGTTCACCCATGCCTGCCTTGCCTCCATGCCGCTGCTCAACCTGAGCCTGCCCATCATGAAGATGCTGGGCCGGCGGGGCTACCGCGCCTACCTGCGCCGCCTGTCGCCCCCCCGACGCTAGGTGTTTAAAAATAACCCGTGGGTAGATGAAAATAAAAAATTTCCGGATGCTGCCTTTTCCTAAAAAGGCGGCGTTCCATGATGCCTTTTGAAAAAAGCTTCACCAGGAATTTCTTGATAATCCCGGGATGGTTCCTGAACAGGACCTGTAAACAGGCCGTGGAGTGGCCCGCGGCCCGGTCAGCCCTGCAATAGCTGACGGGCCAGTTCATTATGCCGCCGGGCCAGCAGGGCGGGATCATGCGCGGTAAACACCCCGTCACGGATCAGCACCCGGCCATTGACAATGCTGCATGCCACCCGCCCCGGCGTGCAGAACACCAGGGCGGCCACAGGGTCCGACTGGGCACCGGCATGGTCGATCCCGCGCAGGTCAAACGCCACGATATCGGCCGCCATGCCCGGGGCAAGATGCCCTATGTCATCACGCCCCAGAACGCTGGCACCGCCGCGCGTGGCCAGTTCCAGCACTTCGCGCGCCTGCATCATCGGGCGGTTGTCCTCCGTTTCCAGCAGGCGGCCCAGCAGCATGGCCTGCCGGGCCTCGCCCAGCATGTGGCTACCATCGTTGGAGGCTGAGCCATCCACCCCCAGCCCCACCCGCATGCCCGCTGCCACCATGCGACGCACCGGCGCAATGCCGGACCCCAGCCGCATGTTGGAACACGGACAGTGGGCCATGCCCGTATGCGTCGCACCAAAGCGGTGAATGCCCGCATCATCCAGCCGCACGCAGTGCGCATGCCATACGTCGTGGCCCACCCAGCCGGTATCCTCGGCATATTCGGCGGGGGTCATGTTGAATTTTTCGCGGCTGTAGGCAATGTCGCTGGCATTCTCGGCCAGATGGGTATGCAGCATGGTGCCGGTTGCCCGTGCAAGGGCAGCAGCATTGCGCATGAGGTCACGACTGACGGAAAAGGGCGAACACGGCGCCACCACCACCCGCAGCATCGAAAAGCGGGCCGGGTCATGATAGGTTTCGATCACGCGCCGGGTATCGGCCAGAATGGTGTCCTCATCCTCCACCACACGGTCCGGCGGCAGGCCGCCCTGGCTTTCCCCCACGCTCATCGCCCCGCGCGCGGCATGAAAGCGCATACCCATCTGCGCTGCCGCCTCGATCTCGTCATCCAGCCGCGCCCCGTTGGGGAACAAGTAGAGATGATCACTGGTGGTGGTACAGCCTGACCACAGCAGTTCCGTCATGGCGGTGCAGGCGGAAACGCGGATCATCTCGGGCGTCAGCCCCGCCCATATGGGATAGAGCGCCTGCAACCACCCGAACAGCGAGGCATCCTGTGCCGCCGGGATGGCGCGCGTGAGTGTCTGGTACATATGGTGGTGGGTATTGACCAGACCCGGCATCACCACATGGCCGGTCATGTCCAGCACCTCGTCCGCCACGGGCAGCGGATCGGCGGGGGTGCCGATGGCCGCCACCTGCCGGTCACGGACCAGTATCCATCCACCTTCGATTTCGCGTCTCTGCGCATCCATCGTGACCAGACGCAGTGCATTCTTGAGCAAAAGGGAGCGGGACATGATTCTCACCGGACGGAAACAGGGAAACATTCTCCTTATGCAGGCTTTCAGGGGGATTGCCTATATGCCCGCAACCACGGCAGACTCCGCGCCATGCCACCGTACCGTGTGACACACGACCGGGATGCCGACCATCAAAGGGAGAACCCTGACCATGCCCGCCACCCCACTGCGCGTTGCCCCGCTTGAATGGGGGCATGGCCCCAGGGTTTTTGAAGCCTTTCTGGAACCGACCTGCCCGTTCTCGGTGCGCGCGTTCGACAAGCTGCCGGACCTGCTGGCGCGCGCGGGGGAAGGGCGGATCACCATCAAAATCCGCCTGCAGTCCCAGCCGTGGCATATGTTCTCTGGTGTGATCGTGCGCTGCATCCTTGCGGCCGCAACACTGGAGGGCGGGCGTGAGGCCGCCCGCACTGTCATGGCCGCCGTGGGCGCGCACCGGGAGGAATTCGAGTTCACCGACCACTGTGCCGGCCCCAACATGGATGCGACACCCAACGACATCATAAAGCGGATCGAACGCTATAGCGGGCTTGAACTGGCGGCGGCGTTTGCCGTGCCGGACTTGCAGAAGGCCATCAAGTGGCAGTGCAGATATTCCCGCCAGAACGGCATTCACGTCTCCCCTACCTTCATGGTCGATGGGCTGATCGACCCCGCCATCAGCAGCGGCGATACGGTGGAAGCGTGGATGGAGCGGATTTTTGCGTAAATGCCTGCTTTGGCAATAACGGATGTATCGGGCACCGCCCTGTTCAGGAAAGGCGGTGTTTCCTGAAGCTTTTGGGAAAAAGCCTCACCAAAAACTTCTTCATGATTTTCAGGATGGAAGTCTGGTGCCGGGTGAGGGATTTGAACCCCCGGCCTTCGGTTTACAAAACCGCTGCACTACCACTGTGCTAACCCGGCATGGCGACAGGCGTGGCCCGCCTGTTGCGGGTTGCCTGCTGCACCCGTCCCTTTTTGCCGAAATGCCCCGCATGGTCAAGCGGGGATTCCATCCTTCAGTGCGCTGCCATCTTGCGCGCCCAGGCCGCGCGGATGCGCGCGCGTTCGGCGGCACCCAGCCCGTTCGCACCGCTCCCGCCGCCATCCGTATGGTCCGCTGTCGCGCCGTGCCGGGCGGAAATGCTCCGGCCATGCGCGCCATGGCGCACCGGGTGGGAAGCATGGGGGGCAATGCCCGCGGCCGGGTTCTCGTTTACCTCCCGGATGGCACTGGCGCACGATGAGTTCCTGCCCACCCCCCCTTCAATGGTGGGCAGCAGGCCGACAGGCGAGAACACGAAACCCGTCAGCACCGACGCCACGGCCCGGCCAATGATTTCCGCCCCCGGCCGTATGCTGGGGTCCTTGAGCGGCCCGGTGATGTAAAGCGGACCGGGGAAGGACGCGATGGCGAAGTGCCGCGAATGCGTCAGCAGCCTGTAGTCGATGGTATTGTTGCTGAACCGGATGTCACCACTGCCCACGGTGCGGGTATCACCCGTTTCCAGCAGCAGGGTACGGGTGTGGAACACACCATCCTGCAGGGGCATGTCGGCAATCAGGCATTTCAGGTCGGTCCGGGCGGGCAGGCCCAGCGCGGAAAGCAGCGCCTTGCCCAGTTCCAGCCCCAGCAGGTCGGGCAGGATTGCGGAAATATCACCCCCGTCATCCAGCGCCATGGTAATGCCGCCATCGCCATTGCCCACAATCTGGGCCAGCGACCGGCCATGGCCATGCACCACGATATGGCCGCCAATGATCCCCTGCCCATGCAGGTTGTGCCCCATGGACTGCATCAGGCGGGCCAGGTCGATCTGCTCCATGTCGATGCGGATGCGCGCATCCATGCCATCGCCCTGCGGCACGAAGGTGCCGCTGCTGGCCAGCGTGCCCTTGCCCACGGCAAAGTTGAGATGATGGACATCGATCGTGCCGTCGCGGATATCCGCCAGCACGTCGATGTTGTCGAGCGGGGTATGGCGGTTTTCGATATGATCACCATGATAGGCAAGGTGAACATTGGTCGCCTTGAGCCGGGGCATGTTGATGGGCGTGGTGGGCAGTACGGCGCCACTCGCCGCATGCGCCTTTTCCTCCGCCGCCTGCTGCGTGGTGGAGGGATGCTCGCCCGGCGTCGCACCAAAGAACCCGCCCAGATCCGCCAGGTCCACATGGCGTGAATGCAGGTCGGTATCGACAAACGTCACGGTCTGGTGGGGGTCCGCACTCAACGTGCCGCCAAGGTCGCTGGAACCGACCACGCCCTCGAAATCACGGAAGCGCACGCGCTGGTCATGGTAATCCAGGCTGCCTGCCACATGGTAGGCGGGCGTCTGGGGGATCACCACGCCCGTCAGCGGATAGAGCAGTGACATGTCCGGCCCGGCCAGTGTCAGTTTAAGCCGCGCGCCCGCAAAGGACAGCGGATCATCCACCGTCCCCACCAGTGTCAGCCGCGTGGGGCCGTGGCGCACGTCCACATCAACCGGATACGGCCGGGTCCGGTCGGCCAGCGAGACCAGCGCCCCGCCCGAGAAATGCCCGGTCATGGCCTGCCCGGCATAGGTGCCGCGCACATCCGCCACGATCCGGGGCTGCACGTCCCCCTGCCCCGGCGTGGTGTGCACCTGCGCGCGCATGTCGCTGCGCAGGCCCGCATGGACAAGATGCATCTGGCCCGCATCGATATCCAGTTCGCCAATGCGCGGCATGGCGGTCGAACCGCCACCGCCACGGGCGGGGAACTGGTAGTTGGCGGTGCCATCACGCTTCCCGTTCAGTTCCACCACCGGCCTGTCCAGCGCGATGACCGGCAGGTCCACCGTCCCGCCCAGCAGGTGCCACAGGTTGAGGCCCACCATCAGGTGGTCGGCGGTGGCAAATGGCGGCAGGGTGGTGAAGCCGTCCGGTTCGTCAATCTTCACCCCGTCAGCCGTGATGCGGATCACGCGCCCGATACGCACATGCAGGTGCGCCAGCGTAACCCTGCGCCCCAGTGCCGCCCCGGCCCGGCGTTCCACCATGGGAATGAACCAGTCCCACGACCAGAAAATGACCAGCGCCATTACTGCAACCGCCAGCACCCCAAGGACCGGAAACCGTATCTGCGCAAGGACGCTGCGCCGCGCCGTTCCGGGCGGGACGGTGGAATGATCCGGTTGCGGCATGCTGCTGGTACTCCTTGTGCGGGGGCGGAGGGGATATCAGATGAACGGATGGTCGCACATGGAGTTGCGGCCCAGCCCTGCCGCCATCATGGCCGGGCACCGTTAACGGCAGGTTTGGACTGGCGCGACAGCCGCGCGTCCTGTATGCGGTCAGGCAACTTCATGCCCCTTTGATGCTAACCAGATTGACGCGAGAGGTCACTGTCATGCCCGCCTATCGTTCCCGCACTACGACCCATGGCCGCAACATGGCCGGTGCGCGCAGTCTGTGGCGTGCAACCGGCATGAAGGATGGTGATTTCGGCAAGCCGATCATCGCCATCGCCAATTCCTTCACGCAGTTCGTGCCCGGCCATGTCCACCTGAAGGACCTGGGCCAGCTGGTGGCCGGTGCCGTGGCGGATGCGGGCGGCATCGGGCGTGAGTTCAATACCATTGCCGTGGATGATGGCATTGCCATGGGCCATGGCGGCATGCTGTACAGCCTGCCTTCGCGCGAGCTGATTGCCGATGCGGTGGAATACATGGTCAATGCCCACTGCGCCGATGCGCTGGTGTGCATAAGCAACTGTGACAAGATCACGCCGGGCATGCTCATGGCGGCGATGCGGCTCAACATCCCCACCATCTTCGTCTCCGGCGGGCCGATGGAAGCGGGCAAGATCCTCAATAACGGTACCGAGCAGCGCGCCGACCTGATCACGTCCATGGTGGCGGCGGCCAATGCGGATGTCAGTGACGAACAGTCCGCCACCATCGAGCGCTCGGCCTGCCCTACCTGCGGGTCGTGCTCGGGCATGTTTACCGCCAATTCCATGAACTGCCTGACCGAGGCGCTGGGCCTGGCGCTGCCGGGCAATGGCAGCCTTGTGGCCACCCATGCCGACCGGCGCGACCTGTTCATGCGCGCGGGCCGCGAGATCGTGGCCCTGGCACGCCGCTGGTATGAAAATGACGATGCCACCGCCCTGCCGCGCGGCATCGCCACCAAGCCCGCGTTCGAGAATGCGATGTCGGTCGATATCGCCATGGGGGGCTCGACCAACACGGTGCTGCACCTTCTGGCGGCGGCGCATGAGGGCAAGGTGCATTTCACCATGTCCGACATCGACCGGCTTTCCCACAAGGTGCCCAACCTGTGCAAGGTCTCGCCCTCACGCATGGACATCCATATGGAGGACGTGCACCGCGCCGGTGGCATTCCCGCCATCATGGGGGAACTGGCGCGCATGGGCCTGCTGCACCTGGACGCGCCCAGCGTGCATGCCCCCAGCGTGAGCACGGCGCTGGCAAAATGGGATATCAGCGCCAGTACGGCGGATGAGGCGGCGCGCACCTTCTTCCGCGCCGCCCCCGGCGGGGTGCGGACCACGCAGGCGTTCTCCCAGTCCAGCCGCTATGAAGCACTGGATACCGACCGGGCGAATGGCGCAATCCGGGATGCGGAGCATGCCTACAGCCAGGATGGCGGGCTTGCGGTGCTGTTTGGCAACCTGGCGGAAGACGGTGCGATCGTGAAGACCGCGGGCGTGGCCCCGAACCTGCTGACCTTTACCGGGCCTGCCCGTATCTTTGAAAGTCAGGATGCTGCCGTCTCGGCCATCCTGGGCAACGAAATCGTGGCGGGTGACGTGGTGGTGATCCGCTACGAAGGCCCCAAGGGCGGCCCCGGCATGCAGGAAATGCTGTATCCGACCAGCTATCTCAAATCCAAGGGGCTGGCGGAAAAATGCGCGCTGATTACCGATGGCCGCTTCTCGGGCGGCAGCTCGGGGCTGTCCATCGGCCATATCTCGCCCGAGGCGGCGGAAGGCGGCATTATCGGGCTGCTGGAGGAAGGCGACACCATCGAGATCGACATCCCCAACCGCATCCTGCGCACCACCGTAAGCGATGCGGACCTTGCCGCCCGCCGCGATGCGATGGAAGAGCGTGGCGACCGCGCCTGGCAGCCTGACCGCCAGCGTGAGGTCTCGGTCGCGCTGCAGGCCTACAGCGCGCTGACCACCAGCGCGGCAAAGGGTGCCGTGCGCGATGTCAGCCAGCTGGGCCGCCGCACCAGCCGGTAGCAGGGGAGACCCCGGGGCCGGGCCGCCGGGGTCTTTCCGTCAGGGGGTGCCTGAAAAGCCAGCCCCAGAAAATCCCGCAATCATGAGGAAGTTTCTGGTGGAGCTTTTTCAAAAAGCTTCAGAGAACGCCGCCTTTCCGCAAAAAGGCGACAGCCGGAAACTTCCATTCCTGTCAGCAGGCCACCCTTGGGCAGCCTGCTGGCCCACCCGTCCTGCGGGGCCGGCCTTACGCCTGACGCAGGCCCCGCCGTCCCTGCCCCATGCGCCGGAATGTGGCCGTGACACATGCACGCAGGGCCGCAAGGTCGGGCATGAGGGTATTGTGCAGTGAACGCACGCTCTCATGCGTGGCATAAAAGCGCAGCGATGTCGCAATGCCGGTTATGATGGCAGCCCCCACGAACACTCCATCAACTTCTATGATCTTTGAATCAAACATGGTTTCCTGACCTGAAGCGCCGGTTACGGCCGCGCATGGCGCTGTATGGCCATGCTGCCTGCCGGCGTCTTGCCGTTATCTGCATCACTTGCCCGCCAACGCGGCGAGGTGCTGGCGGTTCCCGCAAAAGGTTCTGAAAAAACATGCTGTAATAAGGACTTGCTTCCCCAAACCCATGTTTTTTCCTACCCTGTCGCACCCGTTTGGGCATGGGGTAAAAACCCGGTTATTATGTCATTTGAATGGCATTTTAAAATCTGTACAGATCGAATTCGTATCATTACAGAACAGATACATAATTTCATGAACATCTGTTCTTTTCATTACCTGTTCCAGAGTATCAGGACACGGCCATACTGTTTGCACGCACCCGGATGGCACGATGGGGGTGACAGCATGCGGCCCACCATGACAGAAACAGGGTCGGCGGTTGCGTACCATGGCCGCTCCCGTTTCCCTCAGTACGACTGGTGCCTGTCCTTGCCCTGCCCCGATGCCTTCCCCCCTGCCCCAACCCGTTCCCTGTCATGGTGCGCGCTGGCCCTGTGCCTGGCGCTGCCCGGCGGCATATGGGCTGCCACGGCCCACGCCGCGGGCACCGCGTCCTATCCCGCGCCACTGACGGATGCACGCAGCACCGCCCACGCATGGGGCGTGGAAACCCGCATTACCAGTGCGGTTCCCTGCCGGGTGGCATTTGGCATCAACCAGACCACCTTCATGGCGCATGTGCCTGAAATGGTGCGGGCGGGGCTGTTCAGCACGCAGGTGACCCCCGCGCTGCGGCAGGCGGCCCCGCATTATCTGATGAACGCGGTGCAGACGGATGTGACCCCCGGCTTCGTCCATGCGCTGTTCACCCAGCGCGGCGCCCCCGCGCGCTGTCACTTCACCTGGTCCTATACCGCGCCCGATGGCCGGTCCCACCCCATGCTGGACTTTGACTTTACCCGCCAGGCCCATGACCGCATCGACTGGACCCACATGGAACTGGGCGCCATGACATCCGACATGCAGAACCCGGTGGTGGATCCGATATTTGATGCGCTGGTCAATCAGGAAACCGTGGATGTAACCATTGCCCTGGCCCATGGCCCCGACCCCGCCGATCTGCCCCCACCGGACCAGAAACCGGGCATGATGCCTTAAAAGACCATGGCCATGGCCTGCCCTTGAAGCATCCGGCGGATGATCAGGACGTTGCTGGTCAAGCTTTGCCCGAAAAGCCCCAGGGCACGCCGCCTTTTTTAAAAGGCGGCGTTCTTTCGCAGCTTTTGCAAAAAGCTTCACCAAAAACTTTCTTTAATTTTAAAGCGCTATCATGAGCTGACTGATCAAACAGCCTCTTACTATTTTTTTATCAATGGACTGCTCTGGAAACAGCCCTGTTATCCATGCCGGACAAGGCGGAACACAAGATCGGTCAACGCCGCCGCCAGCAGCACGACGGTCACCACACGCAGCCCGATACGCATCAGGCGCTCACGCCGGCTGGGCGGCAGTTCATTCCGACGCAGGACAAAACGGGGATCGGGACGGCCTGAACCGGATTGCTGCACCATTGCCCTGCCCTGCGGGATGTTTATGAATACACCCGTTTTACCAGAACAGATGGATAACACCAGTCCATGGCCCCATGCCACGCCGCCCGTTGCCTGCTCCATGCCGCCTTTGGCGTTCTGGCCCTGCTGGCCTGCCATGCCGCCCGGGCGCAGGACTGCACGGCCCTGGGCGCAGGCGGCCAGTTGCCCGTTCTGGACAATCCCCGCATGGCACCACAGACCCGTATCCTGTGCAGCAGCCGGTTCGCCGTGCTGTATTCAGGTCTGGCGCGCGAACCGCTATGGGCGGCGGAACATCTGGATGAAGCGATGGTGCGGGCGGCCATGTCCACCCCGCGTGAGGGTACGTTCCACCCTGATGCCCGCATCCCCGCCGGGTCACGCGCGGAGCTGGAGGATTATGTCCGCTCCGGCTTCGACCGGGGGCACATGGCGCCTTCGGGCGACATGCCGGACCGGCAGACGCAGGAAGAAACCTTTGCCCTGTCCAACATCGTGCCCCAGCGCGCGGCGCTGAACCGGGAAAAATGGGCCATGATCGAATCGGACCTGCGCCGCCTGACCCTGCGTGCCGGGGAACTGTACGTGGTGACCGGCCCCGCCTTCCGTGGCAACAGCCTGTCGGCCATAGGCCGCGACCGGGTGCTGGTGCCGACATCCACATGGAAGGCCGTCTATACGCCCGCCCGGCAGCAGACGGGGGTTTATGTATGCCATAATGTGGCCCGCAACCCCGGTTGCAGCCATGTCAGCGTAGCGGAACTGACGCGCATGACCGGGATCGATCCCTTTCCCGCCCTGCCCGCACGCATGAAACAGAACTGCATGACCCTGCCGTATGGCCGCGTGCGCACCACAACCCATACACGCCGCCACACCACACGGCGGCATGCCCATTACCGCTGGTAAAAGTCCCGCTGATAACAGGAGAGACAGCCATGACCACCCATTCCACCAGACCCGGCCCTGCCGCCACGGGGCTTGTGCCCTTTGCCGATAACAGCACCAGCCGCACCATTGGCGGCATGACGGTGGAAAATGGCACCGACAGCATCGCCTTTTATGGCCAGACCGATCTCAGCCGCGACAAGGCCGGGCTGGAACGCGCCCGCGCGCTGCTGGCGTTCCTGCAGCAGGTGGTCGATACGCTGGATGCACAGGCAGACCTGCCCGACAGCCTGCCGCCCCGCAAGGCGGCCAGGGTGCCCAATCCCTTCGCCTAAGGGGATATTGTAAATAATAACAAAAGTTTCTGGGTACCGCCTTTTTTCAAAAAGGCGGCGTTCTTCTGAAGCGTCTTCATGTTCCGATGAACAGCAGGCCCAACGCAGAACGGGGCCGGTCCATTGCTGGACCGACCCCGTTGCAGAACCCGTATCCCGTGGCACGCCACGGGAAAAGCAGGATCAGCGCTTGCTGAACTGGAAGGAACGACGGGCCTTGGCGCGGCCGTACTTCTTACGTTCAACAACACGCGAATCGCGCGTCAGGAAGCCAGCGGCCTTCAGGATGCTGCGCAGCGCGGGCTCGTAATGGGTCAGCGCACGGCTGATGCCGTGACGGACCGCACCGGCCTGGCCGGACAGGCCACCACCAACGACCGTGCAGTACACGTCGAACTGGTTGTAGCGGTCAGCCACCAGGAAGGGCTGCGTGATCAGCATGCGCAGGACCGGACGGGCGAAATAGGTGCCGACCGGACGACGGTTGACGATGATGTCGCCCTTGCCCGGCTTGATCCACACGCGGGCCACCGCGTCCTTACGGCGACCGGTTGCATAGGAACGGCCCTGCGCATCGCGCTTGGCTTCGTAGACGGGTGCCGCTTCCTGGGAGGAAACGACCTGGCCGGAAGCCACGGCTTCCTTCAGGTCAGCCAGCGTGCCTGTACGTTCTTGGGTTTCAGACATGTGGTTCAGCCCCCGACCTTCTGGGTGTTGACGGCATTCTTGCGGTTCAGCGCCGCGACATCGAGTACCTGCGGCTTCTGGCCTTCATGCGGGTGTTCGCTGCCGGCATAGACGTACAGGTGCTTCATCTGCGCACGCTGCAGCGGGCCGCGCGTGATCATGCGCTCGACCGCCTTGCGCACGACGTGACCGGGGTTCTTGCCAGTCAGGCGCTGGGTGATCGTGCGTTCCTTGATCCCGCCGGGGTAGCCGGTGTGGTAATGGAACAGCTTCTGGTCCACCTTGTTGCCGGTCAGGCGGACCTTCTCGGCGTTGATGACGACAATGTTGTCGCCGCAATCAACATGCGGGGTGAACTGCGGCTTGTGCTTGCCGCGCAGGCGCTGGGCGATGATGGCGGCCAGACGGCCCAGAACGAGGCCTTCGGCATCGATCAGGGTCCAGCCACGCGTCACCTCGGTGGGTTTCAGCGAAAGTGTGGTCTTCATGGATTCAGTGTTCCGTCCGGTAATGTAGCGGTAACAGGTGGCGCGTTATCATCCGTACGGCACACGAACGTCAAGCACATAATCCCGTATGGACGGCATTTTTCCGGTAAAAAATCGTGTGTGGTATCATGATACCACCATCTTTCCCGTCCCATCTTCCCCACGGGCGATTGCCGAGGGGGGCCGTAATGCGATAGCACTCGGTTCAAGGTCATTACGGATATCAGGCTCGTGAAGAAACTCTATCCCGCCATCCCCCTGCTCATACTTGTGCTACTGGTTGGCAGCTGGGGGGTGCATCACTTCGCCCAGCGCAGGCTGGAGGCCGGCATTGCCGACTTCCGTGCCTCCCTCGGGCCGGGCGCCACGTTCAGCTATGCCACGGCCCGGCCGCGCACGCTGGCGCGTGGCGCGCATTTTACCGCGGTGACCTACCACAACCCGGCCATGACGCTGGTCGCGGCCGATGTGCGGCTGGGCGGCCTGACCGGCAACAACGTGCAGGGCGAGAAGATTGGCAGCATCGTGCTGCGTGACGTGAAGGTCATGACGCAGGACAGCACCATCTCGCTTGACCAGGTGGCGCTGGGCAACCTTGTCATGCCCAATACCGCGCGCGTCACGGCGGAGACGGCCCGCCCGCTGGGCTTCGATTCGCTTGTGCTGGATACGGGCACCTTCACCAACCTGCACCTGGCCATACCCGCCAGCCAGACCGATGTGACCATCGGGCGCATGACCATAGGCCAGTACGGGCTGGGCCGGTCCTCGCATCTCGATCTGGAGAAACTGGCAACCCAGATCAACCTGACCCCCACGCGCCGCATCGCGGTCGAGCACATACAGCTTGACGGCCCGGACTTCGCCAGCGAGGTGGCAAGCCTGATCCAGTCCGGCCACCTGGTCCATGAGCGCCATCCCCAGACCATGGACCTGAAGAAGGTGGAGATCGCCAGCACCCACCCCATGCTCCAGATCGACCATGTCACCACATCGCGTTTCTCCACCGAGACGGAGGACAAGATGGACACGAACCTGACCAACCTGACGCTCTGGTCCACCGGGACGGACAATCCCTCCATCCTCAATGCGTTCGGTTATGACCATTTTACCGGCAACATCCATGTCAACAGCACCAGCGACCGTAGTGCTGGCCATGTGCACCTGGAACCGCTGACAGTCGAGGCACCGGAAATGGGCAACCTGTCCGTGGTGGCGGAACTGGACCAGATCCCGTTTGACGACATGGCCATCATTCCCGAAACCGCGCGCATCGTCTCCGCCGCCATGACATGGGAAGACCGCTCACTGGCCAGCCATATCGTGGCGGGGCTGGCCAGAAGCCGCAACACGGATGTGGAGACCTACCGCCAGGGCCTGCTGGCCATGCTGGCCACGTCCGATGATGCCTCGATGCGCGCCATGGGCCGCTTCCTGCAGTCCCCGCAGGACCATCCGCTACAGATCGCGCTGCGCCCGATGAAGCCGGTCAACCTGATGATGCTGGGCGTTGCCCTGTCCATGGCGGGCGACCCGTCGGTCGCGGCCCCGCTGGGCCTGACCATTTCCACACCCTGATGGGGGGGATCGGTGGCCCGGTGCATGTCATCGGCGCGACCGGGCGCACGGGACGGGCGCTGTGCCACAGCCTGATGCTACGCGGGCATACGGTCGTGCCTGTCGTGCGCAACCTCCCCCTCTGGCAGGCGGGCGGCATGGCCGGTCCCGCACGGGTGGCCGATCTTGAAGCGGGACAGGCCGGGCTGCGCGCAGCGCTGGCAGATGCCACCGCCATTGTCCTGACCGCCCATGCCCGCCATCTGCCCGCTGTCCTGGCGGCGGCACCGCCACGGGCGCAGGTCGTGGCACTGGGCAGTACGCGCATCTTCACCCGCTGGCCCGATTCCCACGCACGCGGCGTGCAGGTGGGCGCGCGGGCCTTTGCCCGCTCGGGCCGCCGGGGCGTGCTGCTGCATCCCAGCATGATCTATGGCGCACAGGGGGAGGATAACGTACAGCGCCTGGCCGCCCTGATGCGCCGCCTGCCGGTACTGCCCCTGCCTGGCGGCGGGCGGGCGCGTATCCAGCCGATCTGGCAGGGAGACGTGACGGATGCGATCATCGCGGCCCTGGGCCGGGAATGGGACGGGCCGCACAGCCTTGTCATTGCCGGGGGGGAGCAGGTTGCCTACCGGGATTTCACCCGCGCCGTCGCCCTGGCCGCGGGCCTGCGCCCGCGCCCGGTCGTGCCGGTGCCGGGAGCGGCGCTGATGCTGCTGGCCCGCCTGCCCGTACCGGGACTGCCCCGCATCAGGCCCGCCGAGATACGGCGGCTTATGGAAGACAAGATATTCGACATCGGCCCCATGCGGGCACGGCTTGGCCTGACGCCCACGCCACTGGCGACGGGTCTGGCGCGCACCTTTGCGGGTGCATGATTTCATAAGGGGAAAAGGCAGTGGGGCGAACGACGGGGATCGAACCCGCGACAACCGGTACCACAAACCGGCGCTCTACCGACTGAGCTACGTCCGCCACAACTGCGCTGCTATATAGAAAAGCCGTCCGGGCGCGTCAATTACCCTTTTTGGGTTTCGATGATTTTTCCCGTGCACAGCCGCTCACGCACCGTCTGGAGGCGCGCGACCGCTTCCGCGATCACGGCGGGCTGCTTGCAGAAGGCGAAGCGGACATAACGGTCGGGAATGTCCCTGCCCCGACTGTCATAGAAGGCGGAAACCGGGATGGCGGCAACGCCTGCACGCGCCGTCATCTGCTCGCAAAACGCCACATCGCCGCCCGCAAAGCCCAGCGGGGCGATATCGGCAATGATGAAGTAGCTGCCATCACACGGCAGCACGCCAAACCCGGCCTGGCGCAGGCCATCGGCCAGATGCTGGCTGCTTGCACGCATGCCCTCGGCCAGCCGGGTGAAATAGGCGGTATCCTTCTCCAGCCCCACCGCCACGGCGCGCTGCAGGTTGGGGGCCACGGTAAAGGTCAGCAACTGGTGGGCCTTGGCCACCAGGTCTGCCAGCGGCGCGGGGGCAGTGACATAACCCACCTTCCACCCGGTCATGGAAAAGCTCTTGCCCGCGCTGCCAATGCGAATCGTGCGCTCCCGCATGCCCGGCAGCGTCATGAGCGGCAGGTGCCGGGCGGGGGCGAAGGTCAGGTGCTCGTACACCTCGTCACACACCGCATAGGCATCGTACCGCGCAAGCAGCCCGGCAATGAAGGCCAGTTCATCGGCCGTGAACACCTTGCCGGTGGGGTTCATGGGGGTGTTGAGCACGATGGCCTTGGTGCGCGGGCCAAAGGCCGCCGCCAGTTCCGCGCGCGGCAGGTCCCACCGTGGCGGGGCCAGCCGCACCGTGCGCACGGTCGCCCCCAGCATTTCCAGCACCGGCAGGTAGGTGTCGTACAGCGGTTCGAACACCACCACCTCATCGCCCCGGTTGACCAGCGCCATGAGCGAGGCGGTGATGGCCTCCGTCGCGCCACAGGTCACGACCACCTCCCGCGCGGGATCGACCTCGATTCCATAAAACCGCGCATTGGCGCGCGCGACCGCCGTGCGCAGTTCGGGCAGGCCGGCCAGGGGCGGGTACTGGTTGCGCCCGTCACGCAGCGCGCCGGCTGCCGCCTCCACCATGTCGGCCGGGCCTTCGGCATCGGGAAAGCCCTGGCCCAGGTTGATGGCGTCATGCCGGACCGCCAAGGCGGACATGACGGTAAAAATGGTTGTCGGCAGTCCCGAAAGCATCGCGTTCGCGGGTTTCATCGTATCAATCCTGTCCCAGCACCTGTGCGGCCGGTGCGCGCGCCTGTTCTTTTTGCCTTATCATCCGATTGCCTGAAACCGAAAGCCATGCAACCCTGCCCGGGCCAGACAGACGGCAACGTATGGCCCCGCGCCACAAGACGGAAGACAGATACAGCAGCATGAAAAAGATCGAGGCCATCATCAAGCCCTTCAAGCTCGACGAGGTGAAGGATGCCCTGCATGAAATCGGTCTGATGGGCATAACCGTGATCGAGGCCAAGGGCTTCGGACGGCAGAAAGGCCATACCGAGCTGTATCGTGGCGCTGAATACATCATCGACTTCCTGCCCAAGGTAAAGCTGGAGATCGTGTGCCCGGACGACATGACCGAACGCGCGATCGAAGCGATCATGGGCGCGGCCCGCACGGGCCGCATCGGGGATGGCAAGATTTTTGTCACCCCGGTGACCGACGTCATCCGCATCCGCACGGGAGAACGCGGGGCCGATGCGGTCTGAGCCGTCATGCAGACATGGGTCCCATGGCGGCAGGACTATCGACAGCAGCCTTGCGTTTCCGTAACCATAGCCACCGCGCCGCATGGAACGGCACACCAAAGTCAGGACAGGTAATTTAAACATGGCAAAAAAAGCACAGGCCCCGGCCGCGGCCTCCACGCCGTCACATTCCACCAAGGCCATCGCGAAGGTCTTTGAGATGATCAAGGAAAACGCGGTGGAGATGGTTGACCTGCGTTTCACCGATCCGCGTGGCAAGTGGCACCACACCACCCAGTATGTCACCACGATCGAAGAAGACACCTTCCGCGAAGGCTTCATGTTTGACGGCTCCTCCATCGCCGGATGGAAGGCCATCAACGAAAGTGACATGATCCTGCTGCCTGACCCGACCACCGCGGTTATGGACCCGTTCTCCGCCAAGCCGCAGCTCATCCTGATCTGTGACATCATCGAGCCGTCCACCGGGCAGTTCTACAACCGCGACCCGCGCGCGACCGCCAAGCTGGCCGAGCAGTACCTGCAGTCCACCGGCCTGGGTGACACCGCCTTCTTCGGCCCCGAAGCCGAATTCTTCATCTTTGACAGCGTGCGCTTTGGCACCGGCCCGAATTTCGGCAAATACGAGCTTGAAAGCATCGAAGGCCCCGGCGCCTCGCTGAAGGACTATCCCGAAGGCAACATGGGCCACCGCCCGACCGTAAAGGGTGGCTACTTCCCCGTGGCGCCGGTTGACAGCGAAAGCGACCTGCGCGCCGAAATGCTGACGACGATGGGCGAAATGGGCCTGCCGATCGAAAAGCACCACCACGAGGTGGCACAGTCGCAGCACGAGCTGGGCACCAAGTTCGAAACGCTGGTCCGCTCGGCCGACTTCATGCAGATCTACAAGTACTGCGTGCACAACGTTGCCCATTCCTATGGCAAGACGGCAACCTTCATGCCCAAGCCGATCTATGGCGACAACGGATCGGGCATGCATGTCCACCAGTCCATCTGGCGCGACGGCAAGCCCACGTTCGGCGGCAACGGCTATGCCGACCTGTCGGACGAGGCACTGTACTACATCGGCGGCATCATCAAGCACGCCAAGGCGCTGAACGCCTTCACCAACCCGTCCACCAACTCCTACAAGCGCCTGATCCCGGGCTTTGAAGCCCCCGTGCTGCTGGCCTACTCGGCCCGCAACCGCTCCGCTTCGTGCCGTATCCCCTACGCGACCAGCCCGAAGGCCAAGCGCGTCGAGGTCCGCTTCCCCGATCCGACCGCGAACCCCTACCTGGCGTTCTCCGCCATGCTCATGGCTGGCCTGGACGGGATCAAGAACAAGATCCACCCCGGCGAGGCGATGGACAAGGACCTGTACGACCTGCCCCCCGAAGAGCTGAAGCAGATCCCGACCGTTGCCGGTTCCCTGCGTGAAGCCCTGACGGCGCTGGAAGCCGACCACGAGTTCCTGCTGGCTGGCGGCGTGTTCACCAAGGACCAGATCGAGAGCTACTGCGAAATCAAGTGGCAGGAAGTGTTCAAGTTCGAGCACACCCCGCATCCGGCCGAGTTCGAGATGTACTACTCCGTCTGATCCGCATCTCCCCTGCGGGAATATGGACACAGGCAGGGCGCCGGGACCGCACAGGTCCCGGCGCCTTTTTCATGTACGCCCCGCCCGCCAGCCCCGCCATGCGCCGCAACCGGGACGGCCGCCACACGTTTGCTCGATTCCACGCCATGCGCACTGGTCCTGCGGCGCCTATCGCCTGCACCATGGTGCCCCACACGGCATGAGACATGCCCCGGAGGACACAGAAATGACGCAGAGCATTCCCGACACCATGCAGGCCATCACCTACAGTGAGGACGGCACACCCGATTCCCTGCACCGCACCACCCTGCCCGTCCCGCGACCCGGCCCGGGTGAGGTGCTGGTACGGGTCATGGCGGCCGGCATCAACCGGCCCGACATCATGCAGCGCAAGGGGCTTTATCCCCCGCCGCCGGGCGCAAGCCCGCTGCTGGGCCTGGAAGTGGCGGGGGAAGTGGTGGCCATGGGCACGGACCTGCCCGCCAACGCGTTTCCAGCCCCGGGCGCGCGGGTCTGCGCGCTGACCAACGGGGGTGGCTACGCCCAGTACTGCACCGTGCCCGCCGGCCAGTGCCTGCCCTGGCCCACCGGATTCGACGCCATCCATGCCGCCAGCCTGCCCGAGACGTTTTTCACCGTCTGGTCCAACCTGTTCATGACCGCCGGGCTGAAACCGGGTGAGAGCGTGCTGGTGCATGGCGGCACCAGCGGCATCGGCACCACGGCCATCCAGCTTGTACGCGCCATGGGGGGCACGGTGTACGCCACCGCGGGCACAGCGGAAAAATGCGCCCTGTGTACGACGCTGGGTGCGAAAGCCGCCATAAACTACCGCACCGAGGACTTCCCCCAGCGCATAAGGGACCTGACCGGCGGGGCGGGCGTGAATGTCATACTGGACATGATCGGGGGGGCGTATCTGGATGGCAACCTGCGTGCGCTGGCAACCGCGGGGCGGCTGGTCATCATTGCCCTGCAGGGCGGGGCGAAGGCGGACGGGGTCAACCTGGCGCGCATCATGACGCGCCGGCTGGTGGTGACCGGCACCACGCTGCGCCCCCGCGACGCGGCCTACAAGGCCGAAATCGCCCGCCAGCTGGAAGACCACGTCTGGCCCCTGCTGGGCCGTCGCGCCATCCGCCCGCTCATCCATGCCACCTTCCCCTTTGCGCGGGTTGCCGATGCCCATAAACTCATGGAAAACGGAACGCATATGGGAAAGATCATGCTGGACCTTCAGCACCCGCCCACGGATACGATACGGTGATAGGGACAAAAGCTGGTGCTACTGAACGTCATTGAGCGTGGACCGGAAGAAATCATACCCGAACAGGTGGGCAGGCCGCCCATCGTGCTGCTGCACGGCCTGTTCGGGCGGGCGCGCAACCTTGGCTTCTTCCAGCGCCGGCTGGCACGCACGCGCCGCACGCTGGCCATTGACCTGCGCAACCATGGCGACAGCCCGCACGGGCTGATGGACTACAACGTCATGGCCGCCGACCTGCTGGAGACCCTGGCCCACCACAACGCGCTGCCCGCGACACTTGTCGGCCATTCCATGGGGGGCAAGGTGGCCATGACGCTGGCGCTCTCGCGCCCGGGCATGGTGCACAGCCTGCTGGTGGCCGACATCCCGCCCGCCCATACCGGTCACGGGCAGTTCGGACTGGGCGAGCAGATGCTGCGCGTCTCCTTTCCCCCCTTTCTCAACCGCGCGGGGGCCGACCGGCTGCTCCAGCACTACATTGCCAATACCGATGTGCGCGCGCTGATGCTCCAGAACATCGAGGTGGGCGAGAACCCGCACTGGACCATCGGCCTGCGGAAAATCGTGGACTCGATGCCCAATGTGGAAAGCTGGCCCTACATACCCGAAGGCTATACCTATCCCGGCCCGACGCTGTTCCTGGCGGGCGGGAATTCGCCCTATATCCGCCGCGAGCATTATGCCACCATGCGCAGGCTGTTCCCGTGCTACCGGCTGGAACTGATCGAACATGCCGGTCACTGGCTACATGTCGAACACCCCCAGAAATTCGCGGAGCTGCTGGAAAATTTTACCGAAAGCACCTGAACCCCGTTTCATTGCGTACCCCGTCCTTGACAACCCGCCCCCTGACGTCAGTTATGCTGTCGATATAACAGGGCAGGCACGCGGCCCCCACGAACAGACCCCTATGGCGGAGACCCGTAGTCTTTCATGACGGTGACACTCAGTCCCTCCTCCCGGCGGCGCAATGCCGTGGAGCCCGTGCTGATCCCACGCCGCGCGGAACCCGGCGACAGCCCGCCCCCCGTGGCGACGGACCAGTACGTGCCCCCCCGGCGTGAACGCCTGCTGCCAGGGGCCTCCGTGCCGCCACCACCGGGCTACCGCAAGCTGCGCCCCACCCTGTCGGGCCTGATCCGCCCCGACACGATAGAAACCCCCGGCCCCGGCCGGGCCATGGCCGTATCGGGGCTGCTGCACGGTGTACTGCTGGCCGCCATCCTGATCGAATCCGCCCATCACAGCCAGCATGGCTCCCCCTACGCCACGCAGTCGGAACCGCAGGTGGAGATGGTGTTCTCGCCCCCCACCTCCAGCGGGCTGCAGGGCCAGTCCTCGCCCGACATGGCGGGTGGCCAGAACGCGCCGCGCCAGCAGCAGGAACAGAGCCAGCCCACCGCCCAGGACAACAGCCAGAACCCGCAGACGGCGGATGAGGACTCCTCCCCCTCCCCCAACACGCCCACGCCCGAGACCCCCTCCGCCCCCCCCATGAGCGAGGCGCCATCCGACCTGTCGGTGCCACAGGCCGACCGGCATGACGAGTTCAATCCCTCCATGCAGAATTCGGGCCATGGCAACCATCCGGCCCAGCAGTCGCACAGCCAGTCCTCAGCCGGGCGGTATGCCCCGCTGCAGCATCCACGCAACTGGGCGCTTTCCTCCTCGCCGCTGCCGCGCCGCAACCAGCACGGGCGCGCGGGGGGCACCGGCGGGCCGATCGACCTTTCGCTTGGCCCCGTGGTGCAGAACGGCAGGATCAATGCCCCCTATTCCACCAATACCCAGATCCGGGGTGTCAGCGATGATTACGGCAGCGAACTCGACCGCTGGATCCGCAGCCACATGTACTACCCCGAGGAAGCCGCCCGCGCGGGCGAGGAAGGCCCGTCCTCCGTCCATGTGGAACTGGACCGCGAGGGCCATGTGACCAAGGTGCGCCTGACCGGCCAGTCGGGGTCCTACTACCTTGATGCCGCAACGGTGGGCATGTTCCGCAACGCCCAGCTGCCCCCCGTGCCACCGGACATGCAGGGCGATACCTTCCCCATCGACCTGACCATCAACTACATCCTGATCCGCCGCTAGGCGGCCACGGACCAAGGGAGAAACGCCACATGGATACAGCCACCCTCCTGCACCGGGCCGGGCGTGACTTCCACGCCTTTGACAATGCCGACGATGCCGTGGCCCACATCACCCGGCTGTACGACCATGCGGGTGAGCTGATCCGCCATGCCTTCACCACGCGCGACACCACGGGGCTTGCGGATGCGGTCTATCCCTACCTTGCCTTCATGCCGCAGGCGGCCCTGCCGCCCGACGGGCCACGCCCGCCGTTCGATGTGGTGCTGGAGCCGGGTTTCTATGGCACGACCCTGACCCGCCCCGCCCTGTTTGCCGATTACTGGCGCGAACAGATCGCAAGCCTGCTGCACCACTACGGCACCCCGGTCCATGTCGGGCTGTCGCACCAGCCGATCCCGCTGTCCTATGTGATGGAAGAGGCGGTGACATCCCTTACGGAATCCGACCTGGCATGGATCCAGTCGCATTTCGCCCTGCCCGACCTGCATGTGACCGATGATTCGATCGCCAACTGCGAATACATTCCCCGCCCCGACACGCCACGCCCGCTGGCCCTGTTCACGGCGGCGCGCACCGATTATTCTCTGGCGCGGCTGCACCATTACACCGGCACGGCCCCCCGGCATTTCCAGCGCTTCATTCTGCTGACCAACTACCAGCGCTATGTCGATGCCTTCCGTGAATATGGCCATGCGCAGGTGGATGCGGGATCGGAATACACCGCCTTTGTCGAACCGGGCGAGGTCGTCCACACCCGGGACACGCCGCACACCGCCCCCCACGGTGGCCAAAGCCTGCCACAGATGCCTGCCTACCACCTGTGCCGCCCCGATGGCGATGGCATCACGCTGATCAACATCGGCGTCGGCCCCGCCAATGCCAAGACCATTACCGACCATCTGGCCGTGCTGCGGCCGCATTGCTGGCTGATGGTCGGGCACTGCGCGGGGCTGCGCCGCAGCCAGAAGCTGGGGGACTATGTGCTGGCGCATGGCTACCTGCGCGATGACCATGTGCTGGATGACGACCTGCCGCCCTGGGTACCCGTGCCCCCCATTGCCGAAGTGCAGATGGCATTGCAGGACGTAACCGCCCGCGTGACCGGCCTGCATGATGCCGAGGTCAAGACCCGCCTGCGCACCGGCACGGTCATGACCACGGACAACCGCAACTGGGAACTGCGGCTGGGCGCCCTGTTCACCCGCATCAACACATCACGCGCCATTGCGGTGGACATGGAATCGGCCACCATTGCCGCCAACGGCTTCCGTTTCCGGGTGCCCTATGGCACGCTTCTATGCGTATCGGACAAGCCGCTGCATGGGGAACTGAAGCTGCGCGGCATGGCCAACGCCTTCTACCGCGAGCGGGTGCGCCAGCATCTGGTGGTGGGGATAGAGACCATGCAGCAGTTGCGCGCGCAGGGCGTGAACCGCCTGCATTCGCGCAAGCTGCGCGGGTTTGATGAACCCGCTTTCCGATAATGATTAAATAATAAAAGTTTTTGGGTGCCGCCTTTTTTCAAAAAGGCGGCATTTTTCGAAGCTTTTTGAAAAAAGCTTCGCCAAAAACTTTTATCCTCAGAAATCAGGCAAAGTAGGGGCCAGATGGCCCCCCTGCCGCACCGGGGCCATGCGGCGGGCAAGGCCGGTGGCATCATCGGTTTCCACCATCATGCCCGCGATGCTGGCCTCCCCCTCGGCGGGTTGCAGGCGGTCACCGGGCATCTTGCGCACGAAGCGGGCAATCGCCGCCTCCTTGCCCATGCCGATCACGCTGTCATAATCGCCACACATGCCCGCATCGGTCTGGAACGCGGTGCCAGCGGACAGGATGCGGTGGTCCGCCGTGGGGGTATGGGTATGGGTGCCGATGACCAGCGAGACCCGGCCATCAAGGAAATGGCCCATGGCCCATTTCTCGCTCGTGGCCTCGGCGTGCACGTCCACCACGGCGGCATGCATGGTCACACCCAGCCGGTGGCGTGAGAGGATTTCAGTGACCGAGCGGAACGGGTCATCCATCGCATCCATGAACTGGCGGCCCATGATGCTGACCACAAGCGCCTTGCGCCCATCCACCAGTTCCACCACAATACTGCCCTGCCCCGGCGTGCCGGGCGGGTAATTGGCGGGGCGGATGATGCGGGGTTCGCGGCCGATATGGCCGATCAGGTCGCGCCGGTCCCAGCTATGGTTGCCCAGTGTTATGACATCGGCCCCGGCCTCCAGCAGGTCACGGCCGATGGCGGGAGAAAGACCGAAACCATGGCTTGCGTTCTCCCCGTTCACCACCACCAGATCGAGTGCAAGGTCACGCCGCAGGGTGGGCAGGCGGGAGATAACAGCCTCACGCCCCACGCGCCCGACAATGTCACCCAGAAACAGTATTCTCAAGAAAACAGCCTTTGTTACCGTGTACGCCCGTCGCCACGACACCGGATCCATTCGCGTTCGGTCACGATCGCGGGCAATGGCACATCATACAGGCCGGTCGGAATACATGTCACTTCCTGAAAGGACAGGCCGAACCCCACCGTCCGCGCACGCGGCAGGCGCGCCAGCGTGCGGTCATAGTATCCTCCGCCATAACCCAGCCGCATGCCCCGCCGGTCAAACGCCAGCAGTGGCACGCACACCACGTCGGGCTGCATGGGGGGGCCATCGGGGTGAAAGGTGCCGTATCGCCCCTGCTGCATGGGGCAGTCAGCCTGCCAGCGGCGAAAGATGAGGGGATGCCCGCGTGGCGGGGTTTCGGGCAGGGCGATGCACAGTCCGTCCGCATGCAGGGCCTGCATGACCGGGCGCAGGTCGCTTTCCCCCGGCAGGGGCCAGACAAGGGCGATACACGCCCCCGCCCCGGCCATGCCGCGCAGCCCGCGTACCATGCGGTGGCACAGGGCTTCTTCCGCCCCCGCGCGGGCGGGATCGGTGGCGAAAGCCTGCCGGCGTCGCGTCATATGATGACGCAGGGCCTGCTTGGCCCGCATTGTTGGCCACGCTTCGGGATCAAGGGATGTCATGAAAACATATACGGAGCCGCCATGGCCGTTGGTCGGATCAGCCCTCCCGGACCTGCTGACGCAGGTGGGCGCCAGGTAACGTGACCACGATCACGACAGTGCCAGCTCCCTAGGAAGTGCTTATCGGCCCAGGGGTTGAATCATGCCTGACGCACCCGGCAGCTCCGCCCTTCCTGTTTACTCTTCTTCCAGTGCGTCCGCAATGCTTTCCGCACGTTCGACCAGATGGGCCAGCTGCTCGCGGCGGCGTTCATTCTCGATTCGCGCCTGACGCCCCTCCGCCAGCTGGTGGGCGGTATCGGACGACATCTTCTCCGCCGTCAGGTCGTATATCTCATCAGCCATGAGCAGGGCCGCAAGGGCCAGCAGGCGCCCCTCCCCGCTATGGCCGCCCAGCGCGCGGATGCGGTCGATCCGGCGCTCGACTTCCTGCGCCATGGCCTGCAGATGCTTTTCCTGCCCCTCCTTGCAGCCCACGGCATAGGAAAAACCGTTTATGCGTACGGTAACCTGGCTCATCGCCTATTCCTTCCGGCCTTCGGGGCTGTCTTCGCCCAGTACGTCCCGCACGCGGGCGATCAGCACATCGATATTGGCCGCCAGGGCCTGCAGGTCCGCCTCCGGCATGGGCGGCCGCGCAAGGGCCGCCTGTTCCCCGCGGCGGTCAAGGACGAAGGCAATGCGGTTGAGGGCAAGTTCAAGACGGTCTGCCGGGTCCTGCCCGGAGGCCGGGGGCGTGTAATCCGCTTCCTGTTCCGGTGGCATGATAATGTCAGACACGTTCATCCTTTCCCTCATTCCTCCCCTTGCACTGATCGCGCGGTGCGGTTTCAACGTCAAGCATGATCGACAAACATGACCATTCTGTGCCCGCAGCCCCCCCTGTAACCGTGACCTGCCGGGCCGATGTGGCGCTGGTCATGACGGTGACCCTGTCGTTACGCGCGGAATGCACGCTGGTTTCCCCCGCTGGCGCCGGATGCTTCATGGGTGTGGGGTGGTGGCAGGCCATCGTGGCGGACTGCACGCTGCCAGCCCTGCTGGACTGCGGGCAGGCGGCGGGGTTCGCGGCCGTGGCGCTGCAGGCCGGGCTGGATGGCGTGATCGTGCAGGCCCCGCCCGCGCAGCAGCGCGCCCTGCTCTCGCTTGCCCGGGTTACGGGCGGGTGCGTACTGGCCGTGCGCCCCGTGGCACTGGACCTGCCCGCCCATGATGCGGGCAGCGCGCTGGCGCAGTACCTGCGCGCGCACCGGCCGTAATGGGCCGCACTACCATGCGGGGGCTGTTCGGCATCCCCGCCGTGGCATAGGATTGGCGTGACATGAACGATTGCCAGCTCTACCTCATCACCCCCGAATCGCTTGATCCCGCGGCCTTCGCCCCCCGGCTTGCCGAAGCGCTGGACGCAGGCCCGGTCGCGGCCGTGCAGCTGCGCCTGAAAAACGTGCCGGATGATGCGATCCGCCATGCGGTGGACGTGCTCCAGCCCATTGCGCATGCGCGCAATGTGGCCTTCATCCTCAATGACCGTCCCGACCTTGCGGTCGCCTGCGGGTGCGATGGCGCGCATGTGGGCATGGACGATGGGGACGTGGCCACCGCGCGGCGCATCCTGGGGGCCGACCTGCAACTGGGCGTATCATGCTACGACAGCCGTGACATGGCGCTGCGCGCGGGTGAGGCCGGGGCGGATTACGTGGCGTTTGGCGCGTTCTTCTCCTCCCCCTCGAAGGAAACGGAAGTCCGTGCCGATCCGGCCCTGCTTACATGGTGGAGCAGCATGATCGAACTGCCCGTTGTGGCCATTGGCGGCATCACGCCCGACAATTGCGGCACGCTGGTGCGTGCAGGGGCGGATTTCCTGTCGGTTATCAGCGCGGTCTGGTCCCACCCCGAGGGGCCGGGTGCGGGCGTGCGGGCCATGAATACAGCCATCGCCGCGGCGGAAGACGCCTGAAACGTGTTTGAAAACAAATAATTAATAAAAGACAGGAAAAGTTTTTGGGTGCTGCCTTTTTGGAAAAAGGCAGCGTTTTTTCAAAGCTTTTTGAAAAAAGCTTCACCAAAAACTTTTACTATTTTTATCTCTCTCCCAACCACTGCACATCGGCAATACGGCTTGTGCCCGCCGCCAGCATCACCAGCCGGTCAAACCCCAGCGCGATACCGGCACACGGCGGCAGGCGGTCCAGTGCCGCGAGAAAGGCTTCATCCATAGGCCAGTCCAGCCCCGACTCGTCAGGATAGAGCACGCGACGCCGCGTCCGGTCGGCCATGAAGCGCGCGCGCTGCTCGGCGCTGTCGGTCAGTTCCTCGAACGCATTGGCCAGTTCGATCCCCCCCGCATACAGTTCGAAACGCAGCGCCACGCGCGGGTCGGCCGGATCGCTACGGGCCAGGGCGGCCTGGCTTGCCGGCCAGTGGGTCAGGAAAGTGGGGCGTGTGCGGCCAATATGGGGTTCCACACGCGCCATCATCAGGCGGAAGAACAGGTCCTCCCACGTCTCGCCAAGGCGCAGGGCGCAGCCTGCGTCACGCGCCAGGGCCGGGCCGTCGCCCTCGGTCGCCAGAATGTCCACGCCCGCATGGCGGTGGAAGGCATCGGCCACACGCAGCCGTTCGAACGGGGCCGCAATTCCGATTGTATCATTCCCCACCCTGACCACCGGCGGCAGCACGGCACGCAGCAGGGCTTCGGTTTCATCCATCAGGCCAGCCAGCGTTGCACCGGGACGGTACCATTCCAGCATGGTGAATTCATGCGCATGCAGCCGGCTGCCTTCCGCATTCCGCCAGACCCGTGCAAGCTGATACACGGGCAGGCCGGTCGCAGCCACGATGCGCTTCATGGCGAATTCCGGACTGGTGTGCAACCACAGCTTCTGGCGGGTGCCATCCGCGCCCGCCCGCTCGGTAGCGAAGACCTTCAGGTGAACTTCCTCGCCCGGAGTCGGCACGGCACAGGGGGTTTCCACCTCCACATACCCGCGCGCGTCAAAAAATGCCCGTATGCCGCGCAGCACAAGGTTGCGCCGCAGCAGGAAGGGCAGGCGGTCCGCGATGCGGGCCGGATCGGAATGGCTGGGAATGGAATCGACCATGGGACAGGATCTCCGGTTGCGGCAAACTGGCCCGCGCAGTACAGCCCCGGCATGACATCCGCGGTCAATCCCCCTCCCCCCCGGCCGGCCACGGCATCCCGCACGCTGCGCAGCGTGACCGACCTGCTGGCGGCGGGGCTGGTCACACCCGCCCAGGTACCGGCGCTGGAGGACGTGGCCCGACAGTACGCCACCGCCATTCCCCCCGCCTTTGCCGACCTGATCGAAACACCCGATGACCCGATCGGGCGGCAGGTCATCCCCGATGGCGCCGAAATCCATACCGATACGACGGAAGACCCGGACCCGATCGGGGATGACGCGCTCTCCCCTGTGCCGGGCATCGTCCACCGCTATGCCGACCGCGCGCTGCTCAAGCCGCTGCTGGTCTGCCCGCTGTACTGCCGCTTCTGTTTCCGCCGCGAACATGTCGGCCCCGGTGGCGGCGTGCTGGATGACGCGGCATTGGAACATGCGCTGGACTGGCTGCGCACGCATACCGGTATCCATGAAGTCGTGATGACCGGTGGCGACCCGCTCATGCTCTCGGCACGCCGCATGCGCGCGATCATGCAGGCGCTGGAAGGGATGGACCACATCCATACCATCCGCATCCATTCCCGGGTGCCGGTGGCCGACCCGGGGCGGCTGGATGACGAGATGGCCGATGCGCTGGAGACCACGCGCTCGATGTGGCTGGTGGTCCATGTCAACCATGCCCGCGAACTGACACCGCAGGCCCACGCCGCCATCCGCCGCGTGCAGGCACGCGCCATTCCCGTGCTGGGCCAGTCCGTGCTGCTGCGCGGGGTGAATGACACGCCCCAGGCGCTGGAAGCCCTGCTGCGCGCGCAGGTGGCCGCCCGCATCCGCCCCTATTACCTGCACCAGCTTGACCCCGCGCCCGGCACCGCGCGCTTCCATGTCCCCATACGCGAGGGGCAGCGCCTGCTGGCCAGCCTGCGCGGGCGGGTGACGGGCATTGCCTGGCCGACCTATGTGCTGGATATTCCCGGTGGCCATGGCAAGGTGCCGATCGCGCCCGGCTACCTGCATGAAGGCCCGGACGGCACCCTGCATGCAACCGCACCCGATGGCACAATCCACCGCCTTGCGCGCGAACGGGGCTGAAAAGAACCGCGCCAAACCTTGCCCTTCCGCGCGCGGGGCGTTAGAAGCCGAACCGCCATACTTCCCACAACCATACAGGGACCACCATGAAGCAGCAGGCAAACCTGATCCGCGCCGGGCAGGTTATTGAGCACGACGGCCGTCGCTGGACGGTCCTGAAACAGCAGATCATCACCCCCGGCAAGGGCGGCGCGTTCATCCAGGTGGAGATGCGCGACCTCAAGACCGGCAACAAGACCAACGAGCGCTGGCGCACCGCCGACACCGTTGAACGCCTGATGACCGAGGAGAAGGAATACACCTACTCCTACATGGATGGCGACAACATCGTGCTGATGGACCCCGAGACGTTCGAGCAGCTGCTGCTGCCCCTGGACCTGCTGGGTGATCAGGCCCCCTTCCTGCAGGACAACATGACGCTGGTCCTGAACCTGGTGGAAGGCGACCCGGTTGGCGTCGTGCTGCCCGCGCAGGTGACACTGGAAGTGGTCGAGGCCGATCCCGTGGTCAAGGGCCAGACGGCAAGCTCCTCCTACAAGCCCGCGCGCCTGTCCAATGGTGTGAAGACCATGGTGCCCCCCTTCATCGAAGCGGGTGAGCACATCGTGGTCCGCACCGAGGACAGCAGCTACGTCGAGCGCGCCAAGTCCTGACCCTTCCCCGGCCCGTGCCGGGGTGTCTCCACCCCGCGCGGGCCGGTTCACCAGCCCCCAGCCCCCCAATTCCACCGCACGAACCAGACAGGACCGATCACCGTGGCAATGCGACTCTCTCCCCATATGACGGTGATGCAGAACGCTGCCCAGAAGGCCGCACGCCGTCTTCTGCGTGACTTCAACGAAGTCGAGCAGCTCCAGGTCAGCATCAAGGGCCCGGGCGATTTCGTGTCGCAGGCCGACCTGCGGGCCGAAACCACCATCCGCGAGGAACTGGCGCGCGCGCGCCCCGGCTATGCCTTCCTGATGGAGGAAAGCGGGGCCTCGGGGCATGAGGGATGGACATGGCGCTGGGTGGTCGACCCGCTGGACGGCACAAGCAACTTCCTGCACGGCATTCCGCACTGGGCCATTTCCATCGGCCTGCAGCGCCGCCTGCCCGATGGCACGATCGAGATCGTGGCGGGTCTGGTCTATAACCCCGCCGCCAACGAGATGTTCTGGGCGGAAAAGGGGGTAGGTGCGTTCCTCAACGACCGCAGGCTGCGCGTCTCGGGCCGCCGCTCGATGAACGAGGCGCTGTTCGCCACCGGCATCCCCTTTGCCAGGGTATCGGCGCGCAACCGCCTGTCATTTGCCCGCACGCTGGGCGCGCTCATGCCGCAGGTGGCGGGCATACGCCGATTCGGCGCTGCCGCCCTCGATCTGGCCTGGGTTGCCGCCGGTCGGTACGATGGCTACTGGGAACTGGGCATCAGGCCGTGGGACTGCGCGGCGGGAATCCTGCTGGTGCGCGAGGCCGGGGGCTACGCCACCGACCCCGAGGGCGTGGATCTCAACGATCTGGGGGCCTCGATAGACGCGGTTGCCGGCAATACCCACCTGCATGGCCCGCTGCGTGAACTGGTTGCCAGCAGCATTGGCTGAAGCCTGATGGGGCGGCCGGCCCGTTTGCCGATTGCGCCGCCCCCCATCGCCCGGTAGCCTGCCGGTCACGATGCAGCACATGATCCCTTTTCCCATCCGCCGGCCTGCCATCCGCCCCATCCTGCGCGGGCTTGCCCTGCCGGGCCTGATTGCCTGTGCCCTTGCCGGCACCGGGACGGATGCCCGTGCCCAGGTCACGACCAGCCAGAGCGCGCTGGACGCCCTTGGCGCGCCACCGAAGCATCCGGCCATGCTGCCCAGCGGCGCAAGCCTCTCCGCCTCGCAGGGTGATACGGACGCCACCGGCCCGCGCACCGACATTCCGGGCAGCCACGCGCCGGCCACCGCCATCGCTTCCCCCGCGGCGCTTGCCGCCCTCCCCCCCGTGGCTGCCCAGCCACCTGCCAATCCGGTGCTGCGCCCGCCCGAACTGCATGTGCCCGAACACCCCTTTCCCCCCCCGCCCGAAGTCAGGGCCGACCCGCAGGCCCGTGGCCGGGCGGAAAGGCTGACCGGGGGGACACGGCTGCACTTCACCACCCAGTCCGCCGACATGAATCCGCGCATGATCGCCGCCCTGCAGACATTTGCCACCGTCATGCAGAAGCTGCCCGACCAGCATGTGAGCATCGTCGCCTATGGCGAAGGGCGGCCCGATGATCCCTCCACCCCGCGCCGCGTGGCGCTGTCACGCGGGCTTGCGGTGCGTTCGGTGCTGATCCATGCCGGACTGGCCTCCACGCGCATCTATGTCCGCGCGGTGGGGCTGCCGGGGGAAAATGCGCAGGGCGCGGGCGCGGATTGTGTTGACGTCACCCGTTCCGGTGTGGTGGCCTCAACGTCTTCCACTCCACCCCCGCGTTAAGGACATCCCTGCGTGACACGACCGACGACCTACCTTGTACGCGTCCTGCTTTTCCTTCTGGCCGTCGGGGCTGTCACAGCCCTGCTTTCCACAACCCTGTATCAGGCCTTCTGCAACAACCCGTACCTGGACGGGCTGATCGTGGGCATCCTGCTGCTGGGCATCGTGTGGAACATCACCATGATCCTGCGCCTGATCCCCGAGGTACGCTGGGTCAACATCCTGCGCCACCCGCGTGAGGGGCTGACAACCCCCCCGCCGCCGCGCCTGCTGGCCCCCATGGCGTCGATGCTGGCCACCCATGACAAGGGCCGCAGGCTGACCCTGTCCGCCCCGGTGATGCAGTCGCTGCTCGACAGCCTGTCCGCCCGGCTGGACGAGGGGCGCGAGCTTTCGCGCTACCTGACCGGGCTGCTCATCTTCCTGGGCCTGCTGGGCACGTTCTATGGCCTGCTGCTGACCGTGGGGTCCATTGCCGATGTGATCGGCAACATGACCGTGGGCAGCGGGGACATGAATGTCATGTTCGACCAGCTCAAATCCGGGCTGGCCGGGCCACTGCACGGCATGGGCACGGCGTTCTCCGGCTCCATGTTCGGGCTGGCGGGGGCACTGGTGCTGGGTTTCCTTGACCTGACGGCAGGGCAGGCACAGACGCGCTTCTTCAATGAACTGGAGGAATGGCTGGCCACCATCACCCGCCTTTCCGCGGGCGGGCTGCAGGTGGGCGGCAATGACGCCACGGTTCCGGCCTATGTGCAGGCGCTGCTGGAGCACACCGCCGAGAACATGGAAAAGCTGCAGGCCCTGCTGGCCCGCAGCGAGGAAACCCGCGCACAGGAACAGCGCCTGCTGACCGCGCTGAACGACCGCCTGGCCGCCCTTGCCGATAACCGGGGGGAGGAACACCTGCAAGGCATCGAATCGCTGCTGGCGCGGCTGGTACAGGAATCGGCGGCCGGGCGCGAGCAGATGGCAACCGACATCCGCAATGACCTGCGCCTGCTCGCGCGCACCATTGCCGCAAGCGCCCCCGGAACGAACCATTCCGCTTCCTGACCGCAAGACAAGGCAAGGTTCCCCCCATGGCGCGCCGTTCCCGTCGTTCTATCCGTTCCGAACTGAATGCATGGCCGGGCTATGTTGATGCGCTGTCAACGCTGCTCATGGTCATCATATTCGTCCTGCTTGTCTTCGTGCTGGGGCAGGCTTTCCTGTCGGTCGCGCTGAACAAGCGCCAGCAGGCGCTCAACCAGCTGGAGCACGAGGTGGCCCGGCTGGGGCAGATGCTCTCGCTGGAACACAGCCACACCACCGCCCTGCAGAACGAGGTGGCCAGCCTGCACAAGGCCCATGACGCGGATGTGGCCACCGCCACGTCGCTTACCGCCCAGCTCAACCAGCAGACCAGCGAGCGCGACAGCGCGCAGGCGCGTACCACCGCGCTGGATGAACAGGTTGCCCAGCTCAATGCCCAGCTTGCGGCCCTCAGCACGGTACTGGAAGCGACCGAGGACACGGTGCATGACCGTGACCGCCAGATCAGCAACCTGGGCATGCAGCTCAATGTGGCGCTGGCGAAGAAGGTGGAGCAGCTGCAGCAGTACCGCTCCGAATTCTTCGGCCGCCTGCGCAGCGTGATGCAGGACCACAAGGGCGTGCAGATCGTGGGCGACCGCTTCGTGTTCCAGAGCGAGGTGCTGTTCCCGCCCGGCGGGGCGGACCTCTCGCCCGAAGGCGTGCAGGAAATCAGGGTGCTGGCCAAGACGCTGCGGCAGGTTGCCCAGCAGATTCCGGCGGATGTGCCGTGGATCCTGCGCGTGGACGGCCATGCCGACCGCCAGCCCATCCATTCCGCCTTTCCCAGCAACTGGGAACTGTCATCGGCGCGCGCCATCACGGTGGTCAAGCTGCTGATTGCCGAAGGGATCGACCCGCACCATCTGGCCGCGACCGGCTTTTCGGACTACCAGCCGCTGGACAAAGGCACCACACCGGAAGCCTTTGCCCGTAACCGGCGCATCGAATTCCGCCTGACGGACCGCTGATATCGACCTGCCGGGCGGCGATGGCGCGCAACGCGCCGGACCTGCCCGGCATGATACGGGCACACAGGCGCGAAAACCCCGTAAGGCACAAGAAAGTTCCTGTTGACGCTTTTTTCAGGAAGCTTTGCAGGTCGCGGCCTTCTTGAAAAAAGCACGCCTGTTATCCATCAGGTTGGCTGGCCGAAAGCCTTCAGGCGCAGTTGCTCGGTCTGGTGGTCGGCATCGGGAATGGTGGGATCGAGTGCGCGGACATGCTGCCACGCTTTCCACGCGGCCTGCCAGTCGCCCCGCTGCTCCTCGGTATCCTCAAGGATCTTCCATGCCATGAGATCACGCCCGTCATGATGCAGGGCGACACCAAGATCGGCCACCGCGCCATCGGGATTGCGGGCGGCAAGGCGCGCCTGCGCCCGGTTGCGCCACAGCACTTCCACATCCGGCTGGAGCAGGAGCGCATCATCCATGTCCTGCACCGCATCAAGCGGGCGCTGGGCATCCAGGTCATCCTGCGCGCGCCGGACCAGCAGGGTGGTGGTGGGGGCCAGCGGCTTCAGCCGCAGCTGCTCGATCCGGCCCTGCAGGTCACGCGCGCCACGGGCGGTGGCGGCATGGGCCAGTTCCGTCTCGAGACTGTCAAGCGAGGGTTCGCCCGCAGCCTTCCCCCCGCCATGCGCGGCGGAAGCCGAGGGCGGGGCGGCATGCCTGTCCACCCCGTGGCCGACGGACGGGTCCGCATGGGCAACCTGCCCTGCCAGCGCCCCAATCAGGGGTACGCACGCAAAGCCGCGCAGACAGGTTGTCAAAAACCGGCCTGCGCGGCTTTGCCGCTGTTCGAAGATGAACCTGACGGTCAAGGCCGTCCGGCAATCAGCCCTGACGGGCCTTCATGCGCGGGTTCTTCTTGTTGATGACGTAGACCTTGCCACGGCGACGGACCACACGGCAGTCCTTGTCCCGAACCTTGGCCGATTTCAGGCTGTTTCTGATTTTCATGATCCGACCCTCGACTAGCGGCGATGTACCGCAAAAGAGGCGCCCGAATACCCTTCCCTGCGCCCTGAGTCAACTACACAGCCGGATTCCAGGGCATTTTACAGCAGGGAATTCGCCTGTGTGATCGAATCCGGCACGAAAAACGGGGCAATGGTATGGAAATCCGCGGCCCGGGGGGAACGCGGGCGCCATGACAGGCCGATGGTACGCCATGTCTGGGCACCCGTCACGGGCCGGACCGCAAGTTTCTGGCCATCCAGCAGCGGGGAATCGACCGCAAGCTGCGGCAGCAGGGCCAGCCCCATGCCCGCGGCCACCATTTCCACCATGGTATGCAGCGAGGTGACGGCGCATTCCGCCTCGTCCCCCGGCGGGGTCCAGCCACGGACCTGGCGGCACATGGCCAGCGTCTGGTCACGCAGGCAGTGCCCGTCTTCCAGCAGGATCATGCGCTCACGCACGATGCTGCGTACCGGCACCACCGGCAGCTGCGCCAGCGGGTGGTCATGCGGCATGACCAGCATGAACGGGTCGCGCCATAGCGGCAGGGTCTCGTTATCGGCGCAGTCCCACGGCATGGCCAGCAGCACCAGATCCAGCCGCCCCATGGCCAGCTTGGCCATGACGCTGTGGGTCACGTCCTCGTTCAGGGAAAGGCGCAGCTGCGGATAGGCCTGTGGCAGCCTGCGCACCAGCGAGGACATGACAAACGGCCCGATGGTGGGAATGACGCCGATGCGCAGCAGCCCGCTCATCGGCTCCCGCGAGGCCACGGCCACGTCCAGCACGCCCTGCAGGGCTTCCAGCGCCGTACGGGCACGGGTCACGACCTTGTCCCCCACCGGGGTGAACACGACCTTCTTGCCCACGTCACGATCAAGCAGCCGGACATCCATCTGCCGCTCCAGCGCCAGGATACCGGCGGAAAGTGTTGACTGCGTTACCGCGCAGGCGCGCGCCGCCCGGCCGAAATGGCGCATCTCGGCCAGGGTGACAAGGTAGCGCAGCTGCTGGGCAGAGGGCATCGGAAGCATCGATAATTCCGATCATGCATATATAAATAATTCACTGGTGTGATAGCACCATCACCGGCATAGATACAGGCTCCGGGGCGGCGGCACACCCTGCCCCACCCAACGATCCCCAACAGGAGCCTACTCGCGATGCTGACAATCGGTGACAAGTTTCCCGCCTTCAACCTGAGCGCCGTACCCGGTGGCCCCGAAGGGCTGAAGGGCGAATTCGTCCAGATCACGGACGAATCGGACGCGGGCAAGTGGAAGGTCGTCTTCTTCTGGCCGCTGGACTTCACCTTCGTCTGCCCGACCGAAATCGTGGCGTTTGGCAAGCTGGCCGGTGAGTTCAAGGACCGTGACACCGTGGTGTATGGCGTGTCGATCGACAGCGCCTTCGTGCACCTGAACTGGCGCCTGCACCATGACGAACTGAAGACCCTTGAAATCCCGATGCTGTCCGACATCAAGCGCGAACTGATCGAAAGCTGTGGCGTGATGGCCCAGCAGGCGGGTGCGGCCCTGCGCGCCACCTTCATCGTGGACCCGCAGGGCATCATCCGCCACGTCAGCGTCAATGACCTGTCGGTTGGCCGCAACCCGCAGGAAATCCTGCGCATCCTGGACGGCCTGCAGAGCGACGAGCTGTGCCCGTGCAACTGGAACAAGGGCGACGCCTTCATCAAGGCATGAAGACCCGGCGCGCATGGCACCTGCGGCCATGCGCGCCACGCCGCCCGGCCCCCTTCATGCCCTGCCCGCCCCCGCGCCGGGACTGGCGCGAGGGGGTCGGCACAGCCCCCCAGCCCACGGACACGTTTCATGTCGATCGATTCCATCAAGGCCGCCCTGCCCGACTACGCCAAAGACCTGAAGCTGAACCTCAGCTCGCTTGCCAATGACATCGTGCTGACGCCGCAGCAGCTTGGCGGCACGTTCATCGCCTGCGCCATCGCGGCGCGCAACCCGGCCGTGACCCATGCCCTGACCGCCGAATACGGCCCCCGCCTGGCCCCCGCGGCACTTGAGGCGGCGCGGGCGGCGGCGGCCATCATGGGCATGAACAATGTCTATTACCGTTTCGTGCACCTTGTGGGCGGGGATTATGCAAAGCTGCCCGCACGCCTGCGGATGAACGTCATCAGCAATCCCGGCGTGGACAAGGTGGATTTCGAGCTGTGGGCCATGGCGGTTTCCGCCATCAATGGCTGCGGCCTGTGCATGGAAAGCCATGAGCGCCAGCTGCGCGCGGCGGGCCTGACCACCGAACATGTCCAGACCGCCGTGCGCATTGCCGCCACCGTCAACGCCATCGCCGTGACGCTGGAGGGTGTGGAACTGCCTGCCTGATCCGGCCCGGACCCGAAAAAACGCCATGAACGTCCCCGTCATGGCGTTTTTTTTGCCTGCCCTGTTGCCATGTCGGGGGGAGCCTGTTATTTGCCCTTTCACCGAACGGTTGCAGCCCACAGGGCGGCAGCGGATGCGGGTGTAGCTCAGTTGGTTAGAGCGCCGGCCTGTCACGCCGGAGGTCGCGGGTTCGAGCCCCGTCACTCGCGCCATTCCATGGCATAGCTTTCATAAAGCCCTCCCTAAAAAATATCCTTGAAATCAAAGAAAATTTTTTGGTGAAGCTTTTTCTAAAAAGCTTCGAAGAAAGCCGCCTTTCCGAAAAAAGGCGGCACCCAGAAACTTTTATTCCTTCAGCCCCGCATAAGGGCACGCATGCCCTTACCCCACGCCCGCGCCATCAAGGTAATGGGCCACAAGCGGCCGGTAGGTCGCGCCAAACAGCCGCAGATGCACCAGCGCGATCCAGAGCCGGTAGATGGCGAAACGCGCTTCATACCCTGCCTCCAGCGGCCCATGGGCCATGAAGAAGGCGGCAGGAGGCCGGTCGAACACCCCGGCGGTGGCAAGATCCACCTCCGCGTGGCCATGGCAGCAGCACGGGTCGATCAGTCCCGTCACCCGCCGGGCATGGACCAGCACATTGCCACCCCACAGGTCGCCATGCAGCAGGCTGGGCGGCGGTGTGGCGGGCAGCAGTTCGGGCAGGCGGTGCATGAGGCGCTCAAGCTGGCGGGCAAGATCAATCCCCACATGCTCCAGATGGATGCCAATACGGCGTTCGGCCCAGAAGCGGGGCCACGTATCCGTCCACGCGTTGGGCACTGCCACGGTACCCAGTGCGTAATCGGTACCCCAGCCATAACGGGTTGCCCCATCTGGCGGCCTGCCGGTATGAACCTGCGCCAGCACGCGCCCCAGTCCGCCCCAGCAGGTGGCCAGCGGGCCATCGGCGGGCAGGTACTGCAACACCAGCGCATCCTCATCCACCGCCAGCACATCGGGCACCGGCGCGCCGGTCTGGCCCAGCGCGCGCAGCATGGCGGCTTCCACCCGCGGGTCGGGACCATTCTTGACCACGACCCTGCGCCCATCATTGAGATAGACCAGCAGCGTCTGCGCCAGGTCACCGCCCTGCAACGGATGCCAGTTCCACAACTGCCCGCCCAGCAGGGCGGCCCCATGCCGGGCCAGGCGGGTCATGCGCCGCCCTTCAGTGCCGCCACCAGCGCGTCCGCCCCGGCGGCCACGTCGCGCCATGTGGTCTCGAACCCGCTGGCATCGCCATAATACGGATCAGCCACGGCATGGCCCTGCCGGCCGGGCACATGGTCCAGCAGCAGGGACAGCCGGGCCAGGCTGCCTGCGGGCCGCATGGCCTGCAGATGGGCAAGGTTGGCGTGATCCAGCGCCACGATATGGGTAAAGCGCTCAAAATCCGCAGGCCGGACCACACGCGCCCGGTAGCGGCTGATATCAATGCCGTGCCGCAGGGCAACAGCGCAGGCCCGCCGGTCGGGCGGCGATCCGACATGCCAGTGCCCCGTGCCAGCCGAATCGATCACCGCATCAAGTCCCGCCCGCCGGGCCGCGTCACGGAACGCGGCCTCTGCCAGCGGGGAGCGGCAGATATTGCCCATGCACACAAACAGTACGGCAATGGAGGCAGTCATCGATTCCCTACCCACGAAACATCCCGCAGATCAGAAAAAATTTTTGGTAAAGCTTTTTTCAAAAAGCTTTGGAAGAACGCCGCCTTTTTGGAAAAAGGCGGCACCCAAAAACTTTTATCATTCTTTATCAGTTGATTACCTTGGGGAAACCCCTCAGCGTTCAGGAAATTTCTGTTTCAGCAGGCCAAGGGTCTCGGCAATCAGGTCCGCAGGTGTTGCTTCCAGATGCACCACGACCGGATGTTCATCCGCCGTCGGCACCTCAAGCGTTGCAAGCTGGCTGGGCAGCAGGCTGGGGGGCATGTAATGGCCCCGCCTGCGCTTCAGCCGGTCGGACAGCACATCCTCGGGGATTTCCAGATAGACGAAGACGATCCCCTCATTGCCCCCCGCGCGCAGCAGGTCACGATAGGACCGCCTGAGCGCCGAACAGGTCAGGATGCCGCCCTGCCCTGACGCCACACGCTCGTGCAGCCATTTCCGGCACAGTTCCAGCCACGGCAGGCGGTCGGCATCGGTCAGGGGGATGCCTGCCGCCATTTTCTCCACATTGGCGCGGGGATGCAGCAGGTCGCCTTCCTGATAGGGCCAGCCCAGCAGGTTGTGCAGCCCCTCCGCCAGCGTGGTCTTGCCGCAGCCCGATACCCCCATGATGACAAGGACCAGCGGCCTGACTCCCTGATCCTGCAGGGCCTTGCCCGTCATGCCGCGCGCAGCCTCTGCAGGCCATCGGCGGTGGCCACGATCACCTCGGACGTACGACCGATGAACAGCCCGGTCTCGATCACGCCCACAACCCCGTCAAGCTGGCGCTGCAGGGCGGGGGAATCGGCAATCTCGCCAAAATGGCAGTCCAGGATCATGTTGCCCCCATCGGTCACGAACACATTGCCGCTGCGGTCCAGGCGCTGGACAACCTTCGCACCCAGCGCCTCAAGCTGGCGCGCGGTGGAGGTCCAGCCAAAATTGGCGACTTCCACCGGCACGGGCACGGCGGCCCCCAGCCGGTCGACCAGCTTGCTGTCATCCACCACCACCACGAACCGGCGCGAGGCGGCAGCCACGATCTTTTCACGGAACAGCGCACCACCCAGCCCCTTGATCAGGTTCAGGGTACCGCGTTCCACCTCATCCGCGCCATCGATGTCGATATCGATCTGCGGGTGGGTAGCGAATGTGACCAGCTTTATCCCGTGCGAGCGCGCCTGCTCGGCCGAGCGCTCGGATGTGGGAATGGCGCAGAACCGCAGCCCTTCCGCCCAGCGGCGGCCAAGTTCCTCGATCATGAAGGCCGACGTGCTGCCGGAGCCAAGGCCGACCACCATGCCGTCCTTTACCATGTCGGCAGCCTCGATCGCGGCCTTGCGCTTCAGTTCCGCCCTGGGGTCCGTGGTGTTGATGGACATGCGCTGTTTCCTCTCCTGCGGGGCATCCCTGTCCCGGGCACCCCGTCGTTTTTATTGGCCATGATGCATTCGCGCGGCCTGTACGCCCAACGCACTTATTGCCCTGCCGCTGCCTTGTCCATAAGCCAGATGAGTTCGCCTTCGGTCGTGATGGCGCTTGCGGGTTCCGCCGGGTCACCGGCGCGCACCTTTGCAAAGGCTTCGCGCTTGCCCGCACCCGCCAGCATGAACACCACATGGCGGCTGGAATGGATGGCGGGATAGGTCAGCGTGATGCGGGTATGGGGCGCATCATCAGGCACGCAGGTCGAGACCCACAGCTTTTTTTCCCGCAGCACCGGCTGGCGCGGGAAGAGCGAGGCGGTATGCCCGTTATCGCCCAGCCCCAGCATCACCACGTCAAACAGCGGGCGGCCGGGTTGCAGCACGGTGCCGCCATAGACCTTTTCCAGTTCCGCCTGGTATGCGGCCGCCGCCTGCGCCGGGTCGCCCGATGTGGGCATGGGATGCACGTTGGCGGGCGGCACGCTGACATGCGCCAGCATCTCGGTCTCGACCATGTTGTAATTGCTGGCCGGATCACCTTCCGGCACGAAGCGTTCATCACCAAAGAAGAACTGCGTATTCGCCCACGGAAAACGGTCACGGTATTCAGCGGATGCCAGGATCTGGTACAGCCGCTTTGGCGTGGACCCGCCCGAGAGCGCGAGCACGAACGGGCCGTCCTTTTTCGCCAGCGCCTGCGCGGTCAGCCACTTCGCCATGTGTTGCGCAATGGCCTCGGCATCGGGCAGGACGACCATCGCGCCTGTTTTCACGTCATGTCCACCGGTCATCTCACGCATCTCCCAGCACGAATTTCTCGATACCATTGGCAAACCCTTCATCCTCGCACGATGTCGAGACATGGGTCGCCTGCTTCTGCACCTCGGGGCTGGCCTGCCCCATGACAATGGACATGCCGCTCTTGCGGAACATCAGCACGTCGTTGGGCTGGTCGCCCAGTGTCACCATCTGGCTTGCCGGAATGCCCAGCAGGCGTTCCAGCGCCATCACCACGCCGCCCTTGTTCGCATCCCTGTTGGTCACATCCACGTAGTACGGCTGTGACAGCGCGGCGGATGCCGCATCGCCCAGCGCCTGCTGCAGGTCGCGCTCAAGGCGCTTCATCAGGTCGAGATCATCACTTACGCCAGTGACCTTGACCACCTGGTCCAGCTTCGCCTCCACATTGCCGACCACGGGCGGGAACTTCACTGTCCACTGCTCACGCGCGACATGCGGGGCCTGGTCATTGGAGACGATCCAGTCATTGCCGTTATAGACCCACGGATCGGCCTTGTGGTCACGGATGATGCCGATCACCCTGCGCGCCGTATCGGCGGGCAGCGTGCGGGCCTCGATCACGGTGTAATCCGGCCGGACCATCATCCCGCCGTTGAAGCCTGCGATCGGCTCCGAAATCCTGAGCGGATCGATCACCATCTTCATGCCCTTGGGCGGGCGGCCACTGGTAATGGTGAACAGGATACCGCGTTCACGCAGGCGCTCGACGGCCCGGATGGCGCGCGGTGTCAGGATCTTGTCCTTCGTGACCAGTGTGCCATCCACATCGGCCAGCACCAGTCTGATCTGGCTGGCCGGTGTTCCGGCCGTATCCTGGGGCATGTTCACTCTCCCTTCTGTGCCGCACGCCTACGCGCGGGGCATGACAAAACTTTCCATGGCGAAGGCCCATCCATCTTCCGTGTTGGGCTTCGTCACGAAACGGGCATGGGCCTTCACGTTGTCCGGGGCATTGCCCATGGCAATGCTGACCCCGGCCTCCCTCAGCATGGGAATATCGTTGTTCATATCCCCGATACATGCCGTATCCCGGATATCAGTATCGAGCAGATGCGCCAGTTCTTTTGCCGCATAGCCCTTGTTCGCCCGGGGGTGCGTGATATCAAGGTAAATGGGTGAGGAACGGTGTACGCTGGCCTGCCCCGCCAGCAGGTTCGCAAGGTCACGCTCCACGCCCGGCAGGGCCGCAGGATCGGACGCGACCCCCATGATCTTGCCCACATCGGTATAATGCCCGGCAAAGTCATCCACCTGCACGGGCGTGGTCTGCACCACTTCGCGTTCATGGATGACCTGCGGCGTGTCCGCGCGGCGTACCAGCCAGTCATGACCGATGAACAGCCACGGCTCCACCCCATGGGCAATCAGGAATTCCACCGCCGTGCGCGTGGCCTGCGGGTCAAGCGACAGCCGCTCGCGGATCGTGCCATCGGGGTCGCAGATCAGGCCGCCATTCAGCCCGGCGATGGGGGTCTCGATCCGCAGGGCCCGGACATACTGCATCATCCCGCGCGGGGCGCGGCTGCTGACAAGGCTGAGGCGGATTCCGGCCGCCCGCAGGTCATCCGCCGCCCTGTGCGCCGCGGGCGTGATCTCGCGCGCGGGCGTGATCAGGGTGCCATCGATATCGGACACGACAAGGCGCACATGGCCTGTGGGGGAAACGGGTGCGGTCATGGGCATCATCCGATCTTGAGCCAGTGGCGGTGGTCACGCGCAAGCAGGGCATCGGCGGCTTCCGGCCCCTCGCTGCCAGCGGCGTAGAAGGCAAGGCTGCGGGCATCCTGCCCCCAGTCCAGGACCGGCTGGACGGCACGCCACCCGGCTTCGATATTGTCAGCGCGCTGGAACAGCGTGGCATCGCCGATCATGCAGTCATAGATCAGGGTCTCGTAGCCGGTGCTGGGTCCTTCACTGAACCATTCGGCGTAGTCGAACTTCATGCGCACGCCACCCAGCCTGACCGCGGGGCCGGGCACCTTGGCCGAGAACTGCAGCGTCACCCCTTCGGTCGGCTGGATGTGGATGACCATGATGTTGGGGGTCAGCCTGTCCACCGGCGTATCGCGGAACAGGGCATAGGGGGCGGACTTGAAATGGATCGCGATTTCGGTCTTGCGGGCCGCCAGCCTCTTGCCCGTGCGCACATAGAACGGCACCCCGGCCCAGCGCCAGTTGTCGATGCGGAATTTCATGGCCATGTAGGTCTCGGTCAGGGAATGGGGATCAACCCCGGGTTCCTGCCGGTAGCCCGGCACCTCCTTCCCCCCCACAACGCCCGGCGCATACTGCCCGCGCACCACATCGGACGGCGCAAGGGGGTGGATGGCATCCAGCACCTTGGTCTTTTCGTTGCGCACGGCATCGGCCTCGAACGAGATCGGGGCTTCCATCGCGGTCATGGCCAGAAGCTGCATGACGTGATTGGGCACCATGTCGCGCAGGGCGCCGGTACTTTCATAGAACCGGGCGCGCTGTTCCACGCCCACCGTCTCGGCTGCGGTGATCTGTACGTGGTCGATGTTCTGGACCGTTTCCTTGCCCAGGTAGTGATCGATCCGGTAGATCTGCTGTTCATCCAGCGTGCGCAGCAGGCGGGTATTGAGCGCGATGGCCGATGACAGGTCACTGCCGAAGGGTTTTTCCACGATGACCCGGCGGAAGGTATGCCGCCCCTCGCGCACCAGCCCCGCCTCACCCAGCCGGTCGACAATGGGGCCAAAGAAGCGGGCGGCCACGGCAAGGTAGAAAATGCAGTTCTGTTCCCCCACCATGCCCGCGATGTCGTGGTAGGTCTGCGGTTCCTCAAAATCGCCACGCACGTAGCGGATGCGGGGCTGCATCCATTCCCACACGTCCTCACGCAATGGCACGGCTTCCGCCCGGCGGCGGGCGGTAAAATCCTCAAGTGCCGCGCGCACGTTCTGGCGCAGCTGTTCATCACTCAGTTCCGCGCGGTCAACCGCCACGATGCCAAAGCCATCATCCAGCAGTCCCGCGCAGGCCAGGTTGTAGATGGCGGGCAGCAGCAGGCGGCGCGTCAGGTCCCCCCCGCCCCCAAAGATGACAAACGAGCCGGGCGGACTGCGCCGGGGGCTGTAATCCTGCCCGCCGTCGCCAACCTGCGATATCGCCGAGGCAATGATGTTTTCCATTGTACTGCCGCTCCTGAACTGTTTCCGCTCGTATTCCTCCCCCGGCTGTTCCGGTTGCAGTCATTGGGCGCTGTCATCTCATCCATGAACAGTCAGGGTCCGCATGCGTAGCATCCGGGTGGCCCGGTCGGTTACCGACCGGGCAGCAGGTCAGTTATTCGTACCCTCAATGTGACCGCCAAAGCCGAAACGCATGGCAGACAGCATCTTTTCGGCAAAGTTGTTGCCCGTGCGCGACCGGAAGCGCGTGAACAGCGATGCGGTGATGACGGGCACCGGCACCGCTTCCTCGATCGCGGCCTCGATCGTCCAGCGGCCTTCGCCCGAATCGGCCACGTCGCCCTTGTAGTTCGACAGGTCCGGGTTGCCCGCCAGCGCGCTGGCCGAAAGGTCCAGCAGCCACGAGGAGACCACGCTGCCCCGGCGCCAGACTTCGGCAATATCCGCCATGTTCAGCTCGAAACGCTGGTCTTCGGGCAGGTCGGTGGAGTTCTTGGACTTCATCACGTCAAAGCCTTCGGCGAAGGCCTGCATGATGCCGTATTCGATGCCGTTATGGACCATCTTCACAAAATGGCCCGAACCGGCAGGGCCGCAATGCAGGTAGCCCTGCTCGGCACGCGGGTCGAAGCCGGGCCTGTCACGATTGGGCGTACGCGGAATATCGCCAATCCCCGGCGCAAGGGCGGACAGGATGGGGTCGATATGATCGGTGGCTTCCTTCGTGCCGCCGTACATCATGCAGTAGCCACGCTCCAGCCCCCACACGCCGCCGGACGTGCCGACATCGACGTAATCGATGCCCTTCTTCACCAGTTCGGCTGCGCGGCGGATGTCATCCTTGTAGAAGGAATTGCCACCATCGATGATGATGTCGCCCTTGCCCATAAGGCCACCGAGTTCCTGCACCGCCTGCTCGGTCACCTCACCTGCGGGCAGCATGAGCCAGATGATCCTGCGGCCCGACAGCTTGCCCACCATGTCCGCAAGGCCGGTGGCGGGGGTGCAGCGGCCGCCTTCGCCCTGCCCGCAGATCTTTGCCGTCACGGCCGGATCACGGTCATAGGCCACCACGTCATGACCGTGCCGGGTCAGGCGGACTGAAATATTGCCACCCATCTTGCCAAGACCAACAATACCGATTTGCATGATTAAACACTCCTGAAGCGGGGATGGAACCACCTGCCTATCCCCTGCCTGCCCTTTTCCCAATGACCACAATCAAGAAACCCGCCCCTCCGGGGGAGGGGCGGGTCCCGATAACCGCGGGTCAGACCGCGCGGGCTATATCCTGCCCCAGTTTTTCAAGGCCTGCCTTGAGGTCCCCATGGACATGCACCCGCAGCACGCGGCGGCCGCGTTCGGCCAGTACTTCCATGTCGCCACGCGCCTGGGCTTCCTTCACGATGCTGAAGGTATATTTCTCACCCGGCACCGGCAGATTCACCTCGTCATCGCAAGTGATCTGCACGAACACGCCCGTGTCCGGACCGCCCTTGTAGGCCTGCCCGGTGGAATGCTGGAAGCGCGGGCCGAATTCGGCCGCCGTGGCCAGCTTCAGGCCGTCACGCAGTGCAAGCCGCGCCGTCTGGATCCATTCGCGCGTCCAGGTATCGCGGTCGATATAGGCCAGAAGGGCCACATAGTCGCCCGCCTTGCCACGGGCGAAATGCGCCTTGAGAATCGCCTCCGCCGTGGTGGCGCCACCCAGCGCCTGCACGTTTTTCGGGTCGGCATAGAAGGCGAAGGGGCCGTCCTTGGCAAACGGTTCGTACGGCGGCAGCCTGCCGGTCTCGTTATAGGCGGTGGTGATCTTCTTGGTCTCGATCTTCGATTCCTCGACATCGGGCTGGTCGAACGGGTTGATCCCGATCACCGCGCCCGCGACCGCCGTTGCGAACTCCCAGCGGAAGAACTCCTCCAGCACCTGCCGGCGCTCGTGCAGTTCAATCGTCACCACGGGTTCACCCGCCTTCACCAGCGCCGCAAATGCCGCGTCCTGCTTCGGGCAGGGATCTTCGGCAAGGCGCAGATAGGTGAAGACCCGGTCCCTGCCATACACGCTGTCCCTGCCGATGGTCTCGTCATCGATGGGGATCAGGCCGCGGCCCTCCTTGCCGGTGGATTCGGCAATAAGCTGCTCAAGCCACGCACCCATGTCATAAATGCCGGGGGAGGCGATGATGGTCACCTTGTCACGCCCGAAATCACGCGCGGCCACACCCAGAACCGCACCCAGCACGGCGCCGGGATTCCGGGCGGGCGGCACGGACGCGGCACAGGACTTCTCGCCACGCTGGGCGGATTCCAGCAAAAGCTTCAGCGGCAGGCCCGCAACGGCGGCAGGAATCATCCCGAAATCGGACAGCACGGAATAGCGGCCGCCGATCTGCTTCTCACCGTAGAAGATTTTCCAGAACCCGTCCTTCTTCGCCACGTCTTCCATGTGCGAACCCGGATCGGTCACGGTGATGAAGTGCGCGCCCGCCTTCTCCCCCAGCACCTTTTTCGCCTGTTCGAAGAAATAGGCCTTGAGGATGTTCGGCTCCAGCGTGCCGCCCGACTTGGACGAGACGATGAACAGCGTCCTGCCGATATCGATTTTCTTCTCGAAGTCGCGCACCTGCTGCGGGTCGGTGCTGTCGAGCACATACAGGTGGGGGAAGCCCTCATGCTTGCCGAATGTCTGGGCCAGCACTTCGGGGCCAAGGCTGGAACCCCCCATGCCCAGCAGCAGCGCGTCCTTGAAACCGCGCGCCTTCACGTCCGCCTGGAATTCCTCGAATTTGGACAGGGCGGCCACCTGGTCATCGGTAATGTCCAGCCATTTCAGCCAGTTGGCCTCATCCTTGCCGGTCCACAGCGTGGCGTCCTTCTGCCACAGGCGGCGGATATTGCCCTTTTTGCGCCATTCTTCCAGCTCGGCATCGACCGCCTTCTGCAGGTCGGCGGGCAGCCTGAGGGCCGTGGAGGTCACCTTCTTGCCCAGGAATGCCGCCTGCTTGGCCGCGACCGAACCCAGCAGGTCATCGAACGCATCGGCAAAGGAGGCAACCCCTTCATCCACCAGCACCTTCGTCACGCCATCAAGCTCAAGGCCAAGGCTCTTCGCCTCCTCCAGCACCTTCTTCGCACCCGCCACGTCCTGCGTCAGGGTCTCGGCCACCTTGCCGTGGTCACGGAAGGCATCGAAGGTTGCGGGGGGGATGGTGTTGACCGTCTCGGGGCCGATCAGCCCGTCCACGTACACCACGTCGCTGAAGGTCTTGTCCTTGGTCCCGGTGCTGGCCCACAGCAGGCGCTGCGGCTGGGCCCCGGCATCGGCCAGCTTCTTCCAGCGCGGGCTGGCGGTGACTTCCTTCCAGTATTCATAGGCCATCTTGGCGTTGGCGATCGCAACCTTGCCGCGCAGCGCCTTCAGGCGGGCGGCGTCCCTGTCGCCCGCCGCGACACGGCGGTCGATTTCCTTGTCGATCTTCACGTCGATGCGGCTGACGAAGAAGGAGGCGACGGAAGCGATCCCGCTTACGCTCTCGCCACGGCCAAGACGGTCTTCCAGCCCGGTGATGTAGGCTTCCAGAACCTTCTTGTATGCCTCGTTCGAGAACAGCAGCGTGACGTTGATGCTCAGCCCTTCGGCAATGGCGGCGCGCACGGCGGGTACGCCCTCGTCCGTGCCGGGGATCTTGATCATGAGGTTGCGGGCATCGACCGCTTTCCACAGGCGCAGTGCCTCATGCAGCGTGCCCTTGGTGTCGCGCGCCAGATAGGGGGAGACCTCCAGGCTGACATAGCCATCCACGCCCTTCGTCTGTTCATAGACGGGGTAAAGCACCCTGGCCGCGGCACGGATGTCGTCAATGGCCAGCAGTTCGTACAGCGCGCCGGCATCCAGCACCCTGTGCTCCAGCACCGAACGGATCTGGGCGTCGTAATCCGTGCCCTGTCCCATGGCCTTCTGGAAAATGGCGGGATTGGAGGTAACGCCCTTCAGGCCGTCCTCTTCCACCAGCTTTTTCAGGCTTCCGTTTTCAGTGTAGGAACGCTGGATGAAGTCCAGCCAGGGGGACTGGCCGTAACGGGCCAGTTCCTTTAACGGATTTTCTCCACCTGTTTCTCGCACGCTCATGCCTGTGCTTCCTTTGCTTGCCGGCGGAGGCACGGTGCATCCGTGCCGCCGGCCCTTCCGTTGCCTTGAAACAAGGCAGGCAGGGAATGATCCCTGCCTGCCGGTATCCTTATTTTCCTGCCTGCCTGCGGGCCGCGGCCACCACGGCCTCGACCGTAAAGCCGAACTTGACCTCCAGCTGCTCCGCCGGGGCGGAGGCGCCAAAGCCGTGCATGACGATCGTCTCGCCCGCAAGGCCGGTATAACGGTCCCAGCCCAGCTGGGCCGCCTGCTCCACCGCCACGCGCGCGGTGATATCGGGCGGGAGCACGCTGTCGCGGTAGGATCTGGGCTGGGCCTCGAACAGATCCCATGACGGCATGGAGACAAGGCGCACCCTGATCCCCTCCGCCTTCAGCTTCTCGGCCGCCTTGATGATCAGCCCCACTTCACTACCCGTCGCCATAAGGATGACATCGGGACGCCCCTCGCCATCCGCAAGGACATAGGCCCCTTTTGCCAGACCCGTGGCGGGCGCATAGGTGCTGCGGCAGATGGTGGGCAGGTTCTGGCGGCTCAGCGCCAGCACGCTGGGGCGGTCGGTCAGCTGGACCAGCGTGCGCCAGGCTTCCGCCACCTCGTTGGCATCGGCGGGGCGGATCAGCGTCACACCCGGCGTGGCACGCAGCTGGGCCAGCTGCTCGATGGGCTGGTGGGTCGGGCCGTCCTCGCCCACACCGATCGAATCATGGGTGAAGATATAGATCACCGGCAGCTTCATCAGCGCGGACAGGCGGATGGGCGGCTTCATGTAATCGGAAAAGATCAGGAAGCCCGAGCAGTAGGCCCGCAGCCCGTACAGCGCCATGCCGTTGCTGATCGATCCCATGGCATGCTCACGCACGCCAAAATGCAGGTTGCGCCCGCCATAGGTGCCATTCCACTGCGGCGGCTGGAAATCACCCGCCCCCGCGAAGGTCAGGTGTGTCTTGGTGGAGGGCGACAGGTCGGCCGAACCACCGAGCATCCACGGATAGTTCTTCGCAATCTCGTTCAGCACCTTGCCCGAGCTTGCGCGGGAGGCGATGCCCTTGGCATCCGCGTCAAAGACCGGGATGCCGCTGTCCCAGCCCTCGGGCAGGGTGCCGGCAAAGATATGGTCAAGCTGTGCGGCCTCGGCCGGGTACCTGGCCCGATAGGCGGCAAACAGGTCGCCCCATGCCCTGCTGGCCGCTGCCCCACGGGTGGCGATGCCGGCCTGGAAATGCTCGGGCACGCCCTCGGGCACGTAGAAGTCCTTATCTTCGGGCCAGCCGTAGAATTTCTTGGTCTCGCGCACTTCCTCCACACCCAGCGGGGCGCCATGGGCTTCCGCCGTGCCCGCCAGGTGCGGCGCGCCCCAGCCGATGATGGAATGGACGATGATCAGCGTGGGGCGTGATGTCTCGGCCTTCGCCTCGGCCAGCAGGCGGCGCATGGTGCCCGTGTCGTTGGCGTCCTTCAGTTCCAGCACATGCCAGCCATAGGCCTCGAAGCGTTTGTGCACGCTCTCGGTAAAGGCGATGTGGGTCGAGCCCTCGATGGAGATCTGGTTGCTGTCATAGATCCACGTCAGGTTGCCCAGCTTCAGGTGACCCGCGATGGAGGCCGCCTCGCTGGCGACACCTTCCATGTTGTCGCCATCACCGCACAGGGCATAGACGTGGTGGTCGAACAGCCTGAAGCCATCGCGGTTGTAGTGTTCGGCCAGCCATTTCTCGGCAATGGCCATGCCGACCGAGTTGCCGCAGCCCTGCCCCAGCGGGCCGGTCGTGGTCTCGACGCCCGCCGTGTGATGGTATTCCGGGTGGCCGGGGGTGAGCGAGTCCAGCTGGCGGAACCGCTCCAGGTCTTCCAGCGTCAGGGCAGGGCGGTCATGGGTGACGCCACCGGGGCGCACGTCACGGATTCCGGCAAGGTGGATCAGCGAATACAGCAGCATGGAGGCGTGCCCGATCGAGAGCACGAAACGGTCCCGGTTGGGCCAGAGCGGATTGGCGGGGTCATAGTTCAGCACATCGCGCCACAGCGTGTAGGCAACGGGGGCAAGCGCCATGGCGGTACCGGGATGGCCGGAATTCGCTTTCTGCACGGCATCCATGGACAGCGTGCGGATCGTGTTGATGCACAGCGTATCGATATTGGCGGGCATGCTGCCACCTCCTTCAGGGGCCATGGGAAGGGAACTAGACAGGGAACGCATGGGACCGGCCTCCTTACAGCCATGGTTGCAACCCCGGCCGGGCCCTACCTGTGCGGGCCGACGGGGCAACCTTCTTCGGTGTTCTTCTTTTTATGCCGCCTGCCCGCGGCCACCGGGCACAGGGACAATAGGCTTTTTACGGCACGCACCTTCTCACGACCGTCGGGACGGAACAAGCCATCTCGTCAAGCCGTTACCCGCGCCGCGCCATCAGGCGCCGTACAGCCTGTACCAGCGCGTGGCCGGAACCACGGTTGCACCGGCGGCCGGTACCGGGGCGGAATTTGACAGGTGCCTTCCCGTCCCTCACCTGTCACGCCAGCACATGCCGGCAGACGGAGACCATGCATGCCCCTGTTCCCCGCCAGCGACCACAGCGATGGCACCCGTTTCTTCAATCCGGCCGCCATCTGCCCCCCGGGTACGCAGCCTGCGCGCATGCGGCGCCTGGCAATCCTGAAATGGCAGTGGAACCGCCCGCGTTCCGACTGGCCGCAATGGATAGACAACCCGCCCCCCATCGGGGACCCGGCTGTCCGGCCCATGCAGGGCACGGTGGCGGTAACATTTATCGGGCACAGCACGTTCCTGATCCGCCTGCCCCGCGCCGATGGCACGGCGGTCACCATCCTGACCGACCCGATCTTCTCGAAACGCTGCTCGCCCTTTTCCTTCATCGGGCCGAAACGGGTGCGCGCGCCGGGGCGGCGGCTGGCCGACCTGCCAAAGGTGGACATCGTGCTGGTGTCGCACGCGCATTATGACCATATGGACCTGCCATCCCTGCGCGCGCTGGCCCGGCGCGGCGATGACCCGCTGGTGGTGACACCGCTTGAAAACGCACGCTTCATGCGCGGGACCGGGCTGAAACGCATCATGGAACTGGACTGGTGGCAGGGTGTGGATGCGGATGGCATGCACGTAACCTGCACGCCCGCGCGCCACGGCGCCGCGCGCACGCCCTTTGACCGCAACAGAAGCCTGTGGGGCGGCTTCATGCTGCGCGACGGCGCGGGACACCGGCTGTTCTTTGCGGGCGATACCGCCGATGGCCGCCACTGGGGCCTGATCCGCGACCGTCTGGGCGCTCCGGACCTGGCGCTGCTGCCCATCGGGGCCTATGCGCCCCGCACGCTGATGGCGCGTGTACACGCCACCCCGGAGGAAGCGGTGTCCGGCCTGCGCCATCTGGGGGCGAAACAGGGGATCGGCATGCATTTCGGCACGTTCCGCCTGACGGATGAACCGATGGATGAACCCGTCCGGCGCATGCACGCCGCCACCCGCGCGCAGGGACTTGCCCCGGGCAGCATGGACGTGCTGCACCATGGCGAATGCCGCACGCTGGTCTGGTGACATCGGGGTACGGCAGGATTGCCCGATGTTCTTTTTGGCCAAAGCGTACTATGATCACGCGCTTCCGACGGGGCCGGCCGCCGCCCCCGTTTTCCGCAACCCCACCAGCGAGGCAGGCACATGAACGATACAGTCGCCGCACCCGAATCCTTCAGTAACGCGGAAATCGAGACCCTGTTCCTGTCCGCGGCGCGGGATGGGCAGACAGACCTCGTCAGCGAATTCCTCAAGGCCGGCATCAACCCCGACACCCGTAACGACAAGGGTCATACCGCCCTGATCCTGGCCGCCTATAATGGCCATGCCGAGACCGTGCGCGCCCTGCTGGAAGGGGGCGCCAGCCCCGACCTGCAGGATGCCAAGGGGGCTACGGCGCTGGCGGGTGTGGCCTTCAAGGGGGACCTGCCCTGCGCGCGCCTGCTGGTGGCCCATGGCGCCAGCGTGGACGCACCCAATTCCGTCGGCCGCACGCCGCTGATCTTTGCCGTGATGTTCAACCGTGACCCGATGGTGACCTTCCTGCTTGAACAGGGCGCCAACCCTGACCTGCGTGATGGCGAGGGCGTGAGCGCGCGCATCCTGGCAACCCGGCAGGGCAATGCCGGCCTGCTGGCCGCCATGGGCCGCCCCGCACCCGCGCAGGGCTGAACCACCGGCCCGCATGGGCCATCCCCCATCCGTTCACGCGCCCCCTACGGGAGGCGCCTTTCATGACCCTGACAGTCTGGAATTTCCCCTGATGAGCCGTTTCTGGAGCCCGATCGTGCATACCCTGACCCCGTACGTACCGGGGGAGCAGCCCAGACTGGCCAATCTCATCAAGCTCAACACCAATGAATGCCCCTACGGCCCCTCGCCGCGCGCGCTTGAGGCCATCCGCGCCGCGACGGACGATACGCTGCGCCTCTACCCCGACCCGACGGCCCACGCCCTGTGCGCCGCCATCGCCCACGCCCACGACGTGCCGGCCGATCATGTTTTCGTGGGCAATGGCTCGGACGAGGTACTGGCCCATGCCTTCCAGGGGCTGCTCAACCATGAAGCCCCCCTGCTGTTCCCCGACATCACCTACAGCTTCTACCCCGTCTATTGCGGGCTGTACGGCATCCGGCACGAAGCCGTGCCGCTGGACGACGGCATGCGGATCAACCTTGCGGATTATCGCAGGCCCTGCGGCGGCATCATCATTCCCAACCCCAACGCCCCCACCGGCATCGCCCTGGGGCTGGACGCCATCCGCGCCCTGCTGGCCGACCATCCGGACGCGGTGGTGGTGGTGGATGAAGCCTATGTCGATTTTGGCGCGGAGACGGCCATCGGGCTGGTGGCGACGCATCCCAACCTGCTGGTGGTGCGCACCCTGTCCAAATCCAGTGCGCTGGCCGGGCTGCGGGTAGGCTATGCTGTTGGCCAGCCCGACCTGATCGCGGCACTGACCCGGGTGAAGGACAGTTTCAATTCCTATCCGCTTGACCGGCTGGCGCAGGCTGGCGCCATTGCCGCCATCGAGGATCGGGAATGGCTTGCCAAAACCCGTGAGAAGATCATAAGCTCCCGCAACAGGCTGACCGACAGCCTGGGAAAGATGGGGTTCGAGGTCCTGCCATCGCAGGCAAATTTCATATTTGTCCGCCACCCGGACCGTGATGCCGCCTGGCTCGCCGCAACCCTGAGGGAACGGGCGATCATCGTGCGTCATTTCCGGACCCCGCGCATCGCACAGTGGCTCCGTATCACCATTGGCACGGATGCCGAATGTCAGGCCCTGATAGATGGCCTGACGGATGTGCTTGCGCAGAACGGGGCGTAATACCCCCGGTTCATCACGTACCGGCCTGCCCCGCCTGCCATGCATGGCAGGCGGGGGCTGGTACGCGCTGTCCCTCTTTCCACCTGACCGTAGACAACTCATTTCCTGGACCCGAGGTCCACAGGATACCCATCATGCGCGCATTCCACGGACAGATGTCCGATAACCAGCCGATCCGTCGCACGCTTGCCGAAAAGCAGAAGCAGTTACGTGACCTGCGCGAAACGCTGGCCACCATGAAATCGCATACCGCCCCCGCCCTGCGTGAAAGCGTGCAGAAGCGCATCCGCCAGCTTGAAAGCGAAGTAAACGCGGCCCCCGCGCTCAGGGCGGGGGAAAAGCGCCCCGCCCCCGGTGGCACCGCCCCGGGCGACCGTCCCCGCAGCCCGCGCAGGCGCCCCGAACGCGGGATCTGACACGACCCCCCGCAATACAGGAAAGGCCGGACCGCAAGGTTCCGGCCTTTTTTCATGCCCCTTGTCCCGACTGGCAAAAGTTTCCGGACGCCGGCTTTTTGAAAAAAGCCTCACCAAAAACCTCCCTCTTCTGAAATGGACAGCCTGCCGGGCGGGACATGAACAAAAAACGGGCCTGCTGTTGCCAGCAGGCCCGCTTTCGTATGCGCCACCCGAAGATGGCCCACATGATTTCAGGGGATGGAAATCAGTGCCCCAACGTCACTTCCTCGGCAATGTCACCACGAGCCGCGGCTTCATCAAGATAACGACGTGCTTCAGGCGAGATGGTCAGCACCAGCGTCATCAGGGCAGAGGCGATATACAGACCGGAGAAGATCCAGATGATCCCCTCGATCCCGCGCCAGGATTCGAACCACGTCACCACGGCCGGACCAACCCAGGTGCTTGCCCCCGCACCCAGACCAAGGGCGGACAGGGCGGCCGCCTTTTCCTTGGGGCAGATCTGCGGCACCAGACCGGACAGCGGCACGTAGGCCGCAATCGTCGCGCCATACAGCGCGCCCATCACGGCGGCAATCAGGAAGTTACCGGGGAACATCTGCGGCACATAGTAGAACAGCGGCACGGTAATCGCGGCCCCCACGCCACCGAACAGCGCGACAACGGTACGGTGGCCCAGACGGTCCGCCGTGATGCCGGAGATCAGGTTCACAAGGATGTTCGACAGGAAGATGATCGACAGCAGCTGCAGCCACTGCGACAGCGAGAAGCCGATGACCTTCGTGAAGAACGCCGGCATGATCACCAGGAACGCATATTCGGACGACGTGTTGATCACGCGCACCAGCATGGCGATGAACGTCTTGGGTTCACGCCACAGGATGCTGATCGAGCTGAAGAAGATCGTGGCGGGTTTCGTACCCGCGGGGGCAAGACGGCGGGAGCCGGTCGGCTCATGCGTCATGAGCAGCGCCAGCAGGCCACCGAACATGACCAGCGCCAGCGAGGACCAGAACGTCGCCATCTCGCCAATTACCGGGATGGAGAAGCTGGCGAACAGCGAACCCAGCGTGGGCAGCCCGCCGGAGAAGGCGAACCAGAACCACCCGGCCGCCGAACCAAGCTGGCGCGGCGGGGTCGCCGCCGCGATCCAGACCAGGAAGCCATAGGTGAACAGCGGATAGCCGAAACCACGCATGGTATAGGCCGCCAGCATGATGGGATAGCTGTTGACCGCCACGCCAAAAGTCAGGAACACGATCTCGAACACGCCCCAGATGGCAAGGCCGATCCACATGACCCGCTTGGGGCCCCACAGGTCGGAAAGCGGCCCCGATGCCCACGAGGACAGCGAGACGGTCACGCCATAGATGGTGAACAGAAGGGCGGTGTCGCGCGATGAAATGCCCTGGCCTTCAAGATAGGGGGCCAGGTAGCCGGCTTCGACACCATCGCCGATCATGAAGAACAGCAGGCCCACGAACCCCCAGAACAGGGGTGCGGGAATGCCCAGCCGGTCAGCAAAGGACGTTGATTCGGACAGATTGTCTGTCTGTTTCAAGGGGAGATACTCCTCTTTCACAGGCAGCCGACACGAAGTTGAGGGGCTCCACCTCATTGCGGAGCGTCGATGCAGGCTGCGTCCGCACTGTCCGGCGTTCCGGAAACACCAGTGCGGAACCTCAGTTTCAACAGGGTCGGGCGTGCAATCGCCCGGACCGGCCCAGTATGGGAAAGCATGGATGGCCCCAGCGCCAAAACGCCAGCGCATGATGCCTGGCAAACCTGCTTCCTCAGACGTGTTACCGGCCAAAAGTCATCAATCCGGCAGGAAAACGTGCCCCGTGGCACGACTTGCATAACAATTCGATGAAAAAACACCTGACCGCAGCCAAAATATGGCACGATCCCGTGATCTCCCGCCGCCAGAAAGACCAGAATTTGGCTAGATGTACAAAATCGTTGCGATATCGAACGATTTCACAATGATGGGATAGTTTCCAGCCTCCGCCAAAGCACAAAAAATATATTCAACGTTGGCAATCTATACTGCAAAACAGGTGTGAATGTAAGGGAATTTTCGAATTTTTGACACGATTCGTGTTTCTTTGTGATTATATCATGGTTTTTAAGGACGCATTTTTATGCATACGGAATATGCATTGACCAGATGCGCCATCTTTCGCGCGGCGGTGGTTCCTGCCATAGTCGGGACCCCGCCTCTCACGCCCGGCCGGGGCCGCACCCGCGTGCGGGTCAGGCACGGCCTGCGGCATCCACCCATGCCCGGACATGGACAAACGGAACGGTCACGGTGAACATCAACCTGTCTCTACGCCTTGCCGCACTGCCGGTTGCACTGCTGCTTTCACCCGCGCTGGCCTGCACCACCGCGCATGCCCAGAGCCTGGCCACGCAGAAGGTGCAGCGCGCGATGGAGGTGCTGCGTCTCAAGCCGGACATGGCCAGCAAGCCCTGCCTGGACAAGCTTGACGACCTGCACAAGATGGAAAAGGTGATCGAGGAAGCCAGCGAGCAGGCACACAACCCCAACCTGTCACTGGCGCACGATGTGATGGAGTCGGATTACGAGGACGCGACCGAATCCTGCGTGCCCGATGCGGCCAAGCTGTGCGCCAGTCCCGGTTCGCTGGCCAGCGCCAACCAGAAAAAACTGTGCGACGCGCTGGATGCGATCATGTCCGTTGACGGATCGGATGAGGGGGAGGAAGCCGTCGCCCCCCCGCAGGGCACGTCATCCGACTGACAACGCGCGGACTCAGGGCAGCCGCGCCAGCAGCTGCAACCCTTCCGCATTGCCCAGAACGGCTGATTTTTCCGCACGGTTGAGCATACGCAGGGCGCTGGCCAGATCCGGGGCCTCCCGCACCTTGAGCAGTCCCACCAGCAGGGCGGGATTGATCGGGTCACCCGGCCGGCGCGGCGGGGGCAGCATGACCTCATGCACCCTGAGCAGCCCGGCCCGCGCGCGCAGGGCGGCTATCGCCTCCTGCACGGGATGGCCCGCCATCTGTCCCATATAGGTCACGGCCTCGGCCAGAACCGGCGGCGGGTCCGTCTCCTCGGGGATCAGCAGCAGGCGCGCCCGCCTGAACGCCTGCCCCACGGCGCTGCTGCCCGTCAGCACCGCCAGCGGAATGGCGCAGACCAGCCCCAGGGTAACCGGCAGCATCCACACAAACAGCGGCAGCGAGACACTCCACGCCGCCCCCGCCAACAGCAGGCCCAGAACGGTGTGGATCATGTACAGCCGCACGTTCTGCATGACCTGCAGGCCGTCCGCGTCACGCCGCTGGGCATTCCAGCCGGAATCCCGCCCCAGCAGGATGGACAGCACGCCCCCGGTCTGGATCAGCATGGCGATGGGCGCCAGCAGGCCGCCCACCACCGTTTCCACCAGTATGGATGCCCCCGCCGCAATCGCCCCCCCGCAGCCACGCCGCAGCGGACCATCAACCAGCAGCAGGATGTAGGCCAGTATCTTGGGGGCCAGCAGCACGCCCATGGTGCCGATGAACATGTATTCGGCCTGAACCGGGTCAACATGCGGCCAGTGCGGATAGAGCAGCTTGGTATCGCCAAAGTATTCGGGCTTGTAAAAACGGCTCTGGAGCGAAACCACGATACCCACCAGCAGGAACACCAGCCACAGCGGTGCCGTAACATAGGAGCCGATGCCCATGAGCATGTGCATGCGGCTGACCCAGTGCAGGCCGCGTGCCGACACCACCTTGGCATGCTGGAGGTTGCCCTGGCACCACCGCCGGTCCCGGATGGCGATATCGGTCAGCGAGGGGGGGCTTTCCTCATACGACCCACTCAGGGCGGGCACCATGTGGATCGCCCAGCCCCCCCGGCGCATCAGGGCGGCCTCCACGAAGTCATGGCTCATGATCGCGCCGCCAAAGGGCTTGCGCCCCGGCAGGTGCGGCATGCCCGCCTGCTCGGCAAAGGCGGCGGTGCGGATGACCGCGTTATGCCCCCAGTAATTCCCTTCCGATCCATGCCACCACGCAATGCCATGGGCAATCAGCGGCCCGTACACGCGCCCGGCGAACTGCTGCATGCGGGCGAACAGGGTGCGTCCGTTCACGATGACCGGCAGCGACTGGATCAGCGCAACACCGGGATTGCGCTCCATGGCCGATGTCAGCCGCACGATCACGTCACCGGACATGACGCTGTCGGCATCCAGCGTGATCATCTGCTGGTAGGCCGCGCCATAGGTGCGCACCCACTGGGCGATATTGCCCGCCTTGCGGTCGGTATTGACCGCGCGCCTGCGGTAGAACAGCCGCCCGCCCCAGCCGGTGGCGCGGCACAGGGCCATGTAGGCCGCTTCCTCCGCCACCCATACATCGGGGTCCGTGGTGTCGGACAGGATGAACACGTCAAAGGCGCGTTCCTGCCGGGTTGCCGCAAGGCTGTCGATGGTCGCGCGCAGCCCGGCCATGACGCGGCCCGGGTCCTCGTTATAGGTCGGCATGAGCAGCGCCGTGCGGGTCAGCAGGCGCGGCAGCGGGCCGCCGCGCGCAATGCCCAGCCCCAGCCCGCCGCCCGCCAGCATCGAACAGAACCCCGCAATGGCAGAGGTAAAGGCCAGCGCGATCCACATGAACAGCAGCACGAACAGCACCAGCATCACCATGCCGGCCACCGAACGCTGCACGGCGTTGAACACCAGGTCCATCTCGTAGCCCGCGGCCCCGGTCATGGCCACGGCGCTGCCGATGACCAGCACGCGGCGCAGGCCGATCAGCCGCCATTCGGTCGGTGGCACATGGCTCCGGCCATGCAGGTCGGGCGTCTCTTCCAGCGGGTGGACGGGCATGTCCAGCGGAGCCGGACGCGGCAGCGCGCTCCAGCCCTGCGGCAGCCGCGTATCCGGCCCTGCATTGCCCGCGGGTGGTGGCTGCAGCGGGGCGCTGGCCGCTACGGTGTCCATCGATAGACCCATTCTTCCGATACCGGCCCGTTGTCATCGGCCAGTACGCAGTTCAGTTCCGCCACCTTGGCATCCCCCGGTGCGAACTCGAACGTACTGCGCCAGCCATGGATGGGGGGCACCGGCTCGACCACCACATTGCGGATCTCGCCCGCTGAAGTGCGGCACTGGAGATGGAAATGCGGGTTGTCGGGCAGCCTGTCGAACGGCGTGCCGGCAAAATCCAGGTCGAAGAAACGGGTATGCGAATCATCCGTCGCCTCGCCCACGCGGGTTGCAACGATACGGGCCAGCTTGGTGGGCCATGGCGTGTCCCACCCCCAGTACATGCGGTAGGTGAACACATATTCATGCCCCGCCGCCAGCGCATCCTGCGGGCGCCAGAAGGAGACGATGTTGTCGTTCACCTCGTTGGGGGTGGGAATTTCCACCAGATCCACCGCACCCGCGCCCCAGTCCCCGATCGGCTCGATCCACAGCGAGGGCCGTTTTTCGTAGTTGAGGGAGACATCCTCGAAATCGGTGAAGGCGCGCTTGCGCTGCATCAGGCCAAAACCATGCGGCCGCACGTCACTGAACGCCGAGAACTGCAGGTCACGCGGGTTGCGCAGCGGCCGCCACAGCTGCTGGCCGCTGCCGGTCCACATGGACAGACCCTCGCTGTCATGGGCGGCGGGGCGCCAGTCATCCACGCGCGTACGGTCGTTCGCATCAAAATAGAACATGCCCGTCAGCGGCGCGATGCCGGACTGGGCAATGGCCTTGCGCGGGTAGAGATAGGACTGGACGTCAAACACCGTCGTCTCGCCCGGGCGGATGGTAAAGCGGAACGCACCGGCCAGTGACGGGCTGTCCAGCAGGGCATGGATGACCACGCTGTCCACCCCCGCCTTGGGCTTTTCCAGCCAGAAGGCGCGGAACAGGGCGAATTCCTCGCCCGTCGGGTCACCCGTGCCATCGGCGAAGCCGCGCGCGGACAGGCCGTAGTTCTGCCCCTTGGCCACGGCACGGAAATAGGAGGCGCCAAGGAAGACGCAGAACTCCTCCATCACGTCGGGGGTGTTGATCGGCGCGCGCAGCCGCAGCCCGGCAAAGCCGATATCCTCGTTCACCCGCAGGGCGGGATCGTTATAGGTGAACATGTCGGCATTGAAGGCGATGGGACGGGACTGGCCATCGATTACCTCGTTCATCTCGATCCGGGGCGCATACAGATAGCCACGGGGAAAGAACTCGACATCGAAACCCAGGTTCTCGCCATGCCACAGGGCCTGTTCCGAACGGAACGCCATGGAATTGTACTGGTCGAAATTCAGGTTACGCAGCGCGGACGGCAGGGTCTGGGATGGAGGCTGGTAGGGCTGCTGCGAGAGCTGGTGCGCCAGCGTGCGCACGGTTGTCGAATCAAAACTGGCGCCCTGTGCCGCGCGGGCGGCCCGCAGGGGCATGCCGGTCGCGCCATACAGGATACCAAGCGCCGTTCCCGCCTTCATGAAATCACGTCGTAACACCGAATTGAACTCCAGTTGTTTCTTCTTGGTCAGGCATAATGACACACGACGTCCCGCCAGTGGCCACGCAGGCCACCGGCGGGACCGTGATCAGGGTGTCTCATGGCTTTGTGAAGGCGGGGATGAACACATGGCCGCCAATGTTTCCAGCGGGCCACGGGCGGCCGCCCGCGTGGTCTGCTCGATTTCACGGTACAGCCGCAGCACCGCCTCCCCTTCCGCGGAAAGACCGGCCCCGCCGCCGCCGCCGGGGCGTGCGGCCACCAGCGGGCGCACGAAGGCGTTATTCATCGATTCAACCAGCAGCCAGGCCCGCCGGTAGGACATGCCCATTGCCCGGGCCGCACCGGAAATGGAGCCGGTTTCCCCGATCTGTTCGAGCAGCCGGATCTTGCCATGCCCAAGCAATGGCATGCCATTGGCGTCCAGCCTTAATGTCAGACGCATTTCCGTCATGGTGTTCCATACTCCCGCCAGCAGCTATACCATCGGCCCTTTCTACCGGAAACGATGTTATCTGGAACGGTTTTTCCTGTCATGGACCCAGCAATACCCCGATCCACGACCACGCACGGTCCGCTTTTACCTGTCTGGCGCCCCCTGCGCGTGGCGGATCTGGGTACGGTCATGACGCTGGCGGACCGGCTGCACCCCGCCTGCCCCGAACGCATGGATGTCCTGGCCGAACGCCACCGGCTCTGTCCCGAAGGCTGCCTGATCATGCCGGATGCGCAGGGTACGGCGGGGGGATACCTCCTCAGCCATCCCTGGCGCATGGGCACGCCACCGGCGCTGGATACCTATCTGGGCCACCTGCCCGAACGGCCTGACTGCTGGTACCTGCATGACATCGCCCTCCTTCCCGCCCTGCGCGGACGCGGGGCCACGCAGGCCGCATTACAAATCATGACACGCCTGGCATGTGCGCGGGGAATACGGTGGCTGGCGCTGGTGGCGACCGAAGGGGCCGGGCCGGTCTGGACGCATCTGGGTTTTGCGCCCATGCCCGGCATCTCTCCCGCCATTACCGCCACTTACGGGGCGGATGCCTGCCCCATGCGCCGCAGGATCGATCAGGCCGCGTGACAGCCACGTCTAGCGTGGCAGGCCGGCCCTTACGCCATGTTCACGGATGGCCCTGCGTGCCCTGACCACCGCCTGGTCCAGTGCGGTCGTGTCCATGTCCCGCCAGCCATCAAAGGCTGGCAGGGCAAGGGCGGCCGCCAGGTCCGTGGCGTTGACAAGCGCCAGCTGGTCGGCATCCAGCGTGGGTTCGACGGGGCTGTAGGTTTCGTCGCGCTCGTCCCTGCCACGCAGCATTTCCAGATAGGCCGCGATGCCGAAGGCAATGCGCTCCAGGTCATGCCCGCGGGCCAGCGCGCGGCGCACGGTATCCGTCCAGAACACCTGCACCTTGGAGGCACCATCGCTGCAGATGCGCAGCAGCGTATCCGCCACAGCACGGTTGGAAAAACGGCTGAGCAGGCGCCTGCGATAGACATCCAGATCCACCCCGGCGGGCGCGTCGATCAGCGGCATGGCATCAAGGGTCCAGTAGGCATTGGCGAAACGCTCCAGATCCGCGTCCTCCACCGTTTCATGCGCGTAGCGGTAGCCCAGCAGCAGTCCCAGCGCGCCCAGCAGGATGTGCCCGGCATTGAGCATGCGGACCTTCACCTGCTCGTAGCCTGCCACGTCATCCACGAATTCCACCCCCACCTTTTCCAGCGCGGGGCGGCCGTTGCAGAATCTGTCCTCCAGCACCCACTGGCTGAAATCCTCCGCCAGCACGGGCAGGTCGTCCTCCAGACCGCTGGCTTCGTTCAGGGCATTGCGGGTGGCCGTATCCACGCCGGGGGTAATGCGGTCCACCATGGAACAGGGGAAGGTGACATTGGCATTGATCCATGCCGCCAGATCCGCATCAAGGGCGCGCGCATACCCCACGAAGGCGGTATGGGCGATATGGCCATTGCTGCGCAGGTTATCGCACGACAGGACGGTGAATGGCGCCACCCCGGCCTCCCGCCTGCGGCGCAGCCCCTCCACCACATAGCCGAACACCGTGGCCGGGCGGCGCGGATTGGCCAGGTCGGCCTGTATGGCGGGGGCATCAAGACGGAATTCGCCGGTTTTTTCGTCAATGTTGTAGCCGCCTTCCGTAATCGTCATGCTCACGATCCGGGTCCCGGGATCGGCCAGGCGGCGCAGCACGGCTTCGGGGTCGGCGGGGGCAAGCAGGTATTCCCGCAGCGCCCCGATAACGGACACCCTGCGCGCGCCGTCAGCCGCGACCTCGGTCAGGGAATACAGGCCGTCCTGCTGCTGGAATTCATGGGCCTTGGCCTCGCCACGCCTGCCGCCGTTCAGCCCCACGCCCACAATGCCCCAGGCGGACTGGCCCGGCAGGGCCAGGCAGCGGTCCACATACCAGGCTTCATGCGCGCGGAAGAAGTTACCGACACCAAAGTGAACGATCCCTCGCCCCACTTCCGCCCGTCTGTACTGTGGCGCCTGCACGCCGGCGGGAAGGTGGTTGAGGGTTGTTTCCTTCAGCATGGTGTCTCTTGCACTCCGTTGTTGGTGGTGGCCGCCCCTGCCCTATCGCCTTGCACCGCCGCCCGGATTGGCGGGGGCCAGGTCTGCCTCGGCCAGAACCGGATGCGCCGGGAGCGGAAACGGACCATCATCCGTATGGCCGTCCGACCAGATATTGCGCACCGCAAGCCGCATGTCCGCATGCAGCAGGCCAATGGCGAAACGCATGACAGGGGTCCAGTGTTCCCCCGGCGGCTGCAGATGGTCCAGAATATCGCACAACCCCCCGTCGGGCAGGGTCCGGCCGCGCCGGGTGGCGGCAAGCTGGTCGCAGCGCGCGGCCATCTGTCCCAGCACCGTGCCCAGCATGTCGCGCTCATGGGCCAGAATGTCGCCCGTGCGGGCGGTCTCTCCCTCCACCGCGGCACGGGAGATGAAGATGGCGTCCGAACGGATCCGGCGCAGCAGCCCCGGCAGGCGCGCCACCAGCGGATCATGCCGCGCAAGCGATGCCGGGTGTTCGACCTCCGCCTCCTGCACGCCGTCATTGATGTCCTGCAGCAGGGAGCGGCACATCCCGTCCACCGTGGCCAGCGCATCATTGTCGGGATGCTGGTGCAGCGCCCCGGTAAGCAGATCGGCCAGGCGGCGCAGCAGGCTTGCGGCATTGCCCAGCACTTCGCGCCGCGCCTCGTTACGCAGGACGAAAAAGGAGACCGCGAACGACACCACCACCCCGGTCATGATCGAGGCGATGCGCTGCAGCGGGCGCGAAAACGGCTCCCCCGTGGCGGGAAACAGCAGCACGACCATCAACGTGACAATGGCCACCCGCATCTTGGGCCGCAGCGCCACCAGCACCGCCAGTGGCATCAGCATGACCCAGAACACCATGCCGACCGAAAGCGCACACCACTGTTCCAGTGCGATGGCGGACATGCCCGCCATAGCCCCGACCAGCGTGCCCACGATCTGCTCCCGCCCGGTGGAGAGCGTCTGGGTCAGCCGGGTCTGGGTTATGACGATGACCGAGGTGATCAGCGCCCAGACCGGCTCATCCAGATGGATGATGGTAGCGACAATGCCAGACAGGATGAGCGAGACATTCATCCGCACGACCTGCCGCCACGTACCGCGCCGGGTAATGGACAGCAGAAGATTCTTCAGCCGTTCATGCATGCGGCTCAGTGCCCGCCCCCTTCCGGCAGGGGAAAGGGCACCCAGCGCAGGCCATCGGCATTCTGTACCAGGAACAGCACGGTCTTGCGGTGCTGGCTGCGCGCGGCATCCAGCTGGCGGCGCAGGTCGGCGGGCGTGTTCACCGCCGACTGCTGCACCTCGGTCACCACATCGCCGGGGCGCAGGCCGCGCTCGGCGGCCGGGCTGTCGTCGGTCACGCCCGTGACCAGCACGCCCTTCTGCCCGTCGGCCATGTTGTATTTCTGGCGCGCGATGTCATCAATCTCGCCCACCGTAAAGCCCATGCCCTCAACAGCCATGCTGCCCAGGGCCGAATTCCTGGCGGCCGGATGGGCGCTGTCGGCCCTGTCGGTCTTTTCCTCGGGCAGGGCGCCGATGGTGATGTTGACGTTCATCTGCTGGCCCCTGCGCCAGATGCCCAGATGCGCAACACTGCCGCCCGCAAGTTCCGCCACAAGGCGCGGCAGGGCACGGCCATCAATGTCCTTGCCGTTCAGGCTCTGGATCACGTCGCCTGTCTGAAGGTGGGCGTTGGCCGCCGGGCCCTTGGGCTCGACGCCCGCGATCAGCGCGCCATGGGCGCTTTTCAGGCCAAGGCCGTCGGCAATTTCCTGTGTCACGTCCTGAATGCGCACGCCAATCCACCCGCGCGTGACCCGACCATGCTGGCGCAGCTGGGCGATGATGCCCTGCGCTTCGGCCGAGGGGATGGAAAACCCGATGCCGATCGACCCGCCCGAGGGCGAGAAGATGGCGGTGTTGATGCCGATCACCTCCCCATGCAGGTTGAACAGCGGGCCGCCGGAATTGCCCTTGTTGATGGGGGCATCGGTCTGGATGAAGTCATCATACGGCCCCTGCTCGATATTGCGCCCGCGTGAGGAGACGATACCCGCCGTAACCGTCCCCGACAGGCCAAACGGGTTGCCGATCGCCAGCACCCAGTCACCCACGCGGGCATTGTCGCTGTCACCAAAGGGCACGGCGGGCAGCGGCCTGGCACTGTCCACCTTCAGCACGGCCAGGTCGGTGCGGTCATCATGACCCAGCAGGCGCGCCTTGAGCACGGTATTGTCCTGAAGCGTAATGGTGATCTGGTCGGCATGGCGGACGACGTGGTTGTTGGTCACGATCACGCCCGAGGGGTCGATGATGAAGCCCGAGCCCAGCGCCTGCATCTTGCGCGGGGGGGCGTTGGGGCTGTCCTGACGGTTCATGAAGTCGTGGAAGAATTTCTCGAAGGGCGAGCCTTCGGGGAAATTGGGGACCTGGGGCGTGCTGTCGCCGTCATCGCCGTCATCGCCGTCGTCCTCGCCGGGGCGGACCATCTCGGTGGTGGAGACATTGACCACGGCGGGCAGCAGCCGGGCGGCAAGGTCGGCAAAGCTGTCGGGCATGTTGCGTCCCTCACCGGGCAGGTGCAGGGGCGTGGCCGAAGCGGGTGCAGGTGCCGGGGCGGGCGCTGGATCAGCCGCCCGCGCGGCGTGCCCCCCCAGGACCGTGGCCAGCCCTACGGCAAGGCAGGAGCGGGAAAAGGCAGCGGCACGAAGGGACATGGGGCTCATACATCCTGCTGAACGGGATCGGGACGGAGCACCTATATCACGCCCTTTACGCGCGCGGAAACCACGGCATCAGTTCCGGCACAGCGGCACGCCCGGCGGCACCCCGCCACCATGGGCGGGACGCGGCTGGCGGGCGGCCACCCGCGCGCGTTCGCGATTGCGCGCGACAGCCAGCAGCACGGCAAACCCCACCACATTGACCGCCACCTGCATGGCCCAGCCGGTGCCGAAACTGGTCAGCGCCAGGCGCGCGTACAGGTCGATCAGGGTGCCGGCGGTAAAGATTTCCAGTGAATGCCGCCCGAACAGCGCCATGAGCTGCCCGCCCCGCGTTGCCGCCAGCGCCGCCGCCCGGCCCGATGACTGGACAAGGTAGAACAGCGCCAGCACATCCAGCAGCCGCCATGGCGAGAGGATCATCTTGTCCGGCACGGTCATGGCCAGCAGGCGCAGGTCCGCCAGCCCCCAGTCCGTCCATGGAAAGGACTGCACGGCGGAAAATGCCAGATAGCCCCCGCACACCCATGCCAGCCCCGCCACGCGCGGCAGGCTGCCCGCATGCTGGCCCGCCACGCGTGCGGCGCACACACCCAGCACAAACAGGAACTGCCAGGCCAGCGGGTCGAAATACCAGCCATCGGGGTCCAGCCAGTTGGGAAAGTTCAGGCGCGGGTCAAAATTGACCACAAGCCACACGGCGGCACTCAGCCCCAGCACCACAGGCGTGCCCAGGCCACGCAGCAACGCGAACAGCGGCCCGAATCCCAGCAGCAGCACGATATAGAGCGGCAGGATGTTCAGGTTGCCCGGCAGCGCCTGAAGCGAGAGCACCCGCCACGCCGCATCCAGCCCATGCGCCAGTTCGGGTTCAAGGAAATCAACCGGCACCGGCCAGAAATGCCGCCAGATGCGGATGGTGGAAATGCACACCACCACCATCACCATCTGGTACACATAAAGCTGCCAGCACCGCCGCCCGATACGCCCCAGTACGGTACCCACCGGCTTCTTGCCAAAGGCCCGCCCATAGGCCAGCCACGAGGCATAGCCCGCCAGCAGCACGAACACCTCCGCCGCATCGGCAAAGCCTATGTTGCGCATGGTGAAGCGGTTGAGCACATCCTGCGGGATATGGTCGATGCACATCATGAGCAGCGCCACGCCCCGCAGGGCATCGATTCTGTGGTCGCGCCGATGGGGTGCCCCCGCTGGCGAAGTGGAAATGCCCATGATGGTCCTGTCAGCCTGAACAATGCCGCCACACGCCGGAACCCGCATGGCTACCGGCCCAGCGTAAAGCAGCAAACCCGTCCGGGGGCCATTCCCGCCGGGCAGGGATGCCCCGCATGCGTGGCATGACGGCCCGCGCGCAATGCCATGCCGCCGGACATGCCGCCCGGCCGTTTCATGACTCGACCACCATGCCCCGCGCCTTCTATACCCGCACGGGTGCGAGAAACAGAGAAGTGCATGCCCATGACCAGTCCCGACCGGACAACCATAGAAAACGTGCTGCGGCACGTCCGTACAACCGACGGCACCGCCAGCGTGGCTGATCTGGGCAGGCTGGATGCCTTCATGCTGCGCGATGGCGTGCTGCATGTTGCCATTGCAACCGAACGCGGCCATGCGCCCGCCCTGCAGCCGCTCCTGCCTGAACTGGAACGGGGCCTTGTCCATGCGGTTCCCGGCTGCACCGGTGCCAGCGTGATCCTGACCGCGCACCGCGCCACCCCTTCGCCCGCGCCTGCGCCCACGGCGCCCGCGCCCGCCGGCGGGGGGCATCGCCCGCTCAATCTTGGGGGGGGCGCACCAAAGCCCGCCACCGGCCCGCTGCCCCCCGGTGTGGGGGTGGTCATTGCCGTGGCCTCGGGCAAGGGGGGGGTGGGCAAGTCCACCACCGCCGTGAACCTGGCCGTGGGGCTGGGGCTGGAAGGGCTGAAGGTCGGGCTTATGGATGCGGACGTGCATGGCCCCTCCCTGCCGCGCATGATGGGCATGAACGCGCAGCCCGAAGTGCGCGACAGCCGCCTGATCCCGCCCCATAAATGGGGCATCAGCGCCATGTCGATCGGCATGCTGGTGGATGAGGGCAAGGCCATGATCTGGCGCGGGCCCATGGTCATGGGGGCGATCAACCAGCTGCTGGGGGATGTGGACTGGGGTGCGCTGGACGTGCTGGTGGTGGACATGCCCCCCGGCACGGGCGACGCGCAGCTTACCCTGGCGCAGAAGACCGCGCTGGCGGGTGCCGTGATCGTTTCCACCCCGCAGGACATTGCCCTGCTGGATGCCCGGCGCGGCATTGCCATGTTCGAGAAGATGAACGTGCCGGTGCTGGGCATGGTGGAGAACATGTCCTATTTCTGCTGCCCCAACTGCAACCACCGCACCGAACTGTTCGGCCATGGCGGCGCACGGGCGGAAGCGGAAAAGATGGGCGTGCCCTTCCTGGGTGAGGTCCCGCTGCTGGCCGATATCCGCGCCAGCGCCGACGCGGGCGCGCCCATTGTCATTGCAGCACCCGACAGTGCGGCAGGCCAGGCCTACCGCGCGCTGGCCCACACGGTGGCGGGCGCGCTGCGCAGGCTGCTGGACAAGAAGCCAAAAACCACGAATGAAAAATAACAGAAGTTTTTCGGGTGCCGCCTTTTTTCAAGAAGGCGGCGTCCTTTGAAGCTTTTTGGAAAAAGCTTCACCAAAAACTTTCTGATGTTTTAAGAAGCTACAGCCTGCGGTCGCGCTTGATGCGGTCCCATGCCGCATTGATCCGGGCAATGCGGGCCGCCCCCTGCGCCTGCTGGGCGGGTGTGGCCCCGCGCGCGCTCAGCACATCGGGGTGGTGTTCACGCACAAGGCGGCGCCAGACCATGCGCACTTCCTCATCACTGGTATCCCGCGCCACACCCAGCACGGCGTAGGCGTCCACCTCGCTCACGCCGGGGCGGGCCCCCCCATCACGCGCGCGGTCCCACGCACCGGGGCTGAGGTTGAAGGCCCTGTGCACGCCGCGCAGGAAGGCTTCCTCCCGCGCATTGATCTCACCATCCGCGCGCGCGATCACGAACAGGGCGGCCAATGCCTCCTCCAGCATGCCGGTCCTGTTGGCGAAGGCACGGCCCAGTTCGGTGGCGAACTGCCTGTAATCATCCGTCCGCTGGCGCGCGCTGTCGAACAGGCGGCCGACTTCCTTCATGTTCTCGGGCGGCAGGTTGAAGCGGCGCTTGAAGGCATCGATCTCGGCCCGGTTCACCGCGCCATCGCATTTCGCCATCTTGGCCGAAAGGATGATGATGACAAGGCCATACATCTGGTCACGCTTGCCCATGACCGCCGCCATCTTGGCCGCCATGAAGGTGGCCGCCCCGTTGGGATCGGCATTGAGCCGGGGGCCCCAGCGGTCGGTCCAGCCACCTACCGGGGTTTCCAGCAGGGACCCGTTATCCGCCGCATGCCCCAGCGCCGTGCCCACAACGGCGCCCATGGGGCCGCCGACCGCGAACCCCGCAACGCCACCAAAGATTTTGCCCCAGATTGCCATGCCCCACTGCTAGCACGGATGGACGGTCAACCCAACCAGTCTTCCCTGTCGCTACCTGCCATTTCCGGCAGGGCAGGCATCCATTCGCGCAATGCCTCCACCCGCAGTGCGGATGCCAGCGGGCGGTCGGGCGGGCGCGTCCCGTCCACCTGCCCCACAAGCCCCGCCAGTGTCAGGCCACGCCTTTGCGCAATCAGGCGCAGGGCATGCCAGAACTCCGGCTCCAGCGCCACGCTGGTGCGGTGACCCGACAGGTTCAGGCTGCGCTTGCGCAACAGCCGCGCGCCGCGCTGGGTGGGCAGCGGCAGGGGGGTAGTGCCACTCATCGGGGCAGGCGCGCCACCGCCCACCGCGCCGCCTCCGCCACCACGGGGTCGGGGTCCGAGCACAGGGCCATGGCTGCGGGACGGAGTGCAGGCTGCCCGCTATTGCCAATGGCCACCGCCACGTTGCGCACGAAACGCTCCCGCCCGATCCTCTTGATGGGCGAGCCGGAAAACCGGCGGCGGAATCCGCCATCATCCAGTGCGGCCAGTTCACGCAGCGCGGGGGCCCGCAGGTCGTCACGCGCGGCCAGTTTCATATGGCGGGTCGCCTGTGCAAAACGGTTCCACGGGCAGGCGGCCAGGCAGTCATCACAGCCATAGATGCGGTTGCCCATGGCGGGGCGCAGCGCATGGGGAATCGGCCCCCGGTTCTCGATGGTCAGGTAGGACAGGCAGCGCCGCGCATCCATCACGCCGGGGGCGGGAAAGGCATCGGTCGGGCAGGCCACGAGGCAGCGCGTGCAGGTGCCGCATCCCCCGCCCGAGGGGGCGGATTGCGGCAGGTCCAGCGTGGTATACACCTCCCCTAAAAACAGCCAGCTTCCATGCTGGCGCGAGACAAGGGAGGTATGCTTGCCCTGCCATCCCAGGCCCGCATCCCGCGCCAGCGGTTTTTCCATGACCGGGGCGGTATCGACAAACACCTTCACTTCCGTGTCGCTCCCCTGCCTGCGCCCTTCATTGACCACGAACTGCGCCAGATGCTTGAGCATGCCCTTGACCACATCATGATAGTCACGGTTGCGGGCATAGACGGAAATGTTGCCCGCATCGGGCACACGGGTGGTGGCCAGCGGGTCGCCATCGGGCGTGTAGCTGACCCCGAGGGCGATCACGCTGCGCACCTCGGGCCACAGGCCGCGCGGGTCGCCGCGCTGTTCCATGCGCTGCGCCATCCAGCCCATGCTGCCGGCAAAACCGTTTTCCACAAACGCCGCAAGGCGGGCGCGCGTGCCGTCATCCAGCCGGGCGGGGGTGAATCCCACCGCATCAAAGCCCAGCCTGCGCGCATGATCGGCAATGCGCGCGGCAAGGGCCGCCGGATCATGCGCGCAGGCGGCGCGGGCCATCAGGGCACCGGGGGGAAGTCGGGATAGGGCATTTCATCACCGCTCCAGTCATCCATCGCCCACTGCGCGCGCAGGTGGTCGGCATGGGCGGCGAACGCACCATCGACAATCGCCGCCCGCATCCCGCGCATCAGGCGCTGGTAATAGGCTAGGTTATGCCATGTCAGCAGCATCGGGCCGAGGATTTCATTGGCGCGGAACAGGTGGTGCAGGTAGGCGCGGCTGTGGCGCGAACAGGCCAGGCAGTCGCAATGCGGCGAAATGGGCCGGGAATCGGTGGCATGGCGCGCATTGCGCAGGTTGAGCGTGCCGCGCTCGGTATAGGCGCGCGCCGTGCGCCCCGCGCGCGTGGGCATGACGCAGTCGAACATGTCCACGCCGCGTTCCACCGCGCCCAGCAGGTCATCGGGCGTGCCCACCCCCATCAGGTAGCGCGGGCTGGCATCGGGGATCAGCGGCACGGTGGAATCAAGGGTGGCGAACATCAGTTCCTGCCCCTCTCCGACCGCAAGGCCACCAATGGCATAGCCCTCAAACCCGATGCCGGTCAGCGCCCTGACACTTTCGGCGCGCAGTTCCGGCTCGGTGCCGCCCTGGATGATGCCGTACTGCGCATAACCGGGGCGCTGGACAAATGCCGTGCGGCACCGCTCCGCCCAGCGCATGGACATGCGCATGGATCTTGCAATCACATCGGGTGCCGCGGGCAGGGCCGGGCATTCGTCAAAGCACATGCTGATGGTGGCATCGAGCGCATGCTGGATATCGGTCGAGCGTTCGGGTGTGAGTCGATGCTTCGAGCCATCGATATGGGAGCGGAAGGTCACCCCGTCCTGGTCCAGCTTGCGCAGCGGGCCGAGCGACATGACCTGGAACCCGCCCGAATCGGTCAGGATCGGGCCGGGCCAGTCCATGAAGCGGTGCAGCCCCCCCAGTTGGCGCACCCGTTCGGCACCGGGGCGGAGCATGAGGTGATAGGTATTGCCCAGCACGATGCCCGCCCCCGTGGCGCGCACGTTGTCCATGGTCATGGCCTTGACGGTGCCCACCGTGCCCACGGGCATGAAGGTGGGGGTGGGCACGCTGCCATGCGCGGTATCCAGCCAGCCTGCGCGGGCATGGCCAGTGCGGGCTTCGGGCCGCCAGCGGAATGTGGTCATGGCAGGTCTCCCTCACTGCGATGCAGCAGGCAGGCATCGCCATATGAATAAAAACGGTAACCCTTTGCTATGGCATGGGCATAGGCCGCCTGCATGCGGTGGTAGCCGCCAAAGGCGCAGACCAGCATGAACAGCGTGGAGCGCGGCAGGTGGAAATTGGTCAGCAGCATGTCCACCGCGCGGAAACGGTAGCCCGGCTTGATGAAAATGGCGGTCTCGCCATGGAAGGGATGCACCACGCCGTCCTCATCCGTCGCACTTTCCAAAAGGCGCAGCGACGTGGTGCCCACGGCAATGATCCGCCCCCCCGCCGCACGGGCGGCGTTGATGCGCCGGGCGGCATGCGGGGTGATGGTGCCCCGTTCGGCATGCATGCGGTGGGCGGAAATCTGTTCGCTGCGCATGGGCAGGAAGGTGCCTGCCCCCACATGCAGCGTCAGCGTCTGGCGCAGCACGCCAGCGTGGTCGAGTGCCGCCAGCAGGTCGGGGGTAAAATGCAGCCCCGCCGTGGGGGCGGCTACCGCGCCCCGGTGCTGGGCGAAGATGGTGGCGTAGTCCTTGCGGTCCTGCTCGGTCGGGCCTTCGGGGCGGGCAATGTAGGGGGGCAGCGCCAGATGTCCCGTATCATGCAGGAACTGGTCGAACGCGGCCCCTTCCACGCTGAAGCGCAGGGTCACGTCGCCCGCATCGCCACACGCCAGTACGTCCGCCGTGACGGGGCTTGCGCCAAAGGCCAGCCTATCACCGGGATGCAGGCGGCGGGCATTGCGGGCCAGCACGTGCCATGACCCGTCGGGCAGGATACGGTCAAGCGTGATGCCGATCCTGGCCGCCCCCCGCGTGGCTGAAAGCTGGGCGGGAATGACCGCCGTATCATTGGCCACCAGAATGTCGCCCGCGCGCAGGCAGCCCGGCAGGTCGCGCACATGGCGGTCCATGATCGGACCTGCCACCGGCACGTCAAGCAGCCGCGCGCTGTCACGCGGGCGGGCCGGGTGGTCGGCTATCCGGTCGGGGGGCAGGGTGAAGTCGAAATCAGAAACCAGGTCCGTCATGCGGCTCCCTTTACGGAATCCCCACGGCTCTTGCCAGTCCGAACTGTGCGCGGGGGCCGCATGCAGCCCGATGTTGGACAGAAGCGGCGGGGGAAGCCAGAATGACATGGCGATTCCCGTACGGGAATTTTTCATCCCGCCCCCATGCCGGGCGGGCGAACCTTATGGAGACACAGACCCATGTCCTACGCTGCACTTGATGCCGTCCGTATTGCCAAGGCCTGCAAGACCGCACTGCATGTGCTGGAAACGGTCGAGGAAAAGGACCGCAACGAAACCTACCAGCGCAAGACGCTGATGATCCAGCGCATCGAGGCCCTGGCCCGCGCCGCCGCCGAAAGCAAGAACGGTGATCAGGCCATTACCCTGACATCGGAAGAATTCTGGCTGATCAGCCAGAACTGGTAAGACCGGCCACGCGCGGGGCAACCCCGCCATCGCTGACCCCGATCCGCCCGCCCCCGCGCGGAAAGCAGGAAACCGACATGACGTTCACACTGACAAGCCGCTCCTTCCACGACGGGGACCGCCTGCCCGAAGCCCAGGTGTTCGAGGGCATGGGCTATTGCGGCGGCAACATCTCGCCCCCGCTGGCATGGCAGGACCCGCCCGCCGGGACCAAGAGCTTTGCCATAACGCTGTACGACCCCGATGCGCCCACCGGCTCGGGCTGGTGGCACTGGGTGGTCATCAACATCCCGGCCACCGTCTCCTCCCTGCCCGCCGGCGCGGGATCGGGGGATAACAACCTGCCCGAACCCGCCGAAATGACGCGCACCGATTTTGGCGGCAACGTGTATGGTGGCGCCGCCCCCCCGCCGGGGCCGGACCATCATTACATCTTCACCATCCATGCGCTCGATATTGAACGCATCGAACTGCCCAGTGACGCTTCGGGCGCGATGGTGGGCTTTGTCATCAACCAGCACCGCCTTGGCTCGGCCACGCTGACCGCCGTGTATGGCAAGAAGCCGAAATAAGGCGCCCTGGTAAAAGCCTGAATGTTTTCGGGTGCCGCCTTTTTTCAGAAAGGCGGCGTTCCCTGAAGCTTCTTGAAAAAAGCTTCACCAAAAACTTTTCTATGATTTGCAGGCCATGGAGAGCGCACGCCCCCTGCCCTATCCCTGGTAGGATGCGATCTCGATCAGGTTGCCATCGGGATCGTTGCAGTAGACGGACGTGACCGGCCCCAGCGCCCCAAGCCGGGCCACGGGGCCTTCGGTCACGCGCACACCGCACTGTTCAAGATGCTCGATCACATCGGCACTGCTCAGCGCGGTGGTAAAGCACAGGTCATTGGTGCCCGGCAGCGCATCTTCCGCCGTGGTCCAGCCTTCCGCCCCGTGCGGGCGCAGGTTGATCTTCTGGCCGCCGAATTTCAGGGCCGTGCGGTTGTTGCGCCCGTATTCCTCACGCTCCATGCCCAGCACGCGCTGGAACCACGAGGCCGAGACCTCAAGGTCACGGACACTCACCACAAGGTGGTCAAGACGATCGACGGTAAAACGCATGGCGCTCCCAAACCTCCGCTATGTCCGGCCCGCCGGGCAGGCCGGACGCAACGCCCGCGGCGGTTACGTTCAGCCGGTCAGGCCGTCGTAAAAATCATTACCCTTGTCGTCGATCACGATAAAGGCCGGAAAATTCTCGACCTCGATCTTCCAGACCGCTTCCATACCCAGTTCGGGATATTCCAGCACCTCCACCTTGCGGATGCAGTCCTGCGCCAGGCGGGCGGCAGGGCCACCTACGGAGCCAAGGTAGAAGCCGCCATATTCCTTGCATGCCTCCCGCACGGCCCTGGAGCGGTTACCCTTGGCCAGCATGACGTAGGAGCCGCCCGCCTTCTGCAACATGGCAACATAGCTGTCCATGCGGCCCGCCGTGGTGGGACCGAAGGAGCCGGTGGGCATGCCCTCCGGCGTCTTGGCGGGGCCGGCGTAATAGACGGGATGGTCCTTGAGGTACTGGGGCAGGCCCTCGCCCTTTTCCAGCCGCTCGCGGAACTTGGCATGGGCGATGTCGCGCGCCACCACCATCGTACCGGTCAGGGACAGGCGGGTGCGCACCGGATATTTCGAGAGCGTGCGGCGGATCTCGTCCATCGGCTGGTTCAGGTCGATCTGGACCGCCTCGCCCTCCAGGTCGCCATCCGTGGTTTCGGGCAGGAAGCGGGCCGGGTCGGTCTCAAGCTGTTCAAGGAAGACGCCATCGGCGGTGATCCGTGCCTTGACCTGACGGTCGGCCGAGCATGAAACCCCGATTCCCACCGGCAGTGACGCGCCATGGCGCGGCAGGCGCACCACGCGTACGTCATGGCAGAAATACTTGCCGCCAAACTGCGCGCCAATGCCCAGGCGCTGGGTCAGCCTGTGGATTTCCTCTTCCATTTCCAGGTCACGGAAGGCGTGGCCCAGCGGGCTGCCCTGTGTCGGCAGGCTGTCCAGCCAGCGGGTGGAGGCAAGCTTTACGGTTTCCAGATTCTGTTCGGCTGACATGCCGCCGATCACCACCGCCAGATGGTACGGCGGGCAGGCCGACGTACCCAGCGTGCGGATCTTGCCATCCAGCCATTTCAGCAGGTTTTCCTTGCCCGACAGCAGGGCGCGCGTCTCCTGGAACAGGAAGGTCTTGTTGGCCGACCCGCCCCCCTTGGCGATGAACATGAGATCCATCTGCTCGGCATGGTAGTCACCGGGGGTCGCCGAGATGTGGAACTGCACGGGCAGGTTGGTGCCGGTGTTCACTTCCTCGAACATCGAGACCGGCGCCATCTGCGAATAGCGCAGCGAGGTGCCGGTATAGGTATCGTACACCCCGCGTGAGAAGGCTTCCTCCTCATTGCCATCCACCCATACGCGCTGGCCCTTCTTGCCGTACACGATGGCGGTGCCGGTATCCTGGCACATGGGCAGCACGCCGCCCGCGGCAATGCAGGCGTTCTTGAGCAGGTCCATGGCCACGAAGCGGTCGTTTTCCGATGCTTCGGGGTCTTTGAGGATCTTGGCAAGCTGCGCCAGGTGGCCGGGGCGCAGCAGGTGCGCCACATCGTTGAACGCGCGGGCGGCCAGCGCGGTCAGGGCTTCGGGGCGGACATGGACCACCGTGCGCCCGCCAAGGACCGAGGTGGTAATCCCCTCGATCTCCAGTTTCTTCCACGGTGTGTCATCATCATGCAGCGGAAAGAGCGGGCCATAGACAAATGGCTTGCGCGTGGGTGCAGATACATTCAACGGACGTCTCCTGCCTGTTCCCCCGGATTGTTTCCGGGTGGCGGCGTTCAGGTTCAGGGCGCGCCCGGCGCATCCGGCGCGCCCGGATGGAAGATGTGGCTCAGCCCGGTCCCCCCGGCCCCTTCTTGCGGAAGGCGGCAAGACTTACGACCTGCGGGCTGTCGTCCTTTTCCGCATCCGTGCCGTCGGCACCGCCCTGGACGGGGGCGGCATCATGCGCGGTGGCGGGCTGTACCGCCACCACATTGGGCGCGCCACCGGCCACCGGCGGGTGTTCGGGCACGCTGAAGCGCAGGGCAAGGCGGATATGCGGATCGGCAAAGGCCGACACGGCGGCCACCGGAATGACCAGCGTGGACGCAACCCCGCCAAAGGACAGCCCGACCGAGATGACCTGCCGGGCGCGATCCACCTTCAGGTCCCAGAACTGGTGCTGGAGCACGATCGTGATCTCGTGCGGGTACTGGGCACGCAGGCGGTCGGGCATGCCGACGCCGGGCCAGTCGGTGCGGAAGGTCAGGTAGAAATGATGATCACCCGGCAGGCCATGTTCGGCGGCATGTTCAAGCGCGCGCAGCATGACCTGGCGGTAGGCATCCTCGATCCAGGAATCATAGGGCATGAGGCTGTCGGGGAGGGCGGTGTCAAAACCGTTTTCCTCGTCATGATCATCAGACATTTCGGACTTCTCCGTACATCCGCCCGGACGATGAACCGCCGGACCGGACTTTTGCAGACATGCGGGTTCAGACCACGCCGTGCCACAGCTTCAAGCTGTGCGTCAAACTTCGGGGCGTGGCAAGCCACTGGCGTGCGCCGTCCCTTCACGAAGCGGATACCACGGCCCGCGCCGGACACGAGAGAAAAAGAAGTGGGAGGGCTTCTGTTGCCCGGTGCCCTCCCGAACCGCGCTTATCGCTTATGCAGCGACAGCGAGCACCTCAGAGTTATCATTGGCACTTGTGATTTAGCCCGATAACGGTGGTACAATGCCGGGCAAAAGGCGGGTCTTTACCATGCGTGTCGAGCCTGTTTCGTCCCCATGTTCCCCATCAGGGGAAAACTGGTGGAGACGCCGGGTACCGCCCCCGGGTCCACAACACTTATTCCACGCGCCGTTTATCGCCATAGCCAAGGGGCAAGCCCCTCCGGCACCTGTGGATATAGGCTTTCCCCCCGTCTCTGGCAAGGGGTGCGCGGGGCGGGGCGGACAGGGGCGCAACACCGCCCGCGCCTGCCGCCCGGCCGCCCCTTTCCCGGCTGGTCACGTCGGAACAACCGTCTGACAGAGAATGAAAGTTTCCGGACATTACCCTTTTCCAGGCCGGTGGCCGCCGTGGAGACTTCCCCAAAGGACTTCCTTCTTTCCGGAACTGTCCCTTATATGACCGGGAACCGGCTGCGCCATGATGCCGCCACAGCCGTGGCGCACAGGCGGGACCGGATGGCGGACCACCATACTTTATGGGGCAGGACCCATATGGTATGCCCCGCCTCCTCCACCTAATGATCGACACGGACGGGACGGCACATGTTTTCCAGTGAGCAGAAATCGGCAATCGAGGCAGCCCGCGCCGGATGGGCACAGACCCGCCGCCTGGTCGTGCCCGCGGTGGAAGACATGCTCTATTCCCCCATTCCCGTGCTGGAGAGCGGATTCGTGCGCGCGGTGGACTATATGGGCGGTGACAGCGGCATCGTGCAGGGGGCGCGTGTTTCCTACGGCAAGGGCACGCGCAGCACATCCGATGACCGGGGGCTGATCCGCTACCTCATGCGCCACCGCCACACCAGCCCGTTCGAACTGGCGGTGCTGAAGCTGCATGTGCGCGCGCCCATTTTCGTCACCCGCCAGTGGTTCCGCCACCGCACCGCCAGCATCAACGAATACTCCGCCCGCTATTCCGTGCTGGAGAAGGAATTCTACTTCCCCCGCCCCGAGGACATCGCCACCCAGTCCACAAACAACAAGCAGGGCCGTGCCGACGCCCTGCCGCCCGAGCAGGCGCAACAGGTGCTCGACATCCTGCGCGATGACGCCGCGCGCTGCTATGACCATTACCTTGACCTGCTCAACGAGGACGAGAACGGCGAACGGCGCGACCCCAGCCGCCCCGCCATCGCGCGCGAGCTTGCGCGCATGAACCTGCCGGTCAACATCATGACCCAGTTCTACTGGCAGATTAACCTGTGGAACCTGCTGCATTTCCTGCGCCTGCGCGCGGACAGCCACGCCCAGTACGAAATCCGCGCCTATGCCGACGCCATCCTGCAGATCGTGGAAAAATGGGCGCCGCTGACCTTCGAGGCCTTTACCGACTACATGCGCGATGCGGTGCTGCTGTCCGGCCCGGCGCTGCGCGTGCTGCGCGCGGCCATGGGGGGCGGGACCGTCAATCCGGCGGCGGAAGGGCTGTCGAAGCGGGAAATACGCGAACTGGCTGACATGTTTCCCGAAATCGCGCCCCGCCTGCATGGCTGAAGGGGTACGGGAACTTCAACAAACCGTGATTTCGCGCCACCCTCCCCGTGCCGTGGCGTTTGAAGCGTGTGGATTCCATATCACACTCAACGCGGCAATTCTGCCAGCATCCTTCCCTTACGGGCGGCATGGGGCCGCATCCGCGCCCATGTGCCCCGTGCAGGGCAGGCACAATCTTCCCCTGTAATCAGGCAAGCGGATTGCACAACAGCGATCCCATGCTAGAGAGTGACGCAAGAAAGGGCGTCATCGCCCGGTTCAGGATTCTTGCAAACGCATTGAGCCACCCCGCCATGCCATGGCGGGCAAGCGAAGACAGAGGGAAGCGGAAACGAGTATGCGCGCAGAGACAGGATCGAATTCTTGGTCGTCCCGCCCGTTCCCTTCCCCGCGTCGTTCGATGCTGCGCGTCGCGGGGGTGGCTCTTGGACTGCTTGGCCTTGCCTCATGCGCGGCCCCGCCGCCAAAGGACCCCGACGCGCTGGCGGAATACAAGGAAGCCAACGACCGGTACGAAAAGCTCAACCGCAAGGCTTTCGGCCTGACCATGTGGGCCAACAAATATACCCTGCGCCCCGTGGCCAAGGCCTATATCTGGGCCGTGCCGCGCCCGCTGCGCAATTCGTTCGGCAGCCTGTACCAGACCATGAACGAACCGGTCGTGTTCTTCAACGACGTGGGGGCCGGCAAGCCCCGCCGCGCGGGCGATGCCTTCGTACGCTGGTGCATCAACATGACCGCCGGGCTGGGTGGCCTGATCGATGTGGCCAATTACGCGGGCTACAAGCATCATGACAATGACGGTGGCCTGACGCTGGCCACATGGGGCGTGCCGTCAGGCCCCTACCTGTTCCTGCCAGCGCTTGGCCCGTCTTCCTTCCGTGATGGTCTGGGCTACGGGCTGGATGTCGGCCTGTCGCCATGGAACTACGTGCCCCGCGGTTATGGGCTGTTAACCTTCAACTGGGCCTATAACATCATGGGCACCATCAACGGCATGGCGACCAATGTCGACGCGCTGGACCAGGTCATGAAGGATTCGCTTGATCCCTACGCCACCATCCGCAGTGCCTACCAGCAGCAGCGCAAGGCGATGGCGGAAGCCATAAAGAACGACCATCGGGCCACCGTGCCCGACTGGTACCACACCAGATAATAAAACAAGGGACAAAGCGATGCAGTCATCCATCCCCCGTCGCCACGCACTGGCTCTGCTGGCAGCAACGTCCGCCGCCATGCCTGTTGCTTCAGCATGGGCGGTTGATGCCGGCGCGCAGGCGCGTTCCTTTGTCACCATGTTCGGTAACAAGCTTGTCGCCATCGTCAACAGCGATATCGCGCTGGAAAAGAAGAAGCAGGACATCCTGCCGCTGCTGGGCCAGTACGTGGATGTGGACGCCATCGGCCGCTACTGCCTGGGCCGCTACTGGCGCACCGCAACACCCGAACAGCAGGACCGCTACCTCAAGCTGTTCCATCAGGTACTGGTCAACGCCATTACCGACAAGATCGGTGACTACCGTGGCGTGACCTTCGTGGTGGGGTCCAGCGCGCCGTCAGGCGATGACACGGCCGTCTCCACCGTCATCAACCGCCCCGGCCAGCCGGGCGCCGATACGCAATGGATCATAAGCACCGCCAGCGGCAGCCCCAAGGTGGTGGACGTGGTGGGCGAAGGCGCCAGCCTGCGCCTGACCCAGCGCGGTGACTACACATCCTTCATCGCGCGCAATGGCGGCAATCTTGACGGGCTGCTGCGTGCGCTGGACAAGCAGATCGCGAACCACCACTAATCCCCATTCGTGCCGTCAGACAGGGCATGCAGCATAACAGCCGGTAGCAATACCGGCTTTTTTTGTCATACCCCGCGCATCATGGAAAAGTTTCTGGTGAAGCTTTTGTCGGGAAGCATCAGGCCATGCCGCCTTTGGGAGAAAGGGGGCATCCGGAAACTTTCATCATCCTTCATCAACGCGTTATTTTGCACCCGTCGCATGTCCGCGCCCTTCAGTGCAGGCGTGCCCGCTCCATACGCGGCCGGGTACTATGGTAAAGCAGGATATCGGGCCGCCCGGCCTGCGGGGCCGCACAGGCCCGCATGCCAGCCCCCCCGAAAACCTGCCGGGCCACGATATCTTCCGCCCTGACATAGGCGATGACACGCTCCACACCCCCCGCATGCGCGAAGGCCAGTGCGGTACTCGCCGCCTCCCGCGTCAGGGTGGTATCATGGGCCTGCGGGACGACGGCGAACTGCATTTCGTGACAGTCGGGTAGCGTGGCGGAAGGCTGCACCCCCGCAAGGCCAATGAAATGACCCTGCTGGCGTATGGTGAACATACCAACGCCCTCCCGCCCCCATGTCATGAGGTCGGTCATCATGTCCTGCTCACTCAGGGCGCGGTTGCACACACCCCCCGCCAGCCGCCCGGTTACGCCGGCGCTGGCCTTGAGCCGGACCACATCTTCCAGATCGGTCCATGACACGGGATCAAGCTGCAGGCGCGCCGTCCGTATGCTGTTCCTACACCCCATGGCTGCCTCCATAACGGCAGGAGTAAAGACCTGAGCGTTATTGAGACAGATAACATTCCGGATGGCAAATGGAATCAGCGTTCGATGGGGCGGTACTTGATCCGGCTGGGTTCGGTCGCATCCGGGCCAAGGCGGCGGCGCTTGTCTTCCTCATACGCCTGGAAGTTGCCTTCGAACCACTCAACGTGGCTGTCGCCTTCAAAGGCAAGGATATGGGTGGCCAGACGGTCAAGGAACCAGCGGTCATGGCTGATGATCACCGCACAGCCCGCGAATTCGGCCAGGGCCTCCTCCAGCGCGCGCAAGGTATCGACATCCAGGTCGTTGGTCGGCTCATCCAGCAGGATGACATTGCTTTCCTGCCGCAGCATCTTGGCCAGGTGCACGCGGTTGCGCTCACCACCCGACAGCACGCCCACCTTCTTCTGCTGGTCCGGCCCCTTGAAGTTGAAGGCACCGACATAGGCACGCGACGGCACGGCGCGCTTGCCCAGATAGATGACATCCGTCCCGCCGGAGATTTCCTCCCACACGGTCTTGTTGTCATCCAGGCTGAAGCGCGACTGGTCCACATAGCCCAGCTTGACCGTCTCACCGATGGTAAGCGACCCGCCATCGGGCGTTTCCTGCCCCATGATCATCTTGAACAGGGTGGACTTGCCCGCGCCGTTCGGCCCGATCACGCCCACGATGCCGCCGGGCGGCAGCTTGAAGTTCAGGTCATCGATCAGCAGGCGGTTGCCGAAGCCCTTGCGCAGGTCCTGCGCCTCGATCACGGTACCCCCCAGGCGCGGGCCGGGCGGGATGACGATATCGGCCACGCCACCGGACTTCTCGGCATTCTGGGCCAGCATTTCCTCATACCGCGCGATACGGGACTTGCTCTTGGCCTGACGGGCCTTGGGGGAGGAGCCGATCCATTCCTGCTCGGCGGCAAGGGCGCGCTGGCGGGCACTTTCTTCCTTTTCTTCCTGCGCCAGGCGCTTGCGCTTCTGGGTCAGCCAGGAGGAGTAGTTGCCCTCGAACGGATAGCCCCGGCCACGCTCAAGCTCAAGGATCCAGTTGGTGACGTTATCAAGGAAGTAACGGTCATGGGTAATGACCATCACGGTGCCTTCGTAGTCACGCAGGGTCTTTTCCAGCCATGACACGCTTTCCGCATCCAGATGGTTGGTCGGCTCATCCAGCAGCAGCAGGTCGGGCTTTTCCAGCAGCAGGCGGCACAGCGCCACACGGCGGCGCTCACCACCGGAAAGCTTGTCCACCGGGCTGTCGGCGGGCGGACAGCGCAGGGCCTCGAGCGCGATCTCCAGCTTGCGATCCAGTTCCCAGCCGTCGCCGGCATCGATCACTTCCTGCAGTTCGGCCTGTTCGGCCAGCAGGGTGTTCATCTCGTCATCGGACATGGGTTCGGCGAACTTCATCGAGATCTCGTTGAAGCGGTCCACGGCCTTTTTCAGCGCGCCAAAGCCCAGCGCCACGTTCTCGCCAACGGTCAGGCTTTCATCCAGCTTGGGTTCCTGCTCCAGGTAGCCCACGCGCGCGCCTTCGGCGGCCCAGGCCTCGCCACCGAATTCCTTTTCCACGCCCGCCATGATCTTGAGCAGGGTGGACTTGCCCGCGCCGTTCACACCCAGCACGCCAATCTTCACGCCCGGCAGGAAGGACAGGGTAATGCCCTTGAAGACCTCACGCCCACCCGGATACGCCTTGGTCAGGTCCTTCATCACATAGACATATTGCGTGGCGGCCATGACGGTCGGCTCCTGATCAATGAGGAAGTGGGCAGGTCATCCGCACGGCATGGTCGGGCGCGCGTGCGGGTACTGCATGCAAAGAGCCTGCCTGCGCCCGGCAGGACTTGAACCCGCAACCAAGCCGTTATGAGCGGCCCGCTCTAACCAATTGAGCTACGGGCGCGCAGGCAGCCCCTGATCTCGCGCATGTGGAGGGATTTGGCAAGATCCACATGCTTTTTTCCACGTAATTTTTTCCGCGCCAGGGGCGGCATTGCCATAAAAAAAACAGGTTCATGATCTGGCTCATGGTCGGGGTCCCTGCCACGGAACATGACTTGCACAGGAAACGGGGGGAGCTATACGGTCATTCCCCGTTAAATCACGCCGCCACGCTTCGGGGTGGCCCTTAACGCACACACAGGCAGCAGGAGGCCTGAACAGCAATGGACGTATCGAAGATTTCCCCCGGCAAGGACGTACCCAACGACATCAACGTCGTGATCGAGATCCCGCAGGGTTCAGGCGTCAAATACGAGATCGACAAGGACAGCGGCGCACTGGTGGTGGACCGCATCCTGTTCACGCCCATGGTCTATCCCGCTGCCTATGGCTTCATTCCCAACACCCTGGCCGCCGATGGCGACCCGACCGACGCGCTGGTGCTGATGCCCGCCGCCGTCGTGCCCGGCGTTGTGGTGCGTGCCCGCCCCATTGGCGTGCTGCGGATGGAAGACGAGAGCGGACAGGATGAAAAGATCATCTGCGTGCCCCACGACAAGGTGCATCCCTACTACTCCAAGGTGGAGAAGCTGGAAGACCTGCCCGAGATCGTGCTGAAGGAGATCGAGCACTTCTTCACCCGCTACAAGGATCTGGAAAAGGGCAAGTGGGTCAAGGTGTCCGGCTGGGCCGACAAGAATGTCGCAGGCGAGATCATTGTTGAGTCCATCAAGGCCGTGGCCGGCAAGTAAGGGCCTGCCCGAAAACACCGGCTTCATAAAAAACGGCAGGACGGCCGGGTGCTGCCCCTGTCCCGACGGGTGGCAGCGCCCGGGCCCTGCCGGGCTGGCGGTTTCCTGACGCCCCACGGGGCATGACGGCCCGACCGGCCGGCCGGATGCGGGATGATGCCGGGTAATCATGCCACACCGCGCAGGGCCACATGCCCGCCACCGGCCACAAGCCGGCCGATCAGGCCATGATAGCGCGCCATGTAGCTGCCCATGTCCAGCGTGCGTTCCGCCTGCCTGCGCACATTGACGCGCAGCCTGCGGGCCAGCCGTCCGTCCTCCAGCAGTTCCAGCACGCCATCGGCGATACGGTGCGGGTCAAGGAACGGGACCAGCCGCGCCGTCCGGCCATCTTGCAGGAATTCCTCTACCGGCGGGGTCCGGCTGGCCACGATGGCACAGCCACACGCCATGGCTTCACGCAGCGACCATGACACCACGAACGGATATGTCAGGTACACATGCGCGTCCGAGCGCTGGAGCAGCCGGCAGAAACGGTCATACCCCACCCGCCCCGCAAAATGGACGCGCGCGGGATCGATCCGCCCCTTCAGTTCAGCCAGCATATGCTCCCGCCATGAGCCGCCACCCGGCGCACGGCCGCCATAGCTGACACCATCCCCCCCCACCAGGACCACCCGCGCATCCGGCCGCCCGGCCAGGATACGGGGCAGCGCGCGCATGAACACATGGAAGCCACGATAGGGTTCCAGATCGCGCGCAACATAGGTAACCAGCTTTTCCGTAGGCAGGATTTCAATATCCCCCAGCGTAAAGACCCGCCTGCGCGCCTGCGGGTCGGGCGCGCAGCGGTTCAGGTCCACGCCTTCGGGCAGGCAGGTCAGGCGTGCCCGCGCCCAGTCGGGATAGGTGTCGCGCTGGAAGCGGGTGGGCGTATGCCCCCAGCCGGGACCGGCAAGGGCCAGCAGGTTGAGCGTGTTGCGCGCACGGACCAGCGGGGCCACGTCCGGCCCGGGGGCGAATTCGGGGTCGAACCCCACATCCAGACCGGTGGGATGATAGAAGAATTCGTAATAGCCCAGCATCGGCACACCGGGGTAGACATCGGCCAGTTCCAGCATCTCGCCCCAGCCATGGTGGCCGATGATGATATCGGGCACATAACCCAGACCGCGCAGCGTGCGCGCCGCACGCGCCACTTCGGCCGCGCGCTGCATGCCACGCGCCAGTTCCGCTACCGGGGCGGGACCCGGCGCGCGCGGGGCCGGGGGCATGCGGTAGGCAACGCGCCGCACGCCCGCCATCTGCGCACGCCCCGATTCACTTATGAAAACAATCTCGTTGCCGCTCCCCGCGCACAGGTCACGCAGCAGATGCACGAACTGGGCCGGAAAATTCTGGTGCACAAACAGGTATTTCATACCCGGCACGGCCCGTACCGCCCCGGTGCGCCCGCCCGCACTCACGCATCCGCCCGGTCACGGGGCCGGCGGGCAGCCTTGCCCCGGCGGCCCGACGCGGGGACTGGTGGGGGGGAACCGGCGCCAGCCCGCTCAGGCCTGCGGTTCCACCACGGCACGACAGGGGAGGCCGCGGCCTTTTTTGCGTCCCCCTTCCCTGTCGCGGCGGCTTCCCCCGCCTCTGCGGGCACGATGTCCTCCCCTTGCGGGGTTCCGGCCTGCATACCCGACGCACCGGGCCGCGCTTCCTGCCGTGCCGGAAGCCTGGCCGGACGGCCACGCCTGCCACGCCGCCCCCGGCCCGGTGCCTGTGCATCGGCCCCGGCGCAGGCGGCCAGCAGGCTGTCCTCGGCCGCGTTATCGGATGGCACGGGCTGTTGTTCCCCACTGGCCCGCGGCACGATTTCAATACGGAAGGCTTCCAGCGGGGCGCGTGTGGTGGCCATAAGCGGCTCGTCCTCCACCGGGCCCAGACGGGTTCCATCGGTAAAACTGGCCTCGACGCGACAGGCAAGGCTTTCAGCCACAGCCGCCTTCAGGCGCACGCGCAGCCCCAGCAGCGGCAGCGCCATGCCACGACTGCCACAATACTGGCCACCTTCCACCCAGGGTGAATACCAGTCCTGCCCCAGTATGGCCTGATATTCGATATCGGACGCGGCAAGGCCGCTGGCAGGGCTGATCATGAACCCTTCCAGCCACTGGCCACTGCCACTTCTGCCCATCCATGCCCCCAGCAGCGCCTTTACGTCGCCCCGGCGCTGGATATGGGCCACCATGCTGCCGGCTTCGGCCTGCACCGCCGCCCTGACGGGTACGGGGGCACGGGACGCGGGCGCGGATGCGCCATTCCCCAGACGGACCACCTGCAACCCCGGCAGTTCGGGCGCTTCCTCCGCGTGGTAGGTCGTGACCAGCACAACCCCACCGGGGGGCGGTACCCGCACCAGCGCCGCGCCGTTCTGGCTGCCAATCCAGCCATCGGCATCGAATGTACTCACCCGCACCCCGCTTTCACCCGGTGGCGGACTGATCCGCATGCCCGATAGCGGCCCGCATGCACCCGGCAGGGGGCCGGGCGCATGGAAAATGCAGTATGTGCCCGCTTCCAGCCGCATGAGCCGGGCAGTCGCCTGGATACCACCCGCCTGCGCGCGGGGCATGGGGGCCGGTTCGGTTTCCATCATCCCCTCCCCACATGGAAGGGCGACAGGGCACGCGGGCCGACAGGGATGGCAGGGGTCAAGACGGGTGGCCTCTTCTATGGTCATCAGGAACACGCTTGCCGGGCATAAGACAGCAAAAACGTATTCAATTGGTGAACGGGCAGCCCCAGCGGCACACAGGCCCCCCGCCCCGTGGCGTGGATACGCGCGGCCACGGCACCCAGGTCAAAGGCCACACCGCGCAGGCCCGCACGCCACAGCTGCGTCAGGGTGAAACACCATGTCTCGGGACAGACGGAGGGCACGAAACCGACATGCCCCCCGCAGCCGCGCAGCAGGCCGATCGCGTCCGCCGGCCCGTACGGGCCGGTCATGAACACCCGTCCGGTTTCCAGCAGGGGCGCGTCATCCGAGGTATGGCCCACCACCACGAATTCCAGCGCCAGGTCCCGCGCCCGCGCATCGCGTGCGGCGGCAAGCAGCACGCCATGTCCCTTTTCCGGTCCGATTCCGCCCGCCACCACCACGCGGTACCGGCCCGTGGGCGGCGGCAGGCCGGAAGCAGGCGCCGTGGTGACAGCGGCGGCAAACTGGCGCAGGGACTGGTCGGGACGGTCATCCTCCAGCGCCGCGACATGACAGGGGACGGCAGGGAAATAACGCGCCAGCCGCGTCGCCACATCGGCGGACGGGACCACCACATGCCGGGCACCGGCCAGTTCGCGCGCCGTATCACGCCGCAGGCGGGCCACATCCGTCTCCCCCACCAGCGAGCCAAGGCTGCCCACACACGCACGGCAGGCGGCAGGGCCCGGCTCGCCACAATAGCGCCCCGCTGGTCCCACCAGCGTCACGCGCGGGCAGATCCCGGCATAGTCATGCACATGCACCATATAGGGCACGCCCAGCATCGCACACAGTTCGCGCGCCCGCAGGCCATGGCCCATGTGGTGGTGAATCTCGATCTGCCGCAGGTCCAGCGCCTGCAGGAACGTGACCAGCACACCGGCCTGCGCGGGCCATGCAAAACGCAGCGGGGGACAGGGCGCATCCTCCCTGCCATCACGCAGGCGGAAGCCGCCGTCTTCCGGCTCCAGCACCACCGGCAGCAGGCCCGCCGCCGCCCATTGCCGCGCCCGCGCCGCCACGACACGGGCCACGCCACCGGCCCCCCCATGGGTCACCAGCAGCACGGCCCCGTTCACGCCGGCCTGCCGCGCCGCCCGGTGCCAGACCAGCAGCGACAGCCGCAACCGCCCCGCCGCCAGCGGGTCGGCGGCAACATGGGCCTGCACCAGCGCGTCATAACCGGGGAACAACCGGTTCAGCACCCACAGGTTGCGCTGCTGCAGGGCCTTGCGCGTCGCGCCAAAGGAGACGCCCCCCACATGCCCCACGAATACCCCCAGCGCCGCCCTGTGCCGCCAGCCAGCCAGCCGGGCACGCATGGAAAAATCATTTTCCTCCCCATAGCCCCGCCCATACAGTTCGGGCCGGAACGGGCCGGTGCGGGCCAGGCAGTCATGGCGGATCAGCATGCAGAAACCATGCGCCGTGGGGATCTCGACATCCCGGCCCCCGCTGGCGCGCAGGCTGGCGGCCATGAGGGCACGCACGCGCTCCATTCCGCCAGACAGGGGCGCGGGACGGGACGGGTCAGGCCATGTCAGGATCGAGGCATCATTGGACAATGGCGAGACCGTGCCCGTATCGGCGCGCGCATAGGCCACGCGCCGCATTTCCCCCAGCCAGCCGGGAGCGACGAGCGTGTCGCTGTTGAGCAGCACGACATCCATGCCCGTCGCGTCATCCAGCGCGGTATTGATGGCGGCGGGATAGCCCCTGTTGGCATCATGCCGCCGCAGGATGATCCGCCCCCGTGCGGCAAGTGCGTCCAGTGCGGTGGCCAGACCGGCATCGGGCGTTGCGTCATCCACCACCATGATCTCGACCGTAGGGCCGCAATCCGGTGCAAGGCATGTCTCCATCACGCTCTTCAGGCAGGCCAGCGTGCCCGCGCAGTCTGCATAGACCGGCACCACGATCCGGCAGCGCCCCGCCGGGCGCGGCATGGGCGCGGCAGCCCTGTCCCGCATCCGCATGGCGGGAAACACGGGCCGCGCGCGGGGCAGGCGCACGGGCAGGGGGGAGCCGGTCAGGTCCCGCCCATCCGCGAAGGTCACGCGCACGCTGCCCTGCGGCGCGATTTCATCCCATTTCAGGTCAAAACCCCAGACCGGCATGGCGGGACCGGCGGGGCTGCCATGCGCGGCCCCTTCCGTCCGGTGCAGTGCCAGTTCGCGCCTGCCCCTGTCGTCACACAGGTACAGCACAGGCGCGCGTTCGGGCTGCGCGGGCAGACAGGCCCAGCCCGCAAGCCCATCGTCACCCGGCAGCACGGCACCGGCCACGCGTGCAAGGGCCGTCCGCTCCGGCCTGCCCCCCAGCAGCAGTTGCCCCGCATGGCGCACCTCGACCGCGCCAGAACCGCTACGGGGCAGCGCCATGGCACAGGCTCCCGACTGGCATGGAGCGGCAAAGGGCCGCCCCCCCAGCCATATATCGGGCACGCAACCCGCAGGCAGGCCACCCCAGTGCAGCGTGCCCCGCGCATCCAGCGCGCACCATCCCGGCCAGCCCGCATGCCGGCAGACCAGCCCCGCCGCAACGGACAGCGCCGGGTCGAACCCGTAGCCAGTCAGGAAACGTTCCAGCACCGGAACCGCCCGCGTCCAGTCCCGCGCCATGCAGCACGCCAGAACCAGCAGGCGCAGCCCCGCACGGGATTCCTGACCGGCCAGCACGGCCTCCGCCGCGTCGGCCGCGCCCGCCCCATCACCGGCCCCCAGCCGGGCGGCCGCCAGCGCGAAGCGTACGCGCGGGTCATCGGGGGCCTGCCGGGCCGCGCGCTCCATCCAGGCCAGCGCCAGCAGGGGCTGGCCCTGTCGCGCCAGATGACGGGCATGGCGCAGGCATGTGGCCGGTACGGCGCCGTCGCCTGCGGGTACCCACGGGTCATCAGGCATTATGGCCATCCGCCACCGCCATCCCGTCCAGTGCGGCACGGGCCGCCGCCACTCCCTGCCCTGCGGCCTGCGCGAACCAGTACCGGGCCTGCGCCATGTCCACCGGGCCTGCCAGCCCACGGGCCAGATAGCGGCCCAGCATGAACTGCGCGGGCGCATTGCCCGCCTGCGCCCCCTGCGTGAACCAGTGCAGTGCCTGTGCCCGGTCGGGGGCCACGTCATGGCCACCGCCATACATCGCCCCAAGGGAGAACATGGCCTCTGCCCGGCCCGCCGCCGCCGCGCGGTGATAGAGGGCCAGCGCGCCCGCGTGGTCGCGCGGGCCGCCATGGCCTTCCAGCCGGATCTGGGCGGCGGCAATGCAGGCTTCGGGCAGACCATGACCGGCCGCGCGTTCCAGCCAGTACCGGGCCTGCGACGGGCTGGCCACCACGCCCTCGCCCGCAAGCAGCATGCGCCCGTACCAGTACTGCGCGTTCACCACGCCCGCGCCGGCCGCGCGTTCCATCCACACCGCCGCCTGTGCATGATCGGGCACGCAGCCCATGCCCCTGTGCAGGCTGACCGCCAGGTTGAAGGCCGCGACCGGGTCGCCCGCCTGCGCCATGGGCCGGAAATCAATGCATACTCCATCCGGTGGCGCGGTACCGGGGGAAACCTCGGGCAGCAGGGTAGCGGCAAGGTCGGTCATGGCGGCTGCGTCACCCAGTGCCGCCGCGCGCGCCAGCCAGTGGCGCGCCTGTGCCGGATCGGCCGCGACCCCCCGCCCCTGTACATAAAGCAGGGCCAGCATGCGGCAGGCAACGGCGTGACCGTGTTCGGCCGCCATGCGGTACCAGGTCACGGCCTCATGGTCACCGGGCAGGGCCGCCTCACCGCGCGCATGCAGGTCACCCAGCAGGGCCGCGGCTTCCCGGTCACCCGCCAGGGCGGCGCGGCGCAGCCATGTCTCCGCCGCCATGATGGCGCGCGGGCTGTCCGCCCCGTTGCGCAGCAGCATGACACCATAACGCGCCTGCGCGGGGCGCACGCCACCGGCCGCCGCACGTGCGTACCATTCTTCGGCCCCGGCGGTATTGCGCGCCATGCCCCAGCCGCGTTCGTTCAGCAGGCCCAGCATGTACTGCGCGGTGGGCAGGCCGCTTTCCGCCGCCCGCATCAGGGCCGCCACCGCATCGGGGTCGCTGCCCGGCGGCTGGTCGGGCGCGGACAGATGGGTCACCGCCAGCGCCAGATCCCCCTGCGGGCAGCCCGCCTGTGCCGCGCGCGCGCACCATGCCGCAGCTTCCTGCGGGTTACGCACGCTGTCCGGCCCGGTGGCCAGCAGGTAGCCGTACAGGGCCTGCGCATCGGGCAGCCCTGCCCGCGCCGCCTGCCCGGCCCAGCCGGCGGCGGCCACCGGGTCGGGCCATGCCGTGATTCCATCAGGCCACATAGCGGGCAGCAGGCCATCGGCCCCACCCTGCCCCGGCGGGTCAACCAGCAGCATGAGGGCGAGGGAAAAACAGGCCTCCACATGGCCCGCGCTGGCCGCGCGATGCATCCAGCGCACGCCCTCCAGCGGACTGCGGGGTACGCCACTGCCCTCCAGATAGGCACGGGCCACCTGGTACTGCGCCGCCACCATGCCCGCCCCGGCCATCTGCCCGAGACGGGCGAAGCCCCGTGCCGAATGGCCTTCATCCTCCAGCAGGCGACAGGCATGGCGGAAGCGGCCGGCAGGCGTCATGCCATCCAGCAGGCCGGACAGGAGCTTGCGCATGGACACCCCGGTCAGGGTTCGCGCATGCCGTCGGTCACGGCGGGAATCAGGCGGTTGAGCAGGTATTGCATCACGGTCCGCCGCCCCACATGGATATCGGCTTCCACCGGCATGCCGGGCTGGGGATGGAAGAAGGCGGGCACGCCGTGCAGGGTGTAGCGGTCAATGGACAGGCGCACCCGGTAATAGGCATTCATCGAATCCCCCGGGGCGCTGCCCTGCTGGGCGCCGCCGCCCGGCCCGTCACCCGGCTGTGCAAACGAATCGGGGCTTATGACGCGGACGGATGCCTCCGCCCCGCCATACTGGGTGTAGGGGAAGGCCGCGAATTTGAGCAGGGCATGATCCCCTGCCCGCACGTAGCCCGCATCCACCCCGCGCAGCGTGGCCTCCATGTCCAGATGGCTGCCGGCCGGCACCAGCGTCAGCAGCGGGCTGGCCGCCTGGATGACGGAACCGGCCGAGAGATGGGCAATGCTGAGCACCGTCGCATCGCGGTCGGCGCGCATGATGATGAGTTCATGCTGCAAGATGGCCTTGCTGTAGCTGCCATCGGCATCCGCCAGCCGGTGCTGGGCCAGTGCCAGGTCCTGGTACACGGTGGCATGCCAGTTGCTGGCGTAGCCATCGCGCTGGGCCTTCATGGCGTCCAGCCGGGCGCGGGTGCTGTCGGCCTCGTGCCGGGCGGCAACCTGTGAGCGCGTGACCTCCATGAGCGTATCCTGCGCCGCCAGCGTGGACAGGCGGCTGCCCACCTGCTCGTGCTGGAGCTGCAGGCGCATGTCCTGCACGTCATGCGCCACGCGCGCACGGGCGGCATACATGGCGGCGCTGGCCTCATAGCCCTGCAGTTCGCTCTGCAATCCCGCCACCTGCCGGTCGTAGCTGGACATCTGGGCATTGTATTCCGCCTGCCGGCGCAGGTAGGCCGCCGCTTCCTGCACCGAAGCGGGGTCGCTTACATCCGCCACATAGGGCCGGCCCGCCGCTTCCGCCGTGCGGCGCGCGACCTCGGCACGGTAGGCCGTGACCTGCCGGCGCAGGTTGTTCACGTCCGCATCGGTCATGGTGGGGTCCAGCCGGGCCAGGATCTGGCCCTTGTGCACGGTATCGCCCTCATGCACCTCGATCGAACGGATGATGGAGGTTTCCAGCGGCTGGAGGACCATCGTCTCGTCAAACGGGGTCAGCCTGCCGTTCACGCTCACCACCCGGTCCAGCGGGAAGAACGTCATGACCGCAAGCCCCATGCCCGCAAGGGCCGCGACCAGCCAGATCACATAGCGCGCCGCGTCGGATGGCGGCAGTTCGACCAGCGCCGCACTGGGGGAATAGAACGCCAGCAGCGCGGGCGGCAAGTCGGTTGGCATGTCCGCTTCCGGCGGGGGCAGTACCGACAGGATGCCGCCCGCGCCTTCCCCGTCCCCATCATCTGGGGTGGGGGGAACAAGGTCGTGCCCGTTCATGCCGCGTCCCCCTGCGCATGGTCCGGTGGCGGGATGCCGTCATCCCCTTCCATATGCCGGTTCTGCTGCCGCCACAGCGTGCGGTAGATGGCGCAGCGCGCCAGCAGTTCGTCATGCGTGCCGATATCGGCCACCCGTCCCTGATCCATCACGCAGATCCTGTGACACGCCACAAGGGACGCAAGCCGGTGCGAGACGATGACCATCGTGCGCCCCTGCGCCAGATGGCGCAGGTTGGCGTTGACCACGGCCTCGCTTTCCGGATCAAGGGCGGAGGTCGCTTCATCGAGGATCATGAGTTTCGGGTCGGAAATCACCGCGCGCGCAATGGCAAGACGCTGGCGCTGGCCGCCGGAGATGTTGGTGGAACCTTCCTCGATCCAGGTATCGAAACCCGCGGGCATGCGCTCGATGAACTCCTCCGCGCCGGCCATGCGGGCGGCGCGGACCACATCCTCCAGCGTCAGGCCGGGACGGCCGGCTATGATGTTGTCGCGGATGGTGCCACGGAAGAGGAAATTGTCCTGCAACACCACCCCGCAGGAGCGGCGCAGGTAGGTCAGGTTGATCTCGCGCAGGTCAATCCCGTCCAGCCGCAGCTGGCCGGTATAGCTGCGGCTGACCCCCTGCAGCAGCCGGGTGATGGTGGACTTGCCCGACCCGCTGCGCCCGACCAGTCCCAGCATGGTGCCCGCGGGCACGCTGAAGGTGACATCGGACAGCGCGGGCGTGGCGCCACCGGGATAGGTGAAGCCCACATCCACAAAGGACAGCGCGCCATGGATGGGCGGGCGCAGGCCGGTGGTCAGCGCGCGGGTTTCGGTCGGGCGGTTGAGCACGGAACCGGCCTCGGCCAGCGCGGTGCGCACCTCGTTCAGGTCATCAATCAGCCGGGCCATGCCGACCAGCGGGGCCGCGACCCGGTTGCCCAGCATCATGAACGCCATAAGCGCGCCCGCCTCCATGCCCGACGTGGTGGAGGTGATGGCCAGGTACGCGCCGATCAGGATGATGCCACGATTGATGAACAGGTCCAGCGGCATGACGGCGGTGGACACCCAGTTGCCCATGCGCCCCGAATCCAGCGAGGCCCCGACCACATCGGCGGTCCGCTCGTCCCATACCGCGCGCCGCACCGGCTCCAGCGCCAGCGTCTTGACCGTGCGGATACCGGCCACCGTTTCATACAGCGCGGCACTGCGCGCCATCTCGGCGCGGACCTGCCTGCCCATGAGCCGCCCCATGGTGGGCATGGCCACCAGGATCACCAGCCCGATCAGGGCGGCGGCCACCACCGTCATCCAGGCCAGCGCCCCGCTGAGCCAGAACAGGAAGGGCAGCACCACAAGCAGGGTGAACAGGTCGAGAAAGGTGCTGAGCAGCCGCCCGGTCATGAACTGGCGCACCTTATAGATGGCGCTGACACGCCCGATCACGTTGCCCGCCTGCTCGCGCTCGAAAAACTCCAGCGGCAGGGCCAGCAGGCGGTCAAAAACCGCAAGCGAGATGCGCGTGTCCAGCCGCGTGGTCAGCACCAGCGTGATCTCGCGCCGGGCATGGCCCAGCAGGATTTCGTAAAACGCCATGACCGTCACCATCACGCTCAGGGAAATGAGCGTGGACAGGGAATGGAAGTTCACCACCCGGTCGATCACCTGCATGACGATAAGCGGGGGGAAGATGGCCAGCACGCTCATGACCATGGACGCGATGACCACGTCGCGCAGCAGCACCCGCTCCCCCGCCACCAGCCGCCGCAGCCAGGCGAAGTCGATGCGCTCCTCCGCCGGCCCCGTGCCATGGCGGCCGCGCACCAGCAGCACATCCCCCGTCCACACGGCGTTCAGCCGCAGTTCATCCACCGCCACGGGCGGCATGTCGGGGCTGGCGAAGGGATCGACCAGCCAGATCACGCCATTGGTGTCATCCGCCCCCACCATCAGCCCCGCCGAGCCATCGGCGAACATCAGGGCGACCGGCGGCACGTCGCGCAGGCGCACCAGTTCGCGCCATTGCAGGTGCATGCCCTGTGTTGCGCCCCCGCTTTCCTCCACCCAGCGCGCCAGGGCGGGGATGGAGGGCGTGGCCTCGCCCGGTTCACCGGCAAAATCACGTATGTCGAGGTCGATGCCATGGAAACGGGCCGCACGCAGCACCGCCTGCAGGCGGATCAGTTCCGGCGCGGGGCGGGCCGCCTGCGGCCCGCTGGCCGATGGGTCCTCTGATTGGTCTGGATGGCCCACTTCATCCCTTTGCTTTGCATGTGTTTGCTGACACACCAGAGCCTAGGGACAGAAAGCAAAATGTTCCTTAACGCCCCCGTCTTTCACCCCACCGGTGCGGGGTGCAGCGCAAAACGGGCCGTGACCAGCACATCCCTTTCCAGCGCCATGCGCCACGCGCCCGCCTGCCCCGGCGGGGCGACCAGGACCACGCGGTCGAACCAGGGCAGCGCGCCGGTCGCCCGCCTGCGGAAAACATCGGCCAGCACGGCGGCAACGCCCCCGCCGCGCCCCGTGCAGCACGCGCATCCCGCCCCGTGCGCCGCCGTGGCGAAGGCAGTGGAGGCGGGCACGGCCACGACCCCGGCCCAGCCCGACACGACGGCCGGCAGCCGGTCCGCCCCCACCACCAGCAGCGTATCGCCGCGCGGCGGCCCCACCGGGCTGGCAGGAAATTCCAGCATGATACGCCGGTCGTCACTCATCGCCTTCTCCTTGCCGTCTTGCGGCCCTTCGTGCCCGCACAGGGGATACGGGTGCTGGACACAGGGCGGAAGTTAAGGGAATAAGGAACCCCCGGCATAGTCCCCTCATGCCGGACAGGCCCGAACATGCCAGCCGTGGATACAGGACGGCATCAGGGTATGCCCTGTCCCCTGTCAGCAGATTTCAGGATAACAATGACCATTCGCCCCCATCTTCTCGACGCCCTTCGCGACCAGGTCCTGCTCTGTGATGGCGGGATGGGATCGCGCGTGCAGCTTCTGGACCTTGAGGTCGAGCGCGATTACTGGGGGCAGGAAAACTGCACCGAGATCCTGAACCTCTCGCGCCCCGAACTGGTGCGCGAGATCCATCGCGGCTATTTCGAGGCCGGGGCGGACATGGTGGAAACCAACAGCTTTGGCGGCTCGCCCATAACGCTGGCCGAATTCGGGCTGGCCGACCGCGCGCGTGAGATCAACCGCACGGCGGGCCATCTGGCGCGCGAGGCCGCCGAGACCTTTGCCGATGGCCGCCACCGCTATGTGGTCGGCTCCATCGGGCCGGGGACCAAGCTGCCCTCGCTGGGCAATATCGATTACGACACGCTGGAAGCGGGCCTGACCGAACAGTGCCGGGGCCTGATCGAGGGCGGCGTTGACTGCTTCCTGATCGAGACATGCCAGGACACGCTGCAGATCAAGGCCGCCGTCAATGGTGCGAAGATCGCACGCGCCGAGATGGGCGTGGACACCCCCATTTTCGTGCAGGTCACGGTCGAGACCACCGGCACGCTGCTGGTCGGCCCGGACATTGCGGCCGCCGCCACCGTCATCAACGCGCTGGATGTGCCGCTGATGGGCCTGAACTGCGCCACCGGCCCGCAGGAAATGGCGGAACACGTGCGCTGGCTGGCCGAAAACTGGCCCGGCCTGCTCTCGGTCCAGCCCAATGCGGGCCTGCCCGAACTGGTCAATGGCACCACGCATTACCCGCTGACACCCGCCGAAATGGCAAGCTGGGTCGAGCGCTTCATTACCGAGGACGGGCTGAACCTGATTGGCGGGTGCTGTGGCACGTCGACGCCGCACACGCAGGCGCTGGACCAGATGCTCCGTAAGCGCGCCGAGGGCACCGGCCGCATCCGCCCCGCCCCCGTGCCGCGCAGGCCGGTGTGGATTCCCTCTGTCGCCAGCCTGTATTCACAGGTGCCGCTGCGGCAGGAGAACAGCTATTTCTCGATCGGTGAGCGCTGCAACGCCAACGGATCGAAAAAATGGCGCCAGTTGCAGGAAGCCGGCGACTGGGATGGCTGTGTTGCGCTGGGCCGCGAACAGGTGGCCGAAGGCTCGAACGCGCTCGATATCTGCACCGCCTTCGTCGGCCGCGACGAAATGCGTGAAATGAACGCGGTCGTGACCCGCTTCACATCCTCGGTCAACGCGCCGCTGGTCATCGATTCCACCGAAACCCCGGTGATCGAGGCAGCCCTGAAGCTGCATGGCGGCAAGCCGATCATCAACTCCATCAATTTCGAGGATGGCGAGGCGATTGCCACCGAGCGCATGCTGCTGGCGCGCAAGTTCGGCGCTTCCGTCATTGCGCTCACCATTGATGAGGTGGGCATGGCCAAGACAGCGGAAGACAAGCTGCGCATTGCCACAAGGCTGGTCGAATTCGCCTGTGAAAAGCACGGCCTGCCGCAATCCGACCTGATGATCGACCCGCTGACATTCACCATCGGCACCGGCACCGAAGATGACCGCAAGCTGGGGGAATGGACGCTGGAGGGCATCCGCCTGATCCGCGAACGCTTCCCCGATATCCAGATCGTGCTGGGGCTGTCCAACATCTCGTTCGGGCTGAACCCGGCGGCGCGCGCGGTGCTGAACTCGGTCTTCCTTGACCACGCGGTGCGCGCGGGCATGACGGCGGCAATCGTGCATGTCTCGAAAATCCGCCCGCTGCACCTGATCCCCGCCGATGAGGTGAAGGTGGCCGAGGACCTGATCTTCGACCGCCGCGCGGAAGGCTATGACCCGCTACAGCGCATCCTTGAAATCTTTGCCGACCGCAAGGCCGCCGATGCGGTAAAGAAGGCCCGGGCCGAGACCGCGCCCGAGCGCCTGAAGGACCGCATTGTCGATGGCGACCGCAAGGGGCTGGAAGACGATCTGGCCGAAGCCATGCGCGACATGGCGCCGCTGGACATCATCAACACCGTGCTGCTCGATGGCATGAAGGTGGTGGGGGAACTGTTTGGCGCGGGCAAGATGCAGCTGCCCTTCGTGCTCCAGTCCGCCGAGACGATGAAGGCCGCCGTGGCGTGGCTGGAACCCCACATGGAACGCACCGAAGGCCAGGCCCGGGGCACCATGGTGCTGGCCACGGTGAAGGGCGACGTGCATGATATCGGCAAGAATCTGGTTGACATCATCCTGACCAATAACGGCTATCAGGTGATCAATCTGGGCATCAAGGTGCCGGTGGCGGACATGATCGCGGCCGCGCGCGAGCACAGGGCGGATGCCATCGGCATGTCCGGCCTGCTGGTCAAGTCCACCGTCATCATGCGTGAAAACCTTGAGGAAATGCAGCGCCAGGGCCTTGATGTGCCCGTGATGCTGGGCGGTGCGGCGCTGACGCGCAATTACGTGGAGGAAGACTGCACCGCAGCCTATGGCGAGGGCGGGCGGGTGGCCTATGCGCGTGATGCGTTCGACGGCCTGTCGCTGATGGACAAGGTGGTGCAGGGTGAGTTCGACACCTACCTTGCCGCCATCCAGTCCCGCCGCGCGGGCAAGGCCACGCGCACCAGCCGCACGCAGGATATCGAGGCCGCCGAAACCCGTGGCTTCGGCCCGGTTGACGTGGCCGCCGCCCGCGCGCGGCGCGAAAAATTGACAGCGGACGAGCCCGTGCTGGTCCCGCCCTTCTGGGGGCCGCGCGTGCTGGAGGCGACACCGGAGGCGGTGCTGCCGTTCCTCAATGAACGCTCGCTCTACCAGTTCCAGTGGGGCTTCCGCAAACAGGGCCGCTCGCTGGATGACTTCATGGTCTGGGCGCGCAAGGAACTGCGCCCGGTGCTGCGCCATATGCTGGCGCTGTGCGCGGAGCAGGATATCCTGCACCCCCGCGCCAGCTACGGCTACTGGAAGGCGGCGGGCGAGGGCAACGACCTGGTGCTGTTTGGCGAGGACGGCACGAACGCGGTCGCCCGCTTCACCCTGCCTCGCCAGCCACGCGCGGACGGGGCCTGCATTGCGGACTTCGTGCGCGATATTGACGATGCACAGCGCGACGTGATCGGCCTGCAGGTCGTGACCGTGGGGCAGGATGCATCGGACCGCGCGCGCGAATGGTTCGAGGCGGATCGCTACAAGGACTACCTCTACCTGCATGGCCTGTCGGTGGAGATGGCGGAAGCCATGGCGGAATACACCCACAAGCGCATCCGCGCCGAGATGGGCTTCGCCGCCGAGGACGACCGCGACATGGCGAAACTGCTCCAGCAGGGCTACCGGGGTTCGCGCTATTCCTTCGGCTACCCCGCCTGCCCCCGGCTGGAGGAACAGGAGCCGATCCTGAAGCTGCTGGATGCGGAAAGGATCGGCGTCTCGCTGACCGATGGCTTCCAGCTCCATCCCGAGCAGTCAACGTCGGCACTGGTGATCCTGAACCCGCACGCCAAGTATTTCTCGATCTAAGGGCGGGCGGCTGCCACCCGGCGGGGCCGGTTGACCGGGGGGCGAAATAATGTCCATCATCGCGGCATGTCCCGCTCCCACCCCGCGCCGGAAAAAGCCCCCGATGCGCTGACCGCCACTACCGCACTTGGCCCGCTTCAGGCCAGGATGGCGGCGCGTGCGCCCACGGCGGGGCCGGGCAATGACCACCACGCCGCCGGGCGGGCCTTTACCTGTGCCGCGGAAGAATGCGTGATGGACCTGATTGCCCGCGACCATGCGGGACTGGTGGCGCACAGTGCCGACGTACTGGCCGAGCTGCTGCGGATCTGGGCCGAACAGGGTGTCGATGCCGAAGAGGTCTGGACCGAACTCGACCGCCGTACCCGCATGGGCAACCTGCTGCTGAGCCTGAACATGACCCGGCGCCGTGCAACGCCCGCCACCGCGCGCAAGCGGTCATGGAAAATCCGCACCACCAAACTACCCTGAGCCCACGCGGGCCGGCCCGTATCGCCACCAAATCGCAACAGGCCCCTTTTTGGCCTATGCTATGGGGCGTGCCGGTGGCATAAGCTGGCCGCAGGCGGAACAGCAGGGAATGTCGCGATCGATGGACCGGGTCCATGCCTGTTACATGCCTGTCGGCCCCCTCCGGTCTGGCACGCATGAACTGGATTGACATAGCAGCCACCATCATTGTCGGGCTTTCGGCACTGGTGGGTGTGGTTCGCGGGTTCTCGCGCGAAATACTGGGGCTGGCCGCATGGATCATGGCCTTCATCCTGGCGGTGGCCTGGCATGGCGCGCTCATGCCCTATGCCACGCAGTGGATCAGCAGCCACACCCTGGCCGGCCTTGCCTCCTTCGCGGTGCTGTTCCTGGTGCTTCTTGTCATCTTCACCACGACTGCCCATCTTTCGGGACGGGCGGTGCAGGGTTCCATCCTGTCGGGGCTGGACCGCGTCCTGGGCCTGCTGTTCGGGGCCGTGCGTGGCTATATCTGCCTTGTCATCCTTTACGCGGGCATTACGGCACTGGTGCCCGCAGCCGAATGGCCCGATGTCATGCGATCGAGCCGGATCATGCCCCTTATTGGCAACAGTGTGACCTACCTGAACGCCCATGGGGCGGATAACTTGCCCGCGCACCTTGCGCAACCCGCCCGGACGCGGCATGACGCGCCCATCTGAGCCTTCTGTCGGTACCCGCCGCCTCCGTCCGTCAAGGAAAGATCGCTGATCATGTCCCGCACCACCTTCCATGCTGTTTCCGGTACGCCCCTCCCCCAGCACGAACGTGATGATATCGCCGCCCAGTGGCGGCATGATGATGACAAGCCGCATGAGGAATGCGGAGTCTTTGGCGTCTGGAACGTCAATGACGCCTCCGCGCTGACGGCACTCGGCCTGCATGCGCTCCAGCATCGCGGGCAGGAGGCATCGGGCATCGTGTCGTATGACGGCACGCGCTTCCATACCCACAAGGGGCTGGGGCTGGTGGGGGACGTGTTCGGGGATTCACGCGTCATGGCCACGCTGCCCGGCACCTGTGCCGTGGGCCATAACCGCTATGCCACCACGGGTGCGACGCTGATCCGCAACGTGCAGCCGCTCTTTGCCGATTTTGAATTCGGTGGCCTGGCGGTGGCCCATAACGGCAACCTGACCAATGCCGAGACCCTGCGCAAGGCACTGGTGCGGCGCGGGTGCATCTTCCAGTCCACCACCGACAGCGAGGTGTTCATCCACCTTATCGCCATTTCGCTGTATTCCAACGTGGTGGACCGGCTGATCGACGCGCTCAAGCAGGTGCTGGGCGCCTATTCGCTGATCGTGCTGTCGCGCAACGAACTGATTGGCGTGCGGGACCCGCTGGGCGTGCGCCCGCTCATCCTTGGCCGCCTGCGGGAAGAAGATGGCTCGGACGGCAGATGGGTCCTGGCCAGCGAGACCTGCGCGCTTGATATCGTGGGCGCCGAGTTCGTGCGCGATGTCGAACCGGGCGAGATCGTGATCATCAATGACGAGGGCATCCGCTCGCTCAAGCCCTTCGACAGCAGGCAGTCGCGCTTCTGCGTGTTTGAATACATCTACTTCGCCCGCCCCGATTCCATCATGGACGGCAAGGCCGTGTATGACACCCGCAAGCAGATCGGGGTGGAACTGGCGCGCGAAAGCGCGGTGGATGCCGATGTGATCGTGCCCGTGCCCGATTCAGGCGTGCCCTCGGCCATGGGCTTTGCCGCCGCGAGCGGCATTCCGTTCGAACTGGGCATCATCCGCAACCATTACGTGGGCCGCACCTTCATCGAACCGACCGACCAGATCCGCAACCTGGGCGTCAAGATGAAGCATTCCACCAACCGCCCGGTGCTGGATGGCAAGCGGGTGGTGCTGGTGGATGATTCCATCGTACGCGGCACCACATCACGCAAGATCGTCGACATGGTGCGCGCGGCCGGGGCGAAGGAAGTGCACATGCGCATCTCCTCCCCCCCCACCACGCATTCGTGCTTCTACGGCATCGACACGCCCGAACGCAGCCAGCTTCTGGCCGCCCAGCACAATGTGGAGGAAATGGCCAAGCTGATCGGGGTGGACAGCCTGGCCTTCATCTCGTTTGACGGGCTGTACCGCGCGCTGGGCTACAAGGACCGCAAGGATGCATGCAACCGCTACTGCGATGCCTGCTTTACCGGCGACTATCCGATCGAACTGGTTGATTACGAAGCCGAACACCATCCCGAACCCGCATGACCATCGTGCCGGGCACGCCGCTTGCCGGGCGCGTGGCCCTGGTTACCGGCGCCAGCCGTGGCATCGGTCGCGCGGTGGCCGTGGCCCTGGCGCGGGCGGGTGCGCGCTGCATCATCACCGCCCGCACGCAGGGTGCGCTGGAACAGACCGATGACCTGATCCGCCAGCATACCGGACAGGGGGCGACCCTGCTGCCGCTGGATCTGGGTGACGGCGACCGGGTGGATACACTTGGCCCCTCCATCAAGGCGCAGGAAGGCAGGCTGGACTGCATGGTCCACTGCGCGGGTGAACTGGGCGTGCTCTCCCCGCTGGTCCACCTGCAGCCACAGGACTGGGAACGCGGGCTGCAGGCAGGCCCCATGACGACATGGCGGCTGATCCGCACGCTGGCCCCCCTGCTTGAGCGGGCACCCGCGGGGCGGGCGGTCTTCCTGACCGACCGCCATGGCCGCGCGCCGGAACCCTTCTGGGGGCTGGTTGCCGCCACCCGCGCGGCACAGGATGCCATTGTACGGACATGGGTGCGCGAACTGCCCGCGCACAGCCCGCTGCGCATCAACCTGTTTGAACCCGGCATGGTGGCCACCCGCCTGCGCAGGCTGGCCATGCCCGCGCTGGACATGACCAGCCTGCCCGCCCCCGATGCCATAGCCCCCCATATCGTGCGGCTATGCCTGCCTGGCCCCCAGTCACAGGGGGCCTGCCTTCATGCCGATGTACCAGTACAGGAAGCCAGCACATGAGCCGGGCAACCCCCGCCACCGCGGCACTGCAAAAGGCGGGAATCGCCTTTGACGTGGTGGAATATGAATACGACCCCACCGCCGGGCAGACCGGCAACCATGCCGCCGCCTCCATCGGGGAAAATCCCGATCGGGTCTTCAAGACGCTGATGGTGCTGGTGGACCGCAAGCCCGCCTGCGTGGTGGTGCCGGTGGCGGCCACGATCAGCATGAAGAAAGTGGCGGCGGCCTTTGGTGGCAAGTCCGCCGAGATGATGCCCCCCACGGATGCCGAGCGCGCCACGGGGTACCACGTGGGCGGGATCAGCCCCTTTGGCCAGCGCAGGCGCGTCACGACCGCACTGGCGCGGGAAGCGCTGGACCAGCCCCATGTCATCATAAACGGGGGAAAACGTGGTTATCTGGTACGCCTGTCGGCCGCCGATGCGATCAGGGCCACCGGCGCGCTGACGGCGGACCTGCTGGCCTGACGCATATCGTGTACCCATAAAAAGTTTTTGGTGAAGCTTGTTGTAAAAAGCATAAAAAATGCCGCCTTTTTTGAAAAAAGGCGGCATCCGGAAACTTTTATGCTGTCATAAACACGTTGTTTCCAAACAACGGTTTACTCGCCACCATTATCGGAAGGCTGGAACGGCATGACCGGATACTTGCCGCTCTTGGCAATGTCCTCGGGGTCTTCCGTCGGGCCGGGCAGGTAGACGGTGGGCAGCGCCTGATTCAGGTAGGTTACGACCTGGTCGCTGATATCAAGACTGTTGTCGTGCAGGGCGGCGGTGCCGGCCTGCAGCACCAGCGTCATCCCGCGTGAGGCGGCAATGGCGCTGACAATCTGCTGCATTTCACGCTGGACCTGATTCAGGGCGACCTGCGCGTCCTCTTCAAGGATGCGGTTGCGGTTGCCGAACTTGGTGCGGTCGGCCATCACGCGCTTCTGCAGGTCCTGCTGCTGCTCCGGCGTGGGGGCCTTGCCTGCCTTGATGATGGACTGGCGCAGCGCCTGAAGCTGGCCATCCTCGGCCCGCACGTCCTTCACCAGCGCTTCGCGCCGGGCGCCCAGTTCGGTCTGCAGCTTCTGCACGGCAGTGGACTGCGCCATGATCTGCTGGGTGTTGAAAATGCCGATAACAGGCGCGGCCGGATGCGCGCCCGCGGGCAGCGGCTTGAATTCCGGCACGGGCGGCATGGGCAGGATGGGGTTCTGCTGAGGCTGTCCACCGCCGGCATCCTGCGCCATGGCAAGGGCCGGAGCAAGGGCAAGAGCCAGCCCGCAAAGTGCGCCCCGCAGGCCCACCTTACCTGTACGGGCCATGATGCTGCTGCGCATACCTGTCATCATACGATCCATTATTGTTCCGCTATCGTGGTTTCTGCGTAGCGGATCGTATGGCGAAAGAACATACCCGCACAGGCAAAAAAAGCGCATTTGCCACGAAATGCGCCCCCGCCCGCCCTACAGCCGCCAGATCAGCGGTGTATGGGACAGGAAAATAAGGCACAGCCCCCCCAGGAACAGGACGCGGAAACCCCGGTTCGCGCCTTTTTCCAGCAGTTCGTCGCGCGTCACGATCTGCATGAAGGAATCGGTCAGTCCGGTACGCGCCGCTTCCGGCACGGCCGCGACCCGCCCGCGCCACGCATTGCGGTGGCGGGCCTGCTCGGTATGCGAGATGTCGGCACGGCGGTAGAGGCCGTCCACATACTCGTCAAGATCCTCGATGCGGAACATGACCCCGCCCTTGTTGCGCATGGCGGCATGCGGTCCCGCGCCGACAAGGCGCAGGGCACGCAGCCGCAGTACGGTAATGCCCAGGTGTCCCGCCGCCTCACGCAGGGAAAGCATGCGCTTGAGGGGAAACATGTGCACCGTCGCCTGCGGGTCACCTGCCGGGCCGGGTGGTGGGGGAAGGTTCATGATGGGCCAAAGGTCCACCATCGCCGCGCGGCAAGTCAATCGGAATATGGGGCGTTCCTGCCCACATCCGGCATATGACCCATGCAGGACGGCGGAGACCGGATGCGCTAGCGGCAGACCCTGCGGCTGCCGTCATCGGCAATATAGGTGCCGGTCTGCGGGTCTAGGCAGGCATTGGCGGCGCAGGGACTGGCGGCAGGCGTCATGTCCGGGTGGACGGTGGCGCCAAGGGCATTGGCCTCACGCGCGGCATGGCCGCACAGGGGCGTATCGGCCGGAGCGGAGGGGTCGTTCGTCAGCACGACGCCCGATGGCGCCGTTTCCTCCCCCGTCATGCCGGGGGCGAAATCCTGCGGCGGGATGCGGCCGGGTGTCGTGGCCTGTGCCGCGATGACGGAGTCCGGCCTCTGGCGCGCGGGCTGCGCCGCGCAGCCAGCCAGCAGCACGGCCGCGCCGATGGTGCAGAGTCGTAAGCGTATTGTCATGTATCCTGCCGGTATGTGCATTACAGATCCAGAAGCCCCTGCGCGCGTGATGCCTCCCCGAGCGGCCGGGCGGCCACCTTGCCATCGGCAAAGGTCATGACCACTTCCGGCGCCCCGCGGGCCTGTGCCGCGTGCGCAAGCGGCCTGCCCGCGCTGTCGGTCACCAGTACGTAGCCCCGCTCCAGCACCGCCCGGGGAGAAAGCGCGTCCAGCCTGCCGCCGGTACCCGCCAGGCGGCTGGTGCTGGCGCGCAATTGCGACACCAGGACCGCAGGCGGCACACGCAGACCGGCCAGTATCGCCTCCCGTCGCCGCAGCAGGGCACCCATCGCCTGCTGGCTGGCGGTGCCAACGCGGGCCAGATCCGCCCGGCGCAGCGCAAGGAGCATGTGGGGTGCCGGCAACCGGTCGGACGCATTCTGCAACCGCCCCCGCATGGCGTGCACGCGCGCGGGCAGTGCCAGGTCCAGCCGGTAGCCAAGGTCATCGAGCCGCCTGCGCGCGTTTTCCACCACACCGGGCAGGTCAGGCAGTCCCGCCGCCGCCCGGTCCAGACGCGCGCGCGCCAGTTGCAGGCAGCGCCCGAGGCCGCCACGCAGCCGCGCGTCGCGCTGGGCCAGGGCCGCCTCCAGTTCCGCGCGCACCGGCACCGCCATTTCGGCGGCGGCGGTGGGCGTGGGGGCACGGCAGTCGGATACGAAATCGACCAGCGTGGTATCCGTCTCGTGCCCCACGGCGGAAATGACCGGAATGCGGCACGCGGCCACGGCACGCAGCACGCCCTCGTCATTGAAGGCCATCAGGTCTTCCAGTGAGCCACCCCCGCGCGCCACGATCAGCACATCGGGGCGGGGCAGCGCCGGACTCCCTTCAATCCTGTCGAATCCGGCAATGGCCTGCGCAATCCGTTCGGCGGCCCCGTCCCCCTGCACCGGCACGGGCCAGACCAGAACGGGATGGGGGAAGCGGCGGGCGATGGTGGTGCGGATATCATGCAGCACCGCCCCCTGCGCCGATGTGACCACCCCGATCACGCGCGGCAGGAAGGGCAGCGGGCGCTTGCGTGCCGAATCGAACAGCCCTTCCTCCGCCAGGCGCAGCCGCAGGCGTTCGATGCGGGCCAGCAGCGCGCCCTCGCCCGCATATTCCAGCCGGTCGATCACCATCTGGTAGGACGAGCGCTCGCCATAGGCCGAAATCTTGCCCGTGGCGATGACCTCCACCCCGTTTTCCGGCTTCAGCCCCAGCCGCGACACCGTCCCGCGCCACACGACGGAGGACAGCTTGCCCCCCTCGTCCTTGAGCGAGAAATAGAGATGCCCGGAAGGGTAGCGCTTGAACTCCGTAATCTCGCCGCGCACGCGGATGCGGCCGAACGTGCCCTCCAGCGTGCGGCGGATCGCGCCTGAAATCTCGGCTACCGAGAATTCGGGCGTATTGCCGCCCATGACGCGGCCGGAGTCGGGAAACTGTTCATCCATCCGCCCAAGGTATGATAGAGACGGCCACCCCGAAAGGGCAGATATGAAAAACGGGAGAAACAGAGTGATGCGGGTGCTGCTGGTTGGATCGGGCGGACGGGAACATGCCATGGCCGCTGCCATTGCGCGCTCTCCCCTGCTCGATGCCCTGTTCATTGCGCCGGGCAATCCCGGCACCGCCGCCCTGGGCACCAACTGCGCGGTAAAGGCTGATGACGTGGCGGGCCTGATCGCGCTGGCACGGCGCGAGCGCATCGATCTGGTCGTCCCCGGCCCCGAGGCCCCGCTGGTGGCGGGCATTGCCGATGCCTGCAAGGCTGCCGGCATTGCCTGCGCGGGGCCCGCCCGGGCGGCGGCGGCGCTGGAAGGCAGCAAGACCTTCACCAAGGAAGTGTGTGACGCGGCGGGCATTCCCACCGCACGCTGGGCCCGCTTTGACGCGGCCGCCCCCGCGCTGGACTACGTACGCCGCCATGGCGCGCCGGTTGTGGTCAAGGCGGACGGGCTGGCGGCGGGCAAGGGCGTGGTGGTGGCCCAGAGTGTTGCCGAGGCCGAACAGGCCATTACCGACATGATGACGGGGGGCACGCTGGGCCAGGCAGGCCACAGCGTGGTGATCGAGGACTGCCTTGTCGGCGATGAGGTCTCGCTCTTCGCCTTCTGCGCGGGCGAGACCGCCGTGCTGATCGGCGCGGCACAGGACCACAAGCGCATTGGTGACGGCGATACCGGCCCCAACACCGGCGGCATGGGCGCGGTCTCGCCCCCCACGGGCTTTGACCGCGCGGCGCAGGAAGCCGCCCTTGACCTGCTGGTACGTCCCATGCTGCGTGAAATGGCGCGGCGGGGCACGCCGTTTACCGGCATCATCTTCGCGGGCCTCATGCTGACCCCGTCCGGCCCGCAGCTGATCGAATACAATGTCCGCCTGGGTGACCCGGAGGCGCAGGCCCTGCTGATCCGGCTGGAAAGCGACCTGCTGGCCGCGCTGGCCGCCGTGGCGAAGGGAGACCTGGCCCGCACCGACATCCGCTTTTCCAGCCAGTCCGCCATAAGCGTGGTGATGGCGGCACGCGGCTATCCCGGCACGCCGGTCACTGGCGGGGTCATCCGCAACATTGCGGAGGCCGAGGCCGTGCCGGGCGTACGCGTGTTCCAGGCGGGCACGAAGCTGGATGCCGCCGGCGCGCTTGTGGCGGCGGGCGGGCGCGTGCTGGCCGTATGCGCCACGGCCGACACACTGGCCCAGGCCCGTGACAGGGCCTATGCCGCCATAGGGAAAATCGACTGGCCCGATGGCGTCTACCGCCACGACATCGGCCAGCGCGCGCTGGACGCCGCGGGCTGACCACGCGGGGGGGGGGACCGGGCCTGCCGGCGGCGGGGCAGGTTGCCGTATCCATCCCGCGCCGGTTATCATTGTTTCTCCGAAACATGACGTTCCCCCGCCCGAAAAGCCCCTGCCCATGCCCCCCCCATCCAAACCCGTCCTGACAGAAGGCGAAGGCCTGCATGGCGCCGCGCGCGTACGCGCGGTGACCGCCGTGGCGCTGTCGGTGCTGCTGGCGCTGCTGGATTACGCCATTGCCAATGTCGCCCTGCCCACCATAGCGGGGGACCTGCATGTCTCGCCCGCATCCGCGGTCTGGATCGTCAATGCCTACCAGCTGGCCAGCGTGGTTTCGCTGCTGCCCATGGCCGCCCTTGGCACGCGCATCGGGTTTGCGCGGCTGTGCCAGATCGGGCTGGCGCTGCTGACCGTGGCCTCCCTGTTCTGCGCGCTGTCGCACAGCCTGCTGGCACTGGCACTGGCGCGCGCGGTGCAGGGCGTGGGCGGCGCATGCATCATGAGCGTCAGCATCGCGCTGATCCGCTTCATCTACCCGCATGCCATACTGGGGCGGGGAATCGCGCTTAACGGCGTGATGGTGGCGCTGGGCGTGGGGGGCGGGCCGACCGTGGCCTCCATCATCCTGTCCTTCGCCAGCTGGCCCTGGCTGTTCCTGATCAACATCCCGCTGGGGGCGACCGCGCTTGTGCTGGCGCTGGTTTCCCTGCCGCGCACACCGGTCAGCCCCGGCTCGTTTGATGGCGCCAGCGCGCTGCTCAACGTGCTGGCCTTCGGTGCGCTGATCATGGCGGGGGATTCGATCGCCCACCATGCCGGGGCAGTGCAGGTGACCGCGCTGGCCATCACCGGCCTGGCCGCGGGCTGGCTGCTGGTGCGCCGCCAGCATGGGCAGACGCACCCCATGTTTCCCATCGACATGCTGCGTATCCGGGCCTTCCGCAACGGCACGCTGGTGGGGTTCGTGGCGTTCGTGGCCTCGAACCTGTTCATGATCTCGTTCCCCTTCACGCTCCAGTCCATGTTCCACTACCCGCCTTCCATCGTCGGCCTGCTCATGACACCGTGGCCGGTCGGCATCATGGCGGTGGCCCCGCTCATCAGCAGGCTGTCAGACCGGGTACCGGCGGCCATCCTGTCCTCGGTCGGGCTGGGCATGACATCCCTTGGGTTCCTGGCGCTGTATCTGCTGCCCGCCGCTCCCGCCTGGTTCGACATCGCCTGGCGCATCGCCCTGGGGGGGATGGGGTTCGGGGTGTTCCAGCCGCCCAACAACCGCATCATGATGGTGACCGCCCCCCCCGGGCGTTCGGGCAGCGCGTCGGGCATGGTGCAGATCGCGCGGCAGTGCGGACAGGCCACGGGGGCCATGTTCGTGGCCATGGCCTTTGGCCTGATCACGCATGACGCGGAACGGAGCTGCCTGGGCTTTGGCGCCATTGTCGCCTTTATCGGCATGCTGTGCAGCGCGGCCCGGCTGCTGGGTCCGCGCCCGACCGCGCGCACGCACGCCACCTGAAGCCGGAACGTTCCTGGTGAAGCTTTTTTCAAAAATCTTACGAGACCACCGCCTTTGTGAAAAAAGGCGGCCCCCAAAAACTTTTATCTTTTTATCAAGACGTTATCAGGACCAGACGATGGTGGCATGGGGTCCACGGCATCCGCCGCATCCGGTGCGCGGCTGCCTACCAGCAGGTTGAGCAGCACCCCCGACAGGATACACAGCAGCACCCCGTTACCCAGTAGCAGCCGCCACAGCCCGCCCAGATGCACGAACAGGTCCGGGCATGCCATGGGCAGCACGCCCAGCCCCATGGATACAGCCGCGATCAGGGCATTGCGCGTGCCCTCGAAGCGTACATGCAGCAGTTCACGTATGCCGCCTACCGTGGTCATGCCGAACATGACCACGCCGCACCCGCCCAGCACCGGCGGCGGCAGGGCCGCGATCAGCGCGCCCAGCTTGGGGAACAGACCCAGCCCGATCATGATCACGCCCGCCCCCGCCACGACAAAACGGCTGCGGATATCGGTCATGGCGATCAGCCCGGTATTCTGGGTAAAGGCATTATAGGGAAAACTGTTGAACGCACCGCCCAGCAGGGTGGACAGTCCATCGGCGCGCAGGGCGCCCGCTATGGTGGCATCGGTCACGGGCACATCCACCACCCGGCCAATGGCCAGGCAGTTGCCGGTGGTTTCGGCCACAATGATGATCATGCTCAGCAGCACGATAACGACCGGCATGACATGAAATTCCGGCATGCCGAAGACAAAGGGCATGCTCACGGCAAACCATGGGGCCTGCGCCACCATCCCGTAATGGCCCATGCCGCATAGCGCGGCCACGATACTACCCGCCACAAGCCCCACCAGAACGCTGATATTGACCATGAACCCCCGGCCCCACGCCTGCACCGCAACGGTCATGAGAATGGTGACGAATGCCAGCAGCAGGTTGGCGACACTGCCAAAACCGGGTGCCCCCGGCGTGCCGCCCCCCACCCAGCGCCCCGCGACCGGCATGAGCGTAAGCCCGATGGTGGTGATCAGGCAGCCAATCACCACCGGCGGGAAAAAGCGCATGAGCCGCGCCATGACCGGCGCCAGTACCACCATGGCCAGCCCCGCCCCCATGACCGCGCCGAAAACCGAACGCAGGCCATAGACCTGCCCGATCAGCAGTAAGGATGCCAGCATGGCAAACGAAGACCCCTGCACGATGGGCAGGCGCGAGCCGAATTTCCACACCCCCACACTCTGCACGATGGTGACGACGCCCGATGTCATCAGCCCGCAGTTGATCAGTAATATCGTCTGTGCCGCGGACATGTGCATCGCGGCGGCAAAGACCAGTGGCACGGCCACGGTGCCGGCATACATGACCAGGGCATGTTGCAGCCCGAAGGCAAACAGCATGCCGGCTGGCAGCATTTCATCCACCGGATGGGGTGTTATCTCTGCTGTCACGCGCCATTCCTCCATGCAGGCAGGCCCATGCCCACCTTGCGGGGCGGTGGCCATGCAGGGAACCCCACTTTTTGGAAAAAGGGAGCGCGTGCCATGCATGTGGATGTCCGGAACACGACGGCCCGGTCACAAACGAGTCTCCCGCCCTGAAGCATCCTGAACAAAACTTCACCGGAAACTTCCTGATGATGACCGGGTATTTCCCCGCAATCCGGCACATCCCCGCCCGCCACCATGCCAGACCGCCCCATGAGAATGGACTGTCAGCATATGGCACGACAGGCATGAAAAAACGGCCCTTCCCACAGGAAGAGCCGTTCTGAAACGCTGTCCATAAGCACAATCAGGGCCACGTCGCCGTGTTACCTTACTGCGCGTCCATGAACTGATCGCTACCCATGATACCCAGCTTGCTTACGCCCAGACGCTGCGCGTCCGCCAGCACCCTGGCCACGACCTTGTAGCTGGCCAGACGGTCGGGGTGGATATGCATTTCCGGCTGGACGGGCTGCGCTGCCGCATCCTTGAAGCGTTCCTGCAGGGCTGCCTCATCGGGGACAGGCTCACCATTCCAGGTGATGGTATTGTCAAAATCGATCGCCACCGTGTCCACAACCGGGTCTGGCGCGGTGGACGGCGGCGGATTGCCCTGCGGCAGATCGATGGAAACCGAATGCGTCTGGAGCGGAATGGTGATGATCAGCATGATCAACAGCACCAGCATGACGTCAATCAGGGGCGTGGTATTGATATCGACAATACCTTCGTCCTCTGTGGTGCTGTCTGAGCCGACATTCATGCCCATGGTGTCTACTCTCCCAGGAATGGCCGGGGCATGTGCCCCGGCCGGGAATGGATATCAGCCGTGCGGCTGCTCGGTAATGAAATCAATGTGGACGATACCCGCCTGCTGACAGGCCGCGATCACCTTGCCCACCCCCTCGTATTTCGCCATCTGGTCACCACGGATCTGGATCTGGGGCTGCGGATTTTCCGCAGCCACATGCTCCAGGTGGGATTCCAGGTCGGCATAGCTGGTCAGGGGTGTCTCGTTCCAGTAGGCCTGCCCGGTTGGCGTCACCGCGATGACGATGTTGTTCATCATCGTGCGGGTCGGCTGGTTGGCATCCATCGGAAGGTTGACCTTGATGGTGTGTGTCGCGACGGGGATGGTGATCAGGAAGATGATCAGCAGCACCAGCATGACGTCGACAAGCGGTGTGGTGTTGATGGCCGACACCACCTCGTCTTCATCGCCGCCACCTCCAACTTGCATACCCATGATCAGCCCACCCGGTTGTCGATAGTCGTTGTGGTCGGGGAGTTGTCGGGGTGCACCACGATCTCGGCACCATGACGATAACCACCCATAAGGATCGACTGCACGTCAGCCGCGAAGTTGCGCACCTTGTCAATGGCGCCCTTGTTGCGGCGGACCAGCAGGTTGTAGCCCAGCACCGCCGGCACCGCGGTGCCCAGGCCGATGGCGGTCATGATCAGCGATTCACCGACCGGGCCGGCAACCTTGTCGATCGAGGCCTGGCCTGCAATGCCGATGGCCGTCAGCGCATGATAGATACCCCACACCGTGCCGAACAGACCCACGAACGGAGAGGTGGAACCCACGGTGCCGAGGAAGGCCAGGCCGCCCTGCAGCTTGGTCTGGATCACGTCAACCGAACGCTGGATGGACATGGTGGTCCAGGAGTGCAGGTCGATGGATTCCTGCATCGTGCCTTCGTGGTGTTCCGCCGCCTTCACGCCGGTATCGGCAATATAGCGGAAGGGGGAGTTCGCGGGCAGGGCCGCGGCACCTTCCTTGATGGAACCCTTGGTCCAGAAATCGGTCATCACCTGCTTGGCGGCGGCCATGACGCGGGCCTGCTCGAAGAACTTAGTGATCATGATGTACCAGGTGCCAAGCGACATGAAGACCATGATCAGCAGGACGCCACGGGCAATGAAGTCACCATTGGCCCACAGCGCGCCCAGACCGTAGGGGTTGCCCTCGGGGGCCTTGGGGGCATCGGCCGGGGGAGCCGCATCCGCTGCGGGAGCGGGAGCAGGGGCAGGAGCGGGCGGCGCTTCGGCCGGGGCTGCCGGTGCGGCATCGGTGGCGGCGGGAGCCTGCACGGCCGGGGCATCGGCACCCGGTGCCGGAGTGGCCGGGGCGCCATTGCCATCGGTCGGGGGCGCGGAAACCGCAGGCGCCGTGGCCGCATCGCTAGCGGCCGGGGCGGCATCCTGTGCAAGCGCAGCGAGCGGGGAAGCCGCGCACAGCATGGCAGCGAAAGCAGCCGAGGCAACAAGAGTGTGTTTACGATGCAGTCTGATCATTTAACCAAAATCCTCTGGAGCAGGATGTTTTTTCCGAGGCGGCGGGGTGCTGCCGGCCCCCGCCGTGCCTGACCTTGATACTCAGGCTCAGTCATTCAGACTGAACGTGATCGTATAGAGATGATGGAATTCCTTTACGGGAACGCCATTCTTGACCGCCGGTGCATAGCGTGAGCGACGGACCGCCTTCAGCGCGGCATCGGCAAATGCCTGGCCACCCTTTACACTCACCACCTGGCAGTTGCTGGTGACGCCGCTGGGTTCCACGTCACAGGCGACGGACACAACGCCTTCACGGCCTTCTTCCGACATTTCTTCCGGGTATTCCGGCACCACATGGTTCAGCGGCGACGTTCCGGCCATGTGGTCGGGCACGGGCGGCGCGTTGGACACGGGCGCATCGGACGGCGGGGTCGCCCGGGCGGGCGGCATCGCCTTCGGCGGCTTCGTGTGCGTCACCTTCATCGGCGGCGGCGGTGTCGGCACCTGGATCTTCGGCGGCGGAATGTACGGCGGCGGCGGCTGCGTAATCTCCGGCGGCGGTGGTGGCGGCGGCGGCGGCGGTGGCGGCGGTGGCGGCTCCTTGATCATGTGCACTTCAACCGGCGGCTTGGGCGGTTCCTTCGGGGCATCAGGCGCGGAGCCAAGCCCGTACAGGAGCGCTACAACCAGCAGTCCTTCAAATGCCAGGACAAGGGCGAAAACAATTACCTTTTGTAGTGTATTATCACTCTGTTCCGCATACGTCATACCCATACCTCACTCAGAACGGCATAGTTTTAGGAAGGAATTATTGGAAAATTTATTCTGGATGTTCTGATTTCACCAAATCTACTACGGGAGTATGACCAGATTTCTACGAAACGACTGATGCGATCCGCCTTGTTCTCCCCGGTTCAGCCGTGAAACATGGCCATCCCCTTTCCCGGCGGAACGGAAAAGCGTGATGGCCGCAGCCCCGGACAGTGCATATGCCAATGCACGGACACCGCATGCACCCTGCCCCAACTGGCCAAACCACTCATTCATCACGATTTATCCATAAACATTATTACCAACTCGAAATCAACCCTGATCTTGTCTGAAATAGTCTGTCTGAATGACCCGCCCGCCAGATCATGAACTGACGGGCCGACCGGACCAATGAAACTGACCCTTCCCGTGTCGGGCGGGGTCGTGAAAAACCGTTAATGCCAGCTTGATCAAAAAAAAATCCCAGTCAAGCAAACTGTTAAAAAAATAAGGAAAAAATCGATCCCGGCCCTTCGAAAGCCCTGTTTGCGCGCAATATTGTTATTGCAACATGGATGCCGGAACGGAAAGAACGCATTTCGAAACGATAGGCGGCTTTCACGTTATTTCTTGGTAAAAACAGATTCGGGCTCCTGCCCCCCGGCGGCCTCCACCCCGCTGAAGCGGGGCAGCATCCGCGCTTCGGGCTGGTAGGCCACGGCCTCCCCCTGCTTGACCATTTCCAGGCAGGCGGCGAACGTACTGCTCCATGCCGAACGGCGCTGCCCTGCCGACAGGCTGCTCCCCTCGCCTTCGCGCATGCACTCGGGCAGCATCCAGTCCAGCGGCACCGGCGTATGGCGCGCCTGTGCCAGGCAGGTGCGCACCCGCATGCGCGCATCCTCCACGGAAAACAGATCCAGCTGCACCGGCGCATAGAACGGGGTCTCGGTCGGCATGGCCCCCCAGTTGCCATCAAACACCGCAAGGCAGCCCCACAGGAACTCGATCCGGTCCACTTCCCACTGGTCCGATTCGTCGCTTTCGGGCGGCCGTGCGCCGCCAAAGCCATGCACGTCGCGCCCCAGCTGGGCGCGCGCGGCAAGCCAGCCCGCAAGGGCTGACGCGCCCTCGGCGGCCAGCAGGCGCGTGCGCAGGTCGGCGGCTTCCTGCGTGGCCTGCTGCTGGCGGGGATCATCTTCGGGCAGCATGAGGCGCGAGCGCAGCAGCAGCAGCCCTGATGCCATGACCGCCCACTGCGCCTTCTGCCCCAGCGGCAGGGTGGTGCATGCCCGCACGGCTTCGGCCAACTGGTCGATCAGGGTTACGATATCCAGCCGGGCCAAGTCGATTTCACGCGCATGGGCCAGTTCCAGCAGGTGCGACAGGCTGCCCTGATAGAGCGCGAGCCTGACAACCGGCTCCCCATCGGGCACCACGCCACCGGCAAACAGCATGAACTGGTCCGTCATGTCAGCGGGCGTTCCGTCAGGCCGAAGACAAGCCGGGGGTAATGTTCCTCCGCCCGACGCACCACGGGCATGGGGTTGCCCCCACGGGTAAAGAAACCGAAGACCATTGCCCGGTGCCCACGGGCCAGCCTGCGGCCCGCCTTGCGCCCGGGCAGGTACGTCACCTGTCGGGGGGCCTCAGCAATGCCCCAGTGGCGCTGCAGCCACGCGCGGGCATCGGGATGGGTGGCGCCCAGGGCCAGGATGGCATCGGGCACCGGCACAAGGCGATGGAAGTCCAGCGGGCAGGCACCGGCGGGCAGCAGGGTCAGCCGGGCATGGCGCGCTTCGGCCGCGGCACGGAACTGGCGCGCCAGGATGCGACAGCCTTCAACCGACAGTCCGGCCCGCCCGCGCGCGGGACCATTCCGGCCGATGGCGAGTGCGAACATGTCCTCCTCCACCCGTTCGGCATCGAAGGGCCATGGGATGAGACCGGGGCCAGCCGCTTCCGCCCCGAAGGCATCCATGGCCGCATCCGGTCCGTGTACCAGCAGGTGCCACCACTGCCATGGCACCGGGCCGGCCGGCTTGGGCCATGCCGAAAGCGGCCGCCGCCCGCGCCGGGCCGGTGGCCGGCGGAGGGCACCGGCCGGCACTTCCCCGTCCCGCGTGGCGGGGGGAGGCAGTTCAGCCCAGGGCAGGCGCAGGTTTTCAGTCATTGGCAAGCTGGCATTCGTACGGCCGCAGGGCGCGGGGGTCACGATAGCGGGTATGCCGGCACAGCGCCGTGATTTCCATGCCCTGCCGCAGCGCTTCCATGATGTAGCCCGAGCGCAGGGCGTGCGCGCTCAGGCGGGCCACCACATCGGGGGCCACTTCGGCCATCAGTGCGCGGCGTTGCAGGATGCGGGTCACGGCATAGGGCGTAAGCGCCCGGCCGCCCACGCGCCCGCCCTTGGAAATGGCGCGGAAGAGCGGCCCGGTCTGGCGGTGCGCGACCTGCTGCCATGCAGCCAGGGCGGCGGCGGGGCACGGCAGCCCTTCGGCCGACAGGGGCAGGCTGACAGGCTGGTGGCCATCGCCCTCGCGGATATTCAGCACCAGCGCCGTGCGGCCGGGCACGGCGTCCTCCACTTGCAGGCCAACCAGTTCCGAACGGCGCAGGGCACCGGCAAAGCCGAACAGCAGCAGGCAGCGGTCCCGCAGGCCACGGACGCCATCCTCGCACCGTTCCACCATGGCGCGCAGCATGCCCGGCGTCACCACTTCAGGGGCAGGTGCCGACACGCGGGGCAGGTCGAGCATGTGGGCCAGGGCCGCACGGATGCGGGTATCGGTCACATCCCATGCCATGTTGTTGAAGCGGTGCATCCTGCCAATCGCGGCCAGGCGGCGGCGGATGGTGGCGGGGGCGAATTCCGCCAGGCTGCGCAGGTAGGCTGCAACCACCTCCGGCGTTGCGGGAATGGGGGCCACGGCCTGCGCCGCGCACCAGCGGGTAAAATGCACCCAGTCCGCCCGGTAGGCGCGCAACGTGGCAACAGTCGCGCGCGCGGGCGGCGGGGCGGGATCGGCGGCCGTGGTCATGGGCGGGTTCCGTGTGCCACCAGTATCAGACCAGCGTCATCCGGTTGACATCCACCATGCCGAAATCCGTGATCTTGAGATGCGGGATGACCGGCAGCGGCAGGAAGGCAAGCTGGAGGAACGGCTCATCCAGCCCGCAGCCCAGCGCGCGGGCGGCGGCGCGCAGCACCACAAGCTGGTCACGCACGGTCTCGAACGGGGCATCGCTCATAAGTCCTGCCACCGGCAGCGGCATGTCGGCCATGACCTGTCCGCCCCGCACCACCACAAAACCGCCCCCCGTCTTTTCCAGATGGTTGACCGCCAGCGCCATGTCCGCATCATCCATGCCGACCACGCAGATATTGTGGCTGTCATGCCCGACCGAGGATGCCAGCGCCCCGCCGGACAGGCCGAACCCCTTAACGAAGCCACGCCCGATATTGTCGTTATGCCCATGCCGCGCCACCACGCAGATGCGCGCGATATCCTGCGCCGGGTCGGGCTGGACAATACCGTCCACCACCGGCAGGTCGGCATGCAGGAAGGGCGTGATGATCTGTCCGGGCAGCAGGCCGATCACGGGACGCCGCGTGCCGGAACCCGCCACCTGCATGTCCGCCGCACTGACGGGGCCGGGCAGGCTGATGCTGCCCGTGCCCACGGGGGGAATGATGTCACGGGCGGCAAACAGCGCGTCATCCACCAGCCTGCCCGCGCTAATCACGTCCGACACCCGGCATTCCCGCAGGTCATCCAGCAGCACGATATCCGCCCGCCTTCCCGGCGCGATCAGGCCCCGGTCACGCAGGCCAAAGGCGTTGGCGGCACTGAGCGAGGCGCTGCGATAGGCGGCCAGCGGTTCCACCCCCAGCGAGATGGCCAGGCGGATCAGGTAGTCCAGATGCCCCTCATGCGCGATTTCCAGCGGGTTGCGGTCATCGGTGCAGAAGGCGAAGAACGGCGACGTAACCGGGTTGAGCAGCGGCACAAGGGCCCGCAGGTCCTTGCACACCGAGCCTTCGCGGATCAGCACCGTCATGCCCTTGCGCACCTTTTCCAGCGCTTCCTCCGCCGTGGTGGCCTCATGGTCGGTGGTGATGCCCGCACTCAGGTAGCCATTGAGCTTTCGCCCGCGCAGCAGCGGGGCATGGCCATCGATATGGCCGCCGGCAAAGGCTTCCAGCTTTTCCATGCAGACCGGGTCATTGTTCAGCACGCCGGGGATGTTCATGAACTCGGCCAGGCCAATGACCTTGGGGTGACCCCGATAGGCCAGCAGGTCCGCCGCCCCCAGCGCGGCCCCCGATGTTTCCAGATGGGTGGAGGGCACGCAGCTGGACAGGTTGACGCGCAGGTCCATGACCGTGCGCAGGGCGGCTTCGGTAAAATAGTCCAGCGCCGGGCGGCCCAGCACATTGGCCATCTCGTGCGGGTCGCATATGGCGGTGGTCACGCCGTGCGGCAGGACGCAGCGATCGAACTCGAAAGGCGTGATGAGCGAGGATTCGACATGCAGGTGCGTGTCAATGAAGCCGGGCACGGCAATGCGCCCGCGCCCCTCGATCACGCGCGTCCCCTCGTAGCGGTCCAGCGTGCCGACAATGGTATCGCCACACAGCGCGATGTCGGTTGGCAGCAGTTCGCCCGTCACCAGATCGAACAGGCGCACGTCGCGGATGACGGTATCCGCCACCATGCGCCCGCTGCCCTGTGCAATCCGGTCGGAAATCACGCTGCCTGCCATACTGTCCCGCTTTCGTACCGTTGGTGATGGTGGACACCAGTCTATCACAACCCGCTGGCACGCAAGTCAGCACACGGATTCTTTTTCACCGCCACCCCTGTTGCCCCCACAGGTACGTTGACAAGGGCCGCGTGTTTCCCGATCCTGAAGCGACCAAGGGGAGTCCCGACAAGGGGCTGAGAGACCGCTGGCATGGACCACCATGCGCGCGGAGACCCTGCCGGGCGCATCGTGCGTTCCGGGGAACCTGATCCGGCTCATACCGGCGGAGGGACTGGTGCAGACAATCGGCACAAGGCTGCGGCATAGCGCCCGCAGGTAAACACGCAAGCCGCGTGGCGCCCGGTTTTCTCCCCCACACCCCCCTGTCGGAGAGAACGCGAGGAGCATTGCCATGTCCACCGTTGCTTCGCCTTCATCTCCCGACCATGTCACCACCGGACCCATCATGGGGTCCACCAAGGTCTGGTCCTCACCCGAGGGGCACGCGCATATCCGCGTGCCTTTCCGTGAAATCGCGCTGGAACCCGGCGCCAACGAACCCCCGGTGCGGGTGTACGACACATCCGGCCCCTATACCGACCCCGCCGCCCGCATTGACGTGCGCCACGGGCTGCCCCCCATCCGCGCGCCATGGATCGCGGCGCGCGACCTGCCCGCCATCACCCCGCGCGCCGTCCGCCCCGAGGATAACGGCTTTGCCAAGGGCGAGCACCTGATCCCGTCCTGCCCCGCCCCCCATACGGTGCATGAAGGCCGCCCCGGCCAGCGGGTCACGCAGTATGAATTTGCCCGCGCCGGCATCATTACCGAGGAAATGATCTACGCCGCCCACCGCGAGAACCTGGGCCGCGCCACGATGGTCGAGGGGGCTGCCGCCCGCCGTGCCGATGGCGAGGATTTCGGGGCGGACATACCCGAATTCGTCACCCCCGAATTCGTGCGCTCCGAAATTGCCGCCGGCCGCGCCATCCTGCCCGCCAACATCAACCACCCGGAACTGGAACCGATGGTGATCGGGCGCAACTTCCTGGTGAAGGTCAACGCCAATATCGGCAATTCCGCCGTTACGTCCTCGGTCGCGGAGGAAGTGGAAAAAATGGTCTGGGCCATCCGCTGGGGGGCCGATACGGTGATGGACCTGTCCACCGGGCGCAACATCCACAACATCCGCGACTGGATCCTGCGCAACGCGCCGGTGCCCATCGGCACGGTGCCACTGTACCAGGCGCTGGAAAAGGTGGGCGGCGTGCCCGAGGACCTGACATGGGAGATCTTCCGTGACACGCTGGTCGAACAGGCGGAACAGGGGGTGGACTACTTCACCATCCACGCCGGCGTGCGGCTGCGGCATGTGCCGCTTACGGTCAACCGCGTGACCGGCATCGTCTCGCGCGGCGGGTCGATCATGGCGGGATGGTGCCTGCACCACCACCGCGAGAGCTTCCTGTATGAACATTTCGAGGAAATATGCGACATCATGCGCCGCTATGATGTCTCGTTCTCGCTGGGTGACGGGCTGCGTCCCGGCTCCATTGCCGATGCGAATGACGCAGCCCAGTTCGCGGAACTGGAAACGCTGGGCGAACTGACAAAGATCGCATGGGCCAAAGGCTGCCAGGTCATGATCGAGGGGCCGGGCCACGTGCCCATGCACAAGATCAAGGTCAATGTGGAAAAGCAGCTGCGTGAATGCGGCGAAGCCCCCTTCTACACGCTTGGCCCGCTCACGACCGATATCGCACCGGGTTACGACCACATCACATCAGGCATCGGGGCGGCCATGATCGGCTGGTTCGGCACCGCCATGCTGTGTTACGTCACGCCGAAGGAACATCTCGGCCTGCCCGACCGTAATGACGTGAAGGTGGGGGTCGTGACCTACCGCATTGCCGCCCATGCCGCCGATCTGGCCAAGGGGCACCCGGCGGCGCGCATCCGCGATGACGCGATCAGCCGCGCGCGCTTCGACTTCCGCTGGAATGACCAGTTCAAGCTGTCCCTCGACCCGGACACGGCATGTTCGTACCACGACGAGACCCTGCCGCGTGAAGCGCACAAGAACGCGCATTTCTGTTCCATGTGCGGCCCCAAATTCTGCTCCATGCGCATAAGCCATGACCTGAAGGCCGATGCGCAGCGGCTGGCCGGGCTTGAGCAGAAGAAGGAAGAGTTCCGCAGCAACGGCAACCGGATCTATGTGCCGGTGGAAGAGGCCGTGACACCGGCGGAATAGGAGGGTATTTTCAAAAATAACAAAAATTGCCGGGCGCCGCCTTTTTCCCAAAAAGGCGGCGTTCTTCCGAAGCTTTTTGAAAAAAGCTTCACCAAAAACCTGTCCATGACTTGCCGCCCCCGCAGGCACCACCACATGCTGGCCGGTCGGGTGCGGGTAACAGGCTCAGTCGGTCAGGGCTTCTTCTGCCTGCCGCATGGTTGCACCACCCCCACCGCCGCGGCGGAGCATGAGGAACCGGCCCGACCAGGAACCGGCGATACGCCATTCCCCCTCGATCTCGCTGCCATCAGCGTTCAGCGCGCCAGTATACAGCACGGCGTGCTGTCGGCCGCCACCTTCGTAGGTTTTGGTAAACCGCACGCTGGTCCCATGGCGCACGCCCCGGATGGTTGAGACAAAGCACGTCTCCCCCTGCCCATTGGCCGCGCGCTCCGTCACGGTGCCACCAAGACCGTCTGCTGTCTCGAACAGCGATGCGGAGAAAAACTCCGGCGGCAACGCATGGGGATAGCTGAACTGCCCGTCCCACTGTCCCGTTACATCCAGAGCCTTCTCAGCCATCGGACCCGTTCTTTCCCTTTGATAAAAAAGACAAAAGCTTCCGGAGGCTGCCTTTTTTCAAAAAGGCGGCATCTTTCCGAAGCTTTTTGAAAAAAAGCTTCACCAGAAACCTTCTTATGATTTGCCAGGCGTGGTCAGGGTCAGGGTGTTCTTCATCCCGGCCCTGACCATACGATCAGATGACTTTTTCCACCCAGCCATGGGGATCGGGTGCCGTGCCGCGCTGGATGGCAATCAGCGCGCTGCGCAGCTTCCCGGTCACGGGGCCGATGCCCCTGCCCTCACCAATGACCGCATCGCCCTTGGGGCCACGGAAGCGCCCGATGGGCGAGACCACCGCCGCCGTGCCACAGGCGAATACTTCGCGCAGGCGGCCGGACGCGGCATCGGCATATAGCTGGTCGATGGCGTAGGGCGCCTCGCGCACGCTCAGGCCCTCCGCACGGGCCAGGGTCAGCAGCGAATCGCGGGTGATGCCACGCAGGATGGTGCCGGTCAGCGGCGGGGTGGCGATGGAGCCGTCATCAAACACGAAAAACACGTTCATGCCGCCCATTTCCTCAATCCAGCGGCGCTCGACCGCATCAAGGAACAGCACCTGCGCGCAGCCATGGCCCTTGGCTTCCTGCTGGGCCAGCAGGCTTGCGGCATAGTTGCCACCGCACTTGGCCTCCCCCGTGCCACCGGGGGCGGCGCGGCAGAAATCGGATACCCACACGCTCACCGCCTCTTCACCAAAATAGGCCCCCACGGGGGAGGCAATGACCATGAACAGGTATTCCGACGCGGGCTTCACACCCAGGAAGGTCTCGCTCGCGATCATGAAGGGGCGGATGTACAGGCTTTCATCCGGCTTGCCCGGCACCCATTCATGATCCACGCGCACCAGCTGGCGCACCGCCTCGACAAACACTTCATCGGGCACTTCCGGCATGGCCAGGCGTTCGGCCGACTTGCGGAAGCGCGCCGCATTGGCATAGGGGCGGAACAGGGTGATGCCGCCTTCCGCCGTGCGGTAGGCTTTCATCCCCTCGAAAATTTCCTGCGCGTAGTGCAGCACGGCGCAGGCGGGGTTGAGCGTAAGCGGCGCGAAGGGCTGTACCCGGGCATCATGCCACCCCCTGCCTTCCTGATAGCGGATAACGACCATGTTATCTGTAAAGACACGCCCGAAACCGGGGCTGGCCAGAATCTGCGCCCGCTGCTGCGCCGGAACCGGCGACGCATTGGGGGAAAGGGTGAAGGGAAGGGAAGTGGCGCTGTCCATAGCCTTTATTTCTCTTTCATCATGGCGCGGGCACGCTTGTGAAAACGCGCGCCTGCCCGCTGCGGCAGCAGGCAGTGCTAGCAGAAGTTCACCAGAACATTCCGCCGGTCAACCCCGTGCACGGGGGGCAGGCCCGCATTTCATGCCTGATCCAGGCGGAAACCCATGGCCCGCAGCGCCTGCGGCAGGCGCTCGCGGCCATGCAGCGCCGATACGTCACCCAGCCGCGCCAGCATCGCTTCGCTCCAGCTGCGCGCGGGCTGCCCGGCACTGGCCCGGACGGCACGCAGGCGCTCGTCATAGGCCGCGATTTCCGCGCCGGTGGTCGCTGCCGCATCATAGCGTTCCCGGTGCAGCACGCTCTGCTGCGGCAGGCGTGGCTTGATGGTGGTGGGATGCCTGCGGTCGGGATAGCCCACGCTCATGCCAAAGACCGCCATCGTGCGGGGCGGCAGGCCCAGTTCGGCGGCAATGGCCTCGGGGTTGTTGCGCACCCCGCCCACATACACGATTCCCAGCCCGTAGGATTCCAGGCTGGCGGCCGCGTTCTGGGCGGCCAGCGCGGTATCCATCACCCCCGCCAGGAATGTATCCAGGCAGTCCAGCCCCGGCAGGACACGGTCATGGGCATGGCCCACCGCCGCCAGCCGCGCCAGATCCACCACCCAGGCCAGGAAAAGCGGTGCCTGGGCAATGAAGTCCTGCGCGCCCGCCAGTTCGGCAATCCGCGCCCGGCGTGGCCCGTCCTGCACGGCCACGACGCTCCAGGCCTGCATGTTAGAGGATGTGGACGCCGACTGCGCCGCCGCCACGGCCGCTTCCAGCACGCCATCGGGCAGCGGGGCGGAACTGAAGGCCCGTACGGAGCGATGCGCCATGAGGCTGCGCGCCACCGGGCTTTCGGGCAGGGCGGGAATGGCCGGCGGGGTGCCGTAGCGGGCCTGCCACAGGGCATTCATGGATGACAGGGCGGGAAAGGAAGAAAGGGTGATGTCGGACATTGGCATGCCTCCTGCCTGCACAACGGTGGCGGAGAGCGCAGCAGATCACACCACCCCGTGCACGAAAAGCAGGCGAAACATCACACCAGCCCTGCGCATTCCGGCGGAAAGGCGGCGCGGGCGGAAACCATGGTGCCCCTTCATAGAATATACCATTTGGTCTTTTTAAAATTCCTTCTGAATCAAAGGATCTTTTCGTTTCCTGCCTTCACGTTCATGCGAAGTCCAGCCCCCGGCTATAGGAAGATAGACCTAAATAATGCATGAAATCACACCACTGGTGGCCCACACGCATCATCTTCCCTGCATCAAAGGAACCACGCCAGCATGTTCGAGGCCCTCATGATCCGCCGTGCCGACGGCGTTGTCACCACCCGGCTGGAACAGGTCGGACCCGATGCCCTGCCCGAGGGCGACGTGACCGTGCAGGTCAGCCATTCCAGCCTGAATTACAAGGATGCCCTGGCCATGACCCGTGGCGCGCCAGTGGTGCGGCGCTTCCCCATGGTGCCGGGCATCGACCTGGCCGGGCGCGTGGTGCAGTCGCACGATCCCGTCTACCAGCCGGGGGACCAGGTCATCGCCACCGGGTGGGGACTGGGGGAAAGCCACTGGGGTGGCCTTGCGGGCATGGCGCGCCTGCCGGGGCGATGGCTCCTGCCGCGGCCCGGCGGCCTGTCCGCCCGCCAGGCGATGGGAATCGGCACCGCCGGCTTTACCGCCATGCTGTGTGTCATGGCACTGGAAGACGGGGGGCTGACCCCCGCCTCGGGGCCGATCATCGTCAATGGGGCCGGTGGGGGCGTGGGGGGCATGGCCATCATGCTGCTGGCCCAGCTTGGCTATGAAGTGGTGGCGGTAACGGGACGGCCCCAGCTCCATGCCTACCTGACCAGCCTGGGGGCGGCCGAGATCCTGCCCCGCGATACGCTCAGCCCGACCGGCAAGGCGCTGGAAACGGCGCGCTGGGCGGGCGGGATTGACGTGGTGGGCAACGATGCGCTGGCCACCATGTGCGCCTCGGTCATGCACGGCGGCACGGTTGCGGCCTGCGGGCTGGCCGGGGGGATGAACCTGCCGCTGACCGTGGCGCCCTTCATCCTGCGCAATGTACGCCTGCAGGGAATCGACAGTGTCATGTGCCCGCGCCCGCGCCGCATGGCGGCATGGGCACGGCTGGCGCGCGATCTTGACCCGACCCGGCTGGACAGCATGCTGCATGACGCGCCACTGGCCGATGCCATCGGCATAGCCCCCCGCATCCTGGCCGGTCACATCCGGGGGCGGACGGTCATTACCGTTGCCTGAACAGCGGAAAGGCGGCATTCCCGCAGGGGAACACCGCCTTTCCGCACGTAGCCGGAGCCTGCTGCCTAGTGGCAGGGGAAGCCCAGCAGGTGGCGGCCGTCATGTACGAATTCATGCACGTAATGGCCGGAAATGAGTGCGGTCGCCCCCTGTTCCGCGCCGACGAAATAAATCAGCAGCGACGCCAGTACCAGCCCGAATACACCCCACGGCAGCAGGTCACGCACCGGGATGGAAACCTGCGGTGCGGCAATGCCCGTGCTGGACAGGACGGATGTATCTTGGCTCATACCGGAAAACTCCATGGATCACGCACGACCCGGAGCAGTATGCCTGGAACCCGGCGCCCGCGCCTGCTCCCGTAACCCGGATCTGGCGGCATGTTTCCAAAATTGGCATGAAAGGTCAATCACTCCTTGCGCGTGCCGCCCTTTCGCCCCACGCAGGCCCCCTGCCATGAACCAGATCCTGACCTGCCTTGCCCTGCCCGCGCCCGACAGCCTGCGCCGGGGCGTCTTTCCCGACCCGGACGCACCCGTCACGCTGCCGCCTGCGACAGGCCGCGCCCTGTCCGCGGCACAACTGGCCCTTGTGCCGCCTGCCCTGCTCCCGGCCTGTCCCTCCGCCCGGCCGGATGCCAGCCTGAACGGCGTGGACATGGGCGCATGGCGGGGAATGCCGCTGAAGGACGTGCCCCCCACGGACCTTGCCCGCTGGGTGACCGACCCCGGCTTTGCCCCGCCGGGCGGCCAGAGCCGGGCGGCGCATCTGGGCCACATGCGGGCATGGCTTGCGGGCCTGCCCCGCACGCCCGCGCATCTGTGTGTGGCGGCGGATGCGGCCGTAATACGCGCCATCGTGGTGGCGGCGCTGGGCGGCACACCCGCCATGCTGTCAAAGCTGGATATCGCCCCACCCAGCACCACGCGGCTGACCCGCCACACGGGCTGGCGCGTGGCGGTCGCGGGGGCACCCCTGTCATGATGGCACGGCATGCCCATGGCGGCGCGTGCCTTTGACAGCGCGGGGGCCAATCGTCTAGATCCAGCCCTTGATGGTTCCCCCTTGGGGAGAATAGGGAAGACGGTGCGCCCATGGGCAAGTCCGTCGCTGCCCCCGCAACTGTAGGTGGCTGTTTTCCGGCCCGCCCCCAAAACGGGGCTGGCAGCGTCACTGGTTGCCGCCGCAGGGCGGCACCGGGAAGGCCGCCGGAAAAGGGAGGGTTCGCCCTCCGCCACAAGCCAGGAGACCTGCCATCCTTCCCACCGCCCCATGGGCGGCGTGGAACATGACCGAATCCAATCGCATGGCTGGCGGGGTGCCCGGCACGCGACAGGCCACCGCCACGCAGGCCCTGCGGGCGGGGCCGCAACCGTGCACCCCATCACCCTGCCGCCCGCGCGGCAGACCGCATTGAGGGTACGCCGCCATGACCACGCCACCGCAGCCGGACCCTACGGGCACAGCGCCCGTTCACCTGCATGTCTGTGTGACGTGCCGCCGTGGGCTGCCCGCATCCGACAACCCGCAGGGGCGGCAGTTGCATGATGCGCTCATGGCGCTGGCACGGGACAATCCGCAGGTCATCATCCACGAAGTGTCCTGCCTTGCGGCCTGTGACGAAGGCTGCACCGCCGTGGTGGCCAGCCCCGGCAAATGGGGCTGGCTGCTCGCCCGGCTTGGCCCGGAGAAGGCCGCCGACCTGCTGGCCTATACCGCCGCCTATGCCGCCTCGCGCAGTGGCACCGTCATGCCGTCACGCCGCCCCGCCAGCCTGTCGGACATGGTGCGCGGCCGCTTTCCCGCATCGCTTTTTTCTGGAGCCTGACCGTCATGCCCCCTTCCCCCACCGCGCGCGCGCGCGTGCCCGTTACCGTCATCACCGGCTTTCTGGGTGCGGGCAAGACCACGCTGCTGCGCCATGTCCTGGCCAATGCAAAAGGCAGGCGCATTGCCATCGTGGTCAATGAATTCGGCACGCTGGGCATTGATGGCGACACGCTGCGCGCCTGCGGCGTGGAAGGCTGCCGCGATGAGGACATCGTGGAACTGACCAATGGCTGCCTGTGCTGCACGGTGGCGGATGACTTCCTGCCCACCATGGAGGCCCTGCTGGACCGCGCCAGCCCGCCGGATCACATCGTGATCGAGACATCGGGCCTGGCCCTGCCCAAGCCGCTGCTCAAGGCATTCGGCTGGCCCACCATCCGCACGCGCATGACGGTGGATGGCGTGGTGACGGTGGTGGATGGCCCCGCCGTGGCCGCCGGCCGCTTTGCCGATGACCCGGAAGAAGTGGCCCGCCAGCAGGCCGCCGACCCCTCGCTCGACCACGACAACCCGCTGGCCGAGGTATACGAGGACCAGCTCCTGTGTGCCGATCTGGTGGTGCTGAACAAGACCGACCTCATGACCCCCGCACAGGCCGATGCGGTGGAAGCCGCGATCCGTGCCGAGATCCCGCGCGCGGTCAAGGTGGTGCGCGCGACCGACGGGCAGGTGGACCCCGCCATCCTGCTGGGGCTGGATGCGGCGGCGGAAGACGACCTTGCGGCCCGCCCTTCCCACCACGATGCCGAGGGCGGCGAGCACGAGCATGATGATTTCGAGAGCTTCGTGCTGCCGGTTGCCGAACAGGCCAGCGTGGAGGATTTCATCACCCGGCTGAAAACCGTGGCCGAGCAGCACGACATCCTGCGCATGAAGGGCTACGCCACGGTGGCAGGCAAGCCCATGCGGCTGGCGGTGCAGGGCGTGGGCAGCCGCTTCCGCCACCAGTTCGACCAGCCGCTGCCCCAGGATGGCCCGCGCGGCGGCAGCCTTGTGGTGATTGGCCAGAAGGGGCTGGACCAGGCGGCGATTGCGGGCATGCTGGCATAAAATGTTTTAAACCAACTGATAAAAGTTTTTGGGTGCCCCCTTTTTCAAAAAGGCGGCGTTCTTCGAAGCTTTTTGGAAAAAAGCTTCACCAAAAACTTTTTTATGATTTCAAGGGTATGGAAACAGAGCGGGCACCATGCATCTGCTGGCACGCGAAATCCGCACGCTGGATGACGGCGATCAGGCGCAGGACCTGGGGCATGCCCCGGCCGATATCGTGTTCCTGTCCTTTTCCGACAGTGACCTCCTGTGCCTGAACGCGGCGCATGCCGCAGGGGGCGCACCGGCCGCCAGCCTGCGCAGCGCCAACCTGTCCTGCCTGCTGCACCCCATGTCCATCGACCTGTATGTGGCCGATACCATCATGGACTCGCGCTGCGTGGTGGTGCGGCTGCTGGGCGGGGTGGAATACTGGCGCTACGGGGCGGAGGAACTGGCCCGCGCCTGCCAGCAGGCCCGCATCCCGCTGGCCTTTGTTGCAGGCGACGGGCGCGATGACCCGCGCCTTGCCGCACTTTCCACCGTGGATGAACCCGTCCGCGCCCGCCTTGATGCGCTGCTGCGCGCGGGTGGGGCAGCCAACATGGCTACCGCCCTGCGGCTCATGGCGCATCTGGCCGGGTGCGGGCCGGACGAGAACACGCCCCCCGAACCCCTGCCACCAGCCGGGCTGCTGCAGGCGGCTGATGCTGCCCTGCCGCTGCGCGCGATGGTGGTGTTCTACCGCGCGCACCTGCTGGCGTCGGATATCGACCCCATCATGGCGCTGGCGGCCGGACTGGCATGCCACGGCATGGGGGTGGACCTTGTCTATGTCACCTCGCTCAAGGATGCGGCATCCATGCGTGTCCTTGCCGCCCGCCTTGCGGCGGCACCGCCTGATGTGATCATCAACGCCACCTTCTTTTCCGCCCGCACGGGCGTGGAGAACGTCTCCCCGCTTGACCTGGCCGGGGTGCCGGTGCTGCAGGTCCAGCAGCCCGGCATTCCCTATACCTTATGGCGCGACAGCGTGCGCGGCCTGTCGCAGGCCGATCTGGCCATGCAGGTCGTGCTGCCTGAACTGGACGGGCGGATTCCCGCCTTCCCCATTTCCTTCAAGGAAGAAACCACACCCGGCCTGCCCGCACGCCATGTGCCCTACCCGCAGGGCGTGGAACTGACCTGCGCGCGCGCGGCAGGCTGGGCGCGGCTGGGCCACAGGCCGGCTGCCGGGCGGCGGGTGGGCATCGTGCTGTCCGACTATCCCGGCGCGCAGGGGGCCCCCACCGGGCAGGCGGCCCATGCGGTGGGGCTGGACAGTCTTGCAAGCCTTGAACACATCATGCACCTGCTGCACGGCGCGGGTTACGATACGGGCAGCCTTCCCCTGCCAACGGCGGACGAGCTGGCCCATGCACTGGCCCGCGCGCCTGCCCGGCCCTTCGTGTCCGTTGCCACATACAAAAACTGGCTGGCGGACCTGCCGCCCGCGCTACAGGCAGAACTTGAAGCCTGCTGGGGCGCGCCGGAGACGGACCCCGCCTGCACCGATGGCCAGTTCTACCTGCGCCATGTGCAACCGGGGCATATCCTTCTGGCGCTACAGCCCGATCGCGGCACGACCACCGACCGGCATGGCGGCTACCATGACCCCGATACACCCCCACGCCATGCCTATGTGGCCTTCTACCTGTGGTTGCAAAACACCCTGATGCTGGACGCCATGGTGCATCTGGGCACGCATGGCACGCTGGAATGGCTGCCGGGCAAGGCGGCGGCACCTTCGGCGGGGTGCTGGCCTTCGGTGCTGGTGGGCGGGATGCCGGTCATCTATCCCTTCATTGTCAACAACCCCGGCGAGGCGGCGGCCGCGCGGCGCAGGCTGGGGGCCGTCACTATCGGGCACCTCACCCCCCCCATCATGGCGGCGGGCCATGCGGGCAATGACACGGGCGAACTGGAACGCCTGATTGATGAATATGCCGCAGCCGACGGGCTGGACCGCAGGCGGGGCGCCATCCTGCGGGGCGAGATCCTGCAACGCGCCGACAGCCTTGGCCTGCTGGGCGAAAGCGGCGTGGACCGGACAGCGGACGAGGACGAGGCCCTTGCCCGCCTTGATGCCTATCTGTGTGACGTGAAGGACCTGCAGATCCGCGACGGGCTGCATGTCTTTGGCCGTCCCGCGCCGCACATGGCGGAACTGGCCCGCACCATCGCCCGCTCCTGCGGCACGCAGGCCCCGGCGGACATCCCGGCCCGGCTACATGCCTGCGGGCAGGCGGAAAGCCGTGCCCTTCTGGCGGCACTGGACGGGCGCTTCATCCCCGCAGGCCCCGCCGGTGCCCCCACGCGCGGGCGGGCGGACGTGCTGCCCACGGGGCGCAACCTGTATGCCATGGACCCGCGCGCCATCCCCACCCGCTCGGCACTGGTTCTGGCGCAGCGCACCGCCGCACTGCTGCTGGAAGGCCATCTGCAGGATCAGGGCGAACCGCTGCGCGGCCTGGTGATCGACCTGTGGGGTTCGGCCAGCCTGCGCACCGGCGGCGAGGACCTGGCCCTCGCCCTGCTGCTGATGGGGGTAAAGCCGGTCTGGGATCAGGCTTCGGGGCGGGTTACGGGCATCGAGATCATTCCCATGGCGGAACTTGACCGCCCGCGCGTGGATGTGACGCTACGCCTGTCGGGCCTGTTTCGCGATGCCTTTCCCGGCCAGATCGCGCTGTTCGAACAGGCGGTGCAGGCCATTGCGGCCCGCACTTCCGAAGCCCCCGACCTGAACCCGCTGGCCGCCAGCACGGCGGGGCTGGAGGGGAACGCGCGACAGGCGGCCACGGCGCGCATGTTTGGCGCGGCACCGGGCACCTATGGCACCGGAGTGGAAGATGTGCTGGCAAATGGCGCATGGCAGGCCAGTGACGAACTGGGCAGGGCCTGGCTGAACGGCTCCGCATGGGCTTATGGCGGCAACCGCGAGGGCACGCAGGCGCCCGACCTGCTGGCCGCGCGCATGGCACAGGCCGCCATCGTGCTGCATGTGCAGGACAACGCGGAAACCGACATACTGGAAAGCGTGGAGACCGCCACCCATGAAGGCGGCATGGCCGCCGCCGCCGCCATGCTGGGCAACATGCCCCGCCTGCTGCATGGCGATACCTCGCGCCCTGACGCCCCCCGCCTGCGTACCACCGCGCAGGAAGTGGCACGTGTAGTACGCGGGCGGCTAGCCAATCCGGCATGGCTCGCGGGCATGCGCCGCCATGGCTACCGGGGCGCGGCCGAGATTGCCCGCACCGTTGAGGCCCTGCACGGCTTTGCGGCCACCCTGCCCACCCGGCTTGACAGGCAGTTCGACCTGACCTTCGCCGCCGTGCTGGACGATCCGCAGATGGATGCCTTCCTGCTGGACACCAACCCCGACGCGCGTGATGCCATCCGCCGCCTGATGGCCGATGCCCTGCGCCGCGACCTGTGGCGCCCGCGCGCCAACAGCGCCGCCATGCTGCTGGACCTGGCACCATGACCGCACCCCCCGGCGTGCGCGGCTGGTGCCCCGGCCTGCATACCCCCATGGAAGCCGCCGATGGCTGGCTGGTGCGCGTGCGCCCGCCGCTTGGCCGCCTGTCGGGCCAGCAGGCGCATGCCATTGCCCGGGCGGCCCGGACGCACGGCAACGGGCTGATCGAACTGACCAGCCGGGGCAACCTGCAACTGCGTGGCCTGACACCGGACAGTGCCCGTGCCTTTGCCCGTGACATGCAGGTGGCGGGACTGGCCAGCACGGATGCCGCGACCGAGGCCCGGCGCGGCCTGCTGCTCTCGCCACTGGCCGGGATCGACCCGCGCGCCGCCCCCAATGCGCCGGATGTCATCCGCGCGCTGGATGCCGCCCTTGCCGGTGCCACCACCCTGTGCGGCCTGCCCGCCAAATTCGTGATTGCGGTGGAATGCGGGGGCTACGTGCCCACCGGCACGCTACGGGCGGATATCACGCTGCGCGCCAGCGGAGCGGGCTGGCTGGTCATCTGTGGCGCACGGGCGTGGCCCTGCACCGGAATGTCAGGGGTGGAAATGGTCCTGGCACTTGCCCATGCGCTGGCAGCGCTGGATGCGCCCGCCCGTCCGCTACGTGACCCGACGCAGGCCGATGCCGCCCTTGCAATCCTTGGCGTGCTGGATGCAACACAACCGGCACCGCAGGAACGCCATGAACCGCCCCCGCTGGCAGGCCCCCTGCCCGGCCACGCCATGGGTGCTGTCCTGCCGCCCGGCCCGATCAGCGCTGACCTGCTGGATGACATGGCCCGGTGGTGCACGGACCGGGGCAACGGCCAGATGCGCATTGCCCCGTGGCGATCGATCATATTCGAACACTGCACAACGCCACCGCCCCAGACCGGCCTGATAACCGACCCGGCCGATCCGCGCCTGCGCATATGGGCGTGCATTGGCGCGCGCGGCTGCGGCTGCGCGCCGCGTGACGTGATTGCCGATGCCCTGTACCTGGCCCCGGACCTGCCTGCATCCATGCGCCTGCATGTTTCGGGCTGCACCAAGGGCTGCGCCCATCCCGCCCCGACGGACCTGACGCTGGTGGCCGGAACGGATGGCTACAGCCTGTGCCCGCATGGCCGGGCGGACGATACACCTGTAGACAGCGGGCTTTCGCTGGCACAGATACAGCAGATCCTGCGGGCATGGACCCCGCCCGCCTACGACGCCACCCACCCCAACGGGAGAACACGACCGGCATGACCCCGCAGACGGAACCGTACGATTACATCCACGATGGCGCGGCCATTTATGCCCGGTCCTTCGCCATCATCCGCGCCGAGGCCGATCTGGACGGACTGACCGAGGCCGAGGCCCGCGTGGTCGTACGCATCATCCACGCCTGCGGCATGGTGGACGTGGCGAAATCCATCCGCATGTCGCCCGATTTCGTTACCCGCGCACGCGCCGCCCTGCTGGCGGGCAGGCCCGTGCTGTGTGATGCCAACATGGTGGCCCATGGCGTGACCCGCGCGCGCCTGCCGGCTGACAACCCGGTCATCTGCACGCTGCGTGACCCGCGTACGCCCGCAATCGCGAAGGCAATCGGCAATACCCGCTCGGCCGCCGCCATGGACCTGTGGGGCGATGACCTGAAGGATGCCGTGGTGGCCATTGGCAATGCGCCGACCGCACTGTTCCACCTGCTGGAAATGCTCCGCGCGGGCGCACCCCGCCCGGCGGCCGTAATCGGCATGCCGGTGGGTTTTGTGGGCGCTGCCGAATCCAAGGAAGCCCTGGCGGAATTTGGCGACCTGCCCTTCATCATCGTACGCGGGCGACTGGGGGGCAGCGCCATGGCGGCGGCCACCGTCAATGCATTGGCGAGTGAAGCGGAATGACGCAGGGCACACAGGCAGGCCGCCTGTCCATACTTGGCATGGGTCCGGGGGACCCGGAACTCATGACCGTAAAGGCCGCGCGTATCTTACGTGAAAGCCCGGTCATCGCCTGGTTCTGCCGCCATGACCGCCCCGGCCATGCGCGCCAGATCGCGGGCGACCTGCTGCCCCCCACGGCCACCACCCTGCGCTTCGCCTACCCCTTCACCACCGAGATCGCGGTCAGCGACCCGGCCTATCTGGTGCGCATGGCAGCCTTTTATGATGACTGCGCCCGGCAGGTGGCCGACCACCTGCTGGCCGGCACGGACGTGGCCCTGCTGTGCGAGGGCGATCCCTTCCTGTTCGGCTCGGCCATGTATGTGTTCGACCGGCTGCATGAACGCTTCGCATGCACCATCGTGCCCGGCATAACCGCCATGAGCGGCTGCTGGTCGGCGGCACAGCGCCCCATGGTGCATGGCGATGACGTGCTGTGCGTCATTCCCGGCACGCTGGATGAAGCGGCCCTGACGCAATGGCTGGAACAGGCCAATGCCGCCGTGATCATGAAGCTGGGCCGCAACCTGGAAAAAGTGCGCCGCGCGCTCCGTGCTGCGGGACGGGAGGCGCGTGCGATTTACGTCGAACGCGCGACCCAGCCGCAGCAGCGCAGCATGAAGCTTGCCGACATGACCGGGCCTGCTCCCTATTTCTCGATCATTCTCGTACCCGGACGGGAGGGCGCGCGATGACGGGCGGGACCGGGCGGATCTTTGTCGTGGGGCTTGGCCCGGGGAACGCGGCCCAGCGCACGCCGGAAGCCGACGCCGCGCTGGCGCAGGCCACCGACCTGATCGGCTACGCCCCCTATGTGGCGCGCGTTGAAGCCGGGCCGGACGTGGTGCGCCATGCCAGCGACAACCGCGTGGAACTGGACCGCGCGCGCCATGCGGTGGAACTTGCGCTGGCGGGACGGACCGTGGCGGTTGTCTCCGGCGGGGATGCCGGGGTCTTCGGCATGGCCAGCGCCGTGTTCGAGGCCATCGACCACGGTCCCGCCGCATGGCGCGGGGTGGAGGTCACGGTCATTCCCGGCCTGTCCGCCGTGCTGGCGGCGGCGGCCCGGCTGGGCGCGCCGCTGGGGGGGGATTTCTGTGTCATTTCACTGTCCGACAACCTCAAGCCGCGTGAGGTCGTCCACCGCAGGCTGGCGGCGGCGGCCGGGGCGGGACTGGTCGTGGCACTTTACAATCCGCGTTCAAGGGCCCGGCCGGACCAGCTGGGCGCGGCATTTGCCCTGCTGCGTACCATCCTGCCCGGCACGGTGCCGGTAGCGTTTGCCCGCGCCATAGGGCGTGCGGATGAGCGCGTGATCCTGACCGATATTGCCCATGCCGACCCCGAACAGGTGGATATGAGCACGCTGGTGCTGATCGGCTGCCCGCTCACCCACACCATTACCCGCGCGAACGGGGAAAAATGGCTTTATACATCCCGCAGCGTGGCGGCCCCGTGCGCGTGAAGCCCGTCCAGCCATGCCATGGCGGCGGTGGCATCCGCTACGGTCTGGGCCGCCGCCACGAGGGGGCGGGCCACCATGATCACCGCCACCCCCAGCCTGCGCGCCGCCGCCAGCTTGGCGTAAGTGGCGCTGCCGCCGGAATTCTTGGTCACGACTACATCAATGCGCTCATGGCGCAGCAGGGCTTCCTCCCCCGCCTCATCAAAGGGGCCACGGGCCAGCAGCACCCGGCAACCCGGGGGCAGCAGGCCGGCATCAGGCTGGTCCACGCTACGCAGCAGCCAGTCATGTGGCCTGGCGCTGGCAAAGGGCAGCAGGTCCTTGCGGCCGACCGTCAGCAGTACGCGCCGGGGCGCGGTGCCCAGCGCGCGGGCGGCGGCTTCCATATCCGGCACGATGGTCCAGCGATCACCCGCCACGGGTGTCCAGCCCGGCCGCTCCACGCGCAGCAGGGGTACGTGCGCCTGCATGCAGGCCCGCACCGCATTGCCGCTGATCCGGGTGGCAAAGGGGTGGGTGGCGTCCACCACCGCATCAGTGCGGTGCGCCAGCAGCCATTCCCGCAGCCCCTCCGCCCCGCCAAAGCCGCCAATGCGCACGTCCAGCGCGGGCAGGACGGGCGCGCGGGTCACGCCGGCAAGGGAGACGGTGGTGCGAAAACGCGCGGCCTGCTGCTCCAGCAGGCCGTAAAGCTGCCGTGCCTCCGTCGTGCCACCCAGAACCAGAACCCGCATCGTTTCCCCCTCCCCTCCAGCACGGCACGCGCATGACCATCCCGTGGCTGCATGTTATCGGCATTGGGGAAGACGGTGTCGAGGCCCTGCCCGCAACCCACCGCGCGCTGATCGCGGGGGCGGAACTGGTGGCTGGTGGCGCGCGCCACCTGGCCCTGGCCGCCCCGCTGGTCACGGGCCGGACACTGGCATGGCCGCACCCGCTGGCCGATGGCATGGCCGGACTGCTGGGCTGGCGTGGCAGGCGGGTCTGCGTGCTGGCATCGGGCGACCCGTTCCTGTTCGGCATTGGCACGACGTTGCGCCGCCATGTACCGATGGGGGAGATGGCATGCCTGCCCGTCCCCTCCTCGGTAGCGCTGGCGTGCAACCTGCTGGGCTGGGCGGAACAGGACATAACCCTGCTTTCCCTGTGTGGCCGCCCGATGGAGGCCACGGCCCCCGCCCTGCAACCCGGCGGCAGGCTGGTCGTGCTCTCGGCGGATGAACACACGCCCCATGCCTTCGCGCAATGGCTGGACGGGCGGGGCTTTGGCGGCTCCACCCTGCACATACTGGGCAGGCTGGGCGGCGGGGCGCAGACCCACCAGAGCGCACGGGTGGCCGACGTGGCACGGGCGAAGGGGCCGGATGTGCCGCGCCTCAACCTCATGGCGCTGGAAGTGGTGGCCGCGCGCGACGCGCTGGTCATTCCGCTGGCCTGCGGCCTGCCCGATGACCTGTTCGCCCATGACGGGCAGATCACCAAGCGCGAGATCCGGGCCGCCACCCTGTCCGCCCTTGCGCCACGCCGGGGGGAAGTGCTGTGGGATATTGGCGCGGGGTCTGGCTCCATCAGCATTGAATGGATGCTGCGCCACCCCGCCAACCGCGCCATTGCCGTTGAAAAATCGGCCATCCGCCGCGCCCGTATTGCCCATAATGCGCTCAACCTTGGCGTACCCGCACTTCAGGTTGTAGCGGGAGAGGCTCCGGCCTGTATTGCGCGGATGCGGGCCGACGGCCTGCCGGCACCCAATGCCATTTTCCTCGGCGGTGGCATCAGCAACCCCGGCATGCTGGAAGCCGCCTGGCAGGCCCTGCCCCCCGGCGGGCGGCTGGTGGCCAATGCCGTCACGCTGGAAAGCGAAGCCTGCGTGATGGCCGCGCACGCAAGATGGGGCGGCACGCTGACGCGCCTGCAGGTGGAGCGGCTGGAAGCCATCGGGCGCTTCAACACCTTCCGTCCCGGCATGACCGTAACCAGCTATGCCGTAACCCGCACGGAAGACCGGCCATGATCGTGGCGGGTCTTGGCCTGCGCAGCGGATGCGGGGCGGAAGGAATCATTGATCTGATCCACAGCGCACAGGCGCGCTGTGGCAGGCGGCCGGACCTTGTGGCCGTGCCCGCCTTCCGCTACCGCGAGGCGGGGCTACAGGCCGCGATGGCCCGGCTGGGGCTGGGCCTGCGGGCCATCACGCCCGAAGAACTGCTGGCTGTACAGCCACGCTGCGTTACCCGCTCGGCCCGCGCGCTGGCGGCCCTAGGCGTGGCCTCCGTGGCGGAAGGCTGCGCGCTGGCGGCGGCGGGCGGGAGCGCACGGCTGATCGTGCCGCGCCTGACCGGCCCGCACGCAACATGTGCCATGGCACAGGGAGAGGATGCATGACCGTACACTTCATTGGCGCAGGCCCCGGTGCCGCTGACCTGCTGACCCTGCGCGGGCGCGACCTGCTGGCAAAATGCCCGGTATGCCTGTACGCGGGCTCCATCGTGCCGCCCGAGATGCTGGAACACTGCCCGCCCGATGCACGGCTGGTCGATACCGCGCCGCTGACGCTGGACCTGATCGAGGCGGAATACATCCGCGCCCACGCGGCGGGGCAGGATGTGGCCCGCCTGCATTCGGGTGACCTTTCACTCTACAGCGCCGTGGCCGAACAGATCCGCCGGCTGGACCGCAACGGCATTCCATGGACCATGACACCGGGCGTGCCCGCCTTTGCCGCCGCCGCCTCCGTTCTGGGGCGGGAACTGACCGTGCCGGAAGTGGCCCAGAGCGTGGTGCTGACACGCGTGAGCGGCCGGGCCTCGGCCATGCCGGAGCGCGAGAAACTGGCCGCCTTTGGCGCCACGGGGGCGACGCTTGCCATCCATCTGGCCATTCATGTGCTGGACCGGATCGTGGCTGACCTGACGCCGTTCTATGGCGCGGACTGCCCGGTGGCCATCGTGGCGCGGGCGACATGGCCCGATCAGGTCGTGCTGCGGGGCACGCTGGGCGACATTTGTGAAAAACTGGCCGCAAATCCGATCGAACGCACAGCGCTGGTGCTGGTCGGGCGCGCGCTGGGGGCGCATGATTTCCGTGAAAGCGCGCTGTATGACGCTGATTACCACCGCCGTTTCCGGTCCTGAACCGGAAGCTACAGGAGAATAAAAGTTTCTGGGTGCCGCCTTTTTTCAAAAAGGCGGTATTTTCTGACGCTTTTTGAAAAAAGCTTCACCAAAAACTTCCTTACGGCTTACGGCACAGGGTGCGGGCCATGCCGGGCGACCAGCGTGCCCGCGCGGTCGAACAGCAGCACATCCAGCATGCACGGCGTTCCCGCCAGCACATCGGCTGCCTTCCGCCACGCATCCCGCGCCACAACCGGGCCAAGGGGACAGCCTGCATCCGCCGCCAGCGCGAAGGCACTGGCAACGGAATGGGCCTGCGCAATGGCTGCCACCAGCCCATCCGGTGCGCCAATACCATGTGCACGTTCCGCAAGGCGGGCCATGTCCGCCTGCCCCCGGCGGGAATGCAGGTCAAGGAACCCCTGCGCCAGCTTGGTCATCTTGGCCACACCGCCCCCGATGCTCACGCGGCCCACGGGGTGGCGGCGCAGGTATTTCAGCAGGCCACCGGCAAAATCCCCCATTTCCAGCATGGCCTCGGGCGGCAGGCCATACAGGGCCTGTGTGGCGCGTTCCGATACATCGCCGGTGCAGCCCGCCACATGGGGCAGGCCCAGCGCGCGCGCCACATCCACCCCACGGTGGATGCTGTCGATCCACGCCGCACAGGAAAACGGCACCACGATGCCCGTCGTACCCAGAATGGACAGCCCCCCCACAATGCCCAGCCGGGCATTGAGCGTATGGCGTGCCATGTCCTGGCCGCCGGCAATGGATATGGTAACGTCCACATCGGGTTCATGACCGTCCGCATCGCGCAGCGCCGTACGGATCATGTGCCGGGGCACGGGGTTGATGGCGGGCTGGCCGGGGGGAACGGGCAGGCCCGGCAGCGTGACCGTGCCCACTCCGCTGCCTGCGTGAAACACCACGCCGCTACCCCGCGCGCCCCGGCGCACGTCCACGCGCACATGGGCACCGTGGGTGACATCCGGGTCGTCGCCCGCATCCTTGACCACCTCCGCCCAGGCACCACCATCGCCCGCATGGCCATGGCCTGCCAGTGCAAATGCCACGTCCTGCCCACCGGGCAGCGTGATGGTGACCGGATCGGGAAATTCCCCCCCGCACAGCCCCCGCCACGCGGCACGGGCGGCGGCGGTGGCGCAGCTGCCTGTGGTCCATCCCCGGCGCAGGCTGTCATGGGTACGCTCCATCTGGGTGTTCTTCTTTCCCGACAGGGGTAAAAGGTGGTTCCGCTCACCACGGTCTAGCAGGAACGGACATGATGACACGAGGGCTGATGATCGCTGCCCCCCGCTCTGGCAGCGGCAAGACCACGCTGACGCTGGCCATCCTTGCGGCCCTGCGCCGCCGGGGCGTTGCCGTGCGCGGGGCCAAGACCGGGCCGGATTATATCGACCCGGCCTTCCATGAAGCCCTGACCGGGCTGTCCAGCCTCAACCTGGACAGCTGGGCCATGCCATTTCCCCTACTGGACAGCGTGATGGCGCAGGCCCATTCCAGCTGTGAAATCGTGGTGACCGAGGCTTCCATGGGGCTGTTCGATGGCCTGACGGGGCCACAGGGCGCGCGTGGCGCACCAGCCGATATCGCCGCGCGCTACGGCCTGCCGGTACTGCTGGTGCTGGACATTTCCGGGCAGGGCCAGTCGGCGGCGGCCACCGCGCTGGGCTTTGCCAGCCTGAACCCCGATGTACGGCTTGCCGGTGTCATCCTCAACCGTGTCGGCTCACCACGCCATGCCGCGATGGCCACGCAGGCAATCAATGCCGTGGGCCTGCCCGTACTGGGTGCGTTCGGGCGCGATGCGGGACTGCAACTGCCCGAACGCCATCTGGGGCTGGTACAGGCACGCGAGCATGACGGGCTGGACGCACTGGCCACGCGCCTTGCGGCACAGGCCGAACGCGACCTGGACCTGGACGCCATACTGGCCTGCGCCACCATGGCGGACCTGCCGCCAGCGGTGGGGCAGGCCCGCGCCCTGCCGCCGCCGGGCCAGCGGATTGCGGTGGCGAATGACGCCGCGTTTTCCTTCCTGTACGCCCATGTGGTGGCGGGATGGCAGGAAGCCGGAGCGGAACTGCGGCCTTTCTCCCCGCTTGCGGATGAAGGCCCGGCACCTGACTGCGATGCCTGCTGGCTGCCCGGGGGCTATCCGGAACTGCATGCCGGGCAACTGGCGCAGGCCGCGCGTTTCCGCGCCGGACTGGCCGATTTCGCCCGTACCCGCCCGGTGCATGGGGAGTGCGGCGGCTTCATGGTGCTGGGCGAAAGCCTGACGGACAAGGCAGGTGAGACCCATCGCATGGCCGGGCTGCTGGGACATGCCACATCCTTTGCCACGCGCCGCATGAACCTGGGCTACCGGAGTGCCACCCTGCGCCATGACTGTTCGATCGGCACCGCAGGCACAACCCTGCGCGGGCATGAATTCCACTACGCCACGCTGACACATCCCGGCCCGGACGCGCCGCTGGCCGACATGCATGACGGTTATGGCACCGCCCGGCCGCCGGGTGGCCTGCGGCGCGGGCTGGTATCGGGCACGTTTTTCCACGTTCTGGCCACCGGCATGACAGGCGGCGGTGCATGATGTACATGCACTGCAAACATGGCCGTACCGGTCACAGCGCAGGTATAGGGACAAACATGATGGACAGTGTGCCTGCGTATATTTAATAATAATTATTACTTGCTTTTATTATCTGGACAAGATCGCCTGATGCGACTGAGTGACCTGCCACGCGGGGCGGATGCCATAATCGACAGCGTAAATGACACCGCCAGCAACGACCCGGTGGCCCGGCGGCTGCGTGAACTGGGCTTCGTACCGGGTGAGCCGGTACGTATCATCGCAACCGCGCCGCTGGGGGGCGACCCGATGGCCGTGCGCATCGGCTTTACACGCTTCGCCCTGCGCCGCACCGAAGCCGACCGCGTTACCGTGCATATTGCGGAAAACCCGGCATGACCACGCTCAACATCGCCCTGGTTGGCAACCCGAACTGTGGCAAGACCGCCCTGTTCAACCTGCTGACCGGCAGCCGGCAGAAAGTGGCCAATTACGCGGGCGCCACCGTTGAACGCAAGGAAGGCTGGTTCACAACCCCCGCTGGCCGCGGCGTGCGGCTGCTGGACCTGCCCGGTGCCTACAGCCTGAACGCCACCAGCCCCGATGAGGCGGTGACCCGCGATGTCTGCGCGGGTACCTATCGTGGCGAGGCGGCACCCGACCTGCTGGTCTGCGTGGCCGATGCCACGAACCTGCGGCTGCACCTGCGCTTCGTGCTGGAAATGCGCGCACTGGGCCGTCCGGTGGTGCTGGCGCTGAACATGATTGACGCCGCAACGCGCAACGGGATGGAAATAGACCTGCCGCGCCTGCAGGCGGAAACCGGCATGCCCGTCATTCCCACCGTGGGCATAAAACGCGATGGCGCGCGCGCCCTGCTGGCGCAACTGGATGGCACGCCGCCCCCCGTCCCCACGCCCCTGCCGCCGGGCACGGACCTGCATGCCATGGTGCGCCAGATCCTGGCAGACTGCGTGACCCACACCACCCCCCTGTCCGACCGGGTGGAGGAACGGCTCGACCGCTGGGTACTGCATCCGGTCTGGGGGCCGGTCATTCTGGTCGTGCTGCTGTTCCTCATGTTCCAGGCGGTCTTTGCCTGGGCGCAGCCGCTCATGGACGCGATTGACGCAGGCATGGGCCTGCTGGGCCAGCAGGTGGGCCGGCTCCTGCCCGCGGGCGCGCTGCGCAGCCTGATCGTGGATGGCGTGATTGCCGGCGCGGGCAGCGTGGTGACCTTCCTGCCGCAGATCCTGATCCTGTTCGCGTGGATACTGGTGCTGGAGGAATCGGGCTACCTGCCGCGCGCCGCCTTTCTGCTGGACCGGCTCATGTCGTTTGCGGGTCTGAGCGGACGGTCCTTCATCCCGCTGCTGTCCAGCTTTGCCTGCGCGGTGCCCGGCATCATGGCCACGCGCACCATCCAGAACCCGCGTGACCGGCTGATCACCATCCTGATCGCCCCGCTCATGACCTGTTCGGCCCGGCTGCCGGTCTATACGCTGCTGATCGGGGCCTTCGTGCCGCACCGCACCGTGCTGGGATTCATGAACCTGCAGGGACTGGTGCTGTTCGGGCTGTATGCCGCGGGCATCGTCTCCGCCGTGCTGGTGGCGCTGGTACTGCGCTGGCGCAACGCCGACCGGCGGGAGGCAACCCTGCTCATGGAACTGCCCGCCTACCGCCTGCCCAACCCGCGTGACATCGCGCTGGGACTGTGGGAGCGCGCGCGCATCTTCCTGGTACGCGTGGGTACGACCATCGTCTCGCTGACCGTGCTACTGTGGGGGCTGTCCAGCTTTCCCCCGCCGCCCGCGGGCGCCACGGGGCCTGCCATCGACTGGAGCCTGGCGGGCCGGATCGGGCATCTGATGCTGCCCCTGTTCGCGCCGCTGGGTTTCAACTGGCAGATCTGCGTTGCCCTTATCCCCGGCCTTGCCGCGCGTGAGGTGGCGGTGGGCGCGCTGGCCACGGTCTATTCACTGGGGTCGGGTACCGATACCGATCAGGCGGCGGCACAGCTGGGGCAGATGCTGCCCACGCACTGGAGCCTGGCTACGGCGCTGTCACTGCTGGCGTGGTATGTATACGCCCCCCAATGCGTGGCGACACTGGCGGTCATCCGCCGCGAGACCACATCGTGGCGCGTGGTCGCGGTGACGGCGGGGTACCTGTTCGGGCTTGCCTATCTGGCGGCCTTTCTGACCTACCATATTGTGCGCGCACTCTGATGCATGTGGCATCCATGATCCAGATCATGGTCACGACACTGGTGGTCATGGCCTGTGCACTGTACTGGCTGGGACGGCTGTTCCCCGCTTTTGGCCACCGGTACTGGCTGGGCGCGGGCACGGTGCTGCGCAGGCTCCATGCGCCTGCCCGCCTTGTCGCCTATGCCACCCGGCGCGCCGGGCCACGCGCACGCAGGGGATGTGGCGGATGTTCGGGCTGCGGCGGCCCCGATGCCAGACAGCGCCCGCATGACTGAGCGCAGGACATGTTGTTTTAGGTAATGGATCGATGGCGTGGCAAATGGTATATAGACCATATGGTCATCAATCAGCATGACCCATGATGGTTCCTATTTATATAAATAAGGAAAGAGTATTATTTTTTTTGATATGTAATACATTTCCCCCGGTCGTATGATATGCCTGCGCCCGCCATAACCAGCCGGTATGCCTGTCCATGCCGCCCTTACGGGCAGTGTAGGGGCAACCATCAATTCAAGAGTGCATGAGCACTGACCGCCACCATGCCGGGTCGCGGCAGTCCGGCCTTGTCCCTTTTGCGAGGTAACCCGATGTCACAGCCCAACCTGAGTGCTGAAGTCCTGCTTTCGGCACTGGAACAGGCGATAGACGCAACCATTATTATCGATGACCGGAATGACGTCATCTTTTTCAATAATGCTGCGGCCAACCTATGGGGCATGGACAAGGCAGAGGTACTTGGTCAGAACGTGAACGTGCTGGTGCCCGCCCTGCATCGTGCCGGGCATGACGCCTTCATAGACCGCAATCGTGAAAGTGGGCTCAACCGCATTGTCGGTACATCGCGGGAAGTCGAGTTCACGCGCGCGAACGGGGAATATGTGTGTGGCGAGCTTTCGCTCTCCAAGGTCATCACGGATACCGGGCGCATTTTCTACATGGGGGTGATGAAGAATGTCACCGACGAGAGCCAGCAGCGCAAGATCCTGATCCTGCAGAACGACGTGCTGCAGGCGCTGGCCAGCGACATGCTGATCCAGGACGTGGCCGACCTGCTGTGCCGCCGCGTGGAAAGCTTCGTGCCCGGCACGGTGGCCGTGCTCATGCTGATCGCCCCCAGCGGGCAGTTGCGTGTCCTGGCCAGCCCAACCCTGCCCAAACGGTATCGTACCTCGCTTGAAAGCCTGTTCATTTCCCCGTCCGAACAGGAAAAACTGCGGCTTGACCCCAATTACACCACCCGCCTGATATGGGACAGCTACCGCTCGCTGGGCATATCGCTGGGGCTGCAGCAGTGTTTCTGCACGCCGGTCAAGACGCGGTCGGGACAGGTGCAGGGCATTTTCGCCCTCTATGCGCGTGAGGACCAGGGCCGCAACACATGGCCACAGCGCATTGTCGATTCGTGCATTCCCTTCTGCGCGCTGGCCTTTGAGCAGAATGCAACGAAGGAACATATTTCCCACCTTGCCAATTTTGACAGCCTGACCGGCCTGCTCAACCGATCTTCGGTGCACAAGGTGATCGAGAGCATGATCAGCAAGCAGGATGGCAACCGGCAGTTCGCCATCTTCATGCTCGATATCGACCGCTTCCGTGATATCAACGACGCGCTGGGCCATGTCTATGCCGACCAGTTCCTGGTCGAGATCGCGGCCCGCATCCGTGCCATTTCGCTTGATGGCTACGTGGTCAGCCGCTCTGGCGGGGACGAGTTCGTGGTCGTGGTACCCAACTGCCCCAACAAGGAAGCCACCGCCTTTGCCGAGCGCCTGCTCGCCACCATCGCCAAGCCGATGCAGATTGGTGAAAACACGCTCACCATCTCGTGCAGCATCGGCATCAGCACCTATCCCGACAACGGACCGGACAGCGAGTCCCTGCTGAGCACTGCCGACGTGGCCCTTCGCCAGGCCAAGGAAGACGGGCGCGGCACCTTCCGCTTCGCCAACCTGGAAAAGAACCAGGTGGCGCAGGACCGGCTGGTGCTGGGTTCCGCCCTGCGCGATTCCCTGGCCAAGGGCATGCTGAACCTGCACTACCAGCCGCAGGTGCGCACCCATACGCTGGAACTGAGCGGGGTGGAGGCCCTGTCGCGCTGGCACCATCCGCATCTGGGCAACATCTTCCCCTCCCGCTTCATCGCCGTGGCGGAGGAAACCGGGCAGATCGAGGCCATTGGCCGGTGGTCCCTGCTGGAAGCGTGCCGCCAGATCGTAAAGTGGGACCGTGACGGGGTGCATGTGCCGACCGTGGCGGTCAACCTGTCGGCGGTGCATTTCCGCAACCGCGCGCTGCCCGAGCATATTGCCGCCCTGCTCAAGGACCACAACCTCAAGCCCTCGCGCCTGACGGTGGAAATTACCGAGAGCGTGATGATGGACAGCAGCAGCGACACCGAGGAGGTGCTCCAGTCCATCCGCAACCTGGGCTGCGGGCTGTCGATGGATGATTTTGGCACCGGCTATTCATCGCTTTCGCGCCTGACGCGCCTGCCGCTGACCGAGATCAAGATCGACCGCAGCTTCATCAACGATTTCGAATACGACACCAATGCCCAGGCCGTGACCATGGCGGTGATCGGCATCGGCTCGCGCCTTGGCATGACCGTGGTGACCGAGGGGGTCGAGACCGAGCAGCAGCGCGCCCTGCTGGAGGAACTGAACTGCGACGTGATGCAGGGCTACCTGTTCGCCAAGCCGCTGGCGCCCGATGACCTGGAAAAATGGGTGAAGCACCACCAGACGATCCGCGCCATCCTGCCCGATACCAAGGCTGCCAAAACTGTTTCAACCAAGAAGAAACCGTCCTAATTTATCGTCAGGCCCGCCCCGGTTTTCCGATCCGTTTTCGAGGTAACAGAATGTCCGCCCAGCATGATAACAGGCTTCGCGCCCTTACGCATGAAGATGCCGACTTCTGGGCGGACGTGGTTGATAACGTACTGATCGTGGCCGTAACCGACCGCCGGGGCATCATTACCTATGTCAATGACAAGTTCTGCCAGATCAGCCAGTATTCCCGTCAGGAACTGCTGGGCCATACCCACCGTATCCTGAATTCGGGAGAGCACGGCAAGTCTTTCTTCCGTGACATGTACCGCACGCTTTACGCGGGCAAGACGTGGCATGGCAACCTGTGCAACCGGGCCAAGGATGGCAGCCACTACTGGGTGGCCACCACCATCATTCCCCACCATGACGCACGGGGCGAGATCAGCGGGTTCGTCGCGACCCGTTTCGAGATCACCGAACTCATGAACACCAAGGTCCGGCTGAAAAAACAGGCCGCGACCGACATGCTGACCGGCCTGCTCAACCGCGGCGGCTTCAATGCCAGTCTGGTCGCGGCGGTGGAAGCCAGCAAGCGGCGCGATCCCGACCCGCAGGTCCTGGTCATGTTCGACCTGGACGGGTTCAAGCCGGTCAATGACATCCATGGCCACCATGCGGGTGACGAAGTACTCAAGACCATCGCGACACGCCTGATCGAACTGGTGGGCACGCAGGATGCCATAAGCCGGCTGGGCGGGGATGAATTCGCCCTGATCCTGCATAAAAGCCTGAAGATCACGCCACTTGAGACCATCCTGACCAAACTGCAGAACCTGCTGGAAGAACCGATCATGCTGGAAAGTGCCACCGTGCGCATTTCCGGCAGTATCGGCGCGACCCCCATTACCAGCGAGGACACGATGGAGGGCCTGCAGAAAAATGCCGACGTGGCGGTCTATGCCGCCAAGCAGGCAGGCGGCAAGCAGGCGCGCATGTTCACGCCCAGCCTGCACAAGACCACGATGGAGCGCGCCAAGATACTGGAAGAAGCCCGCAAGGGCGTGGTGCAGAAACAGTTCGAGGTTTACTACCAGCCCATTCTCAATGCCCGTACCGGCCGCATCGAGCAGGCAGAAGCGCTGATGCGCTGGCACCACCCCGAGCGCGGGCTGCTGTCGGCCGGTGCCTTTACCGATGTCTTTGCCGATTCCGCCCTGGCCCAGATCATGGAGACGCATCTGGTACAGTCCTTCCATGATGATATCCAGAAATGGAAGGAAGCGGGCCTGCCCAGCCTGCGGCTGGCGGTCAACCTGTCGCATCTGGACCTGCTTAACCTGGAGCAGCAGATCGACCTGTTCAGCGAGATCCGGCAGCTCAACCTTGACCCCAGCACCTTCATGCTGGAAGTGACCGAACAGATGCTGCAGGGACGGCGCGCGGAAAAAAGCCGCCTGCGCCTGCGCGGACTGGCGGAAGACGGGTTCGGGCTGGCGATGGACAATTTCGGCTATGGCACGGTGCGCCTGTCCACCCTGCGCGAGTTGCCATTGCAGTCGCTCAAGCTTGACCGCTGCCTGGTACGCAATATCGATACCGATGACAAGGCGCGCAGCCTTCTGGCCTCCCTCATCAAGCTGGGCCATGGCTACAATCTGGCCGTGACGGTGGAAGGGGTGGAAACGCAGGAGGAATTCGATACCGTGCGCCAGCTGGGCGTGGATTACGTGCAGGGTTTCTTCATCTCACGCGCGGTCTCGGCCAGTGAACTGATCCGTATCACGCACGAGGAAGCCTGGAACCCCGTGCTGAACTGAACCATTCCGTAAAATACCTGACAAGTAATAGAGAAGTTTTTGGTGAAGCTTTTTGCAAAACTTCGAAAGAACGCCGCCTTTTTAAAAAAGGGCAGCATCCAAAAACTGTTATTTTTTTGTCAATGATTTGTTTTCAAACAATTTCTTATCGACATCTGACAGGCATGCCGACATGGCTGCAGGGATATAGTACCCTGTAAAAAACCACCCGGCAGGGATACCTGCCGGGTGGTTCCGATTTACGCCCGGGCCTTGTGGTCAGATATGGATGGCGCGCTTGTCCACATCCAGCGCCGCTTCCTTCACCGCCTCGCTCAGCGTGGGGTGGGCGTGGCAGGTACGCGCGATATCTTCCGACGAAGCACCGAACTCGATCGCCATGGTGCATTCGGCAATCAGTTCGCCCGCCATCGGGCCGATGATGTGCACGCCCAGTACCTGATCGGTAGTGGAATCCGCCAGCACCTTTACAAACCCGTCCGTCATGCCGATGGCGCGCGCGCGACCATTGGCGGTGAAGGGGAATTTGCCAACCTTGTAGGAAACGCCTTCTTCCTTCAGGTTTTCCTCGGTCTTGCCCACGGTCGCGACTTCCGGCCAGGTGTAGACCACGGCGGGAATGGCGCCGTAATTCACATGGCCCGCCTGCCCTGCCAGCAGTTCGGCCACGGCAACACCTTCTTCCTCGGCCTTGTGGGCCAGCATCGGGCCTGCAATCACGTCGCCAATGGCGTAGATGCCCGGCACGCTGGTGGCGTAATGCGCATCGGTCACGATCCGGCCACGCTTGTCCAGTTCGATGCCCGCTTCCTCCAGCCCGAAGCCCTTGCTGGCTGCCGTGCGGCCAATGGCCAGCAGCACCACGTCAGCTTCCAGCGTTTCGGCAGCACCCCCCTTGGCCGGTTCCACGGTCAGGGTGACGCCCTTGGCACTCTTTTCCGCCTTCGTCACCTTGTGACCCAGCTTCATCTTGAGGCCCTGCTTGGTCAGGATGCGCTGGAAGGTCTTGGCCACCTCGTTATCCGTGCCGGGGACCAGGCGGTCGAGATATTCGATCACCGTCACATCCGCGCCAAGGCGGTGCCATACGCTGCCCAGCTCCAGGCCGATCACGCCACCGCCAATGACCACCAGCTTCTTGGGAACGGCGGAAAGTTCCAGCGCCCCGGTGGAAGTGACGATCTGCTTTTCGTCCACTTCAACACCCGGCAGGCCCGCACTGTCACTGCCGCTGGCAATGACGATGTGCCTGGCCGTGACCGGCTTGCCGTCAACCGTGATCCGGCCGGTGCCCTCAACCTTGCCGGTGCCCTTGAGCCAGGTGACCTTGTTCTTCTTGAACAGGAACTCGACACCCTTCACATTGGCTTCGACCACGGACTGCTTGCGCGCCATCATCTTCGCCAGATCCAGCTTCACGCTGTCGATGATGATGCCCATCTCGCCATATTCATCCTTGGCGGCATGGAAGTTCTCGGACTGCTGCAGCAGCGCCTTGGAGGGGATACAGCCCACATTGAGGCAGGTGCCCCCCAGCGTCGCGCGCTTTTCCACGCACGCCACCCTGAAGCCAAGCTGGGCGGCGCGGATGGCGCATACATACCCGCCCGGACCCGCGCCGATCACGACCACATCGTAATCCGTCTCCGCCGGCGGCTGCGCGGCAGGCTTGGCGGCGGCGGGTGCCGCGGCCGGTGCCGCGGGCTGGGCCGGTTTGGCAGCAGCGGGTGCGGGTGCAGCCGCCGTGCCACCGGCGCCGGGCGTGAGCGTGGTCAGTACGGTGCCGACCTCGACCTCATCCCCTTCCTTGACGGCATGGGCACCCAGCACGCCCGCCTGCGGGGCGGGTACTTCCACGCTGACCTTGTCGGTTTCCAGTTCGGCGATGGGGTCATCGGCGTTCACGCTGTCACCGGGCTGCTTCAGCCATTTGGCAACCGTGGCCGTGGTCACACTCTCGCCCAGCGTGGGCACCTTGATGTCGATTGTCATGTCTCTTCTGTCCTGCTTGCGTTGCGGTTGCGCTTGGGGGCCATGCACGCGCACGGCCCCGGCAGGCAATCAGACCTGCAGCAGCAGACGGCGCGGGTCTTCCACGTTCTGCTTGACGCGCACAAGGAAGCTCACCGCTTCCTTGCCATCCACGATACGGTGGTCATAGGTCAGCGCGATATACATCATCGGGCGGATCACCACCTGCCCGTTCACGGCAACCGGGCGGTCCTGGATGGCATGCATGCCCAGGATGGCCGACTGCGGCGCGTTGATGATGGGCGTGGACATGAGCGAGCCATAGATACCGCCATTGGTGATCGAGAACGTGCCACCGGACAGTTCATCAATCTTCAGCGTGCCTTCGCGCGCCTTCCTGCCAAAGCCCGCGATGGCCCCTTCGATCTGGGCGAAGCTCATCTTGTCGGCATCGCGGATCACGGGAACGACCAGCCCGTTGGGGCCGCCCACGGCAATGCCAAGGTTGACGAACTCACGATAGATCACGTCATCGCCGTCGATCTCGGCATTGATGGCCGGGAATTCCTGCAACGCGGCAATCGCGGCACGGCTGAAGATGGACATGAAGCCCAGCTTCACGCCGTTATGCTTCTTGATGAACAGGTCCTTGTATTCGGCGCGCATCTGCATCACGCCGGACATGTCCACCTCGTTGAAGGTGGTCAGCAGGGCGGCGGTGTTCTGGGCGTCCTTCAGGCGGCGCGCGATGGTGCGGCGCAGGCGCGTCATCTTCACGCGTTCCTCACGCGGGTCATCCTGCCGGGGCGGACGCGGGGCGGCAGCGGGCTGGGCCGCGCGCGGCTGGGCCAGGAAGCTCTGCACGTCACCCTTGGTGATGCGGCCATCCTTGCCGGTGCCGGTGCCGACCTGTGCCGGGGAAACACCCTGCTCGGCCATGATCTTGCGCGCGCTGGGGAAAGCAACGGCGGCGGCGCCCTGTGCCGCGATGTCGGAGGCCGGGGTGGCCGGACGGGCAACCGGACCGCTGGCCACGGGCTGGGCCTGTACGCCGGTGGGCGCGGCTTCCTTCTTCGGGGCCGGAGCGGCGGCGGCCTTCGGGGCCGCGCCACTGCCCGCCTCGATGGTGGAGAGCACGGTGCCCACTTCCACTTCCTCACCCTCGGGCACCAGCAGCGGGCCAAGCACACCGGCCTGCGGGGCGGGCACTTCCACGCTGACCTTGTCGGTTTCCAGTTCCACCAACGGATCGTCTTCGTTCACCGCATCGCCCGGATGCTTCAGCCATTTGGCGACGGTTGCTGTGGTAACACTTTCACCCAGTGTCGGTACCTTGATCTCGGCAGACATCTCTTGTTTCCCAATCCCTTGCCGTCCTGACGCCTCAATGACGCGCCGGGACGGCCTTATCATTATTCAGGGGAACGGCCGGACCGCCGCCCCCGTACGCTTTATGGTTCCGTCCGCTGGCGGTCAGGCGCTGACACCCAGCGCCCTGTTCACCAGCGCCGCCTGCTCGGCAACATGCACCCTGGCCAGACCCGTGGCCGGGCTTGCGGCCGCCACGCGCCCGACATAAGTGGGCCGCGTGCTCCTGTGGCCCACGGAGGTCAGCACGCCTTCGATCAGGCGATCGACAAAGTTCCAGCCCCCCATGTTTTCCGGTTCTTCCTGGCACCAGATCACCTTGGCCTGCTTGTAGCGGGCCAGTTCCTCGGCCAGCATCTTTTCGGGGAACGGATAGAACTGCTCCAGGCGCAGGATGGCCACATTGTCCAGCTTGCGCTCGCGGCGCTCGGTCAGCAGGTCGTAATAGACCTTGCCCGAGCAGATCACCACGCGCTCGACCTTGTCTGGCGCGGCAATCGGGTCGATCTCGCCAATCACCGGCAGGAAGCGCGTGCCCGGCCCGAAATCCTTCAGCTCCGACACCGCCAGCTTGTTGCGCAGCAGTGACTTGGGCGTCATGATGATCAGCGGCTTGCGGTAGTCCAGGAACAGCTGGCGGCGCAGCGCATGGTAATAGTTGGCGGGCGTGGTCAGGTTGCACACGCGCATGTTGTTCTCGGCGCACAGCTGGAGGTAGCGCTCAAGACGTGCGGAGGAATGCTCCGGCCCCTGCCCCTCGTAGCCATGCGGCAGCAGCATCACCAGACCGGACATGCGCAGCCACTTGGTCTCGCCCGATGCGATGAACTGGTCGATGATGACCTGCGCGCCGTTGGCAAAGTCACCGAACTGCGCTTCCCACAGCACCAGCGCGTTGGGATCGGCCAGCGAATAGCCGTATTCAAAGCCCAGCACGCCGAACTCGGACAGGAGCGAGTTGTAGATCTCGATTGCCGCCTGGTCCTTGGCAATATTGTTGAGCGGGACATAGGTGTTCTGGTTGACCTGATCGATCAGCACCGCATGGCGCTGGCTGAAGGTGCCGCGCTGGCAGTCCTCGCCCGACAGGCGGACCTTGTGCCTGTCCAGCAGCAGGGTGCCGAAGCCGAGCGCCTCACCCGTTGCCCAGTCGATCCCCTCACCCGTCTCGAACATCCTGGCCTTGGCCTTGAGCTGGCGGACGATCTTGGGGTTGGCGTTGAAATCATCGGGCACATGGGCCAGCGCCGCACCGACTTCCTTCAGCCGGTCAATGGCCACACCGGTTTCCGGCGCGGGCAGTGTCGTGTCCACCGGTGGCGGCTTGAGGCCCTTCCACGCGCCTTCCAGCCAGTCGGCCTTGTTGGGCTTGTAGCCCTGTGCCGCCTGATAGGCTTCTTCCAGCTTGTTGTGGAAGCCATCCCATTCGGCCGTGACGTCCGCCTCGGTCACGACGCCTTCGCGCACCAGACGGTCGGAATACAGCGTGCGGATGGTCGGGCGCGCGGCAATGGCCTTGTACATGGTGGGCTGGGTGAAGGACGGCTCATCGGACTCGTTATGGCCGTGGCGGCGGTAGCCCACGATGTCCAGCACCACATCGGATGCGAACTTCTGGCGGAACTCGGCCGCAAGGCGCGAACAGTAGATCACCGCTTCCGGCTCGTCGCCATTCACATGCAGGATCGGGGCCTGCACCGCCTTGGCCACGTCCGTGCAGTACAGACCCGAGAAGGAATGGACCGAGACGGTGGTGAAGTCGATCTGGTTGTTGACCACAACGTGGATCGTGCCACCCGTGCGGTAGCCGATCAGCTGCGACATGGCCAGCGTCTCGTACACGATTCCCTGGCCCGCGAATGCCGCGTCACCATGCAGCAGCACGCCCATGTGGCGGCCGCGCTGGGTGTGGTCATCGTCATCCTGCGTCGCGCGGACCTTGCCGATCACGACCGGGTCCACCGCCTCGAGATGCGAGGGGTTGGGCTGGAGCGAGATATGGACCGGCGTTCCGCCAATCTCGACATCGGTGGAGGTGCCAAGATGGTATTTCACATCGCCCGACCCCTGCACGTCATCGGGCTTGAAGGACGCACCGGCGAATTCGCTGAAGATGGCGGTGTAGGGCTTGCGCACGATGTTGACCAGCGTGTTCAGGCGACCACGGTGCGGCATGCCGATGGCCACCGAGCGCACGCCGCCGGCGGCCGCCTGGTCAATGATCGCGTGCAGGGCGGGGATGGTCACGTCCTCGCCCTCAAGGCCGAAGCGCTTGGTGCCGACGTAACGCTTCTGGCAGAAGGCCTCGAAACCTTCCGCTTCGGTCAACTGCTGGAGGATGACCTTCTTCTGCTCCGGCGAGGCCCCCTTGCGCCAGTTGTCGCCTTCCAGCCGCGCCTGCACCCACATGCGCTGCTCGGGGTCCTGGATATGCATGAACTCGGCGCCGATCGGCCCGCAGTACACCGCGCGCAGGGCATCAAGCACCTGATTGATGGTGGCGGTGTCCGAACCGATCAGGCTGGCGACGATATGGCCAAGATAGATCGGGCGGTCCAGATCCTTGGGGCCGAAGCCGTAGGTGGCCGGGTCCAGGTCGGCATGGGGCTTGGGCACCTGCAGGCCCAGCGGGTCAAGCCGGGCCTCCAGGTGGCCGCGCACGCGGAAGGCGCGGATCAGCTGCGTTGCGCGCAGGCTGTCATCGGCCGCCGCCTTCAGCCCTTCGGCCGTGACGCCCGCCGGCCGGCCACCAGCCACGGGGGCCGGTTCATCGCCGGTGATGATATGCGGGCGCGGCGCCCAGGAGGCGCCTTCCGCATCATGAACGATTTCCGCCCCTTCCTCATGCAGTTCCTGGAACAGGGAGGCAAAGGAAGGATCGACACTGTTGGGATCGGCCACCCAGCGTGCATACAATTCGGCCAGATAGGCCGTATTGGCACCGCTGAATGCGGTCGAAAGAATATCTACGCCCGCCATATTGAAGACATCTCCTCGCTGGCGGCCTTTGTGGCCGCGCTATTTTCGGGTCCGGCCAGACTTCCACCGGCCCGATTTGTATCGCTACCCTAGCCGCACCCTTGGCCGGGTGCCGCCATCATTCATCAGGAGCAGGTCTGCTTGCCGCGCATACTGACATTTTCGTGCCTGCCCCGGATGGCGGGACGGGGCGCTGCAAAACATCCTTATCCGCAGCCACGCGCCCGGCTGATGCGAACTTGCCCATACCCAAGCAAAGACGGTGCCGCTTGCCTACCGCCCCGGCAGTCACACCACCGCCATAACCGTCACGATGGCGTGACCCTGCCGCCATTCCAGCCGCCTAGGCGTTCAGGTGCGGCAGCCGCATGTAGGCGGCACTCTGCATCTCCTCCAGCCGCGAGGCCGTGCGCTCGAAGGCGGTCGCCCCCTGCCCCTTCGCATAGATGGCGTCGGGCCTGTCCTGGGCGGAGGCGAACAGCTTGACGTTCTGTTCGTACAACGTGTCGATCAGGACGATGAACCGCCTGGCTTCGTCAAAATTGTCCGGCCCCATGCGGGGCACGCCGTCCAGCACAAGGTTGGGGAAGCGCGTGGCCAGCGCCAGGTAGTCCCCCGCCCCAAGCGGCCTGCCGCACAGATCGGCGAAGGAGAAGCGGGCAACCGGGCCCGCCGCCTGCGCCACCTTCAGGCCGCGGCCCATCACGTCAAGCGTGACGGGAATAACCGGCGCACCGGCGGCAAGACGGGTAAAGACGGAGTCGAGCGCCCTGCGCGCCGCGTCATCGGCGGGGATGATCCATGTCTGGATGCCATGCGCGTTGCCGCGCCGGTAATCACGCGGGGAATCGAGGATGACGGTATCCACTTCCTTCAGGATGGCGGCAATGAAGGGCTTGAAGGCATCGGCGCCGGGACGGTCCTGGAACAGGTCCTCGGGCCGGGTGTTGGACGTGGCCACCACCACCACGCCATCGGCGAACAGGTAGTCGAACAGGCGGCCAAGGATCATGGCGTCGGCTATGTCATTGACCTGGAATTCATCAAAGCACAGCAGCCACGCCTCCTGCGCGATCTGGCGGGCCAGCGGCGGGATGGGATCGGCAAGGTCCGGGTCGGCTTCCTTCATGTCGTGCAGGCGCTGGTGCACGTCCTGCATGAAGCGGTGGAAATGCACCCGGCGCTTGTGCTCCACCGGGGCAAGGCTGAAGAACAGGTCCATGAGCATGGTCTTGCCCCGCCCCACCTGCCCCACCATGTAGACGCCGCGCGGACGGGGGTTTTCGGTGGCGGGGCGCGGGGCCAGGCCCAGGCGCGCCTTCAGCCCGCCCAGCCAGCCCGTGGCCTGTGGCCTGTGGCGCGGCCTGCTGGACCACGGGGTGGTAGTCACGCAGTTCCCGCCACAGGCGGTCAAGCCTGCGGGCAGCCTTTTCCTGCTCGGGATCACGATCAAGACGGCCAGAAGCCACGCGGGCCTCATAGGCGGCGAAGGGGCCGGTGCCTGCGGGCAGCGCCGCAGTGGACGGGCGGGCGGGGGCTATGTCCGTATCCATAATAATCTGGCGATAGTCCGTTAAAAAAACCCCTTCAAGGGCACAAACTCGCCAAACTGTGTCATGACAGGGGTTCTCTCCATCTGGTGAACTCAAAGGGTCCGAAATGGAGAGTTTGTGATGACTGACTGGAACGCCTACCGCGCCCATCTGGGCGAGTCCATCCACGCCTTTGCCACCCTGTCCCCCGACACGCTGAAGGGACTCCAGACGCTGGACGGCGCGGCCATGAAAACCGGCCGGCTGGATGCCAAGACCCGTGAACTGATCGCACTGGCGGTTGCCGTCACCACACGGTGCGACGGATGCATCTCCGTCCATTCCACCGCCGCCGTGAAGGCGGGCGCCAGCAGGGAGGAAATTGCCGAGGCCCTGGGCGTTGCCGTGGCGCTGAACGCGGGTGCCGCCGTGGTCTATTCCAGCCGCGTGCTGGACGCGGTGGATACGGTCGTGCCGTAAGCCGCGCGGTCATGCCTTGCGGGGGAGCCGATCTGGCCGTAGTCTCGGCCCTGTCCACCAACCCCCGCCTGCAGGATGGCATGATCCAGCCCGTCACCCCCGACTATGCGGCGTTCGAGGCGGCACCCGTCTCCCGCACGCCATTCGCCCATGTGGTGGTGCCGCATTTCATCGGGGCGGCGGATCTGCACGCCCTTGCGGCCAGCCTGCCCCTGATCCGCTCCGGCGGGTCCTTCCCACCCGAGGCGCTGGACCTTTCCCCGCTCATGTCACGGCTTGTGACAGAGCTGGAGGGCCCACGCCTGCGCGGGCTGATCGCGGGCAAGTTCGGGCTGGACCTTGATACCGCGCCCACCATGCTGACCCTGCGCGGCCGCACGCGGGCGCGGGACGGGCGCATCCACCGCGATTCCGACAGCAAGCGGGTGACCGTGCTGCTGTACCTGAACGGGGACAGCGAAGGAGAGGCCTGGTCACGCCACGAAGGCTGCCTGCGCCTGCTGCGCGGCCCGGATGACCTGGAAGACTTCGCCGCCGAGATCCCGCCCGTGAACGGCACGCTGCTGGTCTTCCCCAACGGGCCGGATACCTGGCATGGCCACCGGCCCTATGTCGGGCCGCGCTATACCATCCAGCTCAATTACATGACAAACGACGCCCGTGCGCGCAGCGAACTGCGCCGCCACCGGCTCTCCGCCCTGACAAAACGGTTGCCATGGGTGGCGTAGGCCCGCACGGCCATCGTTTCGACACGAGCACGGACCATTGTGGTCCCGTTACCCGGTTTTACGACATGTCGAGGTTTTCAAGCGCCATGCACCTGCACAAACTTACAGCATCCCTCCTTTCCGCCAGTCTGACGCTGGGCATCATGGCAGCGGCCGCGCCCGCGGCCCATGCCCAGCCCTTCCGGGGTGGTCGGGAGTGGCATGGCGGGCCGCCGCCCGGACGGGGCGGCTGGCATGATGGCCGCCGGGGCGGCGGTGCGGGCCTGGCGGTGGGCAGCGGACTCGCGGGGCTTGCGGTCGGTGCCATGCTGGGCAGCGCCATGGCGGAACGTGGCGCGGTAGCGCCCCCGCCCGCCTATTACCCCGCGCCGCCCCCGCCCCCGCCGCCGCCGGCCTATTACCCGTATGGTGGTGGCTACTGAGCGCGCGGCGCCAGCCAGCCCCTCTTCCTCCAATATCCCGCCAAGGACACTACATATCATGATGTTCCGTCGTTTCCTGCCTGCCGCCGCCCTGTTCATGCTGCCTGCCCTTGCCATGGCCCAGACACCGGGCACCCAGGCACCGGCCACCCAGACGCAGGCCCCCCAGGCCAACCCGACCGCCTCCCTCGCGCATACCCCGCGTGACCCGGAGCCCGAGCAGGTGGAAGCCCATATCAAGGCCCTGCATGACCAGCTGCGCATCACCAAAAAGCAGGAAGCCCTCTGGACTCCCTTCGCCGAGGACATGCGCACCAATGGCCAGCGCCTGCATGACGCCATCGAGACGCGCCGCGAAAAACTGCCGCAGATGAACGCGGTGGAGAACATGCAGTCCTATGCCGAACTGGTGGAAGAGCGCGCGCATGACATGCAGACCCTGAATTCCGCCTTCGCCACGCTGTACCAGAGCTTCAGCAAGAAGCAGCGCAAGAACGCCGACACCCTGTTCACGCAGGGCGACGCCGAGCATGCCGAACAGCAGCAGGCCCGCGCGGCGGCCCAGACCGGCACGGCCGCGCCCGCCGCCCAGTAATACCGGGCCGGAAACAGGCGGGGTGACCCGCCGCCGTACAAAAAGCCCACCCTGTGACGGGGTGGGCTTTTTTCATATCAGGTTGGGAAAATAAGAGACTGTCTGATAAGTCAGCTCATGATAGCGCTTTAAAATCAAAGAAGGTTTTTGGTGCAGCTTTTTGCAGAAGCTTCGAAAGAACGCCGCCTTTTTAAAAAAAGGCGACACCCAGAAACTTCCGTCATTCAGGCTCCGTCAAGCGGGTACCATGCCCGCCCGTCGCGCTGGAGCAGGTCGTCCGCCCCCTTCGGGCCGGTCGTACCGGCGGCATACGGTTCCGGCCCCGCCCGGTCCTGCGCCCAGGCCTGCAGCACGGGGTCAACCGCCTTCCAGGCCGCCTCGATGTTATCGGCGCGCTGGAACAGCGTCTCATCACCAATCAGGCAGTCATACAGCAGGGTCTCGTAGCCGACATTGGGGCTGGCGGCAAAAACGTCCTCGTAACGGAAGCGGGCCTGCACGTCGGTCAGGTCCATTTCCGGTCCCGGCTTCTTGGCCCCCAGTTCCACCGTCAGCCCCTGCGCGGGCTGGATGTTGAGGATGATGCGGTTGGGCGGCAGGTCAGCCGTCTCGGTATTGCGGAACATCAGCATGGGCGGCTTGCGGAACTGGACCACCACCTCGGTGCGGCGGCCACCCAGCCCCTTGCCGGTGCGCAGGTAGAACGGTACCCCCGCCCAGCGCCAGTTCTCCACATGCAGCTTGAGCGCCACATAGGTCTCGGTATTGCTGTGCGGGGAAACGCCCGGGCTTTCACGGTAGCCTACCATCGGCCTGCCTTCCACCGTGCCCGCCGCGTACTGCCCGCGCACCGCATCGCGCGGGTCGATCGGGGTCACGGCCTCGAACAGCTGTTCCTTGGCGTTGCGCACGCTTTCGGCATCGAAGGTGTTGGGCGGCTCCATCGCCACCATGGCAAAAAGCTGGAACAGGTGGTTGGGCACCATGTCGCGCAGCGCGCCGGTGGGTTCGTAAAACGCGCCGCGCTGTTCCACGCCAATGGTCTCGGCGGCGGTAATCTCGATATGGTCCACATATTCGTTGCGCCACAGCGGCTCGAAGATCAGGTTGCCGAATCGCATGGCCAGGATGTTCTGCACCGTCTCCTTGCCCAGGAAGTGGTCGATGCGGAAGACCTGCGACTCGTCCAGGACCGCCAGCACGCGGCGGTTGAGTTCCTGCGCGCTGGCCAGGTCGGAGCCAAAGGGCTTTTCAATCACCACGCGGCGGAACGCGCCATCCTTCTGCGCCACCACGCCCGCGCGGCCCAGCGTCTCCACCACGGGGGCGAAGAAGCGCGAGGGAATGGCAAGGTAGAAAATGGCATTGCCAGGCAGCTTTTCCCCCAGCGCGCGGATGGCATCCACATCCGTGAAATCCGCCCGCACGTATTCCAGCCGCTCCGCCAGCCAGCCCCACTGCGCGGCATCGATATGGGCGGGATGGAACTCGGCATTGGGGTCGGTGGTGAAAGACTGCATCATCGCGGCCAGCCCGTCGCGCCACTGTCCGGTGGTGCTGTCCACGCGGTCCACGCCGATGATGCGGAAATTCCCGTCCAGCAGCCGGTTGCCCGCCAGGTTGTAGAGTGCTGGCATGAGCAGCCGCTTGGTCAGGTCACCATGCGCGCCGAATATGACAAGGGTGCATGCGGGTGCGGGGCGCACGCCCGCGGGCGTTACCGGAAGCGGGGCCACGGGGGCGGATGTTGTGGAAGTGTCAGCTGATAGGGGCATGATCTCTCTAACCGTCCTTGCCTGTGCGCCGCATGGCGGACAGGCGGCATGAACCGCCCGCGCGCCGGCGCAATGGATCAAGTGTGCACCCGGCACGCACCGATGGGCAATGCCTACCACCGCATGGGGCATGCAACCTTGACCTTACCCCCGATTCGATTCCCGGTTTGACGCGGGTCGTGCTGCTTGCACCTTTGGGGCGCAGGCTCTAGGTGTCGCTAGAGTTACGGCGCATTCCGGTCTTGCGGGTGGGCCGGCATGACAGGACAGGAAAGAAGATTATGGGTTACCGCGTTGCGGTGGTGGGCGCCACCGGCGCTGTGGGGCGCGAAATCCTCAAGACTCTGGCCGAGCGCCAGTTCCCTGTGGATGAGATCGTGGCCCTGGCATCCGCCCGTTCGGCGGGCAAGGAAGTCTCCTTTGGCGAAAAGAAGGTGCTGAAGGTCCAGAACCTGGAAACCTTTGACTTTACCGGATGGGATGTCGCCCTTTTCTCCCCCGGTGGGGCGGTTTCGGCCGTGCACGCGCCCCGCGCGGCCAAGGCGGGGTGCATCGTGATCGACAACACCTCGCATTTCCGCATGGAGCCGGATGTGCCGCTGGTGGTGCCCGAGGTCAATCCCAATGATGTGAAGAAGGCCAAGCGCGGCATCATCGCCAACCCCAACTGCTCGACCATCCAGATGGTGGTGGCGCTGAAGCCGCTGCATGACCTGTTCACGATCAGGCGCGTCGTGGTGGCCACCTACCAGGCGGTGGCGGGTGCGGGCAAAAGCGGCATGGACGAACTGTTCAACCAGTCACGCGGCAGCCTGGTGGGCGACCCGCTGAAGGCCGAGCAGTTCACCAAGCAGATCGCCTTCAACTGCATTCCCCACATCGACCGCTTCATGGATGACGGCGCGACCAAGGAAGAATGGAAGATGGCGGTGGAAACCCGCAAGATCCTTGATCCCGACATCGCGGTTTTCGCCACCTGCGTGCGGGTTCCCGTGTTTATTGGCCATGCCGAGGCCGTAACGGTGGAATTCGAGGAACCCGTTGATATCGAACGCGCGCGCGCTGCATTGCGCACGGCCCCCGGCGTGGTGCTGCACGACAAGCGCGAGGATGGCGGCTACGCCACCCCGCTGGAAGTCGCGGGCGAGGATGCGACCTATGTCTCGCGCCTGCGCATCGACCCCACCGTGCCCAATGGACTCGGGTTCTGGTGCGTGGCCGACAACCTGCGCAAGGGGGCCGCGCTGAACGCGGTCCAGATTGCCGAGACCATGGTCGCACTCGACCTGCTCGGGCACTGAACGACACCCCGCCGGACGGGCCTGGATGGCGGTCTGGCGGGGCTGTACCGCCGTGGGGGCGGGCCTGTGTCTCTCAACCTCGTGTTCCGGGCGTGCGTTGACCCGGCCTTCCGCCAGGCGTAGGACCGAATTCAGACAAGGCAACGGAACAAACCGAAGCCATAACAGGGAAATTGACGAGACGACCATGCAGGATGTCCGTGATGCGCTCTATGTAGGGCAGCGAAGCGACGGAACTCTGACCAGGCGGCCTATGTCCCCACACCTCCAGGTCTACCGCTTCCGTCTTTCCATGTTCCTTTCAATCGCGAACCGCGCCGCCGGTGTTGCAGCCGCGGGCGGCTCGGCACTTGGCCTGTGCTGGATCAGCGCGGCGGCGAAGGGACCCAAATCTTTCAGCAAGGTGCAGAAGGTCACCGGCAACCCGCTGGGGCAGCTGCTGCTGGCCGGGTGGGCGCTGGCGCTGGTCTACCACTTCGTGGCGGGGCTGCGCCACCTTGCGTGGGACAGCGGCTACCGCTTCTCCAAGAAGGAAATCAACGAGGATGGCCCCGTGGCGGTGGGTGTGACGCTAGGCACCACGCTGGCGCTGGTCACCACCATCCTTGGTGTTGCGATCTGTCGTTCCCGCAAGAAGGCATCCTGACCATGAGCAACATGAAGAAGCCGCATATCACGGTCATGCGTTCCCAGCTGTCGCGCGCGCGCGGCCTGGGTTCGGGTCAGGCCGGGGTGGGCCACTGGTGGGCGGAACGCGCATCGGCAGTCGCGCTTGTGCCGCTGTCGGGCTGGTTCGTGATCCAGGTGTTCCGCCTGGCGGGCGCATCCCAGCCGGAAGTGGCGAAGTGGGGTGCCCGTCCGTTCAACACCACCATGATGCTGTCACTGGTGATCCTGACCTTCTATCACACCCAGCTTGGGCTGCAGGTCATCATCGATGACTACGTGCATGGCAAGGCGCACCTGCCCGCAGGGTTGCTGATGAAGGGGATCGTCTTCCTTCTTGGGCTGTTCGGCACGGTTTCCGTGCTGAAGCTGGCCCTTGCCGGTAGCACGAAGGGACGCGTCGCCGCGGGCTGAAGCCCCGGCGCCACCCTTTCGCGCAGAACATGACATTCGCGGGCCGGCAGGCGGCGCAGGCCGCTGGCCGTCCGAACGAGCATCGGGACACGTCCAAGAAATGAACGCGACCACTTCACCACTCACCGGCTCCTACAGGATTGTCGACCACGCATATGACGTGGTTGTCGTCGGCGCCGGCGGCTCCGGCCTCCGGGCCACGCTGGGCATGGGGGCCGCCGGCCTCAAGACCGCCTGCGTGACCAAGGTTTTCCCCACCCGCAGCCATACCGTGGCCGCACAGGGCGGCATCGGTGCCTCCCTTGGCAACATGGCCGAGGACAACTGGCGGTGGCACATGTACGATACCGTCAAGGGATCGGACTGGCTGGGCGACCAGGACGCCATCGAATACATGTGCCGCGAGGCCGTACCCGCCGTGCAGGAACTCGAGCACATGGGTGTGCCCTTTTCCCGCACGGAAGATGGCAAGATCTACCAGCGCCCCTTTGGTGGCCACATGCGCAACTATGGCGAGGCCCCCGTGCCCCGCGCCTGCGCCGCCGCCGACCGCACGGGCCATGCCATCCTGCACACGCTGTACCAGCAGTGCCTCAAGCATAACGTCGAATTCTTCGTCGAATACTTCGCCATCGACCTGATCATGGATGAAGAGGGCGCCTGCCGTGGCGTCATGGCCTGGTGCCTGGAAGACGGCACGCTGCACCGCTTCCGCGCGCAGAAGGTCGTGCTGGCCACAGGCGGCTATGGCCGCGCCTATCATTCCTGCACCTCCGCCCATACCTGCACGGGTGATGGCGGCGGCATGGCGATCCGTGCCGGACTGCCCATGCAGGACATGGAGTTCGTGCAGTTCCACCCCACCGGCATCTTCCCCGCGGGCTGCCTACTGACGGAAGGCTGCCGTGGCGAGGGCGGCTACCTGACCAACTCCAAGGGCGAGCGCTTCATGGAACGCTATGCCCCCACGGCCAAGGACCTGGCATCGCGTGACGTGGTCTCGCGCGCCATGACCATCGAGATCAACGAAGGTCGTGGCTGCGGGCCGGAGAAGAACTACATCATGCTCCACCTGGAGCACCTTGGTCCCGAGATCCTGCATGAACGCCTGCCCGGCATTTCGGAAACGGCGCGCATCTTTGCCGGTATCGACGTGACCAAGGAACCGGTGCCGGTGCTGCCGACGGTGCATTACAACATGGGCGGCATTCCCACCAACTATCATGGCGAGGTCATCCGCCCCACGGCGGACGATGTCGATGCGGTTGTGCCGGGCCTGATGGCGGTGGGCGAAGCGGCCTGCGTGTCCGTGCATGGCGCGAACCGCCTTGGCACCAACTCGCTTCTGGACCTTGTGGTGTTTGGCCGTGCGGCTGCCCAGCGCGCCGCCGCCACCATCAAGAGCGAGGAGACCATCCGGCCGCTGCCGCCGGGTGCGGGTGATGCCGCGATCGCGCGCTTCGACCGCCTGCGTTACGCCAAGGGCAAGACGCATGTGGCCGACATGCGCGGCAAGCTCCAGCGCACTATGCAAAAGCATGCCGCCGTGTTCCGCAACACCGAAAGCCTGGCGCAGGGTGTGGAGAAGATCAAGGAAATCTGGTCCGAAATCCCTGACATCTCGATCAATGACCGCTCGCTGATCTGGAACAGCGACCTTATGGAAGCGCTCGAGTTCGAGAACCTGCTGGCCAACGCCACCGTCACCATGGCCGGCGCCGATGCCCGTCACGAAAGCCGGGGGGCCCAGGCCCATGACGACTATCCCGACCGTGACGACAAGAACTGGATGAAGCACACTGTCGCCCACATGAATGAGGCGGGCGATGTCACGCTTAGCTACCGCCCCGTGCACATGAAAACGCTGACCGACGATGTGCAGGTCTTCCCCCCCAAGAAGCGCGTCTACTGACGTAACGGCGGAAAAGGAACGAGACGATGGTCGAATTCAGACTGCCAAAGAACAGCACGGTGGGCAAAGGCCGCATTTTCACGGCCACCCCCGGCGCCAGCAATGTCAAGAACTTCCGGATCTATCGCTGGAGCCCGGATGACGACAGGAACCCCGTGGTCGATACCTACGAGATCGACCTGGACAAGATCGGGCCGATGGTGCTCGACGCGCTGATCCACATCAAGAACGATGTGGACTCGACCCTGACCTTCCGGCGTTCCTGCCGCGAGGGGATCTGCGGGTCATGCGCGATGAACATCGCGGGGGAAAACACGCTGGCCTGCCTCAAGCCCATCCGGGACATTGAGGGGGACATCGCGATCTACCCGCTGCCGCACATGCCGGTCATCAAGGATCTGGTGCCGGATCTGGACGGGGCGTACGCCCAGCTGCGCTCGATCGAGCCGTGGCTGAAATCCGACACCCTGCCGCCGCCGGATTCCGAGCGCCGCCAGAGCATCGAGGAACGGGCCGAGCTGGATGGCATGTGGGAATGCATCCTGTGCTTCTGCTGCTCCACCTCCTGCCCGTCCTACTGGTGGAATGGCGACCGCTACCTTGGCCCGGCAACGCTGCTTGCGGCCTATCGCTGGATTGCCGACAGCCGTGACGAGCACACGGGCGACCGGCTGGATGCGCTGGAAGATCCGCTCAAGCTCTATGCCTGCCGCACGATCATGAACTGCACCCAGACCTGCCCCAAGGGCCTGAACCCCGCCAAGGCGATCGGGCGGATCAAGGAACTGCAGCTTGAACGCAAGGCCTGATGCCCGGCTGATACATTCCTGATTGACGTGAAAGGCGCCGGATGTGAAAAATCCGGCGCCTTTTTCATATCCACCCAGCTGAAAGGACGGCCGGTTGTTTGAGGGAAACCTGTCCACCCCCGCCGGCCGTGGCCGTGCCTGGATTGACAGCCTGTTCGTGGACCATGCCATCCTGCGCCAGACGTGGACCAACTTCCGCGTGGTCATTCCAGGGCGGGTTTACCGCTGCAACCACCCCACACCGTGGCGGCTGCGGCTGGCGACGCGGCGCTACGGGCTGAAAACGCTGGTCAACCTGCGCGGGCACCGCAGATGTGGCTCCGATGCACTGTCGCGCGAGGCGGCGCAGGCCATTGGCCTGACCCATATCGACATGGCATTCGAAAGCCGCAATGCCCCGCATCGTGACCGCATAGAACGGTTCGAGCGGATCTACCGCACCATCCGCTTTCCCATGCTGATGCACTGCAAGTCGGGTGCCGACCGTACGGGACTGGCGGCAGGGCTTGTCATCCTGTTCGAAGGGGGTACGGCACGGCAGGCGCTCCGCCAGCTTTCATGGAAGAACGGCCACTTCAACAGTTCACGCACCGGGGTGCTGGACGCCTTCTTCCTGCGCTATCAGGCGGAAGCGGAAGGACGCATTCCCTTCATGGACTGGGTCCGCACCGAATATGACGAGGACCGCCTGCGCGCCGATTTCCGCGCGGGCCGGATCGCGGCCTTCATGAATGACAGGGTCCTGCGGCGGGAATGATGCCGCCGCCTCAGCACGCCCCCATCGAACGGACAAGGTCAAGCACGCGGCGGCGCGTGCTGCTATCCTCGATTCCGTAATAGGCCCGCACCAGTTCAATGGTTTCACGACGGGAAAATAGCGCCAGATCACCCGTATTCGTGGCAGGTGGCGGCATGTCTCCCACCGCCATGCTCCCGCCAAGCGGGACCGCAGGTTCCGACACGCCTTCCGGCCCGGACGGGCACGGTTCCATGCTGCCCACCGGGTCGGGCAGCCCGGCAAAGAAAAAGGCCACCGGAACATCCAGCACACAGGCCAGATCATAAAGCCGTGACGCCCCGACCCGGTTGCGACCGCGTTCATACTTCTGCACCTGCTGGAATGTAAGGCCCAGGGCATTGCCCAGCCGTTCCTGTGACATACCCAGCAATGTGCGCCGCAGACGGATACGGTTGCCAACATGCACATCAACAGGATTGGATGTCGTCGGCATTTTCCCGGTCACAATAATGGCCTTACCTTCCGTGTCTGATATTCTGTGATCCACTGAAAGTGAAAATAGATTTGATATCCATGCCGGATGTTAAGTCTTTCTACATCAAACCATGCTATAATATATGTTATTTTTGGCCATAACCATTCCACGACAGGGCAGGGATGCATAAAATTTGCCGGTCAAGTGGATGTGGGTAAAATTAGGAAAATATTCATGCATTTTATATGCATGAATAAAGGCCATCAATGGACTGGCAGGCTGTCCCGTGCCACGTTGGCCCGCGCGCAGGCACGCCAGAACCCGATCAGCCCCACGGCCAGTGCCAGAACCAGCGGAATCCAGCGACCAAAGCGGCCAAAAACCGTACAGGGCAGCGCATCGGGCATGGCATGAACCAGCACACCCTGCCGGTTCCAGCCCAGACGCGCCAGTTCATGGCCACGCCCGTCAAAAACCGCCGAGATACCGGTATTGGCGGCACGGGCCACCGGCAGGCCTTCCTCAACCGCCCGCATGCGCACGGCAGCCAGGTGCTGGCGTGGGCCGGCGCTGTTACCGTACCAGGCATCGTTCGTACTGTTCAGCAGCCATGCAGGCCGGTCATGGGGGTCAACCACCTGTCCCGAGAAGATCACCTCGTAACAGATCAGTGGCCCTACTGCGGCAATATCGGGCAGGTGCCATGTCTGTACCGCAGGACCGGGGGTCATCCCTTCCCCCGGCACGACATGAAAGGGCAGGAAGGCGGGCTGGTACTCGCCAAAGGGCACCAGATGCGCCTTGTCATATATGGCCGCGGGCATGCCGTCGGGCGGCAGCAGGGCAACCATGCTGTTGCGCCAGTGATGATCATCCTGCAGCCAGCGCACCGTGCCGATAACGCCGGCCGCCGCGCCCCTGCCTGCCTGGGTGATCATGGGGCGTGCGATATCGTCTTCCATCAGCAGGCCGGGAAATGCCGATTCCGGCCAGGCAAACACGACCGGCCGCCCCTGTGCCTGCGCCACGGCCTGCGTCACCCCCTGCCGGGTCAGGCCAAGATAGCGGCGGAAGATCGCCACATCCGCATTTCCCGCGATCTTTTCCGTCTCCGGCACATTACCCTGCACCAGCACGACCTCGGGGTTATGGTCGTAGGTATCGTGCAGGCTGCTCAGGCGCAGCGTGCCGCCTGCGATCCACAACACCGCCACCCCCAGACAGGCCAGCCGCCCCACGCGCCCGTACAGCGGCGCAAGCGAGAGCAGGCAGGTGAGCAGGGTCAGCCCGTCCACTCCGATCCAGGCGGCCGGCTGGATCATGACATCACCGGCCAGGCCGGGAAATTCCCAGACACTGCCGGGCGGATTCCAGGGGAAACCACTAAAGACATAGACCCGCGCCATATCCGTCAGGGTCCATAGCGCGGCCAGCACCGCAAGCCGTCCCGTCCCGCGTGGCACCAGTCGGCTCACACCCGCCGACAGCGCGCTCAGCGGTGCCAGGATCAGCGCGCAGCCGGGTGATGCCAGCGGCACCAGCCACCAGAAATCATCCGCCCGGAGCAGGATGGCATACATAAGCCAGTACAGCCCGGCGCTGTACAGCCCCATGGCGAACATGAAGCCCCGCCGCGCCGCCTCCCGCCAGCCCGTGGCATGATCGATGGCCAGGGCCAGCAGGCAGAAGGCAACAGGCAGCACGACCACCGCATGCACCGGCGGAAAGCCCAGCGCATACAGCCCGCCCGCCATGACCATGGCCAGATCGGCACGCCAGCCGTGCAGACGCGCAAGGGCAACGTATTTCCGCAACAGGACTGTCATGAATTGCGGCGGCCCGCTGCCCGGCTGTGGCAGGCAGCACTAGTCCAGCGCGTCACGCAGGCGGCGCTCGTAATGACGGTAATACTTGTCGGCCAGCAGTTCGCTCTTGACCAGTACCGCGACATCGGTGGTGTTGAACTGCTCATCAATCACCGCGCCATCACCAACATAGCCACCCAGCCGCAGATACCCCTTTATCAGCGGTGGCAGACGGGCCAGCGAGCGCCGGTGGTCAAGCAGCTGCGGGTCGGAACGCAGCATTTCCACCCGCCGTTCCGGCAGCGCGCGCACACGCAGCGCGGGCGGGGCCAGGTGGTTGTGATAGAGGTAGGTCAGCTCATCGGACAGCGCATCGGGATTGGTGCCCGGCAGGCTGGCGCAGCCGAACAGCACATCGATGCGGTGCAGGAAGATGTAGGAGGCAATGCCCCGCCACAGCAGCTGCATGGCGGCCCGGCCACGATAGTTCCGGTCCACGCAGGACCGGCCGACTTCCAGCAGCCGACCGGGAAATTCGGTCAGTGGCGAAATGTCATATTCGCTGGAGGTATAGAATTTGCCCAGCTTCCTGGCCGCATCCCCCTGCATGAGCCGGTACGTGCCCACAACCCCCCGCGCGCCCGAGGAGATGGCATGGTCGATCACCAGAAGGTGATCGGCATAATCGTCGAATTCATCCACATCACGGCGCAGGCGGGCGGTACGGGAATCGGGGCGGGCGCCCATTTCCTCATAGAACACCCGGTAACGCAGCGCCTGTGCGGCATCGCGTTCTTCATCGGTCGCGGCAATCCTGACGCCAAGATTCCCCCCCCGCAGTTCAGGAAAACCGTTGCGTTCAAGGTCCAGTGTAGAAAGGGAGTGTATGGTCTTCTCGATACTCAAGGCCGTGATCTGCCTTTCCGCTCCGTTTGCGCCACCTGTGTCGTCTGTTCTTCTGGCACGTCCGGCAGCCTGCGCGCAAACAGTTCCAGCCGATGGGACACCAGATCGAACCCCAGTTCCGCCGTAATCCGGCGCAGCAGCTCGGCATGGGCGGCATGGGTGAACTCCACCACCTGCCCGCTTTCCACGTCGATCAGGTGATAGTGGTCGCCTTCCTCGGTGGCTTCGTAGCGGGCACGGCTGCCCCCGAAGTCCCGGCGTTCAAGGATGCCGTTCTCCTCCAGCAGGCGTACGGTGCGGTACACCGTGGCGACCGATATGCGCGCATCCAGCATGGACGCACGGCGGTACAGTTCCTCCACATCCGGGTGGTCATGGGCCTCGGACAGGACACGCGCAATGACCCGGCGCTGGCCTGTCATCTTCAGGCCGCGCTCGATGCACATGCGCTCGATGCGCGTCTGTAATCCGTTACTGTCCATCACCATGCTTACGGGCGTAGCCGATCATGCAGATACCTGTCCACACTCCCACACACCGTGTGGCTCAGTCCTCACGCTGTTTCGTACCAAGGCCGATCTTGCGGGCAAGGGTGGAACGGTGGCTGGCATAGCTGGGGGCCACCATGGGGTAGTCATGCGGCAGGCCCCAGCGCTCCCGGTATTCATCGGGGGTCATGTTATAGGCGGTCTTGAGGTGGCGCTTGAGCATTTTCAGCTTCTTGCCGTCCTCCAGGCAGACGATGTAATCGGGGAAGACCGATTTCTTCAGCGGAACGGCGGGCACCGGCTTTTCCGGCACGGGTTCCGTACGCCCCAGCGAGGCCACGGCATCATAGACCCGGTGAATCAGATCGGGCAGCATCTCCGCTTCCAGTTCATTGCGGGAGACATATGCCGAAACGATTTCGGCAGCCAGTTCACGCACTTCCACTTCTGCCGTTTCATCAGCCATCAATCTGATCCTGTCGCTCTGGAATAATGATGTATCCTATATAAATAATTCCGGACGGATCGCAACCGGCAACAACAGAGGTTTTGTGGTAATATGTCCGATATTGAGATGGCGGTACTAGATATCACCCATGAAGTATGCCCCATGACTTTCGTCCGTACCAGACTGGCACTTGACAGACTGTCCACCGGAGAAAAACTGATTGTCCGCCTGCGTGGCGCAACCCCGCTGGACAATGTTTCCCGCAGTCTCGGGCTGCTCGGGCATGTTGTGGAAGAAATACAGACAGAAACAGATGGCATGACACACCGGCTAGTCGTGCTCAAATCCTGAGCTGCATGACACAGGCATCCGTCCCGTCGGGGTAATAATTGCGCCGCAGCCCCACCGGCGCGAATCCGGCGGCATGATACAGGCCCAGCGCGCCCGCATTGTCCCGCGCCACTTCCAGAAACACGCTCACCACCCCGGCAGAGGCCGCCTGCCGCACGCAGCGCGCCAGCAGGTCACGTCCGATGCCCCGGCGCTGGCATACGGGATTAACGGCAAAGGTCAGGATCTCGGCTTCATCACCGATCATGCGCGCCATGATGAAACCGCTGGCCTCCCCGTCCAACTCCTCCGGCGCCAGCACGGTCAGGACACCCGGCATGTCGATCAGCGCCTGCATGGCCCGCGCATCCCAGCGGTGAAGGGGCGCGAAGGCCGCGGCATGGATACGGGCCAGCATGGCGGCATACGGTGTTATGGGGACCAGGGGCACAGGATTCATGCAGCCGAACCGGCCGGGGCCGGGCGCAGGCCTGCGGCAGGCAGTTTTGCTTCCGGCGCGTCGACATAAAGCGGCTGGGCGGCCCGTGACGGCAGGGCGCCCTGCCAGCGGCGCAGGGCGGTGGCGGCAATGGCCAGCGGGTCAGGCTGCGGCAGGGGAAGGAGATGCACGTCCTGACGTTCGGGCACGGCATCCTTCACCCATTGCGCGCCATTACCGGCCAGCAGCAGCGGGCCGGGGGGCAGGTCAAGCGCGTCAAGCATGTGGGCCGATACGTGCGTGTCCGCCCCCGCGCCCGGCATTTCGATGAAGACGCGCCCCCGCCGCGCAATGGTGCACCACAGGGGACGGGCGCAAAGCGGCAGGGCGGCGGCCTGCAGGGCATCACGCATGGCTTCCCCGGTCGTGACCCCCACCACCGCACAGCCGGACCCTGCCGCAAGGCCGTGGGCAAAGGCCAGCGAGGCCCGCAACCCCGTAAACGATCCCGGCCCCACAACCACGCCGATCAGTTCCGGCATGCTATGGGTCCAGCCACACCGGGCGAACAGTTCGGTGGCAAGCTGGGGGAACTGCTCGGCGGCCCCGCGCCCCGTGGCAATGCGGCTGTCCAGCATGGCGGGCACGCCATCGCGCACCACAAGGCAGGCAATGACGGCCTGCGCGTCCGCCCCGGTCGGGGCACCATCCATCACCAGGACCCGCATGGCCTATACCACCACGCAGGCATCATCAAAATCCAGGCGGGGCGCACGCGGCGTGGACGGCGGCCCATCGGTATAGCCAAGGCAGACAAGGAAATTGGCCTGCCAGCCCTGCTGTGACAGGAAACCCTCTTCCACCATGGCCGCATCGAACCCCGACAGCGGCAGCGCGGACAGCCCCAGCGCGCGCGCGGCCATGATCAGGTAGCCACCCTGCAGCGTGCCGTTGCGCAGGGCCGTCTCCTCCGCCAGTCCTACATCGGCGGCAAACCACTGCCGGACGCCGGGTGCCGCGTTCAGCGTGTCCATGCGGTCGAAAAACAGCGGGTCATGCGCCACGATGACCGTGACCGGCGCGGTCATCACCCGCTGCACGTTACCGGCGGACAGGGCGGGACGCAGGCGTTCGCGGCAGCCTTCGGTGGTGATGAACACGAAGCGGGCCGGGCAGCAGTTGCCCGATGTCGGGCCAAGACGGACCAGATCATATAACCGCCGCAGCGTATCCTGCCCCACGGGCCGGTCATTCCACGCAACCGGCGTACGTGCATCCCGAAACAGAAGATCAAGCCCAGCGTCGTCAAGCGCCATGAAACATTCCCAGGTTACGCGCAGGCCTGCCGATCATGCCTCTACCTGCTCCACCGATACCACTTCCGGCACGTAATGGCGCAGCATGTTCTCCACCCCATGCTTCAGCGTCGCGCGTGAGGAGGGGCAGCCCGAACACGCCCCCTGCATGGTCAGGCGCACCACGCCATCACGGTAGCCACGGAACACGATGTCCCCGCCATCGCCCGCCACGGCGGGGCGCACGCGGGTATCGAGCAGTTCCTTGATCTGCTGCACGATTTCCTCATCACCCGGCGCAACCAGGTCTTCCACCACCTGTGCATCACTTTCCACAACCGCCTGTCCGGTGGCCAGATAGTCGGCCAGAACGGCCAGAACCTGCGGGCGCAGCCCCTCCCATTCCACGCTGTCGGAACGGGTCACGGCCACGAAATCCGCGCCGAAGAAGACACGCGCCACGCCATCCAGGTCAAACAGCAGTTCAGCCAGGCGCGACCGTCCGGCCACGGAATCGGGGCTGATGAAGTCCGCCGTGGCACCGTTGGCCATGATCTCGCGCCCCGGCAGGAATTTCAGCGTGGCAGGATTGGGGGTGTCTTCCGTTTCGATGAACATTGCTCGGTCTTCCAGACATGACGGGACAGGGGAGAGGCAAAAGTACTGCCCGGGTCCTGTTATATGATCGACCCGGCCGCGAATCCAACCCCACCCGAAGGTACGGGTACGCTTTTAACCGGCCGGGCGTATCACGGTATTGCGGGGCAGGACAATTTCCGCGCACAGCCCGCCCTGCGGGCGGTTGTACAGCCGGAAGCGGCCACCATCACGCGCAACCTCCCGGCTGACAATGGCCAGACCCAGCCCAAGGCCGCCGGTACTGCGCGAGCGCGATCCCTCCACCCGGTAGAACGGGGTCGTGACACGGCCGATTTCCGCATCGGGCAGGCCGGGCCCGTCATCTTCCACCCGGATCAGCAGGCTGTCATCCAGCACCGTCAGGCTGACATGGGCATTGCCGCCATAGTTCACGGCATTGTCAATCAGGTTGCCCAGCACGCGCTTGAGGGCAAGCGGGCGCACGATGGCCTGCGCCTGATCAGGGCCGGAATAGGTCACATCACGGCCCTGATCGGCGTCATCATCCACACGCGTGGCCAGGATGGAGGCGACATTGGCCGGACGCGCCGGTTCGGGGTCCTTCTCCCCCGACAGATAGGCCAGCACGCCGGTTATCATGGCCTCCATTTCCGTCACATCCGCCTCGATTTCCTTCTGGGCGTTCGCGTCATCCAGAAAACCCGCGCGCAGCCGCAGGCGGGCCAACGGCGTGCGCAGGTCGTGGGAGACGGCGGCCAGCGCCTCGGTGCGGTCGGCGATCAGGCGGTTGATGCGGTCCTGCATCTCGTTGATGGCGCGGGCCAGGTAGCGGACCTCACGCGGGCCCTTGTCCGCCAGTGGCACCCAGCGGCCCGAACCCACCGTATCGGCCACATCGGCCAGTGCGCGCAGCGGCATGCTGAGCGCCCGCACCAGCATGCCCGCCGCCAGCAGGACCGCGCCCGCAAGGATCGCGGCCGACACGATCCCGCGCCGCATGTGGTGGGGCTGGAGGATATCAGGCGCCATGAAGCCCATATAACTGCCATCGGACAGGCGCAGCGTGCCCCGCACGTCGGTCGTGCCCGCAATGGTGCCCGACAGGTTCAGCGCATCCCCCTGCAGCGAAGGCAGCGTGCCCGCCATACGGTCGTGCAGCATGCGCAGCGAGGCCGGCTGCCCCTTCATCACACCCTGCTGCGCCGGCGTGCGCCAGTCCACCGTCAGGTCCCCGGTGGAAAGCATGGCGGCCAGCACCATACGCTGTGACGTGGGTGTGGCCGCCAGCACGCGCGCATCGATCACCAGACGCTCACCCACCTGTTCAAGCTGGGCATCATCTATGGTGTAGGTCTCGGCTTCCTCATAGAAGGCGGAGCTGCCCACAAAGACAAGGGCCACGGCCACCAGCAGCACGAACATGACCCGCCCCACCAGCCCGCGCGGCCACAGCGTGATCCGCCGCGCCGCGGGCATCGGGACGCGACCATTATGGGCCGCCCCCTGGCCTGCCACCGGATCCGCGCTCAGATCCGTTCCACTTCCGATGTAAAGATGTAGCCCATCCCCCGTACCGTACGGATCAGGCTGTCCGCATCCGGTCCCAGCTTGCGCCGCAGGCGGCTGACCAGCACATCCACGCTGCGGTCGGACACATCCCCCAGCCGGGTGCGCGACAGTTCAAGCAGCCGGTCGCGGCCAATGACACGCTGCGGGTTGTCAAGGAAGCTGGTCAGCAGGTCATGCTCCGCACCGGAAATCTCGACCGCCACACCCGAAGGGTCCGTCAGTTCACGCCGCCGCAGGTCCAGCATCCACCCGCCGAAGCGCACGGTCTCCCTGCGTTGCCGCCCCGCGCTGGGGGTGGTGACCCCACCGCCGCGCCGGCGCAGCACGGCGCGTACACGCGCCAGCAGTTCCTTCTGGCCAAAGGGTTTGGGCACGTAGTCATCCGCCCCCAGTTCCAGCCCCTGCACGCGGTCCAGTTCCTCGCCACGGGCGGAAACGATGATGATCGGCACCTCCGTCAGCGGTGCCTCCCCCGGTGCCGCCGGGCTGGCCTGCGCGCGCAGGCCCCGGCACAGGTCAAGCCCGTTGGTGCCCGGCAGCATCACGTCCAGAATGATCAGGTCGGCCCCCTGCGCACGCAGCGCATCCCACATCTCCGGGCCATCCTGCACGCCACGCACGCGGTAGCCGTCACCCTGAAGCGCACGGACAAGCAGGGTGCGCATGCCAGGGTCATCTTCCACCACAAGGATGCGGGCGGGCAGATCATCAGTGGCAGGTATCTGTGTCATTCTCTCGGCCATGTTCTCGGTTCAGGACTGGCATGATGCCATTCATGCCACGCCCTTCAGCATATCCAACGCACCGGGACGGGATAAGACCATGGTTCATGTCATAAAATGTCTCTCCCGCCCGGGCGGAAAACAAAAACGGGGTGCCGGACCCAGCCGGCACCCCGTTCCCGTTCCGCTATGCGTGGCGGCTAGTGCGCGGGGGGGGCGGCGTTGAGCTTGAGCACCCAGAACTGGGCAATGTCACGCGCGCCGTTATTGCCTTCAACACTGCCGAGGGTGGCGATGGCAGCAGCCTTCTGCCCGGCGGCGGCCTGCGCCAGCCCCAGATGCAGGCGCCCGATATTGACATCGGACGGCCCCTTGGAAAGGCCCTGCTGCATGAGGGCCAGCCCCTTGTCCGCCTGGCCGAACAGCACATAGTTGTAGCCCGCCGTCAGCATGGCGTTGCCGGTGGTGGCCTGTGCCGCCGCCGCGTCAAGCCCGGCCTTGCGGTCTGCCACGCTCTGGGTCACCAGTGCCTTCAGCTTTTCCTCACGCGGGGCGCTGGCGTCATGCCCCAGCACGCCGCTGCTGTAACCCTGGTTGATGATGTCAAGCGCAAGCTGCGGCATGCCCGCCTGCATGGCAAGCTCGGTAATGTCCATGTATTCGGACGGTGTCTTGACCAGGCCCGCTTCCAGCCGCACGCGGTCGATATCGAACCGCAGCCCCGGCGCCATGTTGGGCACGCTCAGCACGGAATGGACCACCTGCGCCCAGTAATCGGGCTTGGGGTAATAGGTTGCCAGCAGGACATAGGTCTTGGTCAGCGCGCTGTTGTCCTTCAGCTGCGCCTGACAGGTGGCCAGCAGCAGGAGCTGGTTCTCGGCCGGCTTCGCACCCGCCTTGAGCGTGGCATCGATCTGCGCCTGCTGCACACGGGCGGCATTGGCATAATCATGCTGGAGGTAATAGGCCTGGATCAGGATGGTCAGCATCTGCGGGTTCTTGCCACCCGCCTTGATGTATTTTTCCGTTACCGCAACGGCGGTGGGGTAATCCTTGGCGGTGAACGCCATGCTGCCCTCGGCCAGCGCCATCTGTTCCTTGGTGGCGGCGGGCGTGCGCGGCGACGCGATCAGTGTGTCATAGGCCGCGATCGCGGCCGGCACGTTGCCCGACTGCGCCGCCACGGCGGCGCGCATCTGCGCGATGGTATAGGATTCAAAGTCGGACTTGCCGCTCACGGCATCGGCTGCGTCCACATCGGCCATGGCCTGCGGGTATTTTTTGGCGGCAAGTTCGGTCTGGGCCCTCTGCAGCGCCACGCCAACCTTCTCTCCCAGCTGGTCCGCCGCATGGGCGCCATGCGCGGGCAGCACGCCCGCCACCGGCAGCGCCATCATGACCCCCGCCAGCAGGCGCCCGCGCAACTGGAAGAGCGATTTAGATGTGATGTTTTTCAACTGGATGTCCTTCCATGAACGGGTCATGGCCCGATTGATCGGCCAGGGCATCAGGATGGACCCGCTCGGCCCATCATTCAATCCGCCCTGACCAGCGGCAGCGGAGGGTCCGTTACAGAATGGACCCGCCACGCCGGAATGCAGGATCAGCTCACACGCGCAGGCGGCGTGTCATTTCGCCACATCGTGCGTTTCATGGCGGTAGCCGCCAATCAGGATGGACTGCAGGTCGGCCGCGAAGTTGCGCACCTCGTCCAGCGCGCCCTTGTTGCGGCGGACCAGCATGTTGTAGCCCAGCACCGCCGGCACCGCGGTGCCCAGGCCGATGGCGGTCATGATCAGCGATTCACCGACCGGGCCGGCAACCTTGTCGATCGAGGCCTGCCCCGCGATGCCGATGGCCGTCAGCGCGTGATAGATGCCCCACACCGTGCCGAACAGCCCCACGAACGGAGAGGTGGACCCCACCGTGCCAAGGAAGGCCAGGCCGCCCTGCAGGCGGTTCTGGACAAAGTCCACCGAACGCTGGAGGGACAACGCGGTCCAGGACGGCAGGTCGATGGTTTCCTGCATCGTGCCTTCATGGTGCTCGGCGGCCTTGATGCCGGTATCGGCAATGTAGCGGAACGGCGACGCGGTATCGAGCTGGCTGGCCCCCTGCCGGATGTCGGCCGCGGGCCAGAACTTGGCCTTTACTTCCTTCACGTCCTTGAAGATGCGCGCCTGTTCCAGGAACTTGATGATCATGATGTACCAGGTGCCCACCGACATCACCACCATGATGAGCAGCACGGTACGGGCGATGAAATCACCATTCGACCACAGCGCACCCAGCCCGTACGGGTTGGAGTCGGCCGCGGCGGCTGGGGTTGCATACGCAAGGGCTGGCAGGGCGGTAAGCAGCGCGGCCGCGATGACTGAGTTACGATGCTGTCGGGTCATTTCCCTAAAATCCTCTGACGAATAAAGCCATGGCTCTGGCCTGCAACACTTTTCATGATTGCTATCTGACCAGTCCGGACATTGAAAATCAATCCACCTGTAACGATTTCGGAACAATTTCCGGCTGGCGGACACGCCTGTCCGCCCCGATGACCGGGGCGGGAATGACGGGTCCCGCCGGCTGGACCATGACCGGGCGCGGCAGGGCGGGCGCCTTCGGCACGAAGGGCGGCGGCATGGGAATGATCCGCAGCGTAACCGGCGGCAGCGGGCGATAGGGCGCCGGGAACATGGGCCGGGCCTTGGGGCGCAGCCCATAGGCCAGCACGGACAGGACAACGACATGGACCAGCACGATCACCCCGGTCACGCGCAGATAGGGCGTCCGCCTGCGCTGCCGGGCCGCGTACTCCATTCCCATCGCTTCGTTAGACCACATGCCGCCCCTGTTCACCCGCCATAGCAGCGGCCCGCCCGTATGGCGCAGGCCCGCAACTGATTGCCAGACCATGAATTGGGGGTGGTCAGGCTGTGTGTGTCAAGCAGGTTATGCAACAGATGCGCAACAAAATTCCCTTTACGGAACAATGTCTCACCCTGCATGCCACAAAAAACCCCGCAGCCGGGGCTGCGGGGTGGAACACGACCGGCGCGGGTTACTGCGCCTGGGCACTCGCCTCGGAGCGGGTCGCCCCCACGCGCGCGGCCAGGGCCGCGGCCATGAAGTCATCAATGTCACCATCAAGGATGGCGTCGGGATTGGTTTTTTCCACGTTGGTCCGCAGATCCTTCACCAGCTGGTAGGGCGCCAGCACGTAGGAACGGATCTGGTGGCCCCAGCCGATATCGGTCTTGTTCGCCTCGGTCTGGGCGGCGGCGGCCTCGCGCTTCTGCAGTTCCTGCTCGTACATGCGCGCCTTGAGCATGGTCATGGCGGTGGCACGGTTGCGGTGCTGGGAGCGGTCGGTCTGGCAGGCCACCACGATGCCGGTGGGGATGTGCGTGATACGGATGGCCGATTCCGTCTTGTTGACGTGCTGGCCGCCCGCACCCGATGCACGGAAGGTGTCCACCCGCAGATCGGCCTCGTTGATCTCGATCTCGATCGAATCGTCCACCACCGGATAGACCCATACGGAGGCGAAGGAGGTCTGCCGCCGTGCCGCCGCATCAAAGGGCGAGATACGGACAAGACGATGCACCCCGGCCTCGGTCTTGAGCCAGCCATAGGCATTGGGGCCACTGACCTGGATGGTGGCGGACTTGATGCCGGCCTGCTCGCCCTCCGAGCTTTCCATCATGGTCACCTTGTAACCATGCTGCTCGGCCCAGCGGGTGTACATGCGCAGCAGCATCTCGGCCCAGTCCTGCGCCTCCGTGCCACCCGCGCCGGCATTGACTTCCAGATAGCAGTCATTGCCATCCGCCTCGCCCGAGAGCAGGCTTTCGGTCTCGCGGCGCTTGGCTTCCTCGGCTAGGGCGCGCAGGCCCGCCACCGCTTCGGCCACTACGGCCGAGTCGCCTTCCATTTCCGCAAGCTCGACCAGTTCGAGCGTGTCATTCACATCGGCTTCAAGCCGCTGCACGCCCTCGATCTGGTTGGCCAGCAGCGTGCGCTCGCGCATGAGCTTCTGCGCCGCTTCGGCATCGTTCCACAATTCGGGGTCTTCGGCCCGGTTGTTCAGTTCCGCCAGGCGGTCGATTGCGACATCCCAGTCAAAGATGCCTCCTCAGCAGTGCCACCGACTGCTTGATCTGGTCGTTCAGGGCCTCTGTCTCGGCAGACATGGGCTTGCTCCTTGGTCAACGGTCATAAGGGCCGGGCGCACGCGGCACCCGCCAATGGGGCGTCAATACAGGCCACCCATGCCAATGTCACCCCCGGAAGGCTGGGATGCGGCCGGTGCGCCGGGGGCTGCCGCATGCCCGGCCGAAGTGGTGCCGTCAGGCGCCACGACCGGGCTGCCCGGCGTGGTGGCCATGTCCGTCTCGGAATCGGGCATGTTCTCGGCCCCGGTATCCGCCGCGGTCAGCGCCATGCCCGAACCGGCGCCCAGATCAACGCTTATGCCGGGCACCTGCCCGGGCTTGAAGGCGTCGATCGCCATGCCCATGCCGGTATCATAGCGGGCCAGTTGCACGCCTTCGGGCACACGGAAGTCAAGGCGCGGGCGCGTGGCCAGCGCCGCCTTCATCACCTGATTCCAGATCGGGCCGGCAATCACGCCACCGGTCTCGTTCTTGCCCAGCGACTGCGGCGTATCGAATCCGACCCACACCACCGTGACCAGATCGGGCGAGAAGCCCGCGAACCATGCATCGTTGAAATCCTGGCTGGTGCCGGTCTTGCCCGCGATGGGCCGGTCGATGCCCGCGCCCGCATGGGTGCCGGTGCCACGCCGGATCACATCCTGCATCATCGCCACGATCTGGCTGGCGGAGGCGGCGGAGACGACCTGCGGCCGGGTATCGACCATCCGCGGGCCATCGGCGGGCGTGCCGCCGGGCTGCCAGTCGAGACCGCCGGAACGCCACATCACGTTGCCGTTGCGATCCTTGATGTCATCGATCAGGGTGGGTGTGACCAGCCTGCCGCCATTGGCGATAGTGGCGTAGGCGGCGGCCTCACGCATGACCGTGGTTTCCACCGCACCAAGGGCTGCGGGCAGCACCAGCGGCATGGAATGGGCCAGCCCCAGTGTCTGCGCCAGTGCGGCCACCGGCTTCATGCCGATCTGGGCCGCCAGGCGGATGGTGACAAGATTACGCGATTCGCGCAGCGCGTCATGCAGCGTGGTCGGCCCCCAGAAATCCTTCTCGTAGTTGTTTGGATGCCATTCACCGTAGCTTACCGGCGAGTCATCGAATTTCTGGGAGGGCGAGATCCCCTGTTCCATCGCCGCCAGGTAGACGAACGGCTTGAAGGAGGAACCGGGCTGGCGGGCGGCCTGTGTCGCGCGGTTGAACTGCGATTCCCTGAATGACCAGCCGCCGACCATCGCCATCACCCGGCCGGTATGGACATCGATGGTGGCCAGCGCGCCCTCCACCCGTGGCACCTGCCGGATGGCAACGCCACTGCCATCGGCCTGCGGTTCGACCAGCAGCACGTCACCTGTCTGGATGCCCTTGCCACCGCGCATCCAGGCCCGGTCACGCGCCAGCAGTTCACCCGTACGGGGCACGACCGGATCACGCCCCTCCAGCCAGCCCACGCGGCCGGTGGCGGCCGACAGCACCACCGCCACCCGCCACTGTTCCAGCATGGCAACCGGCGGCGTGACACGGGCCAGCGCGTTGGCCCAGTCGCCCGTCGCCTCGCTTTCATCGACATGGGCGAACGCGCCGCGCCAGCCACCATGGGCGCGGTCATAGCGCAGCAGCCCGTCGCGCAGGGCGGTGGTGGCCACCTGCTGCAGGTGTGAGTCAAGCGAGGTATGGACCGAAAGCCCACCTTCCATGGTGGTGCCGATGCCGTAGCGTTCGATCAGTTCGCGGCGCACTTCCTCGGCAAACCATTCGGATGCGGGCACCGGGCCGGGACGGGTGAAGTTGGCGGGCACCAGCGGTTCAAGCTGGGCGGTACGGGCTTCCTCCGGCGTGATGACCTTCAGGTCCGCCATGCGGTCCAGCACCCAGTTGCGGCGATTGGTCGCCGCCTGCACGAAGCGGTGCGGGTTGTAGTTGGTGGGGGATTTGGGCAGCGCACCCAGAAAGGCGGCTTCGGCATTGTCAAGCTGGTCGAGCGGCTTGTTGAAATAGGTCTGTGCGGCAGCGGCGATGCCGTAGGCGCCCTCGCCCAGATAGATTTCATTGAGATAGATCTCGAGGATCTGCTCCTTGCTCAGCGTCTGTTCCAGCCGCATGGCCAGCAGCGCTTCCTTGATCTTGCGGTCGATCGACACCGCATTCGACCCCAGCAGCATGATGCGCGCGACCTGCTGGGTGATGGTGGAGGCACCGATGGGGCGATGCTTGGTGCCATGCATCATCATGTCGGTCAGGCCCGCGCGCAGGATGGCCATCGGGTCCACGCCGCCATGGGTGAAGAATTTCTGGTCCTCGGCCGCCAGGAAGGCACTGCGCACGCGCTCGGGGATGGCGCTGTAGGGGACGAATATGCGCCGCTCGGCCGCCAGTTCCGCCATGACCTGGTCATCACCGGAATACAGGCGGCTCATCACCGGTGGCTGGTAGGTGCGCAGGCCGTCCACCGTGGGCAGGCCCTCGCTCAGGCGTTCATATTCCCGCCATGCCACCAGTCCCGCCGTGCTGCCACCCAGCAGCACCACGGCCAGTGTCGCGCCCGCCAGCCAGCGCACCATCCGGTAGCGGGGCCGGCGTGGGCCACCCGGACCCGGCCGGGAGGGTCCATCAATCCGGCCATCACGGCCTGATCCGTCAGCAAGCGTCATCCGGTATCCAATAGGGAAAGAAAGGGGCCGTTATGTGTCGATGGCCCCTGTCTAGCATTGTCCGCCGCCGCCGTCGCCCCTGATCCATCCGCCCATGCCAGTCCGCGCGCCCGGAAACCGTTTCCACAACGGGCCTTCGATAAAGCATGGCAAACGTTTCCGGAGGCCGCCTTTTTTCAACAAGGGCAGCGTTCTCCGAAGTTTTTTGAAAAAAGCCTCACCAAAAACCCCTGCACGGTCTACCGCCTGCGGACCAGCCTTTCAGGCATTGTTCCGGCTGGCCCATTCGGCCCGGCCGTCATTGTCCAGCTGGCGGAATTCCTCATCACTCAGGTCAATGGCGGCGGCGGCCGCGTTATCGGCCAGGTGGTCGGGGCTGCTGGTGCCGGGAATGGGCAGCATGACCGGCGCGCGGCGCAGCAGCCATGCCAGCGCGACCTGGCCGGGCCGCACGCCCTTCTCGCTGGCCAGGCGGGTCAGCAGGGTATCGCCCTTCGTCAGGCTGCCCGCCGCCAGTGGCGCCCATGGAATGAAGCCGATGTTCTCCTTCGTGCAGTAATCCAGCACATCTTCCGAATACCGGTTGACGAGGTTGAAGCGGTTCTGGACGGTCGCCACCGGGAAATACAGCCGCGCGCGCTCGATCATCTCCACCGTCACCTCGGACAGGCCGACATGGCGGATCAGCCCCTGCGCGCGCATGGTGGCAATCGCCTCGAACTGCCGTTCGGGCGTGCAGTCGGCACCCACACGATGCAACTGCCACAGGTCGATACGCTCCACCCCCAGCCTGCGCATGCTCATCAGCACGCACTGGCGCAGGTAGTCAGGGTTGCCCACCGGCTTCCATATGTCCGGGCCGTGACGGGTGTGGCCGCCCTTGGTGGCGATTATGGTGTCCGTGTAGGGATGCAGCGCCTCGCGGATCAGGTCCTCGCTCACAAACGGGCCGTAGGCATCCGCCGTATCAACGAAGTTGATGCCCAGTTCGGGCAGGCGGCGCAGGGTGGCGAGTGCCGCCGCCCGGTCGGCCGGTTCCCCCCATATGCCGGGGCCGGTAATGCGCATGGCGCCAAAACCCAGCCGCGTGACCTCCAGGTCACCCCCGATCATGAATGAACCGGACTGCCTTGCATCAGGCGTGAACATACCGTTCTCCTTGCGCGTTCAGGCGCGTCGCGGCCCCGTTGGAAGGCTGCGGCGCGCGGTTGTGCCGTGTGGTGGACATAAAGGCCGCCGGCGGGCCGGGTTGCATGACAATACCGGCCTTCAGCCCAGCATGCGGCCAATCACGCGGGCGGTATAGTCCACCACGGGAATGATGCGGGCATAGTTGATGCGCGTGGGTCCGATCACACCGATCGCGCCCACGATGCGGTTGCTGTCGGTGCGCGCGGGGGCGACCACGACCGACATGCCCGCCATACCGAACAGCCCGCTTTCCGCCCCGATGAAGATGCGCACCCCTTCGGATTCACGGGCAAGGTCCAGCAGGCGCAGCATGGTCTCCTGCGTTTCCAGCCGCTCGAACAGCATCTGGATGGTGGTCAGGCGCTCGATCTCGGTCACATCGGCCAGCAGGCGGCCCTGACCGCGTATGAACAGGGTACCGCCGCGCTCGTCAGCGTCACTCCATGTGGCAAGGCCACTGGCCACCACCTCCGCCGTCAGGTGGTCCAGTTCGTTGCGGTTGGCCGTCATGTCGGTACTGACCGTCTCGCGCAGGCGGTCCAGCGTCTGGCCGGACAGATGGGCGTTAAGGTAGTTGCCCGCTTCCACCAGTGCGGAAGGCGGCAGGCCCGGCGGGGTCTCGATCACGCGGTTTTCCACCTGCCCGTCCGCGCTGACCAGAATGACCAGCGCCCGCCCCGGACCAAGGGCCACGAATTCGATATGCTTGATGGTGGCGCCATCGCTTTTGGGTGCCATGACCACCCCCGCCGCCGAGGACAGGCCCGACAGCATGGACGATGCCTGCGCCAGCGTATCCTCCAAGGAGCGGCCCTTTACATCCAGCATGCCCGCGATGCTTTCGCGCTCCTCCTCGCTCAGGTTGCCGAACTGCAGCAGGCCATCGACAAACAGCCGCACGCCCTTCTCCGTTGGCAGGCGACCGGCCGAGGCATGGGGGGAAAACAGCAGCCCCGCATCGGTCAGGTCCGCCATGACATTGCGAATCGTGGCGGGCGAGAGCGAAAGCGGCAGGCGTTGCGAGAGCGTGCGTGAACCCATCGGCTCGCCCGTTTCGACATACTGCTCCACGATCTCACGCAGGATCGCGGCGGATCGCGGGTCCAGCCCGGACAGCAGGCCCGGCTGCGGTACCGGTGGTCGGGTTTCCATCGCCATGCCTCCTGTTTGCCTCATCCATCCCCTGCGGTGCCCCGCATGTCGCCATTATAGCAGATCATATGCTTCCCTGCCCACGCGGGACTGGAAATAGACGGGGATTGCACGCTATGCCGCCCCATCACCTTGCGGAGACCCATCCCATGCGCCCATCCGGCCGTGCCACCGACGCGCTGCGTCCCGTCTTTATCCAGACCGGCTTTGCCCGCCATGCGGAAGGCTCGGCCCTGATCCGCATGGGCGGGACCGAAGTCCTGTGCGCCGCCAGCGTGGAAACGCGCGTCCCCTCCTTCCTGCGCGGCAAGGGCCAGGGCTGGGTCACGGCGGAATACGGCATGCTGCCGCGCGCCACCCACAGCCGTGGCCCGCGTGAGGCCGCAAAGGGCAGACAGAGCGGCCGCACCCAGGAAATCCAGCGCCTGATCGCCCGCTCGCTACGCGCCGTGACCGACCTCAGGGCATTGGGGGAGATCTCGATCACGGTGGATTGTGACGTGCTCAACGCCGATGGTGGCACGCGCTGCGCCGCCATTACCGGCGCATGGGTGGCGCTGCGCCTGGCACTGGAAACGCTGGTGCGCGCGGGCACCCTGCCCGCCGTGCCGCTGAAGGGGCAGGTTGCCGCCGTATCGTGCGGGCTGACGCAGGAAGGCGCCGTGCTTGACCTTGATTACGCGGAAGACAGCACGGCGCGCGCCGATTCCAATTTTGTCCTGACCGCCGATGGTGGCATTGTGGAAATACAGGGTACCGCCGAGCAGGACCCCTTTACCGAGGCACAGTTCAATACCCTCATGCGGCTTGCCCGCACCGGGACGGCGGAACTGTTCCGCATCCAGACCGCCACAGTCGAAGAGGCCCTCAAGGCATGACAACCCGACCCAACCGCCTGAACCGGGGCGACACACTGGTCCTGGCCACCCATAACAAGGGCAAGATTGCCGAATTCGCGGCCCTTCTGGGGGGCTACGGCATTCATGTCCGTTCGGCGGGCGACCTTTCACTGCCCGAGCCGGAGGAAACGGCGGACAGCTTTGCCGGGAACGCCGCCATCAAGGCCGTAGCCGCCGCAAAGGCCGCGAACCTGCCCGCACTGGCCGATGATTCCGGCTTCTGCGTCTCCGCCCTTGGCGGGGCACCGGGCATCTTCTCCGCCCGCTGGGCCGGGCCGGACAAGGATTATCCCGACGCCATGCGCCGTATCCATGAGCAGATCGGCGACAGTCCCGACCGGGGCGCGTGGTTTATTTCCGTCCTGTGCCTTGCCTGGCCCGACGGGCAGACCGAAACATTCGAGGGCCGGATTGACGGCCATGTCGTCTGGCCGCCGCATGGCACCAACGGCCACGGCTATGACCCGATTTTCGCCCCCGGCGATGGCGCCCGCACCTTTGCCGACATGACGGATGCGCAGAAGAACGCCATAAGCCATCGCGGGCTGGCCTTCGCCCTGTTCCGCGATGCCTGCCTGCCGCAGGATGCGGCATAAAATAAGGCCGGCCCCGACAGGGCCGGCCTTCAGAAACTGACAAACGTTTCCGGGTGCCGCCTTTTTTCAGAAAGGCGGCGTTCCCTGAAGCTTTTTGTAAAAAGCTTCACCAAAAACTTCTGTTCTTTTTTTATCGATAATGGCGCCTAGCGCCCGGTCATGATCCGTTCGAGCAACTGCGCCACGGTGGGCACGAAGCCATTGGCGTAGAACGGATCGGTGGCGAACCGCCATGCATTGGTGCCACCGAACATGAGGTTGTTGTCAATCACCGCCTCCTGATCCGGCCCATGGGCGTGGGCCGCGGCCTGCAGGGTTTTCTGGATGCAGTAGGAACGCGGGTCCGCCTTGTGCCCGTTGGAATAGGCGGGCGGGCGCTGCGACCAGTTGGAAAACCGGCATTCCGACAGGCAGCCCATGCAGGCCCCCTGATCGGCCAGGATCTCGCGCGCCTTTCCGGGGCTGACGAACACCACCGTGTTATCCGGTGTGCGCATGGCCTCGGTATGGCCTTCCTGCATCCACAGCTGCGCGCGCTGCCGGTCGGCGGGGGTGACAAAAACCTGCCGCCCGCGTGCGCCAATGGCCAGTGGCGCGGTGTGCTCGCCCATTTCCTCGGGCGAGAAGGGCACCTGCCGTTCCGAACGCCCGCGCAGTTCGCGCAGGAACGTGTTGTTCACGGCGGAAGAATAGAAGCCCGTGGGCGAGAAGCGGTTGAGGAACACATCCCCCTTCTTCAACGTCAGCAGGCGGCGCTTCCACGCATCGGGGATCGGGCTTTCGCGCGTCAGCAGCGGGCGGGTGCCGAACTGGAACACGATCGGCCCCAGTTCGGGGTTGTCGATCCAGTCCTGCCATTCCTCCAGCCACCACACGCCACCGGCCATGATGATGGGGGTCTGATCCAGGCCAAAGGCGCGCATCTGCTTGCGCAGCGCCAGCACGCGGGGGAACGGATCTTCCGGTGCCAGCGGGTTTTCGGTGTTGGACAGGCCATTATGGCCGCCAGCCCGCCATGGGTCTTCATACACCACGCCGCCCAGCAGTTCCGCCGTCTTATGGTACGAACGGCGCCACAGGGCATTGAAGGCGCGGGCGGAAGAGACGATGGGATAGTAATGGATGCCGAAACGGGCCGCGATTTCCGACAGGCGGTACGGCATGCCCGCGCCACAGGTCAGCCCCTGGATCAGGCCCGGTGCACCTTCCAGCACGCCGGTGATGACCCGCTCGGCCCCACCCATTTCCCACAGGATGTTGGCGTGTATCCGCCCCCTGCCACCGGCAAGCTCATGCGCGATGCGCGCCTGGGCAATACCACCGCGGATGGCGTAATCGACCAGTTCCTCGTGCCGTTCACGCCGTGTCCTGCCGTGATAGGTCTGGGGGACGATGTTGCCGTTCTCATCATAGGAATCGGCATTCACGATCGAGATCGTGCCAGCGCCACCCGCCGCCGCCCAGTGTCCGGCGGAAACGCCAGTCGAGATCGAGACGCCCTTCCCCCCTTCTACCAGGGGCAGAATATCCGTCCCGCCCATACGGATCGCATTGATCGGCTTCATCACCATTCCATCGTCATGTATCTGCCCGGGCGCGGGGCACGCCATCTGGCGCTCCCGCGTCCGGGTTATCAATAGGCCGGGACCCGCGTCTTACCGCGCGCCGGGGGCACGGCCGGGCCGGGCGCCCACGGTGTCGGTGATGTCGGCGCCGGTCTTCTGGTCAACCACGCGCATGGACAGCTTGACCTTGCCGCGATCGTCAAAGCCCAGCACCTTTACCTTCACTTCGTCTCCCTGCTTGACGACATCCGTCGTCTTGGAAACGCGCCCTTCGGCCAGTTCGGAGATGTGAACCAGCCCGTCACGGGGGCCAAGGAAGTTGACGAACGCCCCGAAATCGGCGGTCTTGACGACCTTGCCATTATAGATGTGGCCCACTTCGGGTTCGGCCGTGATGCCACGGATCCGTTCGATGGCCTTCTCGGCCTGATCGTCGGAAGACGCGGCAATCATGATCGTGCCGTCATCGTTGATGTCGATCTTCGCACCCGAATATTCAACGATCTCACGGATAACTTTACCGCCCTGGCCGATCACGTCGCGGATCTTCTCCTTGGGCACCGAGATCGTGGTGATCTTGGGCGCGGAAGACGAGACATCCGAACGGCCTTCGGTCAGCGCCTTGGCCATCTCGCCCAGAATGTGCAGGCGGCCCTGACGGGCCTGACCCAGCGCGATCTTCATGATTTCCGGCGTAATCGACGTGATCTTGATGTCCATCTGCAGGGCGGTCACACCCTGCTCGGTGCCGGCCACCTTGAAGTCCATGTCACCCAGGTGGTCTTCATCGCCAAGGATATCGGACAGGACGGCAAAGTCGTCCTCTTCCTTGATCAGGCCCATGGCGATACCGGCGACCGGACGCTTCAGCGGCACGCCCGCATCCATCAGCGCAAGCGAGGTGCCGCACACGGTGGCCATGGAAGACGAACCATTGCTTTCCGTGATCTCGGACACCACGCGCATGGTGTACGGGAAGGTGTCCTTGCCCGGCAGCAGCGGGTGGATGGCGCGCCACGCCAGCTTGCCATGGCCGATTTCACGGCGGCCGGGGGAGCCCATGCGCCCGCACTCACCCACCGAGAAGGGGGGGAAGTTGTAGTGCAGCATGAAGTTGTTGCGGTATTCGCCTTCCAGCGCGTCCACGATCTGCTCGTCCTGGCCGGTGCCAAGCGTCGCCACCACAAGGGCCTGCGTCTCGCCACGGGTGAACAGGGCGGAGCCATGCGCGCGCGGCAGGATGCCGACTTCGGACACGATGGGGCGGATCGTTTCCAGATCGCGGCCATCGATACGGTAGCCGGTGTCGAGCACTTCGGTGCGGACCACGTCGGCTTCCAGATCCTTGATCATGGGCTTGGCGGCATCGGCGTCGGCCTCGCCAATCTTGGCAAGGATGGCCTCACGCGCCGCGGCGACCTTCTTGTAGCGCACCTGCTTGGCGCGTTCCTTGTACGCCTCGGCGATCAGGGCGCGACCGGCCTTGTCCACCTTCTTGCGCAGCTTGATTTCCTCGGCCGTCGGCTCGGCCAGGTCCCACGGTGCCTTGGCAGCGCTCTCGGCCAGGTCGATGATCAGGTCGATCACGGGCTGGAAGGCTTCATGGCCAAAGGTCACGGCGCCCAGCATCACGTCCTCGGACAGTTCCACCGCCTCGGACTCGACCATCAGCACGCCTTCGGACGTCCCGGCCACGACCAGGTCCAGTTCGCTTTCCTTAAGCTGGGAAATGGTCGGGTTCAGCACGTATTTGCCGTTGCTGTACCCCACGCGGGCCGCACCCACCGGGCCGAAGAACGGAATGCCCGACAGCGTCAGCGCCGCCGAGCAGCCGATCAGCGCAACCACGGCCGGGTCGTTCTCCATGTCGTGGCTGAGCACGGTGGCGACGACCTGCACTTCGTTGCGGAAGTTCTCGGGGAACAGCGGGCGGATCGGGCGGTCGATCAGGCGCGAGTTCAGGACCTCGGCCTCGCTCGGGCGGCCTTCACGCTTGAAGAAGCCACCGGGGATCTTGCCCGCGGCATAGGCCTTTTCCTGATAATTGACCGTAAGCGGGAAGAAATCCTGCCCCGGCTTGACACTCTTGGCGCCCACGGCCGTGCACAGCACCACCGTATCGCCATAGGTCACGACAACCGCGCCATCGGCCTGGCGGGCGATCTTGCCCGTTTCCAGCACCAGCGGGCGGCCGCCCCATTCGATTTCCTTGCGAAAATAATTAAACATCCAGACAACCCTGTCCGTTGAGTGCCGCAATGCAGGCGGCCCGGACATGGGAACGTTTGGTGGCAGCGCCTCGGACGGCATGGAGCGCGACGGCACGGCCGCCAGAACACCATGTGGCCTGAAACGCTGCGATCCGGGTCCGGACATCTCCGCCATGGCATGGCAGCGTGTTGACGGCGCCCCTAGGGGCGCCTGAAAATATCCGGCCCGACCGGGCACGGGCATGCAGCCGCATGCGCCGCGTCCGTGCAGGCCGGGCGGGCACGCATTATGACCGCGTTCCCGCCATGTCGCAAATCAGCGACGCAGGCCAAGGCGCTTGATGAGCGTTTCGTAACGGGCCTGGTCCTTGCGCTTGACATAGTCCAGCAGGCGGCGGCGGCGGCCGACCAGCATCAGCAGGCCACGGCGGGAATGGAAATCCTTCGCGTGGGTCTTGAGGTGGTCGGTCAGGTTCACGATCCGCTCGGTCAGCAGGGCAACCTGCACTTCCGGCGAGCCCGTGTCGGTCGCGGCATTCTGGTATTCGCCAATAAGCGCCGTGCGGCGTTCAGCAGTAATCGACATCATCGTCTCCATTGGTCATCCGGTTCAGAGCATGCGCACTGATCGCAGCCATCCCCCCTCGGGGCGGCACAGCCCGACCACGCGCGCCCCATCCATCGCACGCACGACGCCGCTGCGCGGGTCGGTGTGTTCCGGCATCCGGTCCGCCAGCTGGTTCAGGTCGATCACCTGACCAAATGACAGGGCATCCGCTTCCTCCCGTGTCAGGGCCAGCGCCGGGATGTCGGCCAGCGCGGTCGCGACCGGAAGGAGCAGATCCGGTGGGGCAGGCGCGTTGTCGGCGCTTGGGACAATTTTGTCCAGTGGAATCGCATGGGATTCATCAAAAGGCCCCACGTTCAGCCGCCGCAGCGCCGCCACATGGCCCACCGTGCCGCAGGCCAGCGCTATATCGCGCGCAAGCGCGCGCATGTACACCCCCTTGCCCGATTCCACCTCGAACACGGCCGTATCGGCATCGGGCCGCGCAATCAGCTCGAAACGGTCGATGCGCGCCGGCCGCGCGGCCAGTTCGGGCGCATAGCCCGCGCGCGCCATGTCATAGGAACGCTTCCCCCCCACCTTCAGCGCGGAATAGACCGGGGGCACCTGCATGATCTCGCCACGGAAGGCCGGCAATGCGGCCTCGAACGCCGCATTGTCGGGGCGCACGGAGGATGTCGCGGTCACCGCGCCCTCGGCGTCGTCACTGTCGCGTGCCTCACCGATACGCAGCGTGAAGTGGTAGCGCTTGGTGCCGTCCATAATATAAGGCACGGTCTTGGTCGCCCTGCCAAAGGCTATGGGCAGCAGCCCGGTCGCCAGCGGGTCCAGCGTGCCGCCATGGCCCGCCTTTGCCGCGTCAAACAGGTAGCGCACCCGGCCCACGACCTGGGTGGAGGTCATGCCGGATGGCTTGTCGATCACCAGCCAGCCATCAAGCGGGCGTCCACGTTTGCGTCGCATTGCAGGGCACCTTGTACGGATAATGGGGGTGGGCTGCGTTTAGACGAGGCACGCATGCACGGCAATGCCCCATTCCGCCACGGGGGCTGGCGGCCAGCTCCCCACATGGTAAAAGGCAGGGCGGGCACATGCCTGCCATCCCCGTATCCCGCTTTGCCTCCGGCCAGCGCGGTGCCATCTTGCGACAGACGGGCGCATGGCTGATTGTGTTCGGGAGTTTTTTCATTCTGCGTCTAGGGAGACCTGAACACCATGGCTGAACGGCAGACCACGGTCGGTGCATTTGTGTTGGGTGGGGCCCTGCTTGGTGTGACCGCCATAGCGCTGTTCGGACAGTTTCATCCCTTCTCCCCCACCAACCGCGCGATGGTGATCTTCGACAGCCCGGTCAACGGGCTGGGGGTTGGCGCTCCCGTCACTTTCGATGGCGTGCAGGTCGGTCATGTGGACCATATTGCCGTACAGTTCGACCCCCAGACCCATCAGGCCTATATTCCCGTAACGCTGGAACTGGAAGCCAACGGCGCGCGCATGGCGGGCAGCCATGGCCGGGCACTTGATACCAAGGAACTGCCGCGCCTGATCGAAAACGGCCTGCGGGCGGAACTGCACATGCAAAGTTTCGTGACCGGTCAGGAAGAAATCGACCTGACATTCGACCCCGGGGTCCCGGCCAAGCTGCATCCCGGCCTGAGCCCGCTGATCGAAATTCCCGCCCGTGAATCGGACATGCAGAAGCTGACCGACGCGCTGACCGCGCTGCCACTCAAGAACATCGCCAACAATGCCGATGCCATGCTGGTCAGCATCCGCACGCTGGCTGACAAGCTGGACAGGGATCTGCCGCCGCTGGTGGACAGCGTGCGCGCCACATCCGACCACACGCGGGTTACGGTCGATACCGCGACCGATGCCATCCGTGACCTTGACCACCGCATGGACGGCACGCTGGCCTCCATCAACCACCTGGCCGATACCGGCACGGCGCAGCTTGATGCGCGCGGCGACGAACTGCACACCCTGCTGGTCAATTCCAACGACACGGTAACCGAAGCACGCGGCGCGCTGGCCGGACTGCATGACATCACCGCGCCCAGTTCCGCCGACCGCTCCAATATCGATTCGTCGCTGCGTGACCTGGCCGCCGCCGCCGCCGCGCTGCGCGGCTTTGCCACCGATGTGGAGCGTAACCCGCAGCTGCTGCTGATGGGCCGGCGCAATTGAGCCTCGCCAGAAAAGGCACGATGCAAAAAGCCCGGTTCTGGCAGATGCCAGACCGGGCTTTTTAATCTGGTGGTAAAGAACAAGAACAGTTTTTGGGTGTCGCCTTTTTCAAAAAGACACTGTGTTCTGAAGCTTTTTGAAAAAAGCTTCACCAAAAGCTTCTTTAAAATTGAACCGGATATTTCATGAACAGGGTTCTGGAACCCGGTTCAGTCTTCCTTCAGATCGCGCTGGACTTCGGGCTGGCGCAGCATGGTGTCAACTTCCATGGCATAATCCAGCGCGGTATCGGGCTGGAAATGCAGGTCCGGCACACCACGCAGCCGCAACGCGTGCGACAGGCGCGTACGCAGGAACGGTGTTACACGCTTGAGTGCGGGCAGCAGTTCGGCAACGTCGCTCCGGCCAAGACGTGCAACAAATACGGTGGCATGCTTCAGGTCGGGCGAAATCCGCACTTCGGTCACGGTAATCCGCACATCCGCCAGGTCCGGATCACGGAACTCGGTACGGGCGAAGATCTCCGCCAGCACGCGACGGACTTCTTCTGCCACGCGCAACTGGCGCTGCGAGGGGCCTGACGCGGAATGGCCGGCAAGTTTCCCTGCCGGCCCGCTCTCGCCCATCCCTTTTCTGGATGAATTACGGCTCATGCCGGAACGAGTTCCATTTCATAACACTCGACCACATCGCCCTCACGCAGGTCATTGTAACCGGCGAAGGACAGGCCGCATTCATAGCCGCGCGCAACTTCCTTGACGTCATCCTTAAAGCGCTTGAGCTGGCTCAGCTCGCCTTCATGGATCACCACATTGTCACGCAGCAGACGCACGCCACAGCCGCGCTTGACCACGCCTTCGGTGACGTAACAGCCAGCCACCTTGCCCACCTTGGTAATTTCGAAAACCTTGCGGATTTCGGCATAACCCAGGAACTTCTCACGATGCTTGGGCGCGATCTTGCCACGAACCAGCTGTTCCACGTCATCCGCCACCTGATAGATGATGGAATAGTAGCGGATGTCCACGCCTTCACGCTGCGCCAGTTCACGGGCCTGCGCCGTGGCGCGCACATTGAAGGCCACGATGATGGCACCCGATGCCTTGGCCAGCTGCACATCACTTTCCGTGATCTGGCCAACGGTGGCATTGAGCACGCGGATCTTGACTTCCTCATGCTCCAGCTTCTGCACCGTGGCTTCAAGCGCTTCCGCCGAACCCTGCACGTCCGCCTTGATCAGGACGGCGACTTCCTTCTGCGCACCCGCCTGGATACGGGCCAGCATCTGGTCCAGCGTGCCGCGTGCGGCCGTCTGGCCTGCGGCCATGCGGTCCTTGATCACGCGCTGGCGGAATTCGGAGATTTCGCGGGCGCGATTCTCGTTTTCCACCACCACGAACGGCTCACCCGCACCCGGAACCCCGGTAATGCCCAGGATCTCGACCGGCATGGACGGACCGGCCTCGGAAAGCTGGCGGTTGCGGTCATCGATCATGGCGCGCACGCGGCCCCATTCGGCACCGGCCACCACAATGTCGGAACGACGCAGCGTACCCTTCTGGACCAGAACGGTCGCGACCGGGCCACGACCACGGTCAAGGCGGCTTTCAATCACCGACCCTTCAGCCACCCGGTCGGGATTGGCTTTCAGGTCAAGGATTTCCGCCTGCAGCAGGATCGCTTCCTCAAGCTTGTCCAGCCCGGTGCGCTTGAGCGCCGAAACCTCGACATCCTGCGTGTCGCCACCCATGCTTTCCACCACGATCTCGTGGTTCAGCAGTTCCTGGCGCACACGGTCGGGATTTGCCCCCGGCTTGTCGCACTTGTTGATGGCCACGATGATCGGGGCATCGGCCGCCTTGGCATGCTTGATGGCCTCGATCGTCTGCGGCATCACACCGTCATCCGCCGCAACCACCAGCACCACCACATCCGTTACCGACGCGCCACGGGCGCGCATCGCGGTAAAGGCTTCGTGGCCGGGGGTATCGATGAAGGTAATCTTCGCACCCGAAGCCAGCGTGACCTGATACGCGCCGATATGCTGCGTGATACCACCGGCCTCGCCATTGGCGACATCGGTCGTACGCAGCGCATCAAGCAGCGAGGTCTTGCCGTGATCGACATGCCCCATCACGGTCACGACGGGCGGACGCGGCTGGAGATCTTCCGCCCGGTCCTCGATCCCCTCGATCCCGATCTCGACATCGCTGTCGGCAACACGGCGCACGCGATGGCCGAATTCCTGCACGACCAGTTCAGCCGTATCCGCATCGAGCGACTGCGTAACCGTGGCCATCACACCCATCTTCATGAGCGCCTTGATGACTTCACCCTGACGGGCGGCCATACGGTTCGCCAGTTCCTGCACCGTGATGGTTTCGGGCAGCACGACGTCACGCACCACGCGGACCTGATCGGAACGCAGGCGCTCCAGTTCGGCCTGGCGGCGCTCACGCTCACGCTGGCGGCGGACCGAGGCGAGCGAACGGGTCTTGTCGTCATCCCCCTCGATCGCGGCCTGCACGTCAATGCGGCCAGCCCGGCGGCTGTCGCTGTTCTTCTTGGCCCCACCCGACGGACGGCGGCTGGGGCGACGCTCTTCCTCGCCCCCTTCCGCCCGGCCACTGCGCAGGCGCAGCGTCTCGCCCGCCGCGGCGCCAGCACCGGCACCCGCGCCACTGGCGGAACGCGGCGTGGCACCCCCCGCCGGACGCGACGGACGCACCGGCTGCGCGGGCATGATCGCCCGTTCGGCCAGCGGACGCAGGCGCTGCATCGGCGGCGCAAGCGTGACCTCGCCGGGAATGGGCACGGACGAGACGACCGGCCCTGCGGACTCGGGCTCGGCCGGAGCGGCCTTCTGGGCACTCCGGCTCTCGCGTTTGCGGGCCTCTTCCTCGGCCGCGGCATCTGCCTTCGCGCGGGCTTCTTCCTCGGCGCGGCGGGCGTTTTCCTCTTCCTGGCGGCGGGCTTCCTCCGCGGCGGAGAGGATGGTGATCTTCTCCTGCTCGCGGGCTTCCTTCTCGCGCTGGATGGCGGCGTTGCGCTGTTCTTCCAGCACACGCTGGCGGGTCGCCAGTTCCGCTGCCGTCAGGGCGCGCCCGCCCCGTCCGCCGGCGCGACCGCCAGCCGGCCCCGATCCGTTACCTGCGGCCCCGGCCCCGCGCTTCTTGCGCACCTCGACCTGAACCACCTTTGATCGACCATGGCTGAAGCTCTGCCGCACGGAACCGGCATCCACCGTCCGTCCGACTTCCCTCCGGCCCGCCGGCCGCAGGGACAAGCGTCCCTTACCCTGATCCTGATCGTTGCCTTCGCTCATGTACCCGCCTGTTCACACCGTCCGGCGGAACACTCCGCCGAATTCGGGCCGGTCCTGCCGGACAGACCCGCAAAACGTTCACTCTCGATACGGAAACGGCGTGCCAGCTCACCATGCAGCATGGCTGCATGAACAACATGGTCACGGCCAAATGCCGCACCCAGACCCGATGCCGTAGGAACAGCCACAACCGGCAGTTCCCGTGCACCAGACAAAACTCTCTTCCTCTCGTCGGGACTGCCATCGGCTGCCTGGATGACCAGACCGGCACGACCGCCCTCAACCCACTCACGCACCTTGGCAAAGCCGCAGACAATCTGCCCGGCCCGCCGTGCCAGCCCCACGACATCCATCATGCGTCGCAGCAGCCCATCCCCTGCAAGATGGGTCAGGTCAGGGTGAATAACAACCCTTCCCCTTGCCGCACGGGCGAATACGCCGCGTGTGCGTGCTGTTTCTAACACATCCGCACGCGCGCTCAACCAAATTCCCCGTCCGGGCAGACGTGCGGAAAGATCAGGGATCACGACTCCATCAGGGGAAATGACAAACCGGATCATTTCCTCCTTTGGCAGCCGCACGCGGGTTACGGCGCAGCGGCGCAGGGGGCCGCGCTCCTCATGTTCCGTATCACCCGCGTCTTCCGCGTTCAGATGCTCCCGATCAGACGTCGGACGTCTCCTCTTTTCCGGGCTCCGCGTCACCCCTGTCGTCACCTTCGAACCAGTGGGCACGGGCCGCCATGATGATTTCGTTGGCCGCATCCTCGTCTATGGCATCGCTGCCCAGGATCTCGACCAGTTCGTCACCGGCAAGGTCGGCCAGGTCATCAAGCGTTTTCACGCCCTTTTCACCCAGCGTCACCAGCATCTGGTTGGTGAATACGCCCAATACCGCAATGTCGTCACTCACGCCAAGTTCACGACGCTTTTCGTCCAGCTGTTCTTCCTGCTGGGCCAGATGCCGCTCGGCACGCAGGACGAGTTCACCGGCCACGTCCTCGTCAAAGCCTTCGATGTTCGCCAGTTCCTCGGGGTCGGCAAAGGCCAGTTCCTCGACGGAATGGAACCCTTCGGTCACCAGCAGCCCCGCAATCACGTCATCCACGTCAAGCGAAGTGACGAACTGGCTGCTGCGGCGGCGGAATTCTTCCTGCCTGCGCTCCGATTCCTCGGCCTCGGTCAGGATATCGATATCCCACCGCGTCAGCTGGCTGGCCAGACGCACGTTCTGGCCACGGCGCCCGATGGCAAGGCTGAGCTGGTCATCAGGTACGACAACCTCGACCCGCCCCGCTTCCTCATCCATCACCACCTTGCTGACCTCGGCCGGGGCAAGGGCGTTGACAACAAAGGTCGCGGCCTGCGGACTCCACGGAATGATATCGATCTTCTCGCCCTGAAGTTCCTTGACCACTTCCTGCACGCGACGCCCGCGCACGCCCACGCAGGCCCCCACCGGGTCGATCGCGGCATCACGCGAGATGACGGCCATCTTCGCGCGTGAACCGGGGTCGCGCGCCACGGCCTTGATCTCGATGATGCCATCATAGATCTCGGGCACTTCCTGCGCGAACAGCTTGGCCAGGAAGGCCGGATGCGTGCGCGAAAGGAAGATCTGCGGGCCACGCGGCTCGTCACGCACATCATAGATGTAGGCGCGCACGCGGTCGGAATTGCGGAAGCTCTCGCGCGGGATCAGCTCGTCACGGCGCAGCAGGGCCTCGGCATCGCCAATCTCGACCAGCAGGTTGCCGTATTCCGTGCGCTTGACGGTACCGTTGATGATCTCGCCCACACGGTCCTTGAAGTCATTGAACTGGCGGCGGCGCTCGTATTCACGCACGCGCTGGACGATGACCTGCTTGGCCGTCTGCGCCGCGATGCGCCCGAAATCGATGGGCGGCAGCGGGTCGATCAGGTATTCGCCCAGCTGGATCTCGGGCTTGAACTTGCGCGCGATGTAGAGCGGGATCTGGGTTTCCTCGTTCTCCACGGTCTCGACCGCCTCGGTCCAGCGCGAGAGGCGGACATCGCCCGTCCTGCGGTCGATGGTGGCGCGGATATCCTTTTCATGGCCGTACTTGGCGCGACCGGCCTTCTGGATGGCCTGCTCCATCGCTTCCAGCACTTCCTCGCGGTCAATCGACTTTTCCCGCGCTACGGCATCGGCCACCAGCAGCAGTTCGGGACGGGCAACGGACGTATCCATCAGTGTCTCCACAACATCGTTCAATTGGCCTTGCGCGCAGGCTTGCGGCCTGACCGGGCACCGGGCTTGCGCGTGTCCGCCGGGGGAACATCCCCGATGGCCGCATCCGCCCCGGCCTGCACTTCGTCAGGCCCGTTTTCCTTACTGGAGGCGGCCGGCCGCATCATCCGCGCACTCGCCTCGATCAGTTCGTCCGTCAGGACAAGGCGCGCCTTGCGCATCTCGGCGAAAGGCAGCGCAACCTCGGTTCCATCATCAAGGCGCATCAGGCCATGGCCATCACGCGCACCCAGCACGATCCCGGCGAAGCGCTTGCGCCCCTCGATCGGCATGTTCATCTCGGCACGGGCAAGATGGCCCGCGAACCGCTCCCAGTCCTTCGCACGGGTCAGGGGGCGGTCAATCCCGGCAGAGGATACTTCCAGCGTCCACGCCCCCGGCAGCGGGTCTTCCACGTCCAGTATGGCGCCAACCGCATGGCTGATCTGCTCACAGTCCTCGATGGCGATCAGCGTGCCATCGGCCCGGTCGGCCATGATCTGTACGGTGGGGGATTCGCGCCCCAGCACCGCCACGCGCACAAGGTCGAACCCCATGTCGGCCAGCGCCGGGGCGACCATCGCGGCAATACGGGCATCAAGGCCCGTCAGGAAAGGCAGATCAGCGTCCAATGCAAAAAAGGCAGCCCTGCGGCCACCCCCCAAAGAAAAAACCAGAGATGAAGGAATTGTCCGCAACATAGGTCACGGCCAGCATATCCGCAAGAACTATATATACGGGTCGGGGCTACATTTCCTGTCTCTTAACGTCTTGCCATGTCACCCCCCTCGCCCGCATTATGAAGTGATGACGCCCTTGCACTCACCGCCAGAACCCGCACGGGAACGCAGTGAACAACGCCCCGCCAGCCGCAAGCTGGTCGTGGTGGGGCTGATCGCGGCCGTGGTGGCGGCAGGGGGGCTGGGGAGTGGTGGCCTGCTTACGGCACGGGAAGGCGGCAGCGGAAGCCAGACGCCCCCCGTCGCGGCCGAAGCCGGGGGCGGGGGCACTGGTGACGGCAGTCATCTCACGCTCAATGCCCCGGTGCAGAACCGGCCCGACATGATGGGGCAGATGCCCATGATCTCGCCCGAGCACGCGGTGGACATGCTGCGCCAGACTTCCTATTCCATCCAGCAGCAGGCCGAGATCCTGGCTGCGCTGAAACGGCGGGAAATCGTGCTGGCGGACATGCCGATGTATGACATAACGGGTGGCAATGCGGTGGTGAACGTGCAGTCGCTGGGGCTGGTGCAGACCGTGCATCTGGGTGCGCAGCCCAAAAGCGTGATCCTGCCCATACGCATTGCCGGCAACGTGTCCATTACCGCGGCGGGTGATCCCGGGCCCACCGGCATCCATGCGGGTGCCGTGTTCGTGCCGGGGCCGACGCCGCTGCCGGTCCTGACGCGTGATACCGAAATCGTAATCGGGGTGGTCGTGCAATGAAACCGCTCTATCCGGCGCTGATGGAACGGCTTGTACCCCTCATCATGGTCATCTTCCTGGTGCTGGGCAGCTTTCAGGCGGCTATGGCGTTGCATCTTTCGCTCGCCAGCCTGCGGCATTTCATGGAATGGTGTGCCCCGGCCTATCCGGTCGTGGCAGCGGCCAGCGCCCTGCTGGCGCTGACCGGGCTGTGGTTCGAGAACCGGGCCGAAAAACTGGCCCGCAAGGGGATCCGACGCAGACGGGGATGGATAATGGACGTACTCGCCAGGCTGACCAATCGCAGCGCGCTGGAAGAAATGCTGGCGCGCGAACAGAAAGAAACCGTGATAGACGCGGAAGAGCTGGCCGCAAGCCTGCGCGCCCGCGTGATCGGGCAGGACCAGGTATGCGAGGACGTGGCGACCCAGCTGCGTCGCCGTCTGGCGCTGCAGGTGCGCGGCAAGCCGGTGGGGATTTTCCTCCTTGCCGGGCCACCAGGCACGGGCAAGACCTACCTGGCCAAGCAGCTGGCCCGGCAGCTTGACCGGCCGCTGCTCAACTTCGACATGACGCAGATGAGTTCCCCCCATGCCGCGACGCAGCTGTTCGGCTCGCCCAAGGGGTATGTGGGGTCCGATACCTATGGCAAGCTGACCGGTGGGCTGAAGGAAAAGCCCGATGCGGTGGTGCTGCTGGACGAGATCGAGAAGGCGCATCCCGATGTCTTCAAGAAATTCCTGACGGCGTGGAATGACGGCCATGTGACCGAGGCCTCGACGGGACAGCAGATCTCGACCGTGCGCTGCATCTTCATCCTGACCTCCAACATCGCCACCGATGCGCTGTCCGAGATCGCGGACCGGCTGGCGGACGAGCCGGACAAGATGCGTGCCGAGTCGGTGGAGGCACTGCGCCAGGCAGGCTTCGCGCCGGAAGTGCTGAACCGGCTGGACCGCATTTTCGTCTTCCGTCCGCTGGAGGGGCTGGACATTGCCCGCGTGTCCGCGCTCGAGATCGAGGCGATGATCGACAGCTACGGCCTGAAGGTGGAAACCGGCGGCATCGACCCCGCCCTGCTGTTCGAGGTCATGCGCCGGCAGGACCGCATGGGTCCCGCCGCCAGTGCGCGCGACCTGGCCCGCTCCATCGAGGACATGATCAGCGATTCCCTGATCACCGCCCGCCAGCAGGGCGCCAAACTGGTGCGCGTGGTGCAGAACGAGGACGGTATCGTGGCCGAAATCGCGGATCAGGACAAAGATGCCCAGCGCGCGCGGATCAGTTCCTGACCCATGGCCACCGTGACCTGCACCATGCCGCCATATGATACGCCATCCAGCCGTGCCTGCCCGTTTTCTCCTGCCCGCAAAGGGATGGCCGTGCGCGGCCTGAACGGCTGAATGTCCGCCTTCTCACGTCTGTGGCATCGGGCGCCGGCATGGCGGCTGTGCCTGTATCTCATCGTGCCGTTCGGGGTGCTGACCTGCATCTTCCCGCCTGCCTACCTGACGCGGCTGCTTCCCAGGCTTGCAACCCTTTCCACCGCCATCCACAACCGCCTTGGCATGCACGATGCCCCGGCGGAAGGAGATGGCGCAACGGACGGCAACGGGGGGGATGGCGTCATCACCATGATGCCCATTACCGACCGGCTGACCAAGGCGATTCCCTTTGCCGGGCGCATCCTGCCGCTGCCTGCGGGGGTGTGGCATCCAGTCATGAACGTCATCAACGGCCCGCATGGCGAGGTACTGGAAAATGTCCTGGTACGGGTGGAAGGCCATGTCGTGACCGGCCTGATCGGCGCGGAAGGCAGCACCCAGCCCGTACCGGAAACGGCCATCACCTCCATCGACTCCAGCTGCCATGATGACCGCAACTTCATGTCCCGCGTGCTGTCGGCGCATCCGCCTGCAATGGAATGCTGGTTCACCGCCGCCGTCTATCCCGCATCCATCAACCGCACGGCCATCATTGCCACGCGGCTGAAGGAAGAAGGCTTCATCCTGCCACCCGTATTCCTGAAAGCGGGCTGGAGCTACAGCACGCCCGCCGGTGATCATAACGTCAATGTCGAGACGGTGACCATCTTCCTCAACCCGGTCAACACGGACAGCACCAAGATGCTGCGCACACCGGAGTTCTGGAACAAGGACACGCTGGGCCAGCAGCCGGCGGCGGCCGATTTCGTCAAGCGCACGAATACATGGATGGCTGGCTGGGCGCAGGTCCTGCATGACGGGTTCAACAGCGACATGCTGGCTTCAAGCGAGGAGCAGCGTGCCCGTCTGTCCCGTGATCCGGCCGCGACCCCGCCGGGACAGGGCAACCCGCTGGACTGAATGGCGGCTTTGAAAAGCCTATGGAACGCCGCCTTTCTGAAAAAAGGCGGTACCCAAAAACTTCCCTTCCTTAATGCTTCTGTCAGCCCTGACGCAGCACGTCTGAAATCTCGATCAGGAAATCCAGCACCGTGCGGGTACGCAGCGGCAGGGTGCGCGGGCCGGTATGCACGGCATAAAACGGCAGTTCGGGAATCGTCCATTCCGGCAGCAGGTGCCTGAGCTTCCCGGATGCGATATCGTCCTCTACCTGAAAGGCGGGCAGCATGCCGATGCCAAGTCCCGCCCGGACGGCCTGCAGCACCGCTTCGCTGCTGTTGGCGCGGAAGGGACCACTGGCCGCCACCGCCGTCTCACCTTCCCCCTTGCGGGTAAACTGCCAGTCATGGCGGGTGCCGCCATAGCTGTAGGCAATACAGGGATGGTTGAGCAGGTCACGCGGATGCTCGGGCGTGCCGCGACGGGCAAGGTAATCGGTCGAGGCAATCACACAACGATGCACCGAACCCAGACGCCGCGCGATAAGCGACCCTTCGGCAATGGAGCCGATCCGCACGGCAAGATCCAGCCCTTCTTCCACCAGATCGCCAAACCCGTCGCGCATGACCAGTTCCACCGACAGGTCGGGATGCTCTTCCAGCAGGGACCCCAGCCGGCTGGTCAGGTACAGCCCGAACGCCGTGGTCACGCCCAGCCGTACCAGCCCCGAAACCGAAGCCCGACGGCGGCCAAGCGCGGTTTCCGCCGTTTCCAGGATTTCCAGCACTTCATAGGCATGGGGCAGCAGGCTGCGGCCATCTTCCGTCATCATCAGGCTGCGGGTGGTGCGTGCGAACAGCGTGGCGCCATAATGCGCTTCCAGCAGGGCGATATGGCGCGAGATGGTCGGCTGGCTTGCACCCGTCTCACGCGAAACAGCGGAAAACGATCCTGTGGCAGCCACACGGACAAAGCTGTGCAGGGCAGAAAGCAGATCCATGGGGCTCCATCACATCCAAACGTGTTATTACACAATCATGGTTTTAGACGGCATCTTATTTATACACAATACAGAGAAAAGGCACCACGGATATGTGTGAAACGCAACGGTAACTGCCAAAACATATGCAAAACATGCATATATGACCTGTTCATAAAAAAACGGCGGCCCCTATGACTGGGCCGCCGTCCGATCAGTCCGCTCCGGCCGGGGCCGGAACGCCATGCAGGGTCAGGCTACCTTCGTCATGCCACGCAGCACGGTCTGGAGAATGCCGCCATTGCGGAAATACTCCACCTCGTCCAGCGTATCGACACGGCACAGCAGGGGCACGTCCTGCTTGGAGCCATCGGCGCGCGTGATGGTCATGGTCATGGTCATGCGCGGCGTGATCTTGTCCAGACCACGGATTTCGAAGGTCTCGTCACCCTTCAGGCCCAGCGTCTTGCGCGTCGTGCCCTCTTCGAACAGCAGCGGCAGCACGCCCATGCCCACCAGGTTGGAGCGGTGGATACGCTCGAAGCTCTCAGCCACAACCGCACGCACACCCAGCAGCAGGGTGCCCTTGGCCGCCCAGTCGCGCGAGGAGCCCATGCCGTATTCCTTGCCGCCGATCACGACCAGGGGCACGCCTTCCTTCTTGTATTCCATCGCCACATCGTAGATGGAGCCTTCCTTGCCATCGGGGAAGTGCTTGGACAGCCCCCCCTCGGTGCCGGGCAGCATCTCGTTCTTGATGCGGATGTTGGCGAATGTGCCGCGCACCATCACGCGGTCATTGCCACGGCGCGAACCGTAGGAGTTGAAGTCCTTCTTCGCCACGCCATGCGCTTCAAGATACTTGCCGGCGGGCGAGCTTTCCTTGATCGCACCGGCAGGCGAGATATGGTCGGTGGTGATGTTGTCACCCAGCAGCGCCAGCAGGCGCGCACCGACAATGTCACCACGCGACTTGGGCTCGGGCGTGATGTCCTGGAAATACGGCGGGTCCTGCACATAGGTGGAGGACGGGTCCCACTTGTAGGTCTCGGACCCGGTGGCAACCTTCAGCGCCTGCCATTCCTTCGTGCCCTGGCTTACGTGCTTGTAGCGGTTGATGAACTCCTCACGCGTGATGGCGGAGCCGATCAGGGCCGCGATCTCGTGATTGGTGGGCCAGATGTCCCTCAGATAGACGGGCTTGCCATCCTTGGAGGTTCCCAGCGGCGCGGTGGTGATGTCCTCACGCATCGTGCCCAGCAGGGAGTAGGCGACCACCAGCGGCGGGCTGGCCAGGTAGTTGGCGCGCACGTTGGGCGAGATACGGCCTTCGAAGTTACGGTTGCCCGAAAGCACCGAGACCGCGACCAGCTTGTTGTTCTCGATCGCATCGACGATGTGATCTTCCAGCGGGCCGGAATTGCCGATACAGGTCGTGCAGCCATAGCCCACGGTGTTGAAGCCCATGGCATCCAGTTCCGCCTGCAGGCCGGCGCGGTTCAGGTAGTCCGTCACCACCTGCGAACCCGGTGCGAGCGAGGTCTTGACCCACGGCTTGGGCTTCAGGCCCAGCGCACGCGCCTTCTTGGCCACCAGACCGGCCGCGATCAGCACGGCGGGGTTGGAGGTGTTGGTGCACGAGGTGATGGCCGCGATCACCACGTCGCCGTGGCCGATCTCGTAATTGGTGCCGGCCACCTTGGCCTTCTTGTCCTTGTCGGCCGCGGGCACGCCCAGGCTGCCGGTCAGCTCGGTCTCGAACGCCTTGTCGGCACCCTTCAGCACCACGCGGTCCTGCGGGCGCTTGGGGCCTGCGATGGAGGGCACGATGGTGGACAGTTCAAGTTCCAGCGTGTCGGTGAACTTCGGATGCGCCGAATCGGCATGGCGGAACATGCCCTGGGCCTTCAGGTATTCTTCCGTCAGCTTGATGCGGTGCTCTTCACGACCGGTCTGGCGCAGGTAGTCCAGCGTCAGGTTATCGACGGGGAAGAAGCCGCAGGTCGCGCCATATTCCGGCGCCATGTTGGCGATGGTCGCGCGGTCGGCCACCGGCAGATGGTCAAGGGCGGGGCCGAAGAACTCGACAAACTTGCCGACAACGCCCTTCTTGCGCAGCATCTGGGTCACGGTCAGCACCAGATCGGTGGCGGTCGCCCCCTCCGGCAGCTTGCCCGTCATCTTGAAGCCGATCACATCGGGGATCAGCATGGCGATGGGCTGGCCCAGCATTGCGGCTTCCGCCTCGATCCCGCCAACACCCCAGCCCAGCACGCCCATGCCATTGACCATGGTGGTGTGGCTGTCGGTGCCGAACAGGGTATCGGGGTAGGCATAGTCCTTGCCGCCCACATTGGCCGTCCAGACCGCCTGGGCAATGTATTCCAGGTTCACCTGGTGGCAGATCCCCGTGCCCGGCGGCACGACCGAGAAGTTCTCGAACGCTTCCTGGCCCCAGCGCAGGAAGGCGTAACGCTCGCCATTGCGCTCGAACTCGATGGTCACGTTGTCCTGCAGGGCTTCGGGGGAGCCCGCCACGTCCACCATGACCGAGTGGTCGATCACCAGGTTGACGGGAACCAGCGGGTTCACCTTCTGCGGGTCACCCTTGAGCTTGAGGATACCGTCGCGCATCGCGGCCAGGTCGACCACGGCGGGAACGCCGGTGAAATCCTGCATGAGGATACGCGCGGGCTTGAAGGGAACTTCCTTCGTGCTGCGCCCTTCCTTCTGCCATTCGGCAATGGCCTTCGCGTCCTCGACCGAGTAGGAATGCCCGTCCTCAAACCGCAGCACGTTCTCCAGCAGCACTTTCAGGCTGACCGGCAGGTGGCGTACGGAGCCGATCGTCTTTTCAGCTTCCGGGATTGAAAAATAGTGATAGGTCTTGCCGTCCACATTGAGTGTGCGGCCTGTTTTCAGTGAGTCGTGCCCAACCGTCTTCATTGGCTTTGTTTCCTCCGAGGCATCAGCAACGGATCATCCCGTATGACCGCTTTCCCTCCCCCCACTTCCATGGCGCGGGGTTTGCGGCCTTGTCGGGGACAACCTGCTTGATCTCCCAACGGGGGTAGAACATACCCGGACGCGGTTGCGACACAAGCTGGACCCGGTAACAAGAAACCGGGAGCAGGCTTTTTTTTCGCGCAGGCCGCCCGTCACCCACCGATCGGAGGATTTCCGTCATTCCTGCCTTTACCCCCCCCGGCCGTCCATTGCTGGAAGTGGAAAATATATCGGTTTTCCGCGGTGAACGGCTGGTTCTGGATCATGTCGGCTTTACGCTTGGGGCCGGTGACGCCCTGCTTCTGACCGGGCCGAACGGTGCCGGAAAGTCCACCCTGCTGCGTGTACTGGCCGGTTTGCGCAAACCGGAAGGCGGCCATGTGTTGTGGTCTGGCGTGGATGCGCTGGCCGATCGCAGCCAGCATGCCGACCGTGTCGCCTATCTGGGCCATCAGGATGCGCTCAAGCTGGGGCTGACCCTGCGCGAGAACCTGACCCTGGCCATGCGCGCAAGCGGCGGAAACCCTGACTTATGCATGAAATCACTCAATATTCTCGGGCTGGCCGACCTGCCCGCGCGCATGCTCTCGGCGGGGCAGAAACGCCGCGCGGCACTGGCGCGCGTGCTGCTGGCGCAGGCCCCGCTCTGGCTGCTGGATGAGCCGAGCCTGGGGCTGGACATCAACACCATGGACCTGCTGGGCAGCCTGTTTGCCGCGCACCGGCAGGCTGGCGGAATTGTGATTGCAACCACCCACGTTCCGCTGCCCCTTCCCGATGCCCGCACGCTGGCGCTGCCGGGCCTGAACGAATCCGACATCTCGCAACCGATCGAGGATTTCCCCGAGGACGACCTGCTGTGACATTCCGGATTCCCTCCCTCATCATGGCCATCCTGGAACGTGACCTGCGCCTTGCCCTGCGCCATGGGGCGGACACGCTGGGGGCCGTGCTGTTCTTCATCCTGGCGGGCGCGCTGTTTCCGCTGGCCCTGGGCCCCTCGCCCGAACTGCTGCGGCGCATGGCGCCGGGCATCGTGTGGGTCTGCGCGCTGCTGGCCGCCCTGCTGCCACTGGACCGGCTGTTTGGTTCCGAGCTGGAGGACGGCTCGCTTGACCAGCTGCTCATGACCGGCCTGCCGCCATCACTGATCGCGCTGGCAAAAATGCTGGCCCACTGGCTGACCACCGGCCTGCCCCTGCTGCTGGCGGCGGGGCCGCTGGCCATCATGCTGGGCATGCCCACCCCCAGCATGCCGGTGCTGCTGATCGGGCTGCTGCTGGGCACGCTTATCCTGTCGCTGATTGGCGGGATGGCGGCCTCCGTCGTGCTGGGCGCGCGGCGCGGGGGCGTGCTGCTGCCGCTGCTGGTGCTGCCGCTGACCACACCCGCGCTGATTTTTGGCGCGGCGGCGCTGGATGCGGCGCAGACCGGCCTGTCATGGGGGCCGGACCTGGAACTGCTGGGGGCCTTCCTGGCAGCGGCCATCCCGCTCTGCCCGCTGGCGGCGGGCGCGGGGCTGCGGGCGGCGGTGGAATAGACCGCGCTATTTTTTTACCATCGGCACCGGTGTCCCGGCCGGGGCCGGCCCCGCCGTGACATCAAACGGCAGCGTGCCCTGCACCGGATTCCCGGCCTGCGCGCGCATGCGCCAGTGCAGCACGTAATGCCCCGGCGTCAGGGCCACGGTTGTGGCCAGCCCATGCTGTTCATCATCCACAGGCGATGCGGGCAGCAGTTGCGGCACCCCGCTGGGCCCCAGCAGCAGCAGGCGGGCACGGAACGGGTCGATTACACTGTCAAAAGACAGTTTCACCGCCACATTGCCCGCAGGCACGGACTGGCCTGCCGCCGGTTCCGCATGGACAAGAACGGGTGCCGCAGCCGCCTGTCCGGCAAACCCGCCCAGCATGATGGCAAACACGCCACACCGGCGCAGCATTTTGGAAAAGGACACGGGCGGGACACCTCCGGCATGGGTTGGACTGCCGCCTGTATTCCCCTGATACACGCAGGGCGGCAAGACCTTCGTCCCGCCGCCCTGAAATCACGTACCGGTCTGGAAACCATTCCAGAATAGCCCGTTACCAGACATGGAAAAAGCCTCCGGGCGCCGCCTTTTTCCAAAAAGGCGGCGTTCTTCGAAGCTTTTTGGAAAAAGCTTCACCGAAAACCTTCCTATGCCTTACCGGACCTTCCGCGTGCCGGGTTCAGATATAATGTTCCATGATCGGCTTGAGGCCATTGAACCCGGTGGAGCAGTAGGTCGAGACATATGCCCCGGTGGACAGGAGTTCGATCCGGTCCCCCGACTCCAGCGCCAGCGGCAGGGCGTAGGGGGTCTTTTCGTACATGATGTCCGCGCCATCGCAGGTCGGGCCGGCAATGGCGACCGGGCCGGTTTCCATGCCGTCATGCGGGGTGCGGATGCCATAGCGGATGGCCTCGCCCTCGGTCTCGGCCAGGCCGCCAAAACGGCCGATATCCAGATAGACCCAGCGCACGCCATCATTCATGCCACGACGGCTGACCAGCACCACCTCCGACGAGACGACGCCCGCGTCCCCCACCATGAAGCGGCCCGGCTCGATGATCATCTCCGGCAGGTCATTGCCGAAATGCTCGGTCATGGCGTGGCTGATCGCCACGGCAAAACGGTCGATGCCCGGCACGTCATCACGGTAGCGGATGGGGAAGCCGCCACCCAGATTGACCATGCGCAGGTCAAGCCCCGCCGCCTTCAGGTCGGTAAACAGCATGCCCACGCGGGCAATCGCGGCTTCGTACGCGCCGGTTTCCGTCTGCTGGCTGCCAACATGGAAGGACAGGCCATACGGGTCCAGCCCCAGGTCACGGGCACGCAGCATGAGGTCGCGCGCATTGTCCAGCGTAGTGCCGAACTTGCGCGACAGCGGCCAGTCAGCCCCTTCATTTTCCACGATCAGGCGGCAGTAGACGCGCGAACCCGGTGCGTGGCGGGCCAGCTTGTCCAGTTCCTCCGCGCAGTCAAAGGCGAACATGTCCACCCCCGCCTGATAGGCGCGGGCGATGTTGCCGGCCTTCTTGACCGTGTTGCCGAACGAGATGTCGGCCGGACGGGCACCCGCTTCGAGGCACATGGAAATCTCTTCCCACGAGGCGGCATCGAACGCCGACCCCAGCCCGACAAGGCGGCGGAGGATGGGATTGGCGGGATTGGCCTTGACGGCATAGTAGATCCGGGCCAGCGGCAGCGCCTCGCGCAGCGCGCGATAGCGTTCTTCCACCCGGTCAACGTCAACGACAAGGCATGGCGTTGCAGGAGCCTGCTCAGCCAGATAACGAGCGATTTTGGGAGTCATCGCACCCAAATCCCTTCTGTTCTGCCGCCCGGATGCATACAATTCTGGAATTGCACAAACGGACAGATGTTGCGAAACGGTCTAACGGACCAGCGACCAATAAGGACCCCCGCTTCCACGGCGGCCCGATTGCCAGAACGCTTGACGTCGTTGCGTAACCTCAGAGGGCCAGTGGCACGTGCGTTGTTGCGTAGGAAGCGCATATGAGGACAATACGCGCGCCATGCAATAGAAAAATCATCCTCTTATGCAGTTTTTGGCCTAGGGTTGCATCATCGTGGCACAATACACACATGCGGGCGGCCCGGACCGCCCGCCACACCGCAGCGCTTCATAACAGGACACGAATCTCCCCTTGATTGGTTCCCCATCCACCGAAATCGACATGACGGAAACCGCCCGACCGACTCCGCACCTGCCCCATTTTTCCTGGGCACAGGTCCGGCAGGTGCTGCGGCAGGTCGCCCGCAATATCGTATCCGACCAGATCACGCTGGCTGCGGCGGGGTGTGCGTTCTACGCCACCCTTTCTCTATTCCCGGCCATGAGCACGCTCATCTCCCTGTACGGGCTCCTGTTCGATCTGCAGACGGTGGAGCCACAGCTTGTGGTACTGCGCAACCTGCTGCCCCCTTCCGCCTATGGGGTGATTGGCGACCGGATCCATCTGCTGGTGGCCGAATCGCATTCCTCCCTCACGCTCAACCTGATCATTTCCACCACCATCGCCACCTGGTCGGCCTCGGCGGCCACGCGGTCGCTGATCATGGCGATGAACGTGGCCTACAACACGCCCGAGACCCGCAGCTTCGTGCGCTTCCAGGCCATGGCCATGGGGCTTACGTTCTGCTCGATCTGCGGCGGCATCCTGACGCTGGCGCTCATGGTGGCGCTGCCATTCCTGATAGACTACCTGCCCGAGCACCTGTCGCTGGCGCCACCACCGGGTTCGGTGGAACTGCTGATCCACATGGGTGGCCCCATCCTCATGCTGCTGTTCGTGCTGTCGCTATGTTCGGTACTGTACCGCTTCGGGCCGAACCGGCCGCATACCTACTGGCGCTGCATCCTGCCCGGCTCGGTGGGGGCCACGCTGCTGTGGCTGCTCTCATCCAGCGGGTTTTCCTACTATGTCAGCCATATCGCGGGCTACAGCGCCACGTACGGGCCGCTGGGCGCGTTCATCGCCATCATGATGTGGTTCTATGTCTCGGCCTATGTGGTGCTGCTGGGCGCGGAACTGAACGCGGGGCTGGAAATCGAGATGAAGCTGCGCTGCGCGCCCGACAGCAAGATGGAAGGCTGGACCAAGCACCAGTCACTATAACTGCAGGCCCCTAGCGCGGGGCGCTGGCCACTTCCTCATCGGCCGCCACGTCGGCGGGTTCTATGTCGACGGGGGCCGTGCCGGTGCCCAGTATGCCCAGCTGGCGTGCCGCTTCGGGCGAGAGATCAAGGATGCGATGGCCACGGAAAGGCCCCCGGTCATTGACGCGCACGACAACGCTGCGCCCCGTCCGCCGTGAATGGACCAGCAGCCGCGTGCCCAGCGGCAGCTGGGTATGGGCCGCCGTCAGGGCATCGGGATCAAACGTCTCACCCGATGCGGTGGCGTGGCCCAGCTGCCGGCCCGTGCCGTACCAGCTTGCCAGCCCGTGCTGGCTCCAGTGCGGGGGCACGCGCGACATGACGGGCGGCCGCCGCGCCGCGCCGCGCGTGCCATGCCGCACCATGACCGCGCCATGGCGCGCCATGGCGCGCCACCGCGCAGGCCGCGTTCGCGGCACCGGATGCCGCCAGCATGAGACAGGCGATGACAACCGGCCAGGCAAACCGTGCCGCGGGGCCGTGACCTGTCGCCTCGCCACCGCCGTGGTGATCGGGATATCCTGTCATCCCCCGATGATAGCACGACCCGGTCCAATATCCTACCATTACGGATGGCGGCCCGGCGCTGCGTGCCGGCCGCAACGGATGACGCGAATAATGCGCCCGCGGGGCACGGCGCCCATCAACAGACTTGGAACACGGCGGCGAGCGTGCTAGGCGCGTGCATCATGGAGCGCCCTCTCATTGCCGTGCTGAACGGCCCCAACCTCAACATGCTCGGACTCCGGCAGCCCGAGGTCTATGGTCACGCCACGCTGGATGACGTGGAGCAGGTCTGCGTCCAGGCCGCCGAACGGCTGGACGTGGCCATCGACTTCCGCCAGACGAATGGTGAGGGGGAACTCGTTTCATGGATACAGGAATGCCGGGGCCGCGCACGCGGCATCATCATCAACCCGGCGGCCTATTCCCATACCTCGGTCGCGATCCTTGACGCGCTGCTTGCCGTTGATCTGCCTGTGATCGAGGTGCACATTTCCAACATTCACCGCCGTGAAGCCTTCCGTCATCACTCCTACGTCTCCCGCGCCGCCATTGGCGTCATATGCGGGCTGGGCGTACGGGGGTATGCCCTGGCGCTTCAGGCCATGACAGACATGATTCTGGACGAGGACGATCAATGAGCCGACTGCTCGTGGATGCGGATGCCATTCGGGCATTGGCTGAGATTCTGACCGATACCGGCCTGACCGAGATCGAGATCGCGGAAAAGGACAACCGCATCCGCGTGGTCCGCGCAGCCAGCCCCGTCGCCCATGCCGTGCCGGCCCCGGCGCCGGTCGCGGCGGCCCCGGTGGCACAGCCCGTGGCCCCGGCGGCACCCGTGGCGGACCTGTCCAAGCACCCCGGCGCCGTGACCAGCCCGATGGTGGGTGTTGCCTATCTGGCGCCCGACCCGTCCTCCCCCCCCTTCGTGACCGAAGGCCAGCAGGTGGCCGCGGGCCAGACCCTGCTGCTGATCGAGGCGATGAAGACCTTCAACCAGATCAAGGCCCCCCGCGCGGGCACGCTGAGCAAGGTCCTGATCGAATCCGGTGAGCCGGTCGAATTCGGCGAAGCGCTGGTCATCATAGAGTAATGTTTTCCAAGATCCTCATTGCCAATCGCGGCGAGATCGCCCTGCGTATCCTGCGGGCCTGCCGTGAACTGGGCATTCCGACCGTTGCCGTGCATTCCACGGCGGATACGGATGCCATGTATGTCCGCCTGGCGGATGAAGCGGTATGCATCGGGCCGCCAGCCAGCCGCGACTCGTACCTGAATGTCGCGGCCATCCTGTCGGCCGCCACCATCACGGGCGCGGACGCGATCCATCCCGGTTACGGGTTCCTGTCGGAAAATGCCGATTTTGCCGAGACGGTGGAAGCCCATGGCATCACCTTCATCGGCCCCACGGCGGAGCATATCCGCATGATGGGCGACAAGATCACCGCCAAGACCACCATGATGGCACTGGGCGTGCCGCTGGTTCCCGGATCGGACGGGGCGCTGGAAAGCCTGGAGCAGGCCCGCGAGGTGGCGGCGAAGGTCGGCTATCCCGTGCTGATCAAGGCGGCGGCGGGTGGCGGCGGGCGCGGCATGAAGGTCGCCCCCACCGAAGCCGACCTGGAGGAAGCGTGGAGCGTCGCCCGCACCGAAGCCCGCGCCGCCTTTGGCAATGATGAGGTCTATCTGGAAAAATACCTCGACAAGCCGCGCCATATCGAACTGCAGATCATGGCGGACACGCATGGCAACGTGGTGCATTTTGGCGAGCGTGACTGCTCGCTCCAGCGCCGTCACCAGAAGCTGCTGGAAGAAGCGGGTTCTCCCGCCCTGACCGCCGCCCAGCGTGACGAGATCGGCCAGATCGCTACCTCCGCCCTGACCAGGCTGGGCTACCGCAACGCGGGCACGCTGGAGTTCCTGTACCAGGACGGGCAGTTCTGCTTCATCGAGATGAATACCCGCCTGCAGGTGGAACACCCGGTAACGGAAATGGTGTGCGACGTGGATCTGGTGCGCGAGCAGATCCGCATCGCCGCAGGTGAACCGCTGGGCTACAGCCAGTCGGACATCCACTTCTCCGGCCATGCGATCGAATGCCGCATCAACGCCGAAGACCCGCAGACCTTCATGCCCACGCCGGGCACGATTACCGTCTACCACCCGCCCGGCGGGCTGGGCGTGCGAATCGACAGTGCGCTTTACGCCGGCTACCGCGTGCCGCCCTATTACGACAGCATGATCGCCAAGCTGATCGTGCGCGCGCCGACCCGGATCGAGGCGATCGAGCGCATGCGCCGCGCGCTGGATGAATTCGTGATCGAAGGGGTCAAGACGGTCATCCCGCTGCACCGCAGGATTCTGGATGACCCCCAGTTCCGCAAGGGGGACTACACCATCCACTGGCTGGAAAACTTCGTGGCCCGCCAGCAGGCTGGCAACTGAACCCGGCATCCCCCGCCAGAACTGGTGGGGATGGCAGGTGGCAAAAAGGGTGGCACCCTTCCGGGGCGCCACCCTTTTTGTGTCCCGCACCCCAGACCGTCGTGCCCCGGCGGGCCAGTGGATGGTCAGAGCATGACCGGATCAAGGTAGGGACTGGCGGCGTCAAAGAACTTCTGGTTATGGTCCAGTTCGAAGGAAATCACGTACAGGCAGCCCAGCGCACTGTCGATTTCCAGCCTGACCCCCAGATTGTCCTCCTGCCCCGCCAGCTGCTGCAGATGCGCGATGGCGAATTTGGCCGAGCGCGCGGTGCGTCCGTAATGGCCGCCATACCGGCCGCTGAACTGCGCCATGCGGCCCATCATCTCACCCACCACGCGCTGGGCCTCGGCTGGCAGCAGGTGCCGCTCCAGAATGGCACGCAGGCGGATGACATTCAGCCCGATGGTCATGGCGGACAGGATGCCCTGCAGATAGGCGTCGATAATCGTATCGGGCGTGTTTTCCGCATTGGTCAGCAGGCGGACAAAACGGTCCACGTTATGTTCAACCACGTACAGCGTGGTGGGCAGGACACGCGCGCGCGCCACGTAACGCAGCCCGCGCAGGATGCCGGTGCGCATCTGCCAGCGCATGTCGTTCGTATCAAAGGGCAGCACCAGCCGGAAAGCCCACATCGCGTACCACAATGCCAGCACCAGCGGCATGGCGGTGTTGAAGAAGGCCACCTCGTCCAGCCGGCTCTGGTTGCCCGGTCCCAGCAGGATGGGCAGGAACAGGTTGTACGAAACCGCCCCCAGAATCAGGGCAGGGTAGGCAAAGGCCAGCCCGCCCGCCAGCATGGGCAGGAACAGGCAGACGGCCATGATCTCGTACGTCGTCGGCTCGGCCAGCCGCCACAGCACCAGGACGCCCGCCACGATGGATGCGATAATAGCCCCGCCCAGGAAGGCCCGCGTGGCCAGCGCCGGTTTTTCCAGTGTCGAGAACAGGCTGCACACGATGGAGACGAACATCATGAACGTCAGCCCCGCCGACCATGCGGTCGTCACCCATATGACCCCGGAGCCGAATATGGTGACCGACGCGCGCAGGCTGTTGGTAAAAGCCTGCTGCCAGTCACGGAAGGTCTTGATGCGGTAATGGAAATGATCATGCAGCAGGGGGTGGCGGCTGGCATCGAACTGGATCAGCGCCTGTTCCAGTTCCTCCAGCATCTGCCCCAGGGCGGTATGGAGCATGCGCTGCTGTGACAGCAGGGCCACCAGCTGCGGATCAACCGGGGGGCCACCGGGGGTGCCCATTTCCTCATCCAGCGAATCGGCAACGCTCTGCCGGCACGCGGCCTGCAGCTCGGCCAGCCGGGCCAGAACGGGCGTGATGTCGTCACTGGCCTCAAGCTGGGGCGCCATGTCCTGAAGGAAGGCCTGCACCCGCGCCGATATCGCATTGAAGGACGCGCCCGGCACCATGTTGGCCCCGTGCATCAGCGCCGCCAGATCCAGCCCGCGCGAAAGCAGCATGGCCACGCGCGCCAGGGCGGCACGGGCGTGATCACCCTCGTGCCCGCGATGGGCACCCATCTCCACTTCCGCGAATTCGATCTGGTCACTCAGCGTGGTGATGTTGGAAAAGACACCCCGCGCCTGACGGAGCACCTGCCCGTTCCCCGCCAGCACGGCGGCCAGGGTCTGGCCGGCACCGTTGATGGCGGTCATGAAATTGGCGGCAAGACGCTCCTGCGCGCGCGTCTCCAGCCGGAACTGGAACAGCGAGGAGACGGTACTCTCCAGCACGATGCCCAGCACGATATAGGTCGCGCGCGACATGGCGGTCATGAAGATGTGCTGGGGGTCGGCAATGCCGTCCAGCGAGATGATGGCGTAGGTAAAGCCGCTCGCCCGCATGCCATGGATGCGGTAATTGGTCATGGTGGCGGGGCCGGGCAGCAGCGTGCCGATAAAGCAGAATGCCCCGATCCCGACCGCCAGCATGAGGATGAACATGATTGGCGCCTGTGGAAAGGCCGCCACAAGCAGCACCGCGCAGATGGTGCCCACCACCATGCCAAACAGGTGCCACCGCGCCTTGGCAACGCTCTTGCCACGCGTGCCCTGCGCCACCATCCACACCGTAAGCGCCGCCCATTGCGGGCTGCCCAGTTCCCACCACAGGGCGATGCCCAGTGCGATAAGCGAGGTGATGGTGGTGCGGAGCGCGTAACCGAAGGTAAAGAGACCAGGCGCGTACAGCCAGCGCAGATGATCCTGCCGCGGTGTCGCGCCCGGTGGCCACAGCCGCCTGAAGAACCCGCGGATCTGGTCCTGGAAACGGTTCAGGGAAAGCTCAAGACCTCTCATCCCCGCACCCTTCCTCCCCCATGCTTACACGGTCCACATGCACTGTACATCATCCTGCCGGCGCGAACAGGCAGGCAGCCGGGCAGCAGCATGCAAGGAAGCGTGTGCCCCATGCCCCGCGCCGCCCTGTCCGCCGGTTACTCGTCGTAGGAAAGGAGGGTCTTGACCGGAATATCCAGCCGCCCCCGGCCGCCAAGGCCCGTAAGCTCGATCAGGGTGGCCGCCCCCACCACATCCGCGCCCACCTTGCGCAGCAGGTGCACGGACGCATTCAGCGTGCCGCCGGTGGCCAGCAGGTCATCCATCACCACCACGCGCTGGCCCGGTTCGATCGCATCGGCCTGGATATGCAGCGAATCGGAACCATATTCCAGGTCATAGCTGTAGGAGACCGTACCCCCGGGCAGCTTGCCCGGCTTGCGCAGCATGACCAGCCCACAGCCCAGCCGGCTGGCAAGCGGCGCCGCCGTCAGGAACCCGCGCGATTCGATGGCGGCCAGCATATCCGGCGCCCAGGGGGCAACGGCGGCGGCCAGACGCCCCATGGCGATCTGCCAGGCATCGGCATTCCGCATCAGGGTCGAGATATCGTAGTACAGGATTCCCGGCTTGGGAAAATCCGGGATGTTGCGGATGTATTGTTTCAGGTCGATCTTGGCGGTCGTCATGATCGGTGCGCGGTCCCCGTTGCATGGTCATACAGATTCGGGACATGCCAGCCCCGTTCACGAAAATGTCGCCCCTGCGGACGGCCCCCCGCTGTAGCCGCCACACGGCGGGGCGACAACCCCACCCGTTGCGGCCATGCATGCTTTGCCCCCCTGTCCGGGGGCAGATGGGGGACAGGAAGATTTTATTCCTTTGCCACGGTGCCACCGGGCGGGCGGGCGGGACGCAGCACGACCATAAGCAGCATGATCGCAGCCCCCAGCAGCATGACGCCCGCCATCGGAATGGGTGAATTGGCGGGCAGCATGCCCACGAACGCACCGGCAATGGCACCCAGCACGTATTGCAGCGTGCCGACAAAGGCCGAAGCACTGCCCGCAAAGCGCGGATGGTCGGCCAGTGCCCCCACCGTGGCGTTGGGGCCGATGATGCCCGTGGTGCCCAGTGACACCATCATGGTCAGGATCAGGCAGCCCAGCATCCACAGCGGCGGGTGGGCCCCATGCTGCATGGCAAAGGTAATGGCCGTGGCAATGGCGGTCATGGCAATGGTGCCGGCCACCGCAACCATGACCGAGGCCCCCAGGATACGCGCCGCGTCAATCCGGCCCACCAGCACGCCATTAAGCTGCGACGCCCCGATCATGCACACCGCGAACACCCCGAACAGCATGCCGAAATGCGCCGCCGACAGGCCAAACTGGCCCCGGAACACCGAAGGCGCCGCCGACAGGTAGGTAAAGGACATGAAGCACGAGAAACCCGCAATCATGGCATGCGTGATGAACCCGCGGTCGCGTGCCAGCATCACATAGCGGCTGAACAGGGTGACGGGAGAGAACTCGCTTCGATTCTCCGGCCGTAGCGTCTCGGGCAGGACGCGCCAGATCAGCACGATGCAGATCAGCCCGTACACCGCCGATGCCCAGAAGATCGACCGCCACGAGGCAATGGACAGCACCATCCCCCCCAGCGTGGGGGCCAGGATGGGCACGACACCCATCACCAGCACCAGCCGCGACATGAGGCGGGCGGATTCATTGCCATGCGACATGTCACGCACGCAGGCGCTGGGAATGATCAGGCTGGCGGACGCCCCGACCGACGCGATCAGCCGGAACAGCGAGAAGGTGGGAATGTCGCGCGCCATGGCGCACCCGATGGAGGCCAGCGTATAGACCACCGTGCCCAGCAGCATGGGCCTGCGGCGGCCAAAACGGTCGGAAAGCGGCCCCATGGTGATCTGCCCGATTGCCAGACCCACGAACCACACCGCCAGCGTCATCTGCGCCGAGCCGGCGCGGCCGTGCAGGGAGGCTTCCAGTTCGGGGAAGGCGGGAAGGTATATGTCGGTGGAGACAGGGCCGACCGCGGTCAGGAACCCCAGCAGGATCGCGATCCAGCCCATCGGGCGGGCGGGCGAGCCCGGCATGGATGTTTCGGATGCATGGCCCGCTGTTGCGGATGAGCCCATGAGGCACTCCAGTATTGAAAGACTGTCCGGACTAGTAGACCAGCAGGGTCCACTTTTTCACCATCTAATTACGGCATTACTGCAATTCGCTATCGTGATACCCGTCCCGTGTCAGGGCGGAACAGGGCGGAACAGGGCGCATGCGGCGCATCAGCCATAGCCCCAGCAGGGCGGACAGGGCAAACAGCATGACCGCAATACCGATACGCCATGGGCCTTCCAGCCGGATACCCGATCCCACCAGCACGAAGACGACCGTCTGCGGCAGGCTGCCCAGCGCGGTGGCCAGCACGAACGGTACGACCCGCACCCCCAGCATGCCCGAAGCAAGGTTGAGAAGCAGCGCCGAACCCACCGGCATGAGCCGCAGCGTCAGGACGGACACAAAGGGTTCGCGCCGCACGAAACCATCCAGCCGCGCCATGGTTGCCGCAAGCCGCGCGGGCATGCGCGGCCGTCCCGCCCAGCGCCCCCAGCCATAGCCGAACAGGCAGCCCGTCACGGTCGCCAGCGTGGCCAGCACGCAGCCCGCCCCGATTCCATAGGCGGCACCCGCCGCAAAGCACACGGCCTGTCGCGGCAGGCCGAACGCACAGAACGCACTGGCGGCCAGAACGAATAGCGCCACCCCTTCGCGGCCCGCATGCAACCCGGGCGCAGCCGTCAGCAGGGCACGCATCCCCGGCAGGCGGCCCATGACCAGGGCCAGCCCGACAAAGGCCGCCAGCAGCACGACGGGGCGGACCAGCACACGCGACGTGGGCCGCACAGGGGGGGCAGGCCGTGCGGCGTGCGGTAATGTCATGCGTGCGTCCCGTTTCCGACAGCGATTTGCTCCTTCGCGCCTAGCATCGCCTTGCAGCGGACTGCAAGGGCGGTCTAAATCCGCTTATGTCCGCATATTCCCGAAGTGGCTCCCTGATGGGCCGCACGCCCCCGTCCGCGCAGGCGCTGCGCAACCGGCAGCGTATCTCGACGTGGCTGTTTGCAATCTGCTTCATGCTGGTTGGCATGATCGCCCTTGGCGGCTACACCCGCCTGACCGGATCGGGGCTGTCCATCATGGACTGGCGGCCCATTACCGGCATGATCCCGCCGCTGAGCCATGCGGAATGGGAACGGCAGTTCGCGCTGTACAAGACCATCCCGCAATACAAGATCCTGCATGACGGCTTTGGCCTGGCCGGGTTCCAGCAGATCTTCTGGGCGGAATGGACCCACCGCTTCTGGGGGCGGCTGATGGGGCTGGTGCTGCTGGTGCCGCTGGTGTGGTTTTCCGTTACCGGCGCGCTGGACCGGCGGCTTGCGCTGCGGCTGGTGCTGTTTTTCGTGCTGGGGGGACTGCAGGGCGCCATCGGGTGGTTCATGGTGGCATCGGGCTTCAACCCGGACAGCACGGCCGTGGCCCCGGTGCGGCTGGTCCTGCACCTGTGCTGTGCCTTCGCGCTCTATATCGCCATCCTGTGGACGGCCCTGTCGGTGCGCACACCACAGCCCGCCTTCATTCCCGCAACGCCAGAAGTGGTGCGGGTCCACCGCATGGTCTGGGCCATCTGCCTGCTGGTGGGCATCACGGTCATCGCCGGTGGCTTTACCGCCGGCACCCATGCGGGCTTTGCCTACAATACCTTCCCGCTCATGGACGGGCACCTGATCCCGGCGGGCTACGCACGGCTGCACCCGTTCTGGCTCAACTGGTTCCAGAACATTCCCGCCATCCAGTTCGACCACAGGCTGCTGGCTACCACCACGGTTGTCATAATCGGCCTGACCATCGCGCTGGGGCTGCGCACGCCGCAGCTGGGCAAACCCGTGCAGGGCGCGCTGGCGGTGCTGGGCTGGCTGGTGCTGCTGCAATACGCGCTGGGCATTACCACGCTGCTGCTGGTGGTGCCGGTCTGGGCGGGCACGGTGCACCAGACCTGTGCCGCCATCGTGCTGACGGCGGCCATCATCACCCTGCACCGGCTGCGCGGGGTGGGACGGCCCTGACTGGCGGCAGCCGGGGCCACACCCCCGGCTTTCAGGGTGTCACGATATAGGCGGCACCCTGCTCGCGCACATGGGTGTAGCGCGCGCGGACAATGCGCCACAGATCGGAAAACTCCCATATCTCGGCCGGTGGCCCGAAACGGGAACTGCTGACAAACGCCGCGATGCCGTGATGGTCCACCGCCTGTTGCAGGGCCGTGGCGTCATGCGTTACCGCGACATGCTGGGAATAGTTGAAGAAATCGATCACCGCGGGCTTGGCCGCCCAGTAGCACAGGGCCAGCGTCTCGCACGCAACCTTGCCATCAATGGCGTGCACGGCGGCAATCGTCTCGTTCCATGCCCCTTCATGCGCCGCGATGTCCGCCGCGCTGGTGTGATACAGGTAGGGCAGATAGGCCGGCAGGCTGACCACAACCGGCAGCAGGTTCAGCCCCACCACCCCGGCCAGGACGGGACGCGGCGGCAGGGTTCCCCACGTCTTCCCGCCACGCATCAGATACGATACGGCCAGGCCCGCGCACAGGGCGGCCGCGACCAGCGCCTCGAAACAGGCATTATGCGACACGCCCATGCCCATGCGCTGCACGATGGCGGAAGCGGCCGCAAGGAACAGGTACACCCCCACCAGCAGCCCGTAGCCATGGGCCAGACGCATCCGGCGCAGGAACAGGCAGGACACGCCCATGCCAGCCAGCCCCAGCACGTTTCCCATGCCCTTGAGCATGCCATGCACATGGAAGAGGCGCTTGTGACCAAAGACACCATGAACGAAATCCGGCCCGAAAGCAGCATAGAACAGCCCGCCCAGCAGACAGAAGGCCAGCAAGCAGCCGGACAGCCACGCAATGGCGCGCCGCCAGTCGGTCAGCACCAGCCACACGAAGGTCGCGGCCGGCAGGGCCAGGATATTATGCTTGAAGGTCAGCCCCGCCACCATCACGAAACCCGCGGCCATGGCCCGTAGCGTCATGCCGCGCCCGGCTTCCCCGCCACTGTCCACCAGCAGCAGGAACCCCAGCATCACAATCGCCTGCCCCAGCCATTGGGGGTCATCCATCCCGACATAATCACTATAGAAAACAGTACTATAGATGATAACAAGCAGTGCCGCGAACCACGCCCCGCCACGCGTGCCCCCCATGGCGCGCACGATGCGCCCGAGCGTAGCGGCACACACAAGCAGGGCCAGGAGGGAAATGATGCGCCCCGCCAGGATCATGTCCCCCAGCAGCCAGCCCAGCAGTCCTACGACATAGAAGGAACTGGGCGGATAATTGTTGAACACCATCTGGCCCGCAGGCGGGTAGAGCGGGGCATGATCCAGCCCCACGGCACGTCGCGCCAGATAGGCGTTCCACCCTTCGTTACTGGATAACGAGACATGGCTGGCAATGAACGCCACATGGGGAGCGAGAAGAACAACGACAAAACATATTCCGAACAGAAGCCATACTGGACTTCCGGCATCCATTTCTCTTTTTTTGGAGTTCATGGTTTATATGTGACTTTTCTCTTTCGGAATACTTCAATACGCAGCAGGCCGACGATCCCCCTGAACAGGACGCATCTGGATATTCTTTTGCGCCAGACCTGACAATGCCCTGCCCCGACGGGCACCCGGATGACGGGCGGCCCATCCTGACCCGTAGCGGAGCGCACGGATACCTTCAGAATGTGGCTTAATAATTCCATATGTTACGCCGCCACCCCCGTGCAGGTGCAAACCGGATGGAAAATGCCCATATGGGACAGGGACCGCCTGGCCCCGGACGGGAGCAGAGCGATCAGGGCGCATGGGGCGTCCTCTCTTTCCCGGATGGATGGTTTTCTGCGATACATCGCACCCAGATATGCAGGAATGGAATATGCACAAGCTGAGACATGTCGTGACAGGCGTGATGCTGGCGCTGGTCGCATGGGGGGCACTGCTTCCGCAGGCCCATGCCGAATCCCGTGGTGGCCCGGGCGGCGGCCGTGACGGTGGCGGCGGTGGATGGCACGGCGGCGGTGGCGGCTGGCGTGATGGCGGCGGCCGACGGGGTGGCTGGGGCTGGGGCGGATGGGGTGGCTACTATTATACCCCCGCCTATGCCGGCTGGGGATGGGGCTATCCGGGCTGGGGCTGGGGTGGCGGCTGGGGATGGGGCTGGGGTGGCTATTACGCCGGTGCCGCCATGGGCGCTGCCGCCGCCGGCGCCAGTTACCAAGCCGCGCCGGAAATCTATAACGGCACCGGCAATACCGCGCCCGAGGATGACTCGGTCTATGACAGGGACCTGTCCACGCTGGTCAGCCCGCCTGCCCCTGCGGCAACACCCCGCCCCACCTGCCAGGCAGGGCAGGTCTATAATGACCTGACGGAAAGCTGTGACCGGCCCTGACACCCGGCCTGTCCGGAATACGGCGCGCCCGGTCCCTCCCCTCCGCATGGACAGGATGATCCGGGTGCGTGGGCGGCAGGCTATCGCCCTTCCGGCGGGGTGGGGGGCTGGCGGGAAATCCAGCCCTGCAGTTCCTCGCGCACAAGGGTTTCAAGCAGGTCGATGGCGTCGGGCGAATTGTTCAGGCAGGGAATCAGGGCCAGTTCCCTGCCCCCGGCCTTTATGAAGGCATCGCCTGCCTCGTTACCGATTTCGTCCAGCGTTTCGATACAGTCGGAAATGAAGCCGGGCGTGATCACGGCAATCCGCTCGATTCCCCGTGCCGGCAGCGACTCGATAAACGGGGCGGTATAGGGTTCCAGCCACTTTGCCGGACCAAAGCGGGACTGGAAGGTCAGCGGCATCATCTGCGCGTCATATCCCATGGCATGACGCAGCGCGGTTATGGTGCGCGCGCATTCCGCCGCATAGGGATCGCCCTTTTCCACATAGACCCTGGGCAACCCGTGAAAGGACGCCACGATCATCTGCGGCTTGAAATCCAGCGTGCCAAGCCGTGCGGTAATGGAGCGGCCAAGGGCTGCGATATAGGCCGGATGGTCGGCAAAGGCTGGCAGGGTGCGGATGGCGGGCTGGTTGCGCATGCGCATGAGCGCGCGGAACGCCTGGTCATTGGCCGTGGCGGTGGTGGTGGCGCTGTACTGCGGGTAAAGCGGGGCCAGAAGAATCCGGTCGCATCCCTGCGCCACCAGTTCATGCAGCGCCTGACGGATGGAGGGCCTGCCATAGCGCATGCCCCAGGCCACCGGCACGCCATCCGCCGCAAGCCGTGCGCCCAGCCCCTCCGCCTGATCACGGGTATAGGTGCGCAGCGGGCTTTCATCACGATCGTGATGCCAGATGCGGTGATAGGCCTCGCCCGATCTGCGGGGGCGGAAGGTCAGCACCGGCCCATACAGGATGGGCTTCCAGATCAGGGGGCTGGCTTCGATAATACGCCGGTCCGACAGGAATTCCGCCAGGTAACGCCGCACGGCGGCATAGCCGGTGCCATCCGGGGTGCCCAGATTGCTCAGCAGCACCCCGGTGCGTGGCGCGGCATCCCTGTGCGGTGCCGCGCGGTGTACGGTAATGAATGTCATGCCATCGCTGCTACAGGAAGCCGTGGCAGGATGCAAAGCAGGGGCAGCACACCCCCTGCCGCCTGATTACATGCCCCGCCCATGGCGACGGGCCCGTACCCGCACGGGCTGGAGCGCCGGGGCCTGCATGGTGAAATAACGCGCCACGCCGGCAACACCCAGCAGGGCAACAACGGGGGAAAGCATCTGGACAAAAGTGAGCATCACGGTCCCTTTCCATATCGGACAGGAAACCAGTGAACCGCGCGTCTCCCTCCCCCGTCAATCAAAAACATGAGCGGACTGCGCCAGCGCCACGCATTTGCGCATGAGCGAGGGCAGGGCCACGGCCCCGTCTCCCACGCGGTGGACCATGCCCTGCGCCCCGACCAGACTGTTGGGAAAGGTTTTTACACGGGCGGCATAGACATCCACCAGCAATGTAAAATGGGTAAAGACATGCCTGACCTGCCCCACTGCATGCCATTGCGGGCACAGGCGGGGGGCCGTGGGCGCATGGGCCAGGGCATCCGGCGCGGTCCACGGGCTGTCGCGCCATGCCGGCCCCGGCAGGCCCATCATGCCCCCCAGCAGCCCCTTTTCGGGGCGACGGACCAGCAGCAGGCCCCCGGCACCGTCCATCATGCAGAAATGTATTCCGTACCGCACGGGGCGCGCCGCCTTTGCCGCCCGGCGCGGCAGGGTGGCCGCGATTCCCTGCCGGTGCGCCGCACAGGCATCGCGCCACGGGCACAGCACGCAGGCGGGCGTGCGCGGCGTGCAGATACCGGCCCCGAGATCAAACAGGGCCTGCGCAAAATCGGATGGACGGGCGCGGGCCGGCGCATCGCCATTCAGCCCCATGGCCTGACGGGCGATGGCTTTGCGCGCGCCGGGCAGCGGGTCGGTCAGGGCGAAGAGTCGCGTGGTCACGCGCTCCACATTCCCGTCCACCGGCACGACGGGACGGCCAAAGGCGATGGCGGCAATCGCGGCGGCGGTATAGGCCCCGATTCCGGGCAGTTCCAGCAACCCCTCCACCGTGTCGGGAAACCGGCCACCGCGTGCCGCCACCACCTGCGCGCAGGCATGCAGGTTACGTGCCCGGGCGTAGTAGCCAAGCCCCGCCCATAACGCCATGACCCGATCCTGCGGGGCACGGGCCAGTGCTCCCACATCGGGGAAGGCCGCAAGGAAACGCTCGTAATACGGGATGACCGCCGTAACCGTGGTCTGCTGGAGCATGATCTCGCTCAGCCAGACCCGATAGGGGTCTGCACTCTGGCCCGGCAGGGCACGCCATGGCAGGATACGGCGGTGCCGGTCATACCAGTGCAACAGATCGGCAGCAGAAGGTAACACGGACCCGTTTATGACGAACCCGCCGCCCGCCAGCAAGCGAAAGAATGCCCCCACCCCGCCGGAACCGCCACGGCGGGCCATGCGCGCGCGCAGCCTGGCGTCGCTGCTGCCGGCTGTCAGTCGTCCGGTCTTTCGCAAGCAGTCGGCCGCCGCCGTGCAGGTCATGACGGACTGGCCGGATATTGTCGGCCCCCACCTGGCGGCCCTGACGGTGCCGCGCCGGTTGAGCGGGGGCACCCTTACGGTCGCCTGTTCCGGCCCGGTGGCGATGGAACTGCAGCACCTGGCCCCCACCGTGATCGCACGCATCAACACCACCTGCGGCCAGGGTGTGGTCAGCCGCCTGAAAATGGTGCAGGACCTGACCGTGCGCCCCCGCCCGCCACAGCGGCCACGGCCAGCCGCCCCGCCCCCCCCGGTCCAGATCGACGACATGCCCGACGGGCCGCTGAAGGATGCGCTGGCACGACTGGGTGGATGGATGGGCACACGGCGCAATCCGGGAAGCCGGTAAGACAGGCGGCCCGCGCCGGAACGGGGCAATCATGGCGGGTAAATCATAAAGAAATTTTAAGGTGGTCCCGGCAAGGATTTTCCGGAACGCTAACCCGCAGATCCCCTGTTTTAAAAAAGAGCAGCAGCCAAAGGCTTTTATTATGATTTGCCAGCCTGGCGCATCAGGCCCGGAATACCGTACCAGCCCTGCATGCCCGCCGATCTGTTGCACAGGAGCGTGTGGCGGGCTGGATATTTACCAGCCCCATGCCAATATCGGCGGGAGCACGATGCCTGGGAAAAGGAAGCGAGCCGATGCGTTAAGGTGGCCCTGTTGCTGGCTGTATCCATGGGACTGGCCGGTATGTTGCCCGCCTCCTCCGCCTATGCCTGGCGTGGTGGCGGCTGGGGCGGTGGCTGGCATGGGGGCGGATGGCGTGGCGGCGGCTGGGGCTGGCGTCCCGGCTGGGGCTGGGGCGGCTTTGGCATGGGCATTGCGGCGGGAACGGCGCTTGGGGTTGCCATGTCCCCCTATCGCTACCGGCCCTATTACGGTTACGGGTATGGTTATCCGGCCTATGGCTATCCGCCGCCGCCCTATGCCTATCCCGCACCGCCACCCCCGCCGCCCCCGGCCTATTATGGTGGCTATTACGGCGGTTATTACCGCTAGGCCGGGTTCCGCGCGGCCTGCACGAACTGATGGATCAGGGACGCTGATTTGACACCGGGGGCGGATTCCACCCCCGATGAGACATCAACCGCCCGCGCCCCGGCCTGCCGTATGGCGCGCCGGACATTGCCGGGGTTGAGACCACCCGCCAGCAGCCATGGCGCCGGGGCCTGCCACTGCGCCGTCAGGCCCCAGTCAAAGCTGCGGGCATTGCCCCCCGGCCGGTCCGACCCGGCAGGCGGACGGGATTCAATGACCAGCCCGTCCACCGCACAGGCATGCGGCAGGTCGGTGGGGGCTGCGACCCCGGCCGCCAGCCATACCGGCAGGCCGAAACGCGCCCGGATGGCCGCGGCGCGCGCGGCATCATCATAGATCTGCAACCCGTCAAGGGGCACATGATCCAGAACCTGCCTGATCGCATCATCCGTGGGATGGACGAACAGGCCGATACGCTGCGGGCCATCAGGGGGTATGGCGCGGGCCAGCCTGCCCGCGACATCTGCCGTGACATGACGGGGGGAGCGTTCAAAAAACACGAACCCGACCCAGTCGGCCCCCGCCGCACAGGCCGCGTCCACTCCCGCGCGGTCACGCAGGCCGCATATCTTGACACGTACCGTCATCATCCGTTCGCCCTGAAGAAGGTCTGGGTACACTTCATTGATGAAAAAATAAAAACCGCCGGATATCGCCCTTTTCCATAAAGACGGCGTGCCCCCAGGCTTTCCCAAAAAAACTGGCGGCCCCGAACGGGCATTCAGGCTGCCAGTTCGGCCGCAATGGCGGCGGCGGCGGCGGCCGGGTCAGCCGCACGGGTAATGGGACGGCCCACCACAATCCAGTCGGCCCCGGCGGCCCGGGCCTGCGCGGGTGTCATGATCCGTTTCTGGTCGCCCGCCGCACTCCCGGCGGGGCGGATACCGGGCACCACCAGAACGGGATCGTCCCCCAGTGCCTGCCGCAGGGGCGTGATCTCGTGCGGGGAACAGACCAGCCCATCCGCCCCGGCTTCCATGGCCAGACGGCCAAGCCGGATCACCTGTGCTTCCACACTGCCCGGCACGCCAATTTCATGCAGCCCGGCTTCATCCATGCTGGTCAGCACGGTCACACCCAGCAGCAGGGGACGGGCCTGCGCGGGAAACGTTGCGTCCACCGCCGCCCGCGCGGCAGCGATCATGGCCCGGCCGCCAGAGGCGTGGATGGTCAGCATGGCGGGCCGCACGCCCGCAAGGCTGCCAATGGCGGAGGCCACGGTATTGGGAATGTCGTGCAGTTTCAGGTCCAGGAACAGCGGGCTGTCACCCGCCACGGCCCGCACCGCCTCCAGCCCGCTTGCATAGGTAAACTCCAGCCCCAGCTTGACCGCGCCCGCATGGGCGGCGGTTGCCTGCCGCCAGTTCACGGCCTGCGCCGTATCCTTGGTATCGAGGGCAACAATCAGGCGGGTGGACCGTCCACGCATTGGCGGTACTCCAGAAACGGGCAACAGGTTACGGGCCGGGACAGGCGGCAGGAATTCAGGAAGCCGGGGGCCGTTCCGTGGTAACAGGGGCTTCGGTCACGGCCATGCCGCCGGTGGATGGGACCGCCGGCTGCGTCACCGCGGGCTGGCCTGCCGCATAGGTCTGCACCATGGGGGAATCAGCCGGGGCGGAGGCCAGTCCGGGCGGGCGGGCCCCTGCCGCATCATCAGTCGGCAGGCGTGCCCGCAGGGTGCGCAGTTCCTGTTCGGCACGGCGGGCGCGGCGCATCTGGCGCAGCACCACGATCCATGCACTGGCCGAGCCGGTGGCATAGAACAGGGCGGCCACCAGCAGGGCCAGCACGCCGGGCGAGGACGTCCATTTCCACTGCAGCCATGACAGTTCCACCGGCGCCTGGTTGCAGGCCGCGAAAATGATCAGTGCCACGATCACGGGCAGGGTAATGAAAAGACGTATCATGATCCTGTTCCCTACCCCCAACAACCGGCACCTGCAAGAAAATCAATTCATGCGACGGACCGCTTGCGCCGCCGGCCGCCCCCATGCTTGCCTGCGGGAGAGGCACCATAAACCGGGACAGGGACAGGGCTATGGGCAAGGTTGTCGCATTCCGGACCACTGCACGCCGTGACGAATCCTGGGCGGTCGTGGCGACCACCGGGCGCGAGACACGCATCGCCAGCATCTACCCCACCCGCGCCGCCGCCGAGGCGGATTGCGAATGGCGCAGCCGGCAGGTGGCTGCCTACCGCAATTTTCTTGAACGCAATGCCGTCGCGATACCGCATTACAGCATCCGCCCCTATCGCCGCGCGGACCTGCCACGCGCGTGGCGCCCCCTGCCGGCACTGGGGTTCCTGCACGGGCGGTGCTGAACCCATGCCACCCGGACATGACAGGTCGCCCGGACACGGCGGGCGGCATGCCGGATTACCGCAGCCTGACCGGCTGGCCAAACACCAGGACATCCGCTTCGGGACAGTGCAGGACATGGGCGGGCGGCCCCATGTCCCTGTACAGCGTCGCCAGATCTTCCTTCCCGTCATCAACGAAGTAATTGAATACGGGCATGCCGTCGAAACCATGCACGTCATGCGCGTACAGGTCGGGATTATTGCCCCAGATGAAGATGTGGTTCCCATCCGTCACCTGCTCGATCTGCAATGCCCAGTCCGAGGACGCCTCCAGCTTTCGCGACAGCCAGTACTGCGCCAGCCCGCCCCGCAGGCCCAGCCTGTCATGATTTTGGGAAATGCAGCTCTCAAGCGGGGAATGCCATCCGGCGAGCCTGTTTCCATGGTTGCCAATCAGCACGAAATACATGAACGCGCATGGCAGGCAGACCATCGCATAATCCGACATTTTCCTGACGGCAGCAGGATCAGGGCATGACACAAGAAAGATGATCGACCACCAGGTAACCGGCAGGGCATACCGGTAAACCGATACGTCAACATACGACACCGACAATATGCACAAGGATATTATGGATGCGGCATAGCCGTGGTAAAACAACCGCTCCTTATAAGGTGCGATGGCCTTTGCGGATATTTTCGCACCTATCCTGATGAACGGAATGATGGACAGCGCGAACAGGGCCAGACAGCAGAAGGCCCGGACACTGAAGCACGCGGAATACAGGATTTCCGGCAGGGCCAGCAGCGGGAAGTGCTTGAACACGCCCCCCAGGTTCTGCTTGTAAAGCAGTTCCTGCCCCACAAACCCGACGGTACAGGCCCCCAGCAGGAACAGGGAAGGCCCGATCCCGTCCTTCAGCGCGACCCGGACCGGGGTCGTGTCTTTCCTGTGCCGCAGCGCGAACAGGCCGGTCGACAGGGCAAAGGGAACCGCGAATGTTGTCACGAACAGGGGATCACTGAAGGTGGCGACAAGGCACAGGCAGGCTGTCGGGCAAAAATTCGCAATCCGGCCGCCCCTGCCATATTCCCAGTTCGCCAGTGTCGCCGCCAGCAGCGACAGCATGAAGGCACTGCCATGATAGGCGGGCAGGAACAGTTCCAGCAGCCCGGATACGTCACGAAGGCCCTGTACATGCACGCCAGCCGATACGCATGCCACAACGGCCGCCAGCGTAAAGGAAGACACGAACAGGGCCTGTGGCCAGGCCAGGTCGCCCATGCGCCAGATGACGGACGCCAGGCAGGCGGTCATCAGGCACAGCGAGAGCAGGAAAAAACCATCCAGCGCGACGCGCCAGTCCAGCCGGACACTTTCGGCCAGCCAGAACCAGAGCATGTCCGGAAACAGGCTGGGCACGCGCGGCCACTGGAAATGCTGCCAGGCGTGCGGTACATGCCACATCTCCCACCCCATCCGGGGCAGGACAAGACTGTCCGAATTGATGACCATATCCAGGATACCGGGCGCATCACAAAATATTCTTGTGTAAAAAAGATATGAAATGACAGTCGCACCCACGGAAAGCGACAGGTACTTCATGTTTTCCCATACTGTCATATTGGTAATTCAAAACCCTGTTCCGATCCTGACCCTATAACAGATATCCGCCGGGAACCATCAATTCCTCCATTGCGGGGCATGGCCCGGCCGGATGGAAAATATTGCCGCCTGAACACCCGTGCCTCTCCCACGCCCGTGGCCTGACGGATGCGACCCATAGCGCCGGGACACGTTGCTTTTGCATCCATAACAGGCACAATCGCCTCTCCCCGTCCGGGCTGCCGGATGCCTGTTTTCGCATATGGAGTACGCATGACCGCCTCCCCTTCCACCCTTTCTCCAGTCCTGGAACAGGCGGACCGCACACTCGATGCGGCATTGGCGCGGCTGTTCGCGTTCCTGCGCATTCCCAGCATCTCCACCCAGCCCGAACATGCCGATGACTGCAGGCGGGCAGCGATGTGGCTGCGTGATGAACTTGACGGCCTCGGCTTTGACGTCACCATGCATGAAACACCCGGCCACCCCATTCTGGTCGCCCATGACCGCACGCCCCCCGCCGGGCCGCATGTGCTGTTCTATGGCCATTACGACGTGCAGCCCGTCGACCCGCTGGCCCTGTGGGAAAGCGGTCCGTTCGAGCCGGGGCTGGTTGCCGGCCCGGATGGCGCAAGGCGCATCGTCGCGCGCGGCGCATCGGACGACAAGGGCCAGGTCATGACCTTCATCGAGGCCATCCGCGCCATCCGCGCCACCACGGGCACCCTGCCGGTGCGCGTCTCGCTGCTGATCGAAGGCGAGGAAGAATGCGGCGGCCCCAATCTTGTCCCCTTCATGGAAGCCCACCGGGATGAACTGCGCGCCGAAGTAGGGCTGATCTGCGATACCGCCATGCTGCCCGGCGTGCCCGCCATCACCACCACGCTGCGCGGCATGCTGGGCGAGGAAATCCACCTGCGCTGCGCAACGCGCGACCTGCATTCCGGCATATACGGCAACGCCGCGCGCAACCCGGCGGAACTGCTGTGTACCGTCCTGTCGTCCATCCGCGATGGTGAAACCGGCCGCGTCGTGCTGCCCGGCTTTTATGCGGGCGTGGAAGACCCCTCACCCGCGCTCCGTGCGCGCTGGCGCGAAATCGCACCCGATGACGCGACCTTCCTTGGGGAAGTGGGGCTTTCCATCCCGGCGGGCGAGAAAGGCTATACCGCCATCGAGCAGACATGGTGCCGCCCCAGTTTCGAGATCAATGGCATCTCCAGCGGCTATACCGGCGAGGGTTTCAAGACCGTGCTGCCGGGCGAGGCCGTGGCCAAGGTCTCGTTCCGGCTGGTGGCGGGGCAGGACCCCGTGCGCATCCGGCAGGCTTTCTGCGCCCATGTGCGTGCCATGCTGCCCGATGACTGCACGGTCACCTTCACCCCCTGCGGCGGCTCGATGGCCAGTGCGCTGCCCGATGATGCCTTCGGCCTGCGGCTGACCCTGCAGGCACTGAGTGATGAATGGAACACCCCGGCCGTGACCATCGGCTGTGGCGGCTCGATCCCGGTTGCGGGCGACATGCAGCGCATACTGGACATGCCTGCCCTGCTGGTGGGTTTCGCGCTGGATGATGACCGCGCCCATTCGCCCAACGAGAAATATGAACTGACCTCCTTCCACAAGGGCATGCGTTCATGGATCCGCATCCTGCACGCCATGGCCCCCGCAGATGCCTGAGGAAAACCGCCCCCTTGCCCTGACCATGGGCGACCCAGCGGGAATCGGGCCGGAAATCACGGCGGGCGCGTGGCAGGCCCTGCGCGGCGGCACCATCCGTTTTGCCGTGGTGGGGGACGCGGCCCTGATCGCGCGCCACGGCGTGCCGGTGCGCGACATCGGCACCATCGGGCAGGTGGCGGACGTGTTTGCCCAGGCAGTGCCCGTGCTGCCGGTCGCCCTTGCCGCCCCCGTCACCCCCGGCCAGCCGGACAGCCGCAACGCTGGCGCCATCACCACATCCATCGCGCGTGCGGTGGAACTGGCCCGCAACGGGCAGGCGGGCGCGGTCGTGACCAACCCGATCAGCAAGATCGTGCTGAAGAAGGCGGGGTTCGCCTATCCCGGCCATACCGAATATCTTGCCGCCCTGTGCAACGTGCCGGGGCGCGAGGTGATGATGCTGGCCTGCCCCGAACTGCGCGTGGTGCCCATCACCATCCATGTCAGCCTGCGCCGCGCGCTGGACGAACTCTCGACCGAAGGCATCATCGCCGCCACCCGCACCACCCATGCGGCCCTGATCCGTGATTTCGGCATTGCGGCCCCCCGCATCGCCATGGCCGGGCTGAACCCCCATGCGGGTGAGGACGGCAGCATGGGTACGGAAGAGCAGACCCTCATCATCCCTGCAATCGAAACCCTGCGCCGTGACGGCATGGACATCACCGGCCCCTGGCCGCCGGACACCCTGTTCACGCCCCCCGCACGCGCGCGCTATGACGTGGCGATGTGCATGTACCATGACCAGGCGCTGATCCCGCTCAAGACCATCGACATGACAAACGGGGTCAACACCACGCTGGGGCTGCCGATCATCCGCACGTCACCCGACCACGGCACGGCCTTTGACATCGCCGGGCGCGGCGTGGCCGACCCGGCCAGCCTTGTCGCCGCCCTGCGCATGGCAGGCCGGATGGCCGAACACAGGAACCCGACATGAACACCTTTCCCTCCGCCCCGGTCCGGCTGGGCGTGAACATCGACCACGTCGCCACCGTGCGCAACGCGCGTGGCGGCACGCATCCCGACCCGGTACTGGCGGCACTGCTGGCCCAGGAATCCGGGGCGGATGGCATTACCGCCCACCTGCGCGAAGACCGCCGCCACATCCGCGATACCGACCTTGAGCGCCTGCGCGCAGCACTTGCCATTCCACTGAACATGGAAATGGCGGCCACCGAGGAAATGACCACCATCGCCACCCGCCTGCGCCCGCATGCCTGCTGCCTGGTACCCGAACGGCGGCAGGAGGTCACGACCGAAGGCGGGCTGGACGTGCGCGGGCAAGCCGCAAGCCTTGCCCCGCGCATCACGCGCATGCGGGATGCCGGAATCCGGGTTTCACTCTTTATCGACCCTGATGCCGCCCAGATCGAAGCCGCCGCACAACTGGGCGCGGCCGTGGTCGAACTGCATACCGGCGCCTATGCCGATGCGGTGGATGAGGCCGCCCGTGCGGTGGAACTGGGCCGCCTGGCCATGGGGGCGGAACATGCGGCGCGATGCGGGCTGGAAGTCCATGCGGGCCATGGCCTGAGCTATGAAAACGTAAGTCCCGTCGCGGCCCTGCCGCAGGTGATGGAACTGAACATCGGGCATTTCCTGATCGGGCAGGCCATTTTTGACGGGCTGCCCGCAGTCATCCGCCATATGAAAGCGGTCATGGCGGCGGCACGAGGCGCTTAAAAAACAAGAAGTTTTTGGTGAAGCTTTTTTCCAAAAAGCTTCGAAGAACGCCGCCTTTTTGAAAAAAGGCGGCACCCAAAAACGTCTGATCCCTATTTTTTATGGTTCAGCCGCCCGTGCCGCCCACGGTCAGGCCGGTCATCTTGAGCGTGGGCTGGCCGACGCCCACCGGCACGCCCTGCCCCGACTTGCCACAGGTGCCGATGCCGGGGTCCAGCGCGGGTTCGCTGCCAATCATGGTGACCTTGGTCATGGCATCCGCGCCATTGCCAATCAGGGTGGCCCCGCGCACGGGGAATGTGATCTTCCCGTCCTCGATCATATACGCCTCGGACGCGGCGAACACGAACTTGCCGGACGTGATATCCACCTGACCCCCGCCAAAATTGACCGCGTACAGGCCACGTTTCGTGCTGCGGATCATGTCCTCGGTCGTGGCGTCACCACCCAGCATGATGGTGTTGGTCATGCGCGGCATGGGCGCGTGGGCATAGGACTGCCGACGCCCGTTGCCCGTCGGCGGCACACCCATCAGCCGGGCATTGAGCCGGTCCTGCAGGTAGCCGGTCAGGATACCATCCTCGATCATCACGGTGCGGCTGGTGGGGGTACCTTCATCATCGATGGTCAGGCTGCCCCGGCGCTCGGGCAGGGTGCCATCATCCACCACGGTCACACCCGGTGCCGCCACCCGCTTGCCCATAAGCCCCGCAAAGGCCGATGTGCCCTTGCGGTTGAAATCCCCTTCCAGCCCATGGCCCACGGCCTCATGCAGCAGGATGCCGGGCCAGCCGGCACCCAGTACCACTTCCATCTCGCCCGCAGGCGCGGGCCGGGCATCCAGGTTGACCAGCGCCATGCGCAGGGCCTCGTCAACCGCGCCCTGCCAGACCTGCGGTGCAAGCAGGCGGGTATAGGCATAACGCCCGCCCAGGCCGTGGCCGCCACTTTCACGCCGCCCGTCCTGTTCCACCACCACCGATACATTCATGCGTACCAGCGGTCGGATATCGGCCATGCGCTGCCCGTCGGGGCGGATGATCTGCACGGCCTGCCATTCCGCCGAAAGCGATGCCATGACCTGTACCACACGCGGATCACGCGCGCGGGCATAGGCATCCAGTTCGGACAGCATGGCGGCACGGGAGGCAAACGTGCCCTCCGCCAGCGGGTTGATGTCGGGATACAGGCGGTGGTTGGTCGCGCGCGGCCCCACGGCCAGCGTGCCGGTGCGGCCGGAGCGGATCTGGGTCACGGTCTCGGCCGCGCGGCGGATGGCACTTTCGCTGATTTCATCGGAATGGGCGAAGCCGGTTTCCTCTTCCAGCACGGCACGCAGGCCAAAGCCGGATGAGGTATCGAAGGTGGCGGAGCGGATCACGCCTTCATCAAGGGAAATGGCCTCGCTTTCACGATATTCCAGGAAAAGCTCGCCATCATCCATGCCGGTAAGCGCCTGGTTGACCAGACGCTCGGCATCCGGGCGGCCAAGGCGGGCACCGGCGCGTTCGTAAAACAGGGCATCGGTTGCGGCCAGCGGGGTAAGACCCTGAAGGGATGAGGGCATGAAGCGGCGACTCCGGTTGGCGGAACGGGAAAAAAATCACGAACGCTCGGCCCATGTGGGGCCAAAAGGGCACCCAGCATAGCCGGTTTCGCCCCATGGGGGAAAGCGGGTGCCTGTTCATGACAGGCACCATGCCTGAAAATGAACTTCCCTCCATCCGCACGGTTTCCCTTTGTGATACCAGACCAAGGCAGGGCATTGTGCAAAGATCAGGTTTTCATTGTTCGGAGAAATGGCGTCTCGTGAAAGTTTCCCTCCTGTGCGGTTCAAGTCTGTCCCGGTCCGCGCCCCGTCAGGCCGGGCTTGTGCTGGCCGGCCTTCTCTACGCCGGTACGTCAGCACTGGCCCAGACAGCACCCGCCACCCCACAGGCGGAACTGGCAGCTGCGCCCGCTTCCATCTCATCCGCACCGCACGGTACGGATGGGACGGCAGCGGCTCCCGCCCTTTCCACCCCGCCGCCCGCGACCGGACCGGTAACTGACGGGGCGCAGACCTATTCCGTCCCGACACCCGAACCGCTTTCGGGGAGCGGCAGCATGCCACCCGCGCCACAGGACCCGACACCCGCCCCCCACACGCCGCCACAGGCCGCGCCCACGCAGGAGGCCACACCCGGATCAGCCCCCCCCACCGGGGCCACGGGCACGCAGCCTGCCCAGTCCGCACCACAATCCGCGCCGCAACCCGCGCCATCCGCCGCCCCGGCAGCACCGCCCGGCACCGCTACGGTCCCGGCACAGGACGGCGCACCCGCCGCCGCCTCACCGGCCCCCGCTGGCACGGCCATGCCCGCAGGCCCGGATCAGGCCAGCCAGACCGTGCCCGCCCCGCCGCCCGCGCCGGGCACCCAGCCCGCACAGGTCGTGCACAAGGAAGGGCCGGCTTCCAGCGGCAGCACACCCGTCCCCCCCGCCACCGCCCTGCTGTCCGACGCGGGGGCGCCGGCGGCACTGGCGCAGGACCTGCGGCCGCCCTCCATCGTGCTGGCGGGCCTGTTTGAGGCCATTGGCGAGGCGCATATCTATACCGATGCCAAGACCGCGGCCGACGCCATACCCGACGAGGCCCCGGCCGACCTGATGGCGGAATACAACACCGCCCGGCTGCGGCCCGATTTCTCGCTGAAGGATTTCGTGGCCCGGCACTTCACCCTGCCCGAACGCAAGACCGTATCCTACCAGCGCAGCCCCGATGAAAACGTGCGCGACTACATAAACGGCATGTGGGACGTGCTGAGCCGCCCGCCAGACACGCAGGTGGCCTATTCCTCCCAGCTGCCGCTGCCCTATACCTACGTGGTGCCGGGCGGGCGTTTCAGTGAGCTGTATTACTGGGACAGCTACTTCACCATGATCGGGCTGTACGAAAACCAGAAGATCGACCTCATGCGCGACATGATCCGCGACATGGCCTCGATGATCGACCGCTACGGCCACATTCCCAACGGCAGCCGGACCTATTACCTCAGCCGTTCGCAGGCACCGTTCTTCTCGCTCATGGTGGACCTGCTGGCCATGCATGACGGACAGGTGGCCTACACCACCTTCCTGCCCGAACTGCAAGCGGAATACGATTACTGGATGGACGGGCAGGATTCCGTGCCCCCCGGCGGGGCCTACCGCCATGTGGTCCGCCTGCCCGACGGCACGGTCATGAACCGCCACTGGGATGACATGGACACCCCGCGCGATGAAAGCTACCCGGAGGACATCGCCACCGCCGCCCAGTCCGGCCGCCCGAAGGAAGAAGTCTACCGTGACCTGCGCGCGGGGTCGGAAACGGGGTGGGACTTCTCCTCGCGCTGGCTGGCCGACGGGCATACCCTGTCCACCATCCACACCACGGACCTGCTGACGGTGGAACTCAACTTCCTGATCCCGCACCTGCAGCAGACCCTGGCGCATGCCTATGACCTGAAGGGCGACAAGGAAGCCGCCGCCCGCTACAGCCGCCTGGCGCAGGGGCGCATAGACGCCGCGCAGCGTATCCTGTGGGATGAACGGCGTGCCGCCTTCATCGACTATGACTGGAAGAAGGGGGAATCCACCTCCATCCTGTCGGGCGCTACCGCCGTGCCGCTGTTCCTGCAGATGGCAACACCGGAACAGGCCAAGGCCGTGTCCGAGACCATCCGCAAGGAACTGCTCAAGGTCGGTGGCCTGATCGCCACCGAACGCAGCGGCAGCGGCCAGCAGTGGGATTCGCCCAATGGCTGGGCGCCGCTGCAGTGGATGGCGGTCAAGGGCCTGAACCAGTACGGCTATGACGCGCTGGCCAGCGATATCGCGGCCCGGTGGATGGGGCGTGTGATCGGCACGTATGAAAAATCCGGCGTGCTGCTGGAAAAATACGACGTGGTCAATCCCTTCATCAGCCCCAAGGGCGGCAAGGGTGGCGGCGAATACCCCATGCAGATCGGCTTTGGCTGGACCAATGGCACGCTGCTTGGCCTGATGAACCGCTACCCGCAGAACACCCGCGTGGTGCTTGACCGCAACCCGGCGGCGGACCAGCCATCGCCCCAGCCCCTGCCGCCCATGAATGCCTATGGCGTGCAGAGCGACAGCGATGCCCTGAGCCGCTACACCCAGCCGACCGTAACCCTGACCCCGCGCCCGGTTGCCCCGACCCCGGCGCTGCCGCAGATGTCGACCGTGGGGGCAAGTGCCCCCACCCCCACCACGATCATACCGGGCGCGCCACCAGCCAGACCCGCCACTACGGCTACGGATACGCCGGCGGCCACGGGACAGACAGCACAACCCGCCAGCACCACAACCGGAACACCGGCGGCAGCCCCATCCGGCGCGCCCGCGCAGGCCGTGCCCGCCGCAACCACCCCCGGGTCGGTACCGCCGGCTGGCACGGAACAGGCGGCTGGGGCCACGCAGGCGGCCACGCCGTCCTCCGCCGCGCCTTCATCAAAGGACGATGGCGCGACCACGGCCCCGTCCCCGACGGCGGATCAGGCCACACAGGACGCCACGACGGCTGGCCGCCCCGCAGCGGGCGAGAACGTGGTTCCTTCCAAATAGAACAGATCAGGGGGAACCGCCGCAACGGGCGGCTCCCCGCTTTTCACGACCGGGAAGCGGTTCAGGCGTCAGGACGGCAGACGGACGCTTCTGTCCGTCTGGGGCCTTCATTCATTCATACCCGCCAGGGCGCGGGAGAACTGGGTGTAATCTGGCGTGCCGCCGCATTGCGAATTGACGTGATACAGGCAGACACCCGTCTTGCAGGTGATCTTCCGCGCATCGGGATTGAAGATGTCGAATCCGTCGCCCCCGATGACGTAGTTGTATTGCGATGCGGGCACATCGCCATCACGGCCGGATGTCAGCAGATACAGGGCATGGCCCGGTTTCATGTGGCTGTAGCCACCCGACAGCCACCATCCGCCATCCCGCCCCACCAGCGCCATGCCGCACATGTCGGGCATCTGCGCCGCCTTCATCTGCATGACCATGATCCGGTTGTTGCGATGGATTTCATCCGCATAGGACGACGCAAAGACCCCCAGTTCCAGAACCACCATCCCCCCCACCACCAGTGGAAGGGGCATGACGCGGCCCGAGCGGACCAGTCCGGCAAGGGCCAGTGATGCCACAAGGATCACGATCGGGATCGCGGCATAGATGAAGGACATTTCCTTATGGGAAATGAGCGAAAAATATAACAGGATGAATAATGGAATGGATGCCATGTATTGCTGTTGCCGCATGCCTTTCCAGAACAGCCAGAATACCGGCACAAAGGCCGCGCCCCAGTAATGGAACAGTCCGAACAGGTAGAATGCCATGGGCATGCTGCCATAACGAAGGGCGACCCCTTCGTTCACGTTCATCTGGAAATTCTTGTATATGGACTGAAACGGATGGCCCAGCGTCTGGTAATCCACGATACCCAGCACACATACGGGCACGACCAGACCACCCGCGATCGGGACAATGGCACGCGGCCCCGCCAGATAGACCACAAGGGCGACTTCCAGCAGGAGTGCTGGCGCCAGATGGAAACGGAATGCAAAGGCGCAGCCGGCCAGCAGCCCGGACAGGAACAGCACGGGCGCGCGGACATGCGCCCTGCCCCGCCGTTTCATCGCGATGTAGATGACAAGCACACTCAGCACCAGCATGTTGCCGCCAATGGTTTCACCCAGCGTGCGGAAGGATGCATTGACCATGTCGGGCCAGAAGGCAGCGGCCATTCCACAAATCCATGCGCCCTCCAGCCCCTCGGTCAGCCATCCGGCCCAGACAAAACCCGCGACCAGCGCCAGTGAGCCCACCGCCAGCACACTGCGCACGAAACTGGCACTATACCCAAGTCCAAGCGCATGACCGGCCTTCAGCATGCCCGCAATCATGTCCGGCAGCAGCCAGGAGCGGATTCCGTGGCGCCATTCCCATGTAAAGACACCATGGCCGGTAATATGATGGTAGGCTGGCTCCATATACTGGAAGAACTCGTCTGCCCGTAATGGCCCAGGGGACAGGAAAACCAGCAGGATACGGATGGCAAGCGCCAGGAACAGTATGACGGCCAGCGGCAGGTACACAGTCTCTCGGAAGGTGCCGGAACAGGATCTCATGCTACTTTTCTGCCATGACATAGCGGGAACGGGCGGAAGCGCCAGCCGTCCGGATGGTGTGGCGGCGTAATGCGGCTATCCGGTCCCGGGGGCCAGCCTGCCCGGTTCAGGACTGTCCGGGGCCGGACGGGACGGGCGTATGATAAACAGCATCATGCCACCGCCCGACAAGCCAATAAGTGTGACCATCGTGTTTCGGTCCAGCCCGAACGATGCCTGGCGTGCCCGGCCTTTCCTGCCCGTGCCGCGCCGATCCCGACACAGCCCCAGGCACGCCCCGCCTGGCAGGGAATGCCGCCGTCACCATTGAAAAAACAGAATTCCATGTCCCAACGCACAGGGCGCGCCGGATACGGGCGATCCCCTGCGCTGAAACATTCCCGGTGCGCCATATTTGAGGAATTTCCCTGTTTCCTGCGACATTTGTCATCCCATGATGAATCTTGTCAGGAGATCGGGCGTACCATATGGATAGCCCGTCTGACCGGGTGAAAGGAAAAAACTGCTTTGGGAAATCTGCGTGGAAGACAGATATTTCCAGCGCTGGCCGCCATGGGCCTCTTTGCCTTCATGGCTACGCTGTACTGTTCTGGCTTCACATCCCTCTACCGCAGTCTCATCAAGCTGTGGGGCATCCATCCCTTTCCCGTACCCTTCATCGATACCGATACGGTCCTTTCCGCGATCCGTTGCATCAACAGGGGCGTGGACGTTTATGTCGCCAACCCGTGCGACCTGCTGGACCGGGTCTATGACTATTCACCGTTATGGACCGTACTGCGCATCTTTCCCATGACACCGGCCTGGCTGCCGCCCATCGGCCTGGGGGTGGATATGGCCTTTCTCGCCTCCCTGCTGCTGCTGCCCGCGGGCCGGTCATGGCGCGATACGCGATGGATTACGGCCGGGGTCGTCTCCAGCGCCAGCCTGTTTGCACTCGAACGGGGCAATAATGACCTGGTCCTGTTCGTACTGGCCGCCAGCGCGGCCACGCTGGCCTGCCGGTCATATGGCTTCCGCCTGGTCGGATATGGACTGGCCCTGCTGGCCGGACTGCTCAAATATTATCCCATGACCCTGATGCTGATCGCCACACGCGAAAGACCGCTCCGCTTCCTTGGTGTTGCGGCTGCCAGCACGCTGCTGGTGGCGCTGTTTGTCATCATCAGCTGGCATGACCTGACACGGGCACTGACCCTGATCCCGACCGGTTCCTACTTTGGAGACATGTTCGGCGCCCGGACACTGGGGGGCGGCCTGACGGAACGCATGGGACTGCCAGCCACCGCGGCGCGGATCATGGAAGGCGTGATGTCCCTGGCCGCCTTTGGCACCGGTGTCAGGCTTGGCATCCATTCGCGCGCGACAGCGGCCCTGAACGAGCGGGAGCGTTCCTTCCTGCTGGTGGGGGCGCTGCTGGTCCTGAGCTGTTTCTTTACCGCACAGAACATCGGCTACCGTGCCATCCATCTCATCCTTGTGCTGCCAGCCCTGTCGGCCCTGCGTGATACAAGCAGCCTGCGCCGCTTTCGTTACGCACTGCCACTGGCACTGGGGGCCTTATGGTCGGGCACATGGTATCATGACCTTGTTTCCATAGACGGTGCCCTGACCCACCGTCACGGCACGACCGTCGTCCAGTCGGCGCTCTGGCTGCTGCGGGAAGGAATGTGGTGGGTGCTGGTCACAATCCTGATAGCCTGCGTGACAGAACTCCTGCTTGCCTCCACCCTTGTCAGGGCCTGCCGTCCCCATGCATCGGACGGATGCATGCCATGCGATGCGGGCAACCCGCCTGTATAAAAAGTTTTTTTTCGCAATTCGTTACAGACTGTCATCACAATGCGCGATAATGACTATTCCGGTATTGAAACGTACCATCCCGCCGGAACATGCCGATGAATGTGCCTTACAGGAATAAAAAAGAAGTCCTTCTTCCGCTTGCCCTCTTTTCCCTGCTGCTTCTGGTCCGTTTCCATTCCGCCCTGCTGCAGGGTGGGCGTTTCATGGCGGAAGAAGGCAGCATATTCTTTGAAAAGGCCAGCACCTCCTCCTGGTACGATGCCCTTTTCTATTCCTATGGCGGCTACCTGAACATCGTGGCCAATGCCAGCACACTGCTGGCCTTCCACTTCATGCCGGTTGCGGATGCGCCCTATCTTACCATGGCCATTGCCCTGCTGTTCCAGCTCTGTGCGCCCCTGATCATATTGACCGCCCGGGATGCATGGCTTTCGACATTCAGGGTCCGCTGTACCGTTACCGCCCTGCTGCTGCTTGTTCCCGAATCCGCGGAAGTGTCCCTGCACAGCATCCATTCCCAATATCACCTTGCCCTGTGCTGCGGACTGATCGTGTCCATGGCGACAGAAACGGGATGGCGTGAATCCCTGCGCCGCATCCTGCTTTTCCTGGCGCCCCTCAGCGGCCCGGGAGGGGTCATACTGGCGCCGCTCTTCATCCTGCGCGCCCTGGTCGACCGTTCGCGTTCCAGGCTGGCCGAGTGCCTGATCATCAACCTGTCAAGCGCGATACAGATGCTCTTCTTCTTCCACAAGTTCAATGACAGGGTATACAACTTCAATTTCTGTGATTTCGTCCTGGTATTTCTTAGCCGCTACATCATGTACCCCTTCATCGGGTTCAAGCATTTCGTCGTCCATGCGGGCCATCATCTCCAGAAAATGGAAATGGCGGGCGATACCCCCTATTCCCTTGTGATTCTGACACTTCTCCTGATCGTACTGCTGGCCGGCATACTGGCCAGGCAGGCCATGCGCGACAGGGATGCGCGTGAAGCGGTCTGGTTCGCGCTGGCTGCGGGTCTTCATGGCTCGGCCTCGCTATACGGCGCGCTGGGCGGGGCGGTCACCGCGCTTCCGGCCGGCTGTGCCGAACGATATGTTTTTGTCGGCCAGTCCCTGTTTGCCGTCAGCATTGCCTGCCTGTCCGTGACGGGAACCCGGACCATCAGGAAAATCTGCGCGTATCTCGTACCCATCATGCTGGTGATGGGGGCCTATCATTATGTGGCCACCGGCAAGAACATGCTGCATGGTCCCTCATGGTGGGGTGAAGTCGCGCTGTGGCGGCATGACCATAGCCATGCCCTGCGGGTCTGGCCCGCGGAACCCGAATGGACCATGCATCTGCCCTGAATGATGTCCGCACGCCCCTTGCCGGGCACAGCGCACGGGGCGGAAAGGGACCTGAAATCCATCAGGACCGGGAACAGCCTGCTGATAAAAAACGACAGTCCGGGATGTCGCCTTTTTTCAAAAAGGTGACATTGCCTGAGGCTTCCTGAAAAAAGCCTCGCCAGAAACCCTTACAATCCAGACGGCCCCGGACGGTGGCGTCACCCGTCCGCTCTGGACAGGACCTTCGTAATGACGCGCGTCAGGTGCCAGATCAATGCAAAGGTGCCCACAACCCCTAATATCAGGATGGCGGCATGGACCCAGGAGATGCTTTCACCCGTGACAGACGTAAGACTACGGGCCGTCAGTGCCCCCATGGTGATGTAGCCCAGCAGGGCCGGCAGGGAAGCAAGCGTGCCAATGAGGTAGGCCCGCATGGACAGCGAACTCATGCCCAGCGCATAACTGGTAATGGCAAATGGCATGATGGGAGAGAGACGGAACAGGCATGCAATTTTCCACCCCTCGGCAGAAAGAACCCGGTCCAGCCGGTCCAGCCGGGTCCGTTTACACAGGAACCTGTGGATCAGGCCGCGCAGGAAGGTCCGTGACAGGACAAAGGAGATCAGTGCCCCGATCATGGTGGCGGGAGCCGCCAGCAGGAAACCGTCCACAATACCGTAGGCCGCGCCGATACCCATTGCCGTGGCCGAGGCAGGCAGGATGCCGCACAGGGCAACCACAATCTGGATCAGTTCACACGCCAGCCAGCCGCGCCAGGCACTGTCTTCATGAACATTGGTCAGTACAGTCCCGATCACGGCCGCAATGTCATTATAGCGGACAAGAAACAGGATGGCGGCCAGTACGATGAAACCGAAAGCGATGGGTATGATCCTGAAACCGGTGCTGCGGTCTTTTTTCAAGACAGCATCGCATTTGCGGTCATCACCCAGCAACATGTTCATTTCTTGAATATTTTCTCACGGTAAATGCCCATCCGGTTCAACCGGTAGGATGCGGATGTTTTCAGCACGCCCAGACCGTATTTCACGCTCCGGCGGAAATTGATGGACGAGGCTTCGGCAAAGTAGCGCGTGGGACATGAAATTTCGCCAATGCGGAACCCGGCATTGATGACCTGCGCCAGCATCTGGTTATCGAAGACAAAATCATCCGAGCACTGCTCAAGCGGTATTGTCTCCAGCACTTCGCGGCTCCAGCCACGATACCCGGTATGGTATTCGGACAGCTTGGCATTCATGAGGATGTTCTGCGTCAGCGTCAACGCCCGGTTTGCCACGTATTTGTACAGCGGCATGCCACCCTGCAGCGCCCCCTTGCCCAATATGCGTGAGGCAATGACCCCGTCATAATGCCCCGAAGTCAGCATGGCGGCCATCGCACGGATCAGGCGTGGAGAATACTGATAGTCCGGGTGCAGCATGATGACGATATCCGCACCCCGGGCCAGCGCGCTTTCATAGCACGTTTTCTGGTTGCCGCCGTAGCCACGGTTCGTGTCATGTTCAATCACATGGATGCCAAGCGAACGGGCGAGTTCCGCGGTATTGTCCCTGCTTGCATCGTCAGTCAGGATGATGTCGTCCACAATGTCCCTGGGGATTTCATCATAGGTCTGCTGCAAGGTCTTTCCTGCGTTATATGCGGGCAGAACCACCGCAATGCGCTTACCGTCCATCATAAAAGCTGAAGTTTCCTATCGATAGAACATGAAACCAAGGTCATCCACGCAGATGGTCTATCGTAAACCGCCCTGATTTGACATCTCTTTATGCAGTGCTAGTCGCTGGATGCGACCTGTATTCCAATCATACATCATAAGCATATCAGTCATAAACCATTCCTGTTACTGTCTTATGATGCGACATGCCGTGACGGGCACGGGAATAAGGACCCAACTCCTGATGCCCGAAGGAATAACGACGGACAAGCACAAGGATGTGTAGGGTCCATTTCATTGTCAATATGGATTGAAGTAAAGTTACAATAAGAGTAAATGTATTCTAAATACATTTACTTGCAGTTTCATAAAAATAAAGTAAATATTTTTTTAATATTGTTTTGTTTTGTAACGAAAATCATGCCTTCTGAAGGGAATGCTTTTGCAGGACTGGACCGGATAGCACAAGGCCATTCCTGCCCCCTCGCCACTGGACGCAGCCCGTGACGGACAACGGATGCCACGGCTTGCGCGCTATTTCTTTCGCGCGAATACGTGATGGGCAATCATCTGTCCGAACTGCAGCAGTACCTTGCGGTCCATCTTGCTTTCCCCTTCATGGCGCGAACGGAAAACAAACGGCAGTTCGACCACACGCGGCGCGGTCTTCTGCGCCATCAGCATGTCCAGCAGGATCTTGAATCCCGTGCCGGAAAGCCGGGCGACGCAACTGACAAACAGGTCACGCCGCACGGCAAAGAACCCGCTCATCGGGTCACTGATCCGCACCGACAGGAAATGCTGGGCAATGCGGATGCCCGCATCGGACAGGAACAGCCGCCATGCATTGGCAAGGCCGCTGTTATCGCCCCCTTCCACATGCCGGCTGCCGATCGCCACCTCATAACCCTGATTCTGGATGGCATCGAACATCCGTGCCAGCAGGCGTTCATCATGCTGCATGTCGCCATCCATCACCGCAACCACCGGCGCGGATGACGACAGGACCCCCTCGATCACGGCAGAGGACAGGCCACGACGGCCAACACGCAGGATACCGCGCACGCGGCTGTCCGCCTGCGCCAGGCGCCAGACTTCGCCTATGGTGCCATCGGGGGAACTGTCATCAACGAATATGAGTTCCCAGTGCAGATGCGGCAGCGCCCGTTCCACCGCACGGAACAGCGGCTCCACATTCCCGCATTCATTATAGCATGGAATGATGATGCTCAGGGCCGGGCCTGATCGGACTGTCCCCCCGTCATACATATCCGGATGCGCGAGGGCTGAAGAAACTGGCATACTCGGTAAAGATCCCGGGGCTTGCATACGGATGGCGGGGCGGCGGATGCGCCATCGACGGATCACACATGACAGGGAACGGGGAATAAAGGATTTCCCGGACCGCTGCAATATCAGGGATATGCGCACCCGCAAACAGAAACAAGCCGGACGCCAAAAGCCTCCGGCTTGCAAATCTGGTCGGAGTGAGAGGATTCGAACCTCCGGCCCCTGCGTCCCGAACACAGTGCTCTACCAGGCTGAGCTACACTCCGTTGCAGGCGGCTATACAAGGCCGCCGGGCTTTAGGCAAGGGGATAGATGAAAAGATTTACAGCGTCGCCACGGTATCGCGCGCCCCGGCCTGCGCGGGCAGCGCCTCCAGCGCCGCCATAAGCGCGGGTACATCCGGCACGACGGCAAACAGGTCGCGCACGGCGGGGGCCGCAAACCCGTCGGCAATGCAGCCTTCGATCATGGCCAGCAGGGAATCGGCCCATCCCGCGATGTTGACGATATAGATCGGCTTGTCATGCTGGCGCAGCTGCCGCCAGGTCATGATCTCGATCGTCTCGTCAAACGTGCCAAGCCCACCGGGCATGACCACAAAAGCATCGGACAGCGCGAACATGCGCGCCTTGCGGTCATGCATCCCCTCCGTCACGGTCAGGTCGGTCACCCCTTCATGCATGATCTCACGCGAATGCAGGAAGGCGGGAAGGCGGGAATGATGCCCGTCACCGCCCCGCCCGCGGCAAGGGCCGCGTCCGCCACCGTGCCCATAAGCCCCACATGGCCCCCACCATAAACCAGCCTGATCCCGGCATGCCCCAGCGCGCCCCCCAGCGCGCGGGCCTGCGCGGCATATTCCGGCCGCGAGCCGAAGCGCGACCCACAAAAAACGGCAACGGATGAAATCTGCATCGCCCCAGCTCTGCTCCTTGCAAGAATGTCAGCCAGCCACGCTCAGCGTGACAGGAATTTCAGCACAATGGTCGCACCCACGCCCGCCAACGTAAACAGGGCAGAGGTCACAAACAGCGCGCCATACCCCAGGGTCTGGATGACCAGCCCCAGCAGCGGGCCGGACAGGCCCACCGCGATATCCAGGAAAACGGAGAACGCCCCCAGCGCCGCCCCCCGGTTTTCCGGCCCCACACGCGCCACGGCCAGTACGCCCATGGCCGGAAAGACCAGTGAGAATCCGGCCCCCGTCAGCGCGGCCCCCAGCGCGGCCCCGCCGGGAGAAGCACACTGCCACAATACCCCCAGACCCAGCGTTTCCACCAGCAACGAGACAAATGCCACGACCAGCCCGCCCCGGCGGTCGATCTGCCGGGCGAACACGAAACGCATGAGCATGAAGGTCAGGCCAAACCCCGCCAGCGCCATGGCCGCCCCGTTCCAGTTGTTATGGGCATAGAACAGCGCAAGGCAGGCCGAGATCGTGCCAAACCCCACGGACCCGCAGGCCAGCACCAGCCCATGGGGCAGGACGCGCATGAACACCGTGCGGAACGGCATGGGCGGCCCCTTGCCGGGCACCGGGGGCACGGGCGCGTACTGGCGCGCCAGCACGAAACCGAACAGGGTCAGCGCCGCCGAGAGCGCCCCCACCACCGTCAGGCCGCCATAAGGCAGCGGCAGCCCCGCCAGCAGTTGCCCCACCGGCGCGCCAAGGGCAATGCCGCCATAGGATGTCACCCCATTCCACGAGATCACCTGCGCGGTCCGCGCCGCGCCCACGCGGCCGATGTTCCACATGATCGCACCCGTCGCGGTCCAGCTTTCCCCCACGCCAAGCAGGATGCGGCTCAGGATCAGCAGTCCGATCGACAGGGCCGCGAAATGCAGCATGACCCCCGACAGCAGAAGCGCCGCCCCCGACAGCGTGCAGACCGCAAGCCCGACCACCACAGTGGGCTTGGCCCCGTGCCGGTCCGCCTGCCGCCCGGCACTGGCGCGCGAGGCAAAGGTGGCCAGGTACTGCAGCGAGACCGCAAGCCCCGCCAGAACCGTATTGTAGCCCAGCACCTGATGCACAAAGACGGGAATGACCGCCATCGGCAGGCCGATATCGATGTAACACAGGAGGTTGAACAGGACGACGGGCAGTATCCGTCGTGTCGGTGACCCAGATGACGCCTGCTGCCCGGTCATGATACGCTTGCACTCCAGAGTTTGAAAAAAACACAGGCCCTGCCCGGTCGTGGCTGGCGGCCATGCCAGCCAGCGGGCAGAATGCCTGTGGAACGACCCTTGATACCGCTTATGGAAAAAGCTGAAAAAACCAAACCACGCATTCGTTCCCGCACCACAGCACTGTGCATGACGCATGCGGGCATGATGGACACGATCAGGAAGGATGGCGTTTCATGACACAGTCTCCCACCCCGGATGCGGGTGGCTATACAACAGTTTCCACCCGTACCGCCTATGAAAACCCATGGACCCGGCTCCGTGAGGACATCATCATCCGTCCCAACGGCAGGCAGGGCCTGTATGGCGTGGTGGAACGGGGTGATTTTGTCGTGATCCTGCCGTTATGGGACGGGCCGGACGGCCCCCGCGTCACGCTGATCCGCCAGTACCGCTATCCCATCCGGCAGCGGATGTGGGAACTGCCCATGGGCATGTGGGAAAATCGCCCCGACGCCCCCCCCGAGGACGTGGCGCGCGGCGAACTGCGTGAGGAAACCGGGCTTGTGGCCGAACACATGCGTGACGCCGGGCTGATGTACCAGGGTGCGGGCTACACCACGCAGAAAGGCCGCGCCTTTCTTGCCACCGGCCTGCGCCAGGGAGCACACCAGCGCGAGGACACGGAAGAGGACATCACCTGCCACACCGTAACCCTGGCCGAGATGCAGGCCATGATCGTGGATGGCCGGATTACCTGCATGGTCACGATCGCGGCATTCGGGCTGATCCGCGCCCATGGCTGGATCTGACCCCCGGCCGGGCCCGTTCCCTGCGGGACAGGCCCGGCGCACCGCCTATGCGCGGCGCAGGGGGATAAGGTAGCGCTCCAGCTTGACCCGCAGCGGCATGAGATAGGTGTTCCCCCCCGCCTGCGCCACCGTATCCATCATCTGCCGGGCAAAGGCGATGTTGGCTTCAAGGGTGGGGTCGAAATCATGGGGGAAGATGACGTGATTGGTCGTCTCCCAGTACGAACGTGACCTGGGGCCGATGACGGGCGAGATGCCCCAGAACACGGTCTCCCCCTCCAGCCAGTTCATGCACAGGTCAAGCATGCGCATGTCAAAGATCGGCTGGGTAAAGAACCCCATGGCCCCGGCTTCCTTCTTGCGCTCGATGGCCTGCATTTCCTTGTAGGGCGCGCGGCGATAGGGGTCGAACGCGGCATAGACATCCAGGTGCGGCGCCTCACGCCGGTAACGGGCAATCACGCTCTCGCTGGTATTGGGATAGGTGCGGTGACGCAGGTCGGTCGGCGGGTCCCCCTCCACAACCAGCACTTCGCGCAGCCCGGGATCATCCGCCCCCGGCAGCGGCGCATCAGGGGCAATGTCGATTGCGCGGACATGCGGCACCACGCGCGGGAAGATGGGGCGGATCAGGCGCGCCGCCTCCCAGCTGCGCAGCGGAAAGCGCAGCAGGTCGGGAATATTGATCAGCTGCGCATCGGGGAAATGCTGGCTGACCTCGCCCGCATCGCGCAGCAGGGTTTCCCTGTCACGCGGGATCAGTTCGACAGCCGTCAGGCCCATGGTTCATTCCTTTCCCGGCAGCACGCTTCAGGGCGCGCGCCCTTCCACTATGGTACGCGCCGCATCCAGCGTATTGCGCAGCAGGCAGGCGATGGTCATCGGCCCCACCCCGCCCGGCACCGGCGTGATCAGCCCCGCATGGGGGGCGACCTCATCAAACTTCACATCCCCCACCAGCCGGGTCCTGCCGCCGGGCAGGCTCACACGGGAGATACCGACATCGATCACGGTCGCACCGGGCCTGATCCAGTCACCGCGTACCAGTTCGCGCACGCCGGTCGCCACCACCACGATATCGGCCTGCCGGGCAAGGGCCGCCGTATCGCGCGTGTCGATATGCGCCACGGTCACGGTGCAGCCTTCCTGCAGCAGCAGCTGCGCCATGGGCCGGCCAACAAGGTTGGAGGCCCCGATCACCAGCGCGTGCTGGCCCCGCATGTCCCCCACATAATGGCGCAGCAGCAGCAGGCAGCCCAGCGGCGTGCAGGGCACGATGCCCGGCAGGCCCAGCGCCAGCCTGCCGGCATTGACCACGCCCAGCCCGTCCACGTCCTTTTCGGGCACGATGGCATTGGTCACCGCCACCGGGTCCAGCCCGCCGGGCAGGGGCAGCTGTACCAGGATGCCGTGAATTTCGGGGTCCACGTTCAGCCGGGCGATCAGGCCCAGCAGTTCTTCCTGCGATGTGGTGGCAGGCAGCATGTGCATGAACGAGCGCATGCCCGCGCGATGGGTCTGCAGCGCCTTGTTGCGCACATACACCTCGCTGGCGGGATCGTTGCCCACCAGCACCACGGCCAGGCCGGGGGTGATGCGGTGCCGGTCATAAAACGCGCTGACCTCGGTTGCGATATCCTGCGTCAGGCGGGCGGCGAATCCCTTGCCATCAATCAGGCGCGCACCCGACGATCCGTGGGCATCGGATAGTGCTGGACCGGTCATCATCCCTCCAAGGCGAACATGGCAATGCGTGCAGATAAGGCAAGATGCCCGTCCGCCACAATCATCGCCCCCCGCTTTTTTGCCCGAAACAGCGAAAAAATGCGCCCGCCCCGGCAGGCATGCACGAAAATGGCCGCGACAGGACTGTCGCGGCCACAAAGCGGGCCATCAGGCTGGCGGGATGTTACTGGTCATCATCATCGGGGCTGGCGGTGTCGGCATCGTCCGCATTGGGACTGACCGCCACGAACACGCTCTGCCCGTTCCGCACGACGCGCAGCAGCACGGAATGGTTGGCCTGCAACGCCTGCCGGATGGCGGAGACGGTGGCACGCGGATTTTCCACCGGCACGTCACCCACCGCCTGGATCACGTCGCCTGCATGGATGCCCGCCTGTTCAGCGGCGGAGCCGGGCTGCACGTCGCTCACCACAACGCCACGCACGCTTTCCTCCAACCCCAGCTGCTGGCGCAGGTCGGGCGTCAGCGGGGCCAGCGTCACGCCCAGTTTCGGGCCCTTGTCGGCATCATGGGTGGTATCGCCCACCGTGCCATCGGCCGTGCCGCCCTTGCCCAGGGTGGAGATCAGCACGCTGGCCGTCTGCGGCTTGTTGTTGCGCAGGTAGGAAAGCGTGGCCTTCGTGCCCGGCACGATGGTCGCCACCTTGACCGCCAGCGTATGCGGGGTGTCGATCGGCTGGCCATTCAGCTCGGTCACGACGTCACCCGCCTTCAGTCCCGCCTTTTCCGCCGGGCTGCCCGCGCTGACGCTGGCCACCAGCGCGCCGGTTGCCGGTGCCCCCGTGGCAGAGGGCTTCATGCCAAGCGCGCTGGCCATGGACGGCGTGATGGCCTGCGCCGTCACGCCAAGGTAGCCGCGCGTGACATGGCCGGTCTTTTCAAGCTGATCGACAATGTTCTTGACCGTGTCGGACGGAATGGCAAAGCCGATACCGATCGACCCGCCGGAAGGAGACAGGATGGCGGTATTCACCCCCACCACCTTGCCATCCTGCGTGAACAGCGGACCGCCCGAGTTGCCACGGTTGATGGGGGCATCGACCTGGATGAAGGAATCGTAGGGACCATCACCGATATCACGCCCGCGGGCGGAGACGATACCCGCCGTGACCGTGCCGCCAAGCCCGTAGGGATTACCCACGGCCACGACCCATTCACCGGGCTCGACCTTGTCGGAATCACCCAGTTCGATGAAGCGCAGCTTGCCCGAGGGGGAGACCTTGAGCAGGGCGATGTCGGTCTTGGAATCGCGGCCCACGATCTTGGCGGGGAGCGCCGTGCCATCATCAAGCGTCACGGTGACCTTGGTCGCACCCTTGACCACATGGTTGTTGGTCACGACATAACCATCGGGCGAGATGACGAAGCCCGAGCCACGGGCCTCCACGGTGCGGTGGGCCTGCTGGGGCATCATCTGGAAGGGAAAGGGGAACGGGAAGCCACCGGGCATGCCACCGGGACCACCATCCTCGCCCGTATCGGCATCCTTGATGCGTGCCGTAATGGAGACCACGGCCGGTTTGACCTGCTTGACCAGATGCACGAAGTTCGGCAGCTGCTGGATCTGGGTATCAGGGTGGATGGCCCCGGTATCATCCGCGCGCACCGGGGGGGCTGCAAGCAGGCAGCCGCCCGCGACCGTGCCGACAACCAGCGAAGCCAGCAACCTGCTGCGAAACCGGCGGGAAGTGAGGGTGTTCGACCGCAATACGTCTGACATGGCATCCCTGAACATGATGGTCCTGCTTAAAACTCGAAACATACGGGCGGGACTGGCCGCCGTGGCTTACAGTCCCATCCCCTGCATTGTGCCGCAAGAGAGCCGACCCGTGTTATACCGTTGCATGACAAATAGGTTAGGCACGCAGCTGGCGGAAGAAGTCCTGCAGCAGCGTGCCCGCCTCACGCTCACGCACGCCACCCACCGTTTCAGGCCGGTGCAGGCAGCGCGGGTGCGTGAACAGGCGTGGTCCATGCTCCACCCCGCCGCCCTTGGGGTCATAGGCCCCGAACACGATCCGCCCCATGCGGAAATGGATGGCGGCCGCGGCACACATCGGGCACGGCTCCAGCGTGACATACAGCGTGCAGTCCGCCAGCCGCGCGCCGCCACGCAGGCGGGTTGCCGCGCGCATCACCTGCATTTCCGCATGGGCGGAGGGGTCATGGCATGCCTCCACCCGGTTGCCCGCGCGTGCCAGCAGCCGCCCCCCCGGCCCCGCCAGGGCCGCGCCAACCGGCACCTCCCCCCGCGCCGCGGCGGCACGGGCTTCCTCCATCGCGATATCCATGAAATCTGCCGGACGGAAACATGAACCACTCATGCCCGGCACGATACCAGCGCCCCGTACGCCGGCAAGATGCGAAGCCTGCCCGGAGACCGGAGCTGACAATTTTTTTCTGGATCAATGCCACGTCAACCTGTCACCATACGTTACAGGCCGGTAGCCACGCTGGAGTCCGCACGCCAGCACACAGGACGCCAGCACACAGGGAAACACAGGTCGGGGCACCGGCCGTGACGCCGGTAGCCACCGACCCTTCGGGAAGGACAGGGTCATGCATACGCTCACGCTTGTTCTTGCCACGGCCGCCATAGTGGCGGGCATGGCCACGTCGGACGGTCTGCGCGCCCCCCGGAGCCAGCCAGAGGAAGGCTGCGTGCTGACCTGCATGCTGCATGCCCGCACACACTGAACGCCAGCACGGGCCTGATGGATGGTGCGAAAGCCTGCCTGCAAGACCTTATGGAAACATGAAGATTTCCCGCTGCCCCGTTTCCGCGGAAACGGGGCAGCAGGGTCCCTTCATTTTCCATCAATGGATCAGTGCGGGATGAGCGCCTAATCCCCGGTCCGGCTCATCAGGACCTCACGCCGCCCGATATGGTTGGGACCACTGACACGCCCTTCCCTTTCCATCTGCCCGATCATCCTGGCGGCACAGGAATAGCTGACCGGCAGAAGGCGCTGGAGGAAGGAAGCCGATGCCTTGTTCTCACGCGCCACGATGGCAACCGCCCGCGCATAGAGCGCGTCCGTATAGGTCTCATCCTCCGTCTGGTCGGGATCGATGACCGCCGCATGGGTGATGGCACGCGGGCCGGTCCTGCCCATGGCGGGCTGGGGCAGTTCATTCACGGTCACGATGCGCCACCCTTCCGGAAGGCGTTCGATAATGCTGAGCGACAGGTTCTGGATGGAAAAATGCAGTGCCGTATCGGCATGAATCCGCAGGGCATGGGCCAGCGCGCCCCGAATGGCCCCACCATGGCTGACCACAACCATGTCCTGCCCCGCATGGCGGGCGGCCAGACGGTCAAGGCACGCCCCCACACGGGCACAGACCTGTACCATGCTTTCGCCCTGCGGCGGCTGTTCGGTCGCACTGACGGACCAGAACGGATGGGCGGGCAGGTTCAGCCTTTCGGGCAGGGTATGGTGTTCAATCCCGTGCCATTCCCCCAGTGACTGCTCGATCAGGTCCGGTTCGACATGCAGTTCGTGCTGCCCGTAACCCGCTTCCTGTATGGCGCGCGCCGTATGCTGCGTGCGCGACAGGGGCGAGGTGAACCACAGCGCCGGATGCGGCAGGCGGCGCGCCAGGGCGGCATACATCCAGCGCTGGGTCTTCAGGCTGTCAGGACACAGGGCCACATCCATCGTGCCATACAGCCGCATGCGGGCATTCTGTTCCACCAGCGCGTGCCGGATCAGCCAGAAACGGGTCACACCTTTCTGCAACTGGGGGGTATCAAGAAAATTGCCGTGATTGGTTTGTTTGCTCACGCTTGAAATCCATCGGGTGTGAAAATGCGGGAAAATTTCAGGCAGGCAGGATGGCCTGTGCCTGCCAGCCGCGTGGCAGGTAGGTCTGGACCGGGGCAGCATGGCCCAGACGGGACCAGTGGCGCAGGATCAGGCTGATCTTGGCCAGGATCTGGCCGACATTGCGGACTTCGCGCCCAAGCCGTTCGGTGGGGTCCATGCCCGCATGCGACGGCTCGCCCGAAACAAGCCGTGCCCCGGCTGAAATGCGCAGCGCCCCCGCAACCGCACCGGGCAGGTTGGGATGGGCCAGTGGCACCGGCTGGCCCACATGGCACAGCACGGCGGCAAGGACAGCATCGGGGTCATCCGCCGGAACCAGATCGGACAGGTCGGTATTGAGCCAGGCGTAAAGCTGGCGTGCCTGTGGCAGGGCCAGCGGGCGGAAGGTTTCACCCGTGCTACCGGGTGCGCGGACAAAAAAGCTCAGTATGGTGGGCAGGCAGTCCCAGGCATTGTCCAGCACGGGCCGCGCGGGGGCCACGGGGGGCAGCAGTTCCAGCGCGGGGTCCGCCGTGATCCGGCCCGCGACGGCGGTCAGGAACCCCTGCAGCCGGTCATGGATCAGGGCACGGGGAATGGCGCTTAACGCCGCCATTTCCGCCAGGGCCGCCTGCCAGCGCAGGATCAGGCCGATATTGTGCCCCTGCGGCAGCACGTCACAGGCGCGCCCCACAGGCCAGGCGTGGCGGTAGCTGTAATCCCCCAGCCCTACGGGAAGCGGCCGGGCGCCATCCAGCCTGCGCCGGACACCGGCAGGCAGCAGCAATGCGCCGCAGAACGGCGGGCCGGTAAAGAATTTGGAGCCTGTCACCATGACCATCCACCCCATGTCCAGATAGGCCCGCACGCGCAGCGGGTCCAGCCGGGCCTGACAGGCATCCACCACCACGTCAGGGGGGCAGGCTTCACCGGCCTGCGGTGCGCAGGCATGCTCCAGGGCCGCAAGGCCAGGGGCCAGCAGGCCGGTCTTGGACAGGTCCAGACGGTGCAGCAGCACATGCCGGCCCGCGCGCCGCATCCGCCATGTCAGGCTGCAGGTCTCGGCATCCACATCCGCAGGGGGGCGCACATGGCCCGCCCCGTCACGCATGGGCACGTTGATGACAAGGGTATCTTCCGCAAACCCCGCGATCCGCGCGCCCCTGGTCACCCGATGGCCCAGCGCGGTATCGTTGGCGAAATGACAGCCCATGGCGGCCAGCGGCACGCCGCTGCCGGTTTCCTCGGGGGCCAGCAGGATATTGCTGACCGGCCGGCCACCCGGCGCCAGACCCGCCAGCGCCAGTGCATACAGTTCACAGTCCGTGCCCGAGGGCGCAAGGACCACCCCCTCATCCCCCGTCAGGCCGAAATGCGCCGCGATCCGGGCCTGTATGTCGCCATCAAGCTGGCGCGCCGTGGCATCGCCCCTGCCCTGCAATGCACCTGCCAGCAATGACAGCCGTGCCGTCTCCGCCCCGGCAAACCCCCGTTCGGACAGCGAGGACGCCGTGGAGGACGCAAAGGTGATGGCCCATGGCCGGGGCCGGTGCGAACAGCCATAATGGTTGAGGCCGGTCGCCGCATCCACGGCCAGCCGGGCGTCGCCCCCCGTGGCCATGAGATTCTCGGTCGGGCCCAGCATGGGCCACAGCGCCAGCAGGCGGGCATGAAGGGCCACAAAGGAATCGGGAGCGACATCATGGTCCGGGGCCGGTTGCAAAGGGGCCAGCAGGGGCCAGATCAGGCGCAGCGCTCCGGGCGCGGGCACATCGGCCCGCGCCATCTCCGGCACCCATGCGGCAGGCGCGTCGGTATCCGCCCGGCCGGTATCCAGATACCAGAACAGGGCCGCCGTGCGGGCGGCGCAGAAGGCGGCGCACAGGGCATTATGGGGAGCCAGTTCCAGCAGGGGCGCCAGTTCAAGGGCATGGCGCAGGAAGAAGGCCGTCTCCTCCTGCTGGCCCTGCGCGGGCAGTCCCAGCACGATGGCGCCACCGGGCAGGATGCGGAAAGGAAGGTCGAGCGCCGGGTCCAGCATGATCTGCCGTCCGCCCGCGATCACCCGCAGGTCGGGCCGTTCCAGAACACGCAGCAGCTCCTGCGTCAATGTGTGGGCAAACACCGTGTTGCTTCCTTTTCCACGTTGCCGGGCGGAACGGCCCAGCCGGCCTGTGCCATCAGGCGGTCCATATGCGCGGGCGGCATGGCCATGGCATGCACGGGAACGTCCAGTGGCAGGTGGATGCTCCGGCTCATCAGGTGTAGCGCCCCCGCCGCCCGCGCGCCATAGCGGGCATCACCCAGTATGGGACAGCCAAGGGCGGCACAATGGGCGCGGGCCTGATGGGTGCGCCCGGTTTCCAGCACCAGTTCCAGCCAGCTTATGGGGTTGCCCGCCCCGTCCTGTCCCGTGGCAAGGGTGCGCCAGCGCGTGCGCGCGGGCTGGCCACCGCGGGCCGTCGTCACCTGCATGCGCCACTGCCGTCCCTGTTCCACACGCGCAAGCGGGGCATCCACCGTGCCGGAAGGGCCAGCGGGCATGCCCTGCACGATGGCCCAGTACGTCTTGCGCGCCCGCCCTGCCGCAAAGCATTCCTGTGCCGCGACAAGGGCCTGCTTGCGCAGCGCCACCACAAGGCAGCCCGCCGTGTCCTGATCCAGCCGGTGGGCCAGCCACGGGCCGTTGCGGTGCCGGGAAATCAGGGGGAACCAGTCCTCGACACTGGGGCCGCCCGCGCGCGCCGGATGCACCGGCAGGCCGGGCGGCTTGTCCAGCACGATGAACCGGCTGTCATGGTACAGGACCGCGCATGGCAGGGAACGGGCAGGCGGCACGGGACCACGCGGGCGGGCGGGCGCGGTCATTCGTCTTCCGTGGTACGCCGCATGAGCACTTCACGCCGCCCGACATGGTTGGCCTCGCTTACCAGACCCTCCTTTTCCATCTGCTCGATGATCTTGGCGGCACGATTGTAGCCGATCGAGAGATGGCGCTGGATGAAGGATGTCGAGGCCTTGCCTTCGCGCGCCACGACCTCGACCGCCTGGGCAAACAGGCCATCTTCCTCCGCCCCGCCCGCGGGGGCAGAGAAAGGCTTGCCGGAACTGTCTTCCTCCTGCGGGGAGATGACATCGTCATCATAGATCGGCTCACCCTGCGTGCGCAGGAAGGCGACCACGGCCTCGACCTCGCTGTCATCCACGAATGGCCCGTGCACACGCGTGATCCGGCCGCCCGCCTGCATGAACAGCATGTCACCCCGCCCGAGAAGCTGCTCGGCCCCCTGCTCGCCCAGGATGGTGCGGCTGTCGAACTTGCTGATGACCTGAAAGGAAATGCGGGTGGGAAAGTTCGCCTTGATGGTGCCGGTAATCACATCGACCGACGGCCGCTGGGTGGCCAGGATCAGATGGATGCCCGCCGCGCGTGCCTTCTGCGCCAGGCGCTGCAGCAGGGCCTCGATCTCCTTGCCCGCCACGATCATGAGATCGGCCATCTCATCCACCACGATGACGAGATAGGCCAGCGAGTCCAGCGCAAGCTGCTGTTCCTCGAAGGTGGGCTTGCCGGTTTCGGGGTCGTAGCCGGTCTGGACGCGGCGGGTCACGATCTCGCCACGCGCGCGCGCTTCGGCCACGCGTTCGTTATAGCTGGCGATGTTGCGGACCTGCAGATGGGCCATGGCGCGGTAACGGCGGTCCATCTCGCGCACCGCCCATTTCAGGGCCGCAACCGCCTTGGCCGGTTCCGTCACCACCGGCGTCATGAGATGGGGAATGCCTTCGTAGATCGAGAGTTCAAGGATCTTGGGATCGATCAGGATCAGGCGGCACTGCTCGGGTGACAGGCGGTAAAGCAGTGACAGGATCATGGAGTTCACGCCCACCGACTTGCCCGAACCGGTGGTGCCCGCGATCAGCAGGTGCGGCATGGCGCCCAGATCGCTGTAGACCGATTCGCCCGCGATATCCTTGCCCAGCGCCAGATTGAGCCGGTTTCGCGAATGCGCCCATTGCGGGTCCTGCAGCAGTTCGGAGAAATAGACCGTCTCACGCCGTGCGTTGGGCACCTCGATCCCGATCACGTTGCGCCCCGGCACGGTGGCGATCCGCACGCTGAGCACCGAGAGCGAACGCGCCACGTCATCCGCCAGACCGATGACGCGGGCCGCGCGGATCCCGGCGGCGGGCTGGAGTTCATACAGCGTGACGACGGGGCCTGCGTGATAGGCCACGATCTCCCCCTGCACGCCATATTCGGACAGCACGGTCACAAGATGCGTGGCGTTGGCCTGGAGCAGTTCCTCGGTCGGTTTGGTCGCGGCATCGGATGGCGGCGGCCTGAGCAGCGACAGCGGCGGGAACTGCCATTCCGGCTGCGGGGGCGGGGTGTAGCTTTCCTCCTCGACGGAGGGCATGGCCGGCGGAGGGACGTATTCCTCCGGCCCGGCCTGGGGATCTTCGGCCTGACGGCCGCCCCCACCGGAAAACAGGCGCGACAGGAAGGTCGGCCGCGCGGGTTCGGGCGCGGCTACCGGCAGGTCGTCCTCGTCCTCGGGCGTGACGATGAAGGGCTTCGTCCCGGTTACGGGCGGTTCTTCATGCCACGGCGCACGATCCGATGTGGGGGTGGGCACAGGCCCCCCCATGAGCAGCGGCGCGGAGACATCTTCATCCATGCCCGGTGGATGCATCCAGCTGGTCTGGAGTGAAACCTGCGCCGGCCGCGCGCCATCCGTCTTGCGGGCTGGCAGGGTCCCGGGCTGTTCCTGTGACCCGGCCAGGGCTATGGACCTGTCCTCGGGCGCGGATACGGCTTTTGCTGGTGGCCTGCCCTCCAGCGGCATCATGGCGGTGCCGGGCGTGGGCGGGGTGGGTACGGGCGCGCGCTCCTGCCGGGGCGTACGGAACAGCGACGTTCCCGGCCCGCCCGGGGCTTCCCCCGCCCCGGCATCGGCTTCAGCGCCGCGTGTCAGATAATCCGGATAGGCCGCCGCGGGGGCTTCATCATGCGCAGGCCGGGTCCGGCCCTTCATGTGCCGCAGCCACCCTGCCAGCGCCATGGGCTGGCGCAGGACGAAACGGATGCCCCGGCCCATCGCCTTCCATTCGGACAGCGAAAGCGCCATGGCCAGCAGCAGCAGCAGCCCGCCAAGGACCAGCCCGAGCAGCCAGACCAGCAGCGGCCCCCAGTGCCCCATGAACACGGTCGCGGCCTGGATGGACATATGCGCCACCGACAGGCCGACCGCCCCCCCCACCCCGGCATCGGTTGGCCAGAGCGGGGCATGCAGGCCCGGCAGCAGCAGGGGCAGGGCCGCGATATCCGCCGCGATGACCGGCAGGCCGCATATAAGGGCGATGAAACGCAGCATGGCCGAGGCCAGCCCGTGGTGGCGGATCAGCCGCCAGCCCCATGCCAGCAGGCAGAAGATGGCCAGCATGCCCACGATCCCGAAATCCTGGAGCATGAAGTCGGCCATGTAGGCACCCGGCCTGCCCAGCAGGTTGGCCGGTGCCTGCCCACTGGCGGTATTGGCCGACGGATCGCGTGGGTCATAGCTCCATAATGCCATGGCAAGGCACAGCGCCACGATCCACAGCCCAAGCCCGCCCGCTTCCGCCAACCGTTCGCGCAGGCGCGAGCGCACCGGGCCGGAGGAAAGCGAGTCAGGGACAAAACGGCTGAAGATCGCCAAAAATCCATATCCTGATCTGAAGGTCCACCTGCCTGCACGCAGGGACCAGAGGCACAACAGGCCGGGCCAGCGCAGGCCTTGCCCGCCCATTCCCGTCAAACGGCCTGACTATAACCCTGACCAATGGACGGAAAGAAGGCCAGTTGCATAAAATAGGGCAATCTCTTACGCCGCGTCACCCTGGCCGTTCCGCCAGACATACAGCTGGGCGGCCCCATGCCTGCGTGCAAGCAGCAGCCTGTCCGTCTCCACCGGCGGGTCCTCACCCGCCGCCATTTCCACCACGACAAGGGTGGATGGCCCCAGCCAGCCCCCACGTGCCAGCACCGCCAGCGCCCGGGCCGGCAGGTCCTGGTTATAGGGCGGGTCCAGAAAGACCAGATCAACCGGTCCCGCGGCACCGGCGGGCGGCAGGCGCAGCATGTCGAGCGCGCGCACCGTACTGCGGCCCTGCATGCCGCAGGCCGCAATATTCTCCCGCAGGGCACGCAGGGCGGCGCGGTCACGTTCCACGAAGCACGCACTGGCGGCCCCGCGCGACAGGGCTTCCAGCCCCAGCGCGCCCGTGCCCGCGAACCCGTCCAGCACGCGCGCGCCGCGCAGGCCATCCAGCCCGGCCCATGGCGCATGGGCCAATGTGTCGAACAGGGCCTGGCGCACCCGGTCGGCCGTGGGGCGCGTCGTCTGCCCTGCAGGCGCGTGCAGGGTGCGGCCCCGGCATTCTCCCGCGATGATCCGCATTACGGCCTGCGCTGGAACTTGCCACCGGACAGGCCGCCGGGCACCTGCTCGCGGATGACCTTGCCGGTCACTTCCTCCAGTTCGCCCCGCGTAAGCGTACCCAGCTGGAACGGCCCGTAGGATGTGCGGATCAGGCGACTGACATGCAGGTTAAGCCCCTGCATGACCTTGCGTACTTCCCGGTTCTTGCCTTCACGCAGGGATACGGTCAGCCACGCATTATCCCCCTTGGCCGAATCCAGATGCGCCTCGATCGGGCCGTAGCGCACGCCATCGAATTCGCTCCCCCTGGCAAGGGAGGCCAGCATGCGTTCATCCACCACGCCAAACACCCGCACCCGGTAGCGGCGGATCCAGCCATTGCTGGGCAGTTCCAGCCTGCGCGCCAGTTCACCATCATTGGTCAGCAGCAGCAGGCCCTCGCTGTTCAGGTCCAGCCGCCCCACACTTATAACGCGCGGCAGGCCGGGCGGCAGCGACTCGAACACGGTAGGACGGCCCTCGGGGTCACGGTGGGTGGTCACCAGCCCGTCGGGCTTGTGGTAGCGCCACAGCCGCGTGCGGTCAGGCGCGCCCACCACGCTGCCATTCACCTGCACGATGTCCCCTGCCCCCACGAAGGTTGCCGGGTGGTTCACGACCGCGCCGTTAAGCTGCACCCTGCCCTCGGCAATCATGCGTTCCGCGTCGCGCCTGCTGGCAACGCCCGAACGGGCCAGCCATTTGGCGATACGGTCGCCCCGTTCAGCGGAAGCGGAAGAAGAATGGTCCTGTGTCATGTTCCTGCCTGCCTTGCGGCGTCGATCAACCCTTCGAACAGGAGACGGTCCCCTGCCGAGATGCCAAATTCCGGATGCCACTGCACCCCGATACAGAAAGGATGCCCGGGAAGTTCAAGCGCCTCGATCACCCCGTCGGGCGCACGCGCGCATACGATCCCACGCCCCGTATCGTGCACCGCCTGATGATGTGACGAATTGACCGGCAGGCAATCCGCCCCCACCAGCCGCGCCAGATGTGTATCCGCCATGATGTACACGTCATGCCCCGCCTCGTCACGCGGGTTGGGCTGTTCATGCGCCAGCGCGTGCGCCAGGGCATCGGGGATATGCTGCACGAGCGTGCCCCCCAGCAGCACGGCCAGCAACTGCATGCCACCGCATATGCCCAGTATGGGGATACCCTTTGCCAGCGCGGCCCGCACCAGTGCCGCTTCCGCCGCCGTGCGGCGTGGCTTGGTCCGGACACTGGCATGGGCTTCGGTGGCGCCATACAGGTCGGGTGGCACATCAAAGGCACCCCCCGTCACCACCAGACCGTCCAGCCGGGACACCATCCGTGCAGCCAGCGCCGGGTCATGCCCGAGGGCCACGGGCAGGCCGCCACACGCGGCAATCATGTCCATGTAGTTCTGCCGGATCGCATACCACGGAAAGCATGAATAGCCACCCGTACCCTGTGGCGCAGGGGGTTCGCCATCCAGCGTGACACCGATCAGGGGAAGCCGGGCATTCATCGCAGCCATCCCTTGATCAGGCTCAGGCTGGCGGAAGGGAATGGACAGGTCATGAAGATCCCTTCCCTGTGCTGCATGAGGGAAACCATAGCGCGGAAACAAGGCCCGGGACGCATGATACAAAAAATCCCCACCGGCGGAGCCTTGATGGGGACTTGTATATTTCCGTTTAACCCGGTGGTGGGCGCACAAGGGCTCGAACCTTGGACCCGCTGATTAAGAGTCAGCTGCTCTACCAACTGAGCTATGCGCCCACAGGGTTACCCTCTCGGGTGAGAGGGCTTCTAGCAGTCACCCCACTGGCTGACAAGGGGTTTTCTGAACTTTTTTGAAAATTTCCTACTGCTGCAGCAGCCGCAGCAGGCCATCGAACTGCTCGAGCGAACGGTAATCGATCTTTATGCTGCCGCCCCTGCCGTCAAAACTGATCTGGACCTTCAGCCCCAGCCGGGCCGCGAGATCACGTTCCAGTGAGGCGATTTCGGGATTGCGGGCAGCTTTTTCCGCCTTCTCACGTGCGGCCGCACTCTTGCGCTCCTGCTGACGGGCCAGGGCCTCGGTCTGGCGCACGTTCAGTCCCTGCGCCAGTACGATTTTCAGCGCCGCCACCGGGTCCGCATGCGCCAGCAGGGCGCGGGCATGCCCTGCCGACAGGCTCTGGTGACGCACCGCATCGCGTACCGGTGCGGGCAATTGCAGCAGGCGCACCATATTGGCTACATGCGGGCGGGACTTGCCAATCGCACTGGCCAGCTCATCCTGCGTCAGTTCGTAATCATCAAGCAGGCGCTGCAGGCCCTCGGCTTCCTCAATGGCGTTCAGGTCGGCACGCTGGAGGTTTTCCACCAGGGCAGCCGCCATGGCATCGCCATCATCAAGCGGGCGGATATGGACGGGCACATCATGCAGCCCCGCGATCTGGGAAGCACGCCAGCGCCGTTCCCCCGCGATGATCTGGTAAATACCCGCACGTCCGGGATGCGGACGCACCAGAATAGGCTGCAGGATGCCACGCACACGAATCGAGCTGGCCAGTTCCTCCAGCGCTTCGGGTTCCATCTGCTGGCGGGGCTGAAAGGGGCCGGGTTCCATTACATCGACCGGCAGGCTGGCAATGACGTCCGATACCCTGCGCCCTTCCACCGCCGGGGCGGGTGGCAGCATATTGACCTGCTCGCCCAGCAATGCGGCCAGGCCACGCCCGAGACGGGGGCGACCGGCATCCTTTTTGGTTTTCATCACCGTGCCTTCCCTTTGCGTGCCCCATGCAGGGCAAGACGGTCCGATATTTCAGCGGCCAGCGCCTGATAGGCCTGACTGCCCGATGAGCGCTGGTCGTAATTCATGACCGGCTGCCCATGGCTCTGCGCTTCCGAGATACGGATATTGCGCGGGATCAGGGTTTCAAGCACCTTTTCCCCAAAGAAACTACGGGCATCATCCGCCACCAGTTCCGACAGGTTGTTGCGCCGGTCATACATGGTCAGCACAATCCCCTCGAGCATCAGCCCGGGATTGAGGGACTGCCTTACGCTGTTTATGGTCCGTACCAGCTGGCTGATCCCTTCCAGTGCAAAGAACTCGCATTGCAGCGGCACGATAACCGACTGCGCGGCCACCAGCGCATTGAGGGTAAGCAGGCCAAGGCTGGGCGGGCAGTCGATCAGCACCACGTCATACGCCACGCCCACCTGCCGCAATGCATCGCGCAGGCGGTATTCACGCTGCTCGGCCATGACCAGTTCCAGTTCCGCCCCGGCCAGTTCCGTATCCGCCGCAATCAGCGACAGGCCGGGAACGGCACTGGCCTGCACCACATGCGCAGCCCGCGTGCCATCTTCCAGCATGGCATAGGTACCGCTGCGCCGGGCATCGTACCCCACGCCCAGCCCGGTGGAGGCATTGCCCTGCGGGTCCAGGTCAACCAGCAGGACCTTCAGCCCCGATGCCGCCATGGCGGCCGCAAGGTTGATGGCCGTGGTGGTCTTGCCCACGCCGCCCTTCTGATTGGCCAGCGCGATAATGCGGGGGGAAGATGAGGTCCCGCTTCCCGTATCATTCATTGTTATGGTCTCTGACACGCCTGATATCGCTCAATTCTAGAATCACACCATCCGCATTCGTGCGGCTTGGAATCCGGTTTACCGCCATGTGCCAGCCAGCATGGGCTGCCGCCAGTTCCTCTGCCGCATTGCGGCCTTTCAGGAACAGGCAGACACCATCGGGCCGCAGGAAACGCGCGCCCCATTCCAGCAGCAGCGGCAGCGGGGCCAGCGCACGGGCCGTTACCACCAGCGCGGGCGGCACATCCGCCTGTTCCAGTCGCTGCGCGCAGACCCGCACCTGCACGCCCGCCACACGCGCCGCCTCCCGCAGGAAGGCGGCCTTGCGCTGGTCGGACTCAATCAGGGTAACACGCGCATCGGTCGCGCAGGCAATGACCAGACCGGGAAAACCACCACCCGATCCCATATCCACCAGACCCGGCGCACCTGCGGGGATCAGTGCAGCCAGTTGCAGGCTGTCGGCGATATGGCGCGACCACAGATGCGGCAGGTCATGTGGGGAGACCAGATTGATCTTCTGGTTCCACCGCAACAGGATATCAGCATAGCGCTCAAGCCGCTCGTGTGTTTCACGTGAAACACCCAGATCTGACGGCAGGGTCGGGACAGCCGTCATGCCGCCACCGGCCTGTGGCGCACATGGGCCAGCAATGCGACAAGGGCGGATGGCGTAATGCCGGGAATACGCTGGGCAGCCCCGAACGTAACCGGGCGCACCTGTGCCAGACGCTCCTGCATTTCCGTACTCAGGCCACCGATCTGGTGGTAATCGAGATCGGCTGGCAGGACAATCCGGCTTTCACTGGCAAGCTGGCGGATCTCGCGCTCCTGCCGGGCAATATAGCCGCTGTAACGGGCTTCGGTCATAAGATGCTGCGCCACACGGGGCGGCAGGTCAGCAAACCATGGGGCAATACGGGTGATGATTTCGGGCGTCGCGTCCGTCGCCAGCACATCCATGAGCGAACGCGCGCGACCATCGGCAGAGACATTCACACCTTCCCGCCGCAGCGCATCCGGGGTACAGGTTTCACTGCTGGCGCGTGCCATGGCAGCATCGATCGCCGTACGGTCAGACAGGAGACGGGCCGCGCGCGCCGATCCCACGCATCCCCATTCCAGCCCCAGCGGGGTCAGGCGCAGATCGGCATTATCCGCCCGCAGGGTCAGTCTGTATTCCGCACGCGACGTAAACATGCGGTACGGTTCCGAGACCCCCTGCGTAGTCAGGTCATCAATCATCACGCCTATATACGCCTGTCCGCGCGCCAGGGTCACCCCTTCCTGACCCGCCGCATGCCGGGCCGCGTTGATGCCGGCAATCAGCCCCTGGGCACCCGCCTCTTCATATCCCGTGGTGCCATTCACCTGACCCGCCAGAAACAGGCCGGGCAGGTTCTTGAGTTCCAGGGTGGGGGCCAGTTCACGCGGGTCAACATAGTCATATTCCACTGCATAGCCCGGCCGCACCATGCGGCAGTTTTCCAGCCCCGGAATACTGCGCAGCATTTCAAGCTGCACATGCTCCGGCAGACTTGTGGAAATGCCATTGGGATAGACCAGCGCCCCATCCGGGTTACCGGGCAGGCCTTCGGGCTCCAGAAAAATCTGATGCGATTCACGCTGCGCGAAGCGCACGACCTTATCCTCGATGGAGGGGCAGTAGCGCGGCCCGCGTCCCGATATCGCACCGCCATAAAGGGCTGAAAGCTGAAGGTTCTCGCGTATGATTTCATGCGTGCGCGGTGTAGTGGCCGTTATGCGGCACGATATCATGGGATTGGTGATGGCATCCGTCATGCGGCTGAATGCCTCGGGCACGGCATCCCCCCTGTCTTCGGCCAGACTATCCCACTCAATGCTGTCGCGCGCGATCCGGGCGGGGGTTCCGGTCTTGAGCCGTCCCATGCGCAACCCGAGTGCTGCCAGACGTCGCCCCAGTGCATTGGCGGGCCTGTCCCCCACCCGGCCTGCCGGTTCGCTCTCATGACCAATATGGATCGTGCCACGCAGGAACGTGCCAGTGGCCAGCACCACGGCACCAGATGCAAAGCTGCGACCATCCTCGCAGACCACGCCTTCCACCCCACCCTGTGCATTCACCAGCAGATCACCCGCTGCCCCTTCAACAATATCCAGCCCTTCGGTACACGCCAGCAGGTCCTGAATGGCCAGCCGGTAGAGCGTACGGTCCGCCTGCGCGCGCGGACCATGCACCGCAGGCCCCTTGGAGCGGTTGAGCAACTTGAAATGAATGCCCGCATGATCGGCGGCAATTCCCATCAGCCCGTCAAGCGCGTCGATTTCGCGCACAAGATGTCCCTTGCCAATCCCCCCAATGGCGGGATTGCAGGACATGACGCCGATTGTATCAAACCGGTGGGTCAGCAGCAGGGTGCGGGCACCGGCGCGCGCGGCGGCGGCGGCGGCCTCACATCCCGCATGCCCCCCGCCCACGACAATCACATCATATGCGCGCTTCATCCCGCCATCCCTCCTACTTGCCAATACAGAACTGGCCGAACACCGTATCCAGCAGGGCTTCCACATCCACCGCCCCGGTCAGGCGCCCCAGCGCGCGCATGGCCAGCCGCATTTCTTCCCCGCGCATTTCGGGCCACGGCATGGCCAGGGCCTGCCCGATATGGCGCACCGTCTCCTCTATCGCGGCACGATGGCGCGCACGGGTAAAGGGTGCAGCAACCCGGCCTGCCGTAAGCGCGCGCGCCTTACCGGCCAGTACTGTTCTTAGCACATCCATGCCCCCATTGGTGAGCACACTAATGCCAATCGCACCATCAGGTGCCGGGTGCAGGTCCGTCTTGTTGCACACCAGTACATCCGCCCCTTCCAGCCGGGGCGGCAGATGACTACCAGCAAAAACCTGCACCACGCAGTCAGCCTGTTTCACGTGAAACAATGAACGACGCACGCCCTCGGCTTCGATCTCATCCTCTGTTTCGCGCAATCCGGCAGTATCGACAAGGGTTACCGGCACATCCCCCAGCACCAAGCGCACTTCGATCGCATCGCGTGTCGTACCCGCCCGGGATGAGACAATGGCGGCATCCCGCCCTGCCAGCGCATTCAGCAGGCTGGACTTGCCAACATTCGGCTCCCCCACAATGGCGAATACCAGCCCGCGCCGCAGCCGCTCCGCCCCGGCCCCTTCGGCCAGATAAGCCTGCATCGTGTCATGCAGCTCCCGCAGGCCGTTACAGAGTTCCTGCTCCACTTCTGGCGGCAGTTCCTCATCAGGGAAGTCGATCAGCGCTTCCTGATGGGCCAGCAGGGTTCGCAGCCGGTCGGCCCAGTGCTGATACAGGCGGCTCTGGGCACCATCAACCTGTGAGAGCGCCTGCTGGCGCTGGGCTTCCGTCTCGGCTTCGATCAGGTCGGCAATGCCTTCCGCCTGCATGAGGTCCATGCGCCCGTGCATGAAGGCCCGGCGACTGAATTCACCCGGTTCGGCAGGCCGTGCCCCCAGGGCAACCAGCGCATCGGCCACGGCATTGATCACAGCCGGCCCCGCATGCAGGTGCAGTTCCGCGCTATCCTCCCCCGTATAGCTGTCCGGGCCGGGGAACCAGAGCACCAGTGCCCGGTCCAGCAGCACGGGTGTGCCCCCATCCCGTCGCCATAGTCCCCGTAACGAAGCCCGGCGCGGCGCAGGCAGGCGGCCACACAGGCTTTCGACAATCCGGCCCGTACCCCGGCCACTCAGCCGCATCACCGCAATGGCGGCGCGGGACAGGCCACTGGCAAGGGCAAAGATAACGGGGGGATGACCATCACGTTCCTGCATGAAAATCTCCATAATGGCCATCGTCATTTTGCCAGTGGCGGGAACGGCGTTATCGTTCACCTCTTTGTCCTGATCAAGGTGACTCATGCCACAACTTTCCATGCATTCGCCACTGGCGCCGCTGACCGTATCCGTTGAAGACGAAAAGATTGTCGCGCTGGACTGGGGCTGGGGCCGCGATCAGGAAGAAACACCCGTCCTGCTTCAGGCCCGCGCATGGCTGGAGGCCTATTTTGACGGTGATCCCGCCCCGTGCACCCTGCCACTGGACCCTTACGGCACACCGGAACAGGTCAAGGCCTGGCGCTTCATGCTGACCATACCCGCAGGCCAGCATGTGTACTGGAAAGATGCCGCCCGTCTGGCCGATGTCACGCCCGAAACCATTGTCAGCGCGTGTGGGGAAAACCCCATTCCCATCCTGATCCCCTGCCACCGCATCGATCTGGATGACTGCCCGGATTATGACCCCGAGACCTATCCCGGCGAGGAAGGCGCGCAGGACCGCCAGTTCCTGCGTAACCTGGAAACCCTGTGCGTTACCCCCAGATCCTGAACCCCTGAGCGGAACCAATGAATGCCATGAACACCGTCATCCGCGTCCATGAATATGGAGGACCCGAAGTTCTCCACGTTGAATCCCTCCCCATCCCCACCCCGGCGGCCAATGAGGTCGTGCTGCGGCAGGAAGCCATCGGGGTCAATTTCATCGACACCTATTTCCGCAGCGGGCTGTACAAATTCCCTGCCCTGCCCGCCATTCCGGGCATGGAGGGCGCAGGCACGGTTACAGCGGTCGGGGCGGACGTGCAGGATATCCACCCCGGCATGCGGGTCGCCTACCCTGCCACACCGGGCGGCTATGCCACGTACCGCACCATCGCCGCCGACCGCATCGTGCCACTGCCTGACGCCATCGGTTTCGATACCGCCGCCGCCATCATGCTGCGCGGCCTGAGCGTGCACATGCTGCTGCGTGAGGTCCATTGCGTCCAGCCCGGTGAGGACATACTGGTCTATGCCGCCGCCGGTGGCGTGGGCCTGCTCATGTGCCAGTGGGCACGACATCTTGGCGCGCGGGTCATCGGCGTTGTCTCGACCGAAGCCAAGGCCGAACTGGCCCGGGCCAATGGCGCAGCGGATGTCATTATCGGCACGGACCATGTAGCCGAGCAGGTGCGTAACCTGACAGATGGCCGCATGCTCAAGGTCGTGTACGACAGCATTGGCAAGGCGACGTTTGAGACCAGCCTGTCCTGCCTTGCCCCACGCGGCCTTATGGTCAGCTACGGCAATGCATCCGGTGCCGTGACGGGGGTGGATGTTGGTACACTGGCGGCCCATGGCAGCCTGTACCTGACCCGCCCGCTGCTCATGACCTATATCGCCCAGCGCCCTGCCCTGCTCCATGCCGCGCGGGAACTTTTTGGCCTGGTGGAAAGGGGCGTGATCAAACCCCGTATCGGCCAGTCCTTTGCCCTGAAGGATGCGGCACAAGCCCATATCGCCCTGGAATCACGCAAGACCACGGGCAGCACCATCCTGCTGCCCTGAGCCTTTCATAAAGAAGTTTTTGGTGAAGCTTTTTTCAAAAAGCTTCAAAAGAACGCCGCCTTTTTGAAAAAAGGTGGCTCCCAAAAACTTTTATACTTTTACAAATGAATCATCAGGACATAAAAAAACCCCGGCTGAAAGGCCGGGGTTTCTGTCGTCACGATAATCCGGTGCGATCAGGTATTCATCGCATCGAAGAAATCATGATTGGTCTTGCTGTATTTGAGTTTGTCGAGCAGGAAGTCCATCGCATCCATCGTGCCCATGGGGGCGAGGATACGGCGCAGGACCCACATCTTCGCCAGATCGGCACGATCAACCAGCAGTTCTTCCTTACGGGTACCGCTCTTGGTGATGTCAATGGCCGGGAAGGTCCGCTTGTCAGCCAGCTTACGGTCAAGGATCAGTTCGGAATTACCCGTACCCTTGAACTCTTCAAAGATGACCTCGTCCATCCGGCTGCCGGTATCGATCAGGGCGGTGGCGATGATGGTCAGCGATCCCCCTTCCTCGATATTACGGGCTGCACCGAAGAAGCGCTTGGGGCGCTGCAGCGCGTTGGCATCCACACCACCGGTCAGCACCTTGCCCGATGAGGGCACGACGGTGTTATAGGCACGGGCCAGACGGGTGATCGAATCCAGCAAGATCACGACATCACGCTTGTGCTCGACCAGACGCTTGGCCTTCTCCAGCACCATTTCCGTTACCTGCACATGGCGGGTCGCGGGTTCATCAAAGGTGGAGGACACCACTTCCCCCCGCACGGAGCGGGCCATGTCCGTCACTTCTTCCGGACGCTCGTCAATGAGCAGCACGATCAGGAAGACTTCGGGGTGATTGGCAGAAATAGAGGACGCGATGCTCTGCAGCATCACGGTCTTGCCGGTACGCGGCGGCGCCACGATCAGTGCGCGCTGGCCCATCCCGATGGGAGAAACCAGGTCGATCACGCGCGACGTGAAATCCCGGTTCGGCGCCTTGCCCTTTCCCTTGCCATTGGTGGGGGCCTCATCCGCGCCGCCAACAGCCGAGTTCTCGACTTCCATCTTCAGCCTGCGCTCAGGATAGAGCGGGGTCAGGTTGTCAAAGTTGATGCGCTGGCGCACCGCCTCGGGCGGTTCGAAATTGATTGCATTGACCTTGAGCAGGGCAAAATACCGCTCGCCATCACGCGGGGCCCGGATCTGGCCCTCCACCGTATCACCGGTACGCAGTCCGAAGCGGCGGACCTGGCTGGGAGAAATGTAGATATCATCCGGTCCGGGAAGGTAATTGGCCTCTGGCGAGCGGAGGAAACCGAAACCATCGGACAGGATTTCAAGCGTACCGTCCCCGTAGATGGCCTGGTCATTATCGGCCAGGGTCTTGAGGATCGTGAACATCAGCTCCTGCTTGCGAAGAGATGATGCGTTTTCAATATTCAGACTTTCAGCATAAGCCAGAAGGTCTGCTGGAGATTTGGCCTTGAGTTCGGCGAGTTGCATGCAGGATATGCCTAAATTAAGTGGGCAGTTCACGAAAGGAAGACGGTAAGCCAGCAACTCATTGAACAGGGTGCACTGATGTGCAGGACCCTGACCCATGTCACAATCAAGATGGTTGATGCTGCTTAACGGATAAGGTGGGAATTCCAGCCAAAAACTTTAAGTCTGCTGGAATATGGAAAAGTTATATACCTTTAACCATGCGCTGTCAAGCCTCTCGACAGATTTGTAAAGATATGGCCATAACAGCGCCCAATCGGCGGACCGGCCTGTCGGCATTTGGATGACTGGCATCATCCTGGCTACCCTAGTTCCGTCCGCGCCGTGAACCGGGGGCTGGAAATCCACTTGATGATGCTTACCAGGGGACAGGAGCCACTCTGATGGTCAACAGACGAAAGTACACCATTCGATGAGAACATCCGAAGCCAGGCAGAGCAGTTACCAGAATCTGAAGGCTGCTTTCGGTCGCCAGCTACGCGTCATCTATGCCCTGATCATGCGCGAGATCCATACACGGTACGGACGCGAAAACATCGGCTTCCTCTGGGTGCTCGGGGAACCCATCCTGTTCTGCGCAGGTGTTGCGATCCTGTGGACGGCCATCCGCCCCTCGCATGAACATGGCCTCCCGATGACGGCCATCGTGATTACGGGGTACGTTCCCCTTACGATGTGGCGCCATTGTCTTGGCCAGTCGATCAAGGCGTTTGAATCGAACGGCAGTCTGCTTTTCCACCGTCAGGTGACACCCGTCACGATCATCCTGGCACGTTCGGGGCTGGAAATAATCGGCACCCTGATGGCCGGCCTGCTTGTCGCCTGCGGCGCAATTTTCCTGGGTTTCATGAAGCCGCCCCAATATTACGGCATGCTTTATCTTGGCCTGGCATTTCATGCCATATTCTGCACGGCAACCGCCATGATCTTCGCGTCCCTTAGCGAAATGTCGGAACTTATTGAAAAGGTAATGGGGGTTTTCAGCTATCTGTCGCTGCCCTTCACGGGCGCATTCACCATGGTCAGCTGGCTTCCGCCCAAATACCGCTGGTACATGATGCTATCCCCCAGTGTGGATAATATTGAAATGATACGCGAAGGCCAGTTTGGCCTGAATGCGCACTCTCATTACAACATCGCGTATTGTTTTGGCATAAATCTGTTCCTGATGGTTGCTGGCTTCTATCTGTGCCTGCGTGTCCGTAAATACATTCTTGTTCAGTAAGTATTCCCTGCTGCCGTTCTGCCATGTCATGTTGCAATTCATGATTGCGCCATCGCTGGCAGGACGATGACGCACAATCCCTCCCACGGCGGATGTTGCCGGACAGATGGTCACCAGCGATGAAACCGGAGGAATGCTCAAAAATAACACAAATAAATCAGTGCGTTATAATCACCCCTTTCTTCTGAAAGCACAATGCGATATCTTTGGGACTGTCCCCGCCCCTACTTTGGTTCACATTCATCCTGAATTGATATGCTCAGAAATCAGAAATTGCGTTCCAAGGCGCGTAAGGCAGCCCGCAGTGGCCAGTGGGGTGAAGCCGCCCGGTACTATCGGGAACTGTGTAAACAACGTAATCCATCGGTAAAGGACCAGATCCAGCTCGGACACGTCCTCAAGGAAAATGAGGACTTCGATGCGGCCCTGACAACCTACCTGCATGCCGCGGATACCAATCCGCATTACATTGATGCCCAGAGGCAGGCAGGGCTGTTCCTGAAGCTGCGGGGATACAGGAAGGAAGCCGCCGCCTATTTTGCCCGGGCGCTGGCCATGGACGGCAGCCTGAGTGACATGCGCGACGAACTGCGCAGTGTCGGCGTCAAGGATGATACTGCCCGCGATGCCTGCCACCTGCGCGGCGGCCTGACCAGCACGGAAGTGCAGGGACACGCCCCCGGCCTGCTGGCACGCCTGCGCATGGCGTTGTCATTAAGGCAGGCCCGGGCGGCAGCCCGCAGGAAGGCCTGGCCCGAGGCGGAAAACAGCTATAGGAAAGTCCTGAAATACGCGCCCGGCCAGGTCCGGTTCCTGATCCAGCTTGGCCATGCACTACGGGAGCAGGACAAGGCGGATGAAGCGGTTGACTGCTACCGGCGCGCCCTGCTCCTGACACCCCGCGATCCGGAACTCTATATCCATCTGGGTGCCGCACTTAAGCAGCAGGGGCGTATAGATTCCGCGCTGGGGGCCTATCTGGCGGCATGGCGGCTCAGGCCGGGCCTGCCCGCTGCAGAAAGAGAAATACGCGCAATCAGCGGTGACCTGACTGATGACCAGATAGCCGACCTGTCGGGGGCCTACCTGCGGATGGATGCATCAGCGCCTGACGCCTCCTCCCTTGCTTCCGAAGGCGGCGGGCGGCGCAGGCTTGTCGAGAAACCGGGACTGGACCACGGACAGGGCACCATTTTCAGGTTCCTCGCAGGCTCCCTGGCATACAAGGAATAACGGACTCCATGCGTATCGTCATTGATCTGCAGTCATGCCAGAATGGCAGTCGCCACCGTGGCATCGGCCGTTATGCCATGAGCCTGACCAAGGAAATGATTACCGTCGGCAAGGAACACGAGTTCCTGATTTTCCTGACGGACCGCTTTCCCGGCTCTGTCGACTATGTTCGCAAGGAACTGGCCGGTTTCCTGCCCCAGACTTCCATTTACGTCTGCAGCCTGACGGACAGCGTGGAAGCCGCCAGCCCGGACAATGCCTGGCGCACCCGCGCCGCCGAGATCCTGCGCACGGCCTTCATCTCACGGCTTGAGCCCGACATGGTATTCATCCCCAGCCCCCTTGAGGGGCTGTGGGACAATGTGGTCGTCTCGATTGATCCCGCGCCCTATCCGGTCGCAGTCACCATCCATGACCTGATCCCGCTGGAAGATCCCAAACGCTATATTCCGGCCCAGAATGACCAGGATGCCTATGCGCGCCGTATCAGCACCGTAAAACAGGCCGATCTGCTGATCGCGATTTCCGATTTCGTGGCGGGCGAGGTCAGGAACCGCATAGGCGTGGAACCGGAAAAGGTCATAACCGCCCTCAATGGCATCGACCATCGGTTTACCCTCCCCAAGCCGGGCAGTACGGACCATACGGCCCTGCTGGGTCGCCTGGGGATATCAAGGCCGTTTGTCCTCAACACAAGCCCGCTTGAATATCGCAAGAACCTTGAAGGGCTTATCGCGGCCTTCGGCAGCATGTCCCGACAGGTCAGAAGCAGCCATCAACTTGTCATCGTGGGCAAGATGAACGCGGATGCTCGTCCCTATCTTGACAAGCTGGTACGGGCAGAGGGACTGCCAGCCGATACCCTGGTGCTGACGGGTTTTGTCTCTGACGAAGATCTTGTTGCACTCTATGCCGCCTGTTCCCTGTTTGCCTTCCCCGCATGGAGCGAGGGATTCGGCCTGCCCCCGCTTGAGGCCATGGCCTGTGGCGCGCCGGTCATTTCCGCCAATACGACATCCCTGCCGGAAGTCGTGGGGCGTGCGGACATGCTGGTTGATCCCTCCTCCCCCCTTGTCTTCGGGCAGGCAATGGAGCGGGTCCTCGGCAATCCAGCGGTTCAGCAGGACCTGCGTGCGTATGGCATCGAGCGGGCCAAGGCCTTCACATGGACACGCCCCGCCCGGATCATCCTTTCTGCCTTTGAAAAACTGCATGCGCAGTCCCGCGCGCGCCAGCCTGCGCAGCAGCCCATCCTGCCACAGCGTCCCCGCGTTGCCCTTGTCTGTGCGCGGATGGATACGGACAGCCATGTGGCGGGCCGCCTGTCCGGTCTGGTTTCGGCCCTGAGTGCCGGATGCGACGTCACGTTGTATTCCATGACACCCGACGACCATCTGGACCAGTGGACGGCCGCACAGGTCGAATGCCGGACACTGGAGGCACTGGACTGGGATGCCTCGCAGTTCGACCAGATCCTTTACGCGGGGGATTGCCATGACGCCCCGGTGCTGTCCGCCCCCATGGCCGCCCATCCCGGTCTTTTCATGCAGATGCGCCCGCTGGAATCCATCGATGACGGGGAGGCTGGCACTGCCATCCTGACACCCACGATGCAGCGTGACATCGTCGCCTCCCAGGGCCTGGCCGGGCTTGTCACGGCCAGACAGGATCCGGGCACCCTGGCGCAGTGGAAGGAACTGGCGGGCAGCAGTCTTTCCCTGTACGCCCTGCGGACCCTGCCGGAAGGCAGCGCGGCCCTGCCTTTGCTCCCCCTGTCCGGTGACAAACATGCGGCAGCGCATTACCGCAGCTTTGCGCAGGTTGCCGATGATGCACCACTTGTTGCCGTCGTGATGTCCCGCAGTATTACGGTTGGCAGTTTCCTGGCAGCCTTCCGTGGCCTTGGCCGCACATTGCCCGATGCACGCATGGTTATCCATGTAACGGGCGAAAGGGCGGTCGCACCGGCGTCGGAAAAGCCCACGCTCCTGCAGGGCGGCATTCACACCTTTACAGGTCCGCTGACCCCGCATTATCGCGGCCTGCTGTCTGCCGCGGATCTTATCCTGCTCGGTTCGGATCTGCCCGAAGAGCTGGCGGAACGCTGCCTGAGCGATGCACGCGGACTGAAGCGCCCCGTTGTGGAAGCAGGCGACACGCGCACAGACCTTTCACGCGAAATTGCCGATACTATCGGCCCCCTGGGCACAAACGGTGCCCAACGGGTAGAACCGACCATGCTGCCGCCCTCCCGACCGATCAGGGCATGGGTCGAAGCCATAATGGCGGCGCAAAACGAACCCATCCGCAGCACGCCTTCACAGCTTTCCCATGTCCAGGCGATCCTGCCGGGCAGCGTGCGGAAAATACGGGCGGATTCAGACGATCTGGGGGCGGTTGCAATCGCACTTGCCCATAACGGGGCCATCGAGCGGGCACCACGCCTTTTCATTGATGTCACAGCCTATGCCGCGCCTGGCGCCATCCGGCGCCTTGATTCCATGGCACGGCAGCAGCTTGCCACCCTGTTCCGGCAGGGTGGCAAGGATGTTTATGCCGTCTATGGCGCGGGTGAGCATTTCATGCTTGCCAACCAGTTTACGGGCAGGCTGGCAGGCATAAGAAATTTCTACCTGCCAGATGAAATACTGTCCACACGTCCGGGGGACCGCATCATCGGGCTGGATTTCCTGTATGCCACCCTTGAGCCGCAGGCGGCATGGCAGCAGGCCCAGGCATTTGGGGCAACGGCGCTTTATTTCGCCGCTGGCAGGATTGCCGCACAGTCAGGATGCGATAAAGCACTTGCGGACCTGATCCTGCAATGGGCCAGGGAAGCCACGACGGAACAGTCGCTCTCCGTGGTGATTCCCGCATCGGCATGGGAAAAACAGGTCTCAAATATCCAGCTTACGGAACTGCTGAGCCGCTTGTCCGGGCAGGGCAGGGCACTCGGCATTTTCTCGCTGGAAGGCCGTCCGGCCGACTGTGAAAACAGGGAGCAGACCGGGACCATTACCCCGGTGAAGGCATCCGCTACGGTGGACCAGGCCGTGGAGGCACTAGACCAGCAGGTGATCACGGCATCGGACAGTGAAGTGTCGATGCAGTATACCGTCATGGGTCATCTGCTGGGCAGCTACAGCCTCGCAATCATCAACCGTGCCGTCGCCACCACACTGGAACAGGCTTACCCGAAGCGCACACATTTCCTGCCGTTCGAGACCGACCCCATCAGCCATACCGAAGGCGTTCCGGCCGACGAAAAGCAGCTGATGATCGATCTGTGCGCACGGCCACAGCCCGATCCGAACCGCGAAGTGATCATCAGCCAGCACTGGCCGGTCATGCCGCCTCCATCGCATCCGCGACTGGCACTTTCCCTGTTTGCATGGGAGGAAACCCGCGTTCCGTCCGATATCGTCCAGACCCTCACCAACGGGTTCGATGCGATCATCTCGCCAGCCCAGTGCGTTACGGATGCGCTGAGCCTGTCCGGCTGCCGCCTGCCCATAGACACGATCGGCCAGCCGGTTGAGCTTGACCCCCTACGGGCACTGGCGCGCCAGCGCAAGCCCGTTACCCGGCCGATGCGCCGCTTCCTGCATATCTCGTCGTGCTTTCCCCGCAAGGGCGTGGATGTCCTGCTTGCCGCATGGGCCAGGGCCTTTACGAAAAAAGATGATGTCGAACTGGTCATCAAGACCTTCCCCAACCCCCATAACGACGTGCAGGAACAACTGGATGCCCTGCGCGGGCAATATCCGGCCATGGCTCCCGTCCAGATCATCAATCGTGATGTGGAACCAGAGGAACTGCTGACGTTCTACAGGACGGCTGATGTCATGGTCCTGCCCACACGCGGGGAGGGCTATAACCTGCCCGCACTTGAAGCGATGGTGGCGGGCCTGCCCCTGATCGTGACCGGCCACGGGGGGCAGAGGGATTTCTGCGGGCCGCATCAGGCAAGGCTGATCCGCTTCACCTTTGCCCGTTCCGGCAGTCATGTCGCAGGTTCACATTCGCTATGGGTGGAACCGGATGTGGACGACCTGACGGCTGCCCTGCGCGAATATACCGACCCCGCCAATATCGCATTGATCGAGCAGCGGCGTCAGGCGGCGCTGGTGGCAGGCAATGTGGAAAATGACAATACCGCATGGGTACGCCGCTTCAGTGGCATGGTGCGTGACCTGCTCCAGCCGCAGGACCTGACAGCGCCCAGGGTCGGGTGGGTCAGCACCTGGAATATAAAATGTGGCATTGCGCAGTATTCCAATTACCTGATCGACCATATGAGCGATGAGCAGCAACAGAATATTACTGTTTTCTCCGATCATCGTTCAGAAAAGAACAGCAATCCCATCGCCTTTACACTCGTATGGGATTATGTTCAGGACACAGCACACGATGTTGCCGCAGCCACCGTGGAGCACGGGGTTGAAGCGCTGGTCATCCAGCATCAGGATGGGCTGATGGCATGGAACGAACTGGCCAGACTGGGGCAGGACCCACGTCTTTCCGATGTCGTGACCGTCGTCATCCTTCATAATGCCCGCAATCTACGGCGTGCCGACAAACAGACAATCGAGCAGACCGTACAGGGACTGAACCAGATGTCCCGCGTTCTTGTGCACAATATCGATGACATGAACTATCTTGTCAGTCTGGGCGTGCAACGTAATCTGGGTCTCTTCCCCCATGGGGCCTTTGCACCAAAACAGACTCCCTGGCCCCGCATCCTGAAGCGAAACGACGCGCCCGTTATCGGCTGTCACGGCTTTTTCTTCCGTCACAAGGGGATCGACAGGCTGATTCAGGCCGTTGCAAAACTGCGCCGCCAGTGGCCGGGCCTGAAACTGAGGCTGGTCAACGCCCGCTTCCCTGACGGCAGTCATGATCAGGTTATCGACCATTGCCGTGAAGTGGCGGCAAAAGCCGGTCTTAAAGATGCCATCGAGTGGCATCTTGATTTTCTGCCGGTAGCAGAAATCGAAACCCTGCTTGAGGGCTGTGACGTAATTGTTCTGCCTTATGACGAAAGTGATGATTCCGCCAGCGGCGCGGTACGGACCGCGCTTGCCACCATGGTGCCGCTGGTCGCCACCCGCGTGAAAATTTTCTCGGAACTGGAGGGTGCGGTCGCCTGGGCCGATAACAATGATCCTGATGAGCTGGCAAAAGTCATTGCGCCATTACTGGAAAGCCCGGAAAAACGCCGCGCCATACAGGCCGGCATGCATGACTGGCTTATGGCCCATGACTGGCAACACATTGCACGCAATCTGGAAAACATGCTTTACGGACTGGTGCGCCAGAAACGTCTGGACTGGAATCATCCACGCAACCGTTTCGATTAAAAAGGCAACATACCTGCGCAGTGCTGTGACCGACCTATAATAGCCCTGCGCTGGTTGACTGTTCTGCCACCCCATTGGCTTCGGATGCAACGGGCCGACCATGCAGGTATGAATGTCGCCAGCCATCCGGCAGGCCGGCGATCATACCCGAACCCTTACGGGCAGGTCGCAGCCTGAGGCAACCGCCTTTAAAGAGATCTTGTACGGTGTGGCATGTTCAAACGCTTCAGGGTCGTGCATGTCACTGCAATACTCCTCTGGACGTAAGAAACTATTCAGATACAACGCATTGATATGAATGAAATATTTCAGGAACCACACTCCTTTAAGGAGGCAATGCTTCTGCAGCGTTCTGAATAACGGGCTACAGATCGGATGCTTCCAGCTGAACGGCAATCAGTGTTATGCGACCTGTCTGGCCGAAAGCGCCACGGCCTGTTTCGAACACCCTATCGGCAGATGCATATTCTTGCATGCCTGCAGCAATGATACCCACTGGTTAACCGGGCCCCATGGATACAACATGCGTATTCTGCATATGGTCAGCCTACAGAAAACCTGATAAAAGGCGATCCGTTGATAGTGCCTGTGCCTCTTGGTAGTATGCATGATGCATGAGGTTATTTCGATTCCAACCGTTTTTTGCCATAATTCTCAGACACGGTGCTAAATTGACAATCTTCTGTTTCCCAAAAGAGTTGAAGCCACATCAACGTCATGTTCGAAACAGAAGATGGATCATCGCACTGACCGGGGGACTTCTGCTGCTGTCAGGCTGCAATTCCTTACCCGATAGTGGCCCGACCGAATCACGGATCAACAGTTCCCAGCGTAATCCAAAAAAAAATGCGGTTGGCTATAGCATCATCCCCATTACACCACAGCTGATCTCATCCCTGCAAAGCGAGGCCCCCCCTCTTTTCAGCAGTCTGGACAGCGCCGATCCCCATCCGATGCGCACCAGCACCAATGATACGATTGGCCCCGGCGATGTCATTCAGGTTGCCGTCTATGAAGTTGGGACCGCGCTCTTTGGTTCATCCAGTTCAGCCATGAGCGCGGCAAGCAGCAGTTCCGGCAATGGTCTGCTGGGGGCTGCCCAGCCCTCCCCCATTCCCCTGTTGGGCGTGGATGGTAATGGCAACGTTCAGGTTCCGTTTGTGGGCCAGATCAATGTAGCCGGCATGACGGCCAGCCAGGCTGCCCAGGCCATCCAGTCCAGGCTGAAGCAGAAATCTGCCGCCCCCCAGGTCATGGTCCGGATTGCAACGGATATTGCCAATTCAGTGATGGTTTACGGGGGTGTCCGGCGCCCCAGTCGCATTCCGCTCACGCCAAACCGGGAGCATATCCTGGATGTCATCGCACTGGCGGGCGGACAGGAACATGCCAGTCAGACCCAGAATCAGGTCCAGAACCAGATGGACGAGGACTATATGGTCCGCCTGACCCGCAATGGTCGCGTGACCGAAGTCCCTCTCAAGGTCGTCGAGGATGACCCCAGCCAGAATATCGTCATGCAGCCGGGTGACCGGGTCCAGCTAACATATGAACCCCGTACCTTTACATCGTTTGGTGCGAGTGAGCACGTAAACCAGATCCAGTTCCCGACACCGATCCTGACAATGACGGATGCGATTTCCCTCATCGGTGGCCCATCGGATGCACGCGCCGACCCGAATGCCGTCTATCTCTTCCGTTTCGAGCACACGGATGTCCTTCAGCGCATGGGCATATCGGTTGACACAAGTGCCCCCACGGCACCGGTGGTTTATCAGATAGACATGATGAACCCCAGCAACTATTTCCTTGCGCAGAAATTCATTATGCGGGACAGGGACCTTATTTATGTAGCCAATGCCGCCAGTAACAAATTCTATAAATTCTTCAGCCTCATCAGTACGGTCATTGCACCGGGAATTGCAGCAGCATGGATTGTCAGATAAAAGCCGCGCCCAAAAAGTAGCAGGACCATCAGAAATACCTTCCATAGCTGTTACAGCAAGACACCCTCCTCTCTCCTCTCCCGGAAGTCCATTTTATGAATACCGATCTACATGCTCCTGATGAAGGGTCGTATCGCCCCGAAGATGTCTCCGTGCTGGCACGGCTGCTGGGCGGAATTCAGAACCGGATACGGGACAATCTGTATTTCATTATATTCGTTATTGCACCGACTTTACTGACAGTACTGTACCTGACATTAATCGCTACACCTCAATATATATCAGAAGCACATTTCGTGGTGCGCGGCCATTCATCACAGTCGGGCATCTCACTGAGCAATATCCTGCAATCCAGCGGCGGAGGAGGCGGGGTTTCCTCAGAAAATACATATGTAGTCCAGGACTATCTCCAATCCCGCGACGCAGCCGAACTTCTGATCAAGCAGAATAACCTGCTTGATGTCTACACACGTCCGGAAGCTGACTTTATTGCCCGCTTTTCCGGTCTGTCCGGGCTTGGATTCAAGAAAGACTTCGAGCATTTTTATAAATACTACCAGAATCATGTACTGGTTGAGCAGGATACGGAAACCAATATTTCCATTCTGACGGTTCGTACTTTCCGCGCAGCTGATTCCCAGAATGTTGCCCGTGCCCTTCTGAATGCTGGCGAAAACCTGGTGAACGAAATCAATCGGCGCCAGCGTGAGAACCTGATTCATATGACCTCACTTGATGTGCAGGCATCAGAGGCGAAGCTGCGCGAAATCAACCAGAAACTGGCAGAATACCGTAATGTCGTGGCCCTGATTGATCCCCTGCGGCAATCTACCCCGATGATCAGCTTTGTAACCAATCTGCAGAACATGCTGACTTCCACAAACATGCAGCTGAACCAGTTGCAGCAATCAGCGCCGAACAGCCCCCTGATTGCCGCCTACAAGCGACAGGCTGCCATTTTAGAGGAACAGATAAAGCAATCCGGCAAACTGATTACAGGTTCCGATGAGTCGCTTGTTCCCAAAATTACCGGCTATGATGACCTGATGGTACAACGCGAACTGCAGCAGCGTATCCTGGCCAGTAATGTTGCATCGCTTGAAGCTGCCAAGCAGCAGGCCAACCAGCAGATGATCTATGTGGATGAAGTTGCCCAGCCCAATGCACCCGACTGGCCCGAATACCCCCGCAATCTTCTGGTTCTCAGCATCGTGTTTATGTCCCTGCTCGGGTTGTACGTGATGGGCAAGCTTCTTATTGCCAGTGCTCAGGAACGCAATCTGCACTAGATGGTCCGATCCGTTTCATGACGTAATTTGCAAAAAAGAATCCATCATGCTGCGCTGTATAGATATCGTTAAAGACTACCATATCGACAAAGGCTCCCGTCGCATACTGGACCGTGTCAGCTTCCAGATCGAACGGGGCGAAAAGCTTGGTATTCTGGGACGTAACGGCGCAGGCAAATCCACGCTGATCAAGATTATCGGCGGCGTTGAACTGGCAACCTCGGGCCGGATTGAACAGAGCATGTCTGTTTCCTGGCCCCTTGCATTTGGCGGCGCGTTTCAGGGCAGTCTGAGCGGACTTGATAATCTCCGGTTTATCTGCCGTATCTATAATCTGGATTATAAGAAAACACGTAAATATGTTGATGATTTCTCAGAACTGGGAAAGCAGCTTCTTGATCCTGTAAAAACATATTCGTCTGGCATGCGGGCACGACTGGCCTTTGCGCTTTCTGTTGTAATCGAATTTGATTGCTATCTTATTGATGAAGTAATTATGGTTGGCGATGCCCGCTTCTATCAACGCTGCCGCGATGAACTTTTTACCAAACGCGCAGATCGGGCACTGATTATCGTTTCTCATGACATGAACTTCATTAAAGAAATATGTGACAGAAGTGCAGTTATACATAATAAAAAAATGATTGAATGTAGTAGTGTTGAAGAAGGTATCGATCTTTACCATTCTCTTTAGTTCATGTGAATTTTTATTATATTATTGTGTGTGAATTCTTAAAATAGATGTTTAGCCCCAGGATGTGATGGTGCATTATTTTCACGAGAGTGGAAGGAAGCGCTATGGCCAAGTTCACCACGGGAACGTCACGACGACAGCGGCAGTCCGTCGAGCGATACAGCATAGTCAAGAGAGCCTGAGGGCTCTGGCGAAACGCTACGGGATCAACTCGAAGACGGTTGCCAAATGGAAGGGGCGGCCCGATACGGCGGATCGGCGCACTGGCCCGAAGGCTCCTCTTTCGACGGTCCTGTCGATCGAGGGGGAGGGCATCGTCGTGGCGTTCCGTCGCCATACAACATTATTGCCCCTGGATGACTGTCTTTACGCGCTACAGGTGACGATCCCGCGTCTGACGCGCTCTTCATTGCATCGTTGTCTTCAGCGCCATGGGATCAGCCGACTGCCCGCGACACCGAGGGCGACAAGCCGAAGCGCGCGAAGTTCAAGACTTATCCGATCGGCTATTTTCATATCGACATCGCCGAAGTCCGCACCGAAATGGGGCGCCTCTATCTCTTCGTGGTGGTTGACCGGACGTCGAAATTCGCATTTGTCCAACTGCACCAGAAAGCAACACGTCGCATTGCCGGTGACTTCCTGCACACCCTTGCCGCTACGGTTCCATACCGCATCCATACCGTGCTGACCGACAACGACACGCATTTCACCGATCCGACCGGCGACGGATGGACACCGGAGGATATCAAAGCCATGCAGGCCGATGGCGTCCTGTTTCGTTGCCATTCTTTCGAAGTGGCCTGTGCCGACCTCGATATCGAGCATCGCCTGACAAAGCCCCGACATCCGTGGACGAATGGCCAGGTCAAACGCATGAACCGGACGATCAAGGAGGCAACGGTCAAGCGCTTCCTTTACGAAACGCACAACCGGTTGCGCCAGCACCTCAGCGATTTCGTCGTCGCCTACAATTTCGCTCGCAGGCTCAAGACACTGCGCAGGCTCACCCCATATGAATTCATTTGCCAGTATTAGAAAAAAGACCCATCACGGTTCATACAAAATCCGCAATTCTGATCCTGAGTATTTTGCATGAAGGCAGAAACTTTATGGGGAAGCAGTCCGCTACTTCCCAGTCCGATCTGGTCAGCAAAAACAGATGGCATCAGTTACGTCTGATCCAATGAAGGATGGTATCCCCGGCTACCGTGACTGATCCATGCGCTCGGGGAATACTCAGATTGGGCAATAAGTAACCTGATGCAAAAGAATACCACAATCCGCACGCTGGATGCGGCGACTATGCTGAGAAAACGTGTGAATGACGCGACATTACGCGAGGCAGGAACGCCAATGGCATAGCCTGTGACCCCAACATTCGAAAAACATGATTCATGGCTTAATGACACATTTCGCCAATGTGCAAGCCTGCATCAGGCATGCTAATTCCACGGATGAAAGATTATGATGTGGATCACACGCATACGGGCATGATTGGCACTGCCGATAGGAACGTGGCGGCAACTGCAGTAAGTTGGAATTGAAGGAGCAGTCTTCACCGGGGATAACCTGCCACAGGTCAGGCAACCGGCAGTTGACCGATCGGGCATGGATTTTCCCAGATGAGCACGGGAACACGGATGAAGCAGGAATGCATGCGGGTTCAGACCTGGCTGTATGATCATGCCTGGCCTTATTGGGCGGCGCATGGCGTGGACCGGGTGCATGGTGGCTTTGTCGAATACCTTGATCTGGCCGGTCGTGATGGCGGGGCACCGTTCAAGCGCGTACGCGCGCAGGCCCGGCAGTTATACTGCTTTTCACAGGCCGCTCTTCTGGGTCTCCCTGGCGCACGCGAAATTTCTGATAACTGCTGGCAATTTTTCGATAGGCATGCCCGGCGTGGTGACGGGGGGTGGGCACGGCGCATGGATCGCACCGGTGTCATTATTGACCCGACCAGCGATGCCTATGATCTGGCCTTCGTGCTACTGGCCCATGCGTGGCGTTATCGATTGACGCGCGACCCGGCATTGATTGAAAGCGCTGCCGGGGTGATCACCACCCTGAATAGTGACCTGAAGGCACCCGGAGGCCTTGGCTGGCTGGCCGATACGGGCACTTCCGGGCCACGACAGCAGAACCCCCATATGCATATCATGGAAGCGGCGCTCGAAATGCTTGATGCCAGTGGTGACGCGCGCTTCGCTGCGTTGGCGCATCAGGTGGCCGATCTTTTCCTGCATCATATCATAGACCGCAAAACAGGTGTCCTGCGTGAATTTTTCACTGCCGACTGGAAGCCGCTGGATTCCGCAGAGGGACATATTATCGAGCCGGGCCATATGCTGGAATGGGTATGGATTCTGGTGCGTGCACACCGTCTGCTTGGACTGGCAACGCTGGATGATGTCCAACGTCTTTATGCCTTTGCCACCTGTCACGGCACCGACGCGCACACTGGTCTCATTTATGACCAGATCAGGTCCACTGGTGCCCCCCTGAGCAGAGACAGCCGCCTCTGGCCCCAGACGGAAGCGTTAAAGGCACATATTGCGATGATGGAAACATTCGGACTGGATACATCTCCCCAGATCAGCGTGACTGTTGATAACCTGTTCCGCCATTATCTGGACCATGCCCCCTTGGGTACATGGATTGACCATCGCCGTTTTGATGGTAGCCCCAAGGTCGACAAAATTCCGTCTACCTCCCTGTATCACCTGCAACTGGCGTTTACCGAATTGCTCCGTGCCCAATCCACACCTGGATATGACACAGTGGCTGTTTGAAAAACGCTTTATCCAAGACTTTCTTATGATTGCCAGATATCTTCTGGTCAGGCTTTCCAAACAACCTCTGACACTCAGTTGCATTTTATGGCGTGCATGGGGGGCAGGTCGCGTATGACCCTGCTCCCCGCCTCATGGCTTCGTCATGCACTACACAATGCAACGGCAGGACCAACGGGCCAGCCTGACTGCGATTTCAGAAAAACAGGGTCAATGCCCGGGACTATGCTCCAGTCCCACAAACCGAAGCATGTGACCCAGTTCGGTCTTTGCCATCTTCCCGGCCTGTGCCAGCAGGGCATCACGATCTATATAACCCATGCGGAACGCAACTTCGGTGGGCGAACCGACCAGCATGCCCTGGCGTGACTGAATGGTCTGCACGAAATTACCGGCCTGCATCAGGCTGTCGGGCATGCCGGCATCCAGCCAGGCGCATCCACGTCCCAACTGGTCAACATTCAGCGTGCCTTCTTCCAGATACATCTTGTTCAAAACTGTTTTGATGTTGCCAGTGTCATAGGATGCAGGCGCGTCCCGGACCCACCGGCCAGCAGGATGCCCTTCATCGGCCGGGACTGTGTCACGGATGTGGTTTTCATGCCTTGGTTCCCAGTCTTTGTCCTGTGTAGCGCTGCGCGCGAATACCTTCCCACCAGGCGCGGTTATCCAGATACCACTGGATGGTACGCCGGATGCCGGTTTCAAAATCGTGCCGGGCTTTCCAGTCCAGCGCCTGTTCGGCGTGGCTGGGATCAATCTCGTAACGGAAATCATGACCGGGACGGTCCGTGACAAAACGGATCAGGCGTTCACGCGGCCCTTCGGGATCAGGCACCAGTTCATCCAGCACGGCACAGATGGTCTTGACAACCTGCAGGTTCGTGCGGGGCTGGCGCGCACCAATAGCGTAGGTTTCACCCGGCTGCCCGCGTTCGATCGCCTTGACCAGGGCCTCGGCATGATCTTCCACGAACAGCCAGTCGCGAATGTTTTCACCCCTGCCGTAAACCGGCAGTTCCTTCCCTTCGATGGCGTTGATGGTGACAAGCGGGATGAGCTTTTCAGGGAAGTGCCAGATCCCGTAGTTGTTCGTGGTGTTGGTTACGAAAGTGGGCAGGCCATAGGTATGGTACCACGCGCGCACGATATGGTCGGATGCCGCCTTGGACGCGGAATAGGGACTGCGGGGATCATAGGGTGTGGTTTCGGTAAAGGGCGGCTCGCCCGGTTCCAGATGGCCGAAGACTTCGTCGGTGGAGATATGATGGAAGCGGAACGCCTTCCGACGGCTGCCATCCAGCCCTTTCCAGTAGCGATGAGCGGCTTCCAGCAATGTGTACGTGCCCATCACATTGGTCTGCATGAACACACCCGGCCCATCAATGGAACGGTCCACATGGCTTTCCGCCGCAAGATGCATGACGGCATCAGGCTGATGGGTTTCAAACAGGTGCTGCATCGCCGCGGCATCAAGGATGCTGGCGGAACTATGAAGGTAGCGGTCACTGGACGCGACTTCCGCCACGCTATCGGGAGAGGCCGCATAGGTCATGCAATCTACATTGATGACGCCATGTTCCGTATTGTGGATAAGATGCCTTACCACAGCAGAACCAATAAATCCGCATCCCCCACTTAATAATATTTTCATTATGCTTCCAAAAACTTAACAATTTTTGTAAAAATCTTAGCTGACACCCATTTTATTCAATAAATACACAGGTTTCAAGGGCATCGAAAGCGTGCCCTTTTCCCCCGTCCGACCGTCATGCGTACCATGCCCTGGCTTCCGGTTCCGCCACCAGATCCAGCCGCCCCCTGGCAAACCGGGGATGGGAAGCCGGATCATTTTCAAGCCAGCGGGACCACCGTGACAGGAAAAGGGCCCGTTCTTCCCCAGGCGGAATCGTCTCGCCACGGGAGATTTTCTCCGCATGGGTAAAGACTGCATCCGGGTTGTAAACAAGGCGGTACCCCAGATTCCGAATGCGCAGGCACAGGTCGATATCATTGAATTCAAGGCTGAAGCGTTCGTCAAACCCGTTTATCCGCTCCAGCACCGTTCGTCTGGTTGCAAACACCGCACCTGTGACCATGGACCACTCACGTTGGGCCAGGGCCCAGTCCTGATAGGTTTTTGCACCGGCGGGCCAGTTGAGCCAGGCGTGGACAACAGCCCCGAAGGCAGGAAATACGCCTGCGTGCTGAAGGCTGCCGTCCTCGTAATAAAGACGCGCGCCCACACCTCCGACCGTTTTATCGCATGCGAAGCCCAGCATGGCCCTTATCCAGTCAGGCGTAAGCGGGTTCGCGTCGTCGTTAAGGAAAATGATGTATTCATCCGAAGCACTTCGCCACAGCCGGTTCATCTTCGCTGCATAGTTGAAGCATGTGCCTGACGGCCTTACGGTTTCAATCCGCCTGAACGCGAAAGGCCATTCGCGCTTCGCCCAGTCCGGTTCCCCCGCAACGTCATCACCGACAATCACGGTTACCCTGTCCATGGGCCAGCGGGCCTGGGCAATCCCGGCCAGAAGATGTTCCACATAGGTCTTGTCCGACCCGGATACCCGGCTCCGGCAGGTCGGAATCACGATCGAGACGGACGGGCACGCATCATCCGTGAAACGCCTTTGCTGCGAGAGTAGCCCGGCGCTGTTGCCAGGAGCGAATTCGATACCATCACCAGACGCCTGCGCGGACAGGGCGATACAACGCGCCTGGGTGTCCGCAACGGGGCGCTGGCCCTTATAACCGACCAGGACATGCGGGATCCGGCTTATCGTTTTTCCCGCTTCAGCCACGCGGAGGACAAGATCGTAAAGAACCGCCGTGCCATGCCGGGAATCCAGTCCGCCCACTTCCAGAAGGGTGTGACGACGAATAAAAACAGGTGCGCCGATATAATCCTGTGCCGCCAGTAATGTGCGGTCAAAATCCGGTTTCAGGCGGATCCGGTTGAGCATGTCTTCTTCCGCGGCAATATCGTCCGCATAGAACAGCACGACATCCGGCCGCCGTTCCGCCGCATCCAGAAGCAGGGAAACAACATCGGGGGAGACATAGGCGTTATGGGGCGCGAAAAACAGCCAGTCATCCGCTGCACCTTCAGGAAGCGGTTTTTCATTCCATGAAAGATCACGGGCAAGCCGGACAGGCATCACACCATCTGCAGGTACGAATGCATCGAATTCCTGTGCGGACGCAAAAGTGGGATTGACCTGGGGGGGCTGGGGCAAATGGGTCATCGGCCGCCGCTTGTGCGGGAGCGTTGTCCGGTCGGGCTGGGTGCTGGCCACAACATCTGACAGACGCGCCATGATCGTGTGTGCTATCGTGTCGGCAGAAAACAGACGTGAAATTTTTTCCCTGGCGGCCATGCCAATGGCAGGGTCCCGGTTCGCAACGGCTCCTGCCGCCTTTACCAGTGCGCCTGCCATGGCGGCTTCATCCATCCTGCCGCCCGGGTATCCCGGTGCGGTCCGGTCTGTGCTGGCCGTGCCCATTTCCTGTGCGGATGCCACGGGGTAGCCGCAACTTTTATCCAGGAATTCCGCGATATCCGTACTGTCGGGCGCGATGACCGATTTGCCCATGGCCATGGCTTCGGCAGCGGTCTGTCTCGCGTCCAATGCAGAATGCAGGCAGACATAGATGTCGGATATATTGAAGAGACTGCCTGCCTCATTGCCATCCACATGGCCTTCAAGGACATAGACGCCAGTTGTCCGGGTCATCAGTGCGGACAGATTTTTTTCGGCTTCCGGTTCTGTATGGGCACCTCGACGCACCAGAACCAGCGTCCAATTTTCCTGTGCCAGGCCAGACCGGGCAAAGGCGTCAAGCAGTGCAGCGGTATTTTCCCGTGCCAGCATATCGCCCATGTCCACAACGCCAAAAATAATGTGGCTGTCCGGATCGATCCGGCTACGTTGCAAGATGGTTTGACGCTGCGACGCGATGGAGGCAGGCATGTAAACGGCACGGGGTACGACATCCACCGGCACACTGACCTTGCCAGCCAGCAAAGCCGCGCAACGTGGACTAGCCACCCATATCCGGTCCATCCCCTTACACTGCTTGTGCCAGGCTGGCGGCAGGCTGTCCATTTCTGTTGTCCAGTACCCGATACGCTGCTTGGCGGACGCGATGACAGCATGCTGCGCATCGGTCAGCATTTCCGCACAGAGCGAATCAAACTGGATCAGGGCAATGTCTGGCTGGGTATGAAAGTCGATCGTCTCTATGGCGGGACATATCTGCTGATGGTCATGATAAGGTCTGGCAATGGGATAGGCATTAAGTTGAATGTCGGCGCGCCGTAGCGTGCATAGCAGTTCACGGCTTGCCACACCGATCCTGCCTTCATAATTCCATGGCCCAAGACAGGCCACACGCAGGCGATGGTCCGGCAGGATGACCGTATAGGGCTGTCTGTCGACCAGCAGCCCGCGTTCTGCCCCGACGGGCAGGTCGGAAAGTTCCCCTGCAAGAAGCGAAGCCCGGACCAGATTGATGTCAAAGCCTGTCTTCTGCAGGACGGCAGGCCAGCTCTTCTGCAATTTCCTGAGAAATTTCTTGTGCCCTGTAGAGGCTGCGAATTCCTTGCGCAGCATGAGCAGTTTAATGAAAGGAAAACCCTGATCGATCAGTTCCTTCCAGCCAAAAATGGTCGGATTGGCCGCGACAGGACTTGTATAAATCGCCCTGATTGTAAGGCCGCCTGCCTGCATTATTTTGGCGAACGGGATTTCATATATACGGATTACCGTATCTTTATCATCAATTCGTTCTATATTGCGAATAAAATCATTGAACACCAAAGAACGGAGCGCCTTTGGTTTAAAGCCGAGAAAATAGCTCTGAATATGCCAACCATATTCATGGCTTGCCGTAAGCCCGGCAATATCCGTTGGACAGCTCCGGATACGGTCGATCATCCTCTGGAATACATCGCTCTCCAGCGTAGGTATGACGCTATCATTGGTTATGATAAGGAAATTTACGCCGAATAGGTCAGGATAAAGCTGGAAGGCATGTTGCCATGCCCCGAAATCGTAGCCGGCATTATCCCGCACGATGATGCCATTGGCTGCGGCACTCTCTTCTTCAGTAAATTCCACCGGACGGTCAACAACGGCAACAAGAATGACCAGCAGGCCAGCATCCCGCAACTGTTTCATATACGGCAGGACATGGGGCTTCAGGCGCCCTGCGGGTACATGGGTAATAAGGATGGCTACATCACGCTTCAGGATCTGCCCCGGTTCCTTGACAATAATATGCCGCGGCCCCTGGGTCGCATGTTTAATATTGTCCAGCTCACGAAGCGCATCGGGGTGATCAGGTTTTTCCTGCAAGGCCTGGGTCAGACCCGTCAGAGCCAGAGGAATATTGGCCATTCTCTGGGCCAGAAGGCCCAGATGCAGGGGGGCATCACCATCATTCCCGGGCAATGTGCTGGCATGACGGTAAACTGCCAGGGCTTTGTCGAGAAAACCGGCTTCTTTCAGGGCATGGCCAAGTTGCACCCAGATATCCCGTCTGTCGGGATCGATTTCCAGACTTTTTTCATATTGGGTAATCGCGCCTGACCAGTCTCCTTCATCCCGGCAGGTATGCGCTTCCTCCAGCAGTCTTTCGTAAGAATATATATGGTCTGCATCAGGATGATCGGGGTTCTCCTGCAGTAACTGGCGCCGGCCTGCCATGGCAAGGACGGGTTTGTTCATTCTTTGGGCCAGAAGCCCGAAATGCAGGGGGGCATCACCATCATTCCCGGGCAATGTGCTGGCATGACGGTAAACTGCCAGGGCTTTGTCGAGAAAACCGGCTTCTTTCAGGGCATGGCCAAGCTGCACCCAGATGTCCCGTCTGTCGGGATCGATTTCCAGACTTTTTTCATAATAGGTAATCGCGCCTGACCAGTCTCCTTCATCCCGGCAGGTATGCGCTTCCTCCAGCAGTCTTTCGTAAGAATATATATGGTCTGCATCAGGATGATCGGGGTTCTCCTGCAGTAACTGGCGCCGGCCTGCCATGGCAAGGACGAGTTTGTTCATTCTTTGGGCCAGAAGCCCAAAATGCAGGGGGGCATCACCATCGTTTCCCGGTAAGGCGCAGGCAGAACGATAGGCTTCCAGGGCCTTTTCGGGGAAATTGGCTTCCTTCAGGGCATGGCCAAGCTGCACCCAGATGTCCCGTCTGTCGGGATTGATCTCCAGACTTTTTTCATAATAGGTAATCGCGCCTGACCAGTCACCTTTATCCCGGCATATATCAGCTTGACTAAGTAACTTCTTATATTTCCTTTTCAAAAGAGGCAGAAATTTTTCCATTTAATACTTATCTCCGATATTAACTGGTGGCTTAGGTCATGAATCAATGAAAATTTTCAATAACACTATCTGAATAAGAAAAAATATCCAGCCACTTGCTGTCTTTTAGCAGAAGCGATTAACCGAAGCGAGAGCCTGCCCGGTGGTACGTCCCTTTGTCATGCCTGGAATTTTCGCTGTACATATGGATAAAAGTCGTAACATCGGCCACGACATCCTGCATCCATGCGGCAAACCAGCGCGTACCCTGATTGCTCCAGGATGCCAGTTTCAGGCTGACCGGATCCCTGTCATATGTGTACCTTGGGCAGGCATGCCAAACCCGCTGCCGCGGGGACATCCATTTTGCATCAAACGCTTTCTTCTGGCATTATAAAGGGATTCAAGATATATGTAATCATACTTCATGCTGCTTTACGGAAAACACAGTATGATGTCATTTGTTGCCAAACCAGCGGGACATTAGTTTAGTAAGTATCATGAATAAATTGTCTGTCGGAATTGATGGCCTCAACCTTGCCCTTCCCAAGGGAACAGGGGTGGCGACATATGCACGAACACTTGCCAATACCATACACAAGATGAAATATGGTGTAGATCTACTATATGGCCTTGATATTCCCTGTGATAGCCCACCCGCGCTACGGGAAGTACAGTTCTTTAACAATTTAGCCGACGAGAAAATTGTCAAATCGTCCTCTCCCTTTTCATTAGGCTGGTGGCGCAATCTCCAACAGATGAAAGACTGGCGGTCAGGAGAAATATTTTTAAGTGGCCGTGTCGAGACACGCGGCTTTGAAAGTCATCTTCCGAAAAACGACCGCATCATAAATATCCGTAATATTTTTAAAAAAGCACATCGTTATTATAGAAAAACTGGAAAATTCATAGAAATAGAGGTCAAAAATCCACCAAAAATAATGCACTGGACTTATCCACTTCCCATAAAACTAAATCAATCCATAAATATATATACATTGCATGACCTTGTTCCCCTGCGCCTTCCACAAACAACACTAGATAACAAAAGTAGTTATTATAATCTGATTAAAGATATCTGCTCGGGGCAGGGGAAAATATGCACCGTATCAGAATCCTCCAGAAATGAAATTCTATCTTTCTTCCCGGAAGCCAGCGGACGTATACATAATGCATACCAAACCTATGATGAAGACATACACAATCATATAAAGAATGAAAATTTTAATGAAGTCGGTCGTATTTTCAATATAGATCGTGATGGATATTTTGTGTTTTTTGGATCATTGGAGCCAAAGAAAAATATCGGTCGACTGATAGAGGCATTTCTTGCCAGCAGTTCATCAAGGAAACTGGTGATCGTTGGGGCAATGGGATGGAAAAATGATAAGGAATTACGTTTCCTGCAACATGGAATTGATACTGGTCGTATTATTCACACGGAATACCTTCCCCGTTATTTATTAACTTCATTATTGATCAATGCACGCGGCCTGCTTTTTCCTTCACTTGCAGAAGGTTTTGGCCTGCCCGCTCTTGAGGCACTGGTCTGCGGTACACCCGTAATCTGCTCCTCGGAAGGTGGTCTACCTGAAGTTGTTGGTGATGCGGCAATGATCGTTGATGCCTATGATACCAACAGCATTGCCTCCGGTATCATAAAAATAGACAGGGACGATACCATCTATAACAATCTCAAAGCAAAAGGCCCCATACAGGCGGCAACCTATTCTCCAGATCGTTATGCTGACCGGCTGAAGGCTTTATATCAGGATGTATTACGATAATATCCCGAAGACCATTTGAAAACGATTCATTCCGAAAAACCTTAGAGACTGTTTGATAAGTCAGCTCATGATCGTGCTTTAAAATTAAAGAAATTTTTTGGTGAAGCTTTTTGCAAAAGCTTCGAAAGAACGCCACTTTTAAAAAAGGTGGCACCCAAAAAATTTTATTGTTTTTTACAATGAGTTGTTTTCAAATATTTCTTACAGATCGAGGGTGTCGCCTTATTTTCAGAAAGGCGACATCTGCTGAAGCCTTCAGGAAAAAGCTTCACCCGGACCCGATTTTATGATTGCAGGATATATCTCCTGCTGATTTTTCAAACAGCCTTTTATAAGCATGCGGCATAACAGCCGTGAAGCAGGCGGGCAAGATGCTACATGCCCGGATTCCTGCATGTAGCATTGCGCATGGTGTTCAACAAAAGGGGTTATTCGGCAGTAGAAATAACGGTCGTGATCAGGCCAAAGAATTTGTAGAATCTGTTGCTCGAAGCATTGGCAATGTAGATCAGATCCTTGTCCCGCATCATGAACTTCTGCGCCAGGAAGTAGTTGCTGGGGTTCATCATGTCCAGCTGATAGACCACGGGTGCAACCGATGCCTTTTCATCAACAGGAAGGCCCAGACGACGCAGGACATCGGCATTCTCATACCGGAAAACATAGATCCCGTTCGGATCAGCCCGTGATTCCACAGGCCCCCCTACACGCGCCACGGCTTCCGCCATGGTCAATGTGGGCATGGAGAACCGTGTCTGGGTAATCTTGCCACTCGCACCAAATACCGAAAAAGTACGGGGATGATATATTACCTGAACCCGGTCACCAGGTTGCATGGCAATATTCTGTGCAGGTTCATTTTCAATAACCTTAAGGGGCATTTCGGCAATATGTCCATTACGGACAAGCCGGATCATATAATCCTCGTCAGCCTGGGTCGTATGGTCCACTCCCCCGGCCAGCGCAATGACATCAAGAATATGCTCACGGTTTGGCGTCAGGGGTATACGGCTGGGCATACGCACCCCACCATAGACCATAACCGAATTGGCAATATCGCTCGCAATCCTGACCAGGACCTGGGGCGACTGCGATTTCTGCTTCAACCGGGCCAGGATGGCGTCAGCCACCTGATGTGCGGTCATGCCCGTTACATGGATCTGGCCTGCGAACGGAACCAGAATATTTCCACTGCCATCAACGACAACTGGCGGCAATGTAGAGGAAGACGCACTGCTGGGCAGCGTATTGGTTCCGCTTGCACTGGATGCAAGCATGGTCGCGCTACTGGCACTAAAAAGCGAACTGCCGACTTCGTATATGGATACCTGGAGAATATCCCCCGGGCCAACCGTATCGTTCTTGCCTGGGGCTACCGGCACGTTATCGGCGTCAAGACTGCTGAAAGATGGCGGCCCTTCGCTGTCCAGTAACGTGATGAGGTCAAGGCTGATCTGAACGATGCCGTAGCCTACAGCATTCTTTTTGGGATTTTGCTGGGCGTGATTGATCTGAGACTCTGTCGGACCACTATTGGGCAGGGCATTGCACCCTGCCAGAAACATGAGTGCTCCGCCCATGACAGCAAGGCGCTTCCTGCTCAATGCACGATGCTGAACTGGCCCCATGTCTTTCAGGAAACAGAATTTGGTCAATGTAACACCCTGGCAAGTGATTAAGAAACCGGCAGAAAACTGAGCCGAGTGGAACATACATCCATGGCAGATAAAAAATCGACAGGCGGCCCTTTTATCAGTTCATATTCTGGCTGACCATACATATATTGAACCGGTCCGGGAACCGACACATCCTGTTAACGCCAGCTCCGGCGTGCCACGACAATGGTTTTACCCCCACACCATACTGTCGGCATCGCAACCACCTTCCGGTTCTATGAAATGCGCACACAACCCAGGGTTACGGATATCCGTATGCACGGGCCTGACATACCCGGATACCGGCATGGACACGCAAAACGGTTCACGCTGCATGATGCGTTCCGCCATCCCTACAGAAACAATGAATCATCAAGTAATTAAAAAATTATAATTTCCAAAACAAAAATATATGTTGTTTGCAACTTAACCAATCGCATGATTTTTATAAAATACTTTCATTCGCGCAGCCTGGGAATCAATCGAAAAGAAATTTGCCCTTTCCCGACCATTCTTACACAGATTCTCCCGCTTTTCCGCATCCATGCCATCCAATACACAAATGATCTTGCACATCTGGTCGATATCCAGTGGATCGACCAGCAATGCAGCGCCACCGGACACCTCTTCCGTAGCGCCGCCCATGGACGTCATGACGGGTATATCAAGAGACATGGCTTCAATGATGGGCAGGCCAAATCCCTCCGCCAGCGAAGGGAAAAGCAGTGCCCGTGCTTCCGCCATCGCCCGGAGCAGGGATGGCCGGGCGCACCAGGGCACGCGGATGATTGTCTGGCCAGCCTGCACCGGTGACAGATCGGGACGGTCGTCCCCATCCGGCCCGATAATGACAAGCGGGCGGCGGGTTTTACTCATGCCATGGGCAATAACCAGACGACGGATATTTTTTCGCGCTTCCACACGTCCCACACATACAAATGCATCCGCTGGCGCGATGCGTTCAGCCTCTGGCAGCAATCGTGCCTCTTCAACGCTGATACCGGCACACTGGTACAGATTGGTAATGCGGCTTTTATCCACACCCAGATGCGTGATCACCTGCTGCCTGACCGTTTCCGTCACCGTTATGATATGATCCATATTTCGCGTAACGGCACGCAGGACCCTCTTCATCCTGACAGGGTTAATTCCGGTCAGGTCAGGATTCAGCAGGGGTATGATGTCATGTATCGTGGTGATGTTGACCGCATTCTTGACCTTTAGCGGCAGCGGATAGGTCCAGTGCATGACCGTGGGTGGTGCCGCGGCCTTCAGGCACAGAGGCCTGCCAAAACACCGCAGATGCGTGTTGCCCATACGGAACATGTACGGCAGGTACGGATGCCCCATACGGTCCTGCCTTATCCCCACCCACGGGGTCAGTGCTTTCAGAATGCAGGATACCACCGCAAGGGCACCAGGACGGGCCGCCATGGGTGCACCAGTTGGCGCCAGCCGCAGGAAGTCTGGCGTAATACCCATCCGCTCAAGCGTGCTGGCCAGCCCTGTAGCATAGGTCGCAATGCCTGTGCCCCCGTCCAGGGCCGTACCACGGGTATCAATCCATACGTCTGGCATAGGCCATTCCAAATCCAGTGTCCGGGTGGCATGGCCTGTCCCGGCCTCGGACCGGCTGATCGTTCACCAGCCATGCACCCACTGGATCAGGTCAATATCCCATCCATATCCCTGTTTACAATGCACTGGCCTGACCGCCCCTGCCCTGTGTCCCGCCATGCGGTGAGGGATCAGAACCCGATCACCGCATCCCCACCAAAGGTGAACATGCCGTTGTTGCGGCCCCCATTGAACGGCGTGCTGCCGTTGAGCGAGCGGTCAAAGCGGATTTCCGGGCGGATCTGGAACACGCGCACATGGTGCCCAAGGTTCGGGCGGTAACTCATGTTCAGCGTCATTTCGCCATAGGTCGTGCCGTGGCTTGAGGAAGAAGGCCCGGCCATGACCAGCCCCCCCGTCCCGGCAATGGCTTCCATGTAGGAGTTGTTGCCGATGAAGGTGGCGACCATGGAATTGTTGTTGTCGCGGTAGATTTCACCACGATAGTTGAAGGTCAGGCTGTCGTTGACCTTGTAGCTCAGGAAGCTGACGAAACTTTCCGCATCCGCCCCGGCAAACTGCCCCTTCGCCCCAAGGCCGCGCACGCCCTCATCATGCAGGTAATTGAACTCGGCCGTCAGCGTCAGGCGGTCATTGACCTGGTAGGTTGCGTTGATGTCGTTCCAGAAGCGGTTGGCATGGTCGGCCTCGTAATGACCGATCAGACGCCACGAATCTTCCGGCCCCACGCGGCTCAGTTCCACGATCTTCAGCTTGCCATGGGCCAGATTGTTCAGGTTGAAGCCGAAATAGCCCGCCGGCGCATTATTGTTGTCCGACCGGCCAAAGGTTGTCTGGTTACCGGTATCAATGCCGAAGGTCACGTCCACCATGGGGGTGACGTGCCAGTTGAACATCGCCCCCACATGCTGGAACGGCACGGAATATTCAGATGTATAGGCCAGCGTGTAGAACGCACGGGAGGCGGGGTCGAGCCCTTCCACCCCCATCGGGGCCTGCAGGATGCCCGCCTGCATGTCCAGCCCTCCTTTGGTCACCCATGGCAGATGCACATCCATATGCGCCTGCGCCGGAATAAGCTGGTAGCGGTTGCTCCATTCACGGTCGCTGATGCCCACCAGATGGTAGTAGCGGGCATCGGAGCCGTACATTGCCTCCAGCGTGAAGCCGACCTGATATTTGTTCACGCTGGAATCGATAGCCTTGTTCAGGGTGAATTCAAGCTGGTTCAGCTGCACCTGATTGGCATGGTCGGCAAAGAAATCGCCAAAATTGTAGCCGGGCTGGGGGCGGGCGGGATTGGCCATGATGCCGCCTTCGATCTGGCCGGTCAGTGTGATGTCCCTGAGCCAGCGCGTGACCCCGCTATCGGGTTTCAGACCGGAAAAAACCTGCACCTGCGCCTTTGCGGCGGAGGAAAGGACCGTCAGGCCCATGGTGATGCCTAGGACATACCCAATCCTGCAACCTGGCTTCATAGTGATCGTTCCCCCATCAGCAGATCCAGACCGGCATCCCAATTGATGCATGTTCCTTACATGAACATGAACTTTATTTTATGTTGCTTCATCCCTTTTTGGAAACAAAAATTGTTAAAATAATCTCGTATCAGGATCGTATCCAAATCAGGACAGACGCTACTGGTTCCGGCCCAGCCAGCCCCGGCGCCAGAACCACAGCAGCGGCAGCACCACCGTCGCCGCCATAAGGACAAGCGAATACCAGTAGCCGTATTTCCAGTTCAGTTCCGGTATGTCATGGAAATTCATGCCATAGATGCCCGCCACCAGCGTCGGTGCCACGCCAATAAAGCTGACCACGGTCAGTATCTTCATGCCGTTATTCTGCTCGATACTGATGAACCCCAGCGTCGCATCCAGCAGGAACTGCACCTTGTTTGCCGTCTGGGAGACGAAATCGTTCAGCGAACGGATATCACGCTCCACCGTGCCCAGCCGTGCCTGCAGCCGCTCCGACAGGTCATGACGCTTGTTTTCACCCAGAAAGATCGCAATACGTTCCAGTCCCAGCAGGCTGTCACGCACGGAAGAACCCAGATCACCCGACCGCCCCACCCGGCGCAGCATGTTGCGCAGCAGGGTGCCCGCCTGGGCCTGTCCCGGCTGTTCGGACTGGAACACATCGCGTGACATGCCATCCAGCGCCTGCCCCAGATGTTCCAGAATATCGGCCAGCCGGTCCACCACCGCCTCCAGCAGCAGGATGCCGGCTTCATTGGCCCCCAGCGGCGTAGTCTGGGTCGCTACCTGTCGGGCCACCACATCAAAGGCGCTGAAACCGGTATAACGGACGGTTAGCAGCCGCTCGTGCATGAGCACGAACCCCACGGGGGAGACAAAGAAATCATCCGGCGTCTTGCGCACCAGCGGCGTGGACAGGTAGACGGCATCCCCTTCCATGAACAGGCGCGACGAACTCTCGATTTCATCCAGCTGGGAACGGGTGGGAATGCGCAGGCCGGTCACCTGGGCGGCCAGGGCTTCCTCCTCCGGGGTGGGGTTGAGCAGGTCAAGCCATGCAGCCCCCGCCCCATCGGCTGCTGTGCTCACGGTCCGGGCCGGAGCGCCCGGGCGATGCGCTAGAAACATGGGCTGTCTTTCTTACGTTTCTGGGGGTGTCCATCCATCATGCGATACCAAACATGTCAAATCATTACAGATGCCCGGCATGGTCGGGGGCTGGTATTTTGCCGCCATTGGGTCCAGAACCGGCAGGCGGCCCGGGACGGCTGCATGACTGTAACACAAAGCCACGCCCACTTTCTTGCGGAGTAGCGAAGTTGAGCGCAACACAGACACCGGCAGGCACCAACAGCCTGCGTAGCGGACCTGACAATCGCGGCCGGTTTGGCATCTTTGGCGGCCGCTTCGTGGCCGAGACCCTGATGCCGCTGCTGGCTGAACTGGAAACCGCCTACCGCGCCACCCAGGCCGACCCCGCGTTCCGCCGCGAGCTTGATTATTACCTGAAGGATTACGTAGGCCGTCCCAGCCCACTATGGTTCGCGCGCCGCATGACCGAAGAGCTTGGCGGTGCCAGGATCTACATGAAGCGCGAGGAGCTGAACCACACCGGCTCCCACAAGCTCAACAACGTCATGGGACAGATCCTGCTGGCGCGCCGCATGGGTCGCACCCGCATCGTGGCCGAGACGGGGGCAGGCCAGCATGGTGTTGCCACCGCCACCGTGTGCGCGCTGTTTGGCATGAAATGCGCGATCTACATGGGGGCGACCGATGTGGAGCGCCAGAAGCCCAACGTATTCCGCATGAAGCTGCTCGGTGCCGAAGTCGTGCCCGTGACCGCGGGTGCCGGCACGCTGAAGGATGCGATGAACGAGGCCATGCGCGACTGGGTGACCAATGTGCATGACACCTACTTTCTGGTCGGCACGGTGGCTGGCCCGCATCCCTATCCCGAGATGGTGCGCGATTTCCAGTCCGTGATCGGTGAGGAAACGAAGCAGCAGATCATGGAAGCCGAAGGCCGCCTGCCCGATGCGATCGTGGCGGCCATTGGCGGCGGGTCGAACGCCATGGGCATCTTCCATCCCTTCCTGGATGACCCCGAGGTCAAACTGATCGGCGTGGAAGCGGCAGGCTGCGGGCTGGACAGTGGCCTGACCGCCGCCTCCATCGAACGGGGTCGCCCCGGCGTGCTGCACGGCAACCGCACCTATCTCATGCAGGATGAGGACGGACAGATAACGGAAGCGCACTCCATCAGCGCAGGGCTGGACTACCCCGGTGTCGGTCCCGAGCATTCATGGCTGAATGACATCGGGCGCGCGGAATATGTGGGTGCGACCGATCAGGACGCGCTGGACGCCTTCCAGCTGTGCACCCGCACCGAAGGCATCATCCCCGCGCTGGAAAGTGCGCACGCCATCGCCTATGCCGCAAAGATCGCGCCGGACATGGCGAAGGACAAAATCCTCGTGGTCAATATCTCCGGCCGGGGGGACAAGGACATCTTCACCGTAGCCGAACGCCTGGGAGTAAAACTGTGAGCCGCATCGCCCGCCGCTTCGCCAGCCTGCGCCAGCACGGCCGTGGCGCCCTGATTCCCTACGTGGAAGCCTGCGACCCGGATTATGACACGTCGCTTGCCATCCTGCGCGGCATGCCGGGTGCGGGTGCCGACCTGATCGAGGTGGGCGTGCCCTTCTCCGATCCGTCCGCCGATGGTCCGACCATCCAGAAGGCCGCGCTGCGCGGGCTGAAGGGCGGATCGAGCATGAAGCGCGTGCTGGAAATGGTGCGCGCTTTTCGTGAAGGCGATGACGAGACCCCGATCATCCTGATGGGCTATACCAACCCGATCGAGGCCTACGGGCCGGAACGCTTCTGCGTGGATGCGCGCAAGGCAGGCGTGGACGGCCTGATCGTGGTTGACCTGCCACCGGAGGAATCCGACCTGCTGGCAGGGCCAGCGGCAGCAGCCGGGCTGGACATCATCCGCCTTGTAGCCCCCACCACACCGGATGAACGTCTGCCCGTCGTGTTCAGTGGCGCATCGGGGTTTGTGTATTACGTCAGCATCACCGGCGTGACCGGCACCCGCACCGCCAGCACCGATGAACTGGCGCAGGCCCTGCCGCGCCTGCGCAAAGCCACCGACCTGCCCATCGCCATCGGCTTTGGCATCCGCACGCCGGAACTCGCCGCCAATGCCGTGCGCGTGGCCGATGCCGCCGTGGTTGCCTCAGCACTCCTTAACACGCTCGAGACCACGCTGGACGAAGAAGGCAAGGCGACCAGCCGGACCGTACCGGCCGTGCTGGAACAGCTGCGCGGGCTGGCCGATGCGGTGCATGCCGTAAAGAAGTGAAAGACGATCTGGCCCAATCCTTCATCTATCTGTATTGAACGTGGCCCCAGACTTTTAAAGGGAGAGGCACCATGAGCTGGCTGACCGAATATGTCCGTCCCAAGATCCGCGGCCTGCTCAAGCGGGAAGTGCCGGACAACCTGTGGACCAACTGCGAATCCTGTGAGCAGATGATCCTGACCAAGGACCTGCGCAAGGCCCTGAACGTATGCCCGCATTGTGGCCACCACATGCGCGCGAGTGTGGCCGAGCGGCTGGAATGGACCTTCGATAACGGGGAATACACCCGCATCGAACTGCCCAAGGTTGCGGTTGATCCCCTCTCCTTCCGCGACCGCAAGCGCTATACCGACCGGCTGAAGGATGAGCGCGCCAAGTCGCACCTGGATGAATCCATGGTCGTCGCCCATGGCCAGATCGGTGGCCATAACGCGGTCGTGGCCGTGATGGCGTTCGAGTTCATTGCGGGCACGATGGGGGCTGCGCTGGGTGAGGCGTTCATCGCCGCCGCCCGCCTGGCCATCCTGCAGCAGGCCCCGCTGGTGGTGTTTACCGCATCAGGCGGGGCACGCATGCAGGAAGGCATGATCAGCCTGATGCAGATGCCCCGCACCACCGTGGCGGTGGACATGCTGCGCGATGCCGGGCTGCCCTATATCGTGGTGATGACCAACCCGACCACGGGTGGCGTTTCCGCCTCCTTCGCCATGCTGGGTGACATACAGATTGCCGAACCCAATGCGCTGATCGGCTTTGCGGGCCAGCGCGTGATCGAGGATACGGTACGCGAGAAACTGCCCGAAGGCTTCCAGCGCGCGGAATACCTGCTGGACCATGGCATGCTGGACATGGTGGTCAAGCGCGGCGACCTGCACGAGACACTGGCCCGGCTGATCGGCCAGCTCAACTACCGCCACATCACGCAGCACGCTGCCGCCTGATCTCTCCCCCTGGGGCCACCACGCATGAATGCTCCCACCCTCGGTCCGGAATTCGTAGGCCGGACCGGGCAGATCCTTGAACGGCTGAACCGGCTGTACCCGGCCCTGATCGACCTGTCGCTTGCGCGGCTGGAAAACCTTCTGGCCCGTCTTGGCCATCCCGAACGCCATATGCCGCCCGTGGTGCATGTGGCGGGCACCAATGGCAAGGGCAGCACCTGCGCCTTCATGCGGGCCATTGCCGAAGCGGCGGGATGGCGGGTGCATGTGCTGACTTCCCCCCACCTTGTGCATGTGACCGAACGCTTCCGCATCGCGGGCCGGATCGTGCCCGAGCGCGAACTGGCAGCCGTGCTGGAGGAAATCGAGCAGATCAACGCCGGCGCCCCGATTACCGTGTTCGAGGTACTGACAGCCGCAGGCTTCGTGCTGTGCGCGCGCCATCCGGCGGATCTGGCCATTGTGGAAGTGGGGCTGGGCGGGCGGTATGACGCCACCAATGTCATCCAGCATCCTGCCGCCTGCGCCATTACCGCCATCTCGATGGACCATGAAGCCTTTCTGGGCAACACGCTTGCGGCCATCGCGACCGAGAAGGCAGGCATCATCAAACCCGGCGTGCCCGTGGCCACCGGCCGCCAGCCGACCGAGGTCATGGCCGTACTGGCCCGCACGGCGGGTGAAAAGGCCAGCCCCCTGTACCGGCGGGACCATGAATGGTCGATCACCACCCGCGCGGACGGAGCCAGCCTGCACTACCGTGATGCCCATGGCACGCTGGACCTGCCGCTGCCCGGCCTGCCCGGTGCCCACCAGATTGATAACGCAGGGCTTGCCATCGCCACCCTGCGCGCAAGCCCGCTGGCCCTGTCAGACAGGGCATGGGCCGGGATCGCGCAGGCACGCTGGCCTGCCCGCATGCAGCGCCTGAACGGCAGGCTTGCCGCCCTGCTGCCCGATGGTTGGGAACTCTGGCTGGATGGTGGCCATAACCCCGGGGCGGGCGAGGTGCTGGCGCATGTCATGGCGGCATGGCCAGACCGGCCCACGCATCTGGTCATCGGCATGAAACAGACAAAGGACGCCACCGGCTTCCTGGCGCCACTGCTACCGGGGGCCGCCAGCATTCAGGCCGTGGCAGAGCCGGGGCAGCACCTGGCCCAGCCGGTGGCCGATATTGTAGCCGCATCGGGGGGCCGGGCCACCGCAGGCCCCACGCTGCATGCAGCACTAGCCCATCTGGCAGCCAGCGCGGGGGCCAACCCTGCCCCGGCGCGGGTGATCATATGCGGCAGCCTGTACCTGGCCGGGGTAGCGCTACAGCTTGATGGCTGGCAGCCGGACTAATAACTTAACAAAACAGAATAAAAGTTTTTGGGTGCCGCCTTTTTTCAAAAAGGCGGCATTCTTTGAAGCTTTTTGAAAAAAAGCTTCACCAAAAACTTTTATAACTTACTGGCCATCCGGCAGCGGCCGGCCGCGCCCGATCTCACGCAGCGGCAGGCCCGCCATCAGGCGCTGCTCGATCTTTTCAAGCGACATGTCCCGCGTTTCGGGAATGAAGCGCCATGTCACCAGCACGAAGAACAGGTTGAACCCGGCAAACAGCCAGAAGGTCGGGCCATTGCCCAGCCACTGCAACAGCGACAGGAAGCTTGCGCCCACGATCATGTTGGCGATCCAGTTGGTCAGCGTGGAGATGGAAATGCCAAGGTCACGCCCCTGCAGCGGCTGTACCTCCGAACACAGCACCCAGATCAGGGGACCGGCCGACATGGCAAAGCCGGAGATGTAGATCAGCAGCATGAACACCGCGATGATCTGCTCCGTCTGCCCCAGATGGGGCCGGTTGAGCATGAAGCCCAGACACCCCATGCCCACAGCCATGATCAGGAAGCCGGTATACAGGATGGGCTTGCGGCCCCAGCGGTCCACCAGGCCAATGGCGATGAAGGTGGCCAGCATGTTCACCAGCCCCACCATGGCGGTGCACCACAGCTGCGCGGGGCCGACATAGCCCGCCAGCGCGAAGATCTTGGGGGCGTAGTACATCACCACGTTCACGCCCGCCAGCTGCTGCATGACCTGCAGCCCCATGCCCAGGAAGATGGAGCGGCGGAAATTGGCATTGTTGCGCAGCAGGCTCCAGCCGCGCTGCTTCTGCTGGAGCTGGCGGCTGATGTTCTGGATTTCCTGCATGGCCACACCATGGTCGTTGCGCAGGTCCTCCAGCACGGCCAGTGCTTCCTTGCGGCGGCCACGCATCATGAGCCAGCGCGGGCTGTAGGGCAGGAACAGCACCCCGATCAGGAACAGCACGCCCGGCACGGCCGCCACCGCGAACATGCCGCGCCAGTTACCCGAATAGCTGAACATGGTATTGCTGAGGAAGGCGATGAAGATGCCCGCCGTGATCATGAGCTGGTAGGTCGAGATCATGGCGCCACGCGCCTGTTCGCTGGCAATTTCGGACAGGTAGAGCGGCGCGGTGAAGGCCGCGACACCAATGGCCAGCCCCATGATCAGGCGGCCCGCGATCATGGACGGTATCGACCATGCCAGCGCGCAGGCCAGCGAGCCCGCCACGAATACGGCCGCCCCCACCAGCAGCGCATGCTTGCGCCCGATCTGGTGGGACATCCACCCCCCGCACAGCGACCCCACGGCGGCCCCCGCCATCATGGCGCTGACAATCCATTCCTGCTGGATGGTCGTGGCATGGAACGTGCTGGCCAGCAGGTCCAGCGCACCGGAAATGACCCCGATGTCCAGCCCCGCCATAAGGCCGGCAAGGGCTGCAAGGCAACCAATGATGAGGGTACGCAGCCGTGCCGTATCAAAACTGGTGGTGGGTGGCGTGGTGGCGGCTGTCTTGTTGTCCATTATGGCCGGTCCTTTAAATATTCTTCTTGTTGCCGGTGATCGTGTCAGTCGGAACGGGTCAGGCCCGTCAGCAGAAAAAACGATACACCATATCTTCGCGTCCGGTCTGGATCATGTTCCAGCAGTTCATCGATTAAAAATCGTTTTACCCGAAAAACGACCGGGGTTTCGTCACTATGGCCCGCAATCGTGTCCTGTTCCATGACTTCCATCATGTTTGCAAGCCATGGCGCGACACCGGGGCGTTCGGTCAGCACCAGCGGCGCACGGGGGGAAAACAGGATCGTGCCCCGGGCCTGTATCGTCTCCATCTCGTCACGTTGCGTTACATGATACAGGTAGCTGTCCGGGCCTTCGCCTACCCGCCAGCCCCGCATGTCCACCCGTGCCAGGCCCAGGGCCGCGTTATCGAGATAGGTCAGCCTGCGCCCCGCAGCCACGGGGGCCGCGAACAGGTCAGGCTGTGGGGGCAGGGCTGCCGGCGGCGGGGAGGCGGCCGCGTCCGGCCCACGCGGGCGGCGCTTCGGGCCACGGGCGCGTGGCTGGGGCGCAAAGGGCAGTTCCGCCATCCGGCCTTTTCGGCGTTGCGCCATGTCCGTGTCTCAATCCATGCCCGAAAACCGTTATGATCCTGCCTGCTGCGGGCGGCGGATCAGGCGCAGGCGGCACACAGGCCCTCGGCCTCGATCGTGCTCTGCCTGACCGTAAAGCCACGCGCGCGCGTCACCTCGACCAGAGCCTTGAGAATATGGGGGTCATCAAGCTCCGTCACCCGCCCACACTGGCTGCAGATCAGGAACTGGGCCGCATGGACATGGCCATGCCCGTGACATAGATGTCCCGACTCCAGCATGTGGCGGCAGCCCACGAAGGCGGACAGGCGTTCGATCTTGTGGATCAGCCCCTGTTCCATCAGGAAGTCCAGCGCCCGGTAGACCGTGGGCGGCGCCACCGGCTTGCCCCGGCTTGCCCGCAACTGCTCCAGCAGGTCATAGGCACCCAGCGGACGTTCGGCCGCCAGCACCAGTTCCAGCACAAGGCGGCGCATTTCGGTCAGCCTGACACCACGCTCGTGGCACAACCGGCTGGCCTGGTCGAGCAGGGGCTGCATGCCCGCCTGTGGCCGGGGGCCAGCCGTATCCATCTGTATCACGCGGGTCACTGCACGCCCTCCTGTATCCGGTCGCCGGGGCAGGCCCTGCGCCCGATGGGGCAGGGGTCAATCCGGCAGGTGGTCCACCCACATGGCCATCAGCGCCACGAACAGCGCAAGCCCAGCATGTATCCAGATCAGCCCGTGCAGCGTCAAGACAGGAACCCTGCCAGCAGACATGCTCTGTGTATACTGTCTGTTCCCCATGGCGCGCATTCCCTCCGGTATCGGTGCATCCGGTCCTGCATGCGTCAAAAGGCTGGATTTTCCCTTAAGAGTGAGGGGAAAACAAATCCCTGATAAAGAATAAAAGTTTTTGGGCGCCGCCTTTTTTCAAAAAAGCGGCATTCTTCGAAGCTTTTTGAAAAAAGCTTCACCAAAAACTTCCCTACCCTTTGCCTGTGTTATTCGTGGGGCAGGGTATGGTAGGTACGGTTGAAATAGACCAGCCCACCACGTGGCGTGCTGCTGCGCAGGCTTTCCACCACGCCAAACATGACACTATGGGTGCCAACCTCCACAATCCGTTCGATCCGGCAGTCAAGCGACAGCACAGCCTCCTCCAGTACGGGGGCACCGCTGGTCAGCGTGGACCAGTGGCCGGCGCGGAAACGTTCAGCCTGTTCCAGCGGGCTTGCGAACACACCCGAGATATCCTGCTGGTCCCCTGCCAGAACGTTGACGCACATGGCCCCATCCACCCTGAAACGGTCCCGCACGCGCGACGCGCGGTTGACGCAGACCAGGACGGTCGGCGGCGTATCGGTAACCGAACATACGGCAGAGGCGGTAAAACCCGCCGGATCATCCAGCGTGCCGGTGGTCACGACATTTACCGCCGCGCCCAGACGCGCCATGGCGTTACGGAAAGTGAGGGCGTCAATCCCCATGGTGTGCTCTGCCTCGGTCCCTGTTGCATGCCTGTGGTCCGCACGCAGCCGTGACGCCGGACAACAGTCGGGGTAGCGCATTCTACCCCGGTTGAACACTGCAAACGCGCAAGGAGTCGCTGCATGGAACCTGAACTGATCGAGATCACCCATACCGGCAGGCTGGGGCGCATCACGCTCAACCGCCCGCGCGCGCTCAATGCCCTGAACATGGACATGTTTCACGCCATCGGTGCCTGTCTGCTGGCATGGCGTGATGATCCGGGCATCGAGACCGTGCTGCTGGACAGCGCCAGCCCGAAAGCCTTCAGCGCGGGTGGTGACATCCGCGCCATCCGCGCCCGGCTGGAAACCGAGGGCGTGGCCGCCGCAGCAGCCCCCTTCCGCACAAGCTACCGGATGGCCTCGCTGCTGGCGGGCTATCCCAAGCCTGTCGTCTCCTTCATGGACGGGATTGCAATGGGCGGCGGCATCGGGTTGGGGGGGCATGTGCGTTACCGGGTGGTGACCGAACGCTCCTGCCTTGCCATGCCAGAGACCGCCATTGCCCTGACACCCGATGCCGGGGGGTCGTACCTGCTTTCCCGCGCGCCCGGCCTGAGCGGGCTGCGCCTGGCCCTGACGGCGGGCCGCATGAACGCAACCGCCGCCCTTGCCGCAGGCTTTGCCGACCGGCAGGTGCTCTCCAGCCAACTGGACAGCATACGGGACGCCCTGGCCCATCAGCCCGCAGGTGTGGTGATGGACAGCCTGCCCCCGTGCCCACCGCTTGATGCCGGGCCGGACACGGCGGAAATCGCCCCGGTCTACAGCGCACCGGACATGCCTGAACTGATGGGTCGGTTAAGTTCCCATGGCGCGGACTGGGCACAGGCGGACCTTGCCGCCATGCAGCGCGCCTGCCCGTTCTCGCTATGGGTGACGTTTGCCGCATGGCATGCGGCCCGCAGGCTGCCTGATCTGGACCATGCGCTGGAGCAGGAATTCCAGCTTGTCTGCCACATGCTCGCCCGCCCCGACTTTGCCGAAGGCGTGCGGGCCCTGCTGATTGACAAGGACAACGCCCCCCGCTGGACGCCCGCCCGCATCCGTGATGTTTCCGAACATGAAGTCGCCTGCTGCCTGCGGGCGCGTTCGGCCTTCTCGCTCGACCTGCCGCTGGCCAGCACGGACAGCAATTAATCATTATCACACATAAAGCAGATCAAAATGCCATTTTCCAACCACTACCACCCCGCCACCCACCACAGCAGGCTGGGCGATGAATTCTATGACGTGGTGCAGGCGGCCCGCTTCCCCGCCCATATCCTGCGCTATCGCAATAACGACGTGGCACCGCGCATCGGCCTCGACACGCTGGATGATGCGGAATGGGTCCGTCATTTCGGCTATTTCGACCCGCTGCCCGGCTCGCTGCCCCGGCCGCTGGCGCTGCGCTACCATGGCCACCAGTTCCGTGCGTACAATCCCGACCTGGGGGATGGGCGGGGCTTCCTGTTTGCCCAGCTTCTGGACGCGGTGGATGGCCGCCTGCTGGATATCGGCACCAAGGGCAGCGGTACCACGCCGTGGTCACGCGGCGGGGACGGGCGGCTGACACTCAAGGGCGGCGTACGCGAAATGCTGGCCAGCGAACGGCTGGACGCACTGGGCGTGCGCACCTCCCGCACCCTGAGCGTGATCGAAACGGGGGAAAACCTGCACCGTGGCGATGAGCCATCGCCCACGCGCTCCTGCGTGCTGGCACGGCTCAGCCATTCCCACATCCGCATCGGCACGTTCCAGCGTCTGGTCGCCCTGCAGGACAGCGCCAGCCTGAAGCATCTGGTGGCCTATGTGATCGAGACCTACTACCCCCACCTGGCCAACGAACCCGACCCCGCCGCCGCCCTGTATGACGCCGCCACCACCCGCATGGCGGAAATGACGGCGCAATGGATGACGGCGGGCTTCGTGCATGGGGTGCTCAACACCGACAACATCAACATTACCGGCGAGAGCTTCGATTACGGGCCGTGGCGCTTCCTGCCCAGTTTCAACCCCAGCTTCACCGCCGCCTATTTCGACCATTCCGGCCTGTATGCCTATGGCCGCCAGCCCGAGGCGATGATGTGGAACGTGGCCCGGCTGGGGGAATGCCTGATCGCCCTTTCCACCCTTGAGAAGATCCAAAGTATATTTGATGATTTTTGGAAACGTTATGAACGTTTTCTTGATATTTCAGTGCTGTGTCGGCTTGGCCTGAAAGAGATTTCAAGAAAATCTTCGACCATCCTGCGCACAGATCTGTTTTCTTTCATGGAAGAAAGCCAGATTGGGTTTGAATTTCCGTTTTTTGACTGGTATGGTGGCGCCCAGAGCCAGAAACGTGCCCTGTCAGGATTGCGTTCCGACTTCTATGCGCAGGACGGTTTCAGAACCCTGCGGGACGGGATCATGCAGCATGAGCCTGCGCCCGGTATCGATCTGTCGCATCCGTATTTTCGCGGTGAGACGCCCCATATGATGCCGGTGGAAACTGTGGAAGCCCTGTGGCAGCCCATCGCCACGGCGGATGACTGGTCCGGCCTGCACGACGCCATGCGCCAGATCGCCAGCATGAAGTCAGCGCTTGTCCCGCCGTCTCCGCCAGATGTGGCTACGCCATAGGGGGAACCAACCGGTCGGGCACGGATTATTATAACAACAAGAAAGGGAAAGGCCCCGTATGAATACCCAGGTACCAACCGCCCGGCCAGACCAGCAGACCGAACCGCTACCCGACCTGTCACAGATCGAGATTTCCCCCAACGCGCGCAAGACCCTGTGGCTCGCAGCCATCGTGGCCGCCATCTGTGGCGGCCTCTATGGTTACGATACCGGCATTGTCTCGGGCGCCCTGCTGCTCATCACGCGTGATTTCCACCTGAGCAGCTTCCTGCAGGAGATGGTGGCCTCCGCCATCCTGGCGGGCGCGGTTATCGGGTCACTGCTGACCGGATGGCTGTCCGAACATTACGGCCGGCGCAAATCCATCATGATCGTGACCGCGATCTTTGTGCTCGGCGCACTGGCCTGCGCCTTTTCGCCCGATGTCTATACGCTCATCATCTCGCGCGTGTTCCTTGGCCTTGCGGTTGGCGGGTCCACGCAGGTAGTGCCGATGTACATTTCCGAACTGGCACCCGCCCACAAGCGCGGGCACATGGTGACCATGTTCAACATCGCCATCGGCATTGGCATCTTTGCCGCCAATGTCATCGGCTTTGCCGCACGCGATGCGTGGGGCTGGCGGCCGATGGTGGCGATTGCCGCCATCCCGGCGGCGGTGGTGTTCATCTCCATGTTCTTCCTGCCCAAGAGCCCGCGCTGGGCGGCCGAGCATGAAAGCCTTGATTCCGCACTGGAGCAGCTTCAGCGCATCCGTACTTCCGAGCGCGACATCCGCCGCGAGATGCGCCGCATCCATGCCAATGCGAATGAGGAAACCGACCCGCGTGACAGCGGCTGGCGCGGCATCCGCCAGCCCTGGGTACGCCCGGCCCTGATCGCGGCCCTTGGCGTTGCCTTCTTCACGCAGGCTGGCGGCCTTGAAATGATGATCTACTACGCGCCGACCTTCCTGTCGGATGCGGGGTTTGGCAGTTCCTCGGCGCTGATGGCCAGCATCGGCATCTCGATCATCTACCTGGTCATGACCATTCTGGGTTCGAACATCGTGGACCGGATTGGCCGCCGCCGTCTGGTGCTGGTGATGGGGCCGGGCAGCGTGCTCAGCCTGATCGGGCTTGGCGTCATGTTCCTCATGCATCCGCAGCCGGGCAGCATGGGAAGCTGGCTGATCATTGTCTTCATGCTGCTGTTCATGGTGTTCAATGCTGGTGGCATCCAGGTGGTGGGCTGGCTGCTGGGGGCGGAAATGTTCCCGCTGTCCATGCGCGGCAACGCCACCAGCCTGCACTCCGCCATGCTGTGGGGCAGTGACCTGCTGGTCACCAGCACGGCGCTGACGCTGGTGACCAAGATCACGCTGGGGGGGACCATGTGGTTCTATGCGGGTGTGAACCTGCTGTCGGTCCTGTTCGTGTATTTCATGGTACCGGAAACACGGGGTGCCTCGCTGGAGGATATCGAGGAAGCGCTGCGCGAAGGCCGCTTCCGCCCCACGCGCGGCAATACCGCCATTGTGGAAGAAGAAGAGTAACCGACTGTTTTTAAAAAAGTAATAAAAGTTTTTGGTGAAGCTTTTTTCAAAAAGCTTCAAAACATGCCGCCTTGTTGAAAAAAGGCGGCACCCAAGAACTTCCTGCTTTTGAAACAGCCCTTGCGGGCTGATGAGATCACCCTCCGGCCTGTTTCCCTGACGGACGCTTTCCTGATTGCGGATCGGGAAAGCTTTCTTTATGCGGCGGGGCTTGCGCAAACCCTGCGCCCCTGATCAGGATGCCGCAGGCGGCCACGGGAATGATGGACAGGTCATGATAGAAAACATGCAGTTCGGGACCATCGCCGTCATTGGCGACGTGATGCTGGACCGTTACATTTCCGGCATTGTCAGCCGCATCTCGCCCGAAGCGCCCATTCCCATCCTTCTGCATGAAAAGCTTACGGCTGTTGCGGGCGGCGCCGCCAATGTCGCGACAAATGCCGCCGCACTGGGCGCACGCGTGCTGCTGGTCGGCCTGGTCGGGGCGGATGAGTTCGCCCCCGCACTCATCCAGACCCTGGCACGCTGGCCACGGATCGACACGACCGGGCTGGTGACGGATGCGGGCCGCCCCACCATTACCAAGACCCGTGTCATGAGCGGCCGCCAGCAGATCGTGCGGATCGATAACGAGGACACCACACCACCCGCTCCGCCCATTACGGCGCAACTGGTGGAACAGGCCCATGCCGCCATCGACCGGGCCGATATCGTGGTCTGTTCGGACTATGGCAAGGGCGTGCTGGGGGATGGTGTGCTGGACGCCATTTTCACGCGCGCCCGTGCCCGGGGCATTCCGGTCATTGTCGACCCCAAGCGCAGCACGTTCGCCGCCTATCGTGGTGCCAGCCTGATTACCCCCAACCGGCAGGAAATGGCGCGCGCCACGGGACTGCCGCTGCTTGATGACGGGCAGGTCGTGGCCGCCGCGCGGGAAGCCGGCGCCCAGTCTGGTAGCGATGTGCTCGTGACCCGCTCCGACGAAGGGATGACCCTGTGGCGCACGGACGGGGCTGTAACCCATGTGCGCGCCAAAGCCGCCGAAGTATTTGACGTATCGGGCGCGGGTGACACCGTGGTGGCCACGGTCGCGGCCATCCTGTCCGCGGGCCAGCCGGTCGAGACGGCGGTGACCATCGCGGGGACGGCGGCCTCGCTCTCTGTTGGCAAGCTGGGTACCGCCACCGTCTCACGAGCGGAACTGAGCCGCGCCCTCATGCAGGACATGCCGGATTCGGGCAAGCGCGTCACACTGGAACAGGCAGCCGCGATCGCCAGTGAATGGCGGCACCATGGCATGCGGGTCGTGTTCACCAATGGCTGTTTCGACCTGCTGCATCCGGGGCATATCGCACTCCTGCAGGCGGCGGCGGCACAGGGGGACAAGCTGATCGTGGCCCTGAACACGGACCGTTCCGTCAAGCGCCTAAAGGGGGAAAGCCGCCCCATTCAGGATGAACAGGCGCGTGCCGCCGTGATCGGCGCGCTACGCGCCGTTGATCTGGTGGTGCTATTTGATGATGACACACCACTTGAAGCCATCCGCGCCATCATGCCCGATATTCTGGTCAAGGGTGCCGACTACCGCGAGGACCAGGTGGTGGGCGGTGATATTGTAAAGGCCGGTGGCGGCCGCGTGGTGCTGGTTGATATCGTATCAGGCCGGTCCACGACCGCGCTTGTCAACGCAGCCGCACGCCCTGGATAACCCAAAAAGTTTTTGGTGAAGCTTTTTTCAAAAAGCTTCGAAGAACGCCGCCTTTTTGAAAAAAGGCGGCACCCAAAAACTTTTATTCCTTTTTGCCAATCTGAAATGCTGCCGCAGGTTTATGCCACAGATGCATCCACCCTCAGTTCAACCTTGAGGGCAGGGGGGGCCGGCAGCTTCAGTACCTGCTGGTAGAACGCCAGTTCCAGTTCCCATGCCTGCCGGATGGTCGCTTCCTGCCGGAAGCCATGGCCCTCGCCTGCAAATTCATACAGCGCGCATGGCACGCCCCGCGCCCGCAGGGCCGCCACCATGGACTCCGCCTGCGCGGGCGGCACCACCCTGTCATCCAGCCCCTGCAGGAACAGGACGGGCACCCTGATATCCGCCACCTGCGTAATGGGCGAACGGGCCAGATAGGTGGCCTCATCAGCCGGGTAGGGGCCAACCAGCGTATCAAGGTAGCGGGATTCGAACTTGTGGGTATCACGCGCCAGCGCGCGCAGGTCGGTCACGCCATACAGGCTGGTGCCTGCGGCAAACAGGTCGGAACGCGCCAGGGCCAGCAGTACCGTAAGCCCGCCCGCACTGCTGCCACGTATGACGATGCGGGCCGGGTCCACCCGACCGGCATCGGCCAGGTACTGGCAGGCGGCAATGCAGTCATCCACATCCACCACGCCCCACTGGCCTTCCAGCCGCTGGCGGTAGGCGCGGCCAAAGCCGGTGGAGCCACCATAATTGACATCAACCACCGCAAACCCGCGCGATGTCCACCACTGCACCTTGAACGAAAACGCCGTACTGGCCCGCCCGGTGGGGCCACCATGGGCCATGACCACCAACGGCGGCTTCCCGCCTGCAGGCCCCTGATAGCGGGCACTGGCGGGGGCATAGAAAAAGGCGTGTCCCGTTCCCTCACCCCCGGACAGGGGAAAACGGACCGTCTCGGCCCGGGCCATATCGGCCGATGCAAGGGGCAGCGTGGCCGCACGACGCAGCACATGGGCAGCCTGCCCTAACCTGCCATACACCACGGCCGCCGCATCATCGGGCGGCGCATCAAGCCATGCGAACCCGCCCCCTGCAACCGGCAGCGGGCAGGCGGCGGGATGGCCAAGTGCGACCGGGTCCACCGCGCCATCACGGATGGACACCATATGGGCCGCGCCCTCGCTGATGACCATGGCAAGGATGCTGCCATCATCAAGCGGCACATAGCTGCGCAGGCCAAACACCCAGTGCGGCTGGCCAATCTCGGCCTGCATGGGGGCCAGGGCCACGGGTGCCGCGCCCGTGGTGTCAAAGCGGTAGAGGTTCCACCATCCGCTACGGTCCGACAGGGCCAGCAGGTGCCCAGACCGGTCCCAGCAGGGCTCGATTACGGATTCCGCCTGCCCGTCCTCCCCCGCGACACTCCACGGTGCGGCAAGGCGGGGTGGATCATCGCCTTCCTGCAGCAGGGAGGCCGCGCGCAGGCGCGTGCTGTCCCATGGCATGGCCGGATGATCCCATTCGATCCACGCCAGGTACCGCCCGTCGGGCGAGGGACGGGGAGAGGACAGGAAATCCGGTCCCATCACCAGCGGCGTGCCGGTATTGAAGGCGGGATCAGTCGTATCCGTGCAGTCCAGCACCACAATGGCGGCAGCCGGTTCCCCGTCCTGCGCGCGATGGTCCTCCCGCACGCAGAACACGAAGCGCCCGTCGGGGCTGAAGGCAAGGTCGGCATACCGCAGCCCGGCACCCGCACACAGGCAGCGCGGCGGCCCATCCTCCACCAGCCATACGCTGCCATCGCCCCGGTTGCTGAACACGATGCGCCCCCGGCATACGGCATAGGCGCCACCGCCATATTCATGCACCCGCGTGCCCACATCAAAGGGGGCGGATGTGACATCCGCCACATGACCGTCCCGGGCCCGCACCAGCACGCGCCGCCCGGCGTCGGTCGGGCGGCCTTCCACCCAGTAGACATCACGCCCGTCCACCCGCACGTCGGACAGGGAGACCGTCTTTCCCGCCACCAGTTCCACGCTGACGGGCGAGGGCCAGGTGCCATACGGGGCGGTTACGGGGGCTGGCCTGTCGCTGCCGCCGGACTGGGTCATGTGTCTGCTCCTGCCATTTGTGCGTGACAATGGGATCGGGATTGCGCAAACCGCGTTTCACGGTCTGGGTCCGTAACCTACATAATTCTTTTTTTTGTGACAGGTAATCCGCTGCTCCAGCATCTTGAACATCTTTTCCAGCATTACGGCTATGGCGTAATCGGCGTTACCATCATGCTGGAAAGCATGGGAATTCCGCTTCCGGCGGAGACCCTCCTCATCTCCGCCGCCCTCTACTGCGCCGCCACCCACAAGATGAACATCACATGGGTCGCGACAGCAGCCATCATCGGGGCGATCATGGGGGACAATTTCGGCTACCTGATCGGCCGGTGGCTGGGCTACCCGCTACTTGAACGCAAGGGCGGCAGGGTGGGCCTTACGGCAGGCCGCCTGCAGGCCGGGCGGTTCCTGTTCAGGCGGTATGGCGGCATTATTGTCTGCCTTGGCCGCTTTGTTGCCATACTGCGCGTGTTCGTGGCCCTGCTTGCGGGGGCCAACCGCATGCCGTGGCCCCGGTTTATCGTGTATAACGCGCTGGGGGGGATATGCTGGGCGGGGGGATATGCCTATGCGGCCTATTATCTGGGGCACAGGATAACACGGATTTCCGGGCCGGCGGGGATGACGCTGGCAGCATGTGGCGCGGTGGTGGCACTGGGCGGTGTCCTGTTCCTGCGCCGGCATGAACGCCGCCTGACAGCCGAAGTGGAAGCCGCCGCACGGCGTGAGATGGAACAGTCACAGCAGGAGGGCAGGACATGACCAGACACTGGAGCCTGAAACAGGCACCCCGCATGGATGGCCATCTGGCCGTGGTAACGGGGGCAACGGGGGGGCTGGGCTACGAGACAGCACTTGGCCTTGCCAGCCGTGGGGCCACCGTCATGCTGGCGGGCCGCAACCCCGAAAAGGGCATGGCGGCGCTGATGCGGCTTCAGGGCGACGTACCGGGGGCCAAAGCCTCCTTCCGCCTGCTGGATGTGGCCAGCCTGTCCGCCATTGCCACCTTTGCCCATGAACTGGCGCAGGAAACCGGCAGGCTGGACGTGCTGGTCAACAATGCGGGCGTGATGGGTACCCCGCACCGGCTGGAAACACGCGACGGGTTCGAACTGCAGTTCGGCACCAATTTCCTTGGCCCCTTTGCGCTCACCGCCCGGCTGCGTCCACTGCTGTGTGCCGCCCCACAGGGGGGGCGGGTGGTCACGGTGGCAAGCCTTGCCGCGCTGGATGGCCATATCGTGTTCGATGACCTGCAGGCCCGCAGGCGTTACGCCCCGTTCCGCGCCTACCGGCAGAGCAAGCTGGCCGACCTGATCCTGGCGCTGGAACTGGACCGGCAGGCGCGCACCCATAACTGGAACCTGCACTCCATCGCCGCCCATCCGGGCTGGGCCATGACGGATATTTCCACCAGCCGCCTGTCATCCAAACAGGGCCTGCAGGAAAGACTGACCCGCCTTGGCGCGGTGTGGGCGTTCAAGCTTATGGGGCAGTCCGCAGCCCATGGCGCGCTGCCGATCGAATTCGCCGCCATGGCGCCCGAAGCCCGCGATGGCGGCTATTACGGCCCAGACGGGCGCGGCGAACGCCGGGGGCATGTGGGCGAAGCCTTCATTCCCCCTGCCGCGCGCGACCTGGGGGTGGCGCGGCGGCTGTGGCAGGTGGCCGAGCGTCTGACCGGCACGTCGCTATCGTAGTCAGCAGATAAACGTTTCCGGGTGCCGCCTGTTTTCAAAAAGGCGGCATTCTTCGAAGCTTTTTGAAAAAAGCTTCACCAAAAACTTTTGTTCCCTCAGCGGCGGGTGAAGGTCCAGTACAGCGGCCTGCGGCCTGCGGCGAAAGCCTTGGCTTCATAGCGGGTCGGGGGCCAGCCTTCGGGCCGGACGGTCGCAGGCGGCGCCGTCTCGAACAGGTCCTGCGCGCCCATGACTTCCTCCACCCATGCCTGATAGGTGGGATCATCGCTCGCCACACGCCAGGTCGCGCCGGGGCGCAGGATGCGGGCGGCCATCTTTACCGTTTCAGGATGCACGAAGCGGCGCTTGGCATGGCGTGACTTGGGCCACGGGTCAGGGAACATGAGAAACAGCCGGTCGATCGACGCATCGGGCAGGCCACGCAGCAGGATACGCGCATCCTCGTCCCAGATCCGCAGCATCTCGGGCACCGGGGCGATGTCTTCCCCCCCTTCGGGCACGACGCGCGAGAGCAAGGAGCACAGGCCGTTCTCGAACACCTCACACGCAATGTAGCCCACATCCGGGTTGGCTTCGTTCTGGGCCAGCGAATGCTCGCCACCACCGAAGCCTACCTCCAGCCATATCTGCGCTGGCTGATGGCCAAAGGCCGTGGCCGGGTCCGTTATCGCCGCCTCGGGAAAACGCATGCGCGGCAGGGTCTGGTCCAGCAGGCGCTGCTGGCGCGGGCGCAGCGGATGGCCGCGCTGGCGCCCATAAAGCCGTTCTGGCGATGCCTTTACATCCACGGAGGCGGTCATGTGTCCGAAAATCCTGCTCCTGCTGCCGTGGCACACGGCATGATTGAAAAACGCAGCGGGGGCCGCCACGACCCGCTTTTACAAGCAGCCATGGCAAGCCCCCTTGATACAGAAGTTTTTGGTGAAGCTTTTTTCAAAAAGCTTCGAAGAACGCCGCCTTTTTGAAAAAAGGCGGCACCCAAAAACCTTTATTGTCTTTTAGCGGTTGAACGCGCCACGCAGGGCATCGACCAGATCGGTCTGCTCCCATGTGAAGTCGTCCTTCGCCGCATCCGGCGTACGGCCGAAGTGACCGTAGGCCGAGGTCTGGGTATAGATCGGGCGGTTGAGACGCAGGTGCTTGCGGATACCACGCGGGCTGAGGTCCATGACCTCACGCAGCACACGGCCCAGCTTTTCCTCGTCCACGTCCTTGCCGGTACCATCAAGGTCAACATAGACCGAAAGCGGGTGCGACACGCCAATGGCGTAGGAAACCTGCAGGGTGCAGCGATCAGCCAGGCCAGCCGCCACAATGTTCTTGGCCAGATAGCGGCAGGCATAGGCGGCGGAGCGGTCAACCTTCGTCGGGTCCTTGCCCGAGAATGCGCCGCCACCATGGGGTGCCGCGCCGCCATAGGTGTCCACAATGATCTTGCGCCCGGTCAGGCCGCAGTCACCATCCGGGCCGCCAATGACGAAGATGCCGGTGGGGTTGACGTAGAACTCGCTCTCCGGCGGCATCCAGCCCTCGGGCAGGACATCACGCACGATGCTGCCCAGTTCCTCACGGATGGTGGCCTGGCTGGCCCCTTCAACATGCTGGGTGGAAATCACGACGGAGGTGGCGCCAACCGGCTTGCCATCGACATAGCGCAGGGTGACCTGGCTCTTGGCGTCGGGCTGCAGCGCTGCCGCACGCGGATCACCCGCCTTGCGCAGGTCGCGCACGCGGTGAAGGATGTCATGCGCGTAGAACAGCGGGGCCGGCATCAGGCTTTCGGTCTCACGCGTGGCGAAGCCGAACATGATGCCCTGGTCGCCCGCGCCCTCGTCCTTCTCACCCGCGCTGTCAACGCCCACGGCGATATCGGCGGACTGGGCGTGGAGGTAGTATTCCACCTCGGCATTGCGCCATGAGAAGCCGGCCTGATCGTAGCCGATATCCTTCACCGCCTCACGCGCGCCCTCGATCAGCAGTTCGGGCGTGACGGAGGACGGACCACGCACTTCACCCGCCAGGATGATGCGGTTGGTGGTGACCATCGTTTCGCACGCAACGCGCGATTCACCGTCTGCCGTCAGGAATGCATCCAGAACGGTATCACTGATCCGGTCGGCGACCTTGTCAGGATGCCCTTCGGATACGGATTCCGATGTAAACAGAAAATCGCCTTTATTACGCATGATGGTCCTGTCTGCCTCATATGGAGTAGGATGATTGACGCCTGCGGAACCCGGCGCATGATCGCATGCGTTTGGCCGAAAGCTGTTCAGGCGTCAAGCCATTTCCCCGAATGGCACCATCCCGCTGCCCCATGGAATGCAGGCGGATCTAGCGCGTCGGCTGCTTCAGGCCCAGCACGTCTTCCATGTCATACAGGCCGGGTGGCCGTGTGCGCAGCCACTGCGCGGCCCGCACGGCACCCGTGGCGTAAACCCTGCGGTCGAACGAGCGGTGGGTCAGGCTGATCTGTTCATGGCTGGAGGTGAAGATGACCGAATGTTCCCCCACGATCTGGCCACCGCGCAGAGCCGCAAAGCCGATCGCACCATCGGTGCGCGGGCCGGTATGGCCGTCACGCCCGCTTTCAATATGCTCTTCCAGCCTGATGCCGCGCCCCTCGGCCACCGCGCGCCCCATGGCCAGCGCCGTGCCCGAGGGGGCATCCACCTTCTGGCGATGGTGCATTTCCAGTATCTCGGCATCGTAATCACTGCCGGGCAGGGCGGCCCCCATCTGCCGGGCAAGGCGCGTGACCAGTGTGACACCGGGCGAGAAATTGGCCGCCTGCACCACGGCAATCCGCCGGGCCGTGGTATCAACCGCCTGCTGCGCGCGCGTGGACAGGCCGGTCGTGCCCAGTACCCACGCGGTGCCGGCCAATGTCAGTGCGATCGCATGTGTCTCGACCGTCGCTACATGGGTGAAATCAATCACCACATCGCATTGCGGTGCCAGATCCGAGATATCCGCATAGACCGGGCAGTCTATTCCGGTCACAGAGGCCCCATCGCGCGTTGTGCCGCCAACCAGCAGGGCACCGCCAGCGGGCACTTCCTCGGCCAGAAGGCGACCGACACGCCCGTTCAGGCCCGCAATCCCGATACGCAATGGCTGCGTGTCCATGCAGTCTTCTCCATCAGTCCAGATACAGAAATGGCGGCGCGACCGGGGGATCGCGCCGCCTGAACCTATCCATGGTGCGAGTTGGGGGGAATCACCATGAATAGTGCCCTGACCCTACACCTGAATAACCAGTCTTTTCAACCACCACCCCGGCATGCCAGCCAAGGCGGAAGGACAGGGACCTACAGCTTTCCCTCAAAAAAATCCTTCACCTTGCTGAAAAAACCCGTGCTCTCGGGGCTGCCCTTGGCATGGCCCGAGGCATCGCCCTCGAATTCCTCCAGCAGCTCGCGCTGGCGCTTGGTCAGGTGGCGCGGCGTTTCCACCACCACCTGAATATACATGTCACCCCGCGCGGATGAACGCAGCACCGAGAAACCCTTGCCGCGCAGGCGGAAATGCTCGCCTGTCTGGGTCCCTGCCGGGATCTTGACCTTCGAGCGTGACCCATCAACCACCGGCACCTCGATCTCGGTACCCAGTGCGGCCTGCGCCATGCGCACGGGCACGCGGCAGTAGATGTTGGACCCGTCACGCTGGAAGATGGGATGCGCTTCCACCGTTACATGGACATACAGGTCACCCGCCGGCACGCCCTTGCCGCCCGCCTCGCCCTCGCCAGACATGCGGATACGGGTTCCGTCCTCGACCCCTGCGGGAATGGCAACTTCAATGGTGCGGTTCTTTTCCACCGTGCCGGTGCCGTGGCATTCCTTGCACGGATTGCGGATCAGGCGGCCCGTGCCATGACAGGTGGGGCAGGGACGTTCCACAAAGAAAAAGCCCTGCTGGGCACGCACCTTGCCCGCGCCATGACAGGATGGGCAGGTTTCGGGCGGCTGGTCCCTGTCGGCCGATCCGGTGCCGTCGCAGCTTTCACATGTGACCCGGCTGGGCACGGTGATCTTTTTCTTTACCCCGGCAAAGGCCTCGGCAAAGGTGATGGTCACCTGCACCTGCAGGTCCGCACCCGAACGGCGGCCACCGCGCCTGCCGCCCATCATGTCGCCGAACATCTGCTCGAAGATGTCGCCAAGGCCCCCGCCGCCGAAATCGAACCCACCGGCCCCGGCGCCCGGTCCACCGCCCTCGAAGGCGGCATGGCCAAAGCGGTCATAGGCGGCGCGCTTGTTCTCGTCCTTCAGGACATCATAGGCTTCATTGATTTCCTTGAACTTGCCTTCCGCCTCCGCATCGCCCTGATTGCGGTCGGGGTGGTATTTCATGGCCAGCCTGCGATACGCCCGCTTGATCTCGTCGCCATTGGCATCGCGCGAAACCTCAAGGACTGAATAATAATCTATCTTGGTGGCCATGGGGATCCTCTAGCAAACGCGGCGGCCCGTCTTCATGCGGCGCGCGCCTCGCGTTCCGGGTAATGGTTGGTCAGAATATGAAAAGCGCCCGTCTTCACAGAAGCACGGGCGCCACCCTGGTGAAAGGGCGGGGTGGCCACCCGGGCCACCCCTTCCTTCCGGAGCCTGTATGGACGCCTTGCGGCGATCAGGACTTCTTGGAGTCGTCCACGTCCTCGAAGTCGGCATCGACCACTTTTTCGTCCTTCGGTGCGCCGCCGGGGGCGGCACCCGGCGCGGCACCTTCGGCCTGGCCTGCCTTGTAGACAGCCTCGCCAACCTTCATCGCAACCTGCGTCAGGCGATCGGTCGCCGTCTTCAGGGCCTCGGCATCGGTGCCTTCCAGCGCCTTGCGAACTTCGGCAATCGCCGCTTCCGCCTCGGTCCTGTCAGCAGCCGGAACCTTGTCCCCCGCTTCGGACAGGGACTTCTCGACCTGATGGGTCAGACCTTCGGCCTGGTTGCGGGCCTCGACCTGCTCCTTCTTGACCTTGTCCGCCGCGGCATTCGCCTCGGCATCCTTCACCATCGCCTGGATGTCGGATTCGGACAGGCCGCCAGAGGCCGCGATCTTGATCTGCTGCTCCTTGCCGGTCGCCTTGTCCTTGGCCGAGACGGACACGATGCCGTTGGCGTCGATGTCGAACGTCACCTCGATCTGCGGCACGCCACGCGGGGCGGGCGCGATGCCGGTCAGGTCGAAGTTGCCCAGCAGCTTGTTGTCAGCCGCCATCTCACGCTCGCCCTGATAGACCTTGATGGTCACGGCACTCTGGTTGTCCTCGGCCGTGGAGAAGGTCTGGCTCTTCTTGGTCGGGATCGTGGTGTTGCGGTCGATCAGGCGGGTGAACACGCCACCCAGCGTCTCGATACCCAGCGACAGCGGGGTCACGTCCAGCAGCAGCACGTCCTTGACGTCACCCTGCAGCACCGCGCCCTGCACCGCAGCACCAATGGCGACCACTTCGTCGGGGTTCACGTTACGGGCGGGTTCCTTGCCGAAGAACTGCTTGACCGCCTCGATCACCTTGGGCATGCGGGTCATGCCGCCGACCAGGACAACCTCGTCAATCTCGCCGGCGGAAACGGACGCATCCTTCATCGCCGCGCGGCAGGGTTCCAGCGTGCGCTGGATCAGGTCATCCACCAGGCTTTCCAGCTTGGCGCGGGTCAGCTTGAGCACAAGGTGCTTGGGGCCGGACGCGTCAGCGGTGATGAACGGCAGGTTGATCTCGGTCTCCTTGGAGGAGGACAGCTCGATCTTCGCCTTTTCCGCCGCTTCCTTCAGGCGCTGCAGGGCCAGCTTGTCCTGACGCAGGTCGATGCCCTGCTCACGCTTGAACTCGTCGGCCAGATAGCTGATGATGCGGGCATCGAAGTCCTCACCACCAAGGAAGGTGTCACCGTTGGTGGACTTCACCTCGATCACGCCATCGGAAATCTCGAGGATGGAGACGTCGAACGTGCCGCCACCAAGGTCATAGACCGCGATGGTGCCGCCGTTCTTCTTCTCCAGCCCGTAGGCAAGGGCTGCCGCCGTCGGCTCGTTGATGATGCGCAGCACTTCCAGACCGGCGATACGGCCCGCGTCCTTCGTGGCCTGACGCTGGGCGTCATTGAAGTAGGCCGGAACGGTGATGACCGCCTGGGTCACCTTCTCACCGAGGTAGGACTCGGCGGTTTCCTTCATCTTGCCCAGAATGAAGGCGGAGATCTGTGCCGGGGCGTATTTCTTGCCCTGTGCTTCCACCCATGCATCGCCGTTGTCACCCTTGACGATGGCGTACGGGACAAGTTCCTTGTCCTTCGTGACCGTCGGGTCGTCGTAGCGGCGGCCGATCAGGCGCTTGACCGCATACAGGGTGTTGGCCGGGTTGGTGACGGCCTGACGCTTCGCGGCCTGACCAACCAGCATTTCACCGCTGTCGGTAAACGCCACCATGGACGGGGTGGTGCGTGCGCCTTCGCTGTTCTCGATGACGCGGGTTTCGTCGCCTTCCCGTACGGCAACGCAGGAATTGGTCGTACCAAGGTCGATACCGATAACCTTGCTCATATGGATACTCTCCTTTTCAGCGGCCTGTCCGGACCCGAAGCATCGGGACAGACCCTTTCTTTCCTATCGTCCGGGGCATGGGGTGGACTGTCGTTCCACATCCGCCCGTATTCCCGGCTGTTATTACCGATGTAGGCAACCCGCCCCCCCCTTTCAAGAGGATCGGGACACCGCCCGGCAGGATTTCAGCCTGCCTGCGCCGGCCCCTTGGAGACGACAACCATGGCCGGCTTGAGCAGCCGCCCGTGCAGCGTCCAGGCCGGGGTCCAGGCTTCCATCACGGTGCCATGGCCATGTTCGTCGCTATGCTGTTCGGACATGGCCTGATGCAGGTTGGCGTCGAACGGCTTGCCCTTCGCGTCTTCGGCCTTGATGCCATTGCGCTCAAGGATGCCGACGAAGGAACGCTCCGTGCTCTCGATCCCTTCACGCATACGGGTCAGCAGGCTGTCCTCGCCTTCGGTGGCGGGGGGGAGGCTGGCCACCGCGCGCTTGAGGTTGTCGGCGGCCTCGACCACGTCCTTGGCGAATTTCTGCACGGCGTACTGCCGCGCGTCCTCCACCTCGCGCTTGGCGCGGCTGCGCACGTTCTGGGTCTCGGCTTCCGCGCGGACCCATTTGTCACGCAGGGCCGCCACCTCGGCCTCAAGCTCGGCTATGCGGGCATCGACCGGGCTTTCCTGCGCGGGGGCGGCACCGGGTGCCTCCGGCTGGGCCGCCGCATGGGATGAAGGTGTGCCGTGGCCCTCGGGGGTTCCGGCAAAGGGGTTGGGGTCTGTGTTCTCGCTCATGCTCTTACAAGTAGGTAACGGCTGGCCGATGGACAAGGCGTTGCGCCTGCGGCAGGCATGCCGATTTTGCGCAACGTACCCGCCGTGAACGGGGCAGCCGGAATGACGTTGTCACTCCAGTGAAGCAGGAACCCGCATCCCCTCATGACATGCGGGCGGATATGACGCTATGCTGCAACCGCCTGCCGGGCAAGGTACCGGCGGTCATGACCGGATCGGTACAGGAGCAAAAAGAGACCCCCCATGGAGCCAACGAAACAGACGATCGTGCTGGTTGACGATGACAGGAACATCCTGACCTCCGTGCAGATGACGCTGGAGGCGGAAGGCTTCATTGTCCGCACCTATACCGATGGCGAGAGTGCGCTGCACGGTCTGTCGTCCCGTCCGGCGGATCTGGCCGTGCTCGACATCAAGATGCCGCGCATGGACGGGATGGAGCTGCTGCAGCGCCTGCGCGCGCGCTCGCAACTGCCGGTCATCTTCCTGTCCTCCAAGGACGAGGAGGTGGACCAGCTCATGGGCCTGCGGCTGGGGGCGGATGACTATATCACCAAGCCATTTTCCCAGCGCCTGCTGCTGGAACGCATCCGCGCGCTGCTGCGCCGCAACGAGGTCAGCCGCAGCGAGGCCGCCGGCATAAGCCCCACCGGCACCATGGTGCGCGGCGCGCTGTCGCTGGACGAGACCCGCCACCAGTGCCTGTGGCATGGCCGCGACATCCAGCTTACGGTCACCGAATTCCTGCTGGTCAAGGCCCTGGCGGCACGCCCCGGACTGGTCAAGTCGCGTGACCAGCTGATCGATGCGGCCTATGGCGAGAACATCTATGTCGATGACCGCACGATCGACAGCCACATCAAGCGCGTGCGCAAGAAGTTCCGGCAGGTGGACGACGCGTTCAACCAGATCGAGACGCTGTACGGAATCGGTTACCGCTACAAGGAAGAATGACCCCGCCGGATGCCGCGTTCCTTCCTGTCCTCCCTTCCCCTGCCGCCCCCCCTGCGCAGGCTGGTCCCGCGCCGGTGGAGCGGGGACAGCCAGAACAGCGTTGCCGAATTCATGGAATACCGGACCCGGCTGGTTTCCCCGCTCATGCGGCGGATCCTGCTGGTCAACACGCTGCCGCTGGGGCTGCTGGCGCTGACGCTGCTCTATCTTACGCAGTTCCAGAACAGCCTGCTGGAAGCCGAGGTGTCGGCCCTGCGTGAGCAGGCGCGCATCTATGCCGGTGCCCTGGGCCACAGCGCCATGGCCACCGCGCGCCATGAGACGGTACTGGAACCGGCACTGGCCCGCCCGCTGCTGCTGCGCCTGACCGAACCCAGCCCGAGTGCCCATGCCCGCCTGTTCGCACCCGACGGGCAGGTCGTGGCCGACAGCCGGGCCGACCAGCCCGTGCCCCCCGGTGCCCCGGTCCGGGCCACGCCACTTTCCAGTGCCGAGGAGGAGGACCATTCCTCCCCCCTCCATCCGCCTTCCATCAACATGGGGGAGCGGCTGTACAACTGGCTTCTGGCCCAGCTGCCCACCCTGTCGGGGGAGCGGATCATGATGCTGGACACGCCGGATTCCGACCCCTCCATCCAGCCGGTCACCCAGCCCGATGGCACGCGGGTGATGGAAATCACGCCCTATATCCGCCGCAACGCCAACCACCAGCTGATGGTAACCGTGGCCGAACCGGTAATGGATGATGCCCAGACGACGGTCGGCATCATCCAGCTGACACGGGAGGCACGGGATGTGGACCGCTCGCTGTTCGCGGTGCGCTCCTCCATCCTGTCGCTGTTCCTCATGGCGCTGGCGCTGACCATCCTGCTGTCATGGTACCTGTCGCTCACCATCGCGCGCCCGCTGCTGCGGCTGGCGGCCTCGGCCCATATCATGCGCGAATCCTCGGGCCGGACGGACATGGTGCCCGAACGCCTGCTGGCCCGGGGTGACGAGATTGGCGAAGTCGCCCGCGCCCTGCAGGACAGCGCCAGCGCATTGTGGGCCCGCATGGACGCCATCGAACGCTTTGCCGCCGATGTCAGCCATGAGATCAAGAACCCGCTTTCCTCCATCCGCTCGGCCATCGAAAGCCTGCTGCGCATCGATGATCCCGCGCGCCAGCGCCGCCTCATGTCGATCATCAATGATGACGTGCGCCGACTCGACCGGCTGATTACCGATATCGCCGATGCCAGCCGCGTGGATGCCGAACTCTCGCGCACCCGGACCGAGCCGGTGGCCATCGTGCCGCTGCTGTCCGTGCTGACCGAAATCCATCAGGCCACCCGCCAGCCCGGCCAGCCCTACATGGTCGTGGCCAGCAGTGGCGACAGCCCGGAGCGCCGCCTGACCGTGCTGGCGGTGGAGGACCGGCTGGTACAGGTGCTGCGCAACCTGATCGGCAACGCCATTTCGTTCTCGCCCCCCGACGGCAAGATCCTGCTCAGCGCGGTACCGGCGGGCAACATGGTGGAAATTGCGGTCAGTGATGACGGCCCCGGCATTCCGCAGGCCAAGCTGGACAACATTTTCGACCGCTTCTATTCGGAACGGCCCAGCAGCGAGAATTTCGGCCAGCATTCCGGGCTGGGCCTGTCCATCAGCAAGCAGATCATCACCGCGCTGCGTGGCACCATCAGTGCGGAAAACCGCACCGATGCCGATGGCCATGTGCAGGGTGCCCGCTTCGTGATCTGCCTGCCCCGGGTGGAACCCAAGCCGGAGGTCAGCCGACCTCATCCGTAGCGCGGGTGTAGCGGCGGTAGCGGAAGGGCGGCGGCTCGACAGGCAGTGTTTCCAGCACTTCCAGCACCCGGCCGTGATCGGGCGCGCGGCTGCAGACCGGGTCGGTCGCGGCGGCATTCCCCGCCAGTGCCAGCGCCTGGCAGCGGCAGCCACCCCAGTCCTTTTCCCGCTGGTCGCAGCTACGGCAGGGCTGGGGCATCCAGTCCGTGCCCCGGAACATGGTGAACAGCGGCGCCTCACGCCAGATATGCTCCAGCGTGTCGGTCCGCACATCGGGGAAGGTGACGTTGGGAATCGTCTCGGCCGCATGGCACGGCAGCACCCGGCCAGAGGGGGAGATGTTGATGAACCGCCGCCCCCAGCCGCCCATACAGGGTTTTGGCCGGTCGGCATAATAATCGGGGGTGACGTAATCGATGCTCAGGCGGCCTTCGTATTCTTTGCGCGCCGCTTCCACCGCCTGCGTGGTCTGTTCAAGCTGGGCTGGCGTGGGCATGAGGGCGGCGCGATTGGCCAGGCCCCAGCCATAATACTGCGTATGCGCGATCTCGACCCGGCGGGCACCCATTTCCACCGCCGCTTCCAGCATCCGGGGTACGCGGCAGGCGTTTTCGCGGTAGATGACGAAGTTCAGCGTAAGCGGCATGCCATCGGCCGCGATCAGCCGGGCCGCTTCAATCTTGCGGGCCTGCGCGCCCTTCATGCCGCCCACATGCTCGGCATTTGCCGTATCAATATCCTGAAAGGAAAGCTGGACATGATCCAGCCCGGCTTCCACCAGCACCGGGAACGTCTTCTCGTTCAGCAGCACGCCGGACGTGATGAGGTTGGTGTAAAGCCCCAGCCCCACCGCATGGCGGATCAGGTCGGGCAGGTCGGGGCGGCTCATCGGCTCCCCACCCGAAAAATGGACCTGCAGCACCCCCATTTCCGCCGCCTGATCCAGAACGCTGATCCATTCGGCGGTGGACAGTTCGTTCCGGCGCGGTTCCAGCGCCAGCGGGTTGGAACAGTACGGGCACTGCAACGGGCAGCGATGCGTCAGTTCCGCCAGGAGGCTCATGGGGGAGAGGAGCGTGTCTGTCATGATACCACCAGCACCTGCCGGGTTGTAAGGTCACTGACCATGACATGGACATCACGCCCGATCACATCAACCGGGGCGGCGAACCGGCTGGCCAGTTCGGACACGATCTGCCCCAGCGTGCGGGTGCCATCAACCAGTTTCAGCACCTCGGCGGCAATCGGGTCGGGAATGAAGGCCCGCTCCGGCGCCTGGATGATCCACCGCTCACGCACGCGGTCATGCTGCAGCCGGACCCCGCGCGCAAACCGGATGATGCTGTCGTCTGTCAAGCCCGTGCCGGTCATGCCGCATCCGGGCGGAAGGCACCGGGGGGAATGCGGGCAGGGGTAACGTAGGCGTATTCCAGTTCATCCAGCATGGACCACAGCACGCCACACTTGAATTTCAGCGCATCCAGCACCGCTTTCTGCTGTTCTGGCGTGCGGGCATGTTCCTTCACGTAACCCAGTGCAAAATCGGAATCACGCGGGGCCTGTGTCAGGCGCGGCTGGAAATAGGCCAGTGTTTCCGGCGTGATGAAATCGTAATGCCGCAGCATGCCCGCCACGCGTTCGCTTATGATGGTGGGCGAGAACAGTTCGGTCAGCGACGAGGCAATGGCCTCAAGGATGGAGCGGTCGCGCACGAAGGCCACATAGGCATCCACCGCGAAACGGGTGGCGGGCAGCAGCCCGTCCAGCGATTCCACATAAGCGCGGTCCAGCCCCAGCCCGTCGGTCAGCTTCAGCCAGCGGGCAACACCGCCGGTGCCGGGTGCGTCACCATCATGGTCCACCAGCCGCCTGCGCCATTCGCGCCGCAGTTCCGCCGTGGGCAGGCGGGCGAGCAGGGTCGCGTCCTTGGCCGGAATGCTGGCCTGATAGTAGTAGCGGTTGAGCGCCCAGGCCTGCACCTGCGCGCGGCTGAGCTTTCCGTCATGCAGCGCGCGATGGAAGGGGTGCAGGTTGTGGTAGCGTTCCGCCCCGATGGCGCGCAGTGCGGCCTCGAGTTCATCGGGGGAAAGCAGTTTTCCGCTCATGCCGTAATCCTCATCCCGTCATGGGAGATTTCCCACCCTGCCGCCTCGACCTGGGCGCGTTCGGGCGAATCCGCCAGAAGGACAGGGTTGGAATTGTTGATATGTATGAAAATCCTGCGCCTGATGCCCAGGTCACGCAGGGCGGCGATGGTGCCGTCCATGCCATCCATGGACATATGGCCCATGCGGCGGCCGGTCTTTTCACCCAGGCCCGCGCGGACCATCTCGTCATCCACCCACAGCGTGCCATCAAAGAACACGGCATCCGCGCCCCTCAGGCGTACGCGCAGGTTGTCGGTCATGCGCGCGCAGCCGGGCACGAAGCACACGCGGTGGCTGCCATCGGATATTTCCAGCCCGATTGTCTCGCCATTTTCGCATATGGCGGCGGGATCGGGCCCGGACTCGGCATAAAGCGGCACCTTGCCCGGCACCGCGAACGGCACGATGGTCAGCCCGGCAGGCGACCCATCAGGCAGTTTCAGCGTAAGGGGCTGGTCGAGTCCCATCGGCGTGCGGGTCACGACCGCGCGGTTCAGGGCTTCGAAAATGGGGTTGGCATCCAGCATGGACAGCACTTCAGGCGTGGCCAGCAGTTCAAAGGGCTGGCGTTCACGCAGCGTGAGCAGGCCGGTAATGGTGTCCACCTCGCCACCGGTCAGGATCACGCCGGCAATGGGGGTGGAACGCAGGCCCTCGCTGGGATGCAGGGCCGGGGTCTGGTTTATCTGGGTCCGCAGGTCGGGGGATGCGTTGACCACGAACCAGTTTTTTCCATCCCCACTGATGGCGATGGAAGCCTGGGTACGGGGCAGGGCTGCCGGATCGCCGGCCCTGGCCCGTCTGCAACCGGGAGCATTGGAATTCCATTGCGGAAATCCGCCACCCGCCGCCGCGCCGAGAACGATAATGTCGATCATGGACGCAGAGTGTAGAAGAAAAACGCCGCCTGTGCGAGACAGGCGGCGCTATTCCTTACTTCTTTTCGCCACAGACGTAGCTGTTGATCTCGGCGCCCAGGGGGACTTCAACAATCTTGGGGGTGTTCCAGGCCATGGGATTCTCCATTGGTTGCGGTGGTGGAAGGCAGGCGCCTTCCCTCCGTTGTATTTGACCCCTGTCCAACCGGGCTTTCAAGTCGTGAGTCCGGCACGGACGTGCCATAAAATTCACGTTAGCGTGTACCCCGCAGGCCCCTGCAATGGTTGCGTAGCGGGAATGTGCCAAAATCCTTGGTCGTGACCGCGTGGTACCGCCATAAGGGTTCCAGCGCGGACACATGACCGGTCCGGCACCGGAAGCGCCCTGGCCGTCCAGGCCATGCCAGCCACACGCCAGGACACCTGATCCATGCCGCCCGAGACCGAGCCACCCCCATCCTATGAACAGATCCAGCAGCAGCGCGCCAACGAGGCCATGCGCCACAGCCGGATCGACACGCGCACCGCCTGCCTGCTGCTGCTGAGCGTGCTGGCGGTTTTCTATACGCTGTATTTCGCGTCGGCCATCATCCTGCCCATGATCCTGGCGCTGGTGGTCAACCTGCTGCTGTCAACACCGCTGCGCTTCCTGCACATGCGCCTGCGCCTGCCCAAGCCGCTGGCGGCGCTGTGCCTGATCCTATGCGTATTCGGTATCGTGGGGGCGGTGGGTACCGCCATTTCCGTACCTGCCACCGGCTGGCTGGAATGCGCGCCCGATGCGCTCAATACGCTGCGCGAACGGCTGGCCTTCCTGCGCGGGCCGTTCCAGCTGCTGACCAGCGCGTCCGAGCGCATCCATAATTTCATGACCATCGCGGGTGGCCATGTCGACCATACACCCGCCGAAACGGCGGATGGTCACATAATTGTCATTACCTCCCCCAGCGGGGGGGTGGAGGGGCTGGACCGCTTCAGTTCCTCCATCCTGCTGGGCACGCAGGCGTTCATGGGGCAGTTCTTCACCATGATCCTGATGCTGTTCTTCCTGCTGGCACAGGGGGACAGCCTGCTCCGGCGCTTCGTGGAAATCATGCCCACCTTTGCCGACAAGCGGCGCGCGGTGCAGATCGCCTACCAGATCGAGCGCAATGTCTCGCAGTACCTGGCCACCATCACCATCATCAACAGCCTTGTGGGGCTGGTGAACATGACGCAGTGCTGGCTGCTGGGCATGCCCAACCCGCTGCTGTGGGGGGTGGTGGCGTTCCTGCTCAACTACATTCCCATCATCGGGCCGATGATGGGCATCATCATCTACTTCCTGGTCGGACTGTTCGTCTATCCGTCGGCCTGGCAGGCGCTGCTGCCGCCGGCCATCTACCTGTGCATCCACCTGACGGAAGGCGAGACCATAACCCCCATGGTGCTGGCACGCCGCTTCACGCTCAACCCGGTTCTGGTCATGGCGTCCCTCATGTTCTGGGACTGGCTATGGGGTATTTTCGGGGCGTTCCTGTCGGTGCCGCTTCTGGCCGTGTTCAAGATCATCTGTGACCATGTGGATATCCTGACCCCCATCGGCCACATCGTGGGGGGACCCGCCCGCACGCCGGCAGCCAAGCCCCGCATTACCGCAATGGACGGAACCACCACGACGGGGCAGGACGACTGACTAACCGTTACCGGCGGCCAGCACTTCCAGCTTGGCAACCGAGAGGACGGTGATGGCATAGCCCTTGCCCACCTCGATCATGCCCTGGGCGCGCATCCAGCTCAATGTGCGGCTGACGGTCTCGATCGTCAGGCCAAGGTAGTCCGCGATGTCACCACGCGTCATGGGCAGGTGCAGGCGGCCGCCATTGCCATCCTGCCCGGGTGGCAGGCCCGCATGCATCTGGTCCAGCAGGAAGCTGGCCACGCGCTCACGCGCGGTCTTGCGGCCCAGCAGCAGCATCTGGTTCTGGGCCGCGACGAGTTCATTCGAGGCCTCTTCCAGCAGGCGGCGTTCCAGCTTGGGGAAATCGTCCAGCAGTTCGGTCATCTTCTCACGCGAGAAGCGGCAGACACGCACCGTATCGACCGCCTCCGCCCCGAAGGCATAACTGTCCGATACCGCAAGCCCGAGAAAATGGCCTGGCGCGGCAAATCCGGTAATCTGCCGCCGCCCGTCGGGCAGGGCCTTGAACAGCTTGACCGTGCCGGAGGTGACATTGAAGAAATCGGTGGCGGGCGCACCCTCTTCTATGAAGCCACGGCCGGGGGGCACGATGGACTCCACCGCCACTTCCGCCAGGCGCGAAATGTCACCCGGTTCGATCACGCTGCATACGCTGTTGGGCCGCACGGTGCAGGTAGTGCAGAAATCGGCCTGCACCCCGCCTGATCCGATCACGATACGCCGTGGCCTCGATTCAAACTGACACGAAGGCATATCCGACATAATTATTTCCAATCACTCTCAGGCGCCTGCGTTCCGGCGCCTTAAGTAACCGGAGATGCCCTGGCTCCCTAGAAATACACTAAAATGCATTTGCCAAGAGCTAGGAGTATGACAGATGGTTTGATGTAAATCAATGCATCCCAAAGGCAATAATAAGGTAAACACTGCAGGTCTTCATAAAAAATTCCAGCCCCGAGGAAATCCCGACGCGTGCACGTCCCCCCCCAGCCCATGGTCAGACGACTGGAACCTGCGGACGTGCCGTTGCTATATCCCCTGATCCGGATTTCCTTCCCCCATATCACCCTGCAGGAATGGGTACGCATCGGCCGCAGGCTGGCCCGCTCCGGCCCCCGTGCGCGCGAAGGCATGCTGGTCGCCCGTTACGGCCCCGCCCGCCCGCCCTGTGGCATGGCCACGTTCCGGCGCGGGTTTGACCTGTGCTCGGGCGATACGCTGACATCCGATTACATCATCGCCCTCAGCTATACGCATGAACAGCAGATCATGAACGCCCTGCTGCCCGCCATGGAAACCCTGGCGCGTGAACTCGGCTGCGATGCAATACGAACATTTTCCTATAATAAACCCACCATCAACCGGGACAGCGCGGTACGGAAACTGTGTTCATCCGGCCACATTACCGAAAGAACAGTCCACCTGGACCACAACAAGGAAATAGATCGGGGTCTTTGATTGATTCACATCAAAGCCGGATGCTAGGTGGCCGTGATTTCTGCACTGATCACATCAGGTTGAATATTCTCAACGTCTTCCTTTCCACACGGATGGAATGAAAAATTAAGGTCTGCTCACGATGAAAAACATTCGTAAATTCGCCATGTCGGCAGCACTGGGTGCTGCGACCCTCGCACCCGTTGCGGTCCATGCGCAGACCGCCACCCCTTCCACCTACGTCAACGCCCCGATCGCCAACCCCGTTGCCGTGGCGCAGCCCAAGGGCCATTGCGGCATCTTCCAGACCTGCTCCACAACCAAGATCGGCCTGGGCCGCGGTGACTTCATGATCCGCCTGTCCGCCGTGGGCGTGCTGCCCGAAGACCGTGACAGCAAGGTCTGGGCAAATGGCACCGCCCTGAGTGGCACCCGCGTCAAGACGACCGACCAGGTCATGCCGGAACTGACGTTCGAATACTTCGTGACCGACAACATCTCGCTCGACCTGATCGCCACCAGCACCCGCCATGAAGTGCAGGCCAATGGCGGCGCGCTGTCCCAGATGACCGGCAACAGCAAGACCGACGTGGGCAGCGCATGGGTGCTGCCGCCGACAGTGACCGTTGCGTGGCATTTCCGTCCGCACAAGCGCCTGAACCCGTATGTGGGCGTGGGCGGCACCTTCATGTGGTTCCACAACATGAACGCCAGCGGCGCGCTGGGCCTGTCCAAGCTGAACTCCGGCTTTACCGGTGGCCCGTCCATCAACGCCGGTGTGGACTACCAGCTGGTCGGCAACTGGTTCTTCAACTTCGACGTCAAGCAGATGTTCGTGCGCATGCACGCCTGGGCGGAAAACAGCAGCGAGAGCCTGAAGGTCAAGGCCCACGACTCGCTCGACCCGACCGTGGTGTCCGCCGGTATCGCCTACCGGTTCTGATGGCATGAGCGCGGCGGACAGCACCCTGCTTTCGCGCTACGGGGGCAACCTGCCGCGTTATACCAGCTACCCCACCGCAGCGCAGTTCAGCGATGCGGTGGGCCCGGCGGACAGCCGCCAATGGCTCTCTGCCCTGCCGGCCTCGCAGCCGGTCTCCCTTTATCTTCACGTTCCCTTCTGTGACACGCTATGCCGGTTCTGCGGGTGCAATACCGCCGTGCTGCGCAATGCGGACGCGCGCGCCGCCTATGGCGCGCTGCTGCTGGAGGAACTGCACCGGATTGTTGCGATCATCGGCCCGCAGCGCCGGATCAGCCATCTGCAATGGGGCGGCGGCACGCCCACCACGCTGCCCACGGGCACGATGCGCCGGGTCATGCAGGCCATCCGCCAGAACTTCATCATCCTGCCCGATGCCGAGATCAGCATCGAGGTCGATCCCCGCCACCTGCCGCCCGCATATCCTGCCCTGCTGCATGAACTGGGCTTCAACCGCGCCAGCATGGGCGTGCAGGATCTGGACCCTGACGTGCAGGAAGCCTGCGGGCGCATACAGAGCTGGGAGCAGACCCGTGACTGCCTGGATGCCTTGCGCGCGGCGGGCGTGAACGCGATCAACATCGACCTGATCTATGGCCTGCCCCGGCAGGATACGGCAGGCGTTGCCCGCACGGCACGGGCCGTGGCCAGCCTGCGTCCGGACCGGCTGGCCGTGTTCGGCTATGCCCATGTGCCGTGGAAGCAGAAGCGCCAGGCCCTCATCCCCACGGGCCAGTTGCCCGGACCGGCCGACCGCGTGGCGCAGCGCACAGCCATTGATGGCGTGCTGCGCGCGGAGGGCTTCCTGCCCGTGGGGCTGGACCATTACGCCAGCCCCACCGACAGCATGGCCCGCGCCATGGCGACCGGCACGCTGCACCGCAATTTCCAGGGTTATACGGTTGATGCCGCTGCCGCCCTGATCGGGATCGGCGCCTCCGCCATTTCCGCCCTGCCCGGCGGCATGACACAGAATGCCGTCTCGTCCGCAGCCTATGCCCGGCTCATGGCGCAGGATACGGACAGCCTGCCGGTTGTGCGCGGCGTGGCGCTGGATGCCGATGACCGGCTGCGTGCCACCATCATAGAACAGGTGATGTGCACCCTGCAGGCCGATCTTGCCGAAACCACGACACGGTACGGCCTGCCCGCCGACTGCCTTGACCCCGAACTGGGCCGCCTGGCCGGCATGGCGCGCGATGGGCTGGTACAGGTCACAGGCCGCCAGATCCGGGTTACGGAAAAGGGACGCCCCTTCGTGCGGCATGTGGCTTCGGTGTTTGACCGCTATCTGGGTGCCGGTAGCGCCACCCGCCACGCCAGCGCCCTGTAGCCAGGAATGCCCGGAAAACCGTAAAGACGTTTTTGGTGAAGCTTTTTTCAAAAAGCTTCAGGGAACGCCGCCTTTCTGAAAAAAGGCGGTACCCGAAAACTTCTATTCCTTTTTCATACCACAACATGAACCATCCCATGGAAACCAACTGCGTCATTGCCGCCCTGCAGGCCAGCCCGGTCATTGCGTGGCCCTATCCCCACTGGCAGCTCCATGACGTGCTGCCCGCCCCGGTCGCCGCGGCACTGGTGGCATGGCGGCCCGATGCGCGTTTCATGGGTGGTGACAGCGGTGGCCAGCGCGCCGGGCGCAACGGGCAGCGGCTGTTCATTACCCCGGCCCTGCGCGCGGCCAATCCGGCACTGGACCATCTGGCGCATCTGTTCGATGCGCCGCACACGCGCGCGGTCTTCACCACCCATTGTGCGGCCCGGCTTGAAAATACGGCCCTGCGCCTTGAACTGTGCCTTGATACCAACGGTTTCTGGCTGGAACCACATACCGATATCGGGGCCAAGCGGCTGACGCTGCTCATTGCGCTTTCCATGGGGGCGCAGGCGGCACAGTGGGGCACGGACATCATGACAGCCACAGGCACGCCCGTGGCCCGTGCATCGGGTGCCTTCAACTCCGGGCTGCTGTTCATCCCGTCCGCCCGGTCATGGCATGGCTTCGTGCCCCGGCCGCTGAACGGGGTGCGGCGCACGCTGATTGTCAATTATGTCGGCCCCGAATGGGAAGCGCGGGACGAACTGGCCATGCCCACCCATGCGTGCTGATGGGGGCCAGATTGCGCCACAGCGGGAACGGAATGCGCAACAAGCCTTTATTCAGGCACCAAACGGTTCTAGGAAGCACGTCTATCCAGTGTAACATTTATCCCATGTCATCCCGGTCATGACGCAAGAGGACAACAGAGGTATGAGCGAGACCACGCGCGAGACTATGGAATTCGATGTCGTTATCGTTGGTGGCGGCCCGTCGGGACTGGCCGCCGCGATCCGGCTGCGGCAGGTCGCCCCCGATGCCAGCGTCTGCCTGATCGAGAAAGGCAGCGAGATTGGCGCCCATATCCTGTCCGGCGCCGTGATCGAGCCACGCGCGCTGGAAGAACTCCTGCCCCACTGGCGGGAAGAAGGCGCACCGCTCAACACCCCCGTGACGGAAGAGCAGATGCTCTACCTGACACGCAAGGGTAGTCTGGAAGTCCCCTTCCTTGACCGCGTGATGCCGCACATGAGCAACCACGGCAACTACATCACCAGCCTGGGTGACCTGTGCCGCTGGCTTGCCGGCCGGGCGGAGGAACTGGGTGTGGAGATCTATCCCGGCTTTGCCGGTGCCGAGGTGCTGGTGGATGACGGCGGCCGCGTGATCGGGGTTGCAACAGGGGACATGGGCGTGGGCCGTGACGGCCAGCCGGGCGACAACTATGCGCCGGGCATGGAACTGCGCGCGAAATACACCCTGTTTGCCGAAGGCTGCCGGGGTTCGCTGACCAAGCAGGTCACCGCGATGTACAACCTGCGCAAGGGCGTGGACCCGCAGACCTACGGGCTGGGCATCAAGGAACTGTGGGAAATTCCCAAGGAAATGCATCGCCCCGGCCTGGTGCAGCACAGCTTTGGCTGGCCGCTGGATGACCGGACCTATGGCGGGGCGTGGATGTACCATTTTGGTGACAACCTTGTCTCCTACGGGTTCGTGGTCGGGCTGGATTACCCCAACACATGGCTTTCCCCGTTTGACGAGATGCAGCGCGTGAAGCTGCACCCCGCCTTCCGCCCGTATTTTGAAGGCGGCCGCCGCATCGCCTATGGCGCGCGCGCGCTGTCCGAAGGCGGCATCCAGTCCATCCCGCGCCTGACCTTCCCCGGTGGGGCGCTGATTGGCGATACGGCAGGGTTCCTGAACGTGCCCAAGATCAAGGGTACCCATACGGCCATGAAGTCCGGCATGCTCGCGGCCGAGGCGGTGGCGGAAGCACTGGCCACCAACCGGGCCGAACCCGGTTCCTACACCCGGCGGGTGCGGGATTCCTGGCTGTGGCCCGAACTGCGGGGCGTGCGCAACATCCGCCCGGCCTTTGCGAAATTCGGCATGAAGGGCGGCGCGCTGTATTCCGGCATCGATGCCATGCTGCTGCGTGGCCGCGCGCCATGGACACTGCACACCCGCCACGCCGATAACGAGGTGCTGGAGCCAGCCTCGATCTCACCCAAAATCGACTACCCCAAGCCGGACGGCAAGATCACATTCGACCGCCTGTCTTCCGTGTTCCTGTCCAGCACCAATCATGAGGAAGACCAGCCGGTCCACCTGAAGGTGCGCAACATGTCGCTGTGGAAGACGGTGAACTGGGACGTGTTCCGCGCGCCCGAAAGCCGCTACTGCCCGGCAGGCGTGTATGAGGTGGCCGATGAGGCCACCGATCCGAAGCTGCAGATCAACGCCCAGAACTGCGTGCACTGCAAGACCTGCGACATCAAGGACCCGACCCAGAACATCGACTGGGCCACGCCGGAGGGCGCGGGTGGGCCGAACTATCCGGGTGGGATGTAATTCGGGCGGCGGGTACGGTATGTATCCGCCACACCGATTGCCCTTATCCGAAGAAGACAGACAGGCACATATGCAATGAAGGTTCTTGTACCCGTTAAGCGCGTGATTGATTACAACATCAAGCCGCGCGTGAAGGCCGATGGTTCCGGCGTGGAAACCGCTGGCGTCAAGATGTCCATGAATCCGTTTGACGAGATCGCGGTCGAGGAAGCCGTGCGCCTGAAGGAAAAAGGCGTGGTGAGCGAGATCATTGCCGTCTCCATTGGCGAGGCCAAGGCGCAGGATACGCTGCGCACGGCCATGGCCATGGGTGCTGACCGCTCCATCCTGGTGGAAACCGACGTGGTGACCGAACCGCTGGCGGTGGCCAAGGTTCTCAAGGCACTGGTGGAAAAGGAAAAGCCCGATCTTGTCATTCTGGGCAAGCAGGCCATTGATGATGACATGAACGCCACCGGCCAGATGCTGGCGGGGCTGCTGGACCGCCCGCAGGCGACCTTTGCCTCCAAGGTGGATGTGGCTGACGGCGCGGTGACCGTAACCCGCGAGATCGATGGCGGTGCGCAGACCATCAAGCTGGCGCTGCCGGCCATCATCACCGCCGACCTGCGCCTGAACGAGCCGCGCTATGCCTCGCTGCCCAACATCATGAAAGCGCGCAAGAAGCCGATGGAAAAGATCACGCCAGCCGACCTGGGCGTGGACATGACGCCGCGCCTGAGCGTGATCTCGGTTGCCGAACCGCCCGAGCGCAAGGCGGGCATCAAACTCGACTCGGCGGCGGAACTGGTGTCGCGTCTGCGTAACGAAGCAAAGGTGATCTGATCATGACCGTACTCGTTTTCCTTGACCATGAAGGCGGTGTGATCCGGCAGGCTTCGCGCTCGGCCATTGCGGCGGCCAACAGGCTGGGTGATGTCGATGTGCTGGTGACCGGCCCCGACGCGGCGGCAGCCGCAAAGTCAGCCGCCGCCATTCCCGGCGTGAAAAAGGTGCTGCAGGTGACCGACACCACCGGCAGCAGCGAACTGGCCGAGCCGGTTGCCGCCCTGCTGGCGCAGCTTGCCGATGGTTACACCCATATCCTCGCCACGTCCTCGGCCACGGCCAAGAACGTGCTGCCGCGTGCGGCGGCCCTGCTGGATGTGCAGCCGATCCCCGATATCGTTGCCATCAACGATGCCGACACCTTTGTCCGCCCGATCTATGCGGGCAGCGCGCTGGCAACGGTAAAATCGGCCGATGCGAAGAAGGTGATCACGGTGCGCGCCTCCTCCTTCGAGCCGGTGGCGGCGGAGGGCGGCAATGCGGTGATCGAGGACGTGGCCCTGCCCGCAGGCCCCGGTGGTTCGACCTTTGTCAGCACCGAGCTTTCCAAATCCGAGCGGCCGGAACTGGAATCCGCCCGCGTCGTGGTCTCGGGCGGCAACGGCATGCAGAACGAGGAGAACTTCAAGCTTCTCGAACCGCTGGCCGACAGGCTGGGTGCCGCCATTGGCGCATCCCGCGCGGCGGTGGACAAGGGGTTCGTCTCCAACGAATACCAGGTTGGCCAGACCGGCAAGATCGTGGCGCCCGAACTGTATATCGCCATGGGCATATCCGGGGCGATCCAGCACCTTGCAGGCATGAAGGACAGCAAGGTGATCGTGGCCGTCAACAAGGACCCCGAAGCGCCGATCTTCCAGGTGGCGGATTACGGGATCGTGGGCGACCTGTTTACCATCCTGCCGCAGCTTGAGGCGGAACTGGACAAGGCAGGCTGAAGCCTGCGCCAGCCATGCGTTGATAAAAAACAACAAAAGTTTCTGGATGCTGCCTTTTTTCAGAAAAGCGGCATTCCTTGGAGCTTTTTGAAAAAAGCTTCACCAAAAACTTTTGCATGACTACAGGCTTTTCAGACAGCCTCAAAAGGGGGCGCGGGCACAGGTCCGCGCCCCTTTTTTCATACAGGGGCTATTCGTTTTCCAGCACGGCATGGGCGCGGGCCACGACCGTGTCATATTCCTCCTGCGTCAGGTCACCGCGATGCAGCATCTCGCTGGCCCGGGCCAGGGCATCACGCGCATGGGTCACGTCAGGTATGGGGTAACGCCGGCCGGGCAGGGCAAAGGCGGAATCCGGCAGGGCATTGCGTTCGGCCGCTGTCAGTCTGGACATTGGTGTTGCTCCCTAAACGATAATGGTGCCAGCAGGCAGCCAGCACGCCACAGCGTAGTGAAAGCCTGAACGAACCAGATGCGTAAAAGACGGATGGCACCCCATTACTTATGCCATACGCAAAAAAACAGGGCCCCCCAATAAAGGAGGACCCTGCCAGTGGAATGCCAACGCATCCGCGCCCTGCACCCATCCCGGTATTCTTGCCGGATATTTTTGGTATTTATGGAAGCCTGCTGGCCTCATGTGATTCTGTATGACATGCTTATTTTAAAAGGTCAACAATAAACATAAATAAAAATACGATTTTACTTTTTTTGCACTGCACAATTCATCTGGTTATTTTGCACCGCACAATGCGGGGTTAATATATAAAGAACAGCGCGCCATTTTTATGTCATGACACAAAAAACGGTGCGAATGGGGGCCTTGTGCCGGATTTCATTGCCCCGCATCATGTGCGGCAGGGGGCTGCGCCGCATAAGCCAGACCCCATAACGCCCAGCAGACAGGATACCCTAATGGGGGCAGAACCCGCACCACGACCACAGGCCAAATTCTGCACGGGCAGCATCGTGCGTCATGTCGTGGTCATGGCGGGAACCGGGGCCATTGGCCTTATGGCCGTGTTCGTGGTCGACCTGCTCAACCTGTTCTACATCGCATGGCTGGGCAATCCGGCGCTGACGGCGGCCGTGGGCTTTTCGGGCGTGGTCAGCTACGTGCAGATTGCCGTCTCCATCGGACTGTCGATCGGCATCGGGGCCATCAGCGGCCGGCTGATCGGCGCGGGCCGGATCGAGCAGGCGCGGCGCGTGGCCTCCTCGTTCGGTGTTGTCATGATGGCGATCTGCCTGCTGCTTGGCCTGATCACGGCATGGCTGGCCGCACCGATCCTCGCACTGCTTGGCGCCAGCGGGGAGGCGGCACGGCAGGCCACCACGTTTCTGGAAATCATCTCGCCCGGCCTGCCGCTGATCGCGGCGGGCATGGGCTGCTCGGGCCTGCTGCGTGCCATAGGGGCTGCGCGTATTTCCATGAATGTCACGCTGTTGGGGGCGCTGATCTCCGCCATTCTGGACCCGCTGCTGATCGTGGTACTGGGGCTGGGACTTGAAGGCGCGGCCATCAGCACCCTGTTTTCGCGCGGGTTCGTGGCCCTCATGGGCTTCCGCTGCGCCCGGCGGCACGGGCTGCTGGCGTGGCCCGTGCGCACGCATGTGCTGACCGATACGAAACTGGTGGGCGAAGTGGCCATGCCTGCCATCCTGACCAATCTGGCAACGCCGGTCAGCAGCATCATCGTAACCCATGCCATGGCCGGATTCGGGCTTGCGGCCATTGCGGGACAGGCCACCATCGAACGGATCGTGCCGGTAGCCTTTGCCGTGGTGTTTGCGCTGACGGGGTCGGTGGGACCCATCATGTCCCAGAATCTCGGCGCGGGCAGGCTGGAGCGGGTACGCGCGACACTGGTGGCCTCGCTGTGGCTGGTGGCGGGATGTGTCGCCCTGACATGGGCTGTCCTGTTCCTGGCCCAGGACCTGGTGGTGCGGGTTTTCTCGGCACAGGGGACGGCGGCCATGCTGATCCACCTGTTCTGTAACTGGACGATAGCGGGCTACGTCTTCATCGGCATGCTGTTCGTCGCCAATGCGGCCTTCAACAATCTGGGCTTTCCGCTTTATTCCACCCTGTTCAACTGGGGGCGGGCCACGCTGGGAACCGTGCCCTTTGTCTGGTTCGGCATGAAATTCGGCCCCGGTGGCGTGCAGGTTGGCCAGGTGCTGGGCAGCGTGCTGTTCGGTTCCTGTGCGGTCATGACCGCCTTTGCCGTGGTACGCAGGCTGCATCCGGGGGATCTGGCCACGGCGCACGCCATGCCCGTCATCCCGCCACCACAGACAGGTGAGGCCGGCCTGATCGAACTGGATGAACTTGATCACTCCACCTGATCAGGCTGCCGCAGCATGGCCTCCACCACGGCCCCCAGACTGTCACGCCAGTGGGGCAGTTCAAGACCAAAGACCTGCCTGAACCGCCCGCAGTCAAGGCGCGCATCAACCCGGCGGGCGGCGGCTGTTGGCCGGTCGGCTGTCATGACCGGCATGACGGGCGGCGCGGGGTGGCCATGCCGGCCCGCATGCGCCACTGCCGCACTGGCCAGTTCATGCCACGTCGCACTGCCGCCACCCGCGACATGGAACACCCCCCGATAGGCAGGTTGCCAGCCCGACTGCCGTATCCGGGCCGCCACCTGCAGCAGGGCATCGGCAAGGTCCGGGGCGGCGGTCGGATGGCCCGACTGGTCGGCAACAACCTGAAGTTGTGTTTCCCTGCAGGCCGCCTCCAGCATGGTGCGGACAAAATTGCGGCCATACGGGCCATAAACCCATGACGTCCGCACCACCATGGCCCGTGCGCAGGCGGCCAGTACCGCTTTTTCTCCCTCCGCCCGGCTCCGTCCATACACGCTCTGCGGGTCGGTGGGGTCTGTCTCCCTGTAGGGGCGGCCCCTGGTGCCGCTGAACACATGATCGGTCGAGACATGCAGCAATGGTACCGCCTGCCCCGCGCACAGCCACGCCAGCAAAGCAGGACCTTCCGTATTGGCCAGGCGGGCGCGGTCCGGTTCCTCTTCCGCCGCGTCAATGGCGGTCCACGCGGCGGTATTGATGACAAGATCAGGCCGCATGTCCTGCATGACGCGCACCACGGTATCGGGCTGCTCAAAATCGAACAGGGGCCGCCCCACCACCATTACCGCATCCCCTCCGCAATGCTTCAGGGTTTGGGCAAGCTGGCCTGAGCCGCCGGTTACCAGAATACGCCACCCCGCCGAGGTGGCATGAGAGGACAGGCGCGTCGTCATGGGTAAGGAAACCAGTCAATGACATTGGAAAAGGAAGGGGCATGCCCGTCAGCCGGGGACAGGACGGCCTGCTGGTCCCTGACCGGCCATTCAATGCCCAATGTCTCGTCATTCCAGCGTATGGTGCGCGTACTGGCGCGCGCATCCGGCCGGGTCTGGCGGCATGTGACCTCGGTATTCCCGTCCAGGCAGCACAGGCCATGCAGGAAACCGGGCGGAATCCAGAGCTGGCGGGCATTTTCAGCGCTCAGGGTAACGCCCGCCCATTGCCCGAAGCTGCGTGAGCCGGTCCGCACATCCACACCCACCATCCACACGGCCCCACGCCCGCACTGAAGGAGCCTGCCCTGTGCATGGGGTGGCACCTGGCAATACAACCCGCGCACGACATGGCGGTCATACCGCTCGGTCCGGCTGCTGCGCATGAAATACTCGGTCATGGCAATTCCGGCATGCGAAAGGACCGTGCAGGCCGCGCGGCAGGTGCTGCCCCGTCCCGTCCTGATGGTGGGCACAAGCAGCAGCAGGCCCTCAATGGGAAGGGCATGCGGCTTCAGGCCAACATCATCCGGCGGTGACGCAACGGAGGAAAGCGGCCCATGCTCAGCCATGCTGGCCCCATGGAACCGGACCATTACCGGCAAACTGGCGTTTACACGATGGATGGCTCTGCATTCAGACCTGCCTTGCACCGGACCGGCCTTAACGGGCATGACCGGTTTTCGTTTCATTACTCTGGAATGCAGTTTTAACGCGGCAGGCGTTACGAACCGATTAAGGCAGCACAAAAAGCGCCACATTCCTGAAAATGCGGCGTGCGGTTGCTAGCAACTGTCTGGAATCATAAGAAAGTTTTTGGTGAAGCTTTTTTCAAAAAGCTTCGGGCAACATCGCTTTCAAAATAAAAAGCAACATCCAGAAACTGCTATAATTTCCAATTTATGGGGGTACCAGATAAAGGAATCTGGTGGAGCCAAGGGGAGTCGAACCCCTGACCTCCTGAATGCCATTCAGGCGCTCTCCCAACTGAGCTATGGCCCCACTTGTTCCATCGGCGGGGCCATTGTGTGGCCTGCCGTGGTCCGGTTCGCGGGGTATAACCATAAGCCACAGGCAATGCAACCCCCCTTTCCCCAAATTTATTGCAGGAGAATTCCCTGCGCGCGCAGGGCCTCAAGCAGCGCCAGCAGCGGCAGTCCCATAATGGCGGCCTGTTCGCCATCAATGCGGGAAAACAGGTGGATGCCCACCCCTTCCAGCCGGTAGCACCCCACGCAGGACAGGATGGCATCCCCCTCGACCTGAAGATAACGGTCCAGAAAGGAATCGCTGAACGCCCGCATATGCAGCACCGGACAGGCGACGTGACGCCATAACGTGGTACCATCGCGCATCAGCACCACTGCCGTGTGCAGCGTATGGGGACGACCGCGCAACTGGCGGAGATGGCTTCGGGCTTCCCGCAGGGTTTCAGGCTTGTCGAACCAGGTATCATTGCAGGTCAGGATCTGGTCCGCCCCGATGACATATGCGCCGGGTGGCGCCGCAATATGGCGCGCCTTCGCAACCGCCAGTTCAAGTGCGGTGTGGCCGGCATCATGCCCCTGTGCCCGGCAGGTGGCGCGGATGGCGTGTTCATCCACATCCGCCGCCCGGTAATCCGCCCGTATCCATGCCGATTCCAGCAGCATGCGCCGGGCGCTGGAGCGGCTGGCGAGTACTATCGGCGGCGACTCCGCCTGTAACGGTACCGGCTTTAGTACTAGATTCGAGTCGTCGGGCATCGCGCGCTCCGTACTGGGGAAGTGAAAGATAAAATTCCGGCGTCAGGAGTACTGGGGTACATGGGGATAGTACTCCAAACAATTCTGTGCCGTACCGAGTACCGGGGACAACGGGTACAGGTCCATCCGCGGTGGGTTGTACACAGGCTTATGTCGGTACAATCTGGATAACTCCCCACGCCCACGGGAATCCTTGGAGTCGGAAACTGTACACCCTGTGGGAAAAGTGGGGTACATTTTCGGAAACGTGGGTACCCCATGACTCACAGCACTTAAAACACCCCAAAAAATTTCTTTCTCTTTTCTTTTATTGTTTTGAAAGGCGCGCGCGCGTTGTCCCTGCCCGCTATCCGTGGCCGGCAAAGTACGAGATAGTCCGGCCACAACGAAACAGAACGACGGATCAATGACTGAAACACGCAAACCCCTGCTCGCCACCCTGTTGGGAGAGGCGACCTGGCCCCCTCCGGTATGGCTGATGCGGCAGGCGGGCCGGTTCCTGCCGGAATTCCGGGCCCTGCGTGAAAAGGCCGATTTCATAACCCGCTGCATGACACCCGACATGGCGGTGGACATCACGCTCCAGCCGATCCGCCGGTTTGGCATGGATGGGGCCATCCTGTTCTCCGATATCCTCATCTTGCCCTGGGCCATGGGGCAGTCGCTGGAATTCGTGCATGGACGCGGGCCGGTGCTGGGACCGGTCCGTTCGATGGCGGATCTGGAACGGCTTGACCCCACGCGGGTGGCCAAAGCGGTCCAGCCGATCATGGAAACCCTGGCACGGCTGCGCAAGACGGTGGACGGACCCGAGGCGATCGGCCCGGCCCGACCGGGACAGGTCACGCTGATCGGCTTTGCGGGCGCGCCCTTCACGGTGGCGTGCTACATGGTGGAAGGCCACGGCTCGCGTGAGTTCGAGGAGACGCGCAGGCTGGCCTATACCGATCCCGCCTTCTTTGATCGGCTGATCGACCTGCTCACCACATCCACCGCCGACATGCTCTGTGCCCAGATCGAAGCCGGGGCCGAGGCCGTGATGCTGTTTGACAGCTGGTCCGGGCTGCTGCCGCCTTCACAGTTCCGCCAGCATGTGATCGAACCCGCGCGGCGGATTACCGAAATCATCAATGCCCGCCATCCCGGCGTGCCGGTCATCGGCTTTCCCCGTCTGGGCGGGCTGATGGCCATCGAATACGGTCATAAGACAGGCGTGAATGCCATGGCGCTGGATACCGGGGCCGACATGATGGCCGTGGCGGAAAAGGTGCCCGACACGCTGGTGCTGCAGGGTAATCTCGACCCGATCCGCGTGCTGGCCGGGGGCGAGGGCATGCGCATCGAAGCCCGCGCCATCCGCGATGCCATGAAGGGGCGGCCGCATGTGTTCAATCTTGGCCACGGCGTGATCCCGTCCACCCCGCCCGAACATGTGGGTGACCTGATCCGTACCATCAGGGAGGTCTGAACATGCTGCCTGCCGCCCTGCGCCCCGATGGCGCGCTTGAACTGGTCATTTTTGACTGTGACGGTGTCCTGATCGACAGCGAGGAGCCTTCATGCCGCATGATCGCCCGTGACCTGCGCCAGTATGGCCGCGAGATCAGTGACGACGATGCCGTCCACCGCTTTGCCGGGCACGCGCTGACCGCGCTCAAACACGAGATCGAACAGGCGGAGGGCATTGCCCTGCCCGAGGACTGGCCGGCCCGGATGCAGCGCAACCTCGTCACCCTCATGCGCAACGAGGCGGAAACCATTGATGGCGCGCCCGCCATGCTGCGTGGCGTGGCGGCACTGGGCCTGCCCTACCGCATCGGTTCCAATTCATCGGTTGCGGAAATGGAAGCCAAATTCGGCCGTACCGGGCTGGATGAACTGATTGCCGCATCCTGCATCCATTCCGCGCGTGACATGGGCCAGCCCAAGCCTGACCCCGCGGTCTATCTGGCCGGGGCAAGGGCGCAGGGCGTGGCGCCGGGCAACTGCATCGTGCTGGAAGATACCGATACCGGCGCGCGCGCCGCCCAGGCGGCGGGGATGGGCTGCGTGCTGCTGCGCCCTGCCGAACTGCCGGCACCATCATGGCCGGGCCTGCTGCGCATCACGCATCTGGATGAATTCGTGCCGCTGCTGCGCCGCATCCTGACAGGGCAGGGCAGGGGAGATACGGCACATGCCTGAAATGCTTGCGCCTTACATGCTGTGGCTCAAGGCATTTCACATCATGTCGTTCATTGCGTGGATGGCGGGCCTGTTTTATCTGCCGCGCCTGTTTGTCTATCACTGCCAGGTGGCGGCGGGATCGGCGGAAGCGGAACGCTTCAAGGTGATGGAATACAAGCTGCTGCGCTTCATCACCACGCCGGCCATGATCAGCACGTTTGTGTTCGGTGGCCTGCTGTCATCCATACCGGGCCTAGTTGACTGGCATTCCGGCTGGTGGCTGACCAAGCTGGCCTGTGTCCTGGCCATGGCGGGTTTCAACGGGGCATGCGGGCGGTGGCGGCGCGACTTTGCCCATGACCGCAACACCCGGCCCGAACGGTTCTATCGCATGGCGAATGAAGTGCCGACCGTTCTCATGATGATCATCGTGATCATGGTGGTCGTCCGCCCGTTCTGAATGAACGGGCGGCGCCTGCGGTCCGGCTTCAGAGCAGGGATTTGCCCTGCTTCAGCACGGCATTGCATACCTTCTTGGTGGCCTTCTGCTTCAGGTTGCCCTCAAGCGAGGACAGCGAGAAGGTGTTGCCGTTGCCGGTATCCAGAATGCCGTTCTGGCCATTGGTGTACTGGGTGCCTGACGTATCAAGGCCGGACTTCTGCTTGAGCGAGGACAGCAGCGTGGCCGGGCTGTTGCCTTCCAGGTAGTTGTTCTGCACGCAGTAGCTCAGCAGGCCCGTGACATTCGAAGACGGCAGGGACGAGATGGAGGGCATCTTGACCCCGCTGCCCGAAAGCAGGCCCGCTGCATTGCCCAGCGCACCGGAAGAGGAGCCGCCGCCCAGCCCACCAAAGCCCTGTGCATGGGCCGGTGCGCCCGACAGTGCCGCCGCAAGCGGCAGGGCCGCGACAAGCGCCAGAAAACGGTTTGATTTTTTCATTTAAGCAAAACTCCTGAAATCCGGCCCGCGGGAACCCCACGGTCCTCGGCCGATCATACCCTTCGCGCTGCTGGCGGCGATAGCCCGCAGCCATGGCATTTATGCAATCCCGACCATAAGCATCCCGTAAATCTTGCCCAGCACCGGCATCAGCACATACTGGATCAGCAGCAGCAGCACGAGTGGACTCAGGTCGATATTGGCGATGTTGGGCAGCATGTTACGGATTGGCTGCAGCACCGGTTCGGTCATGCGGTACAGGAAGTTGGAAATGTTCCACACGATCCGGTTGCGCGGGTCCAGAATGCCGAATCCCAGCAGGAAGCTGAAGATGCACGCCAGCAGCACGACCCAGGTATAGAGCTGGATCAGTTCGAACAGCAGATTGAAGATGATGGAGAGCAACGGGCCAACTTTCATGAAGCACGAAAAGCTGAATCTAGTGCCCGTCCGGTCCCTATACAACCATTACGGCCCGGGCAGGGTGGCCAGAAAAAGGATGCGGGCACCAGAATGCGTCTTGACTTGCTTACCAGCCCGGGTATTTATCGCGCGAGGATTGTGGGGCTGTAGCTCAGATGGGAGAGCGCCTCGTTCGCAATGAGGAGGTCAGGGGTTCGATTCCCCTCAGCTCCACCACCATCCTGCTTTCATGAAATTACGAATAAGCGTTTTCCACCCTCAGCACCTTGAACCGGCGGGGCGTTTTTGGTGAAGCTTTTTCACGCAAAGGTCTGGCGAATACCGCTACGCCATATTTTGTTATTTTTCATCAGCCGGTTGCAGGAAATCTGACTTTCAGTCACCATCTGTTCCCGGTAGCGTGACTAGATCGATTTCCACGAGCTGTCCGGCCTGTGCGAAGGGGCTGACCAGCCTGAGTGTCGTGGCCGGGCAGGTGCGGGCAAACAGGTCGTTAAGCAGCGGGAAACAGGCGTTGAAGCCATCCGTGCGGCTTAGCGTGAACACGATTCGGGTTACGTTTTCCGCAGTCATGCCCTGACTGGCCAGCTGGTCCATGCCGGCTGCCAGTGCCTGGCGGATCTGGGCGAACAGATCGGGCGGGAAGGTGCCGGTCTGTCTGTCCACGCCGGTCAGGTGCCGGATATGGACCTCTGCCGGGGGGTGGAACGGTGTGTTTTCTTCCATTATCGCCAGAATCACAAAATGGTCATGTTTTGTCCATAAAAAATTTTTCTTCTCCCGCCCCTTGGCCGGTTCCGGACAGGATCGTGGCATGAGCGCACCGATCCAGATCCATGCTTCCTGCGCCGCACGGGGGGAAGACGGGGTCCTGCTTGTCGGCCCGTCGGGTTCGGGCAAGTCGGACCTGCTGCTCCGGCTGGTGGATGCGGGCTACGCGCTGGTGGCGGATGACCGCGTCTGCCTGCATGCGGGATGGGCCAGCGCGCCGCCGCCCCTTGCGGGCCTGCTGGAAGTACGGGGCATCGGCATCGTGCGCATGGCATGGCGGGCGCGGGTGGGTGTCAGGGCCGTCGTCCGGCTGGTTTCCATGCATGAGCGTACCGTGCGCCTGCCCCCGCCACCGGGACGTGACAGGGTAACGGGCCTGCCGGAATTCTTCCTTGACCCCGCACGGGCTTCCGCCGTAGCCCGGGTCGGGCTGATACTGGATTGCGTGGTCGGATACAGGCAGTTGCTGGATGAAGGGCAGATGTGATGGCACACGCCCTTTTTATTATCGGCCATTCGGTGGACAATGGAATCAGGAACATGTTTCGGCACCGCCATGATACAGCGATGTGTCACCTGGCACAGGTCTGACAGGAAACAGGGTTTTGCGTGACTGACACCATGGATGAAGACACACCGCTCCCCCGTCGCATCCTGCTTGTGACCGGCCTGTCCGGGGCGGGAAAATCCTCGATTCTCCGTATCCTGGAGGATCTGGGGCACGAGGTGATCGACAATCCGCCCCTTGGCATGCTGGACGAGATTGTCGCCCGTGCCGAGCGGCCGGTGGCGATCGGTGTGGATTCGCGCACGCGCGGGTTCGATGCCTCCGCCGTGCTGGCGGCCCTTGCGCGGCTGCGCGTCAACCCGGCGCTGAATGCGGAACTGATCTATGCCACGGCAGAGGAAAGCGTGCTCCTGCGCCGCTACACCGCCACCCGCAGGCGCCACCCGCAGGCGGTGCATGGCACCGTGAAGGAAGGGATCGAGGCGGAAATCAAGCTGACATCCCCGTTGCGTGAGGCTGCCGATGTGGTGATCGACACCTCCGACCTGCCGCCGCCCGAACTGCGCCAGCTGGTCGAGGCCCGGTTCGGGGAATGGTCGGCAGGCGGCCTGGACGGGCTGACGGTGGCGCTGATGTCCTTTGCCTTTCCCGCCGGTGTCCCGCGTGAGGCGGACATGGTGTTCGATGCCCGTTTCCTGACCAACCCCTATTACGACCCGATCCTGTCCGCCATGACCGGGCTGGACGCGCCCGTGGCCGAATACGTGGCGCGTGACCCCGATTACCAGGAATTCCTTGACCGGATGGTGGGCCTGCTGGAACTGGTCCTGCCGCGTTTCGTGCGCGAGGGAAAGAAATATGCCACCATCGCCATAGGCTGTTCGGGCGGGCGGCACCGTTCGGTCACGCTGGTGGAAGCCATGGCGCTCAGGCTTGCGCAACAGGCGGGGCGTCCCCATCATGATGCCTGGCCGGTCGTGATCATGCATCGTGAACTGGCCCGGCAGGGTCGCAGCAGCTGGCGCTGGGCCAGCCGCCCGCGCGGCCAGGCCCAGACAACGGAGCAGACACCCGGGAAATGATCGGTCTTGTATTCGTCATGCATGGGGTTCTGGGCGAGACCCTGAAGGGGGAGCTTGAACATGTTGTCGGCCCGCAGGCACAGGCAGCGGTGTTCAACGTGACCGCAACCACGCTGCCCGGCACATGCGGGCTTGCGTTGCGGCAGGCCATCGACTCGGTTGATAGCGGGCAGGGTGTCATCCTGCTGACCGACATGTTCGGCAGCACGCCCTCCAACATTGCCGTCTCCGTGCTGGAAAACGACCGGGTGGAGGTACTGGCGGGCGTGAACATGCCCATGCTGGTCAAGCTTGCGCAGATGCGCGGCCACGCGGGTATGCGTGAATGCCTGAGCGGGGCGGAAGAGGCAGGACGGCGCTATATCTCGGTTGCCTCCCACCTGCCGCCGGCGTGCCTGACGGGGGCGGGCGAATGCGCGGTGGCGGCCGTTGACAGCGTGGCAGGCCACGGTGGCTGACCCCGTGGCGCGGGGGCCGGACCTGCAGGCGGATGTGAAAATCGTAAACCGGCGCGGGCTGCATGCGCGGGCGGCCGCCAGGTTCGTGACGGTGGCGGAAAAATTCACGGCGGATATCGATGTGACCCATGTCGGCATGACGGTATCGGGACATTCGATCATGGGTCTCATGATGCTGGGGGCGGCCCGGGGCGAGACAATCGGCATTACGGCCCGTGGCCCGCAGGGAGCCCCCGCGCTGGCGGCCCTTGTTGCCCTGGTCGGGGCCGGGTTTGATGAAGACGACTGAACGCCGTCCCGCGGCTTCCGCCCGGAATGGGGAGGTCCGGCTGACGGGGCAGCCCGTCTCCCCCGGTGTGGCCATTGGCCATGGCTGTGTCGCGCATGATCCGCCGCCGCCGCCGGTCGATACCGCGCGGCGTGACTGCAACCCCGAACAGGAGCGGACCCGCCTGCATGAGGCGATAACCCGCTCCACCGCCCAGTTGCGCAGGCTGCATGAACGTCTGGCCCTGCTGCCCGAGGACGGGCAGGTGGAAATCGGCTCGCTGCTGGATGTCTACCGGCGCATGCTGGGTCCTTCGCGTCTGCGCCGTGGCATCGAGAACCGGCTTGCCCAGGGCATGCTGGCGGAAGCCGCCGTCCTGCAGGAAACAGAGGCACTGGCCGCCTTCATGCTCACCCCACCCGGCCGCCCCGCGCCCGAGGGGGAGGACGCGGTGGCGGCCCGTAGGCGTGCGGGCGAATTCCGTGAAATCGGGCGCAGGCTGATCCGCAACCTCAGCGGTACGCCCTACCGTTCCTTTTCCGCCCTGCCCAACGGGGCCATTCTGGTGGCCGAACAGCTTCGTCCGGCCGATGCCGCCCTGATCGATCCCTCACGTATTGCCGCCGTGGTGACGGAAGAAGGCGGCAGCACCGGCCATACCGCCATCCTGCTGCGCGCGCTTGGCATCCCGGCGGTGCTGGCCGCCCATGGGGTGCTGGCGCAGATGGGGCGGCGCACCCGGCTGGTGGTCGATGGCATGACCGGCCGCGTCACCATCCGCCCTGCCACCCGCACGGCGGCGGCGGCACGGGTGGCGGTTGCCGCCTATGCGCGGGAGCGGCAGATGCTTGGCCGCCTGCGCCGCTTGCCTGCCCGTCTTTCCAGCGGGGAGGTGGTGACACTGCAGGCCAATCTGGAAATACCGGCCGAACTGCCCATGATCGCCCAGTCCGGTGCCGCGGGCATCGGGCTGCTGCGCAGCGAATTCCTGTTCATGAATGCCGCAGGCGTGCCCGATGAGGACCAGCAGGAAGCGGTCTACCGCCCCCTGATCGAGGCGATGGCGGGGGACCCGGTCACGATTCGCGTGGTGGACTGGGGCAGCGAGAAGAACAGCGATGTGCTTGCCCGCATGGGTATTGGCGACGGGGGAGAGGTCAACCCGGCGCTGGGCATACGTGGCATAAGGCTCCTGCTCCAGCATCGTGGCCTGCTTGAAACCCAGTTCGCCGCCATCCTGCGCGCAGCCATGGCCGGTCCGGTGCGCGTACTGCTGCCCATGGTGTCCTCGATGGGGGAAATGCGTGCCGCGCGTGAGATCTATTCCCGCATCGGGCGCAGGCTGCGGCGCAGGGGCGTGGACATCCCCGATCCGCTGCCCCCGCTGGGCATCATGATCGAGACCCCGGCTGCGGCCCTTATGGCGGATGTGCTGGCGCAGGATGCGGAATTCCTGGCCATCGGTACCAATGACCTGACCATGTACGCCTTGGCCGCCGACCGCGCGGCACGCGATGTGGCGGGTCTGTACGATCCGCTGCATCCCGCCGTGCTGCGGCTTGTGCGCATGGCGGCGGATGCGGGGCTGCGCCAGCGCCGGCCGGTTTCCCTGTGTGGGGAAATGGCGTCCGACCCACGGTGCGTGCCGCTGCTGGTGGGGCTGGGGGTACGGTCGTTTTCCATGCATGCTTCCGCCGTGCCACGGGTCAAGCAGGCGATCCGGGCGGTGGGCATGGATGACTGCCGCCGCATGGCGCATCGCGCGCTGGAAGCCGCCGACGGGCAGGAAGTCAGCGCCATGCTCACCGCCTGTGCCGACAGCCTGCGCCAGGACGGGGATGGCTGATACCGGCATGCTTGTGTCCCTGCCCTGGCGCGAGGGGGATGACATTCTGGCCGCGTGGGGCCACCTGCCCGGGCTGGCGTGCCTGGACAGCGGGGGGGAAATCGGCCCCCGTGCGCGCTGGGTCATTGTCTGCCGCGATCCGGTGCATGTGATCGTGCAGCGTGGGGGGGCATGCTGGCGCGATGGCCTGCCGGTGGCGCAGTCCCTGCCCGAACTGCTGCGCCAGCATCTGCCGCGCCGGAACTGTCCGGCCGGGGTGCCGTTTGCCGGGGGCGCTGTCGGGTTTATCGGGTATGGCGCGGGCCTGCGGGTAGAAGGGATTGCCACGCGCCATGCGGCCGACCCGGATGAGCCGGAAGCGGCGTTTGGCCTGTATGACCACGCCTTCGTGCTGGACCGCGTGACCGGACAGGCGTGGCTTGCCGCCACCACCGTGCTGGATACGGCACGGATGGCGGCGCTGACGGCGCAATGGAAAGCCATTGCACCCGCAGGCCGCCTGCCGGCATTGCCCCGCCTGCGCTTTGCGCCGGACCAGACCGGCCCGGCCTATCGGGCCGGCGTGGCACGGGCGGTGGAGCGGATTGCGGCGGGCGAGGTCTTTCAGGTCAACGTGACCGGGCGCATGGATGCCCGGCGGCCGGCGGGCCTGGCGGCGGTGGATGTCTACCGGGTATTGCGGGCGCATTCGCCCGCGCCGTTTGGGGCCTTTCTGGCGGGGGCGGGTGGTTTTGCGCTGCTCAGTGCCTCTCCTGAGCGTTTTCTCTCCCTTGCCGTGGACGGCGGGGTGCAGACCCGGCCCATAAAGGGCACGGCCCCGCGTGGCCGGACCGTGGCCGAGGACGACCATCTGGCGCAGGCCCTGCGCCATGACGCCAAGGAGCGGGCGGAAAACCTGATGATCGTCGATCTCATGCGCAATGATATCGGACGCGTCGCGGCGCTGGGCAGCATGGGGGTGAGCGAGCTGTTCGGGGTGGAACGCTTCACGCATGTCCATCATCTGGTCTCGGAAGTGACGGGGCGGCTGCGCCCTGACCGCGATGCATTCGACCTGCTGGCCGCCACCCTGCCGCCGGGATCGGTCACGGGCGCGCCCAAACACCGCGCCATGCAGATCATCGATGAACTGGAAGCATCTCCGCGCGGTGCCTATTGCGGCACGGTGGTCCGTATTGGCCATGATGGCGCCATGGACAGTTCCGTCATCATCCGCACGCTGGTCATGACGGCGCACCGGATCACGGCGGCGGCGGGGGGCGGCATTACCCATGATTCCGACCCCATGCGGGAATATCGTGAAATGAAGCTGAAGATCGCGGCCCTGCGGGCGGTTTTCGGTGATATGGACAGCGAGAGGCCATGACCCCTTCCCCCCTGCCCGTATGGCTTGATGGCCGGGTGCTGGCTGCGTCTCAGGCACGCATAGACCCGGCCGACCGGGGTTTCCTGCTGGGCGATGGCGTGTTCGAGACCATGCGCGTGGCGGGGGGGCGGGTCTGCCACTTTGCCCGCCACATGGACCGGCTGGCCCGGGGGGCGGCCGTGCTGCACATGCCCCCGCCCGACATGGCCGTCCTGAGCGCCGGGGTAGATGCCCTGCTGGGCGCCTGTGCGCTGGTATCCGGCTCCCTGCGGCTGACCCTGACGCGCGGTACCGGCCCGCGCGGCCTGTTGCCGCCCGCCCCTGTCGTGCCGACCTGCCTTATCACAGTCACCGCCGGCATGCCGCCTTCCACCCCGGTCAGGCTGATTACCTCCACCCACCGGCGGGATGCGGCAGGTGTGCTTTCGCGCATCAAGAGCCTGAACTACCTGCCCTCCATCCTTGCGCGCATGGAGGCGGCGGCACAGGGTGCGGATGATGCGCTGCTGCTCAATCATGCAGGCCATGTGGCCGAAACCAGTGCCAGCACGCTGGTCGCCTGCATGGGGGGGCAGCTTGTCACCCCCCCGGTCAGCGATGGCGCGCTGCCCGGTACGGTGCGGGGCGTGCTGGTGGATGCGGGCATGGTCAGGGTCGGGCGCATCGAAGCCACCGGGCTGCATGAAGCGCAGGCCCTTTTTGTCCTGAACAGCCTTGGCGTGCGTGAAGTGGTGGCGCTTGACGGGCATGCGCTCGGGCGCCGGCCCGACCTGCTGGCGGCGCTCCGGGCCTGTGCCTGGCGCTGATTTCCGCCCCGGACAGGCCAGTTATGGCATTTCACTTATTGCCCATCGTGACGGGGTTGGACTAATCCAACCCGGATTGGCCCATTTCCAGCTTGCGTGAAAGGTCACCGCTGATGACCCCCCCCACCACCGTGCCCGTCCGGCGTGCCCTGATTTCCGTATCCGACAAGAACGGCCTGCTTGACCTTGCCCGGGCCCTTGTCGGCCATGGTGCGGAAATCCTTTCCACGGGCGGTTCCGCCCGCACCCTGCGCGAGGCGGGCATCCCGGTGCGCGACGTGTCGGACCATACCGGCTTTCCCGAAATCCTGGATGGCCGCGTCAAGACGCTGGTGCCGCAGGTGCATGGCGGAATTCTGGGGCGGCGTGACCTGCCCGCGCATGTGCGCCAGATGGAAGAACACGCAATCGCACCGATCGACCTAGTGGCCGTCAACCTCTATCCGTTCGAGGCCACGGTGGCATCCGGCGCGGGGGCGGAGGACTGCATCGAGAATATCGATATCGGTGGCCCCGCGCTGATCCGGGCCGCCGCCAAGAACCATGCCCATGTGGCGATCGTGACCGACCCGGCCCAGTATGCGGACATCATCACCGCGCTGGAAAAGGGTGGCACCACGCTGGCCCAGCGCACGAAGCTGGCCGGTGCCGCCTATGCCCGCACCGCCGCCTATGATGCCGCCATTGCAAAATGGTTCGCAGGCCAGGAAGGCGAGGACCTGCCCCCGCGCATGATCGTGGCGGGCGAAAAGCGCGAAAGCCTGCGTTATGGCGAAAACCCGCACCAGAAGGCCGCCTTCTATACCGATGGCACGACCCGCCCCGGTGTGGCTACCGCCCGGCAGATTCAGGGCAAGGCACTGTCCTACAACAACATCAACGACACGGATGCGGCGTTCGAGGCCGTGGCCGAATTCGATGAACCCGCCGTGGTGATCGTAAAACACGCCAACCCCTGTGGTGTGGCCACCGCCGCGACACAGGCGGAAGCGTGGGACCGGGCGCTGCGCTGTGACCCGGTTTCCGCCTTTGGGGGCATTGTCGCACTCAACCGCACGCTGGAGGCGGCAGCGGCAGCCCGCATCGCCACCCTGTTCACCGAAGTGATCGTGGCCCCCGATGCAACGGAGGAAGCGCGCCAGATCCTGGCACGCAAGAAGAACCTGCGCCTGCTGCTGACCGGTGCCCTGCCCGACCCGGCACAGGGCGGGGTCGTGGTAAGTTCGGTCGCCGGCGGCTTCCTGGCCCAGACGCGCGATAACGGGCGGATTGCGCCCGATGCGCTGAAGGTGGTGACGAAACGCGCGCCGACTCCGGCCGAGATGGCGGACCTGATCTTCGCCTTCCGCGTGGCCAAGCACGTCAAGTCCAACGCCATTGTCTATGCCAGGGACCAGAGCACGGTCGGGATTGGCGCGGGGCAGATGAGCCGCGTGGATTCCGCGCGCATCGCCGCCACCAAAAGTGCCGATGCCGCGAAGGCCGCGGGCGTTGACCACCCGTTGACACAGGGCAGTGTCGTGGCGTCGGACGCGTTCTTCCCCTTTGCCGACGGGCTGGAGGCCGCCATTGCCGCAGGGGCCACCGCCGTGATCCAGCCCGGTGGCTCGATCCGTGATGACGAGGTGATCGCCGCCGCTGATAAGGCAGGCATCGCCATGGTCTTCACAGGTATGCGCCATTTCCGGCACTGATCCCAGCACTGGCCACTTGCCTGTACGCCGGGGATGGCATGAGATGACATCCCCGGCGGGACAGCCGGACCAAGACAGACGAAAGACGGGTACCTGCATGGACATTCATCGACGTTCCTCCTGCCGCCTGCTTGCGGGCGTGCTTGTGGCTGGCAGCCTGGTGGCGGGCGGCGCCCATGCAGCCACAAAGAGTGCAACCCCGGCGGCGGCAGCGGCCCCGGCACAGGTTGCCCCCGTGTTCGACATGGCCCCGCTGCCCGTCACCACGGGGCAGCTTGCGCAGTTCATCCTGACCTCGACAGGGCAGGTCTCGGGCCTGCTGCTGGCCGATGGCACGCAGGTCTTCTGCCCGCGTGAACTGGGCGACAGCCTGCCCGCCATCGTCCGCCCCGGTGAACAGGTGAGCATAAGCGGCCTGAAGGGGGCGGCCCGCCCCATCGTGCGCGCCTATGCCGTGACCGGCCCGCGCGGGCGGCGGATTGCCGATGTGCGCGTGGAAGGGGCAGCAATACCCTATGATTCCCCCAGCATCGGGCCGGACGTGCCGGTGGACGGCATCATCCTTGCCCCGCTCTATGACATGCAGGGCAAGGTGCAGGGCGTGATCATGCGCGACCATTCCATCGTGTACGTGGGCGAGACGAATGCCGCCCGCCTGGCCGGCTGGCTCAAACCGGGGGCGACGCTGCATGCCATCGGCACGGGTGTATCGGGCGAGCGGGGCACGGCCATCAACGCGCGTGAGATCGGGCCGGACGTGAACCAGGCCATCCATGTGGAACCCGCCGACGCACCGCCGCCGGGCGCCTTTCCCGGCAGCGCGGGCTATGATGTCATTCCCGGCGCGGCCTCGGCCGAATAGGGGCATCCAGAACGCGTGACGCACAAAAAAGATGCGGTGGTGGCGTCTTTGTTTGCCACCGCTTGCTTGACAGGTTATTGCAGCATCGGTAGCTACCGCCTGCACCCTTGGGATGTGCGAGAATTTGGATAAGGATAACGACCCTTCCGGCGAGTCCTTCAACCGACGACTGGAAGCGGCGCGCGAGCGGCTTGAACCGCGCATGGCCGCCAGACAGGAAACGGGTGGAACACTGTCCGATCTGGGCCTGGTGGTCAGATCGGGGACGGAACTTGTCTCGGCGCTTGTGGTCGGGGTTGCGATCGGCTGGGGGCTGGACCACTGGCTGCATGCAAGGCCCTGGTTCCTTATCGTGTTTTCGCTTCTTGGGGGCGTGGCAGGTGTGCTTAATGTCTGGCGTCTTGTCAGGCCCGATGCCATAAACACTAAGGCAGAGGGGCCGGATGACGGCTCTGGACGGATATAGGGAAGAACGAAGTTGGCGGCCGGATCATCCATCGACGCGCTCGGTCAGTTCGAGCTCCATCCAGTTCTGGGTGCACTAGGCGAATCCCTGCGGTTCAGCCAGTCCCCCATGATGATGATTGTCGCCGCCGTTGTGGTTCTGGCGTTCCTGTACGCGGGCATGCGCCCCGCGGCGGTGGTGCCGGGCCGGCTGCAGTCGGCAGCGGAAATGTGCTACGATTTCATCTACAACATGGCGGTCGATACGATCGGTGTCGAAGGCCGGGCCTTCTTTCCCTTCGTGTTCACGCTGTTCTTCTTCATCCTGGCCGGCAACTATCTTGGCCTGCTGCCTTTCTCCTTCGCCTTCACCAGCCATATCGCCGTGACCCTGGCGCTGGCGCTGATGGTGTTCTGCCTCTCGATCATCGTGTCGCTCAAGGTGCAGGGGGCAAAGTTCTTTGCCCACTTCATGCCCGCCGGTGCGCCCAAGGCCCTGGCACCGCTGCTGATCCCGATCGAGATCCTTTCCTTTCTTTCGCGTCCCGTAAGCCTGTCGATCCGTCTGTTTGCCAACATGGTCGCCGGTCACGTGATGTTTGACATGTTTGCCGCCTTCACGATCATGCTGGCCGGTCTGGGCTTCTTCGGTGACATCATCGCCGTTGGTCCCGTGGTCATCAATATCGCGCTGATGGCACTCGAATTGCTGGTGGGTGCATTGCAGGCCTATGTGTTTGCCATCCTTACCTGCATCTATCTGAGGGAAGCGGTGGCCCACTAACCGGGTCGCAATTCCGCTTCCATCTATTTCAATCCAGAACGTCTGAAACAAGGAAAACAAGACATGGATATCGCAGCAGCCCGTGAAATTGGTGCCGGTATCGCCGTTATCGCCCTCGCTGGCGTTGGCATTGGCCTGGGTAACATCTTCTCCACGCTGGTCAGCAGCATTGCGCGCAACCCGTCTGCCCGCCCGCATGTGTTCGGCCTGGGCATGCTGGGTTTCGCCCTGACGGAAGCCGTTGCCCTGTATGCGCTGCTGATCGCGTTCCTGATCCTGTTCGTCTGATATACAGGAGGCGAACATGGCGCGCGCCGTGATGTATGACAACATCCGAAGGGCGGGGTCTGTCGCGGCCGCGTCCGCGCTGGCTCTGCCGCTGATGGCCATGGTTGCCCCTGGCGCGCGCGCCGAGGGCATGCCACAGCTTGATTTTGGCAATCCCTATGTCATCGGTCAGGTGGTATGGGGTGCTGGCATCTTTCTGGTACTCTATCTTCTGCTGAGCCGTTCGGCGCTGCCGAAGGTGGAGAAGGTTCTCTCGCTGCGTCGCCAGACGATCGAGACGGATCTGGGCATCGCCCACAAGGCCAAGACCCGTGCCGACGAAGCCGTGGCCGAACTGCATGAGGCCCGCCGCAAGGCACTGGCCGAGGCACAGGCCAATGTGGACAAGGTTGTCGAGGAGGCGCGTCTTGCCGCTGCCCGGCAGACCGAGGAAATGAATGCCCGCCTGGCTGCGGAAATCCACGATGCAGAAACGCGCATTGAGCAGGCCCGGAGCCAGGCCCTTGCGTCCGTGCGTGAGATTTCCACAACTACGGCGGAAACGCTGATCCATCAGTTATCCGGCATTGCCGCCCCGGCCGATTTCGTGACGGCAAAGGTCGGTTCTGCTGCGGCGGCCCGTGGTCTCTGACCGGTTGCCCAAGACAGACAGGTCATAATCATGTTTCATGATCCCCGTTTCTGGTCGGCTGTTGCCTTTGTCCTGTTTTTTGTCCTGTTCGGGCGTTCACTGTGGAAACCCCTGGTGAGCGCGCTGGACGGGCGGGCAGAGCGAATCCGTGCCGAACTGGACGAAGCCGCCCGCCTGCGTCGTGAAGCGGAGCAGATGCTTGAGGACGCGACACGCGACCGCGAAGCGGCTCTGGCGGAAGCCAGGGAACTGGTCGAGCATTCGCTGCGCGAAGCCGCCAATATCGCGGCCCAGGCCCGCAAGGATGCCGAGGACGCCGCCGCCCGGCGTGAACAGATGGCAAAGGACCGCATTGCCTCGGCAGAGCGTTCGGCGCTGCGTGAGGTGCGCGAGACGGCGGTGGATATTGCCATTCAGGCCACCCGTGAAACACTGGCGGCAAAGCTGCAGGCCGATGACGATGGCAAGATCGTTGACAGGTCGATCGGTGACCTTTCGGCTGCCCTTTCACAGCGCGCCGCCTGATTGCCGTTGCTGAACGACGCAACGCAGGGGACAGGAAGCGGGACGGATAACCGTCCCGTCGTGTCCATTATCGCAGCCGTACTGAATGAAGGGGAGAATATCCGCCCCCTCTGTCAGGAAATTGCGGCTGTACTGGGCCAGCTACCCGGTGCGGAAGTCATTTTTGTAGATGACGGCAGTACCGATGCCACGGTAGCGGAACTGGAAGCCGTAAGGCGTGATGGCATCCTGCCTGAATTGCGCATCCTTTCGCATGGCGAGGTCTGTGGTAAATCCGCGGGCCTGCGCACCGGTGTTGAAGCGGCCCGGGGCGAATGGGTCATCGTGCTGGATGGCGACGGGCAGGATGATCCTGCTGATTTCATTTCCATGCTGGAACTGTGCCGTACGGCTGCGGGGCGTGCCCCGCTGGTCGTCGGCGTGCGGACAAAGCGGCAGGATACCCTGTCCCGCAGGCTTGCCTCACGCTTTGCCAACCGGCTGCGCAACCGCCTGCTTGATGATGGCTGCCCGGATACGGGCGCATCGCTCAAGGCGTTCCGGCGGCAGGATTTCCTGGGCCTGCCGCAGTTTGAGGGCCTGCACCGCTTCCTGCCCGCCCTGATGGGGCGGCGGGGTGTGCCGCTTGTCTGCGTGCCGGTTCATCATCGCAACAGGCTGCATGGTTCTTCCAAATACACCAATTTCAACCGGGCCATCGTCGGCATCCGTGACATACTGGGTGTGATGTGGCTCAACAACCGCGCCAGGATACCGAAACGCGTTACCGAACGCTGAAGGGATCGTGCCATGACGCGCCTGACACTGCGCCACTACCTGTTTGTGGCGCTGTGCGTGTTTGTCCTGTTCCTGCCGGGTCGGGCTTCGCTGCCGCCGCTGGACCGTGATGAACCGCGCTATATGGAAGCCACGGCCCAGATGCTGCACAGTGGCAACTATGTCGATGTCCGGTTTCTGGATCAGCCCCGCTATCTCCAGCCTGCGGGGATATACTGGCTGGAAGCGGCGGCCGTCCGCCTGACCGGCATGCAGGACCGGCATGCCACCTGGCCCTACCGTATTCCCTCCCTGCTTGCTGTTACTGCGTCCGCCGTGCTGACGGCATGGATTGGTGCCGCCCTGTTCGGCCCGACCTGTGGCCTGCTGGCCGCAGCCCTGCTGGCCGTATCCGTGCTGATGACGGCGGAAGGGCGGATGGCCACCATTGACACAACCCTCCTGCTGTCCGTTCTGCTGGCGCAATGCGGGCTGCTGCGTGCCTATCTGGACCGGGAGCGCAACCTGGCCACACCACTTGCCGCTGCCATGCTGTACTGGGTGGCCCTTGGCTGTGGCCTCATGCTCAAGGGGCCTGTGGTGCTTGTGCCCGGCTTTGGCACGCCGCTGGCGCTGGCGCTGGTGGAGCGCCGTATCGACTGGTGGCGGCGCCTGCGCCCGGCATGGGGGTGGCTGGTCATGCTGGCCATCGTGCTGCCCTGGTGCGTTGCCATTGGCGTGGTCAGCCATGGTGATTTCTTTACCCGTGCGGTGGGACATAATTTTCTGGGCAAGGTGGCCAGTGGGCAGGAAACGCATGGCCTGCCGCCGGGCTATCACCTGGGCGTCTTTGCCATTGCGTTCTGGCCGGGTTCGATTTTCGCGGCGATGAGCCTGCCCTTCATCTGGGCGCGGCGTTTCCAGCCGCATGTGCGCTACCTGCTGTGCTGGATTGTCCCGCACTGGCTGGTGTTCGAGGCGATTGCAACCAAGCTGCCGCATTATGTGCTGCCGACCTATCCGGCCATTGCCATCCTTACGGCGGCTGCCGTCGTCTCTTTTCCCACCAGTTGGGAATGGCCACGGGCCGCGTGGGCACGGGGGCTGCTGGCGGCATACGGGCTGGTATGGTTTACGGTTGGCTCCGTGCTGTCCCTTGCGGGGCCGGTGCTGCTGTGGCGGATGGAAGGCATCGTGCCATGGGCCGCGATGCTGATCCCCGCCGGGGCCCTGCCGCTTCTGGCCATGTCGGGATACATGATCCTGCACCGCGAGATGCTGCGCGCGGTCATGGCGGCGGTGGCGGCGGCGGTCATCATCCATGTGGGCCTGTTCATCACGGTTATTCCGCAACTCCATACAATATGGCTCAGCCCACGGCTTGCGACCCTTGTGGCGGCGCATCGCCCCTGTGCGCGGACCATCGTGGCATCCACCTCGGATTCGGAACCCAGTCTCGTGTTCCTGCTGGGGCAGGATACACGGCTGATCAATGCGGCGGCGGCGGCTGACTTCCTGCAGCAGAACCAGAAATGCGGCATGGCGCTGGTGGGCGCGCAGGATCTGGCGGCCTTTGGTGCCCGTGCCCTGCATGACGGACTGGATGTGCATGAACTGGGGCAGGAGCGGGGGCTGAATTATTCCACCGGCAGGCACCTGGCAATCGGACTGTATGCGGTGGTCAGTCCGACCATGCCGTAAACCATCAGGGCACTTTTTTCAGAGCGCCCCATGCCATGCCACCCTTTTGGCAAAAGGTGGCATCCAGAAGCTTTCCGGGCCTATTTTTCCCATACCTGTGTCCATTGCTGGCATTCCGCTCCGGTCAGGGGCAGGGCAAGGGCCCTGCCGGCCGTGCTGGCGGCCATGGCGGTTTCCAGAACGGCCATCAGGGCGATGGCCTGTATTGGCGGTACCGGGTTGGGGCCACGGCCCAGGATCGCATCGCGCAGCAGTGCGTAATAGATGCGGTAATCACCCGGTGGCACGGGCAGGTGGCGGGTCGTATCGCTGCCGTCAAACAGCATGATGTCGTCCTGGTCCAGGCCCCAGCCCGGCGCGCCGGGCTGCAGGCCCGCGCGCAACTGGTTTTCCTGCTGGTCGGCATGGTGCTTGAGCAGGGAGCCATGGGTGCCATGCACGACAAAGCGCGGGCCGGCCCATGCGGCCAGCAGGCTGCAGTGCAGGCTGACCCGTAAGGATCCATATGTCAGCATGACCTGCGCCCAGTCCGTACCGCTGGCATGGTCGCGCTGCCGCGCCAGACTGGCCTGCACGGTATCAGGCAGGCCAAACAGCTGCAGTGCCTGATCAGCCATGTGGGGGCCAAGGTCGAACCACAGCCCGCTGCCCGGTGCATCCATTTCCCGCCAGCGCGCGCGTACCTGCGGGCGGAAGCGGTCCATCCGTGCTTCCAGTTCGGTTACCCGACCGATTGTCCCGGCCCGGACATGCTGGCGGATTCCCAGGAAATCACTGTCCCACCGCCGGTTCTGGAAAACGGACAGTACCCTGTCATGCGCCTTTGCCACCGTGGCCGCCGCGCGGGCCTGTGCCACGTTCAGGGTAAAGGGTTTGTCCACAACCACATGCAGCCCGGCCCGCAATGCGGCAATGGCAAGCGGGGCATGGGTCCGGTTGGGGGTAGCTATGACCACCATGTCCAGTCCAGGCCGGGCGAACAGGGCTTCGGGTGTGGCAACCACGTCCAGATGGGGCCAGTCCGCCAGTACGTCGGCGCGCCGGCTGGAACAGATGGCCGCCAGTTCCAGCCCCGGCGTGGCATGGACAAGGGGGGCATGAAAGATACGTCCGGCAAAGCCGTACCCTACAAGGCCGACACGCAGGGGCCAGCGGGACGGGTTGGACATCCGGTTTTCCTCTCTTTTCGGTGTTCAGGAGTCAAGTATGGCAGAAACCTGACAGGAAAAAGAGAAGAAGCCATGAACACGGACGGATCGGGGCATGTCCCGGCCCCGATGCGGTTAGAAAAGCAGGATCATGCCGCCTGAGGCACTGTTGTCGCTTTCCTTGTACGGGCCGTGTGCTGCCGAACTGGTATGGGCGTATTCCGCCACAAGGTTCAGCCAGTCGGTCATCTTGTAATACGCGGCCCCCACTTCCGATTCATTGCGGCGGACCAGATCGGGGTCGCTTTCACCCGGTGCAAGGTAGAGGTTGCTCACACCGTAGCTTCCCACCAGTTTGAACTTCTTGGTGAAGTTGTACATCATCTGGACATAGTAGCCTTCCGATGCGCGCTTGTGGCCGTTGCTGGCCACGCCATCAAAGAACAGGCCGGTCGTGCCCAGGCCACTGCCACGGTAGTAGTAGCCCACGAACTGCGCCGGGCCATAGGTCAGCTTGGTGCCGATTTCACCCGCTTCCGCGGTAACGCCACGCGTCTGCCCCGGATTGACCGCTACATCCGCCGTTGTGGTGGTGGCCATGTTGTAAATTCCGCCACTTGCCTCAAGCAGGGCCGTGCTGACCGTTGTGGTCCGGCTGACCGTCAGGTTCTGCTGGTGCTGGGTCAGGAAGCTGGCCCAGATGCGCGCGCTCAGCCCGCCGATCTTGAAGTCATAGGTCACCTTGCCCTGGATCATGGGTGAACTGTGCTGGGTGGAACTGGCCGAATAGGCATTGCCATTGGCGTCATCACCGGAGAAATCGAATTCATCCAGTGGCTGCAGGATGCCGATCGTGCCCTGGAAGCCCTTGATCGTGGGGGACTGGTAGGAAATCTGCGGAATCCAGTCAGCATAGACATAACCGACGCCGATGCGGCCCAGCGAGGTATTGCCCGGCGCCGAATTGCTGCCGGTGGAGCCGACACTGAGCAGCGTTGCGTCATCCAGGATGGCATCGCCGCCAAAGATGCCAAGGTCGCGGCCGATCTTGAACGTGCCCCATTTCTTGTTACCCGCCGTCACGTAAACCTGACGAAAATCGATGCCGGCGGTGCCAAGGCCCACCGGGCTGCCGCCGGTATTGGCGTTGAAGGCACCGTTCTTGGCATTGTCGATGCCGGGATACATGCCCATGACGGCGGCAAGGTCGATGCCGTTCTGCGTGGTCGAGAGCTTGAGGATCAGGCCCGCGGGCAGCAGGCCGTTGCGCAGGGCGGACGAGTCGAACCCGCTGGACCCGGTCGAGACGCCACCGGCGACCGGCATGCCGCCTGCCGGGCTGTTATAGGTATAGAATCCGTTGATGAAGCCCGAGAGGTTGATGTTGATCGGGCCGGCCTTGAAGGTCAGGCCCTTGCCGGGTTCATATTTTGCCATGCGCACGAACGAATCACCCCCGCCAAGGGCCATGGAATGCTGGGCGGCAAGCCATGTGGATTCAGCCGATGCGGCGCTGGCCTGCGCGCTGGCCGCCGCCTGCTGGGCCTGCGCCAGCACGTAATCGGGGTCCATGCCGCCGCCGCCAATCTCGATCTGGCCGGGGGGCTGCACGGTGTTGCCCATGGCGGTGCGCATCTGGGCATGGGCGGATGTGGGGGTGGCCATATGGCGCTGTACGGGCATGTATTGCGGCCTGCTGGCGGATGCCGCTTCGCGTACATGCTGCATGTGGTGGGCCAGCAGCCCCCTGTACTCGCCCTGCGTCAGGCTGCCCTTGGCCTTCAGGATGTCAAGGAGTTCACTGTAATCGTCAGCCCGCGCCCCATCGGGGCAGGCCATGGATGCACTGCCGGTTGCCATGACAACCACCGCGCCGATACGCGCCAATCTTACTGCCGACATAGTATTGAACTCCCTGTTGGCATTCCTGTTGTATAAACCCCGGCGGGTCAATGGCCCCCCATGGTCGTGGCAGGGGGGGCAGGGGAGTGCGCAATGGCAGCCATGACGGAGGGATATCTCCCCCCGGTGTGTGCCTGCGGGTCAGGAATGCCGGGTCGAACACACGGGATTCGTTAGCAATTATCCCTTTTTTTTTATACAATGTTCAAAATATGGTCACTTGGGAACACATGTACGTTTCCTGTGTGGGGGCGTACGATATCGCAGTACGCAGACCTGCTTTTCCCGCTTCGCGCGTGCTGCGGGTGACAGGCGGCGGGTGGTATCAAACAATCGTGTGCGCATGGATTTGCGTGATCTGGACAATAAAACGCGGCCGCTGCCATGGTGCATGCAGGTGACAGTGTAAAACAGATTATCACAAAGCTGTGTTTATATTTCCTTAACTTATTTCTTGACTGTATCTCCGGTGCTCGTGGCCGCTGTCGTGATGTCACGGGCATGGCGCCATGCATCCTCCAGTGCCGCTAGCAGGGTGGGGTGTGGCGCGGTCCATTCCTGCATGCCCTGCACGGGCAGGGTCAGGCGCGCGCGCCAGCCGGTGTCAGGCTGGCGTTCGATCGTGAGCGGCCAGTCGGCGGGCAGGCGCGCAAGGATGCGGGCCAGGCGTTTCTCCGGTGTCTGGGGGGTTGCGTAATTATGGGACATTGCGGGCTCCTTGGCTGGAGCCCTGAGTCTGCCCCTTGACGGAAGTCCGGATAAGCCCAAAAAAACGCATCCCCCTTCCGCCAGCCAAGGATATGCCTGCTGTGTCAGCCTTTCCCGGACTTATTCCCGATGAATCAGTCGATGGTGTCGCCCATCTGATCCAGACCGCGCTCACGCCGGTTTTCATGCTGTCGGGCATTGGTACGCTGCTGAACATGTTCAACACGCGGCTTGCGCGGGTCAGTGACCGGATCGAGAGCGTGCGGGACAAGCTGGAAAGCACGGAGGACAAGACCGGAAAGGACGCCCGTGCGCTGCTCAGGCGGCTGGCGCTGCTGCATTACCGCACCCTGCTGCTGGATGCCGCAATCCTGTTTGGTGGCGTGGGGGGCGCTTCGGCCTGTGGTTCGGCCTTTGCGCTGTTTCTTGGCAGCGTGCGTGATTCCGCCGTGGCGTGGTGGCTGGTGCTCATGTTCGGCAATGCGCTGGTCTGCACCGTCATCGCGCTGGGCATGTTCCTGGGGGACAGCATCGTGGCGTGGCATGGCCTGCGCGTGACCATCTTCCTGCCGCACAAGCGCGACCTGCTGACCGCCATTACGCCGCAGGACTGACCCGGCACCCGCTTCTTCAGGGGGCGAACGAGTCCATCGCATACGGCCCGCGCGCGACATCATGGGCACCCCGGTCGGATAAAAGAGTATGGGCCGGCCCCACTCCCGTCAGGTAAGGAGCGTTCAGGACGGCACGCAAATCATAAGGAAGTTTTTGGTGAAGCTTTTTTCAAAAAGCTTCGAAGAACGCCGCCTTTTTGAAAAAAGGCGGCACCCAAAAACTGTTATTGATTATCTGTTTGCCAGCAATTGCCTGCTGAAGGATGGCGGGTCAGCCGCCCCGGCGCATCTCACGCCGCGCACAGAGTGGCAGCAGCACAAGGAAGTAGCCGAAATAGCACAGGGCGGCGACCCGGCCAACGATCATCCATCCGCCCTCCGCATGGTGGCGGCCGACCAGACCCATCAGCACGAACGAGACCACGACCCCCGCCATGCCTGCCCGGCACAGCGGACGCGAACGCGCCGAGCGCACGGGCGAGGGGTCCAGCCATGGCACCATGAACAGCACCCCGATCGATGCTCCCGCCGCCACCAGCCCCCCGAATTTGGAAGGCACGGACTGCAGCAGCCCGTAGAAGGGCAGGAAATACCATTCCGGCTCGATATCGGCAGGCGTGTGCATGGGGTTGGCCGGGCGATAGTTTTCCGGCTCGGCCAGCAGGTCGGGCCACAGGAAGGCCAGGGCCACGAACACCAGCGCGAACAGGACAAGGCCCGTCACGTCCTTGGTAGTGTAATAGGGGTGGAAGGGCACCGTCTCACGCGCGGGCACGGGGCGGCCGGTGGGGTTGTTCGGCCCGCTGACATGCAGGGCCGCCACATGCAGCGCCACGATGCCCACGATGGCGAACGCCATGACGAAATGCAGTACGAAAAAGCGGTGGATGAAGATATCCCCCAGCTGGTCGCTGCCTTCCATGATGTGTTCAAGCGCAGGCCCGATGACCGGTACCGCCCCCACCGCCTTGCCCGCGACATCCGCCCCCCAGTAGGACATCTGCCCCCATGGCAGCACATAGCCCGCAAAGGCGGTGACCATGACCATGACCAGCAGCACAAGCCCGGTCAGCCACAAAATCTCGCGCGGCTGTTTGTAGGAACCATAATACAGCCCGCGGAACAGGTGGACATAAAGGGCCGCCATGAACAGGCTTGCCCCCGTTACATGCAGCGCGCGCAGCATCCAGCCGGCGGGAAGCTGGCGCTCGATCATCTCGACCGATAGGAAGGCCTCACTGGCGGTGGGCGTGTAGTTCATGGCCAGGAAGATGCCGCTTGCCAGCATGATGACCAGCACAACAGTCAGGATCGCCCCGAAATTCCATAGCGCGTTGAGGTTACGCGGCATGGGGAAATCGACATATTCCTTCCGCAACGCGGTAAAGACCGGCAGCCTGCGGTCAATCCATGAAAGGAGGCCGCCAGACGGTTCCGGCTGCCCGTGCGGGGGCATGTTTTCGGGAAGGCTGGACCCGCTCATTCCTGGTTCCTGCATGCAGACGTAAAGAAATATCAGCTACCGTGTAGCAGCCCCGCAGGCCGCAGGCACCTGATCTTTTTTCTCATGCCGTGTGCAGGGAAGGCGCTGGAAAAGGATAAAAGTTTACTGGGGCCGCCTTTTTTCAAAAAGGCGACGTTTCCTGAAGCTTTCTGGAAAAAGCTTCACCAGAAATTTTTCACGTTTTGCGTAATGGCTTCTTGGAAGCCATTAAAAAACAAAACCGGATTTTCAAGGAAAGTGGCGCACCCGAAAGGACTCGAACCTCTAACCCCCAGATTCGTAGTCTGGTGCTCTATCCAGTTGAGCTACGGGTGCGTCGTGAGGGGGCTTTTAGCCGACGGTTCCAGCCCCTGCAACCCCCTTTTTTTATTGGGTGAAAGATTTTTTTCAGGCCCGCTTTCCAAACAGCCTTCCGGCACGCCGTACCGTCCATGCGCGCAGCTGTTCCATGTAAAGATAGATGACCGGCGTGGTGTAGAGCGTCAGCAGCTGGCTCATTGCCAGCCCGCCTACGACCGTAATGCCCAGCGGGCGGCGCATCTCCACGCCATAGCCGCCATTGGTGATGAGGGGAACCGCCCCGAGGGCCGCCGCCAGCGTGGTCATGAGGATGGGGCGGAAGCGCTGGATGCACGCATCACGGATGGCCACCCGCGGGTCCAGCCCCCGGTCACGTTCGGCATGCAGCGCGAAATCCACGATCAGGATGGCGTTCTTCTTCACGATTCCCACCAGCAGGATCATCCCGATCATGGTGATGAGCGAGAACTCCTGCCCCGTCACCCACAGCCCCAGCACCGCCCCCACCCCGGCGGAGGGCAGGGTGGACATGATGGTCAGCGGATGAATGTAGCTCTCATACAGGATGCCCAGCGTCACATAGATGGTGACGAGGGCCGCGATGAAGATCAGCACCTCGTTGATGATGGCGGACTGGAACTGGGCCGCCTGCCCGGTAAAGCCACCGTGGATGGAGGGCGGCACATGCAGGCGGATCATGGTCTCCTCCACCGTGGCCGAGGCATCGCTCAGCGCCGTGCCGGGGGCCAGGTTGAAGGAAATGGCCGCCGAGACGAAGCCCCCCTTGTGCGACACGGTAATGGATGTGGGGCGCGGCACCAGCCTTGTCACATCCGAGAGCGGGATCATCGTCTCCGCCGATGAGGACACGGCCGACCCGCTGGACGCCCCCGCGCCGCCCGCCAGCCGGTTCTCGATCTGGTTGCGGAAGGACTGCTGGCTGAGCTGCGTGCTGCGGCTTGCGGTGGTATCGGCCTGCACCCGCACCGTGTTGGACACCGTGCCGCCACCCGCCGTCCCGCCAGAAGTGGAAATGCGGAAGGAGCGCAGGATATCGGGGGACGTACGGTACGGTTCGGCCACCTCCATCACCACATGGTAGGTGGCAAGGGATGTGGAAATGTTCGAGGCGATGCGCTGGCCAAAGGCGTCATACAGCGTGTTGCTGACCAGCTGCGGGGTGATCAGGTAACGCGCGGCAAGGTCGCGGATGACGTCGGCATGGATGGCGGCGCCATTGTTCATGACATCCGTCGTCACGTCGCGCAGGCCGGGGGCGTCACGCAGCGCCGCCACCAGACGCGGGGCCCAGGTGTAGATGTCCTCCGCGCTGTCGCTGGTCAGCAGGTAGCGGTAGGCGCCTTCCTTCTGCCGGCCGCCACCGCCGCTTATGTCACCTGCCGAGAACATCGAGACATCCAGCCCCGGAATATGTTCCAGCCGACTGTGGATGCGCGCGATCATCTCGTCCGGGCCGTCGCTTCGCCGGGTCCGGTCGATCATCTGGGCGAAGGCCTGCCCCTCGATATTGGTATCACCGGAGAAGGCGACGACTTCCTGCGTGTCGGGGTCGGCCATCATCGCATCGCTTATGGCGCGGATCTTTTCCTTCATGGCGGGGAAGGAGGTGGTCTGGTCGGCGCGGAAGAAGCTCATCACCATGGCCACGTCCTCCTTGGGCAGGATGCCCTTGGGCATGAGCACGATCACCCCCACCATCAGTACCAGGCTGAGCGGCAGGCTGAGCGCCGTCAGCACATGGTGGCGCAGCGCCACGTCCAGCGTGCGCTCGTAAAACCGCAGCAGGTGCCGGTAGCCCGCCTCCAGCCAGTCACCCACGGCGCGTGGCCACCGCCGCCACCAGGGTGCTGTGGGCGGTGGGGGCGCGGGTTCCCCCACCTCCAGGAACAGGCTGCACATCATCGGTGTCAGGCTGAGTGCGAGCACCAGCGACACGGTGACGGTAATGGCCAGCGTCATGGAAAACTCGAAGAACACCTTTCCCGGCGTGCCGCCCAGCAGCAGCAGCGGCAGGAATACCGCCACCAGCGAGATGGTGATGGACATCACGGTAAACCCGATCTCGCGCGAACCCTGCAGGGCGGCGTCAAAACGGTTCATGCCCGCTTCCATGTGACGGGCGATGTTTTCCAGCACCACGATGGCGTCATCCACCACGAAGCCCGTGGCGATGGTCAGTGCCATGAGCGAGAGGATGTCGAGCGAGAAATGGAACAGCGCCATGAGCGCCAGCGTGCCCGCCAGCGAGACGGGCACGGTAATGGCCGGGATCAGGGTCGAGCGCGGCGTGCGCAGGAACACCAGCACCACCGCCACCACCAGCACGACGGAGGCCAGCAGCGTCCACTGCGTATCGGCCAGGGAGGCGCGGATGGTGATCGAGCGGTCCATGGCCGGTGTCAGCACCACGCCGCCGGGCAGGGCCGCGCGCAGGGCGGGCAGGCGGCCCTTGATCTCGTCAATCACATGGATGACATTGGCCCCCGCGCGCGGACGGATGATCGCCATGACCGCCGTGTGCCCGTTCAGGAAGCCCGCCAGCCGTTCGTTCTCCACCCCGTTGCGCACGCTCGCCACATCACTCAGCCGCACGGGGTGGCCGCTGCGGTAGCCGATCACCAGGTCACGGTACTGGGCGGCGGTGCGGGCCTGGTCATTGGTGGCAAGCGTGTAGCGGGTTGTGTCGTTCTCTATGATGCCCTTGGGCGTGTTGGCATTGGCCGATGCCAGGGCGGAGCGGATATCCTCGAACCCCAGCCCGTATTTGAACAGGGGCCACGGGTTGATTTCCACCCGCACGGCGGGGGCGGAACTGCCGGCAATCTCCACCCATCCCACGCCCTGTACCTGCGCCAGCAGCGGCTGCAGGCGTGTCTTGGCAATGTCATACAGTTCGGATACCGGCTGCGTGTCCGATGTCAGTGCCAGGATCATGACCGGGTTGTCGGAAGGGTTGGCCTTCCAGTATTCCGGCTGTGATTCCAGTGTCGCGGGCATGTCCGCGCGGGCGGCGCGCAGGGCGGCCTCCACATCATTGGCGGCGGAATCGATATTGGTCGATTCATCAAAGGTCAGCAGGATGAAGGCATTGTCCTGGCTGGAATCGGACTCGATCTCGCTCAGTCCCGCCACCTGGCCCAGCCTGCGCTCCAGGGGCGTGGTGACGGAACTGGCCATCTGCTGGGGTGACGCACCGGGCTGGGTGGCCATGACATAGATGACCGGCACCGCGATATCGGGCAGGTCACCCACCGGCAGCGTGCGGTAGGCCAGCAGTCCCGCCAGCAGCATGGCCGCCGCCAGCAGGGTGGTGGCCACCGGGCGCAGGATGAAGACACGACAGAGATTCACGCCCGGTTTCCGGTCCGGACTTTCGCGGGGTTCCGCTTCATGCCGCGGGCACCGGCCCGGTGGCCGCGTCCAGTCCCGTTTCGGCCATGGTGCCCGCCTGGCCGGCGGGCTGGCGGAAATAATAGGATTCCGCAATCCTGACCGGCAGCAGGTCCATGAAGCGTGACCCCGCCGCCAGCCACCATGGAAAGGAGATGCGCCGCCGCCCGCGCGCAACCCCGTCCAGGATGGCGCGCACGGCATCGCCCGTCTGGGTCAGGCCGGGCATGGGGAAGCGGTTCTGCGTGGTCATGGGGGTCGCCACGAAGCCGCAGGTCACGCTGGACAGGGCAATGCCCGCGCGCGCCATGTTGCCACCTGTCGCCACGATGAAGCGGTCCACCGCCGCCTTGGATGCGCAGTAAGACGGCGTGCCGGGGAACGAGACCAGCCCCGCCACCGATGCCATGGCACAGATCCGCCCGCGCATCCCGTCCGCCCCGCGTGGCTGGTGGCGCATGACATGCAGGGCAGGCAGCACCGTGTTCAGCACGCCATCCATGTTGGTGGCGAACATGCGGCGGATCTGGTCATCGGGTTCATAGGGGGCTTCTTCCCCCCCGCGCGTGGAGGCGGTGATGCCCGCGCAGGCGAATACAAGGTCAAGCGGCCCGGCCGTGGTGATCCAGTCTTCCATTCCCCTGCGTTCGCGCACGTCCTGTACGCGGATGTGGGCGTCCGCCCCCCGGGCGATGCACCGCGCCGCGACATCGCGCAGGTTGTTCCCGTTGCGCCCACCCAGATGGAGCGTGCGGCCCGGCCGGGCAAGGGCTAGGGCCAGCCCGCGCCCGATCCCGGACGAGGCACCTGTAATGAGTATCGAATCCTGTTTCATATTCGCAGATTACATACACCCTGTTAGAACTGCGCTACCCCGTTTGCGCGCCCCGGCCTGCATTTGTCGGGATGCCACGACCAAGGAGAGCCGCATGAGCCAGACATCCCTCCCCCCCCGAACAGCATCCGCCCCGCCGGTCCGGCGCCGGGGGGTCTGTCTGGTTATCTCTGCACCCTCGGGCGCAGGCAAGTCCACCATCGCCAATGCGCTGCGGGCATCCGAGCCACAGCTGCTGCATTCCGTATCGGTCACGACCCGCCAGCCCCGACCGGGGGAAAGCGATGGCATCCATTACCATTTCCGCAGCATGGAAGAATTCGAGCGCATGGCCCAGGCGGGCGAGATGCTGGAATGGGCGACCGTGTTCGGCCGGGGCTACGGCACCCCGCGCGCCCCGGTGGAGCAGGCCCTGGCGGAAGGGCGCGACATGGTGTTCGACATTGACTGGCAGGGCCACCGCCAGATCCGCGCGGCCCTGCCCGATGACGTGATCAGCCTGTTCGTGCTGCCGCCTTCCATCGAGGAACTGGAGCGCCGCCTGACCGGCCGCGCATCGGACGAAGCCGATGAGATCGCACGCCGCATGCAGGCCGCGCGTGACGAGATCTCGCACTGGAACGAATTCGATCACGTCATCATCAATTCCGATCTGGATACGGCGATTGCGGAAGCCCGCGCCGTGCTGGTCGCAGCCCGCCTTGAACGCCACCGGCAGGTGGGGCTTGCGGCGCTGGTGGCCGGTTTCGGGGTCTGAGCCACGCCGGCTGCGGCGGGGGGCGCACATGGCGCATGGGTTGCATGTGACATGGTTGTGGACAAGGCCGCCGCAATAGGCGGATATGCATCACGCGCGGCCCGTGGCCGTGCCCGCCTCCTGTCCTTTCCCGCCGGATTCCCATGCCCGCCCGTACCACGCCCGCCACCGCCATGCCGTACTGGATGATCGCCCTGCTGGGCCTGCTTACGGCCATCGGTCCCCTGTCCACGGATATGTATCTGCCTGCCTTCCCCTTTATGGACAGTGACCTGGCGGGCGGGTATGCGGGGGCCAGTCAGGTTACGCTTGCGGCGTGGTTTGCGGGGCTGGCGGTGGGGCAGTTCAGCCTTGGCCCCATTTCCGACCGGCTGGGGCGCAGGATTCCGCTGGTGGGCGGGCTGGTCCTGTTCATTGCGGGGTCCATGGGGTGCGCGCTGGCGGACGGGTTCGACCTGTTCTGTGTGTGCCGGTTCGTCTCGGCGCTGGGCGGGGCGGCCAGCGCGGTCGTGCCGCGCGCCATCGTGCGCGATGTGGCCACCGGCGCGCCGGGCGCGCGCATCATGTCGCAGCTCATGCTGGTCTTTGGCGTCATGCCCATCCTTGCGCCCTCGCTGGGCAGTCTTGTACTGTCGGTCGGGCACTGGCGGTGGATATTCTGGATCGCGGTCGGCTACGGCATGGTGGGGCTGGTGACGGTGCTGGCCACCCTGCGCGATACCATGCCGATGGACCGGCGCATTCCCTTTTCCCTGGCTGGCATGATCGGCCGCTATGGCGGGCTGGTGCGTGAGCCGGTGTTCATGTCCAGCGCGCTGCTCAACAGCTTTTCCTCCTTCGTCATGTTTGCCTACATCACCTCCGCTCCCATGGTGTTCGAGCATCTGCTGGGTTTCACGCCGGGGCAGTTCGGGGCCTTCTTCGGCATGAACGCCGCGATGTTCATCGTCTCGGCCCAGATCAACGCACGCCTGGTCCACCGGATCGACCTTTCCCGCCTGGTCGATGGCGGGATCGGGTGCGTCACGGTGGCGGCGGTGGCGTGCCTCGTACTGTCGCTGGCAGGGGTGGCGGGGGTGGGGCATCCGCTGCTGGTGTGCGTGCTGGTCATGTGCATTACCGGCTGCCTTGGCTTTATCGGGCCGAATGCCACGGTCATGGCCCTGACCCATCACGGCCACCAGGCGGGCAGTGCCTCGGCCCTGATGGGGACGATCCAGTTCTCCCTTGCCGCGGCCAGCGGCTTCATCATGGGTCATGTGGCCTTTCACAGCCCGGCGCCGCTGGCCATGGTGATCATGGCGGGTGTCGTGTGCATGATGGCATGCAACATGTGGCGGCAGGCCTGTGAACGGCGCGCGGCCGGGCAGGGGGCATCGTGACGGATGGTGGCGTGCCTCAGGCGCTTTCGCTTTGACGTGGGGCACGCCGCGCGCTAGGGCAGGGAGCATGTCCGCAGGATATGGCGCCCGCTGTGGCGTGCCCCTCAAGCGCTGGAGGCCTTGTGAACGGCGTTCTTGATTTTGTTGCCGGACTGGGCCGGGCGGTTCTGGACATTGTCCGCATGGCGGGAAAGGTGGCGCTTTTTGCCGCGCGCGCCCTGTCGCATGTGGTCCGTCCCCCCTTTTACTGGCGTATCCTGTGGGGCACGCTGGTGGAGATCGGTTTCTTTTCCCTGCCCGTGGTGGCACTGACCGCGCTGTTCTCCGGTGGCGTGATCGCGCTGCAGTCCTATACCGGCTTTGCCCAGTACCATGCCCAGAACGCCATTGCCGGGATTGTCATCCTGGCGGTCACGCGCGAACTGGGGCCGGTGCTGGCGGGGCTGATGGTGGCGGGCCGCGTGGGGGCCGCCATGTCGGCCGAGATCGGGACCATGCGCGTGACCGACCAGATCGACGCGCTGAGCACCCTGTCCACCAATCCCATGAAATACCTGGTCACGCCCCGGCTGGTGGCAGGTACGCTGGCGCTGCCCTTCCTGGTGCTGGTGGCGGACATACTGGGTGTGCTGGGCGGCTTTACCGTATGCGTGATGAAGCTGGACTTCTCGCCTTCCGCCTACATTGCCGCCACCATCGCCTCGCTCAAGGTGATGGATGTGACGGTGGGGCTGGTGAAGGCCGCGATCTTCGGGTTCCTGATCGCGCTCATGGGCTGCTATCACGGCTATAACAGCCGGGGCGGGGCCGAAGGGGTGGGGGCGGCCACCACGGCGGCGGTGGTCGCGGCGTCGATCCTGCTGCTGACCTTCGATTACCTTCTGACGGATGTGTTCTTTTCCCAATGAGTGACGCAACCCCCAAGATCCGCATTCGCGGCCTGAAAAAGGCGTTCGGCCCAAAAGTGGTGCTGGACGGGGTGGACCTTGATGTGATGGGTGGCACGTCATTCGTGGTCATTGGCGGTTCGGGCACCGGCAAGTCGGTGCTGCTGCGCTGCATACTGGGGCTGATCACGCCCGATGCCGGCTCCATCGAGATTGACGGCGTGGATGTCACCACCCTGTCCGCCCGCGAGCGTGAGCCGTACATGGCCAGGATCGGCATGCTGTTCCAGAACGGCGCGCTGTTTGACAGCCTGAGCGTGTGGGAAAACGTGACCTTCGGCCTGACGGCGGCCGCCCGCATGGGTCATGGCCCGCGGCTGACCCGCACGCAGGCGCAGGCGCGCGCGGCCGAACTGCTGGAGCAGGTGGGCATGGACCCCGCCGTGGGCGCGCTCTCGCCCGCCGAACTGTCGGGCGGCATGCAGAAGCGCGTGGGACTGGCGCGCGCCATCGCCGCCCGCCCCGAGATCCTGTTCTTCGATGAACCCACGACCGGTCTTGATCCCATCATGGGCGCCGTGATTGACGGGCTGATTGCCGACTGCGTACGAAAGCTGGGTTCCACCGCCATCGCCATCACGCATGACATGGCCTCCGCCCAGCGCATAGGGGACCAGGTAGGCATGCTGTACGAAGGCAGGCTGATCTGGCAGGGACTGCCCTCTACCCTGTTTGACAGTGGCAACCCGGTCGTGGACCAGTTTACCCATGGTCGCCGCGAGGGGCCGATCAAGGTAGATGTTCGTAATTAACTGATAAATAAAGATAAAAATTTTTGGGTGCCGCCTTTTTTTAAAAGGCGGCGTCTTTCGAAGCTTTTTGGAAAAAGCTTCACCAAAAACTTTTTCCTGTTTGGCTAAGGGCTTCCCTGACTTTTGCGGCCAGTCGCTCCATATATGATATACACGATCTGTTCTTGTCCAGGGAGCCATCATGGCGCGTCGGCCCGCTAACCGTTTTATCTGCCAGTCCTGCGGGGCGGTCTTTCCCAAGTGGTCGGGCCGGTGCGATGCCTGTGGCGCGTGGAACAGCATTGTGGAGGAAACGGTCGAACCGGCCGCCGGCGGCGGCACCAATGCCCGCAGGCGCAGTGGCGCCCGCATCAACCTTGTTGGCCTTGCGGGCGATACGCCGCCGCCACCACGGATCGAAACCCGGATTGGCGAACTGGATCGCGTGCTGGGTGGCGGGCTTGTCCCGGCTTCGGTCGTGCTGGTGGGCGGTGACCCTGGTATCGGCAAGTCCACGCTGCTGCTGCAGGGTGCCTGCGCGCTGGCGCGCGCGGGGCGCAAGGTGATGTATATTTCGGGCGAGGAAGCCGTGGACCAGATCCGCCTGCGCGCACGCAGGCTGGGGCTGGAAGCGCCCACGCTGGAACTGGCCGCCGCCATCAACGTGGCCGATATCGTGGCAACGCTGGAGGCGGAAAAGGATCTGGCGCTGGTGGTGATCGACTCGATCCAGACCATGTGGATGGAAACGGTGGAAAGCGCGCCCGGCACCGTAAGCCAGGTGCGCGCCTGCGCGTTTGAACTGATCCGCCTGGCCAAGCAGCGTGGCTTCAGCCTGATCCTGGTGGGTCATGTGACCAAGGAAGGGGCGCTGGCTGGCCCCCGCGTGCTGGAGCACATGGTCGATGCGGTCATGTATTTCGAAGGCGATCGTGGTCATCAGTTCCGTATCCTGCGCGCGGCCAAGAACCGCTTTGGCGCAACTGACGAGATCGGTGTGTTCGCCATGACCGATCAGGGGCTGGAGGAAGTACCCAATCCCTCCGCCCTGTTCCTGGCCGAACGGCGGGGGCACATTGCGGGCTCCGCCGTGTTCGCGGGCATGGAGGGCACGCGCCCCGTGCTGCTGGAAGTGCAGGCTCTGCTTTCGCCCAAGGCGGGGGATGGCGGCGCGCGGCGTGCGGTGGTGGGCTGGGATACGGGGCGGCTGAACATGCTGCTGGCCGTGCTGGAAGCGCGTTGCGGCATCAAGCTCAACGCCATGGATGTCCACCTCAATATCGCAGGTGGCCTGCGCGTTGGGGAGCCCGCGGCCGACATGGCGGTGGCCGCCGCCCTTGTCTCCGCCGCCACCGGCCAGCCCACCAGTGCCGGTTCGGTCTATTTTGGCGAGGTGGGCCTGTCGGGCGAGATCCGTCAGGTCTCGCAGCCCGATACACGGCTGAAGGAAGCGCACAAGCTGGGATTCGAACACGCCTTCCTGCCGCGCCGGATCGCGCGCGGTAACCGCAGGCCCACCGCCCCGGATGGGCTGGGCATACAGGAGATCGGCCATCTGGGTGATCTGGTCAGCCTGTTTACGGGGGCAATGGAGGAGGCGGCCGGGTGAGCGCGCCCGAACGCTTCATGCTGCGTGAACCCGCCATGCTGGAGCGGGAAGTCAGGAAAAGCATTTTCCTGGCACAGGCCGCGCCCGTGGCAACACCGGCGGAGGCCATGGAATTCATCGCCACCGTCAGTGACCCCGATGCCACGCATAACTGCTGGGCCTATCTGATTGGCCAGACCTATCGCAGCGATGATGCGGGTGAGCCCGGTGGCACGGCGGGGCGTCCCATCCTGCAGGTGATCGAGGGACAGGGCTTTGACCGCACCGTGGTGGTGGTCACGCGCTGGTTTGGTGGCACCAAGCTGGGCGCGGGCGGTCTTGTGCGCGCCTATGGCGGCACGGCGGCGGAATGCCTGCGCACGGCCGCGCGTGTGCCGATTGTGGAGAGGGTATCCCTGACCTTCACCTGCGGTTTTTCCGACCATGCCCTGTTACGCGCGCGGCTGGAGGGCATGGACTGCCAGATTGTGGGCGAGGATTTTGGCGCGGCAGGTGTTGGCATGCATATCGCCCTGCCCGTGGCGCGGGAGGCGGAGGTCCGCACCCGCATCACCGACATCACCCGGGGGCAGGCGGTGATCCGTGTGGTGGAGGAAGATGCAGGTCAGGGTGTTGGAGACTAACGGCATTGCCGCTATGTCAGACAGCGTTTCACGTTCAGCATACGGAAAAAAGACCAGCCATGACCGATACCCCGCCGGACCGCCTGTCCGTCAATCCCGCCAGCCCCTTCTATAACGAGGCCCTGCTTGAGCGTGGCATTGGCGTGCGCTTCAAGGGCGTCGAGAAAACCAATGTCGAGGAATACTGCATCAGCGAAGGCTGGGTGCGTCTGGCGGTAGGGCGTGCCACGGACCGCTTTGGCAACCCGATGACCATGAAGGTCACGGGCCCGGTCGAGGTCTGGTTCAAGTCCGGCACCGGGAGCGAATAAAGGGATAAAAGTTTTTGGTGAAGCTTTTTTCAAAAAGCTTTGAAAGAATGCCGTCTTTTTGAAAAAAGGCAGCGCCCAAAAACTTTTCCATGAAAAAAGGCCGCCCCCATCGGGATGCGGCCTTTTTTTGTCTTCCCTGCCAGCAGCTATTCCTTGTCGATCGCGCGCTTGGGCAGCAGGGCGGGCACAAAGATCAGCGTCGCCACCAGCGTGCAGGCCAGTGAGAGCAGCAGCAGCCGCCCCATGCTGGCCGTGCCGGGATGGTGCGATGCCGCCAGCGAGCCGAACGCCGTGCCCGTGGTCAGCGCCGAGAACAGTACCGCGCGCGCCGTGGGGCTGGACAGTGGCGACCGGATGCCCGCCCGCCAGTTCATGACGAAGTAGATGTTGAACGACACCCCCACCCCCAGCAGCAGGGGGAGTGCGATGATGTTGGCGAAGTTGAGCTGTTCGGGCACCACGATGATCAGGATGACCGTCATCAGGGCCGAGAGCAGCAGGGGGGCCAGCACCAGCGCCGTATCGAGCAGCCTGCGCAGGGCAACCGCCAGGATGATGGCGATCATGACGATGGCCGCCGCCGCCGCCGTGACAAAGGCATGCACCATGGTTGCCGCACTCTGCACGATGTCGATGGCGGAGCCTGCCGCCATCGGGGCGATCTTCTGGATCTCGCTGACATAGGTGTGCAGCGCGCGGTTGCCCTTCATCTCGCGCGTGGGGTGGATTTCCACCAGTGCGCGGCCATCGGGCAGAAGGTAGTCACGCGCCAGCTGCGGCGGCACATCGGCAATGCCGACCGGCCTGGCCTGCAGCATGCCGCGCAGCATGTCGAGCTGCATGGGCAGGAAGCGCACCAGCGCCTCGTTGGTGGCCAGGATGCGCTGGTCATCGGTCTGTGACAGGTGGGCCAGGGCCGACTGGATGCGCCGCAGCGGGTCATCGGCGGCCAGCTTGTCCAGCACGCCACCCAGTTCGGCCGCGGTCTTGGCGGCGGCGGCCTTCAGTTCCGCGGCATCGGGGGCGGGCTTGGGGTTGGCCACGATCAGGGTGGGCAGCATGATGCTGGCGGCATCCTGTATCAGCGGCAGCTTGGTCTTCTGGTCGGCCGGCACGAGCGAGCCGAGCCACAGCGCGTCATGCACCAGCGGCAGGGCGGAAATCCTGTCCGACATGGCGGCGGCCTGATCCAGGGTGGGCATCAGGATATCCACCGTATAGGGCGAATACTGTGGCTCGGACATCAGCATGCCCAGCGTGACCATGCCTTCGGATTTCGGGTTCTTGGTATGCAATGGGTCGGCATCGAAGGTCAGGCGCGGCACCAGCGCCACACCCACCAGGGCAATCGCCACGAACACGGCCAGTATGGGCTTGCGGTGGTGGCGGATGGCCGTATCCACCGGGCGTGCCCAGCCAAAGCCGATGGTGCCATGCCCCGCCGTGGGACGGAACAGCCGCAGCAGGGCGGGCAGCAGCGTCAGCGTGCACACGAAGGCGAAGACCATGCCAAAGCCCGCGATCAGCCCAAGCTGGGCCACGCCCACGAAGGCTGTGGGGGTGAAGGCCAGGAAGCCCGCCGATGTGGCCATGGCGGCGACAAGGATCTGGTGGCCGGTCTCGTTCCCGGTCTGCTCAAGCGCCTGGACAATACCGGGTGCCGAGCCATCGGGCAGGGACTGCGCGCGGAAGCGGACGGAGAACTGGATGGCGAAATCCACCGCGATGCCCACGAACAGGATGGCGAACGCCACCGAGATCAGGTTCAGCTTGCCCACCACAAGGGCCGCGAAGCCCGTGGTCAGCAGCAGCCCCGACACCAGTGTTATGATGATGGGCACGATCACCCGCCACGTATGCACCGCCAGCACCAGCCACAGCGAGACCAGCACCAGTGAGCCGAGCAGGCCCGCCACCATGCCTTCGGCCACGGTGGCGAATTCCTCATCCGCAATCTGGGTATCGCCCGTGATATGGACATGCGCCCGCCCGCTCTTGACGAAGGGCAGTTCGGCGGCAGCAGCGCGGATCGCATCGGCGGCGGCGCCCCCGGGCTGGAAGGAATCATAATCCAGCTTGGGCTGGGTCACGACAAACTGGAACTTGCCCCCCAGGTCGGCCAGGTCTCCCGCCAGCAGCCGCTCCCACGAAAGCGGTTCGGGCGTGCCGGACACGGCATGTTCCAAGGTGGTGGCAAAGCCGCCCAGCGCGCTACGGAAGGGGCCAAGATCGGCCTGGCCCTGGTTTATGCCCAGCGCGATCAGGTCCAGCGCATCAAACAGGCCGCGCCCGGAGGGGTCGGCGGCCAGTTCGCTCAGGAAGGGCTGGGCGGTGATGGTGGTGTTGAGCACGCGCTCCAGCGCCTTGGGGTCCAGGAACATCAGGCCGTTGCGCACCAGATAGGGGTCGGTCTGTGGCGTGGTGACGTAATTGAAATGGGTGTGGTCATCACGCAGCCTTGCCGCAAGCCCAAGTGCTGTCTGCTGGGCTTCCTCGGGCAGGGCCGCGTCGATCACGGCAACAAGCTGGTCCTGCTTTTGCGGAAACAGGCGGCCCATCTCGTCAGAGCGCTTTTTCCAATCCAGTGAGGCCGAGAACATCTGGTCCGTATCGGTCGTGACCCCCAGCAGCGCATAGCTGGCATAGGTGGCACCCGCGATCAGGAGGGCAAAACCCGCCACGACCGCAATGGCATGACGGGAACAGAAAGCGACAAGACGCCCAAGCGGTACCGATAGCATGACGAGTATTCAGCCCTTCAGAAACCCACGTCGTGCCGCATGGGGCGCGGCAGCCGGTGAAGAGGCCCGGTTTGGCCCATGATGTGGTCCCGATGCAAGGTGGTTCTTTATTGCGTGCCGTAACAGGCCCTGCGTAATCACGTCACGGCTGGCCGGTCATGTGTATTTCCTTGGTGGCGGCGGGGTTCGGGCGTACCCAGCGCATTTCCATCACCTGCCATGCCACCAGCGAGGGCAGGCCCCATGCAATCTCGCGCAGGCGCTTGATCAGCGAGAGCGCGATGCCAGCCTGCGGCGACAGGCCGAACAGGCCGCCGATGATGATATAGCCCCCTTCCGACACGCCAAGCGCGCCGGGCACGGCAAACCCCGCCGATTTGGCGGCCTGCCCCACGCTTTCGATCACAAAGCTGTCAGCAAGGGAAAGCGGGTGCCCCATGGCGCGCAGGACAAGGAACACCTCGATCGTGCCCAGCGACCAGCCCAGCAGCTGCATGCTCCCCGCGCGCAGTGAATTCTCGCGCGTGCGGTACAGGCCCAGGATCTCGTCATGCAGCCCACGGATGTCATCCACCCCGTCCCATCCCAGATGCGCGGCGATGCGCACCAGCAGCCTTTCCACCACCGAGACCGCGCCCAGGTACTGGCTGCCAAAAAACACCGCCCCCAGCAGCAGCGCCGCACCCGCGCTTTCCATAAGTCCGTCGGTAACGGGGGAACGGTTGACCAGACAGAACAGCAGCCCCAGCCCCAGCAGCGTGAACGTGACCTGGCTGAGCAGTTCAATGGTCAGGTCACAGATGGTGGAGGCGGCGGCCCGCCTTATGCCCAGCCCTTCGCGGCGGGCCAGCAGGCGGGTGGTGATCACCTCCCCCCCCACCTGGGCTACGGGCAGCAGGTTGTTGATCCCTTCGCGCGCGCAGCGCAGGGCGACAAAATCGGCAAAGGGCAGGGGGGCACGTCCGGTCTGTGCCAGAAGCCGCCAGGCCTGGGCGGAGGCACAGACCTGTGTCGCATGGAATGCGATGATGGCCGGGATGCTCCACCCGCCCGCGGCCACCAGGCCCAGGATGTCATGCAGGCCGAAACGCGCCAGCATCCAGATCGCAAGGCCGATACCGAATGCCCCGGCGATGAAGGTGAGCTGCCGCATTCGCCATCCCCGCTTTTGTCCCTACAGGACCATGAGAGGACTGTTTTCAGCCGTTTCGCATGGGCCTGCGGTATCTTAACAGCCTCTGATTTTATGAAGCAATGCGATACTTTCAACACAGGCGGCAACGGCTTCGCGGCCCTTGTTGTGCACGTCATCACGCGAGCGGACCACCGCCTGTTCATCGGTATAGGTGGTCAGCACGCCAAAGGCGATCGGCACTTCGGTACTGAGGGCCGCCTGCTGCAGCCCGATCGTGGCGCCCAGGCTGATGAACTCGAAATGCGCGGTATCGCCCTTGATCACGCAGCCAAGGCAGACCACGCCATCATACCGCCCGGTGCGGGCCAGGGTCTGGGCCAGCAGGGGCAGTTCATACGCGCCGGGGGCGTACAGGATGTCTTCGGCGCGCAGGGCGATGTCGTGCTCGCCCAGCCAGGCCACCGCGCCATCGCGCAGGCCGTGGGTCACGTTCTCGTTGAAACGGCTGACCACGATCGCGATGCGCGGTGGGTGGGCGAAGTCAAGCCGGGCGGGGGTAGAGGGGATGTTGGTGCTCATGTCTGGCGTATTTTCCGTGATTGTCGTGATTGTTCCGTGTGAAGTCAGTGCGTATCCGCCGTTTCCGGCTGGCACAGGGCATGGCCCATCCGGGTGCGCTTGGCTTCGAGATAGGCCCGGTTGAAGGGGTTGGGTGCCACCGCAAGCGCAATGCGCTCGCGCACGTCAAAGCCGTGCTCGTGCAGGGCGCGCACCTTGTCGGGGTTGTTGGTCAGCAGGTCGAGCCGGTTCACCCCCAGCGCGCGCAGGATGGCGGCGGCCGCCTGCCAGTCACGTGCATCGGTCTCGAAGCCCAGCCGGTGGTTGGCGTCCACCGTATCCAGCCCTTCATCCTGCAGCGCATAGGCGCGGATCTTGTTGGCCAGCCCGATGCCGCGCCCCTCATGCCCGCGCACATACACCAGCACGCCCGCCTTGGCCCGGCCGATCTGCTCCAGCGCGCCCTGCAGCTGCGCGCCGCAGTCGCAGCGCAGCGAACCCAGCGCATCGCCCGTCACGCATTCGGAATGCAGGCGCACCAGCGGTACGGTGCCGGGGGTGCCCGGCTGGCCCTTGACCATGGCCACATGTTCCGTCCCGTCCGGGGCGCGGAAGGCGTGGATCATCATGTCCGTGCCGCCAAAGCGGCTGGGCAGGCGGGTGCGCGCGACCATCTCCACCGCCGGCGGGGCATCCGTGCCGTCCGTGATCGGGTTGTCCTTCAGCCAGCGCGCCAGTTCGGCGATGGAAAGGATCTGAAGCCCGTGGCGCCTGGCATAGGGGCGCAGGTCGTCCATGCGCGCCATGGTGCCGTCCGCGTTCATGATCTCGCAGATCACGGCGGCCGGGATCAGCCCCGCCATGCGGGCCAGGTCGACCGAGGCTTCGGTGTGGCCGGGGCGTGCCACCGTGCCACCCGGCACCGCGCGCAGCGGGAAGATATGGCCGGGGGAGACCAGGTCTTCTGGCCCCGCATCGGGGGCGGCGGCCGCCAGCACGGTCCTGGCGCGGTCGGCGGCCGAGATGCCGGTGGTCACCCCCTCACGCGCCTCGATGGAGACGGTAAACGCCGTGCCGCGCGGGCAGGTGTTCACCTGTGTCATCATGGGCAGGTTGAGTTGCGTGATCCGCCCGGGCGACATGGGCATGCACACCAGCCCACGGGCATGGGTGACCATGAAGTTCATGGCGTCCGGCGTCATGAGTTCGGCGGCCATGACCAGGTCACCCTCGTTCTCGCGGTCCTCGTCATCCACAAGGATGATCATCCCGCCCCGGCGGATGGTTTCTATGGCCTGCGCCAGTGCCGGGGGCATCAACGATACTGACATACGCTCTCCACATATTTGGCGATGACATCGACTTCGATGTTCACCGCATCCCCTGCCTTCAGGGTGCCAAGTGTTGTGTGTTCCCATGTATGGGGAATGATCATGAGGGCGATGCGGAACGCATCGGGTGGACACCCGTCGGCACCCGGCTCCCCCACCGCGTTCAGCGTCAGGCTGATGCCATCGATCGTGATCGATCCCTTTTCCACCAGGTAGCGGCGCAGGCGGGCGGGAATGCTGAAGGTGATGTGACGGGCCTCGCCCACCTGTTCCACCGCCAGCAGCCGGCCGGTGCCATCGACATGCCCCTGCACGATATGGCCTGACAGGCGGGTGGCGGGCGTGACCGCGCGTTCAAGGTTTACCCGGTGCCCGGCCTCGATCCGGCCCAGCGCCGTGCGGTCCAGCGTTTCCGAACTGATGAAGAACGTGGCGGTGCCCGCCGCGTCAAACGACGTGACCGTCAGGCATACGCCATTGACGGCAATGCTCTCGCCCAGGCTCAGGTCGGGTATGCCGGTGGCCACGGTGATGTCCAGGTCACGGTCAAGCCGCCGCGCGGCGCTGACGTGTCCCTGGTGTTCGATGATGCCGGAAAACATGCTTACTCCTTCACGGCGGAAAGTTCGGGCAGCAGGTGGAGCGGTGTCACATCCCCCTCGCGCACGCGGATGCCGTAGTGGTCCGTGCCGTCCGCGCCCGCGGTAATGGTCAGCCAGTCGTGCCACAGGCCATGTGCGCGCAGTTCGGCCAGCAGGGCTGGGCCGGCTTCCACCATGGCCCAGGTCACGCCCGCCCGGCCCAGCAGGTCCGGCAGGGCCGCGATGTCGGTGCACAGGCGGACGTCAAAGCCCCGGTTGCGCGCAGCCGTCAGATAGGCGTCATCCACTTCCCCCGTGCGGGTGCAGATGGCGAGTACGCGCGGCGCGCGGCCGGCATGGTCGGGCACGCGGCGCACGTCCAGCCCCGGCCGGTCCGCGCGTATGGTGCGGCCGGTGGTAATCACCGCATCGGTTGCGCGGCGCAGGCGGTGCGCCAGGTCAAGCGAGGTGGCGGCGGTAAATGTGGTGCGTCCCGGCGGCGGCAGCATGGAGCCTGTGGCATCCACCGCCTGTTTGACCGTGATCCATGGCTGGCCGGTCCGGGCAAAATGGGCAAAGGGGGCCAGCAGGCTGCGGCACAGGGCGCGCAGGGCGGCCTGCGGGCCGGTGGGCTGGAGCACATGCACGCTCCGGCCCTGGCTGCGCAGGTAATCCGCCCCGCCGCCTGCAACATGGGGGTTGGGGTCACGCAGCCCGATCCACACATCCCGCACAGGGGTGGCTGCCAGCGCGTGCGAGCACGGGCCGGTGCGGCCGGTATGGTTGCACGGCTCCAGCGTTACGACGGCGGTATGGGCACGATCCAGCAGGCCGCGCGCGCGGCACTGGTTTATGGCCTGGATCTCGGCATGGGGCGTGCCCGCGCGATGGTGGCCACCCACGGCAAGGATGGTACCATCCCGATCCAGCAGGGCGCAGCCCACGGGGGGATTGGGGGCGGTGGCGCCCACATGGCGGGCGGCCTCATCAACCGCCGCGCGGAACCCGTGCGCGATGGCGGGGGGGAGGTCGGGGCCAGTTATGGCATTGCAGGCCTGCGGCAACGCGTCCAAAACACACTTCTCCATCCATCTGGACGGACTCAGGGCGCGTAAAACCATCTTCCCGCCTCCCCATGGGGAAGGCTGGCCATAGTTTCCGTTCTCTCTCATCCGGACTGTAACCGTCGGTTCCGGAATCACACCGGATCTGCTTGACCCCGACCAGCATAGAAGTGGCCGGGCGCTCGCGGACTTGTGCCCCCCGTTACAGGAAGCAGATACCGCCGGTGGGGAATTGCACCCCGCCCCGAGAACGCCTGCAAACCGGGCATGAACCCGATCTGCCTTTCAGTAAGGCGATATTGGGAATAATTTTCATCGATTGCAAGTAGGGTATTTTGAACCACAGTCTTCAATCGTACTTCGCAGGCCCGCCTTCCATGCGGCGACCGGGATGGAGAAGGGAGGGAATGCGGCCATGGTGGCCGAAATTGACCAGCCGCGCTTCCTCCACCTCGATCCGGCCCAGCAGGCGCGAACGCAGCAGCCAGATGGCCATCGCCGCCCCCGTGAACGGTCCCAGCGCATAGATCCAGAAGGAGTCCCACTGCCCCGTCACGACGGCGGGGCCAAAACTGCGGGCCAGATTGGAACTGTTGCCCGACAGCCACGCCGAGACCGGGTTGCACAGGCAGAAGAATACGCCGCCCGCCCATGGCGTGAACCATTTCAGCACCGGATGGGCGGCCAGCGCGCACAGCATGATCACCAGCAGGCAGGTCAGCACCATTTCCGTCACCAGCGGCCAGACGACCGCAACACCGGAAAAGGGCACCGTGGCGGCAAAGGTCGCGTCCTGCGCCATCTTTCCCCATACCGGCAGCACATGCCCCACACCCGCCAGCAGCACGGCGGCAAGACAGGCCCCCAGCATCTGGGCGGCCACATATCCGCACAGGTCCACCCATCCCAGCCGCCGGGCCAGGCTGAATGCCAGCGAGACGGAGGGACTGACATGCGCCCCGCTGACGCGCCCGAACGGCGTATAGGCCGCAACCGTCCCCGCCAGCCCGAAAAACAGCCCGCACAGCATGGTCTGGATTACGGGATGGGGGGCCAGCATGCGCCCGACGGGGGTCTGGGGCGTGGTCAGCAGCGTGACCGACACGATACCGCACAGCATGAGCACCATGGTGGCCACCATCTCGCAGCCATACAGTTTCCAGTGTAGTGGATGGTCGGGATGGGGGGCACCCGCAAGGGGCCGGTCCGTGATGGCTGATCCCCCCGGTGGCCGGGTTGCGGTCATGGCGTGCTCTCCCTTGCTGGCGCATGTAGAGGCCTTGAGTTAAAGGAAGAAATGGTGTGCAATAAACGGAATCATGCGAATATATGCCGTGCATGAGACTGACTAATGCATAGCAGTTGAACGTTTTTTCTATATCGGTCCGGAATCTGTTCCTATGTTCTGGCCGCCATATACACGCAAGGCGCAATCGGTCCTGTCCACGCCGGTTGGCGTTGCATGCGGGCGGCAGGCCGGGACGGATTCTTGTTTGTTAACCGGATGTGCAGGGGCGGACACGCCAGACTGATGGATTGCTGTTGGAAAAAGGGCCATCCCGGCCACCATGCCGGTACCTGCCTGGACAGGGCGGGCCGGGCAGGCATGATGCTGGGCGGGATGGTGGCCATGCTGGGTGGCCTGGTGGCGGCATCGCCCGCCCGGGCGGACGACATGGCCGAAATCCGGGCCATCCATGCCGAAATGCGGCGGCTGGAAGCCAAGGTCGAACAGCTGGAAGCCCATCACGGCATGGCGCGCGGCAGCCAGAACGTGGTGGCGGGCCGCACCCTGCGCTCGGGCGGGCGGACGGGGGGCAGTGCATCGGCCAGCAACCCGTCGGGCCAGCTCAGCGTCATGCCCGATCTCTCACGGCTGACCATCGGCGGCCCGGCCCTGTCGGATGATGCGCAGGCCGCCGCCGCGGCCGAGAACACCATGACCGAGGCAATCATCCCGGCGCAGGCCAAGCTCGACCTTGATTCCTCCAGCCCGCTGGCCATCACCCAGACCGGGGTGGACAGCCTGCCGCCCGTATTCCGCATTGGCGGCGTGTCGGTCAGGCTGGGGGGATTCATCGATTTTTCCAACATCTACCGCAGCAAGAACCTGACCAGCGGCCCCGCCACCAGCTGGGGCAGCTTTCCCTATGCCAACAGCCCCAATGCCCATACCGGGGAGTACCGGCCCTCGGCGCAGCTGACACGCCTGAGCGTGCTGCTGCAGGGCTCGCCCACCAAGGACGAGACCCTGTCGGGTTATATCGAGACCGATTTCGGCGGCGCCGCCGGTACCGCCAACAGCTACCAGACCAACAGCTACACGCCCCGCATCCGGCAGGCGTACATGACCTACAGCAACACCAAGTGGGGCTTCCATATCCTCGCGGGGCAGGCCTGGAGCCTGACGACGGGCTATACGCAGGGCCTGCTGTCACGTCATGAACAGCTGCCGCCGGTGGTCGATAACAACCAGATCCCCGGCATCGTGTTCACCCGCGTGCCGCAGATCCGCTTCATCAAGGATTTCGGGCGCAAGTGGTGGCTGGGCCTGTCGCTGGAGGCACCGCAGGTGGCCTATGCCGCATCGGGCAGCGCGGGCGACCACGCCATGCTGACCGGTACGGATGATGACACCCTGGCCTCGTCCGGCACGACCCTGCTTTACAACAATGCAGGGTCCGGCATGCTCAATCCCAATGCCAAATACAGCATGGATGTCGCGCCCGACATCGTGCTCAAGGGCGCGCTGGATACCCGGCCCGCCCATTACGAGATCTATGGCCTTGCGCGCTGGTTCAAGGCCATGTCGCAGGCATCCGCGGCAGGCAGCCCCATCCGTGAGCGCGTGTCCTTTGCCGGCGGCGTGGGGGGGGACGTGACGGTGCATGTCATCCCACGCTACCTGCAGTTTACCGGCAATGTGCTGGCGGGGCAGGGTATCGGCCGTTATGGGCCCGCGATGTTGCCCGATGCCACGTTCAAGGCCAATGGCACGCCCGCGCCCATTCCCGAGATCATTGGCAGCATGGGCCTGATCGGCCATCCCACATCCAACCTGCTGGTCTATCTGTACGGGGGCGTGGAAAGTGCCGGGCGGCGGACCTATACCGGCACGGATGGCTATGAATACGGCTACGGAGTGAACGACCTGGCATTAAGCAGCTGTGATGTGGAACAGATCAGTGGTGGCAGCTGCGATGCCCAGACCCATACCGTAGCCGACCTGACCGTGGGTGGCTGGTGGCATGTGCTGCAGGGCGGATATGGCGCGGTCATGACCGGCGTGCAGTACACATACCTGCGCAAATTTGCCTATAAGGGCGGCGATGGCGCAACCCCCACCACGGGCGGCAACACCATTTACGTCACGTTCCGCTATCTGCCTTTCCAGTAGTTCCGCTGGCGGGGGCAAGGGCGGCCAGGCAGTCGGCCGACTGGTGGGCCAGATGGATGTCGTGCACCGCGCTGATGGCGCGGATGCTGTTCGTGCGCCAGCGCGCGGACATGCCATGGGGCGTGCACAGGGCACCCGCGCCCAGCAGCGGCCCGTTACCGGGATCAATGACCGACAGCACGGCATGCGGGTTGCGTGGCAGGGCCTGACGCAGGGCCGTGCGCAGGCGGCTGGCGGTCGGGTCATCCACATGGGTGATCAGGTCGGGCACCAGTGCGATCCACCCGTCCCACCCCGCCGCCACCGCCCGGCGCAGCTGGGGCCAGGACCTGTGGGCATCCAGCGCGCGGGCCGTGGCCTCGGCGCCATCTTCATGGATCTGGCGGGCAAGGTTGCGCGCGCTCAGCCCCAGGCTGGCTTCGGTGGGGGCGCCGGCGGGGGGCAGGCTGGCTGCAAGTGCTGTCAGCCCGACGGGGGGTGCAAGCAGGGCGACAAGCAGCATCAGCCGGGGAAAGGATTGGAGGCGCATGGTCTTTAATTCTCCTTTCGTGCTGGTGTTGCGGTATGATCAACCAGAGGGGGGAATCGTGGCATTGCCACGGCGCGGGTGGGGAAAATGATGGGCACGCGGTTGCAGGTGTGCCGACATGTCCCTATAGCCTGCGGCGATGCCCGGTAACGGACGGGGCAGCCGCGCGATCCTGACCGGACCGGCCACGCGCGTTGACCAGGGGGCCATATCCGGCCCTGATCATATTTCTGGCGGGTCCTGCCATTGTGGAGAACAGACGTTTCATGAGTGCCATGTCCTCTTCCGAAATTTCGCGCCTTCAGATCTGCCTGCGTCGCCTGCTGGGTTCGCCGGGGCTTACGGTCAATGCGCCCCCGCGGGCCGGGCTGTCTGTCGAGCTGGCCGTCAATGGTGAGGTGGTGGGTACCATCCATCGTGACGAGGATGAGGGCGAAGTGTCCTACGCCGTCCACATGACCGTTCTTGAAGAAGACCTGCCTGCCCCGAAATGACCGGCCGCGTAGTCGCGGGGGCGGGTAGGCCCACCCTTCCCGGCCCCTAGGGCTGGGTGACCGGCTGCGGCAGGGGACCCGCCGATGCCTCGATCAGGGGATGGGGGCGGGGTGCGGGCAGGTCGATATGATGGATTTTCCACTGGAAGGCGTGGATACGCATCTGCAGCCGCAGCGGGGTTTCATTTTCATGCCCGGGCACGAGCATGCTCGCCTCGAACACACCCGGATGGGTGAAGTGCATGTGCACGCCGCGCAGCATGCCATATAGGCCCTGATGCGTGCCGCTCTGTGCGGCGGGTGGCATCAGGTGGTCCACCAGTACGCCAAGCCGGTCGGGGCGCACTTCCTCATCAATGGCGTTGGAGACGGCGGATGACGCAAAGGACGCGCCGAATTCCGGCAGTTCGTCATCGGCGTGGGGCGGGCCGATCAGGCTGTCCACCACCTGGTTCTTCAGTCCGCTGCGTACCGATTCCCATTTCAGGCAGGTGTTCAGGCTGCCCATGTCATGGCTGCGGATGGCGGAGGTGATGGACCAGAGCGTGAAGAAGGGGGAGGCCATGTAAAGCGTGCTGGCGGCGGCCAGAGTGCCCGCGCAGACCCAGCGCGCCTGCTGGCGGCGCAGTGCCGAAAGGCCGGCGGGAATTTCCATGCGGGAAAGATAAGACATTGATTTATACTCCCCCCAACAGGCTTCATGCTTGTGACAGACTATACTGGAAACATATCCGGCATGCATTGGTTTCATGATTGAGGTGGGAAATTATCACGTAATCGTGATCACGGGCCTGTTGCTTCCCGCTGCACCCCCGCGGTGGCACAGTGTATCCGCCCCGTATGGGCAACCGGGTCCGGGCAGGAGGACAGGGTGAATTTTTCCGAAGAAGAGATCCAGCGCTACGCGCGCCACATCCTGCTGCCCGAAGTGGGCGGCACGGGGCAGCAGGCCCTGAAAGACGCCAGTATCCTTGTTGTTGGCGCGGGGGGGCTTGGCTCGCCCGTCGCCCTTTACCTGGCTGCGGCGGGGGTGGGCCGGATCGGGCTGGTGGATGACGACGTGGTGGACCTGTCCAACCTGCAGCGCCAGATCGCGCATGCAACCGACCGGATCGGCCAGCCCAAGGTCGAGTCGGCGGCCACCGCCCTGCGCGCGCTCAACCCCGGTACGCGGGTTGATTGTCATAACACCCGGCTTGGGGCGGAAAACGCCCGCGCGCTGGTACGCGGATACGACCTGGTGTGCGATGGCTCCGACAATTTCGCCACCCGCTATCTTGTGGCCGATGCCTGCGCGCTGGAACGGCGCACCCTTGTCTCCGCCGCCGTGCTGCGCTTCGAGGGGCAGCTTTCCACCTTCCGTCCCGGCGGCCCGTGCTATCGCTGCCTGTATCCCGAGGCCCCGCCCGCGGGCACCGTGCCATCCTGCGCCGAAGCCGGGGTATTCGGTGCGGTGACCGGCGTGATGGGCACCCTGCAGGCGACCGAGGCGCTGAAGGAAATCCTGGGCATTGGCGAAAGTCTTGCCGGCCGCCTGCTGGTATGGGACGCGCTGGCCATGCGCTTTCACACCATTGCCCTGCCATCCGATCCCGACTGCGCGCTGTGTGGCGCGCATCCCGCCATCCACGACCTGTCAGCCCATCAGGCACCGGCACAGGCCGGCTGCCGGGTGCCCGCGGGGGTCGCGTCATGACCATGGACCCTGCCGATGGCGCGCTGGCCATCCTGCTGTATGACGGGGCCTATGCGCGGGCGCATTACGCCTTTGTCGTGGCGGCGGGGGCCCTGGCCATCGGGCGGCCGGTCATCGTGTTTGCCGCCGGGCGGGGCGTGCATGCGCTGGCGCGTGACTGGAGTGGGCTGCATGATGCGGGTGATGATGCACTGGTGCGCGCGCGCGGTGTCGCGGGCATGGATACGCTGCGCGAGGCGGTCATGGAACTGGACGCGACCCTCATGGTCTGTGATGCGGCCCTCCGGCTGTGCGACCTTGCGCCCGACCTGCTGCTGGATGGCGTGCGGGTGGCGGGTATTCCCACCTTTCTCGAAGCTGCCCGGGGGCGGCAGATCATAACCCTGTAAGGATTGAAGAACACGATGGCGCAGTGCATGCGGCATGAACCCCTTGCGCGACCGGCCGGTGTGCCGTCCCGCATTCCCGCCCGGCGCGGGTCGTTGTTTCTGGCTGCCGGTGCGATGGCACTGCTGGCGGGCGGCGGCATGGCCCATGCGGCGTCGCAGGCGACGCATCATCACGCCCGCCATGCGGCTGAGCACGACAAGGCCACGCATGGTGCCACCACGGCCAGAAGCAGCCTGGGCCATGCCCATGTGCATGCAGGCAAGGAGAAGGCGAAGCCCGCCGCCGCGGCGCATCACCACCATGCGGCGGCAGCAGCGGGCGTAGCGGCCGGTGCGGGCGTGGCCGCGACAGCCGCCACACAGCCCGCATCCGCCCGCCCGCCCGCAGTGGAGGCCCCGCCGCCCGTCCCGGTTGATAATACCAAGGGAAGCGTGACCGGGCTGCCGCTGCCGCGTTTTGCCGCCTTCCGCGCCGATGAGGTCAACCTGCGCACCGGGCCGGGCCAGCGCTACCCGATTGACTGGGTGTACCACCGCCGTGGCCTGCCGGTAAAAATCGAGCGTGAATTCGATGTCTGGCGGCTGGTGGAGGATTCGGACGGGCAGAAGGGCTGGGTCCATCAGGCAACCCTGGTGGGAACCCGCACGTTTGTCATACCGGGACTTCCGCCGCAGGGTGACGCCCAGCAGGCCGACCAGCCAAGTGCCAAGGAAACCGACGTGATCGGCCGGGCCGATACCCGGATTGTCGGGCATGTGGCCGATGTGGCGGAGGCCGCGGGCGTCAAGGGGGCGGTCATGCTGCGTGCGGATGCCGCCACCACATCCGCACCCGTGGCCGTGCTGCGGCCGGGCGTGGTGGGGACGATCCGCCAGTGCGCGGCGGGTACGCCATGGTGCAAGGTTTCGGTCAAGCAGTACAGCGGCTGGCTGGAACGCAGCGCCATGTGGGGATTACTGCCGCAGGAGGTGATCGCACCTTCCTGAGGCACCAGGACAGGAACAGACGGGAGAAAGACATGCCGGATACACCCTATCGTGCCATGCGCCGGACCAAGATCGTCTCGACGCTTGGCCCGGCCACGTCCGATCATGCGACCATCCGCGCGCTGGCGGTGGCGGGGGTGGATGTGTTCCGGCTCAACTTCTCCCATGGCACGCATGGGGACCATGCCGCCCGTCATGGCGTGATCCGCGATGTGGAGGCCGAGCTGGGCCGCCCGCTGGGCATTCTGGCCGATGTGCAGGGCCCCAAGCTGCGGGTGGGCACGTTTGCCAACGGGCGCGTGCAGCTGACACCGGGCGCGCGTTTCCGTCTGGACCTTGATCCCGCACCGGGAAACGAGACACGGGTCTGCCTGCCGCATCGTGAAATCCTTGCGGCAGCGGAGGAAGGCAGCACCCTGCTGCTGGATGATGGCCGGCTGGCGCTGAAGGTGTGCGAACGCGGCCCCGATTTCCTGCTGACGGAGGTGACGCTGGGTGGCGTGCTGTCGGACCACAAGGGCGTGAACGTGCCCGACGTGGTGCTGCCCATTCCCGCCCTGACGGACAAGGACCGCGCGGACATGGCCTTCGCGCTGGATCTGGGCATCGAATATGTCGGCCTGTCCTTCGTCCAGCGCCCCGAGGACGTGCGTGAGGCCCGCCGGCTGGCCGACGGGCGGGCATGGATCATGACCAAGCTGGAAAAACCGCAGGCGATGGACAATCTGGAAGAGATTGTCGCCCTGTCGGATGCGGTCATGGTGGCGCGTGGCGACCTGGGCGTGGAACTGCCGCCCGAACTGGTGCCGCTGGCGCAGAAGCGCATCATCCGCGTGGCCCGCAGGCTGGGCCGCCCGGTGGTGGTGGCGACCCAGATGCTGGAAAGCATGGTCCACGCCCCCACTCCCACCCGTGCCGAGGCATCGGACGTGGCGACGGCGGTGTTCGACGGCGCGGATGCGGTCATGCTCTCGGCCGAGACGGCGGTGGGCGCCTACCCGCGTGAGGCGGTGGCGATCATGGACCGCATCGTGCGCCGGGTGGAGGAGGACGAGGTCTGGCGCTGCCAGCTTGAGGCGTCCAGCCCCGAGGCGGACCACAACGTGGCCGGTGCCATTGCCGCCGCCGCGCGCCAGATCGTGGCCACGGTGGATGTGGCCGCCGTCGCCGCCTTCACGCTGTCGGGCCGCACCGCGCTGCGCATTGCGCGTGAGCGGCCGGCCTGCACCATCATCGGCCTTGCGCCCAGCGATGACGTGGCCCGCAGGCTGGCGGTGGCGTGGGGGGTGCAGGCGGTCTCGGTGGGGCAGGAAACGCCGGTGCATACCATTGAAAGTGTCGTGGACCAGGCATTGTCCATCATCAAGGCGGATGGCTACGGTGGCGTGGGCGATGCGGTGGTGATTGTGGCGGGCCTGCCCTTTGGGGTGGCGGGCAGTACCAACACGCTACGGATTGCAACCATCACCTAAAGTAATCAGACAGTAAGGAATAAAAGTTTCTGGGTGCCGCCTTTTTTCAAAAAGGCGGCATTCTTCAAAGCTTTTTGGGAAAAAGCTTTACCAGAAACTTTTCTGTTTTCATGCCTGACGGTTCTCGATCAGGCTGCGCCGGATGGCGCGGCCGCGCTGGATGCGGCTGACGATCACGTCTTCATTACCGGTGCGGATGGCATCGCCCATGGCCTGCGCATCTGCAATGAAGCGGTCAAGCATGTCCAGCAGGGCCGCGCGGTTGTTGAGGAAGATGTCGCGCCACATGGTGGGGTCCGACGCCGCGATGCGCGTGAAGTCCCGGAAGCCCGATGCCGCGAAGTCCAGCACTTCCGACCGGGTTTCATCCGCCAGGTCATCGGCCGTGCCGCATATGGTGAAGGCCAGCAGGTGCGGCAGGTGGCTGACAATCGCACAGACCCGGTCGTGGTGTTCCACGGTCATGTCACGCACGCGGGCCCCCATCATCTCCCACAGCGTGGTGATGCGCGCGATCGCGGTGTCTGGCGTGCCGGCGGGGGGGGTAAGCAGGCACCACCTGTCCTCGAACAGGGTGGCGAAACCGGCATCGGGGCCGGAGAATTCCGTGCCCGCCATGGGGTGCGCCGGCACGAAGGCAATATCGGGATACTGCGCCAGCAGCGGCTGCATGGCCTCCATGACCGTGATCTTGACCGATCCCACCTCGCTCAGGATCGCGCCCTTTTTCATGACGGGCATGACCTGCGCCGCCACCATGGCTATGGCACCCACCGGCACGCATATGATCACGCAGTCCGCCCCACGCGCCGCCGTGGCGGGATCGGCCTCGACGGCATCGGCAATGCACAGTTCGGCCACGCGGGCGCGCACTGCGGGACTGATGTCGCATGCCACCAGCCTGCGCGCGATGCGCCGGTCTTCCATTGCGCGCCGCAGGATGGAGGAGCCGATCAGGCCGGGGCCGATAATCGCCAGTGTTTCAAACAGGGGGCTGGGCTGGTCCGTCATGGCGCGGGGGTCTGTCCGGCTTTGGGGTTTGTGGGGGTATTACTTGCGTGTGGGGTCGTGGGGTTCGTGCACCGTGACGGGGGCGGCGGCGGATGCCGTCGTGCCCCCGGCGGGCGGCGGAACGCCTTCCTTGCGGCGCAGGGCACGCATTTCCATCCCCTGCCACAGCAGCAGCATGGGAATGCCGATGACCAGTTCCCGTCCGCGCCGCAGCAGTGACAGCCCCAGCGAGACCGAGGGCGCGATGCCGAAGGCCGAGCCAAGGGCGATATAGGCCGCTTCCTGCACGCCCAGGCCCGCCGGTACCAGGAAGGAGACGGACATGATGCCGCAGGCCACCCCCTCGATCGCAACGGCACCGCTGAAGCTCAGATGCGCGCCCAGGAAGTAGTAGGCCACCCAGATGGTGGCCGCACTGCCCAGCCAGCCCACATAATGCAGGACCGCCCCCTGAATGATGCGGCCGGGATGCGACCATATGGCGTCGAAGCGTTCCTGTATGCTGTCGGCGCTGCTGAGCATGGCATCCTGCCACTGCGCGGCCATGTTGTGGCCCAGCTTGCGGCCCACGCGCTTGAGCAGGTCACCGCCATGGCGCTGGGTGTAGATGAACCCCCCGATTCCCAGGCTGAGCAGCACCAGACCGATAATGACGGGCCGGGCGAACGGACTAGACTGCTGGTGGGCGACCAGGCACAGCACGGCGGTCAGGATGAACAGGATCTGGCCCATCACCTCGGTGGTGATGTCCACCAGGTTGGCGCAGGCGGCCTCGCCTCCGTCCACATGCCGGCCCTTCCTGCCCGCGAACAGGTCGCTCGAGCATGTGGCGCGGATGCCCAGCACCATGCCACCCAGCTGCGAGAACGGCAGGCATGACGCGGCGGCATCGCGGATCATGCGCGAGACCGTCAGCTGCACCAGCGGAATGTCCCGGCAAGCCGCGTGCCACGCAAGACCCAGTATTGCATCGACTGCAAGCTGTGCCACGACAGTCGCCATGAACCCGACGAACCCGATGGAGACGATGGCCTTCATGACCGAACCCGCCCCGAACCACGCGGTGCAGCCGGTAAGCAGGGCCAGGCCAAGGATGGCCAGCAGGATGGTGAGCTTTCTCAAAAAGATTCCGTCTTGGTCTGTTGGCGGGGGAACACCGGGTGAAATTCACGCCACGGTGGCCAGTCGTGCCTCACTTACACTACAGGAAGGTCTGGCGCCACCGGGAGGTGTCGGGATAAATGGAACGCCCGCCGGTTGCGAGTCCGTATCGCAATCGTGAATTCTGTCCCTGACGGAGTGATCGTTCAGACCATGACTGCCCCAACCCTTGTAACCGGTGCGACCGGTTTTGTCGGCTCCGCCGTTGCCCGTAACCTGCTCGAGCGCGGGCATACGCTCCGGCTCATGGTGCGCAAGGGAAGCGACCTGACCAACCTGCGCGATCTTCCCGCCGAACTGGTGGAGGGGGACCTGTCAACGCCCGGCAGTTTCGATACGGCGGTAAAGGGCTGCCGCTATGTGTTCCATGTCGCGGCGGACTACCGGCTGTGGGTGCCCGACCCGGTGCCGATGATGGTGGCCAATGTGGAAGGGACCCGCGCGCTGATGCTGGCGGCGCAGAAGGCGGGGGTGGAGCGGATTGTCTACTGTTCCTCCGTTGCGGCGCTGGGCCTGATTGGTGACGGCACGGTCTCCGATGAGGAAACGCCGGTGCATGAACATGGCGTGATCGGTATCTACAAGCGCTCCAAGTACCGTGCCGAGCAGGAAGTGCTGCGCCTGGTGCATGAACGCGCCCTGCCCGCCGTGATCGTGAATCCCTCCACCCCCGTCGGCCCGCGTGACATCAAGCCCACCCCCACGGGGCAGATGATCCTGGACTGCGCGGCCGGCCGCATGCCCGCTTACGTCGATACGGGTGTCAACATCGTGCATGTGGATGACGTGGCCGAGGGCCACGCCCTGGCGCTGGAGCGCGGGCGTATTGGTGAGAAATACATCCTGGGCGGCCAGAACTACCTGCTGCGCGACCTGTTTGCCATGACCGCCGAACTGGCCGGTGTCGCCCCCCCGCGCATAAGCCTGCCGCAGGCCGTGATCTGGCCCGTGGCGGTGGCCAGTGAATGGCTGTCGCGCGCGTTCGGCATCGCGCCCCGCGTCACGCGGGAGATGCTGGCCATGTCGCACAAGAAGATGTTCTTCTCGTCAGACAAGGCCATCCGTGAACTGGGTTACGCTCCCCGCCCCGCGCGGGAAGCGGTGAAGGACGCCATAGACTGGTTCCGTCAGCACGGCATGCTGGACTGAGGCCTCGGTCATGCTCGTGCTTGTGCTTTCCGCTCTGGTCTGTGTCGTCTGGTTTGGACTGATTTTCTGCCATGGCCGTTTCTGGCAGGCCGGGCCGGTGCTGGCCCCGGTGCGTGGCAGCCAGCTTGCGGCGGGGAACTGCCCCGAAGTGTGCGTGGTGGTGCCCGCGCGGGACGAGGCGGCTTCGGTCGTGCAGTGTATCCGCTCCCTGCTGGCACAGGACTATCCCGGCGCGCTGCATGTCATACTGGTGGACGACAACAGCACGGATGGCACCGGCAGGCTGGCCCGCTCGGTGCCGGACCCGCGCGGGCGGCTGACGGTGGTGGCCGGCAGGGCACGGCCCCCGGGCTGGAGTGGCAAGCTGTGGGCGGTGGCCCAGGGCGTTGCGCGCGCGCGCGAACTGGCACCGGATTCGGGCGGTTTCGTGCTGCTGACCGATGCCGATATCACCCACGACCCGCGTCATGTCTCCACCCTGGTGGCCAAGGCGCAGGCGGACCATCTTGACCAGGTATCGGAGATGGTGGAGCTGAACTGCGCAAGCCAGGCCGAGCGCATGCTGGTCCCGGCCTTCGTGTTCTTTTTTGCCCTGCTCTACCCCTTCGCCAGCGTGAACAACCCGCGCAGCCGGGTGGCGGGGGCGGCCGGCGGCACGGTGCTTGTGCGCTGGAGCGCCCTGGCGCGCATCGGCGGGATCGAGAGCCTGCGCGGCGCGCTGATCGATGACTGCACGCTGGCCGCCCATGTCAAGCACAGCGGGGGCCGCATCTACCTGGGCCACAGCTGTCTGGCCCGTTCCATCCGCCCCTATCCGCACCCGGCCGATATCTGGCGCATGGTCGCGCGCACGGCCTATGTGCAGCTGGGCTATTCCCCCCTGCTGCTGGCGGGTACCATAATCGGCATGGTGCTGGTGTGGATCGTGCCCATGCAGCTTGCCCTGCTGGCCCATGGCCTGCCCTGCATGCTGGGGGCGGTGGCGTGGGTACTGTCCATGGCATCCTACACCCCCACGCTGCGCCGCTTCGGGCAGTCATCGGCGTGGGCGCTCTTGCTGCCGGTCATCGCGGGGTTCTATACGCTGGCCACGATCGGTTCGGCAGTGGACCACCATCGGGGGCGGGGCGTGGTCTGGAAAAGCCGTGCCTATACCGAACCCGACGGCGCGATCTCGACACATATGCGTGGTGAAGGCACCGCGACCGCAATGAACCGCACCATGGGAGATGACGTAGGGTGAACACAGATGAGCAGGCCGTGTGGGGGAGCGAGGATGTCTCGTCGGGCAAGGATGCGGGGGACGAGAACTTTCCGGTAGGCTCCCTGCTGATCAGCCGCAGGCTGCGCCCCTATGTCCATGCCTATTATGATTTTGCCCGTGTGATCGATGATATCGTCGATACCGACCGGCTGGATGCGCAGCAGAAGATCGCCCGCCTTGATGCCATGGAGGACGTGGTGCTGGGCACGCGTGGCGCGCCCGACCGGCGCGATGCGCAGACGGCGGTGCGCGTGGGCCGCATGCTGGCCCGGACCGGTGTGCCCGTCAGCACGGCCACCGACCTGATCGTGGCCTTCCGGCAGGATGCGGTGAAGAACCGTTATGATTCATGGGAGGAACTGGAGGAATACTGCCGCTATTCCGCCAACCCCGTGGGGCGGTTCCTGCTGGAACTGCATGGTGAGGACCCGAAGACGTTTGGCGCGTCGGACGCGCTGTGCACGGCGCTGCAGGTACTCAACCACCTGCAGGACTGCGCCGATGACCTGCGTAACCTGGACCGCTGCTACCTGCCGCGCCCGTGGCTGGAGCGCGAGGGCGTTACCGTGGATGACCTGCGCCGGCTTTATGCCGTGCCCGGGCTGCGCCGGGTGTTCGCGGCCCTGCTGGACCGGGTGGATGAACTCAACCGCCACGCGGCCCTGCTGCCGCGCATGATCCGTGACCGGCGCATGCGCATGGAGGCGGCGGTGATCGTGGGCCTTTCCAGGCGGCTGGCGGCGCGCCTGCGCGAGGAGGACCCGGTGGCCGGCCGCGTCAGGCTTTCCCGCGCGGATGTGGTGGGGGCGGTTGCGGGGGCCATGCGCACGCTGGTCTGAGCGGGCGGGATTTTGTCCTGGCGTGCGATTGCCGCTAAGAAACGGGCTGAACTGTAACTGTTGAAGTGAACGGAATACGCGGGAATGGGTTTTTTGCGCGCGCGCCATGATGAGGCCCCGGTACTGGGCTGCGATTCCGCCGATCTGGCCGAGGTCGAGCAGATCGTGGTCCGGTCGGGTACGTCCTTTGGCAAGGGGATGCGTATCCTGCCGCCCGACCGGCGGTATGGCATGTACGCGGTCTATGCCTTCTGCCGCCTGGTGGATGACGTGGCCGATGACGAACTGGGGGACCCGGCCGACAGGTCCCGCAGGCTGGAAGCGTGGCGCGCGCGCATTGCCCGGCTGTACGCGGGCGAGGCCCATGATGGCATCGACCGCGTGCTGATGGCCACCATCCGCCGTTTCGACCTGCGCCAGCAGGACTTCAATGATGTGATCGACGGCATGGAAATGGATGCAAGCGGTCCCGTTGTCGCCCCCGATGAGGCAACGTTCGACCTGTATTGTGACCGCGTGGCCTCCGCCGTGGGGCGGCTGTCGGTGCGGGTGTTTGGCGATGCATCGCCCAGCGCCGATCAGGTGGCCTACCATCTGGGCCGGGCGCTGCAGATCACCAACATCCTGCGTGACGTGGCCGAGGACGCCCGGCTGGGCCGCCTGTACCTGCCGCGTGACCTGCTGGAACGCTTTGGCATCCCCCCCGAACCCGAAGCCGTGATGCGCGCGCCCCGTCTTGGGCAGGTGGGGCGCATCCTGGCCGGCCGGGCGCACGACCATTTCCGCGCGGCGGCGGCGGCCATGGCCCGGTGTGACCACACGGCCATGCGGCCCGCGCGCCTGATGGGGGCGACCTATGCCGCCATCCTCGCGGCGCAGGAACGCCAGGGCTGGGGCACGCCGGAGCGTCGGGTCTCGCTCTCACGCCCGCGCAAGCTGCTGATCGCGCTGCGCGCGCTGGCGGGCTGAGGCGGCATGACGGGGCATGTCCATATTGTAGGCGGCGGGCTGGCGGGCCTGTCGGCGGCGGTTGAACTGGCGGGTGGTAGCGAGCGGGTCACGGTGTACGAGGCGGGACCGGCCTGTGGTGGCCGCGCCCGTTCCTACCTTGACCGCCAGTTGGGCTGCCGGATCGATAATGGCAACCATCTTCTGCTGTCGGGTAATCCGGCGGTGTACCGCTACCTTGGCCTGATCGGGGCGCAGGATACGCTGGTGGGGCCGAAGCGGCCGGTTTTCCCGTTCGTGGATCTGGCGGACCGGATGCGCTGGACGCTTGACCTCTCGCGCGGGCGGGTGCCGCTATGGGTGCTCTCGAAGCGCAGGCGGGTGCCGGGCATGCGGCTGGCCGAACTGCGTGGCCTGCTGGCCCTGATGGAGGCGACACCGGACATGGTGGTCTCCGACTGCCTGCAGCCGGGCAGTCTGGCGCGCCGCCTGCTCGAACCCTTTGCCATATCCGTGCTCAACACCATGCCCGATACCGGCAGCGCCGCCCTGCTGGGGGCGGTGGTAAGGGAAAGCCTTGCGAAGGGGGGGCGCAACTGCCTGCCGCGCTTCCCCGCCGTGGGCCTGTCCGAAAGTTTTGTCGATCCCGCCCTGGCCCATCTGTCGGTGCTGAAGGCCGATGTGCGCACCGGCAGCCGTGTCAGCGCGGTGGACATGGAAGCGGGCCAGGTCACGGCCCTGCGGCTGGGGGAGGAACGGATCGCCCTTGGTGGTCAGGATACCGTGATCATGGCGGTGCCCCCACCCGTTGCGGCCAGCCTGCTGGCGGCCGACCTGCCCGGTTTCAGCGCGCCGGACGCGTTCGAGTCGATCCTGAACGTGCATTTCCTGCTGCCGCACACCCCGGTGCTGACCGGCGGGCTGGCGCAGGCCCGCTTCATCGGTGTGGTGGGGGGGATCAGTGAATGGGTATTCGTGAAAGAGCGGATTCTCTCGGTCACGGTCAGCGCCGCCAACCGTTACGCCACGCGGGACCTGGACGGGCTGGCGGCGCTGATCTGGAACGAGGTGCGCGCCGCGATCGACCCGGCGGCGACCGCCCCCCTGCCGGTGGCCGTGCCGCCCTTGCGCATCGTGCGTGAAAAACGCGCCACCTTTGCCGCAACCCCCGCGCAGGACCGCCTGCGGCCGGGTACGCGTACCATGGCCGCCAACCTGCTGCTGGCGGGGGACTGGACGGCAACGGGGCTGCCTGCCACGATCGAGGGCGCGATCCGTTCCGGTGCGGCGGCGGCCCGTGCGGTGCATGGCCGCCGCGGTACCGCCGGCCGGCCGCAATGAAGCGGCGCGGGCGGTGACGCCGCAATATACTTCCCGCGTTGTCCTGACCGCTGTCAGCGCCTTCCGTTTCTGGCGTGGGCCGGGTAGCGCAACATGCCGTGTGGCGTGCGTGGTCATGCCCGCTACGGTTCATGAAAGCCGCGAAAGGGGCCGTCATGCCTGATCCTGTATCCGTCTCTCCCTTTTCACGCCTGGGTATTGTGGTGGGAATGGAGGCGGAAGCCGCCCTTATCCGTCCCTTCCTGCCGCAGGCGCGTTTCGGCCTGAGCGGGGCCACCCTGTCCGGTGCGCGGCAGGCGGTGCTGGACCTGCTGGAAGGGGGCGTGGATGCGCTGCTTTCCTTCGGGCTGGCGGCGGGGCTGGACCCTGCGCTTGCGCCCGGTGCCGTGGTCATGCCCGCCCATGTCGTGGTCAATGGCGAGCGGCTTGCCGCATCGCCCGCGCTGCTGGACTGGCTTGGGGCTGGCCGCGCGGATGTGCTGGGGGGCGACCTGCTGCATAGCGATGTGATCGTGACGGAGGCCACGCGCAAGGCGGAACTGTTCCGGCAGACGGGTTGCGTGGCGCTGGATATGGAAAGCGGCGTGGTGGCGGAAATGGCTGCCGCGCGCAGGGTGCCCTTTGCGGTGATGCGTGTGGTCTGTGATCCGGCGGACCGGACCCTGCCACCGGCCGCCGTGGTTGCCCTGCGCCCCGATGGCAGCCTGGCTGTGGGGGCGCTGGCGCGCAGCATCCTGTGCAACCCGCTCCAGATTCCCGCCCTTATCCGTGTCGGGCGTGATGCGGGGGAGGCGCGCGGTGCCGCGCGCGCGGTGCTGGCGCGCCGCTTTGGCTGAGTCGCCTGCCCGCGTGCAGGCGGAAACATATGATACGCGCATGTGGTATGCATGCCCGTTCAGGCCGGTGCCCGCACCGGGAGAGCGGGCGGAACGCGGAGACATGTTTTTATCTAATGATATGATTTAAAAAACTTTTTTATACTTCTGGCGTTGGCTTGCGCGGCCGTGTCTGATTATAGGATGCGCTGATGGGCCGGTTATGGCGCTTCCTTGACGGCGGCCATGATGCAGGCAATTGATTCGCATCAATGTCAGGCATGTCAGATCAGCGTGACATGCTGCCGGTTTCGGAAAACGGACAGGGGGACACAGGCATGACCCGTGCAGTGCTGGCACTCAACGCAGGTTCGTCCAGTCTGAAGTTCGCCCTGTTCGCCATTGAAAAAGGGGATACGGCTTCTTCCCCTTCCCGCCGTATCGCGTCGGGGGAACTGGAGGGCATTGGTTCCCACCCGCATTTTGTCGCCCATGATGCCACGGGCGGCGTACTGGTGGATGAGACATGGGCCCCCGTCCCGCCCGGCACGCCAGCCGAACAGGCCCAGCATGGCCCCATGGCCACCCTTATGGCGTGGGTGGGAAAGCAGCTTGGGGATGTCGACCTCATGGCCGTGGGGCACAGGGTGGTGCATGGGGGGCCGGATTTCATCGCTCCCGTGCGCATCACGCCCGGCGTGCTGGCCCGCCTTGCCGCCCTGACCCCCTTTGCCCCCCTGCACCAGCCGGGCAGCCTTGCCCCCGTGCGGGCCCTGCTGGCCCAGTATCCCGACCTGCCGCAGGTCGCGTGCTTCGATACCGGCTTTCACCACACGCTGCCCGCCGTTGCGCAGGCGCAGGCGCTGCCGGGCGATTACGCGGCGCGCGGGGTGCGGCGTTACGGCTTCCATGGCCTGTCGTATGAATATATCGCCACCTGCCTGCGCGCGCGCGCGCCGCATCTGGCGCAGGGGCGCACCATTGTCGCCCATATTGGCAGCGGCGGCAGCCTGTGCGCCCTGCAGGCCGGGCGCAGCGTGGATACCACCATGGGCTTCTCGGTGCTGGACGGGCTGGTCATGGGCACGCGCTGCGGGCATCTGGACCCCGGCGTGATCCTGTACATGCTGCGTGAGGAAGGGCTGGGTGTCGCGGAGATCGAGAACATCCTCTATCACCGCTCCGGCCTGCTGGGCGTCTCGGGCCTGTCGGCGGACATGCGCGACCTGCACGCCCACGCGGGCACAAGCCCCGCGGTGACACAGGCGCTGGACCTGTTTGTCTACCGTTTTGCCCAGCAGGCGGGCGGCATGATGGCGGCGCTGCAGGGGCTGGACGGGCTGGTGTTCACCGCCGGTATTGGCGAACATGATGCCACCATCCGCGCCGCCGTGTGCGCACGGCTGGAATGGGCGGGCATTCGCATCGACGCGCAGGCCAATGCCGCGCATCGGGAAATCATCAGTACGCCACACAGCGCCGTGGAGGTGCGGGTCATCCCCACCGACGAGGAAACGACAATCCGTCGGCATGTGCTGATGTGTCTGGGCTGAGTGCAGGCCGGGCAGGGACGGACTATCTCGGAAGGAACGCAAATGAGTGAAACTGCATCCGCAACACCGCTGTCCGCAGCGGATGTCGCGCTATTCAACAAATGGTGGCATGCAGCAAACTACCTGTCGATTGCCCAGATCTACCTGCTGGCCAATCCGCTGCTGCGTGAGCCGCTCAAGCTGGAACACACCAAGCCGCGCCTGCTGGGCCACTGGGGCACCACGCCGGGGCTGAACTTCCTCTACCTGCACCTCAACCGCATCATCCGTGAACAGGATCGCAGCATCCTGTTTGTGGCGGGGCCGGGCCACGGGGCGCCGGGCATTGTTGCCAGCACCTATCTGGAAGGGACGTACAGCGAGTATTTCCCCGAAGTATCGCAGGATGCGGACGGGCTGGCCCGTCTGGTCAAGCAGTTCTCCTTCCCCGGTGGCATTCCCAGCCACGCGGCCCCCACCACGCCGGGTTCGATCAATGAAGGCGGGGAACTGGGCTATTCGCTCTCCCACGCCTATGGCGCGGCGTTTGACAACCCTGATCTGGTTGTTGCCTGCGTGGTGGGTGATGGCGAGGCCGAGACCGGTCCCATGGCCACGTCATGGCACAGCAACAAGTTCCTTGACCCCAGAACCGATGGCGCGGTCCTGCCGATCCTGCACCTCAATGGCTACAAGATCGCCAATCCCACCGTTCTGGCCCGCATCGCGCCCGAGGAACTGCTGAGCCTGTTCAGGGGGTATGGGTATGACCCGATCGTGGTGGAAGGCCATGACCCGGACATCATGCACCAGAAGATGGCCGTGGCGATGGATACGGCCTTTGCCCGCATTGCCGAAATCCAGAAAGCCGCGCGTGAGAAGAACGAGACCACACGCCCGGCCTGGCCCATGATCATCATGCGCACGCCCAAGGGCTGGACCTGCCCCAAGACGGTGGATGGCCTGCGCACGGAAGGCTACTGGCGCGCCCATCAGGTGCCCATTACCGACATGACCAAGCCCGAGCACCTCAAGCTGCTCGATGAATGGATGCACAGCTACAGGCCGGAAGAACTGTTTGACGAAAACGGTACCCTGCTGCCCGAAATCGCGGCGCTTGCGCCCAAGGGCAACAGCCGGATGAGTGCCAACCCGCACGCCAATGGCGGCCTGCTGCGCCGTGACCTGCGCCTGCCGGATGTGCGTGACTACGCGGTGAGCGTGTCCTCGCCGGGGCATGAACTGGGTGAGGCCACGCGCGTGCTGGGATCGTGGCTGCGTGATGTGATGAAGCTCAACCTGCCCGCGCGCAACTTCCGTGTGCTGGCACCCGACGAGAACAATTCCAACCGCCTGAATGCCGTGCTGGATGTCACCAACCGGGCCTGGAACGCCGAAACTTTTGATTATGATGACCATCTGGCGGTTGATGGCCATGTGATGGAAATCCTGAGCGAACATACCTGCCAGGGCTGGCTGGAAGGCTACCTGCTGACGGGCCGCCACGGTTTCCTGTCCTGCTATGAAGCCTTCATCCACATTGTGGATTCGATGGTCAACCAGCATGCCAAATGGATCAAGCAGGCGGATGAGGTGCCGTGGCGCGCGCCGATCGCATCGCTGAACTACCTGCTGACATCGCATGTCTGGCGGCAGGACCATAACGGCTTCAGCCATCAGGACCCCGGCTTCATTGACCATGTGCTGAACAAGAAGGCCAAGACGGTGCGGGTGTACCTGCCGCCTGATGCCAATACCCTGCTGTGCACGGCCCATAAATGCCTTGAAAGCCGTGACCGGGTGAACGTGATCGTGGCGGGCAAGCAGCCCGAGCCGCAGTGGCTGGACATGGAAGCAGCCATGGCGCACTGCGCCAAGGGCATCGGCATCTGGGAATGGGCCAGCAATGACAGGGGGGGTGAGCCGGATGTGGTCATGGCCTGCGCGGGTGACGTGCCGACCATGGAAACGCTGGCGGCGGTGCAACTGCTGAACAAACACCTGCCGGACCTGAAGATCCGCGTGATCAACGTGGTGGACCTGCTGACGCTTGAATCGAAGACCCAGCACCCCGACGGGCTGGATGACTTCGTGTTCGACAGCCTGTTCACCACCGACAAACCGGTGATCTTTGCGTTCCATGGCTATCCGGCGCTGATCCACAAGCTGATCTACAAGCGGACCAACTGCCGCAACTTCCATGTGCATGGCTACCGTGAGGAAGGGTCTACCACCACGCCCTTCGACATGACGGTGCGCAACAGCCTGGACCGCTTCCACCTGGTGCAGAACGTGATCCGTCGCGTGCCGGGCCTTGCGGCAAAGGCGGCCTATGCCAATGAGGCGATCAGCAACAAGCTGGTCGAACACAGGGAATACGTGGCGCAGTATGGTCAGGACCTGCCCGAGATCCGTAACTGGCGCTGGTCATAACCGGCTCCGGTCACGCTGACGGGTCAGGAAAGGGGGCAGTCATGCCCCCTTTTTTTATGGTAAAACCACACTTGCCTTCATGGCGTCAGGCCGGAAGAGATAATGAAGTTTTTGGTGAAGCTTTTTTCAAAAAGCTTCGAAGAACGCCGTTTTTTTGAAAAAAAGCGGCACCCAGAAGCTTTTGCCGTTTTTTATTTACTGTCAGATGTGTGATGCCTGCAAACCTGTAGGCATGACCTGAAAACGATGCCGTAAAATCCTTTTTTATTTGCCCCGTCGCATCAATCGCCCCAGTCAGCAGGAGCAGGAGCAGGAGCAGGAGCAGGAGCAGGAGCAGGAGCAGGAGCAGGAGCAGGCACGGGTGCAGGCGTGGAGGGCGCGGGGGAAGGCGCCGGTACGGTAGCGGCCGGTGCCGACGTCGGGGCCGGTGTCGGCACGGGCACTGTGGGCTGGGGTTGCGCCGTGGCAGGGGGCGCGGTTACGGGCAGCGGCGACAGGGGCTGGCCTGCAACCTGTGCCGGGGGCGCGCCGCCTGCTGGGGCTGGCGGGTTCTGCGAGGCGGCAAGGAACTGGGCAAAGCTGTCCTGTATTTTCTGGGCCAGCGCCGGGTCGGACAGCGGGGCATGGGTATCGGATGAATCCACCACAACCACCCGGTCCCCTTCCAGGGGGGTCGGGGTATGGCTGGCGCCCAGCAGTGCGCGGATGGAACGGGATTTCTGCGGATCATTCTGCTGTGCCATCAGGTCCAGCTGGCGGTCAAGCAGGCCGTGGCGGTCAATGAAGCTGTTCACGCGGGCGGGAATGCGGATGCAGCCTTCCGAATCCGCTTGTCCCAGCCGCGCTTCGAGAAAGGTGGGGTCGGTTGCATGCATAGAGGTGGTCCCGTCCGTTCGGACAGTTTTGCGGGCTTGATAAGCTATACCCGGTTGTTGTTATGCCGCCCTTCTGACGGCGTTGCTGTTGGCCATCTGGTCCGGGGTTAACCCCGGACCAGATGGCGTCG
>NZ_NKTZ01000019.1 GCF_003207855.1 Komagataeibacter rhaeticus | reverse complement strand
GTGACACTGGGGAATATCCATGAAAGTGAACGACTTTCTGGATTTCCCAGTTCCGGAACCTCAGTACAAGATACCCATCACGAAAAGTACGGAAGAACCTCTTCGCACCGGAAGATCATGGCGTGCCCCTGTATGATGAACTGATCATGCTGACACGGCAGGACCTGCGGGCGGACCCACGCATTCCACGCTTCATTGCCGCCGTTGCGGAAGGGCGCGCGGCACTGCTTGCCCATCCCGATGACATGCGGCGCGCCTTTGTCGCCAGACATACCGAACAGGACACGCCCGTGCTTGAAAAAGCCTGGGCCATGACCAGCGGGTGGATACCCGAGAACCCGGGGCACCTGGATACGGCGCGCTATGAGACATTCGAGAAGTTCTGCCTGGCTTACGGCGTCATTTCAAAACTGGCGCCGCTGGACAGCTTTGCCACGGAAACACGGACATGAGACCCAATGCCCCCCGGATCGACCCGACCGATCTCGGCCCGGTGCGGGAATTCCGGGCCTGTCCCATCGGCCTGCACAGCCCGGCGCTGGAAGCGGTGCTGAACATCCTGCGCACCGGCACGATGGGCGGGAAATACTGCATCATCTGCCTGGAACCCCACAGGAAGTGGGCACTGGCCCGCCTGTCGGGCATACGCGGCATGCCGCCGGTGCCGGTGCCGGGCGTGGAATATGACGACCTTGTGGAAGCGGAATGGGACATCTTCCGCAGACGATGGGAAGCGGAAACCGGCACGCGCCTGCCCGCCGAATTTGATGGCCCCGCATCACCGGGCCCGGCCCCGCGAAATACGGGGGGAGAGGCCCGATGAAGACCCTGCTTGGCTATGCCGACCAGATCAGCGTGACGGAAGGCGATGAAATCTCCTTTCACATTAGCAGCGAAACGGCGGAAGCGTATGACGCCACAATCGTGCGGATCATCAATGGCGACCTGAACCCCGCCGGTTCCGGCTACCGCGAGGAAGAGGTACCCGGCACCGCATGGCGTGTCCAGGGCCGGACGCAGAAGGTCCATCCGGGATCCTGCATCATGGTCGATGCCGCCGTCCCGCTGGAAAAGCTGGCGGCGGGCTGGAGCCTGTCCGTGCTTGCACGCCCGACCCTGCCTGAAAGCAGCGGGGCCGATGGCGCGGGGCAGGTCATGTTCAGCCTGCGCGATCCCGTATCGGGTGGTGGAATTGAAATTGGCATAAGGGGAGAGGACGGCGCATACGCCATGGTGCAGGCCGCGCAGGGATGTGTCGTCTGCGCGGCCGGCGTTCCCATGCGCCGGCATGAATGGTACAGGGTGCGCGTCACCCTTGATCCGGCCAGGAATGAACTGACCCTGACACAGGGCGCACTGGAAAGCTGCGCCGGCATTGCCGACAGCGCGGCCATCACGGTCGCCTGTGGCATCGAACCGGCATGGACACCCGCTGCACGCATCATCATCGCGGCCCGAGCAACGGCCGGGGGCGATAGGGTCTTCAGCGGTTTCTACAATGGCAAGCTTGAGGCGCCGTGCCTGTCGGACCATGCCGGCGCGGTTATCGGGCAGTGGGATTTTGCCATCGGGATCGATGGGCAGGATATCTGCGACCACGGTCCCTTCAGGCTGCATGGACGGACGTGGCAGATGCCCGCGCGCGCCATGACCGGACATAACTGGAACGGTACCGTCCGCTCCTGGCAGGATGCGCCGGAACAGTATGGCGCCATCCATTTTCATGAAGATGACCTGGTGGATGCCTGCTGGGACAGCGATTTCGCATGGCGGGTCCCCCCGGGGCTGAAGAGCGGGCTGTACGCCGCCCGCCTGCGCAGCGCCACGGATGAGGACCATATCCCCTTCGTCATCCGCCGCGCGCCGGGCACCGGGCACGCGCCGCTGGTCTTCATCCTGCCGACCGCAAGCTACCTGGCCTATGCCAATGAGCACCTTGCCATCGATGCCGCCCTGGCGGAGCGGGTACATGACCATGTGCCTGTATTCGGCACATCGGACGTGTTCCTGGCCGAACGGCGTGAATTCGGCGCCTCGCTGTATGACCGGCACAGCGACGGGTCGGGCATCATGATTTCCTCACGCCTGCGTCCGGTGCTGAACATGCGGCCCAAATACCAGTCATGGCTTGGGGGCACGGGTTCGGGCCTGTGGCAGATGAATGCCGATACGCATATCATCGACTGGCTCGAGCATGAAAAATTCGACTACGACATCATCACCGACGAGGATCTGGACCGGGAGGGCCTGCACGCCCTTGCCCCCTATCGCTGCGTCATGCTGGCCAGCCACCCGGAATATGTCTCGACCCGGATGCTCGATGCGCTGGCGGCACACCGTGCGCAGGGCGGACGACTGGTTTCACTGGGGGGGAACGCGCTGTACTGGCGGGTCGTCTATCATCCGGCCATTCCCGGTGTGATGGAACTGCGCCGCTGTGAGGTTGGCAATGGCTGGATAACCGACCCCGGCGAAAGCTGCCATGCCTTCGGCGGCGAATATGGTGGCCTGTGGGAACGGATCGGCCGGCCACCACATAAAACCCTGGGGTCCGGGTTTATCGGGCAGGGGTTTGACAGGTGCACCTACTTCCGCCGCCAGCCGGATAGCGACAACCCGCGCGTCGCCTTCGTGTTCGAGGGCATGAAGGGCGACATCATCGGTGATTTCGGGCTGATTGGCGGGGGCGCGGCCGGCATAGAACTCGACCGTGCCAACAGCGCCAAAGGCACGCCGCTGAACACGCTGGTCCTTGCACGGTCGGAAGGACATACCAACACCTATCTTCCATCCACCTGTGCGCTGCTCATCAATTATGCAGGGCAGGGAGCGGCCCAGTCCGACCTGGTCCGTGCCGAAATCGTGTTTTTCGAAACGGCTGAGGGGGGCGCGGTATTTTCAACCGGATCGATCGCCTGGAGCGGCAGCCTGTCCCATGCGGGTTATGACAATTCCGTCTCGCGCATGACGGGCAACGTCGTGCGGCGCTTCATCGATCCCACTCCCTTTGAACTGCCGGCCGCGGCGGCCAGGCCCGTATCGTTCTGACAGGATGAAACCACAAGATGAAAAGAACTTCACAATGATGGGCCGCCGGATGGAACCCGACCTTGCAGCCCTTCTGGGGCCGGATGCCTTTGCCATCCTGTCCGCGCCGCATCGTAACTTCATTGATGGCCAGTGGCGCGAGAGCCTGTCGGGGGAGACACTGCCCGTCATCGATCCCGCCACGGAGCGTGAAATCGCACGTATTCCCCGTTCGGGCAGCGCGGATATCGATCTTGCCGTCATCAGCGCGCGGCGCGCGATGGAAAGCGGCCCGTGGTCGCGCATGAACGGCGCGGATCGTGGCCGCCTGCTGTGGCGGCTGGCGGACCTGCTGCACCAGCAGGCGGATGTGTTCGCCCGGCTGGAAGCGCTTGACACGGGGCGGCCGGTTTTTGAAACCCGGCTCGTTGACCTGCCCGGCTCGACCGGCATGCTGGAATACATGGCGGGCTGGGCCACCAAGATAAACGGGGAGAGCGTGCCCGTTTCCGCCCCCGGCACCTTCCATGCCTATACGGAGCGCGAACCGGTGGGCGTGGTGGCGGTCATCGTGCCATGGAATTACCCGCTGGAACTCGCGATATGGCGCATGGCCCCGGCACTGGCGGCAGGCTGCGCCGTTGTGGTCAAGCCTGCCGAACAGACATCCCTGACCACGCTGCATCTGAGTCACCTGATTGAGCAGGCCGGTTTCCCCCCCGGCGTGGTCAATATCGTGTCGGGGGAGGGTGAAACCGCGGGGGCCGCCCTTGCCAGCCATGCCGATGTCGATGCGATTTCCTTTACCGGTTCCACCCAGGTCGGGCGCGGGATCATTCGCGCGGCGGCCGGCAACATGAAGCGGGTGTTCCTGGAACTGGGTGGCAAATCGCCCATGATCGTGCTGGACGACGCCGATCCTGAACAGGCGGTGCCAGGCATTGCCTCCGCCATTTTCTTCAGCGCGGGGCAGGTCTGCACGGCGGGCTCGCGTGTGTTCGTGCATGAACGCATATATGACCGCCTGCTTGACGGCATTACGGCCTTTGCCCGCAACCTTGCCATCGGGCATGGCCTTGATGAGGCGACACGGCTCGGCCCGCTGGTTTCAGCCGAACAGCGCGACCGGGTGGCGGGCTATCTGGCCACCGCGTCACGCGCGGGTACCTGCTTTGCAACGGGGGGCGCGCCCGTTGATGGGCCGGGCTATTTCATGCAGCCCACCATTGCAGTCGATGTCGACCCGGAGGCAGCGCTGTACCGCGAAGAGATCTTCGGGCCGGTACTGTGCGTCCGCCGCTTTGGCGATGGCCAGATCGATGATGTGGTGCGCATGGCCAATGATACGGTCTACGGCCTGCATGCCAGTATCTGGACTACCGGCCTGTCGCGCGCCCACCGTCTGGCACGGCGCATCAAGGCAGGCAATGTATGCATCAACACGCATAATTTCTTTGATCCCGCCCTGCCCATGGGTGGGTTCAAGCAGTCCGGCTGGGGGCGCGCCGCCGGTTTCCCTGCTATAGAGCATTATACCGAACTGAAGGGAATTGTAGCGCGCCTATGACCGGTGAAGATGAACTGACCGAGAACCTGAACCCGGCCATGGCCCGCGCGCGTGGCCGCCGCACCGCCCGCAAGGGCACGACGCGCGCGCCCACGCTGGCCAGTATCGTGCAGGAACGGATCCAGAAGGCGATTGCATCGGGCGTCTTCACACCGGGCATGTGGCTGGAAGAAGAAAGCCTGGGGCAGATGTTCAGCGTCTCGCGCACACCGGTGCGCGAGGCCCTGCGCCGCCTGGCAGCACAGGGCACGGTGGAGATCCGCCCGCGTCAGGGCGTGATCGTGACCAAGATGAACGATACGCGCGTCATACAGACGCTGGAGGTCATAGCCGAACTGGAAGCCGCGACCGCCCGGCTTGCGGCCGAACGCATGAGCGACGCGGAACGCGACCATCTGCACACCATCAACGAAGAACTCTCCGACATCATACGCCAGGGCAGCCGTGCCGGTTTCGACCGGCATAACGAACGGCTGCATACCGCGATCCGGCAGGGTGCGCATAACGAGATCATGGCTGATTCAGTCACGCAGATGCGCCAGCGCGTACTGCCCTATACCCGTGTCGAACGGATGGGGTCGGTCGAACAGATGAACGTGTCCCATGCCCAGCACCAGACCATTGTCCATGCCATTCTGGAAGGCCACGGTGAACTGGCCTACCAGATGATGCGTGTACACGTCATGCAGGCAGGCCAGCTGCCCGAGGACGAAACCACCGACCTGGCGGACTGACCGCCACACTGCCCGCCACCCGCCAGCGGGGCGCACGCAATACGGAAAGCAGACGGACATGAATATTGATACACGGCCGGACAGTACAACCGATTACGCAAAGGGAACATTCTTCGCCCGGCTGCGCGATGCCGTGCCGGAAGCATGGCAGGGCTACATCCGCCACCCGTTCGTGCGCGGCATGGCCGATGGCACGCTGGAACCCGCGCGCTTCCGGGCGTTTCTCATGCAGGATTACCTGTATCTTCTCAACTACGCCCGCGCCTATGCGCTTGCAGTCTATAAAAGCGACAGCTTTGAGGAAATGCGGGAGTGCGCCGATATTGTGGCAGGTATCCTGAATACTGAAATGGCGATGCATTTCTCTTACTGCGAAGGCTGGGGCCTTGGCCGCAAGGAAATGGAAGCGCACCCGCCCGCGCAGGAACTGCGTGCCTATTCGGGCTTCATTCTTGACCGCGCGCAGGCAGGCGACCTGCTGGACCTGCTGGTAGCACTTTCCGCCTGTCTGGTGGGGTATGGCGAAATCGGGCTGGCGCTGGCGGCCGATCGTGCAACCCTGCGCGAAGGCAACCCCTATTTCTCGTGGTTCAGCGTCTATGCCGATGAACCGTACCAGGCACTGGTCCGCACGGGTCTTGCCCGGCTTGATATTGTGGCATCCCGGCGCGGCGGCATGGCCCGCCTGCCGGAACTGACCCGCCTGTTCTCCACCGCCGTCGCACTGGAAACCGACTTCTGGACCGCAGGGCAACCCGGCATGGCATGACGCAATGGCCCCGCAATGCCGATATGATCGCATATGTTCACACCATAGCCCGGAATGCCTGCATGTTTTTCACACGCGTTCGCCTGCGTCGCCTGTCCCTGTTGCGATCACACGGGTGGCTCCCGCCCTGGCAGGCCGGTGCCTGCCTGCTCGCGGGCATGCTTGCCCTGCCGCATGCCGCTTTCTGCGGTGACCTGATTGTCCGCAACACCGGCACCGCCGATGTGACATGCCATGTGGTGAAGGGTAGCAGGGCAAGTGGCATCCTGACGGTCAGGGCACATGACGTGGCGCATGTCAGCGCCCCTGCCGGCGACATGATCGGCAGCGTTGACTGTAATGGCCTGAAAACCCGGGAAATGCATATCACACCCGGCGGAATGGATGGGTATCTCGTGCTCAATGGCAGGCAGAAGCGTGTGCTCAACGTCGCGCTCTACCCGTTCATTCCCAGCCTGCCGCATGGAAACTTCCGGGCGCTGGTCCAGCATGTCATTGCCGTTTATCAGGAGCGTAACCCGGATGTGCTCCTCAACGCCGTCATGAACGAGGATGTGGACATCTACAGTCCGACCCGCCTGCTGCGGCTTCTGTCCGGCAGCGGTTATGATGTGGTGGAACTGGATACGTTATACATCGCCTTCCTTGCCGCGCATGGCCGTATCGCACCGGTGCGCATAAGCGGGGATGAACCGTGGCAGCCGGGTCTCGACGCCGTGCAGTATCATGGCGGGACCTATGCCGTGCCAAGCTGGCTGTGTCTTGATTTCCTCTATTCCTATTCCCCCGATATGCGCAACATCCATGGCCTGGAGCAGCTTCTGGCTTTCGTGCAGCGTGAACCGGCGGAAAAACGCCACATCTCCGCCGATTTTTCAGGCACGACCCGCCTGCCGTCCCTTTACATGGACGGATATGTGCAGCGCTACGGCTATGACCATATCCGCGATGCCTTCCGCCTGCCACCGGACCCGCAGGTGGTGGCCAGCCTGCAAAAACTGGCCGTTACCTGTACGGACGGGAAGGAGAACCATTGTGTGGATGGCACATCAAGCCGCGCCGCGGATGGCGAAGTTGACCGGATATTCGCTGAAGGCAGGAGTGGACTGGATATCGGGTTTTCCGAACAGAGTTTTTATATCAACCACTTCAATCCCGCACAGGCCGCATCCCTGGTCATGATTCCCGTCCCGTGGGGGGAGAACGGTCAGTCAATGCTGTATAGTGATGCATTCGTCACGAACAGGGCCTCATGCGCCGTGCACCGTACCTGCAGGGCCGACAGCACGGATTTCACGACCATGATGACGGGCAGGGAGATGAAAACCTACATCGCCTTCTCGCACGACCTGCCGGAAGGCACGCCGGCACGCCACCTGCTGGTTGGCACCCGGCCGTTCTGGGACCAGCAGGCCGTACGGGACGATCCGGTCTACCGCCAGGTCAGGGACGTCGTGGCCACTGCCCAAGCATTCCCGCATGACCTGAATGAATCCCTGCGCGACCGGATGGCACGGGCGGTCTGTCTCATGCTCAGGAAAGATATCCCACAATATGACTGTGACATGACCAGGGGGCCGATGTAGCCCCGGAAACCCGGCCCTGCAGCGCGCCGGATGGCGATGTCCCCTGCCAGCGCCATCAGGCGTCCGGTGCCGCCTCCATCGCACGCAGGCATTCATCGCTGCTGGTCACGAAACCGAAGCACTGCCGCACGTTATACACCGTGGCCCGTGCACAGAAGTCGGGCGATGTCGTGGCCGCGCAGTCTTCCAGCAGGATGCAGTCATACCCAAGGCAGCTTGCATCCTGCAACGTGGCCATGACGCACTGGTCCATGTTCACACCCGCGAACAGAAGCGTATCCACCCGCAGGTTCCGCAGCACGCTGTCCAGCATGGTGTCCCAGAAACCGCTCATGCGGTATTTGTCGATGTGGATATCATCGGGTGCGGGCACCAGTTCATCCACAATACCCGCGCTCCAGCTGCCCTGTTCCAGTACATGCGCGCCCTGCACCGGCAGCGTGCCACCCAGCCCGACACCCTGGCCCGCCGGATCATAGACATGCAGCAGGGAAGGCGGGATGTTGGCCAGATCCTTCCGGTTGCCCCAGTTTACCCAGACAACCGGCACATCCGCACCGCGCAGGGCGGGCAGCAGGCGGGCCAGAGGGGCGATCGGCGCACGCGCGGGCGTTATGTCCACGCCAATGCCAGCCAGCCAGCCTTCGGGGTGACAGAAATCATTCTGCATGTCGATCACGATGATGGCCGTACGCGCCAGGTCAAACGTGACCTGTTTGGGCGGCGCCATGACCGTGACGGGACGCGGTGCGACCTGTGGCCGGACCAGACTGGCGGTGGTGTCCGATACCTGCCAGCGGTTGCGGGTGTTGCAGCCCAGAGGGTTCATGGTTCTTCTTTCAGCCGCACAGGACCGCACGGTCCTCATCATCAAGGGTCACGGGCGTGCCGCGACGGATCAGCGCGCCGAATTTTTCATCCGGCACCATGACCGTCAGGGTATAGAGCTTGGTATCGCCGGTATTTTCCACGATATGTTCCGATCCGGGCTTGACCAGCAGGGCATCGCCCTTGCGCAGTTCGGTAGCCTGCCCGTTGCACAGCGCGCGCCCCTGGCCACTGAGCACAAAAAACAGTTCATCGGCGGCCTTGTGCGTGTTGGGCGGGGTCTTGCCGCCCACCGTGAAGATTTCAACAACGGCGACGCAGCTTGTTTCGCCGTCCTTTTCATCGAACAGCAGCACGAAGTAATTGCTGTCGTTTGGTGAGATGCGACGGGCCTCGATCTGGTCGACCGATCTCTTGTAGAAGGCGTTCATGTCATTCTCCAGCAGGCGAAAGGGGGAGGTGCAGGCTCGTACCGTCCTCCCCGGTCAGGATATGCACGGTGGTCACGCCCATGTCCGCCAGCGTGGCATCACAGGGGCTGACACCGGTGCCGGGATTGAGCGGAAAGGCCGGGAAACAGGAGAGCGCGACACTCAGCCGCAGGGCCTCCCCCGGTTGCAGGCGCGCGCAGGTCGCGCGCATGGGCACGGTGGTCTCCCCCGGCCGAGCGGCGGCATAGCCTTCCGCCAGGGTATGGACCTGCCCCGTCGTGGCAACGCGTGACAGTACCGCATGCAGGTCAAAGGATGGATGCGTACTGCGCACCACAAACCGGCACCGGACCTCACCGGCCAGCAGGTGTGACGCGGCAAGCGGCGGCGTGGTGAACGTGGCGATATCGGAGCGGGCATCCGTCCGGCTGCGGTCAACCGGGCCCACCGGCATGCCAAAGCTGCCACCCTGCGGCGGGGCGGGCCGCCACGGGTCAAGCGTAAGGGACTGGGCGACGGCGGCAGGGGGCACCTGGCCCGCGGGCAGCAACGCCCCGTCGCGCGTATCGATGGCGGCCCGCCCCGTGCCGGACAGATGGAACGTGGCCCGGGGGCCAGGCAGGTCCGCACTATCACGCCATGCATGCGCCCCCATGTCGAACAGGCGCACGGGGGCATCGGGCACGGCAGGGGGGCGGTTTTTCAGCCAGTGGTCAAACCAGCGGACCTGCTGCTGGTCTATGTCGGTTATCGCGTCATTGCCAAAATCCACGTCCCCCGTGCGGCGGTCCCATGGGAAGTGCCCCCATGGCCCCACCAGCAGCCGGGCCGGAACATGGCCCGACAGCGCGCGCCATGCCGCCAGCGTGCCCGGCAGGTGACTGTCGTACCAGCCACCAATCAGGAAAACGGCCGGCTTGTTGGCAATGATCGCATCCAGATGCGCGGCGGGCGAGATCGTGGCCCAGTACGGGTCCTCCGCCGGGGTATCCAGCCATGTGGTGTAATGGCTGTAACGGCGCAGCAGGTCGAGGACGGGTGGCCTGACCGGCGCGGGGCCGGAAAAGGACAGGGCGCGTGACGCCGCGAACAGGGTTGCCTGTGCCGCATGATCCCCTGCAAGCCGCGCGGTCTCGGCGGCAAGCTGTATCGCCCATCCCAGATTGGCGCGGAGCGGGAAGGCCCCGTTTTCATAGGCCCAGTCATGGCGAAGATCCCAGCCGATCATGGCGGGCGCAAGGGCGCGCAGGGCAGGGCAGTGCTGCGTTGCGGCCAGAAGCTGGTTGGTCCCCTGAAACGAGAAACCGAACATCCCCACCAGCCCGGAACTGCCCGGCAGTCCGGCCGCCCAGTTGACCGTATCCACCCCGTCCTGCGCCTCATGGCGGAACAGGTCGAACGCACCACCGGATTCACCGCGCCCGCGCGCATCCTGCATCACGACAATATACCCACGCGCCGCATACCATTCCGGCGGCGCGTAGCACAGCGATGTGCCGATATGCCGCCCATAGGCCTGGCGCATCAGCAGCACGGGGAAGGGGCCATCCCCTTCGGGCTGCCATATATCGGCCACCAGTGTCGTCCCGTCGCGCGTGCGCATGCGCCCGGTGCGCGGCGGGGCCACTGCATGAAGGGCCGTATCCGTCATGCCTGCACACCATGGCCGGTCGGTACGAAGCTGCGCATCTTGCCGGGATTGAGCAGGCCCAGCGGGTCATTGCGCTTCTTAGCTTCCAGCAGGGCAGGCGGGATCTTCTGGTGGGGACTGCCCTCCTCCAGCGTATAGACATGGGGGTTGGCGACATTGACCCCATGCGCGCGGAACAGGGCGATGATCTCATCCAGCCGTTCCTGCGTGGTGAACCGGATCACCGGCAGGCCGGAACAGGTGATCTGGCCGCCAATGTTCATGAACTCCAGATGGAACATCACCTCGTCCCCCAGCAGGCTGGCCATGGTGGCGACACTGGCAAGCGTTTCATGCACGGGATGGAGGCATTGCAGATACGTGAAGGACTTGTCCTTTTTGAGCACCTGCAGGGTCGTGTGGTTCCACGTCAGTTCATAAAGCGGCATCTGCGTGGGGTTGTCCTCCGCCTCATGCGTGGCGGCGCGGTAGCACGGGCTGCCGTTGTGCAGGCGGGCCAGTTCCTCCACCACCGTCACAGCGGCGGGGGCGACCATGGCAATGACGATGGCCTGCCCCGGCGGCACGACATCGGGCATATGCGGAAAATACGGCACCAGCCCCGCCTCGACCACGCTGACCAGCTTGCGGTCAATGCCCGGCTGCAGCGCCAGCAGGCGCCCGAAGGCGGCGGCGGCGGCAAAGTCCGCAAAGCCCAGCACCATGTCCTGCCAGTCAATTGCGGGTTCAACCGGAATGTCCAGTTCCGTCACGATGCCCGTGGTGCCATAGGCATGCAGCAGGCAGAAGGCATCCTGCCCGCGCAGTTCCTCCACCACAGGCTGTTCGGCCAGTGTGACAAGCTGCCCGCCCAGCAGGTTGCCCGGATTGTTCAGCCCGCCCCAGCGGATCGAACCGATCCCGCCCGAGCCACCACAGTAGAATCCCCCCACCGACGCCGTGCGCTTGGTGGAGGGGAACATGCGGATTTCCAGCCCCTGCTGGCGCAGTTCCCGGTCTAGCGCCAGCATGTTGGCGCCTGCCTGCACGCGGGCCACGCCATTTTCCACCTTCAGCAGGCGGTTCATGTCGGTCATGTCCACGATCACGCCCTGTTCCAGCGGCACGGCCTGGCCATAATTGCCCGTGCCGCCACCGCGCACGGTCAGCGCCACCCCATGGCGGCGTGCCGCATGCGCAATGGCCAGCACATCCGCCGTCGTGCGGGGCATGACAACCGCCTGTGCCGCAAGCCCGTGCAGCCGCGCCTTCAGCGCCGGGCTGTACCAGTAGAAATCCCGGCTCTTGCGCTTGACGATGGCAGGCTCGGTCTGGGCCGTGACCTGCGGCAGGTCCCGAAGGAAGGCTTCCACGGACATAACGTCTCTCCTTTGCCTGGCCGGCCTAGCGGCCCAGATCGGGGGTGGCGGGGCGGATGCGCTCCAGCGGGTAGCGGGCGACTTCCGCCATCAGTTCCAGAAAGCCCGCGATGTACTGGTCCGCCACCAGCCGGCCTTTTTCCGCCGTGGCACCCGATGCGTCCCCGCACGCCCCGGCGGGATGCAGGTCATGGGCATGCCAGCCGAAGCCCACGCGCCCCTCGGCCTGCAGCCATTTGTATTCGCGGGCCATTTCTTCGGGCCATGATACGAAATTATCCGCCCGGTCCATCTGTACCAGATCGGGGCGCAGGTAGCACATCAGCGATGTTTCGACATCGCCCCCATGAATGCCGTATTTCAGCTCCGTCGTGCTGAACAGACCCTCGGGGCAGCCAAAACGCCCCCATGCCACGCATACCACAAACAGGTTGTGGGTCCGGCGCAGTTCACGCGCCACGATATCAAGGATCTGCGGCTGCCCCCCGTGGGAATTGAGCAGCACCAGCCTGCGCACGCCCGCGCGCGCCACACTGGCCCCAAGGTCCAGCAGCACATTGAGCAGCGTGTTGGCCGAAAGCGTGAGCGTGCCGGGATAGGCGATGTGCTCGTCACTCTTGCCCACGGCCTGAATGGGCAGGGCGGTAATCGGCAGGTCGGCGGGCGCACGTTCCAGCGCGCGTTCCAGCAGCCCGGCATTGATGCAGCTGTCCACGCATACGGGCAGGTGCGGCCCGTGCTGTTCAATGGCGCCCACGGGCAGTACTGCCACCGTATTGTCCGGCAGTTCACGGAACTCGCGTGAGATCATGTCCTGCCAGTAGCGACGGGGAAGGGTATTGGTCATGTCAGGTCAGCTTCCGAAAAAAGGGGCACGGTTCATGTGGCCGGGCGCATCCAGCGCCCAAGCAGCAGGCGCTCGATGGTGGTCATGCCACCATGCAGCACCAGCCCCGTGACAGTGATGAGGAAAAGGGCGGCAAACATGCGCGGGATGTCCATCTGGAACCCCGATTGCAGGATTTCATAGGCAAGCCCGGCGCTGTTCCCGCCCGTGCCGGCCACGAATTCCGCAACCACCGCGCCCACAAGCGCCAGCCCGCTGGCAATGCGCACCCCGGCCATGAACATGGGCAGCGCACTGGGAATGCGCAGGCGCAGCAGCGTCTGCATGCGCGTGGCCTTGTGCATGCGGAAGTAGGCTTCCAGCCCCGGGTCCACCGCGCCAAGGCCGATAAGCGTGTTGGAAATGACGGGAAAGATGGCGATCAGCGTGGAGCACAGGACCAGCGCCACGCCCGTTGTCTTGACCAGCACGATGATCAGCGGCGCCACGGCGGCGATGGGCGTGACCTGCAGGATGATGACATAGGGCATGAAACTGACCTGCAGCAGTTTGTGCTGCACCAGCACCACCGCGATGGCCGTGCCCAGCGCGACCGAGACCAGCAGCGAGACGAGCGTGACTTGCAGCGTACTGCCCAGCGCATGCAGCAGCATGGGCCAGTTGGCATGAAGGGAGGCGGCGATATCGGACGGGGCCGGGAACAGGTAGGAGGGGATGGAGAGCAGGCGGCACGCCGCCTCCCACACCCCCAGCGTGCACAGCCCCACCAGCGTCGGGGCAATCAGGGTCAGCCTGGCCATATGGCGTGCGTTCATGGCGCTACGCTCCGCCGGAAAAGGTTGCATGTGTCGCCTCGGTCAGCATCTGGGTCAGGTCGCGGCACATATGGGCAAAATCATCGCTCAGGCGGAATGTCTCATCGCGGCGGATGGCCGGGTCGATGTGGTATTCACCAAAGATCCGCCCCGGGTTGGCCGCCATGACGATCACGCGTGAGGACAGGAAAACCGCCTCGTACAGCGAATGCGTGACAAACAGCGTGGTCAGTCCCTTTTCATAGCACAGGCGGGCCATTTCCTCGTCCAGCCGGTTGCGGGAGAATTCGTCCAGCGCGCCAAAAGGCTCGTCCATCAGCAGCAGGTCGGGCTGTGTCACCAGCGCGCGGGCAATGGAGGCGCGCATCTTCATGCCCCCCGACAGCTGTGCGGGATAGTGCCTGAGCACATGCCCCAGCCCGACCTGTTCCAGCGCATCACGGACCAGCGGGCCGGCGGTAGTGGCGGGCATGCGTTCCAGGTCCAGCGGCAGGCGCACGTTATCTTCCATGCACGCCCAAGGCATGAGGGTGGGGTCCTGGAACACGAAGGCCATCCTGTGCCCGGCCGAACCCACATGCGCGAAATCCCGCCCCCACCAGCGCACCTGCCCCGCCGAGGGGGCATGGATGGAGGCGATGACCTTGAGCAGTGTGCTCTTGCCACAGCCCGAAGGCCCGATCAGGCTTATGAACTCCCCCGGCTGGACCGCAAGGTTCACCGGGGCGAGGGCACGGACACCATTGCCAAAAACCTTCTCGACCCCCCACAGGCCGACTATGGGGTCCATCATACGGTCATATCCAGCTTTGATACGAATTCGGTCGTATAGGCCGCGCGCCACGTCGGGGTATCGAGCGCATGGTTGTCACGGACCACGAAGTCATGCAGTTCCGCCCAGCGTGCGTCATTCATGGTACCGATCACGCCGCCCTTTTCCCCCAGTGCCCCGATCCGGCGCAGCGCGGCGCGGGAATAGTCCAGCTGGGCCGCCGACATGGCGGGATTATCGAGAACGATTTCCCTGTCCCCCGCCGCCGGGTCGGCGTACAGGTAATCCTTCCACCCCTGCGCACTGGCGCGAAGGAAGGCCGTCACGTCATCCCCGCGCCGGGCAACGATGTCTTTTGTGGCCAGAAGCACGTTGCCATAGGTGTGGTAGCCCAGATCGGATAGGAGCAGGTAATTGAAGGGAATGTCCTTCTGCGTCGCGGCAAAGGGTTCGGATGTCACGAATGTCTGGATGGCCAGGCGCGGGTTCATGACAAAGGGCTGGATGTTGTAGGTGTAGACACCGGCCTGCCCGTCCGAAAAACCGTAACGCGCGCACAGCCAGGGCCAGAAGGTGGACCGCCCTTCGGTATTGATCAGGATGGGATGCCCCCTGAGCTGTTCGATGGCCGTGATGTCCTTGTGCACCATGAATCCGGTCACGGATTTCTGGAACGACGTGCCGATGGCCACGACCGGCAGGTTCTTCGCGGCGGCCAGCAGCGCCAGTTCCATGCTGCCGATCATGATGTCGGCCTGCCCGCCAAGCAGCAGCTGCATGTTGTTGACCTGCGGGCCACCCATTTTAATGGATACAGGAACCCCCGCCCGTGCATACAGTCCCGCCGCACGGGCCTGATAGAAACCGCCATGCTCGGCCTGTGCGTACCAGTTTGTCAGCAGCCGCAGCGCAGGCTGGTCCGCCGCCGGGGCGGGACGCGCGCGCAGGAATGCGGCGGCGGCACCGGCCGCCAGCACGCTCCGCCTGCCTATGCCGTGTCTGTGCATGTCTTTCCCCATTATGTCCGCAGCCGGTTTCACAACGATAACGGTAGCGTAACATCATAAATTCGTATTGATAAAGCGGTATTTTGAATACGTCGTGTTGCCGAACAGGCATCATGCTGTTCCGTTGCCATCGGGGCGGAAAACGGGATTAATGATGCGATGGCATTACGGATACAGCAGGGCGGGGCGGTGCCCCACGGGAATGATGATGGATCTTGCACTTTTTTTAAACCATGATGCATACATGCTGGCCGATGCCACGCTGCCTGCCGCCGATGGTGGCCTGTTACGCCGCAACCTGGTGATCGAGGACGGGCGCATTGCCGCCATCTCCGAACAGCCCCCCGGTGCGGGGCTGCCGGTGGCGCATCTTGGCGGCGCGATGGTCTGGCCCGCCATGGCGGATATCCATACCCATCTGGACAAGGGGTTCATATGGGACCGCACGCCCAACCCCGATGGGACGTTCATGGGGGCACTTCAGGCCGTCAATCAGGACCGCGAAGCCTACTGGAGCGTGGAAGACGTGCGCCGCCGCATGACCTTCGCGCTGCGCTGCGCCCATGCCCACGGAACCCAGGCGGTACGCACCCATCTGGACACCATGGGCGCGCATGGGCACACCGTGTGGCCCCTGATCCGTGAAATGCAGGCACAGTGGGCCGGGCGGATCGCGCTGCAGGCCGTATCGCTTGCCATGCCGCAATCCTATGCCGGGGATGAGGGGGAGCGCATTGCGCGGGAGGTTGCGGCCACACCGGGCGCGTGTCTTGGCGCGGTGCTCATGCACGACAACGCAACACCCGAACACCTGGAGCGCCTGTTTGCCCTTGCGGAAAAATTCGGCTGCGGGCTGGACCTGCATGTCGATGAAAACAACGTGCGTGGCGGCACCGCCCTGCAGGCCGTGGCCGAAACGGTCATGCGCCGCCGCTTCAGCCTGCCGGTCCTGTGCGGGCACTGCTGCAGCCTGTCGGTGCAGGATGCGCCACGGCAGAAGGAAATCGTGCAAAGTGTTGCGGATGCGGGCATGGGCATTGTCAGCCTGCCCATGTGCAACCTGTACCTGCAGGACCGGCAGCCGGGCCGCACCCCGCTGTGGCGGGGCGTGAGCATGGTGCACGAACTGCATGCGGCGGGGGTGCCGGTCATGTTCGCCAGCGACAACACGCGCGACCCGTTCTATGCCTATGGTGACCTAGACATGGCGGAAGTCTTTTCACAGGCCGTGCGCATCGCGCATCTTGACCATCCGTTTGGCGGGTGGTGGCAGTCGGTTTCGGTCACCCCCGCACGCTGGATGGGGCTGGACACGACGCTGCGGGCCGGCAACCCTGCTGACCTGGTCATTTTCGAAGCGCGCGACATGAACCAGCTTGTCACCCGCCCGGCGGCACCGCGCACTGTCATCCGCCACGGCCGGGTACTCGATGCGCGCGTGCCCGCCTATGCCGAACTGGAACAGCCGGCCCCCTAGCGGGGCCGCGTTCCGTGCCCGACCGATTTCATATTACCGGAAATGGATCCAACATACATGAAACCGATTGCAAGAAGGACACTGCTGGCGGCCACCATGCTGTGCATGCTGCCACTGGCCCCGGCGGGCGCCGCTGGCAGCCAGCCCTCGCTGCTGGTGACAAACGCCTATATATTTTCCATGGGCGATAAATATAAAAAGCCCTTTACCGGCTACATGACCGTTGATGCCGATGGCCGGATCACGTCCATCGCACCGGGCGCGCCAGGTGCCCGCATCCATGCCACCACCACGCTTGATGCGCATGGGCACTGGATCATGCCCGGTTTCATTTCCGCCCACAGCCACCTGTGGCAGGCCGCCTATCGTGGGCTGGCGCAGGACAAGACGCTGCCGGGATGGATCGACGCACTGTATGACAAGACCGCCAGCCGCGCACAGGCGGAAGATTTCTACTGGTTCACGCTTGATGGCGCGCTTGACCACCTGCAGCACGGCGTGACGGCGGCCTACAACTTCAATTACGGCAACCACTGGGGCCAGCCCAAGACCGAACGTGACAACGTGGACCATCAGGAATTCCGCGCGGAAATGGATTCCGGCCTGCGCTTCGTACACGGCATCAACCCCACGGCCGATGCGGCCGACCATTCACTTGATGGCGCGCGCCAGCATCTGCGCGGCTTCATTGACTGGACAAAGGCCCAGCCTGCCAGCACCACGTTCCTGTCCATCATGCTCAACGGCACCGTCGCCTTCCAGGACACGCAGCCCCATGCCCTGTCCGAAGCGATGATGGAGGCGGCGCTGATGAAGGAATTCGGGGTGGGCAACCAGACCCATTACCTTGAACCGCCCGATACCATTGCCGCCGAACAGGCGGTCTTTCCCTATTTTGCCCAGAGCGGGATGATGGGGCCGGGCCTGATCTTTGGCCACTTCATCCACACCACACCCGAAATCCTGGCACAGACGGGCCGGGCCGGGGCCGCCATGTCATGGAACCCGCTTTCCAACGGGCGGCTGGCTTCGGGCACGGCGGATATTCCAACCTACCTGAAGAACGGCATCCGCGTTGGCATGGGTGAGGACGGGGAAGCCAGCGCCGACCTGGCCGACCCGTTCGAGAACATGCGCACCGGGCTGTACGCCATACGTGACAGATACCAGAGTGCCAGCATCATGAGCCCCTATGACGTGCTGCGCCTGCATACGGTGGGCAGTGCCGCCGTGCTGCAGGTATCGGACCGGCTGGGCAGCCTGGAGGCAGGCAAGTTCGCTGACTTCCTGATCATCGATCCCACACATCTTGCCCATGTGTTCGACCCTTACGCCACCCTTGTCCTTGCCGCGTCGGAGCGGGATCTGGAGCAGGTCTATGTTGGCGGCAGGCTGGTGGTGGACCATGGCCGGGTGCTGACACAGGACATCAACACGGTGGAAGCACAGGCCGACCGGCGCGTGGCGGCATCACTGCCCGGCCACCACAGGTAACCCTGCGGGAAAGCGGGGCCACGCGGTGGAGGGTGTGAATTAAAATGCAACAGCGTGTGGCCTTCTTTCTATTTGGCGCAATAGGATCGCATCGGTAACGTTTGCGGGGTTCCTGCACCAGATGTGATGATCCGGTCCCGCCGGCGGCACGGCAAGGCCGTACCAGTGCTGCCGTGGCCCACGGCAGGCGGGGACTGAAATGGAAACGGAAGTATCTGATGGCTGACCAGAGGCGAAGCAGGTTCCCTGCCGGTATGTTTACATCTTTCATGCTGGCGGGTGCCGCCTGCCTGCCCGTGGCCGCGCAGGCGGCCCCGCAGGCGCAGGAGGTCCGCTTCGTTGTCGTGGCCAACTGGGAAAACGGGGCGGATAGCGGCGACGAACCCGGTGAATACCAGAACTGGGTGGAGCGCGAACACCTGGATGAAAAAGTACCCGTCCGTGGCGCGCCCGACGTTGTCCGGCGCAACAAGGCGGGACTGTACGGCATGGTGCTGCGCCATGGGGTGACCGACCTTGCGGCCTTCGTGCTCGACCCGCGCTTCGATTTCCATCACACCTACTGGCTGTTCACGGGTATTTCCGGTGTGGACCCGAACGTGGCATCGGTCGGCAGCGTGGCGTGGGCGCGCTGGGTCGTTGATGGCGATGCCCTGCGCGAAATCGATGACCGCACCATCCCCAAGGACTGGCCCTACGGCCTGTACGCCATTGGGGCCTCACGCCCCAACATGCTGCCCGAGGCACCCAACCATTACGGGTCCGTGACCGACGTGGCGGAACTGACCCGGGCCTATCCCCTCAATCAGGGGCTGGCGCGCTGGGCGTTCGCGCTCAGCCAGAAGGTCAACCTGGCCGATGATCCGGCCATTGCCCTGCGGCGCAGGGCATGGACGGGCTTTGACCAGGCCCGCAAGCCCCCCTTCGTGCTGCTGGGCGAGACGCTGGGCGCGGAGCGCTACTGGCACGGCGCCCCCCGCAACCGCTGGGCACAGGACTGGGTCCGGCTGTGGACGCACGGGCAGGGCCAGTTTGTCATGACGAATGAGGAAAGCCAGACCTACCAGCGCGAAATGCGCACGCTGGCAACTCTTGGCTTTGTTGATCCCGACCGGATCATGGTGCTGCGTTCGGGCAGCAATTTCTCGGTCCCGCCACCGGGCGTGCCGGTGACCCGGTCCATGGGGGACGAGGGACCGGGCCAGTCGCTGGCGTTCGACAACAACGAACGGGCAGGGGAGCCGGTCATTGAGGAAATCCTGACGAACTGGAAGAAATACCGCGACAACATCCCCTCATAAAAACGCGTCAGGGGACCGGGCCGCGTCCCGCAGAGGAGAGAATACCATGATGAACAGCACATCCTCCGCAGGGCGGGCGGGCAGGCGCAGGGCGGGCGCGTGCCTGATCGGTGCGGCCCTTCTGGGCCTGTCCGCGCTGCCGGGCAGGGCGCATGCATGGGGGGTGGAAGGGCACGAGGCCGTTGCCGCCCTGGCGTGGCATTACATGACACCCGACACCCGGACAAAGGTCGATGCCATCCTTGCCACGGATCATGACGCGCTGACCGCGCCCGACTTCATCGCGCGTTCGACATGGGCCGATCACTGGCGCACCACCGGCCACCCGGAAACCGGGGCATGGCACTTCATCAACATGGAAATCGACCACCCCGACATGGCGTCTGCCTGCCAGGCACCGGCACAGGGCGGCGGGCAGGCCTGTGTCACCAGCCAGCTTGAACATTTCGAACACGTCCTGTCCGACCCCGCCACAACGGTGGCGGATCGTGCCGTGGCGCTGAAATATGTCATCCATTTCGTAGGCGACATGCACCAGCCCCTGCACGCGGCCGACCATGAGGACCGTGGCGGCAACTGCGTGCGCATCAGCCTGGGTGGGGCGCGCACCACCAACCTGCACAGCTACTGGGACACGGTGGTGGTAACGGAAATCGACCCCGATGCCCGGCATCTGGCCGACCGGCTGTTTGACCAGATTTCCGTCACGCAGAAGGATGCTTGGCAGGCTGGCACGATCGCGCAATGGGCGATGGACAGCTTCGGCCTGGCAAAAACATACGTGTATGATTTCCACCCGCCTGCGGGATGCTCCACCGATGGCGCGCCCCTGTCGCTGCCCGCCGGGTATGATGCCACGGCACGCGCGATTGCAACCCGGCAACTGGAAAAGGCCGGGGTGCGGTTGGCATTCGTGCTGAACCGCGATCTGGCGGATGTCAGCTTAAAACCCGCACGGTAACACGAACCGGCATTGCGCGCGGGCCTGCGGGCTGGGGCGGGATTTCATGTTTATTTCAAAAAAGGGCAATACGCCGTGATCCTTTTCCAGCACAGCCATCTTTCACGCGGACGTACCCCACCACGGCGCAGGCACCTGCGGTGGGCTCCTGCCTGCGCCGTGGTGGCGGCCTGCCTGTACGGCCAGGCCAGCCCGGCCGGGGCGCAGGAGACCGGACACAGGGATTTCCAGATTGTGGAGAGCGTGCCGGAAGGCGCCCGGTACGGCCAGCCGGGTATCGCCCGCACCAGGGATGTCTGGCTGGACATGATCCGCCATGCCCAGCATACCATTGATGCTGCGGTTTTCTATATTACGGACAAACCCGGCCATGGCATGTCCGACATCCTTGACGCCCTGATACAACGCGCCCGGACGGGTGTGCAGGTGCGTATTGTCGTGGAGCAGTCCTTCCTGAAGGAAACGGGAAGTGTTCTGGAAAAACTGAAGGCGGTGCCCAATGTCACGACCGCCATCCTGCCCGGCCATGCGCTGACCGGCGGCATCCTGCATGCGAAATACATGGTTGTGGACGGCAGCAGCGTATTCGTGGGCAGCCAGAACTGGGACTGGCGCGCGCTGGAACACATTCATGAAATTGGCGCACGGATCGACAATACGCCCATCGCGCGGGATTTTGAATCGGATTTCGGCATGTTGTGGATGCTCGCACAGGGTACGCCACTTGCCGATGCCTATGCCCGGTTTGCGGCAACACCGGATTTTGCACCCGTAACGCAGGCCAGCCCGGTCATCCTGTCCGACGGGTCACAGCCGCTGATCGCCTTCCCCGCCTTCAGCCCGGCGGCCATGATGCCGGCCATGCTCACGACCGAGGACCGGGCGCTGGTGGACATGATCCATGGCGCCCGCAAGACCCTGCGCCTGCAGGTCCTGACCATGAGCGCGTTCAACCATTACGGCGCGCATGGCTACTGGCCCGTGCTGGATACGGCCCTGCGGGACGCGGCCGCGCGGGGGGTGGAGACGCAGGTCATCGTGTCGCACTGGGCGCTGTCCGAACCGATGCAGTCCTATCTCAAGTCACTGGCGGTCCTGCCGCATGTGTCGGTCAAATTCAGCACGGTTCCCGACGTGCCGGGTATAAAGATACCCTATGCCCGGGTTGAACACTGCAAATACGCGGTTGCGGATGATGATGCGGTCTATATCGGCACAGGCAACTGGGAACCCAGCTATTTCACCACATCGGTCAACGCGGCCATTTTCGTGCATGGCGCGTCGCCCGCACGCGACCTGAACGCCATTTTCATGCATGACTGGACCGGGCCGTACGTAACGCCGCTGGAAGCCGGCAGAACCTACGCCATGCCCGGACGCGACTGACCGGATGCAGGGGCGGGCGTGATGATACGGAAACAGGAACAATTGCAATCAGGTGATGACATGCATGGACGGACGGTGATGCGCGGTCTTTTCACGGCGGCGCTTGTCGCCACCATGGGCATGCCGCCCGCATGGGCGGGGGATGCGGCGACGCCTGTGGTCAGGGCGCCAGCGGGCATGGTCTCGGGCATAACACGGGACAATGCCGACCTGTTCCTTGGCGTGCCATTCGCGCCGCCGCCGGTGGGACAGGGCAGGTGGCAGGTTTCAGCACCGCTGGCATCCTTTCCTGCCCCCGTCCAGGCGACAGCTGCGCATCAGGGCTGTTCGGCCCCGCTCAGCGCCGATGCGGACGAGACGGTGAACGAGGACTGCCTCTACCTGAACATCTACCGCCCGGCGGGCGTGGACGCGCATGCCCGCCTGCCGGTCACCATCTTCATTCACGGGGGCGGCAACCAGACCGGCACGCCCACCATCTATGACGGGACGGCATTTGCCACCCGCACCCGTTCCATCGTGGTCATTCCCACCTACCGGCTGGGGGTTTTCGGTTTTCTTGCCCTTGGCGGCACGCAGGCACGGCCACAGGGCGATCTGGCGCTGAGCGATATCATATCGGCACTGAAGTGGACCCGCACCAATATCGCGGCATTCGGGGGGGATGCGACAGGCATGACCGTGGCGGGGGAATCCGCCGGGGCGGCAGACATATGCGACGTAATTGTTGCCCCGGCGGCCCACGGGCTGGTCACGCAGGCCATCATGCAAAGCGGGTTCTGTCCCGGCCGCCCGTCCCGCGCGGTGATGGAAGGCATCGGGACGGCAACGGCACAGGCGGCAGGCTGTACGGGGCCTGACCCGCTGGCGTGCCTGAAGCGCCTGCCAACGCAAACCCTGCTTTCGGCATGGGACAAAGTATGGCAGCAGCCCACCGTCACCCTGAAGGATGGCAGCACCGTTTCCCGCCCGCTCTTTCCCATCACGCCGTCTGGCGCGGCACTGCAGCCCCGCCCGGTAGATGAGGCAATCCGCGCGGGGGCGACGGGAAGCATCCCCGTTCTTATCGGCTTCAACCACGATGAACTGCGGTCATTCCTGGCGGGTTACTATCCGCTTTCCCCCGCGCGTTACCATGCGTTGCTGAAACAGGATTATGCTGGCCTTGCGGCGGAGCTGCTGAAGGAATACCCCCTGGTTGCGGGGCAGGACCCGGCCTATGCCCTTGCCGCCCTGCGCACCGACCAGATGTTCATCTGCCCCGCGCTGCGCGCGGCCGCCATGCTGGATGGCCAGGCCCATGTCGCCGTTTACGAATTCGCGGACCAGACCGCGCCGCGCTTCCGTTCGCTTGCCATGAAACTGCCCGAAGTGCCGGGGTTTGACCGGGGCGCATCCCATACGGCGGAACTGCCTTACCTGTTTGGTTACAAATCCGTTGCGGGGCCACTATCTTCCGCGCAGCAGGTCCTGTCCGCACGGATGATGGATATGTGGGCCACATTCGGCCGGTCGGGCACGACCGCGCCCTGGCCCGCCTGGTCCACGCACAACCCCGAGGTGACGGTACTGGCCCTGCCAGCCAACGGGGGCATCCGGGTGGACCACGATGTGGCGGCCCGTCATCATTGTGGCTTCTGGGACCAGCATCCCACCATTCCCGACAGCCTGTTCCCCTGAAACAGGATTTAAAAGATAACCTGATGGTAAAAACATAATAAAAGTTTTTGGATGTCGCCTTTTTTCAAAAAGGCGACATCTCCCGCAGCTTGCCGGAAAAACTATTCAGGCGACGATGTAGCCGGCCATGTAGGTATGTGGAAGCGGGCAGGGCAGTCATCCTGCACGTCCGGCGAGGGCAGGAAACCGGATGCGGCGGGAAAACGCCCCAGTCCCTTCGGGTCCAGCGTGAACCACAGCTGCGCCAGCACCGATCGGCCCTGCGCATCCGTGTTGCAGCGGAACTGCAGGCCCCGCTGCGGCAGGGGACCATAGGCTTTTTCAAACCAGCCGAGCACGTCAGCCTTGTTGATGTCCTGACCCGCATCGTGTTCGAGTTCACGGCCGACCGGCCCTTCGGCAAAACGGTCACGCAACGTGCTGGCAACCGTAAAGAAACGTTCGGCATTCATGCCGAAGCACTGCACATGCTTGGTGTATTCATGCACGACAAGGCTGGAGCGGGTATGGGCCACCGTGGCCGACAGCCGTTTTGCCAGCGCGGGGGACAATTGGGGTGGTGTATCATCATGCTGGTAGATGTCACACCCCTTTATCCACCACAGCGTCACGGGCAGGCCATCGCGTACCAGGTCGGCGGGGCGGGAAGCCCACAGCCCATGCAGCCCGACCAGCGGGGTATGCGGCTGGTCGGGCTGGCAGGTCGTGCCATGCTGGTCCGTGCAGAAACCGGGCTGCCATGTCAGCGCAAGGGTGTAATGCCCGAAATCCCCATGCTGGACCACGGGTATCGACAGCGCATCGGTGCGAGCCGCAGGCGGCGTATGGGCGCACCCGGCCATAAGGCACACGGCGGAGGCAAGCGTGGCCAGCTTCAGGCCACGCAGAAGGGTAAGGGCACGGTGCGGCATGCAGGATCATTTCCCCGTGGAAGGCAGGTTGAGGGCACCCGTCAGGTCACCCAGCGGGTGCCCGGTGGCGGCCTGTATGGCACGATCGCGTACCGTCAGCCCATCCAGCGGACGAAGGTGGAAACGTTCGGTCAGGAATTTCAGGATGGATGTCGTATCCTGCACCGTATGGTCCACGTAACCGCGACGGGCAAAGGGCGAGACGATGATAGCGGGAATGCGCGATCCCGGCCCCCACCTGTCTCCTGCCGGGGGGGCGACATGGTCCCACAGGCCGCCATTTTCGTCATAGGTCACGATCACCAGCATGTGCGGCCACTGGGGGCTTTTCTCCAGATGTTCGATCAGATCGGCGATATGACGGTCCCCTGACTGGATATCGGCATAGCCGGAATGTTCGTTCAGGTTGCCCTGCGGTTTGTAGAACGCGACCTGTGGCAGGCTGCCGTGGTCAATCGCGTCGATGAACCCGGCACCCGCTAGGCCGCCATCCAGAAGATGCGCCTGCCGCGCCTGCGTGCCGGGGGCGTAGTTCAGGTAATAGTTGTAGGGCTGGTGATGGTACTGGAAATCGGGGGCGGGGTAATGGTTGCCGTGGTCAAGCACATCCTGCCATGCCCCTGCGTACCATGCCCATGTAATGCCGCGTTCGCTCAGCCGGTCGCCAATCGTGGCTTCGGTCTGAGGGGGGAGGGTTGTCGCCACGGTCGGATCGGCAAAGCGCGTGTCCTGCCCGGTTGCCGCCGGGTTGCCACTGGGCTGGTAAGCGGGCTGCATGGTGTTCACGGCATGGAAATCGGGGGTCAGGTTGCCATCACGCACGAATTTGGGCACGCCTTCCAGCGCGGAACGGGGGGAATTGGGCGCAACCACCAGCGCCCTGCCACCCGCATCGACAACCGAGATGACCGGATGCGCGGGACTGGTGTCGGCCTGCGGGTAATAGGGCGCGCAGGCGCAGGCCAGCCACTGGTGATTGAGGAACGACCCGCCGAAAGCCCCCATGAAGAAATGGTCCGCCATCGTGTACTTGCGTGCGACCTGCCACATCCGCATGGCCGAACCGTCCCAGTAACTCATGGGCATGGCACCGGAATCCGCCCATGCCACGAACATGTCGTTGCGGCCGCCATTGATCTGCATCTGGTTTTCATAAAACCGGTGCCACAGGTCATGCGTCAGGGTACTGAGCGGCACGTTGAAGCCGTGGGGGTCATCCACGCGGAAGGGCTGGTTGGGCAGGTGGGCGCTCATCGCCTGTGTCACGGCATCCGGCACGCCGCGCCCGGTCAGCCCGCCCCATACGGGGGGCAGTTCACGCATGATGCTGCCATCACGGTCACGCTGGGCAAAGCGGGCGGGCGGCTGGCCCGCAAAGGTGTCGGCACCGGGAAAGCCGTTGTACAGGTTATCAAAGGAACGGTTCTCGGCAAAAATGACCACCACATTCCTGATCTGGTCAATCGGCGCGGGTGTGGCGGCATGGAGCGGCCCGGCCAGCATGGTGCATGCAAGGGCCGGGGCCAGCAGGCCACGGGCAGAACGTCGTGCCCCGCCGCACGCCATGAACCGGAGGGATTGGAAAGTGGTGCGTCCTGGCATGGTATCCCGACCTGCTGAATGAATTATGTCATGCAAGCCCGGATCATAACGGGAAACAAACAGAAAGCGCAAACGCGCGGGACTGCGCCACCGGGCGCATGATGCATTCCGTTTGCCGCCGGTCCGTGCCATGCTGGGGCACGGACCTTTTTTTCAGGACAGACCCATCCGGGCAGGCATTTCCTTGTTCATGCAGACCTTGTCAGACACCCCATCATCCCGTGCGCTGCACCATCAGATTGCCCAGCACCTGAGCGGCAGGATCGGCCGCGAGGATGGCTATCACGACAGGCTGCCCTCCGAGGCGGCCCTGTGCCGGATCTACAGTGTCAGCCGCGTGACCATCCGCCATGCGCTGCGGCATCTGGAAAATGCCGGACTGGTCTGCCGCCGGCAGGGCAGGGGCACGTTTGTCGTCCCACCCGCGGACAGGAATCCCCCCGCCCATCCCGTCGTGGGGCTGAGTGACATCCTGCAGGCACGCGGCATGGCCGTGGTGACGGAACTGCTGGCGTTTGGCCTCGAACCCGCACCGCCCGAAGTGGCGCGGACCCTGAACCTGGACGATGCCCGCGCATTGCTGATGCGGCGGCGCTACCTGATCGATGCCGTGCCGGTTGCGGTGACGGAGGTGTATTATCCACCTGCCTTCCGGGCATTCGTGTCCGAAAACGACGCCCGCATCCATTCCTCCCCCCGGCTCATGACGGAGCATATCGGCCTGCGTCTGGGCCGCACCCACCTGACGGTGGATGTGATCGAGGCACAGCCGGCCCTGGCAGCCGAACTGGCCATGGCACAGGGCAGCCCGGTCATGGTCATGCGCCGCGTGACCTGTGATGACGCGGGGGTTGCGTGCGAACACAGTACGCTGCTGGCACGGCCGGGCATTGCGCGCTTCTCCATCACCGCGCATGGCGGCAGCCTGCCCGATACCGATTTCATTCCCCGTGACCCATGGCCCCCCGCCGGGTGAGCGGGCGCGACATTCGGTTATTGATTGTTGCCCGGAACGAATATAAGACAAGTTGATACAAGTTGCGCGCCACCATGGCGCGCACCACGGGCGCCGGAGTTCTGATGAAGCCAAATCTGCTGGAACGCCTGTTTCACCTGCGGGCTGCCGGAACCACGGCTGGCCGGGAAGTGGTGGCCGGTCTGGGCACGTTCGCGGCCATGGTCTACTGCGTTGCGGTCAATCCCGCCATCATGAGCAACGCGGGCATGGACCGCGCCAGCGAACTGACGGCAACCTGCCTTATCGCCATCATCGCATCCGCCACGATGGGGCTGCTGGCCAACCTGCCGCTGGGTCTTGCGCCAGCCATCGGTTCGAACGTGGTGTTCGCCGTGGTCATGGTTCAGCAGATGGGCGTGCCATGGCCCGCGGCGCTGGCCATCGTCTGCTTCACCGGCATCGTGTTCATGATCCTGACCGTAACAGGGGTGCGTGAACGCATGGCCGACGGCATGCCCGACTGCCTGCGCGTGGGCATCCAGATCGCGGTCGGGCTGACCATCCTGTTCATCGGGCTGCGCAATGCCGGTTTCGTGGTGGGCAACCACACCACGCTTGTCACCATGGGCGCGCTGTCCAGCCCCGCCGTGATGCTGACCTTTGCCGGGCTGATCCTTACTCCCGCCCTTGTGGCCGCGGGCGTGCCCGGCGCGCTGATCATCTCGATCATGGCCCTGACCCTTGCGGGCCTGTTCGTGCCTGACGGGCACGGGGGTACGATCACCCACTGGCCCACGCGCGTGTTCGCCATGCCCGTCTGGCCATCGGCCACGGCGTTCCACCTTGATCCGGGCTATATTTTCCACAACTTCTTCTACGTCCTGCCTGTCATCATCTTTTTCCTGTGCACGGAACTGTTCGGCACGCTGGCCAACCTGCTGGGCATTGCCAGTGCCGGGAGCATGCTGCGCCCCGACGGGTCCGTTCCCAATGCCACGCGCGCCTTTGCCGCTGATGCGGCGGGGACGATCCTGGGGCCGGTGCTGGGCACGGCGGTGGTGGCGGTCTATCTGGAATCCGTGATCGGGGTGCAGATGGGCGGGCGCACCGGGCTGGTGGCCGTGGTCATCGCATTCGGGTTTGTGGCCGCACTTTTCCTGTGGCCCCTGTTCATGATCATTCCGCCACAGGCCACGACACCGGCGCTGGTCATGGTGGGAATCCTGATGTTCGGTGCCATATCCCGGCTGGACCTGAAGGATATGACGCAGGCCGTGCCCGCCATCATGACCTTCATGTTCGCGGTGCTGACCAGCAACCTGCTCAACGGCATGGCCTTTGGCACGTTTTCCTACATCGTCATGAACATCGCCGCCGGGCGCTGGCGCGGCGTCAGCCCCACGGCCTGGGGGCTGGGCGCGGTCATGACGGTCTTTTTCATCGTCAGCATGGGCATGCATCACTGATGGCGGCCATGCGGTACATATATCCATCATTCCAGCACGAAGGAACAAGACACATGCATTCACCCTATCCCGACCTGAATGATCCCGCACTGCGGGACCGGGCCGTACGGGCGGCACAGGGGCAGGAAGCCTTCGACATGCTGCTGGTCAACGGCCGCGTGGCCGATGTGGCGACGGGTGAAATCCGCGATGCGGATATCGGCCTGACGGGACCGCTGATCGCCAGTGTCCATCCGCGCGGCACCTTTCACGACGCCGGGCAGGTCATTGACCTGGGCGGACGCATCGTGGCACCCGGACTGATCGATTCACACCTGCACATCGAAAGTTCAATGGTCACGCCGCGCAGCTATGCCGGCGTGGTGGTGCCGCAGGGCACGACCACCATCTGCTGGGACCCGCATGAAGTCGGCAATGTAGGCGGGCTGGAGGCGGTGCGATGGGCCATAGCCGCCGCACGCGGGCTGCCGCTGCGCATTATCGTGCTGGCACCGTCATGCGTGCCGTCCGCGCCCGGACTGGAACGTTCAGGCGCGGTGTTTGACGGCACCGCCATGGAGGAAATGCTGTCCTGGCCGGAAGTGCGCGGCGTGGCCGAGATCATGGACATGCGTGGCGTGCTGGCGCGCAGCCCGCTCATGCGCGGCATCACGCAGGCGGGGCTGGAAAGCGGCAAGCTGGTCTGTGGCCATGCGCGTGACCTGGCGGGCAGGGGGCTGCAGGGCTTCCTTGCCGCGGGCATTGAATCCGACCACGAGATTACCAGCGAAGCCGACCTGCTGGAAAAGATCCGCGCGGGCATGACGATCGAACTGCGCGTCTCGCACGAGGACATCCTGCCGCAGGCGGTCGCCCTGTTTGGCAAGCTGGGCCATGTGCCCCAGACCGTGACCCTGTGCACGGACGACATCTTCCCCGATGACCTGGTCAGCCGTGGCGGCATGGCCTACATGCTGCGCCGGCTGGTGCAGATCGGGCTGGACCCGGTGCAGGCGCTGCGGGCGGCGACGCTCAACACCGCCATGCGGCTGCAGCGCCGTGACCTGGGCCTTGTGGCACCGGGGCGGCGGGCCGATCTGGTGGTATTTGATGACCTGAAGGAATTCCGGGCACATCATGTTTTCGCATCCGGCCGCCATGTGGCGGAAGATGGCGCGCTGTGCGAGCCGCTGCGGCCCGACCCCGTTGCCGCCCCCACCGAGACCATGAAGCTTGCACTGACCACGGAGCAGTCCTTCCACATCCCCGCAACCGGCACCCACGCCCGCGTGCGCACCGTGGCCGTACCCCGCACCACCCGATGGGGTGAGCGCGAGGTCGCGGTGCGCGACGGCCATGTCGTCATTCCCGAAGACGCGGCACTCATGGCCGTATTCAACCGCTATGGTGCGTCCGACGTGCCGGGACTGGGCATTCTGGAAGGCTGGGGCGAATGGTCGGGTGCGGTGGCAACCACCGTGCTGCATGACAGCCACAACCTGGCCGTGATCGGCCGGGGGGAAGCGGACATGATGCTGGCCGCCAATACCCTGATCCGCTCGGGCGGGGGCATGGTGGCCGTGCGTGACGGCAGGGTGCTGGCGCATCTGGAACTGCCGGTCTGCGGCCTGCTTTCAGCATCGGACCCGCAGGAAGTGGCGCGGCAGTTCAAGGCCGTGCGTGATGCCTGTGCGTCCGTCACGACGTGGGATGGTCATACCGCCGTCATCAAGCTCATGATCGGGGCCAGCCTTGCCTGCAACCCCGGCCCGCATGTAACCGATATGGGCATTACATCCGGAATGACCGGGGAGGTGGTGACGGACTGCGTGCTGGCCTGAAGCAGGCCGGGAAACACCCGGTAGTCATAAGAAAGTTTTTGGTGAAGCTTTTTTCAAAAAACTTCGAAGACCGTCGCCTTTTTGAAAAAAGGCGACACCCAAAAACTTTTATTATTTTTTATCAACCGTATTCTACAGCCGCAGGGCCTGCCAGACAGGCAGAGTGGTCAGGTCGGGGATGGTAAAGTCCAGCCCGACCCGCCTGCTGGCGGCATGCACCGTGTTGGCCAGCAGGAAGCCGGTCGTCATCGGGCCGACACCATCAGGGACGGCCGTAACGGCGGCGGCATGGTCCGCCACCGCAGCCGCGTCAATATCCCCCACCACGTCCGGCCTGCCCGATGGATCGGCATTGATGCCGATATCAACCAGCACCGCGCCGGGGGAAACCCATGTGGCATCCACCAGCCCGGCATGGCCCGCCGCCGCAAAAACGACCTGTGCACGGCGGGCATGGGCGGCGATGTCACGGGTCTGGATATGCAGCACATCCACCGTCGCCCCCCGGTCCAGCAGTTGCAGCGCCAGCGGCCGGCCCACGCTGGCCGAGGCGCCGATCACCGCGCAGTTCATGCCACGCAGGTCACGTAGCATTCCTTCCGCCAGCGTTACCGCCGCCGTGGCCGTGCAGGGCAGGTAAAGCGGGTTCCCCGTCATGAGCCGCCCCAGATTGAGCGGATGCTGGCAGTCCACATCCCTGTCCGGGTCCATGCACGCCATGGCCTGCGGCATGGCCAACCCGGCGGGCAGTGGCAGCAGGATAAGAATGCCATCAATGTCAGGTGCTGCCGAAAGGGCGCTGACCTGCGCGCGCATCCCCGAGGCACCGTCCGTCCGGGCCGCCACGGGCACTTCATGGCAGGCAATGCCGGCCTGTGCTGCGGCGGCGCGGATGCGTGTGGCATAGGCAGCGCTTCCCGCGTTTTCAACCGCGCGGAGAATGGCCAGTCCGGGTGCGCGGCCCACGGCCTGCGCCACCCGCCCGGACAGCGGGCGCAGCACCCCGAGGAAGGCATCCAGCAGCGGACGGGAATCAATGATACGGGCCATGATCGGCTGCTCCTACAGCGCCATGGCAATATAGCGGGCGCATTTCTGCAGGTTCGGCACGATCACGTCCAGCAGGTGATCCGTGCCATACCGCCCGTTGGGATAGACAATGCCCAGCGCCCCCACCGCAGCATCCGTATCCAGCCCGAAGGCAGGCACGGCAATGGCGCAGAACCCCTTGCCATCCGTATCGGGAACATGGGCGAAGCCCCGCGCCCGGATGGTGGCAAGGCCTTGGTCCGTGCCCGGCCCGTCCTGCACCGACAGGTCGGGCGCATGGCGGAAGGCAAGGGTCGCCTGCCCCATGGCGGTTGCCGTCAGCGGCAGGCTGCTGCCAATGGTATAGCCCGCCGTCTCGATCTTGGCGGAAGTCGGGGCATGGACGACATAGACCAGTTCCCGCCCGGACAGCAGCGCAAGCGAGATCGGTTCACCCAGCGCAAGGGATTCCCCGTGCAGGACCGGACCGACCAGCCGGCCGATCGAACGGCTCTGCAGGAAACCAAGGCCAAGCTTGAGAACCAGCGGCGTCAGCATGTAGCGCGTACCGTCCGCCGTGACATATCCCGCCATTTCCAGCGTACGGACCAGACGCCGCGTGGCGGCGCGGGTGTAGTCCAGCCTGCGGGCAAGATCGGCCACCGTCATGCCTTTTCCATCTGCATCGAATGCACGCAGCAGGGCCAGGCCCCTGGCAAAGGTAAGGGATATTTCACTATCGGCTTCGGTCATGGTGATCCGTCGGGGCAGGAGAAGGATGGTGGACCATGCAGCGGGCCACCGCACGAATGATGCGCTCTGGCAATAATATCTTGCACGGACAGTGCATGCCTGACTAACATAAATCAATAACGAACGATCGTTCGAATATCGAACATTTTATCCCATCATGTCTGTCAGGCCGCGCCATGAAAGTCCACGTCATCTATGCCCATCCCCTTGCGGACAGTTTCAGCGCCGCCCTGCACGAACTGGCGATAAAATCGCTCAGGCAGGCCGGGCATGAGGTGGATGACCTTGATCTTTACCGCGAACGGTTCAATCCGGTCCTGAGCGCGCTGGACCGCGAAATCTACCATGATCCCGCCATCAACCAGAAATACGTGGCCAATTACGTCCAGCGCCTGCAGGCTGCCGATGCGCTTGTGCTGTGCCACCCGGTCTGGAACTTTGGCTGGCCCGCCATCCTGAAAGGGTATTTCGACCGCGTTTTCCTGCCCGAGGTATCATTCAGGCTGGTCAATGGCGTGCTGTCCCCCGGCTTTTCCAACATCCGCCGCGTCTCGACCATCACCACCTATGGCTCCCCCCGGCACAGGGCGTTCATGCTGGGTGATCCACCGCGCAAGAACGGCACCCGTTTCCTGCGCGCGGTCATGAACCGCCGGGTGCGGGTGGACTATCTGGCCTTGTACAACATGAACAATACCACACCGGACTCACGCGCCCGCTTCATGAAGCGGGTCAGGAAGACCATGCTGGCTTACTGATCACACCCGGATGGCGGTACAATCATGGCAACCCTGTTCAACCTTGACCTGACCGTGGCACGACTGATGGACAGCGCCCGCACGCGCGCGGCGGCACTTGCGCGCCGGGGCATCCGGCCGGCACTTGCGCTGCTCAGTGTCGGGGCGGATGCGCACAGCCGCCTCTATATTTCCCGCAAGGTGGCGAACTGCCACGAAGCGGGCATCCATGTGGATGCGCTTGACCTGCCGCCCGTTACCGGGCAGGCGGCGCTGCTGGCCCATATTGCCCGGCTGAATGCCGATCCACGCCATCACGGCATCATGGTCCAGTTGCCGCTGCCGCCCCATCTGGACGAACGGGCCATATGCCGCGCCATTGCCGTGCACAAGGATGTGGACGGTCTGCATCCATGCAACGTCATGGCGCTGCATGACGCAACACCTGGCATCATGGCCTGCACCGTGCGGGGCATTGCCCATCTCCTGGCCGCAAGCAATCCCCACATGGCGGGGCTGCGGGTCACCATCATCGGGCGGGGCGAACTGGTCGGGCTGCCGGCGGCGCTGCTGCTGGGGGGCAGGAGCGTGCATGGCAATGCCGATGTCACGATCCTGCATACGCATTCACGCAATCTGGCGGACAGCACGCGGCAGGCGGATATCGTGATCGCGGCTGCGGGCGTGCCCGGCCTGCTTGCCCCTGACATGCTGCGCCCCGGCGCGACCGTGATCGGGGTTGGCATGACATGGCATGACGGACAGGTAAGGGGAGACCTGTCCGCCAGCATGATGGCGCATGATGGCTGGATCACCCCGCCTGACACCAGTTTTGGCGGCATGACCCGCATGATGCTCCTTCACAACATCCTTGACGTGGCGGGTGCCGATGCCTGATCCCCGGTTCCCCGCCACCATGGCCGGCACTACCCGCCAGCTGGTGCATGACAGCACCATCGAGATGACGCCCGCCCATGTCGGCACGACACGGCAGCGGCCGGCTGCCCTGTCGCCGGGCGCCACCGTATTCATCACATGGCTTCCTGGCCTGCCATTCGGGCAGACACTCGCGGCCTGCCACAGGGTGCGGGAGTGGGGGTGCGTGCCCGTGCCGCATCTTGCCGCCCGCGCCATAACCGATCTTCCCATGCTGCGGATGATCGGGCAGGCCGTGACAGGGGAACTGCGCACCGACAGGGTCCTGCTTGTCGCGGGCGGCAGCCCGAAACCCGCAGGCTGTTTTGCCGACACGCTTGCCCTGCTGGAGACGCGCGTGCTGCAGGAAAGCGGCATACGCCACATATACGTGGCCGGACACCCCGAAGGCGCGCCGGTCATGCAACCCGGAGAGGCGCTGTCCTTCCTGCAAAGGAAACAGGAAATCGGCCAGCGGGACAGCCTTGACATCCGTATCGTAAGCCAGCTGTGCTTTGACCCGGCCCCGCTGCTGGAATGGGAGCGGCACCTGCGCCGCAACGGCATTGCGCTGCCGGTGCATGTGGGGCTGCCGGGCCTTGTCTCCCCACGCATGCTGATGCGCTACGGCCTGAAATGCGGGGTCGGGCCATCGCTGCAGTTCCTGAAGGGGCAGCGCCACCGACTGCATCGCTGGTTCTGGCCCATGCCCCCCGAACGGATGATCCAGCCGGTAGCGCGGGCAATGGGCGACATTCCGGGCTGCCTGTTCCGGGGGCTTCACTTCTTCCCCTTCGGGGCCGTGGCGCGCACGCTGGCCTGGCGGGAAGCCTGCGGCAGGCCGTAGGCGCCACGCCACCGAAGGGGCATGACAGCATAATTCATTTTCAATACGTTACGTTATCATCCTAACCTCCTTCCTTCATTCGCTCAGCCGGGATACACCCCATGTCCGATCCACGTTCTTTCCTCGTGTCCTTTCTGGCATGCTGCGCCACCGCGATAGGCACGTCTGCCTTGGCGGCAGCCCCGGCCACGCCCCTGCCGCCTGCGGGCAGTCCGTATGGCGATGGCGGGGTCAGCGCGTTTTATGAAACCGATGGCGTGACGCTGCCTGCCCCCGGCACCATGATCCGCACCGAGGAACTGAACACGCCCCATCTGCCAGATGGAACCGCGCGCGCCATCCGCACGCTGTACAGCGCGACAGACGGGATGGCAGAAGGCACGCCCGTTGCCGTTTCGGGCCAGATCCTGCTGCCACCGGGCAAGGTCCCCCGGCATGGATGGCCGATTATTGCATGGGAACACGGCACGACCGGGGTGGCGGATGTGTGCGCGCCATCGTGGCGGGGATATTCATCGCGCGACCGGGCCTATCTGGCGCACTGGCTTGCCGCCGGTTTCGCCATTGTTGCCACGGACTATCAGGGACTGGGGACGAAAGGGCCGCATCCCTACCTGCTTTACCGTCCCGAAGGGTACAGCGTGCTGGCTGGCCTGCAGGCGGCGCTGAAACAGTTCCCCACGCTGCTGCGCAACAGGATCGTGCTGGTGGGGCAGTCACAGGGTTCGGGGGCAGCGCTGGGAGCGGCGTGGCTTGCCCCCGCCCATGCCCCGGAGCTGGATATCCTGGGCGTGGTGGCGACGGGGGTCGTGGCGGACTTTCACGTTCCGGCCAATGCGGCACACAACCCCATTCCCGCCGTTTATACCGACCCGACGCAGATGGATTCCGCCTTTGCCATGCTGCGGGTGGAAGGGACCGACCAGAGCCTGAACCCGACACGCGACGCCAGCACCGTCCTGACCCCCACTGGCCGGGATTACGCGCGGCAGGCCCACATGTCATGCCTGCATGGCCTGTTCGATTACGCGGCGAAGAAGCATATTTCCTCTCCCGCCCTGTTTAACGCGAAGCTGGCCGATTACGAAAAGGACCATGACGCGGCATTCCAGATCCCCGATGGCCATATCAGCGTGCCCGTGTTTGTCGGCACCGGACTTGCGGATGGGGAAGCCGGAACGGCGGGACAGTACAACGCCGTGGCCGCCATGTGCGACGCGGGCACGACGGTAAGCTGGCACGAATATGCCGGGCTGACCCATAACGGGGCGGTCAATGTATCGGTGCGGGATTCCCTGCCATTCGTAAAGCGCCTGATGAAGGGAAAGCACATCGCCAGCACCTGCGCCACGCTTGCGCTCCCTGGCCCCATCCAGCAGGCGACACCGGGCATTCCCTGGAACAACTGAATGAAGGCGTATGGTCATGACCCGGGGCAAGACATTCACGATCGGCCTGATTCTGATCATTTACATCTACGCCGCCGCCTCGATGGCGGTAGTGGGCATGGTTGTGCCCTTTATCGGCACCATATCGGGCATCCAGCATGTATCGCCTGCCGTGGTGGGCAAGGGCCTGTCCTTCTTTTCGCTGCCCGCCGCGATCCTGTCCTTCATGTTTGGCATGACGGTGGACCTGATTGGTGTGCGCAAAAGTTTTGTCCTGTCCATTATCCTGACCGTGGCGGGCGATGCGCTGCTGATGAGCGCGCGTGATGTCTGGCCATTCCGCATCGGGCTGATGCTGACGGGGTGCGGGTTTGCTTATGCCACCACCACATCCCCCGCGCTGCTGATGAAATACCTGCCGCCGGATATCCGTTCACGCGCGCTGGCTTTCTGGTCCACCTTCGCACCGGCGGGCTATTCCGCAGGGCTGCTGCTGGTGGTACCGTTCCTGCATGATGGCAACTGGGCCATGGCATGCCTGTTCCATATCGGCCTGATGGTGGCGGCCCTGATGGCGGGCGGGGCGTTCCTTATGCGCCTGCACGACGGGGAACCGGCCCGGAATGCCCCGACCACGGCGGAAGGGGCAGCAGCGCGCCCGGCCTTTTCACGGGTGCTGACGCTGGCATTGAGCGTGGCGCTGCCCAATGCCGTGGCCTACGGCACCAGTCTTGTCGCGCCAGCCTACCTGGCCCGTGTCCATGCCATAAGCCTTGGTACGACATCGACCGAAGTGGCCCTGATCAAGATTGTCGTCATGCTGCTGGGGGGCGGGCTGATCAGCCTGCTGGCCAGCACGCAGCAGCGCGCGCTTGTGCTCTTTGCCGTCATGGCCGTGGTGGGGGCGGGGGCGCAGTTCATGCTGTTCTTCCCACCCTCGGGCATCGTCCTTGCCTCGGTCGGCCTGTTTTTATGGATGTTCGCCTATAGCAGCCTCAGCGGCAGCGCCATGTCCCTGCTGCCCGCCGTGGCCGGAAGCGGCAATGCACGCGGTGTGGTGTCAGGCATTGTGGGACAGTTCATATCGGTCTCGTCCGTGGTGGTCCCCTCGCTTTACTTTTCCATCGCGGCATGGACCGACTATGTCCTGTTTGCCGTCCTGGCCCTGTCATCGGCCACGCTTCTGCTTTTCCTGACCCGCCGCGCCCTGCGCCAGCCCCGTGCCGTTGCCTGACAGGGTGGACCGGCCCTGTCATACCTGTGGGGAAACGACCGGACTGCCTATTTATCATTCACGTAAATGCATGTTTTTTATGCATTTTTTATTTATGATCCGACAGTTTTCTCCTGAGCTTCATTTGCCCTTGCGGAAAAAGCAACATCGTGTTGTCTGCATTCCCGATTGGAAACAGCCGACATGCATGGCATATCATCAACAGACAACAACATCCTGGAAAACCGGTTACCTGATGTCCTTCTTTTCGTCACGCAATGCCCGATACCGCCTGTGCGGCCTGTTCCTGGCCCTGGCCTGTGGCATGCCGGTATGTTCGGGACTTGCGGCGGAAAACCGCAAGGTCATCATTGATGATGACGACAGCCTTTCCCTGGCGGAAGCAACGCTGCTGAAGGCGCCGGGGGTGGATGTGCTGGGCATTACGGTTGCAAGTGGCAACCGCTGGCGTGATGATGAAATCAACCGCATGCTGCGCGGGCTGGAAATCCTGCACCGGACCGACGTGCCCGTGGTGCCGGGGGCGATCTATCCGCTGATCAATTCGGAAAAACTGACGGAGAAGTGGGAAAGCCTGTACGGCAGGCTGATCTGGAAAGGGGCATGGATGAAGCAGTGGGTGGAACCCACCAACCAGCCAGCCCCGAATTACCATGCGCCCGATGTCGTACCGACACCGGCCGATGGCAATGCCACGACAAAGCCGTCAAAGGAAATCGCGGCCAACTTCCTGATCCGCATGGTCCATGCCTATCCGGGGCAGGTCACGATCCTGGCCGCGGGGGCCATGACCAACCTGGCGCTGGCGCAGCGGCTTGATCCGGAATTCGCCTCCCTGGCCAAAGAACTGGTCTACATGGGCGGCAGCCTGAACCCGCATCAGCAGCTTTCCACCGTGGCCGCCGGGCAGTACGCGCGTGAGTTTGTCAATTCCCCACGCCGTGAATTCAACCTGCGCTTCGACCCCGAGGCCGCCAGCATCGTCATGCACGCCCCGTGGCATAAGATCACCATGGTACCGTCCGACCCCGCCACGGCAACGGAACTCAGCGCCGATTTCCTGCATCGCATCGCGTCCCGCAATGCCGATATCAGCAGGCTTGTCGCGCACTGGCAGCCCGGTTCCCCCATGTGGGATGAAATTGCGGCAACCGTCTGGCTCAACCCGCAGATCGTGACCAGGTCCGACCAGCTTTACGTTGATATCAACACGCAGTTTGGCGCCGGATACGGGGATACGCTTTCCTGGTCGCCCGGATATCAGCCTGATCTGGATGAACAGAAGGAAACGGTGGTGGAAACCATCAACCCCACGGCCCTTCTGGCAACGATGGAACAGATCCTGGGCCGCCCGTAAGCGGCGCAGGATTTCTAACTGTGCCAAAACAGACACAGTGTGACACAGATCTTGCGCCATTCTGTTATTACGACAGAGCCGTCAATACGTAATACATCCGAAATATATGTTTTCGCATGTATGTAATTTTTAAAATGCCGTCGCATTCCGTAAATTTTTACAGAATATAAAGCCAGAATCTATTGCAATGCCACTCCGGGGGACGTACATAAAACGGGCACAGATATACGCTAAGGATTATCGGTGATTGTGATGGCTTGCCGGAGCGGGCGGAGTTTCCCTTCCGGGATGCCGGC
>NZ_NKTZ01000018.1 GCF_003207855.1 Komagataeibacter rhaeticus | reverse complement strand
CGACGCCATCTGGTCCGGGGTTAACCCCGGACCAGATGGCCAACAGCAACGCCGTCAGAAGGGCGGCATAACAACAACCGGGTATAGCTTATCAAGCCCACAAAACTGTCCGAACGGACGGGACCACCTCAGTAACCGCCCCCCTGCAACAGGCGCTGGATGCCGTGCCCGCCCCCACGGCGCAGTTGCCACCGCAGACGCAGGTCGCGGCGATAAACCTGCTGGCGGGGCTGAATGCGGTACTGCGGGGGTGGCAGGCGGCGGCGCCACGGTTGCGGCATTACGGCATTATCCGGACACGGAAGGCGGGCTGATGCGGCAGGTCGTGGATGTGGAGGGCGTGCTGGTTTCCGCCTTCGTCATGAATCTCGGGCTGGCACTGTGCACGCTGCTGGCACTGCGGGCGGTACTGTCATGGTTCAACCTGTGGCGGTTCGTGTGGAACCCGCCACTGGCGCAGTTTGGCCTGCTGATCTGCCTTGTCGGCCTGTATACCCTGATCCTGTGAGAGAATGCTGACGTGTTCGCATATGCAAATCGCCTTGTGCGCCTGGCCATTACCCTGACCATCCTGCTGGTGGCCGCCATCGTGGCCATCGTGCTGTGGGATTACTACACGGCCTCCCCCTGGACCCGTAACGGACAGGTCCGGGCACAGGTTGCCAATATCGCCCCACGCATTTCCGGCCAGATCAACGACGTGCGCGTGCAGGACAACCAGTTCGTCCACAAGGGGGATGTGCTGTACGTGATCGATCCGTTCGATTTCCGCGTGAAGGTGGATATCGCCACGGCGGCGGTAAACGAACGCCGGGCGGATCTGGAGTTCAGGACATCACAGTACGAACGGCGGCAGAAGATTTCGGGCGTTGCAGTATCAGGCGAGGAAAAGCAGCAGTTCGAGGCCGTAGCCCAGCAGGCGGAAGCCCAGTATGCCGGGGCGCTGGCCGACCTGAAGCAGGCACGCATCAACCTGGAACGCACCGAAGTCCGCAGTTCGATCAACGGCTACGTCACCAACCTGACCATGCGCGCGGGGGACTATGCCAATGCGGGGCAGGTGAACATCCAGGTCATCGATGCGGATTCCTACTGGGTGGATGGCTATTTCGAGGAAACGAAAATCCATTCCATCGCTGTTGGCGAACCCGTGCGGCTGGACCTCATGGGTTTTCATGAGCCGCTGTTCGGCCATGTGGAAAGCATTACCCGCGGCATTGCCAGCAACAACGCCGCATCTTCCATTCAGGGCCTGCCGGCGGTGGACCCGGTCTATACCTGGGTGCGGCTGGCACAGCGCATTCCGGTGCGCGTGCACATTGACAGCGTGCCACAGGGGCTGGTGCTGGCCGCGGGCATGACCGCAACCGTGACCGTGGTGTCGGAAGCGGGCAACCGCCGCCACATGTCCGTGCGCGATGCGCTGCGCCATGTGGGCGATGACATGCAGCATATCGCGGGCCATCGCTGACACGCCGCCCGCAGGTCTTATCCACAGATTCAGGGGACGAATATCCGGGCAACCCTGTGGATAGAAACAGCAGGAACCGGGGATAAGGTGCATGTTTTTCCCGACTCGTTGAGAGTCGCGTGGATTTTTTCTTAAAGGCTGTACCGGACACCCGGCCCCGGAAACGGCTGCAGGTCGTAAAGGGGTTTCTGGTAAGGCACTTGCCGAAAAGTCTCGAAAAATGCCGCCTTTTTGAAAAAAGGCAGCACTCGAAAACTTTTATTATTTTTTACCAATGCGTTATTTTAAAGCAGTTTGCCTACAGGGCTGCGGGCCTGCCTACCCATGCCAGCCCGGGGCCGCCGTGCCTTCGGGGGCGGTCTGGCCCGTACCCGGCGCGGGCGCTCCCAGCCGGTGGGCACGATAGAGCAGGCCATGCCCCAGCTTTTCAATCAGCATGCCCCGGCGTTGCAGCCGGGCATGGCTTATGGCGTACCCGATCTCACGCACGATCTGACCCCGCAGCACCTGCATCCACCCACGCAGGGCAAGTTTCCTCCGCGTCATATCGCGCGCTCCCGTTCACCACCAAGACAGTTGTTATGTTCATGGCAGATAGGCTTTATGTGCATAACATTCAAGGCAAGGTACATGGCCTGAAAAGTTATTTTTATTTAATTCCTGTCATGACACACCGGGCCTGCACGCTCATACAGGCCGCAGACCGGGCGCATCCATGATCACAATGGCCCGAACCACTCCGCCATGGGGGAATATCTTGCGTTACCTGTTCCTGCTCTGCGCCCTTGCATGCGCCTGCCTTCGCCCCGCTGCCGCACAGACACCACCATCACAGGTCATAAGCACCCTGTTTGCCGACAAGCTGACCATGATGGACCTGGGCCTGATCCGTGCCGAACGCGCCATGCAGCATGAAATTGACAGCCTGCCCGACACCTATGACAGCGACATGATGCCGGTGGCCGATTTCGACCCCAGGCGCAACAGCATCCTGGTCGGTATCTGGTACCAGAACCATGACAGCTTCACCCACGCGCAGTGCGACAGGCTGCTTGATACGGTCAAGAAGTCATTCGGCAGCCAGCCAACCACCATTATTGCCGCATGGTTCCGCCATCATGGCTATACCTCGCTACGCGACGCAGGGCAGTTCTATGTCGGGCTGCGCAACATAATCTGGCTGGTGGTCACCGACGGGGACCGGGCCTGCTCCTATTCCATGGCAACCGGACAGACGACCACGAACGGGTTCTGAAAGCCCGTATGCCTGAAGCCTGCAGATCATAAAGAAGTTTCTGGTGAAGCTTTTTCCAAAAGACTCCAGACCGTCGCCTTTTTGAAAAAAGGCGACACCCAAAAACTTTTATTTTGCAAATATAGTGTTTTTAAACAGTCTGTTATGCTTTCCCTTCGGCCCAGAAGCTACGTTGCAGTTCAGCGGCTTCCGCTTCCAGCAGGGGACCGATGACGGCTACCCTGCGCTGGCCTGCGTCAAACACCGTGCGGCATGGCAGGTCCAGGGTCGGGTTTTCCGGGTGGTTGCCGGTCATTGCCTTGAGGTCGTGTTCGCTCTGGCCATACACGACGCGGCCAATCCCGGCCCAGTACACCGCACCCGCACACATCGCACAGGGTTCGGCCGAGGTGTACATCGTGTAGCCCGCCAGTTCGGCGGGTGGAAACCGTTTTGAAGCCCGCGTGGCCAGCAGGCGTTCGGCATGGGCGGTCATGTCGCCCCCTTCCGCCGTATAGCCATTACCCTGTTCCAGCACCACCCTGCCCGTGGCATCGACCAGTATGCAGCCAAAGGGGTGGTCGCCCCCCTGCCGCGCGCGTTCGGCCACGGCAAAGGCGCGCCGCAGGAAATGTTCATGGTCCAGATCGGGCAGGATGGTCGGGTCGGTCATCGGGGCATCTCCATGCGAACAGGGCAGGTAGCCTTGATATGTGCCGGGTGCGCCGTCCATTTTCAAATGGAAATGGCTGGTCCGCATGGGCTCGGGATGCGTGATCGCCTGACGGGCCGCTTCCATCTCCCCATCAAGGGCGTCCACGATATCGTCCGTATCATACGGCCCCACAAAACGCGCGGCCGCCAGTTCGGCCCGGATCATGCCCAGACGCAGCAGGTACTGCCGGAGCTGGCGGACATGCCAGGCGACCCATGGTGGCTCATCGGGTGCGAATCGGGCATCGATGGCGGCCTGCGTGCAGCCATCGGGCAGGTAGGGATCTTGCATGGGGGACCTTTCCATTCGTGCGTTAAAAATACACAAATATTCTGAAGGCAACGATTTTTCGCACAGGCGCGCATTATTTCCTTGCCGTATGTGTGTTTTTTTAACACAGTTTGGGTATGAAAAATGCACACACCCACACACATGCCGCCCCCGCCCCACACCGCACCCGCCCGCCACGGCTGGACTGGGGCCGACTTGCCCCCTCGGTCGCACAACTGCGCCAGCAGGGATGCTCCACCCGTGAAACGGCCCGCAGGCTGGGCCTGAACATCAAAACGCTGGAGGCCCATCTCCGCCGTCACCGCATCCGCCATGCCATACCCATGGACCGGCCCGATCAGGTCCGCCGCACCTGCCTGAACTGCGACAGCGCCTTCGTGGCCGATGGCCGCTTCCTGCGCCTGTGCCCGGAATGCCGGGCCATGTTCGGTTAAGCGCGCTCACATTCCCGTGTGCCGGGAACCATCCCACCTGCCCTGCTGTTTCACACACAGTCTCTCAGCACAGGATTTACGGACCATGGGCACCCCGAGCCATTGCAGCACAACCCCGCCAGACAAAGCCCATGATCCCGCCCATATCCAGTTCCGCATCGCCCTGCATCATGATCGCGTGGTAACGGCACCCCGGCCGCTTACCCCCACGCCCGCATGGCGCAGCCTGCGCTCGATCGCCCTTCTGGGCCTGGCGCTGGCACTGGCGGGCACGGGCCTGAGCGCCTGCAAACGCCACCATGAGACGGCAGGCGAAAAACTGGATCATTTTGGTGACAAGATGCAGGACACCCTCGACCCACCAAAGGGTCCGGGCGAGAAGGCAGGCCGCACGATTGACCGCACATTGCACGACAATTAAGGGCCGCCTGAAACAGGCCATTGATAAAAAGGGACAAAAGTTTCCGGACAGTCCACCGCGACGGTACGCACCGTTCAGGGCGTGAGCGTGCGCCCAATCTCGTCGAAAGACAGGTCCATGACGGCATAATCCCGCCAGTCCCGGAAATCGAAGTGCCACCATTCCTCGGCCAGCGGTTCAAAGCCGCTGGCCTGCATGATGGTGGCCAGCAGGTCACGGCACCCACGCGCCCGCGCGCTGCCGCCCGCATACCCCACATGCGCGCGCGGGGTCATTTCATCAAAGCCGGATGGCATGGGAACAACCTGCCGGGTTGTCAGGTCCCACAAAGTCAGATCCACCGCACACCCCCGGTTATGGCGCGATCCATGGGCGGGATCACCCACGAAATCATACAGGCTTTCCGGCACCGCATGGCGGAACAGCGCACTGACATGCCATGGCCGGTAGGCATCATAGACCAGCAGGCCATACCCGTGCCGCGCCGCCAGCCCCCGCGCATGGGACAGGGCACGCGCCGCCGGGCGCTGAAGGAAGGCCCGCGCGGCGGGATAAACGGGAAAGCCCAGAAAGTTGCGGGCCGTGGCATAGCGGATATCCAGCACAAGGGCCGGGTCGAACCGGGCCAGGTCCACCAGGTCGGCCGCACGGCGCGCGGGGGCGAATACCGGCATGCGCAGGCCCGCGATGCTGGCCCGCAGCATGGCAGGCGTGGCGCGCAGGGGCACGCGGAACGTATCATCACCCGCCGCCATCAGCGGAGCGGGTACCGGGCCTGTCCTGTCCACCATGCCATGCCCCCACCTTTCCTGCCACCTGCGCCCGCGGGTGTCGGAGCGCGGGACATGACGGAACCCGGGGGCAAGCCTTTTTCAACACGCCCTGGCAGATACCCGGACATTCCTGTCGTATTACCGGAAGACCGTTCAGGCCGGCGGGGTGTAGGACTGCACGTCCTCCACCGTGTGGCTGAGCAGGATCTTGCCGTTATCGACAGACTGTACCCATGAGAGGGGAACATTGAAGGTGCTTTCCGCCGGGCCATCCACCGTAATCTGGATCGTGCCATCGGCGTTGACCGCCGTAAGCGTGCCCATACGGCCCGAACCGGCCGCAATCACGTCCTGACCCAGCATGGCCTGCGTTACATCTGTCATGAATTCCCTTCCATCACCCGGCATGGCACCACGCCTGCGCGCATGCCCCCCCTGCCGGGTTCCATCATCCGTATGGCATGCAGCGTACACATCTGCCGCCCCGTGCCAACCCGTTCAGAACCCGGCCCAGCGGACAGCATGCATGTCGTGAACACATGATACCGGCGCGGGTTGCCCGGCTCAGTTCACGCCAAACTGCTTGCGCTGGGACATGACCTGATTCAGGCGCTCATTGTAGCTGTGATAGGTGCCCTTGGGCACGCAGCCCATTTCTTCCAGATCTTCCAGCTTGATGCTGTCATTGAGCCAGGAATTGACCTCGTTGAAACTGATCTTCTGCGGTACGTCACGCCCGCTGAACACCACCGGGTCGTCCTGCCCCTGCACATAGCCGAATTTCATGTGCACGCTGCCTGCGGGCGTGTCATGCGCGGCCATCTCGCCACACACCACGGATGCGCCATCCATGCCGTGCACCGCCACATTACGGAACACCACCCCCGCGGGGTCCGGCTGGGTGGCGGCGACATGGCGCTCGGCCTCGGCCACGATGGGTGCCATGTTTCCCTGATGGGCCGCATGCGCCATGCCCGCCGAACACAGACAGAGGGAGACGCCCAGTATGATGACTCTTTTCATGCTTGTACCCGCCCGATCCTTCATGTCGTCATGACCCAGCCTTCCTGATGCGCCGCGCGGTGCCGACGGTCAAGCAGGGCCCCGGTCATACCCATATCGTCAATTATATAACGTTCGATAATACCAAACCCCGGCCATGCAAAATGATCTGGCGGCGCTATAATGACAGTCCGGAACCCGGTCCCGGCCGGGACAGCGCGCAAAGGCCATTTTCATGTCGCATGACTCCCCCGCCCCATCCCCTTCAGCCGACCCGCACAGCCGGGCGGATTTCGTGCAGGTGCGCGGCGCACGCGAACACAACCTGAAGAATGTGGATGTGGATGTGCCGCGCGACAGGCTGGTGGTGTTCACCGGGGTATCCGGCTCGGGCAAATCCTCGCTTGCGTTCGGCACACTGTACGCGGAAGCCCAGCGACGGTACCTGGAATCCGTCTCTCCCTACGCCCGGCGACTTTTCCGGCAGATGCCGGTGCCCGACGTGGGGGGCATAGAGGGGCTGCCGCCTGCCATAGCACTCCAGCAGCAGCGCGGCACGGGTACGGGACGGTCATCGGTGGGCAGCATCACCACGCTGTCCAACCTGCTGCGCATGCTCTATTCGCGCGCAGGGCACTACCCCGCCTGCATGCCGCGGCTGGAGGCGGAATCCTTTTCCGCCAACACGCCCATGGGCGCCTGCCCGCAATGCCACGGTCAGGGCCGCATCATGGACACCACCACGGCCCTGCTGGTACCTGATGACAGCCTGTCCATCCGCCAGCGCGCCGTGGCCGCCTGGCCTACCGCATGGCAGGGACAGAACCTGCGCGATATCCTGATTACCAAAGGGGTGGACGTGGACTGCCCGTGGCGCGACCTGCCACGGGAAACCCGCGACTGGATCCTGTATACGGACGAGACCCCGACCTATCCCGTCTATCCCGGCCTGGACCACGCCGCCGTGCAGCGCGCGATCAGCCAGCACATCCCGCCGGGCTATAACGGCACCTTTACCGGGGCGCGGCGCTATGTGCTGCACACGTTCGCCACGTCCCAGAGTGCGGCCATGCGCAGGCGGGCCGAACGGTTCCTGACCGCGACCCCGTGTCCCACCTGTCATGGCCAGCGCCTGAACCCGGATGCCCTGCGGGTTACGCTGGCGGGACTGAACATCGCGCAGATGACGCGCCAGCCGCTTGCCACCATCGCGCGCACGCTCGCCCCGCTGGCCGATGGCACGCTGGCGCTGGGCGCCACACCACAGGCAGGCGATGCCACGGCCATTGCAGCGCAACGGATGGCGGCCGACCTGATCGCGCGCATTGCGGTGCTGGAACGGCTGGGGCTGGGCTACCTGCAGGCCGACCGCTCCGTCACCACCCTGTCGCCGGGGGAATACCAGCGCCTGCGGCTGGGCACGCAGATCCGCTCCAGCCTGTTTGGCGTGGTTTACGTACTGGATGAGCCCTCCAGCGGGCTGCATCCGGCCGATGCCCACAACCTGCTGGATGCGCTGGAGGGGCTGAAGGCGGCAGGCAACTCGCTCTTCATTGTCGAACACAACCTGTACCTGATCCGCCGGGCCGACTGGATTGTCGATGTCGGCCCCGATGCGGGCACACGGGGTGGGGAAATCCTGTATAGCGGCCCGCCCGACGGGCTGCGCACGGTCCCCCTTTCCCGCACCGCGCCCTACCTGTTCGCGGGGGATGCGCCCATCGCGGGCGCCCCCCGCGCGCCCACGGGGTGGCTGAACCTTGCGGGGGTGACGTGGAACAACCTGCACGACCTGAGCGTGGAAATCCCGCTGGGCACGTTCGTGACCGTGACCGGGCTGTCCGGCTCGGGCAAATCCAGTCTGGTCAGCCAGGCGCTACCCGTGCTGGTGGCGCACGGACTGGGGCAGAAACTGGCGGCGGACCCGGATGAGGACAGCATTGATGACCTGCCCGAAGGCACCCCGCGCGGGCAGGTCACGGCGGGTGCGGACACGTTGAAACGGCTGGTCATGATCGACCAGAAACCGATCGGGCGCACGCCGCGCTCCAATCTTGCCACCTATACCGGCCTGTTCGACACCATTCGCCAGCTCTATGCCGCAACCGACATGGCAAAGGCACGCGGCTATGACGCCGGCCGCTTTTCATTCAACCTGCCCAAGGGGCGCTGCCCCACCTGTGAGGGCGCGGGCTCGGTCATGGTGGAACTGCTGTTCCTGCCCAGCGTGTATTCCCCCTGCCCCACCTGCCACGGCACGCGCTACCGGCCCGAGGTGCTGGAGGTGACCCTGCGCGGCAAGTCCATTGCCGACATACTGGCCATGACGGTAGATGAGGCCGCCACCTTCTTTGCCAACACTTCTGCACTTGCGGCCGCCTTTGCCACATTGCAGCAGGGCGGGCTTGGCTATCTCAAGCTCGGGCAGCCCGCCACCGAACTGTCGGGCGGCGAGGCACAGCGCATCAAGCTTGCGACCGAACTGCAGAAACAGCGCCGGGGGCATACGCTCTACATTCTGGATGAACCGACAACCGGCCTGCACCCGGCGGATGTGGACCGCCTGCAGATACACCTGCAATCGCTGGTCGATGCGGGGCATACGGTGGTCGTGGCCGAACATGACATGCGCGTGGCGGCAAGGGGGGACTGGATCATCGACATGGGGCCGCAGGCGGGCGAAGGCGGCGGCCGGATCGTTGCCGCAGGCACGCCGCATGATGTTGCCCGCAACGCGGCAAGCAGGACCGCCCCTTACCTTCTTCCCCTGACAGGTTGAAAGCATAAAGACGTTTTTGGTGAAGCCTTTTCCAAAAAGCTTTAAAGGACGCCGCCTTTTGGAAAAAAGGCGGCACCCGGAAACTCTAGCTTTTATCCATCCCCCGCTCAGGCAGGCAGCACGGCCCACAGCGTGGCCACACCGGCGAAGACCAGCACGGAGGCAATGAGCGTCATCACGCTCCAGCTCCGCAGCCCCTCACGCACGCTGACGCCGCACATGCGGGTTACGATCCAGAACCCGGCATCATTGACATGGGACAGCCCCATGCCCCCCGCCCCCATGGCCAGCGCCATCAGTGCAAGATGCGTCTGGTCCAGATGCAGCCGCCCGATCATGGGGCCAAGGATGCCTGCCGTGGTCATGAGGGCCACGGTGGTCGGCCCCTGCGCCACGCGCAGGATCATGGTCAGCACGAAGGCCAGCACCAGCAGCGGCAGGCCGGTCGCGGCCAGCAGGCCACCCAGCGCATCCCCCACCCCGCTGCCCACCAGCACCTGCGCAAACGCGCCCCCCGCCCCGGTAATAAGGATGATGATGGCCGTGCCCGGCAGGGCGGCCGCCACCACATCGGACACGGTGCCAAGCGCCATGCCGCGCCGCAGCCCCAGCAGCCACGCGCACAGCACCACATCCAGCCCCAGGGCAATGAAGGGGATACCCACAAACACCAGCACGGAACGCAGGCGCCCCGGCGCCATGAGTTCACCCGCCAGCGTGCCCCCCACCATCAGCAGGACCGGCACGGCAATCACCAGCGCGATCTCGCCAATGCTGACCGGCCGCTGCTGGCTGGCCTGCATGAACAGCCGGGCCGGGCCGTCCGCCGCGTCATGATTACGGGTGGCGTTGCGCGCCTCCTCCACCACAGCGCGGATATCGGGCGTGCAGCCAAAGGGCCGGGCCATGATCGGGCGCGTCAGCACATAGGTCAGCCCCGTGGCCACGGCGGCCAGCGGCAGGCCCAGCAGCAGCATGTGCCCCGCCCCCACGCCCAGCGCGCCCGCCACCGCCACGGCACCGGGATGGGGCGGCAGCAGGGCATGCACGGTCAGCATGGTCACCGCCATGGGGATGCCGAACACCGCGGGCGCGCGGCCCGTCTGCCGCGCCATGCCATAGACCAGCGGCATGAGCATGATGACGCCCACTTCAAAGAAGACCGGAATGCCCACCCCGAAGGCCGCGATGACCAGCGCCAGCGGCACATGGGCGGCACCGACGCGGCTGACCAGCCGGGCCGCCACCACGGCCGCCCCGCCGGAAAGGTCGATCATGCGCCCGATCATGGCCCCCAGCGCCACGATAATGGCGATATGGCCCATGGTGCGGCCCATGCTGCCCTGAATCGAATCGGCCAGCTTCGCCACCGGCATGCCGGTCAGCACCGCCACCGCCACCGCGACACCCAGCAGTGCCACGAAGGGATGCAGCCGCGCCCACAGGATCAGGACAAGAAGAAGGGCAATGGAGCCAAGGCCGGTCAGGATCAGCGCGAGCGGAGTCATGGACGAATCCCGTGCGGAAGGGAGACCATGCAGGCATGGCCAAACGCACCTTATCGGGCATACGGTCATACCCCGCAACGCCGCCGCGCATTAAAAGCATATCATGCATGGAAAATGGCGGGGAAAAGCCGTTTTCCGCTTCCTATCCACCTGCTTTCGCGCTGCCTGCAATTTTCATGCTTGACAGGCCCGTGCCCTGTCCGCATTACGCGCCACCGCTCACGAACCGCAGCCGCTTTTTTGGGGCCATGCCACGCCCCGGGACGTCACGCCATGACACGCATGCTTACCCCGGCCCTGCCTGCCACGCGCAGCCCGTTCACGCACCATACGCTGGCGCGTGTGAAAACGCTCATGCGCGAGATGTGGATCGTGCCCATGGTGGTCATGGGCAGCCTGCTGTGCGGGAGCGGTTTCACGCTGCTGTCCCGCCTGCTTGGCCACGCAGGCTAGGCTTGTCCCCGCCCCGGCAGGAGACGGGACGGGACCCGGAATGGTTCAGCGCGCCACATGACGGGCAGCGGATGACGGATGCCCCTTTGGCGCGGGTTCGGCCAGCCAGTGGATGCGGGCATTGCGCAGTTCGAAATTACGCTGGCCCTGTACCCCCATGTCCCCGAACGGATCATAGACCACGCCGCTGACCTCGGCCCGGCACTGCGGCTGCTGGCCGGTGTCGCCACAGATCTGCTGGGCCCTGCGCAGCGAGGCGTCCTCCATGGTCGGGCCATCCAGCGGGACAGTGCCGTTCCAGTCCACCTGGCCCGGCAGGTCCGCAATACGGAACGCGGCGCAGTCCGCCCCCCCGGAATTGGCCGAGGTGATATAGCACCCCTCTATCCGCACGGGCCTGCCCACATACCGGGCCGCCTGGGTCTGAAACGCCGCGACATCAAGGACAGGCGTGGACGCAGGGGGTTCGGCCGGGGGCTTCGGCGCGCGCGCCAGCGCAGCACCGGAAAGTGGTCCCGTAACCATAATGGCGAGTCCCGCCAGCACGCCAAGATGAAACCGTCGCCTCACGTCCTGTATTCCTTCCATTGGGTATCAGCCATCGCTGACAGTCACGGCCGGAAGTTTCCGCCATACAGGCCCGCCTTGTCACCACGGCGCAACGTGCGGGCAGCCATGCACGCGCAACCGGCGCGACAGGGCTAGAAAGGAGACGCCTTCTGCCCCGCGCCATGCCCCAGATCGGCAAAGTGCTGGGTTTCCGCACATCCACGGAAGCGGTCAAGCACGGGAACGCTGCCCACCAGATTGACGCTGAGGGTGGTGCGGTCCCCGAATTTCACTACCGCCATGCGCGCGCCCGCCATGGCATCGAGCAGCGGGGCCAGTTCCGTGGGCGCGATATCGGCCGACAGGGTGGTGGCATCATTGGCCTGCATGTGAAAGACGCGGCTATAGGACCCCACGCTTACGGTCATGTCGCCCTTCTGGCCGCTGGCCAGGGTCCAGTGGTCATCCGCGCTGCGCACCTGCAGCGAATCGGCATCAGCGCGGAACATCAGGATCTCGCTTTCGGAGCCTGCGATGCACAGGTCGGTATGCACACCGGAATCGGGCGTGTGATGGATGGCCACCCAGCCCCCCGCGCGTTCATCCACCAGCATCTGCGACGGGCTGGGGCTGGCGCTCTCGTCCTCGGGCAGCATGGCCACCGGCACGGCGCGCGGCTTCTCATCATAGGACTGGGCCATGGCCGCCCCCGGAACGGCGGCAAACGCCAGACAGCCCACAAGCAGGTTCAGTTTCCTGTTCACTTTGCGACAATCCCCATTGCGACAGAGACCGACGAATCGGAGTTATGGAACATAATAATCACAGTCGTGTGATATTGACATATAATGTCACAATCGTGGCAAGAAAATATCCCTGCCGCCCCCTGCGGGCATGGATTTCCTCATGATGTCTGGTCATGGCCAATATGCGACAAAGCATGTCATGCTTCCAGCGCGATGCGTGCCACGTTGCCCGATGGAATAATAGTAAAGAAGATTTTCATTTTCCCACCCGGGCCGACGCACTCCCGACCGGCGGCATTGGCCAAGGGGGAGCGGTATCGTTATCATGCCGCCCGCAATGACATTCATGCACAGACGGAAGGAAAAAGCCGGGATGCGCCTGCTACCTGCTGCCATCCTGGCAATCGGGACCCTATGCGCCATGTCACCGGCCCGCGCGGCCGATCCTGACTGGATCTTCGCCAATAGCGGACCAGGCGGCCAGCCCATGGTCATGTCCCATCAGGGGTCGCTGGATGTCATGTTCTACCGCTCCGCCAGCGGCACGATCGGCATTGCCATCCATCAGCGCCACGGACGTTACCGCAACCCGCGGGGGGTGGAGACGGCCATGCTCATGATCGGCAAGTTCACCGTCGCCCTCCAGACCTTTCTTGATGGCCAGAAATGGGACACCGCGGGCGGCGACCTGAAGCCCGACACGGTGCCCGACATGGTGGACGCGCTGAAGGCCGCCGCCACCGGGGCGCTGGTGCCCTTTGAGCATGATCCGGTTTCCTTCTCCGTCCGGGGGGCGATGGCGGCGCTGGATGACCTGGCGCAATACGCAAAGGCCCATGGCGAAAGCCTGCCCCCGCCGCTGGAGCCCGCGCCCGCGGCACATCCCGCGCCGGGGGTGGACATAGAAAAACTGGCCCATCACCCCTATGATACCCAGCACGGGCGCAGGCTGGTCCTGCCGCAATATGATATTGCCGCCAATTGCGGGCGCGCCCATATCGAGATGCAGGATACCGACGGGGAATGCATTACCGCCGAGCAGAAAAGCCAGGCGGCCCTGACCAGCCAGTGGGCACGGTATGACAGTGACCTGAAGGGGGCCTGCCTGTCCCTGGTCAGCGATCCGGGCCGGCTGGAGAAATACCAGGCCCTGCTGATGTGCCTGTCACGCTATCAGGATGACCGGCGCCAGTGGCAGCTTGTATCAGGCTCCAGCGGCAGCGATGACATCCTGCCCGCCAAGCCCACGGCCCAGACGCCTGCCCCGGTCCCCACGCCCGCATCCCCCTAGCCGCCATCGTGTCCCGGGGCTGCCGCCACGGGCCACCTGCCCGGACGCCACGCGGGGCTGTCCACAGCGGGGCCAGCGCGCATTTTTACCTGTTTCTTAAGCCATACGGTTGGGGGACTTTCAGGTCATCCACCTCGTTATCCACATGATTTACCGGATTATCCACAGGCCGGCATGCTATTCGGCCGCCTTGTGGCCACCATTCCAGCGGGCACAGGCAATCCGCCTGCCATCACGCAGGGAGGGGTCGACCGTCATCTCGCCACGCGGCACCGGACCATCGGCTATCCGGTGGCCCGCGCCCATATGGCCGGACCATGTGGCATAGGACAGGGTGCGGTACGTATCGGCCGCGCAGTTGTACATGACGGAAAACCGGACCGAGGCGAAAGGCAGGCCGTGGCGGATCATGTCCTCGTCAAAATCCTGGATGAACGTGGCGGATGCATGCGCGCCGTGCAACTGGATGGACGCCAGATCGATATATTCATTCACCTTGTTCTGATATGGCGGCAGTTTCTGCAGTTCCACGCCGCCGTGCGGCGCGGGGGATGCGGGCAGATCCTGTGCCCGTGCCAGACGCGCACCAGCCACGACGCCACCACAGGCAATACCCGTGGCCAGTACCGCCACCACAACCCTGCTGTATCCCATTTTCTCCCTTTCATGTGTACCACGCACAGGCGTACACGCCGGACCCGGCTTCTCATGTCCTGTTGTGCAGGATCAGACCTGTAGCGGCAAGCATAACCGCAGGAAACCGGGGCCATATATGCCCAGCCCGCCGGGGGTCGCATCCTGCGCGCCACTGCCGCGTGCCAGGACCACATCCCCTGCCCGGCCGTAGTACCCGATGCGCGTCATGGGGCGGGGACGGGCGTTGTCGCGTGACGCTGGCGCGCCATCTCCCGACAGCCCGAAGCCTCCCGGCTTTCGCGTCATCCCCCACCGCCCGGGCGGGCATGCCACCAGACGCCGCTCCCGCAGGGGTGTGCAACCAGGGCAGGCCGACACGCCTTAAAGCTGCGGGGCGGTCTTTGATTCCGGGCTGGACATCCTTAAATATCTCACCCCAGCGTGATCAGAGGACATGAGACCCAGATGAAGAAACTTACCGTACTGCTCCTTCTTGCGGGACTGACGGCATGTGCGGCCAGCAGCCCGCCCAGCGACCCGGCCCAGAGCGGCGGCGTGGGCGGCATGACCGGCTCCCCCGGGCAGGATGCCCCCACCGATGGTCCCGGCGGCTCCGGCGGTCCGGGCATGGGCAACTAGCCCCGACGGGCCGCCTGCCCGCGGGCGGGCGTGTTCAGTCGCGCCCGCCACTTATGTTGATGACCCCCAGCCCCAGCAGGCCCAGACCGGCCAGCCCTTCGGCAACCATCCATGATACCGGCCCGATCCCGTCCGCCGTCATGCCACGCACCAGCACGCAGACGCTGCCGATCATGAGCAGCAGGGAGAGGATGGTTGCCCATTTTACAATCTTGCCGCGGTTCATCAAATCTCTTCGCTGTCTGTCCATCGGGACACCGGCCGGACCGGTCCCGCACCTTCTATCACCTTGAACGGGGCAGCGTCCAAACACTGCATGCGCAGCCGCAATGCATCTATTGCACGACACGTACATCATTCATGCAAAAGTGATGTCGCGGAACGCATCTTTCATGCTTGCATGGCGTCGGTGACTTCACAATCCAACAGGACAGTCAGGGAAAACAGGCAATGCAGGCAACACCATCACGCCCCGGCCCGCCGGCTGAATGGTCAGCGCGCATGCGCCATATCGTGCAGGCCTGCACGGCCTATCCCTATGCCTTCCTGCGCCTGTGGGACGGGGACTGACACCCCCGGCCGCTATTCATGCCGCAGGGCGGCGGCATCGAACCATTCATCATTGCCCGTACCGTCACTGCGTACGCGGACCTGGCCATTCTCGATGATTTCCACGACCGTACCCTTCATGCCACGCAGTTCCGGCCTGACGGAGGCACCGTCCCTGACCACCACAATATCGCCCAGCTTGAAATCCATGCCGTATTCTCCTCCTCGCGGCCATTCAGGTCTCCATCCGTCCCGGACAGGGCACCCACCCGCGCTGGCGGGCACGCGCCGATCATGCCAGCCATATCCGCTATCGCAAGCCCGTGATCGGGGCACGTCATACCACATACGCATGATTGGCGGGTTGCATGCCACCCCGCCGCTGCCGACATGAACCCTGTACCAACCGCGAACAGGGATCTGCCACATGTCTTCGGAACACCATCTTCCTTCCGCCACCGAACTTGAGCGTGAACTGGCGCAGCTGCGCCGTGAGCATGACATTGCCGTAAAGGACCAGCCCGAACACGCACCGGCGCTGGCACGGCGCATCAGCAGGATCGAGGCGGAACTGGCCCGTCAGGAATAGACGCCAGGGACCGGAAGCCGCTCAGGCTTCCGGTTCATGTCCGGGCACGGGACCCGGCGCCTGCGCCACGGGCGGGCGTACCAGCCAGTAGACAATCCCCAGTGACAGCGTTGCCGCGGAAAGGGCCAGCAGTTCCATCACGTCCACTTCCTTGAGGTCGATCACGATGAACTTGCGCACCGTGGCCAGCATGCCGATCAGCAGCACCGAACGCATGCGGATCAGGCTGTGGGGCTGCGCATCGGGCAGGACAAGGATGGAATGCTTGAACTCCAGCGCGATCAGCACGGTAAAGAACATGCCGAAAATGCCCTGCAGTGTTTCCGGACTGGTCGGATTCAGCCCGCTTGTCACCAGCATCCGTCCCACCGCCACCACAACATGCACCAGCGACGTACCGGCAATGACCACGATCAGCAGGGTCAGCACCAGCATCACCACCTCCTCGAACAGGTCGAACAGGCGGGCCATCTGAAGGAAACCGGGCAGTCGTGTCATCATGGGTGCGGGCAGGCCACTGGCTGGGATGGGAAACGGTACGGCATGTCATGTAGCAGGAATCGCAGCGGACTTGCAAAAGCGTGCCGCCACGCTGTCAAGTGCCGTGGCAGGCAGGCTGCCCTGCAGCGAGCCATATGGAAACACCGGCGCCGCACCCCATGTCATAACCAGCAGACACGCACCGTGTCGCCCATGGCGCAACCCGGCGCCATGGCATGACCAGACAGGACACAACCATGAGCAAAGCAGCAACCAGCGGCCCTGACGCACAGGGCAAGTACAGCCTTGAGGTCAGCATCGGTGGCCTGAACGAGACGCTGGGTGGCTTCTCCTCCAAGATGGAAGCCGAGGACTATGCCGTCTCCCTCCTGCGCCGCGTGCGGGAACTGGCCAAGGCCGATGGCCTGAAATAACGCCTGCCCCTTCCCGCCGACCCGCGCGCCCGATATGCCGGGCCGGCGGGAAGGATTATGGGAACACGCGGGAACGCTGTCGTCTCCCGGCCTTTTTTCTCTATACAGGATGACCTGACAGGATCAGGAAACATTCCGGATATGGAAAAAAGGACCCTATTTCCCATGAAAAGACTGACCCGATCACTGTCGGTGCTGGTGCTGGCCAGCGGGCTTGCGGCCTGTGCGGATGGACCTGGCTATTATGGCGGCGGCTATTATGGCGGCTATGGTGGATATGGCGGCGGGTATGGCGGCTATTACAGCGGCTATGGCGACTATTACGGGGGCGCGCCCGAATATATTGGCCGCGGCGGCGGGTGGCATCCCCGCGACGGCGGTGGACCGCGCGGCGGTGGCGGCCATGGCGGCCCGCCGGATGGCGGACGCGGCGGCCCGGGTGGCGGCGGCGGCGGCATGCGACGTTGAGTTTACGGGCCGGCTCCCCCATGGGGGCCGGCTCCTTGCGCTACGGTCTGACTGCAAAGGGGGCGTCGCCTCCGGGCCGTCCCCTATCCATGCTGTCCCGTGCCGGAAAGCAGGTTCATGACCAGTACCCCGGCCAGTATGAGCACCATGCCCCCGATGGCGGCAAGGTCGAGCTTCTGCCCCAGCACCACACGGCAGACGAGCGTAATCAGGACGGTGCCGACCCCCGACCATATGGCATAGGCCACCCCGGTGGGAATACTGCGCAGCGCCAGTGACAGCGCATAGAACGCCACCCCATATCCCACCACGGTCACGCATGACGGTACCGGCCGGGTAAAGCCACTGGACAGCGTCAGGCAGAACGTGGCGGTCACTTCCGCCAGGATGGCAACCAGCAGGCAGGCATAGGCCATGCCCTATACCCGACCGGCCGGCGTGCCCCGTGGCGGCAGCCCCGTCATGCGCGGACGGGGGACACGCGGGGGGCGGGGTGTCTCGTCCCGGATCGCCACGGCGTCCTGGCCGCGTGCCCGCAGGGCGTCGGCAAAGCGCTGGACATGGGTCCACTGCGCGCCCGCGTACAGTTCCCGCCCGTCAAGCATGACACGATGTCGTCTCACTTCATCCCCCGTTCCGACATGTTTGCCCCATGGAAATGGGGATGCGGGAGCATGGACGCAACGGCATGGAAAAAACACGGCGAATCCAGCAGGAAACTTTCGCTTTCCCCGGACGATTTATGTATGGAGAAGATAGGAGGTATGATTCATGAGCAACTCTGCACGTATGATCGCCCATCTGCTGATCACGGTCCGGCTGAGCACACGCAATCACCCTGTCCCTCCTGTTTCCGGCAACACACGGGACTAGGGAATGTCTGTGCACCTGCCGGGCATGGAACGGGCGGCCCCCACGACCCTGTTATGACGTGACAAGGGGTCAGCCCGTTCCATGTTTCTGCGCAAGGCGGCTGGAAAAGGCCGCCAGTTCGTCATGATGCAGCAGGAACACGGTGTTGGAACGCGCCAGCTGCCGGGCTGAAGCCGTGTAATCGGCATTCGAGACGACAGCCGCCACGTCGGCATGATAATGCAGCCGGGCGGCCGCGACCTGCTGTACCGCGTCGTTTCCCACCGCATTACGGTACAGCTTGCACTGCACGACCAGCCGCAATCCACCACGACAGGCAATGACATCCGCCCCCTGGTCCCCGCCGGGGGGTGTTGTGCGGGCATCCCACCCGCAGGCCCGCAGGCGGTCGGCGCAATGATGTTCGTAGGCAATGGGGTCCATGTCCGGGGTGTAGTCCGTGCCATGGAACCCTGCGGGAACCTGACACGCAACCCGTTCGATCCGGGCCAGCACCCGTGCCTCGAGACGCGGCCAGGCATGGCCCATATGCCGGGCCCGCAGCGCGGGACGCAGGACGGTCTTGCTGAATGCCATCATCTCACGCCGCCACCTGCCGGTCTGTTCCACCCCGTAACTGTTCGGCTGTACCAGTTGCCTGCGCCGGATGCGCAGGGCCTCGGCATGCTGCCGGACCAGCCCCGTGCATACCAGCCAGGCCCGGCGCCTGCGCCACCCCCGCCAGCCATGACGCAGCAGCGGCCACAGCACCATGGCCCCGCCCGCTACCATGACCAGCCACAACAGGCCCGTGGGGCCCGTCTTTCCTGCCGGGGTTGCGGCACTGGCAGGAAAATAAAGCGCCGCCTCCCCCCGCTGCGCGGGCAGGTGACGCAGCAGCAGCGCGTCACCATGCTGGCCCATCCGCTGCCATGTCCCCTCCCCTCCCGCGCGCTGGCAGTGCAGGACTGCCAGGGCATGGTCCTGACCCATGGCCAGATGGCGGGCGCGGGGCAGGGCATCGGGCCGGGTGCAGCCTGGCGTCGCGGGCGCCAGCACATAAAGGGAGGATGCCCCCAGCGCAGGCATGCACCCCAGCAGCAGCCAGCCCCACAGCCATGGTACGATCCCTGCACGCATCTTTCCGTTCCCGCTCCCTGCGGCTGGTTACGGGACTGACACTAAAACATGAGAACAAAATAGGAAAGTACGGAAACACCAGATGGTTCCGGCATGGTTTCCCACCCCCGCCGGGTCTATCATGCCCGTATGCGAATCTGCTTTATCGGTGACAGCTATGTCACGGGCACGGGCGATGAAACCTGTCAGGGCTGGGCCGGGCGGCTCTGCGCCATGGAACGGCAGGAAGGGCGGGATGTCACGCTCTACAACCTGGGCGTGCGTGGCCAGACGGGCCATGACATTGCCCGGCGCTGGCGCACCGAGACCCAAGCCCGCATCGGTGGCCGGCACGATGGCGGGATCGTCCTGTCGTTCGGGGTCAATGACTGCACATCCCGGCCCGACGGCCGGCCCCGGCTTGCCCCTGAACACAGTCTGGCCGCAGCCTGCGCCATGATGCAGGATGCCGCGACCGCGCACTGGCCTGTCCTGATGGTGGGACCGCCGCCCACCGGCCATGCCGTGACCGATGCCCGCACGCAGGCCCTTTCCCATGCGCTGGGCGCGGCCTGTGCGCGGCATGGGGTGCCATTCCTGCCCATTGCGGCCGCGCTGCGCGCCAGTCCGCTCTGGTGTCCCGAAATCGCACGCGGGGATGGCGCCCATCCGGCCGGTGGGGGGTATGGGGAACTGGCGCGTCTTGTCCATGGCTGGACCGCGTGGCGGGCCTGGATGGACGTTCTTCGTGAAAACCGTTCCTCAACCCGGTAGCAGGCGTTGTCTGAAAACAGATCGCTGATAAAAAATACAGGATTCCCGGGCACCGCCCTTTTCAGGCAGGGCAACGGCCCCCGGTGCCCCGCGAAAAAAGCTTCACCAGAAACTTCTTTATAACTTACAGGACGTTCCAGAGGCAGACCGTGAAGGCGGTCTCCAAGACAAAGGCGGCAAGACATGAAAAAAATCACAACCTGTGCCCTGCTGGCCGTGCTGGCGGCAGCCTGCGCGCCCCATGCCCGCGCCGAAGTGCCGGAAGGGGAACTGAACTCGCTCTATATCCGCCCCGAGGTGCAGTTGCCCGCACCAGCGCTGACCTTTCCCAACTATCCGGTGGTGGATGACTGCACCACCGAATTTGGTGACGCCGTGACCAATGCCTGTGTCACCGGGGAAAAGGAACGCGCCCTGGTCCTGCAGCCCGCCTGGGATGAATATCAGGACAGCGACAAGATCACCTGCCAGGAGGAGGTAACCCATATCCGCCATATCCAGCTGTACAAGAACCTGGCCTACTGCCTGGACAAGCGCCGCTACGATGCATGGCGCAAGACCCACCCCGAAGGGCACTGAACCGGCCCTTCCACCCGCGTTCAGTCACGGGTGATATGGCAGCGCCCGTCATCATGGCTGTGGTCGTAATCCACGCTCTGGTTGGCGGCGCTGTCCCCATGCACGATACGGCGTGGCCGGTCAGGGTGGGCTGACAGCGCGGACAGCCCCATGTCCGCCCCCTGATAGCCCAGTCCCGCCGCGTCCAGAACGCTGGCGGGCATGGCGGCCAGCGTAAAGGGGACATGCGTATTGTCACGCGCCGCCTGCATGGCCCGCGGGCGGGCGGCCTGCCATGCGGGAGAGGCCCAGAAATAGAACGGCACCGCATAGGCCGCGCGCACATCGCCATGCGCGGGAATGCCCGCCGTGCATTCACTGACCCGCACCCCGTGGTCCGATACGTAGAACATCACGGCCGGGCCACCATGGGCGGCAAGGCCTGCCTGCACATGCGCCAGCATATGGTCGGTATAGGCGATGCTGTTGTCATAGGGCGTGCCGACATGGCTGAAGGCGGCGGGATAGCGGTCGGCCGCGTTCTCGTGGCTGCCGAACAGGTGCAGCACGATCAGGACAGGGCCGCGCGCACCCGCTATCGCGCCGTCCAGCACCGGCAGCATGCGTTCATCCAGCACCGGGCTGCTCATGATCCCGCCATGCACGGTGGTGTAGGCAATATGATGCGCCTGTTCCGAATAGGCGCCGATCACGCTGTCATATGGCCCCAGCCGGGGGTGGTTGCTGATCCACCACGTATCGAATCCCGCCGCGTTGAACACCGATATCAGGTCATGCCCCGGCACCGCGCCGGGCAGCAGCCGGTCATAGCCCGACAGGATGACCGGCACGGCGCCCACCGTGTAGTCAAAAGGGGTGACCATGTTGTCAAAACGCACAAGGCCGGGCACCTGCTCCATCTCGGGCGTGGTGGGCACGGCGTAGCCATACAGATGCTGGTGGTCACGCCGCGCGCTTTCGCCAATGACCAGTACCACCACCTGTGGCTTAGCGGGCGGCGGGGCCAGGAAATGGACCGGCTCATGGCTGATGCGGCTGGCCATCTCGCTCACGCGCCGCGTCTCGCGCCGGGCAGCGGCATAGCCGGTCAGCACGCTCCATGGCCAGGCCCGGTCAAAGCGGGCATGAATCGGCACCATCGGGTTTTCAGTCCCGCCGCGCGTGGGCGGCAGGCTTTGCCACAGCCGCACGGTCGGCACCACGATCCCGGCCAGCAGCACCCCCATGCAGGCCAGGCGCGTGCGGCTCCGCCACCGCACCACCGGCCCACGCGGGCGCAGGCAGTACAGCGCCACCAGCGCGCCCCACAGCACCATCCACGCGCACAGATAGGGCAGGACCGGGCCGATATAGCCCTTCACCACCGGCAGCGAGCAGTAGAACAGGATCAGCCACAGCGGATAGCCCGGCGGCACGCCGCTTATGCTGATGTAATAAAGCGCGCCGGGCATCAGCATGACCGCGGGCAGCAGGCAGGCCAGCAGCACCCGCCTGCTGTTGCAGGCCAGCGCCACCACGCCCCACAGCATGACCGCGCGCAGTATCCCCTGCAAGGCCGTGCAGGCGGGCAGCAGCGCCAGCACCACCATGCTGCCCAGCAGCGCATCGGGCCAGATGCGGGTGCACAGGCCGTGCAGGCGGCGGCGCAGGGCGGGCGGGCGGGGGGTATTCATGGCCCGTTTCATGCCATGGCCGCCCGCCGGCCGGTAGTCCCCCCACGCCACCTGCGCGCAGGGCGATGGCACGTTTGTGAATGAACCGCCCTGCACCAGTGCTTTTTATCCATGGCATGCACGCCTAATAATGCGGCCACCGGGAGGCCCGCGCGCGGACGGGCGCCAGAACAAGCGCAAGAAAAAGCGCTGAGAAAACAACGATTAAAAAACAGAAATCATAAAGGCAGACAGACGTACCATGGCAAAGATCAAGGTCAGGAATCCCGTTGTCGAGATGGATGGCGACGAGATGACCCGCATTATCTGGCACTTCATCCGCGAGCGGCTGATCCTGCCGTATCTGGATATCGACCTGAAATATTATGACCTGGGCATTACCCACCGTGACGAGACCGATGACCGCGTAACGGTGGACGCCGCCGAGGCCGTGCGCCGCTATGGCGTGGGCGTGAAATGCGCCACCATCACCCCCGACGAGGCCCGGGTGAAGGAATTCGGCCTCAAGAAGATGTGGCGCTCCCCCAACGGGACCATCCGCAACATCCTTGATGGCACCATTTTCCGTGAACCGATCATCTGCTCCAACGTGCCGCGCCTTGTCCCGCACTGGACACAGCCCATCGTGATCGGCCGCCATGCCTATGGCGACATCTACCGCGCCGCCGAAACCCGCATCCCCGGTCCCGGCAGGGTCACACTGCGCTATACCCCCGCCGATGGCGGCCCCGAGCAGGTGCTGGACGTGCATGACTTCAAGGGCCCCGGCGTGGCACTGGGCATGCACAACACCCGTGCCTCGATCGAAGGCTTCGCGCGGGCATCCCTCGCCTACGGGCGTGACCGCAGGCTGCCGGTCTACCTGTCCACCAAGAACACCATCCTCAAGGCCTATGACGGCATGTTCAAGGATGTGTTCCAGGAAGTGTACGACCGTGAGTTCAAGGCCGAATTCGAAAAACTGGGCCTGACCTACGAACACCGCCTGATCGATGACATGGTGGCCTGCGCGCTGAAGTGGAAGGGCGGCTATGTCTGGGCGTGCAAGAACTATGATGGCGACGTGGAAAGCGACATCGTGGCGCAGGGCTTCGGCAGCCTTGGCCTCATGACCTCGGTGCTGCTCAACCCCACGGGCGACGTGGTGGAGGCCGAGGCCGCCCATGGCACCGTGACCCGCCATTTCCGTGAACACCAGAAGGGGCGGCCCACCAGCACCAACCCCATCGCGTCAATCTTCGCATGGACACGCGGCCTGGCCTATCGTGGCAAGTTTGATGACACCCCCGACGTGACCCACTTCGCCCAGACGCTGGAGCGCGTGTGCATCGAAACCGTGGAAGGCGGCCAGATGACCAAGGACCTGGCCCTGCTGGTGGGCAAGGATGCCAGATGGCTCGATACCCAGCCCTTCCTGGACGTGCTGGATGAAAAGCTGCGCGCCGCACTGGCCAAGGCGTAAGAACACGAACGGGACGGCACGGATGGCCGTCCCGTTCCGAGAGGCCGCCTTACCAACCTACTGAAAATAATGAAAAGTCTTTGGTGAAGCTTTTTTTCAAGAAGCTTCAGAGAAACCGCCTTTTTGAAAAAAGGGGGGCACCCAAAAACTTTTATTCTCCTTCCTCCAGCGGGCGGGTTTCCAGCACCCCTTCCCACCGGGCCGCAACGGCCGCGGCATAGCCATTGCCCAGCACATTGGTGGCCGTGCGCGCCATGTCGAGGAAGTGGTCAATCCCCAGTATCAGCGCCAGCCCCGCTTCGGGCAGGCCGAACTGCGGCATGACGGCGGCCAGCGTGACCAGCGCCGCACGCGGCACGCCGGCAATGCCCTTGCTGCTCAGCATCATGACCAGCACCATCGCCACCTGCTGGCCCAGCGGCATGTGAATACCGTAAGCCTGCGCGATGAACAGCGCGCCAAAGGACTGGAACAGCACCGAACCATCAAGGTTGAAGCTGTAGCCAAGCGGCAGTACGAACCCGCTGATGCGATCAGGCACGCCAAACTGCTCCAGCCGTTCCACCAGCAGCGGATAGACGGATTCGCTGCTGGCCGTGGCAAAACCGAGCAGGATCGGCTGCACCAGTGTCCGCGCCAGCACAAATACCCGTCGGCCCAGCACACAGAAGGTCATGGCCGTCAGCAGCGCCCACAGCACACCCAGGGTTGCATAAAATTTGCACAGGAACAGGCCGAACGTGCCCAGAATGCCTGCCCCGCTATGCGCCACACTGCCCATTACGGAACCGAACACCGCCAGGGGGGCGACATACATGACCATGTCGGTCATGCGCAGCATGATGCGCGCCAGTTCCGCCGTCCAGGGCAGGATCATGCGCTGCGCATCCTTGCCCACGACCGGCAGGGCCAGCCCGAACAGGACGGAGAACACCACGATCTGCAGGATATCGTTGCGGCCCATGGCATCAAAAATGCTGGTCGGCACCACATGCAGCACGAATTCGACCGGATCGAAATGCGCCTGTCCCAGTCCCGTGTCACCTGCTGAAAGCGGCGTGGTGAAGCCCGCGCCGGGCTGGAGCAGGTTGGCCGCCACCAGCCCCGTCAGCAGCGACAGGAAGGACGCCACGACAAACCACAGAAGGATGCGCCCGCCAATGCGCAGCACCTGTGCCCCATCGCCCAGGCTGCCAATGCCCGAGACCAGCGTGGCAAAGACAAGCGGGGCAATGATCATGCGCACCAGCCGCAGGAACAGGCCGGTCAGCAGGCTGGCAAGCCGGGTTGCCGGTTCACTGGCGGCCGGCCCGGCCGCATGAAGGCCCAGCCCCACCACAACGCCAAGCAGCAGTGCCACGATAATGGCATGGGTACGGCGGCTGGCATTCTGCTTGCGGGGAGTGGCCAATGACTGTGTCCTGATCGGTGGGGGAAACACGCGGGACGTAGCGCGCCATCCGGTCACGAGGCAAGACGGACGGGCCTTTCCCCACCTGTTCCCGTTTCTTGCAACCGGAAAACGCGAAGCGTGGGAACACATCCGCGTCATCATGGTGCAGGTGAAAAAAAATCCTGCAAAAACAGTTCAGTAAAAAATTATATCTTTGCGAGATAACCCTACCCATTCAGGTAGGAAAAGATTATATAACTCTCATACATTATGAAGTGGCCCGGATGACCCCTCTTTCCCCGGCAGGAATGGCGGGGGAGAGCGGACAGGACCGGGTCATCCCGCGGGTCGTGGGAGAAAACGCTCCCGGCCCTTTCCCCGGACCGGCTGGTCACCTTTCATCCCGCACAGCGGGAATGGGCATGTAACAAGCGTCACAGCCCGCATGCCATTATGGCACAGGCGCGCGTGCCGTGACGGGCAGGGGGAATTCACGCCGCAGGCAGCCAGCCGGGGCGTACAGGCACCAGCCGCACCGGGCACAGACTGGCAACAGCCGGATGCGTCCGTCGGAATCGTGGCAGATAAATGTTGGCAAAAAGATTACGTACGCCACATTGCGATCACATTTGCGTGAGATTATAGCACCGCATTTGTCGCCTTTATGTGTAATCTGTTCACTGAAACCAAGGGCTGGAGAGTATTTTCCACTATAAATTGTAAACTATATGCAGTTTATAGAGACCTGTCTCTGTCCGCTGGCAGCATGTTAGATACTGGCATGCGCCTGACCTTGCACACTGATTATGCCTTACGCACGCTTCTATACATGGGACTCCATGCAGACAGGCGCGTCTCCATTCACGAGATCGCCGATGCGTATGACATATCTGAAAACCATCTGGTCAAGGTCATCCACCGGCTGTCGCGGCTGGGGCTGATTGACGCGCGGCGTGGCCGGGGTGGTGGCCTGGTTCTGGCCCATGCACCAGAAGATATCCGTATTGGCGATGTCGTGCGCAAGACCGAGGACGACATGCGGCTTGTCAGCTGTGAACCTGCCAACCCCGAAGGGGCGGGCTGCATCCTGTCCGACATGTGCAAGCTGCGGGGCGCCCTGGCGCAGGCCCTTGATGCCTTCATGAAAGTACTGGACGAGACAACGCTGGCGGACCTGCTGCCCGACCATGACCGTCACATGCTGCTGGCCCGCCTGCCCGGGCCTGCGTCGGACGATCCCATACGCCGCGTCTGAGAGACGCTTCTCTGCGGGCACGCCGTCGTGGCTGTTCCCGCGCCCGCGGTCATGGCCGCCAGATGGCGGCACCACCATGCTAGATCCCGCTTCCCCCCGGCGTTGCCGCATCCGCACGGGCTTCACGCAGGGCTTCCTGTGTCAGCCGCTGTTCATTACGCCGCAGGAAAAGCGCACTGGCAACCAGACCCGCCGCCACGGCAAGTCCAAGCCCGATACTGGCGGGCCCTGATACTTCCGTCACCTTGCGACCCAGATAATAGGCACCCGTGGCATACCCCCCGGCCCAGCACAGCCCGCCCAGCGCGTTGAACACCATAAAGCGCGGCCAGGGCATGTGGTTGGCCCCCGCCAGCAGGGCGACAAAAACCCGTAGCAGCGCAATGAAGCGGCCAAAGAAGACAATGCCACTGCCATGATGGCGGAACAGGAAACGCCCCAGCAGCAGGCGGTCGGGGGTAAGCTTGATGCGCGCGCCATATTTCTGCAGCAGGGGCAGGCCGACCCTGCGCCCGATCAGGTAACCGATATTATCCCCCAGTACCGCCCCCGCCACGGCGGCCAGCGCCACCCACTGGATATCGAGCCGATGGGTGGCGGCACAGTATACGGATGCAGAAATGATCAGGGTTTCAGCCGGAAGCGGCAGCCCCATGCTTTCCAGCATGACGATAAAGGTGATCACCCCGTATCCGTAATGCTGGAACAGATATTCAAAATGGTGCAGCAGCGTTCGATCCTCCGTGGCGGCCCAGCCGGCATGGCCTGACGGCCCCGGCCCCACAGGCTGCGCGGAGCGGACGGGCGGACACAGGCCCCGCATGGCAACCACCCAGCGGGCCGGGTGGCACAATGGGTTAAACACGGCACCAGAAAAACCGGCTTTAGCGAATATCTGCCACCCGTTTTTCCATCAGCCCGCCCCTGCGTGCGCGCAACCGCCATGACGGGCGGGGCCACACAGCGCCCTGCCCCGGTCCGGCCACGAGAATGGGAAATCCCGGTTGGGCGGGGCCTAGCGCCGCACCCATTCACGCCGCTCGGGCGCGCGCCGCTCCCAGCCACGCCGCTCCAGTTCCGGCGTGGGGGCCTGCCCGGCGGGGTAGCCGACACACAGATAGGCCACCAGTTCCAGCGCCGGGTCCACATCCAGTATGGTCCTGATATGCCCGGGATTGATGATGGAAACCCACCCCACGCCCACACCCGCCGCCGTGGCCGCGAGCCAGAACGTATGAATGGCCATGACGGTGGACCATGTTGTCGTCTGCGGCATGGTTGCCCGCCCCAGCCCCCTGCCCTGTTCCGGATCGGGGTGGGACAGCACGGCAATATGGTGTGGGGCGTCATCCAGCCCCGCAAGCTTGAGGCTGGCGTAACGCCGGGCCTCGGACCCCGCGCGGCTGGACAGCGCATCGGCATTGCACTGGCTGAAATCCGCCCGCACGGCCGCGCGTCGGTCCGGGTCATCCACGCGCACGAAGCGCCATGGCTCGCTCAACCCCACCGAGGGGGCAAGGCAGGCCGTGGCCAGCAGACCCTCCAGAACGGATTCGGGCACCGGGTCGCGGCGGAAATGCCGCACGTCACGCCGCCAGCGGAACAGTTCGTGCAACTGCCCCGAAAAGGCGGGGGGAAAGACAGGCAGGGTAGAAGTCATGCCCCTGTCTGGTTCATTGCACGCCGTCTGTCACGTCCTGCATGCCCGGCTGGGCAAGAAGGGAGGCATGAGGCGGCGACATGCCATTCTCCTCCGCGCCCGCAGGGGTGGCGTAGGCGGGATCTTCCTCGAATCTGGAAGCGACTTCCCGGATCTCGTCAAAACTGGCCTTGTACCAGTCAACCTGCGTCATGGTATGGCGATTGACGACAAAGCTGAGGAAGGCCGGGTCGGACGGACCATAATAAAGTGCGTCCTCCTCCCCCCCCTTCATGTGAAACGTGAAATGGCAGTCCGATGCATCCGAATAACGCAGGAAAACATGGTAGATGATGGTCGGCACGATCTCATGCATGGCCTGGCCCACGTAATAGGCAGGCCGCTGCGTCATGAGGGCCGGGGTGACGTTGTCCAGTATGCCTTCGTTTTCCAGCGCGGCGGCACTCCCGACAAAACGGGACTGGTTGACCCGGACCGTCACCCCGCATTTGCGCACATGATAGGAACTGGTGATTGTAATGCCGAATTTCTCGTAATCGGGCAGCTTGTTGAAAGCCGTCGTGGCGGCATGGGCCATGCCGGCCGCCGCCAGCAGCATCACCCCCATGCACGCCCCACCCCATGACATGTATCTACGCATCGCCCCGCGCGCTCCCGTCTCCGGCCATAAATATGCAATGGGGCGGTACCTTACGGCGCGCACGCCCGTCATTCCATATGAATATGGCGGCACACCGGAATGCGCCGCCATACACGCCAGAAGCCGGAGCCGGAGGGTCACACCGCCCGGATGTTCTTCAGGCCGCCCGGTCCCAGCCGCGCAATGCAAGCAGGGAGGGCGCGTTTTCAATGCCGGAATGGCAGCCCGACGGCACGGCCACGCTGGGCAGCGTGGCCAGCAGCATCATCCCCTGCCTGCGATAGGCCGCCGCCACCAGACCCATGAGGCGCTGGCGGAAACCACGAAGTGCAAGAAGGGGGAAGGCGAGGGAAAATCCCACGGCGGGGACAGGAGAAAAACTACGCATCGAGGCGTTTCCCGTGAGCCTAGCGGGCGAGACTGCCGCATGCTGCTCCTGCGCGCACGCTACGCCGCAACCGGGTGGTTGCAAATACGATATTTTCGCAGAATTCCGGGGTGATCCATGCTTTTTCCGCAAGGCTTATTCCGGCGGGTGTTGCATGGAAAATACACCCGCCGGACCCCGATCCCCTCAGATGCAGCCAACCTGCCAGCCTGCCCGCCATTCCTGTCCCGGCTGGAGATGGAACACGCCGGGGCGGGCGGAAAATTCACCCCTGAACCCGACCGGGCTGGCCATGCCGTACCACGGCTCGATACACAGGAAACCAGCCCCCGGCTTCATCCATATGCCCAGCTGGGGAAAGCCTTCCCATGTCAGCCGCAGCCCCGGCCCATCGGGAATGCGGTAGATCAGCCCCCGGCTGGCCGGCTGGTCGAGGATCAGCGCATCGGCCGCGAACAGCGAATCGTCCAGATGCAGCACACGCCCCCGCACCGGCGTGGGGAACGGATCGGGCAGCAGCAGCCCCCCCTCCAGCCGGCGCACCGGGGCAGGCTCGGGCCGGTCAAACTCGATCACATGCCGGTCCCTGGCCACATCGGGGGCCAGCGGCCATATGAAGGCCGGATGTGCCCCCAGCGAGGCGGGCAGCACCCGCGTATCATCGGGGTTGGTCACACAGTACCGCACCGACAGGGCGCCGCCTTCGATACGGTATTCGATCACAAGGCTGAACGCGAAGGGATAATGCACGCGCGTGGCGGGCGTATCGACCAGTTCCAGGCGGCAGCCGGTCTCGTCACGCGCCAGCCAGCGGAACGTGCAGTCCCGCGCGAAACCGTGCTGGGTCATGCGGTAGGGCGTGCCCTCCACCCATGCCGTATCATCCACCAGCCGCCCCACGATGGGGAACAGCACGGGGGAATGCCGCCGCCACGGGTCCTGCCCGCTCCACAGCAGATCACGCCCCTGCGCCCGCAGGGCGCACAGTTCGGCCCCCTGCGCCCGCACGCTGGCGGCAAGGCGGCCATCGCCAAATGTATGGATATCGTCTGTCATGCCCCGGTGGCTCCCTCTGTCTTTACAAGGGTGCCACCATGCACGATCAGGGGGCTACATACTATTGATGCGGCGCAGTACCGTCCGTCCTGTTCTGCAGGGCGGCCCTGGCATCCGGTGTCAGGCGCAGGGTCAGCCGCTCCACCGAGAAGGCAAGCCGTGCGCCAGTGCTGTTGGATGTGAACTTGATATGGATGCCGTTGTTGTTTTCCATCACGGCGCCACCCTTGCCCGCACCCATCGTGGCCTCGCCCTGGACGGACCAGTACGTACCTTCAACATCCTGTACCCGATAGAGATTATAGACGGTACCCGTGGCCTGGGTGGTGGAAAAACCGATGGCGGCCCCGGAACCGCCGTGGATTCGGAAGGGGTAGTCATGCCCTTCGAACGACAGGACCCCCTTCCCCCACGAGACACCCGCCCCCAGATCGGCGGCGGACAGCCTGAAGCTTATGGTTGCCGTGTGTTCGCCCAGCGCGTCCACCGCGTGGGCCTGGGTTATGGAACCGATACCGGACAGGGAGACGACAGCCGCCGCAACGGCCAGAGATGCTAGGCGCAAAAGCAGACTCCATGACTTGCGGCGAACACCGTCGCCCCGGGTCCTTCACATGGCTGACATGTTTTCATGTCACGGCCCCAACACTGCCGCACAAGGCGCCACCATGCAAATTATATCATGGATATAATAGGCGCCCGGAGCACTGCGGGGCCAGCACTTCAGGGCCGGGCGTCTGGCGTCAGGCGTTCCAGCTGCGCGCGGGCCTCCCCATTGGGCAGGGCCGCCGTATGCAGGTTGACATAGACCTGACCGTTCTGCAGGGCCTGCGCCTGTTCGGACGACAGGACAAGCGCGCCGTGCTGGCCGGATTTGTACGGGCCGCCAATGGGGACCAGCACGCCCGCTTCCTCACCCGCCGGGGCGGGGCCATGGAAATGGGCCGCCGTGACCGGGCCGCTCAGACCGCTCCAGGTCAACGTGTAGCGGACCAGGTTCGTCTTTGTATTCAGCGCGGCCTCGACCTTTCCCTCGGGGTGGGACGTCGTGCCGTGCTCCGCCGCGAAATGGCCTTCAAAGCGGTAGACCGCCGCCATGGCGGGCGAGGCGGTTACGATACCCGCCACCACAAGGGCGGTAACACCGGGGAAACGGATCATGTCAACCTCCACCGCAGGGTCATCCCTGCATGCAATATGTTGCTGTGTGCCTGCTGCTGCCTGGCTTCCGGCCTCAACGTCCGACAGATGCATGAAGCCATGGGGGGCGGCAACACAAATGATTGCGGGTCCGCGCGCAGGCTGGCCCCGCACGGCGCGATCATATATCCAGCGGGCGCGGGCGTTCCAGCCAGCCCATGTCCGGACCCAGCCAGACGGAAACGCGGCGGTAGCACCCGCCATGGCGCGGCCAGAGCATGCGCGACCACAGCATGCTGGCCAGATGGCATAACCCTGCCGGGGCCGTACGGTTCATCCTGTATCCGCCTGCGCGCACGCCCCTTACCAGGGATGTGCATCCGATATGAAACGCCCGGCATCCGTAATCATGCCAATGGCGAAATAACACGCCGCGACTCCCAGCAGCATGAACAGGCAGGACAGGATGATGCGCATCCATGCCATGTGCCACTGCCACGCCCGTGCCGCAAGGGGCGGCCACTAGCCCACGCCCGTCCCGCCGGAGGCGGCACAGACCTGCCCGGTAACATGGCCGGCTTCCGACGCGGCCAGCAGGACATAGACCGGCGCCCGCTCCGCCGGCTGGCCCGCGCGGCCCATCGGGACCCCGCCGCCGAAATCGTGGATGCTGTCGGCCATCTGGCCACCGCCGACCTGCGGCGCCCCGCGACCGCTCAGGCGGGAAGAAGAAGGCGTGCCGTCATCGGGCATGATGGGGTCTCCTGATCATCTACACGGCAGAACCGTTTTCATGCCCGCCGGTTGCATGCGGGCGTCTTCCGCCACCGCCACGCTGCCATGCATGTCTGGAGACTATTTCAAAACAACGCCCTGCTGAAAAAGTAATGGCAGGTTTCCTGGGTGACGCCTTTTTTTTCCACAGGGCGACCAGCTTCGAAGCTTTAAAAAAAGCATCACCAGAAACATCTTTGCGACTTGCAGGCCGCCTTAAAGGGCGGCGATGCCGGTGATCTCGACCTTCCAGCGTGGATCGGCCAGACGGGCCTCCACCGTGGCACGGGCCGGTTTGCAGGCAGGGTCCAGCCAGGCATCCCACGCACGGTTCATCGCGGCCATATCATTCATGTCGCTCAGGAAAATCTGGACCGACAGCAGGCGTGCGCTGCTGGTCCCCGCTTCGGCCAGCAGGGTATCGATCTGGCGCAGGATATCGGCGGTCTGGCCTTCGGCATCCAGTTCCGGGTCATCGGCCACCTGTCCGGCCAGGTAGACAACACCGTTATGCACAACGGCACCGGCCAGACGGTCCTCGGGCTGCAGGCGTCTGATTGTCATGTTCTGTCCATTCCTTATGCTGCTTGTGTATGCGCCCGGACTGGTAGCGGACCGGACGGTACATGAAAACGGTGCGTCGTATCGAAAAAACGCGCATGCGCCACCAGTTCACGCGCCAGTATTTCCAGATACGCGGCGCACCATCCCATCTCCAGCCGGGTTGACAGGTTGGCTTCACGCCCCGCCTGCGCGCGCGCCTGCGCCAGTACCGTGGCAGCCATGCGGGCCAGCGTCACAGGCGGCTGGCCGCGCCACGCGGCAAAGGCGGCCAGCAGGTCCCCCACCGCCCGGTGCAGGGCGGGGGGCAGGGTGCGGCGGGCCAGCAGGCGGCGCAGGCGGATCAGGTCCAGCCCCACGGTCATGGTGGCCAGCACACCGTCCAGATAGGCATTGGTCTGCGCATCGGACAGGGGGGCATGACGGACCAGACGTGCGAAACGGGCCGTAAGCGTTGTGACCCATGCGGCCGTATCCGGGATGGTGGGCGCACGGGCAATGCGGCGCAGGTCGGCCACCATCTGGCGGCGCATGTGCCAGCGTTCCGCATCCGGGTCGAAAGGCAGCACAAGACGGAACACCAGCACGCTGCACCAGATGCCCAGCACGACCGCGCTGTTGGTATTGAAAAAGGTCAGTTCATCCAGCCGCGACTGGTTGCCCGGATAGACCATGAAGGGCAGGAAGTTGTTGTAGGGCGCTGCCGTGCCCACCGTTCGCCCGTCGCGCAGCGCAAGGCCGCCCACCATCATGGGCACGAACAGCGAGAGCACCAGCGTCTCCCACACCGCCTGCCCCGGCAGCACCACAAAGGTCAGGAACGCCGCCACCACAACCGCCCACACCGCCCCACGCAGAAAGCCCAGACTGTCCCGCAGCGGGTTTTCATTGGCGGCAAAGCGGCTGCATGTCACCACCACGAACATGGCGAACGTGGCGCCATCGGGCCAGCCGGTGCATTCCCACACCAGCCCGCCCGCCAGCACGGCACCCGCCGAGCGCAGGCCGTTATGCCATGCATCCGTCCGGTCACGCCATGCCGGGGTGGAAAAACGGAAATGGTCGTGCGCCCCCGTTCCCTGCGTTGCCGCCAGATGGGCCAGTGCCGCGTCCAGCCGGGCCAGCAGCACACCAAGCGAGGCATTGAGGACATACCCGTCCAGATGGCGCTGGGTGGCCGCGCCGCCCTGCGGGTCCGGCATGGACGCGGCAATGATGTCATTGACCAGCTGCTGGCGGCATTCCGCCCCTATGGCGCGGATGCGGCCACGCAGGGCGGGAATGCGCGCCACGGGGTCGGGCGCGCTCATGTCCGCCCGCACACGGCGGGCCAGCCCCTGCGCCATGGCCAGCGGGGCGGCAAAGGCAGGGGGGAGTGCCGTCTCGTGCATGCGGGCGACCAGCCCCAGACCGCGCGACATCACGACCGCCACACTGGCAAGGGCCGCCCGGGCATGGTCGCCCGCATGGGTGCGGTGGCGCATCTCCACCTCGCTGAACTCGATCTGGTCGGACACGGAAAACACCGAACCCAGCAGGGCGCGCGAGCGCAGGAAACCCGCCTCCTGCCCCGCCAGCATGCCCTCCAGCGCCTGCCCGGCCTGGGCAATGGCGGCGGCGACCCTGCGTCCGATCTCGCGCCGGGCCACATCGGCCAGACGGGGCGCGAAAATCGACGCCAGCCCGCTTTCACACAGGATTCCAAGAAAAATATAGGTCGAACGCGACAGCGCGATCGCAAAGACATCCTGCGGCGCATTGGCCGCGTTCAGGGCAATCAGGCCGCTGGTAAAGGCCATGAGTACCAGCGCATAGGAATGGAAATTGCGCAGGAAGGTCGCAAGGCCGCAGCACACCCCCACCCACGCCGCCAGCACGGGAAACAGCAGCCACGATGCCTGTGGCAGGGCGGCGATCAGCCCCACCCCCACCACCGCGCCCCCAAGGGTGCCCAGCAGCCGCCACCGTGCCTTGGACAGGCTCTGCCCGCGTGAATTCTGTGCCACGATCCATGTGGTCATCGGCGCCCACTGGGGGTCGTCCATTTCCATCCACAGCGCCAGGACAAGGGCCAGCAGGGCGGCGATGGTCGTGCGCACGGCAAAGCCGAGATCCACCGCGCGCGGGGCGTACAGCCAGCGGAAACGGGCCAGCAGTCCCGTCATCACGCCCCCGTCCCTTCGGCACGGGCGGGAGGGTGTGCAATATTACGTGATCTTGCCATCGGTCCCGAATGGCAAGAATGGCGTCATAAATCCATCTGTTATAACATAAATAGTTTTTCATGACCCGACCCGCCGGCATGACCGGCAGGCTGGCGCCCGAACCCGGCCTGGGAAGCCAGGAAAATCCCCGGGAAACCTTTTCCCAGAAAAGGCCAGGCCCGGAAGCCTTAACCCGTCAGCGGATGGGGCCAGTACCCCGTTAACGGTGACGGAACATTTCATACAGGGCGACCGCGGCCGCGTTGGATACATTCAGGCTTTCCATCCGGCTGCTCATGGCCAGGCCCGCAATTTCATCACAATGCTCACGCGTCAGCCGCCGCAGGCCCGCCCCTTCGGCCCCCAGCACCAGCGCCACGCGGCGCTGGTGGAAGGCCGCACCATCCAGCACACCCCCACCCGCGTCCAGCCCCACAACCCACAGGCCACGGGACTTGAGCGCATCCAGCACGCGGGAGAGATTGACCACGCGGATCAGCGGCACGATTTCCAGCGCGCCCGAGGCCGCGCGGGCCAGGGTTCCCGTTTCCTCGGGGGCGTTGCGGTCCTGCATCACCACCGCCACGGCCCCGAACGCCGCGGCCGAACGCAGGATAGCCCCAATGTTACGCGGGTCGGTTACCTGATCCAGCACCAGTACCGGACCCGGCTGTTCCAGTACCGTATCCATATCCGGCTGGGCCAGCACATCCACTAAAAGCGCCATGCCCTGATGCACGGCATCGGGGCCGCACAGCGTATCCAGCGCCGCGCGTTCGGTGCGCACGGGCTGGATGGGAAAGCCGCCTTCCAGCCGGGAGGTCAGCGTTTCCTGCGCCTCGGCCGTGACCAGAAGCTGGCGCAGTTTCCGCGCCGGGTTTTCAAGTGCCGCCTGTACCGCGTGCTGGCCATACAGCCAGCATGTGCCACGCGGTGCGGAAACGGCACCACGCCCCCCCCGACCACCCCGGTCAGGCGCGGAACGGTGGGAAGACGGGGCCTGATGGCCCACAGGCTGGCCGCCACGGCGGCGGGAGGGTCGCATGTTCATGATCGTTCTTTAAGCCCAAGCGCAGCCTGCGTCATGCCCCCAAACCGGGGATGGGCAAAGTTTTTCATGCAAGGTTATTGACACCCCCCCCTCTACCCCTTAATTACCGCGCCAACATGGAGGGATGCCCGAGTGGCTAAAGGGGGCGGACTGTAAATCCGCTGGTGTACGCCTACGTTGGTTCGAATCCAACTCCCTCCACCATTCTCCTTTACCTATCGATAACATGCTGTATCAGAGCGCTGGTTTTCCGGCGCTTTCTGTGTTTTTCCTGTCCCTCTTTGCATCACGCCGCACCCGCAAACAGCGGGGAAGGGAAAAATCCGCCTGCCGACCGGTTGCGGATGGTGGAACCCGACAGAATCTGTAGACGGACATGAACGGACCATGATGACCACAGGTCATCATGAAAGGTATAATCTATTATCAGGAATCATTTTCAAGTAATACGCATGGACTGGATATTTCTTTCCTGCACCCTTCTCCGGATGGGTCATTTGTGGTTATCTATATTCCAGATCGTAGTAATTCGCGGCCTGGAAACCACGATGCGGTTTTTTATTCTGTCGTCCATCATTTGCTTAGAGAAATATGAAAAAGAACCGGATTTTCAGCAGACTTGCCGCCCTGTTTGGACAGAAGAACGGCGAACAATACGCATCGATCGTCCATATGTCCCAGAATTTTCGCGCGATGGAACTCAATATCAAGGCGTTCGGCTACGATCTTGCCCACCGGCTGGCAGCCGACCTGCCGCACCGGGAAAACCTGCGGCCACAGCAGGTCGGGCTTGAAAGCAAACTTGCCACCCAGAGTGATATCGAAAGCGACTGGCTGGCCTACTGGTGTCAGGAAATCCGGTGCGCCGTTCTCTACCACCGGAAAATCTGGGAAGATGCCTTCATCCTTCAGGCCCTTTATGAAGCCGGATGCATGCGCCCCGGTGCCACCGGACTTGGCTTCGGCTGTGGGGAGGAACCGATCCCCAGCCTGCTGGCGCGCCATGGCGTGAAGGTTACGGCCACGGACCTTGATCCGGAACGCTCCAGCAAGAAAGGCTGGATCAGAAGCGGGGAACATGCCGGGTCACTGGACAAGGTATTCAAGCCCGACATCATTGACCGGGAAACGTTTGACCGGCTGGTCGAACACCGCTTTGTCGACATGAATGCCATCCCGCCCGATATCCGGGGATATGATTTCTGCTGGTCGATGTGTGCGCTGGAGCATCTTGGCAACCTGCAGAAAGGACTGGATTTTGTTGAAAACGCGCTTGCATGCATCAGGCCCGGTGGCGTGGCCGTGCATACAACGGAGTTCAATCTGGATGATGATCTGCCCACCATAGAAAGCGGCTATACCGTCCTGTACCAGAAAAAGCACATGGAAGCACTGGCCAGACGGCTGGCGGCACAGGGGCATGTGGTCAGGCCATTCAACTTTGACCCCGGCAATGGCCCGATGGACAATTTTATCGATATTCCGCCATGGCAGCCACAGCAGCCCAGCGGAATGGTGGAACCCGCACTGCCCGATGTACGTCACCTCAAGATCTGCAAGACCGGGCATCGGGTTACATGCATTGGTATTATCATTACCAAGGGTGGCACGACCTGAGGGGATGCCACGGATCTCCCTCCATCCGTTTCAAGATCGTGTGAGACAGTATCCATTCCATTAATATTATGGAAACGCTTCGGAACATCAGACGCTATACCTGCCTGTCCCCCACTGACCGGAAAGGCGTGAAATGCCCAGGTTCGCTGTTTTCCTGGCCTTCGGGTGCCTGTCTGCCCTCACCATGCCAGCCCGGGCCCAGCAGGTTGCATCCGGCCATCGTGATATCCTGCTTCAGGCCACCCGTTCATGGAACGGCAAAGCCTATGACCATTATCCGGCCACGGCACCGGAACTGACCATGATCCGCCTGACCATTCCCGCCCATACCGCCCTGCCATGGCATACCCACCCGGTGCCGAACGCGGGCTATGTACTGGAAGGGCAGCTGACCATTCATGATCAGGCCAGCGGCAGGACGGAAACTTTTCACCAAGGTGAGGCGTTTGCCGAGTCCGTCAATGCCATCCACCGCGGCGAAACGGGCGATACCCCGACCGTGGTGCTGCTGACCTATGCCGGGACCCCGGGGACCCCGACCTCTGTTCCGGACAAGGGCGAAAAGCCGGAATACTGACAGGAAACGCCCCTGTCACAGCCAGAAAAAAGAAAGGGGGCAGCCTGGAACCGGCAGTCAATGCATGCGGGATTGATGTAAAATGCCGTAGGGTTCATGGCCACAAAGCTGCCGCATTATTGTCAAGAATTCCGTAAGGATTCTTTTTGACCGACAGATACTGCCAATCATGCCCCCTGACCCTGTTCCGTCCCGATTCAGACCGGACAGTATATTGTGAAAGATGCAACCATGCCGGACATCACACGGATTGCTTCCTCCCTTCTGGAGAAACTGCCGCTGGCCGTCATGATGGCGGATGTTTCCGGACAGGTCATCTACGCCAACGCATGCGCCAGCCGGCTGACCGGCTACGACCCTGCCGGCAGGGAAGAAAAATGGCTTGGTCGCCTGTTCCCCGAGCCGATGCGCCCAACTGGCACCCCCGCCGCGTGGGATGCCCACATCGCCCCACCGGGGGCGGCCTGCGGCGCCACGCGCAACGGCAGCAGCGCCACCCTGCGCCGCAGGGACGGGCTGGGCCTGCCCGTGCGCCTGTGGCGGGAAGGCGTGGACTGGGATGGCGTACCGTATGAACTGATCACGTTCCAGGACCGGACGGAGGAAGAACAGGCGCGTGAGGACGGGGCCATCAGCGCCCTGATCATGCAGGCGACCGACCGGGGCATTCTGGTACTTGACCCGCAATACCGGATTACCCATGCCAACAGGGCGGTGGCCAGCCTGCTGGGCATGACGGTGGACGCCCTGCGCCATGCCCCCTTCGGCACGCTGCTGTCCGGCGCGGAAAGCGATATCGGGACCCTGCGCCAGTTCCGCAGGCAGCTTTCCCTCCGCACGGGTTTCGAGCTGGACGTGCACACCCGTGGCCCGCAGGGCACGGACCTGTGGCTGCGCTGCGCGGTTACCCCGCATTTTGGCGATGATGGCGCCCTGGCGGACATTATCGTCATCCTGCACGACATTACCCATGACCGGCAGCTGCGTGACCTGCAGCGCGATGTGGTGGAAGCGCTGACGGACCAGTTCTCGCTGCGCGAGATGCTGGATTTCATGTGCCGCCGTATCGAACTGATCGCACCGGACTGCATGGCGGTGGTCATGCTCAGCACCGGCGCCATCCTGCATGCAGGTGGCCATGGCGCCCTGCCCATGCCTGTCCTGCAGGCGTTCGAGGGGCTGGAAGCCAGCACGGCGGGAGGTGCGTGCGGCACCGCCATCGCCACGGCGGAAGAAGTGGTCATTCCCGATTTCAGTCAGGAAACCCGCTGGGCCGCCCTGCGCGATGTTGCGGCACAGCAGGGACTGGCGGCGGAATGGGCGGTGCCCATCATCCTGCGCAATGGTGATGTGGCGGGCAGTTTCTCGCTGTATTTCCGCACGCCCGGCCAGCCGGACCGCTGGCACCGGCGCATTGTCAATGAGGTGGTCCCGTCCGTTCGGACAGTTTTGTGGGCTTGATAAGCTATACCCGGTTGTTGTTATGCCGCCCTTCTGACGGCGTTGCTGTTGGCCATCTGGTCCGGGGTTAACCCCGGACCAGATGGCGTCG
>NZ_NKTZ01000017.1 GCF_003207855.1 Komagataeibacter rhaeticus | reverse complement strand
GGTGCCGCCGCCTGCGCCGTTGCGGCGGGCTGCGGGGCGGGCGCGGCTTCGGGTGCGGCCGCAGCGCGCGCGGGCGGATTGTCGATGCCCGTCGCCACCACGGAGACGCGGATGCGGCCGTTGAGCGAGGTATCGATGGCGGAACCGAAGATGATGTTGGCGTCTTCCGCCACTTCCTCACGGATGCGGTTGGCCGCCTGATCCACCTCGAACAGGGTCAGGTCCTCGCCGCCGGTAATGTTGATCAGCAGGCCCTGCGCGCCCGCCATGGACGTATCTTCCAGCAGCGGGTTGGAAATCGCGTCCTCGGCGGCGGCCACGGCGCGGTTTTCGCCCTCGGCCTCGCCCGTGCCCATCATCGCCTTGCCCATTTCCGCCATGATGGTGCGGATATCGGCAAAGTCCAGGTTGACCAGCCCCGGCGCCATCATCAGGTCGGTCACGCCACGCACGCCCATGTACAGCACGTTGTCCGCCATCTTGAAGGCGTCTTTCCAGCTCGTGCGCTCATTGGCCAGCCGGAACAGGTTCTGGTTGGGAATGACGATCAGCGTATCGACAAACTGCTGGAGTTCGGCAATGCCCGCTTCCGCCGACTTGGAGCGGCGCTGCCCCTCGAACGTGAAGGGCTTGGTCACCACGCCCACCGTCAGGATGCCCCGCTCGCGCGCCATGCGGGCGATGACGGGGGCCGCCCCGGTGCCGGTGCCCCCGCCCATGCCGGCGGTGATGAACACCATATGCGCGCCGTCCAGATGGCGTGACAGTTCATCGCACGCTTCCTCGGCGGCGGCGCGGCCGATCTCGGGCTTGGCGCCGGCGCCAAGCCCCTGCGTCAGGTGGGGGCCAAGCTGGATGCGGCGGTCGGCGCTGCTGTGGGAAAGCTGCTGCGCATCGGTGTTGGCAACAACGAATTCTACCCCCTGCAACTGCGAATGGATCATGTTGTCCACCGCATTGGTACCACCGCCGCCAACCCCGATCACAGTGATGCGGGGCGTGAAATCGGAATGATTCTGTTGCGGGATGGTCAGGTTGAGGGTCATGCTTGGCTCCCGATGGATTGGGGTAGGCGTGCGGGCATTCTAGTAGTCAAAGTACAATAAATGGTTTCCGTACAAGTTTATACCCTGTCACGGATGAAATCTACAAAACGTCTCACAAGGCTGTCAGGCCGCGCGTCGCGCGTGTCGGGTTCGCCCATTTCATCGGCGGCACCGGCCGCCCAGGCCAGCAGCCCCGCCGAGGTGGAGAACATCGGCCACGTTGCCGGGTTTTCCGGCAGGCCCACAATCCGGCGCGGGCGGCCAAGCCGGACCTGACGGTTGAGGATGCGCGCCGCCATCGGCCCGATTCCCTCCAGCAGTGAGCCACCCCCCGTCAGGATGACCCGCCCGTCGGATGCGGGGCCGACTGCGGCCATTTCCAGCCTGTCACGTACCATTTCCAGGGTTTCCTCGACACGGGGGTGGATGATCGAGACAATCTTTGCCCTTGGAATTTTGACGTAATGATGGTCGTTGTCCCCGATCAGCTGCACAAGGATCGGGTCATGGTCGTCGCCCGCCAGCAGTTCGGCCGAGCCGTGGATGGTCTTGAGCCGCTCGGCATTGTCGATCGAGGTGGACAGCCCGTGGGCGATGTCGCGCGTGATGTGCAGCCCGCCCACCGGAATCGTCGCGGTATGGAGCAGCCGCCCCTCGCCAAACACGCCGATGGAGGTGGTGCCGCCGCCCATGTCCACCACCGTGGCGCCAAGGTTGCGTTCGTCCTCGTTCATCACCGCAAGGCCGGAGGCAAGCGGGGAGGAGACCATGCCCTCGATCTTGAGTTCAACGCGCGAGAGCACCGCCTCCAGGTTGCGCAGCGCCGTGGTGTTGGCGTCGATCACATGCAGGCGGGCCGAAAGCAGGTCACACAGGTGGCCACGCGGGTCGAGCACTTCCTGCGTGTCGTCCACCGCGTAGTCCAGCGGCAGGGTATGGATGGCCGAACGCCCTTCGGACAGGGCGCGGGCGCGGGCTTCGGCAATGATGCGGCTGACATCGGTTTTCGTGATCTCGCGCCCGCCTATGGGCCAGCGCGCGTTGATGTGCCGGCTTTCGGGATGGCCACAGGACAGGTTCACGAAAATGGAGTCCCGGCGTTCCGTCGCCATGTCCTCCGCCTGCGCCACGGCGGCGCGGATGGCGCTTTCCGCCTCGCGCAGGTCCACGATCCCGCCCGAGCGCACCCCGTGCGAACGCCGCCACCCGTGGCCCAGGATGCGGATGGTATTGTCAGGCTCCCCCCGCCCGATCAGGCAGACGATCTTGGTCGAGCCGATATCAAGCACGCTGAACGGCCCCGTCCGCAACCTGCGCGTGGGCGCGCGTTCGGTCGCGGGCACAAGGGCTGTGGCCGCACGGGCACGGGGTGCGCGCGCGGGCAGGCCGCCCGGCCCCTTTATGGCTGGTACGGGGGGTGTGGCTGCCGTGCGTGTTGCGGGAAGCCCCGCCTTGAGCGGTCCCGGCGCTGGATAGGTCATGCCCGCCTCCGTCTTGGGCCGGTATCAGGTGAAGAAAGCCATGGCGCATCAGGCGCCTGCAGGCCCGTCGGGTCCGCCTGTGGCTGCGAGTCGCCCTTGTCGCGCTCATTGTCGTTCGGGGCAAGGGGGGATTCGCGTATGATCAGGCGGTCGGGCAGGCGCATGTCGATGGCGATGACCGGCCGATCCAGTATTTTGATATTTTCCTGCAATTGTGCAAGCCGCTTCAGGGCCGCGACTTCCTGCCCCTCGGGCAGCAGCACGGTGGTGCCGTTGCGCAGGGTCAGGTTCCACCGGCGCTGGCCCACGCGTGATGCCGCCACCACATGGGCGCGGACTTCCGGCTGGGCGGAGAGTTCATCAATCAGGGCGGCGGCGGCCGTGTTGGCGTCCGGCCCCACCACCAGCGGCAGCTGCATGAAGGCTTCCGCATCCTTGCCGGTCATGCCCTGGTCGCGCACCTGTCGGCCCTCACGGTCGATCAGCATGAAGTGACCATGGTTCTGCCATACGGCAAAGGGGCTGCGTTCGAACAGGTGGATGATGATGGTGCCCGGCAGGTGCCGCTCCACCACGGAATGGTCGACAAAGGGCAGCGCATCAATGCGTTCGCGCGCGGCGGTGATGGAAAAGCCCAGGATGAAATCCCCCGTCCGCACCCCCAGCGCCTGCTGGAGTGCCGCCTGACTGGTCAGCACGCAGCCGGTCACGTCAATTTCGGTAATGCGCAGCGGCAGCATGTTGATGATGCGCGCGCGCAGGGCGGCGAACCGCTCATCGGACCCGACATGCCGCAATGCCGTCATCCCTCCGGCCCCCAGCGCCACCACCGCCACCAGCACCAGCAGCGGCCGCAGCAGGCGCTTCTGGCGGCGCAGGAAGATGGAAAGCCGCGATGGGCGGTCATTGCTGTCGGTCGGTCGCCTCATGTACGGCAGGTCGCGTGGTCGATCATCCACTGGCACAGGGTGGCGTAATCCATGCCGCAGTATGCTGCCTGTTCCGGCAGGAGGGACGTGGGCGTCATGCCCGGCTGCGTATTGGTTTCCAGGATGACCAGCCGCCCCGGCGCCTCCGCGCCCGCCGTGTCATCATAGCGGAAATCGGTGCGGCTGGCCCCCCGGCAACCCAGGGCGCGGTGGGCGGCCAGTGCCAGGTCGCAGGCCCGGGCGAAGGCTGCGGGATGGATTCGCGCGGGCAGTTCGTGGCGGGAGCCACCGGCGGCGTATTTGGCCTCGTAGTCATAGAAGCTGGGGCCACTGGCGGCGGGCGTGATGTCGGTTACCGTCAGGGCGCGATCATCCAGCACGCCCACGGTCAGTTCCCGGCCGGGAATGTATTCTTCCACCAGCACATGCGGGCCATGGGACCAGCCCCGTGCAATCGCGCCGCGGCGGTTGCTGCCCGCATGCACGATTTCCACCCCCACCGACGAGCCTTCATTGACCGGCTTGACCACATAGGGCGCGGGTAGCGGGTCGGCAGGTTCCAGTTCCGCCGGGGTCAGCAGCATGCCGGTGGCTACGGGCAGGCCAGCGGCGGCAAACACGGTGCGGGCGGCATCCTTGTCCATGGCCGTGGCCGAGGCGCGCACGCCGGAATGGGTGTAGGCAATGCCCATCCAGTCCAGAACGCCCTGGATCGCGCCGTCCTCGCCCAGGCGGCCATGCAGCGCGTTGAACACGGCATCCGGCCCGTAATCGCGCAGGTCGCGCACGATGGCCAGCAGGTCGGCGCCCGCGTCGATGCAGCGGACATCGTGGCCCAGCCCGCGCAGGGCCTCGGCCACGTTGCGCCCGCTGTTCAGGCTGACGTCGCGTTCGGCCGACAGGCCGCCCATCAGCACGGCAATCCGGCGGCACGTCATGCGGGTATTCCCTGCGTGGCGGGGGCCGGGCGGCCGATGCGCCGGATTTCCCAGCGCAGTGTCACGCCGGTATGGGCGTGCACGCGCTGGCGCACCGCGTCCCCCAGCCCTTCCAGGTCGGCGGCGGTGGCGTTGTCTGTGTTGAGCATGAAGTTGCAGTGTTTTTCACTCATCTGCGCGCCCCCCAGCCGCAGGCCGCGACAGCCCGCGGCATCAATCAGTTCCCATGCCTTCCGCCCCGATTCGTCGGGGTCGGGATTGCGGAAGGTGGACCCGCCGGTGCGCGCGCGTACCGGCTGGGCGGCCTCACGCGCGGTGCGGATTTCGGCAATGCGCTGGCGGATCACGGCGGGGGACGCGGGCAGTCCCGCCAGCCGTACCCGCACCACCACCGATTGCGGCGGCAGGGTTGCGTGCCGGTAGCTGAAATCCAGCGAGGCCGCGGGCAGGCGCAGGAGCCGCCCGTCGCGCGTGACCACTTCCACCCAGTCCAGCACCGCCGCCATGTCCGATCCGTAGGCCCCGGCATTCATGGCCACCGCCCCGCCAATGGAGCCGGGAATGCCCGCCAGGAATTCCAGCCCCGCCAGCCCCGCTTCCGCCGCGTGTTCGGCCACCGTCATGTCCAGGCAGGCGGCCCCCGCAACCAGCCCGTCACCCTCACGCGTGAGGGTGGCAAAACCGCGCGCCAGCCGTACCACCAGCCCGTCAATCCCGCCATCGCGCACGATCACGTTGGAACACGCACCCAGCGGCAGGACCGGCACCTCCAGCGGCAGGCACTGCATGACCTGCGCCAGGTCCTCGGCGCTGGCGGGCTGGAACAGGAGTTCCGCAGCCCCGCCCACGCGGAACCATGTGCGCGCGCCAAGGGCGGCCTGCGGCGTAAGGCGACCGCGCGGGCGGCAGGCATCCGTGTCCAGGGCCCGGGCCCATTGCGGCAGGGGGGCGGTGTCGGTCATGAATGGGCATCCGCCTTCTGGGCCGGGGCATGGGCAATGCCCTGCAGTTCCGCCAGCTGGGCCGGCAGTGCCTGCGCCCAGTTGGTGATGCTGCCCGCCCCCAGGCAGACCACGAAGTCACCGGGCCGGGCAATGGCGTTGATCATCTCCGCCAGGTGTTCCGGGCCGGGCAGCGGCACGACGGAGCGGTGGCCCCGCTCGCGCAGGCCCTCGACCAGTGCATCGCGGTCAATCCCCTCGATCGGCGATTCGCCCGCCGCGTACACATCGGCAATGATCACGGTGCCCGCGTCGTTCATGCAGGTGCAGAATTCATTGAACAGGCTTTTCAGGCGGGAATAGCGGTGCGGCTGCATCACCGCGATCACATTGCCCGCACCCGCCTGGCGCGCGGCCTTCAGCACGGCCGCGATCTCGACGGGGTGGTGGCCGTAATCATCGATGATGGTGATGCCCCCGGTCTCGCCCGTGCGGGTGAAGCGGCGCTTGACCCCGCGGAAGGCGGCAAAGGCCGAGCGGATGGTCGCGTCGTCTATTTCCATCTCGGTGCCCACCGCAATCGCGGCCAACGCGTTCTGCACGTTGTGGTGGCCCAGCATGGGCAGCCGGAACGGCCCCGCCCGGCGCGAACGGTTGCGGTTGCGGTTGGTGATCACGACCTCGAACGTGGCCCCCAGCTTGTCGGTAATCACCTTTTCCGCCCGCACGTCGGCCTGGGGGGAGAAACCGTAGGTGATGATGCGGTGGTCCGACAGGCGCGGGATCATCTGCTGGACGGCCGGGTGGTCGATGCACAGCACCGCGAAACCGTAGAACGGGATGTTGGAGACAAACTGGTCATACGCCGCCTGCATGGCCTCTTCCGTGCCCCAGTGGTCCAGGTGCTCGGGGTCCATGTTGGTCACGACGGTAATGACGGAGGGCAGGCGCAAAAACGAGCCATCGCTCTCATCGGCTTCCACCACCATCCAGTCGCCCGAACCCATGCGGGTATTGGTGCCGTAGGCTTCGATAATGCCGCCATTGATGACGGTGGGGTCCAGCTTCGCCGCTTCCAGCACGGCGGCGACAAGGCTGGTGGTGGTGGTCTTGCCATGCGTGCCGCCAACCGCCACCGACCAGCGCAGGCGCATGAGTTCGGCCAGCATCTCCGCCCGCCGCACCACCGGGATCAGGCGCGCGCGCGCGGCCACCACCTCGGGGTTGTCGCGCTGCACGGCGGTCGATGTCACCACCACCTGCGCATTGCCCAGGTTGGCCGCGTCATGGCCGATGGTGACCGGAATGCCCGAGGCACGCAGGCGGGCGACATTGGCGCCCTCGGCAATGTCGGAACCCTGCACGGCATAGCCAAGCATGTGCAGCACTTCGGCAATGCCGGACATGCCGATGCCGCCGATGCCGACAAAGTGAATGGTGCCAATGGAAAGGGGCAGGGCTCTCATGGGGTCAGGTCTCCGTATTCGGGCAGGCGGGATCAGGCGGCGTGGGGCAGGTCAGGCAGGCGGGATTCGATCATGTCGGCCAGACGGGCGGCGGCATCGGGGCGGCCAAGGCGGGCGGCGGCCTGCGCCGTGCGGGCCAGCAGGTCGCGGTCGGCCAGCAGGCTGACCAGCCGTTCTGTCAGGGTGGCGGCGGTGAACCGGGGCTGGCGGATCATCCATGCCGCCCCCGCATCGACCAGCGCCTGTGCGTTCGCACCCTGCTCGTCACGTGCGGCAATGGGCAGCGGCACCAGCAGCGACGGGCGGCCCGCCACCGTCAGTTCCGCCACTGATGACCCGCCGGCGCGGCCAATCACCAGATGCGCCGCATGCAGCCGCTCGGGCACATCGCTCAGGAACGGGGCGACGATGGCGGGAATGCCGGCTTCCCGGTAGGCGGTGCCGACACGCTCCACATCCTCGGCGCGGGCCTGCTGGGTCACCTGCACGCGCGCGCGCAGGGCGGGCGGCAGGGCGGCCAGGGCAGGGGGCACCACGTCGCTGAACACGCGCGCGCCCAGCGACCCGCCCCAGACCAGCAGGTTGATGACTCCGTTGGAGGGGACATAGCCCTCCCCACCCAGTGCCGCGATGTCGCGCCGCACGGGCATGCCCGTCTCGGTGGCGGGCACGCGCGCGGGTACGCCGGCCACCACGGGGAAGGACGTGGCGATCCCGTCCATCCTGCCCGCCAGGAAGGCATTGGCCTTGCCCAGTACCGCATTGCCTTCATGCAGGAACAGGAGGGGCCGCCGGCCTTTGGGCAGCAGGCTGCCCGCCAGCAGCGGCGGCACGGACGGATACCCCCCGAAGCCGATGATGGCGGCGGGCCGCAGGCGCGCCAGTATGCCCCGTGCCTGCATCGTGCCGCGTGCCAGCGCCAGGGCGGCGCGCGTGGCGCGCACCACCCCGCGCCCGGCAATGCCCGCGCCGGGCAGGACAAACTGCTGGCGCCCGGCAAAGACGCCCGTCCTGCGCGTACCGGCCCGCCGGTCGGTCATGAGGATGATGTCATGCCCCCGGCGCACCAGTTCACAGGCCAGGGCTTCGGCGGGAAAGAAGTGGCCGCCGGTACCACCGGCCGCGACGGCAATGCAGTGACGGGTCATGACGGGACTTTCTGCGATGGTGGTGGAGAGGAGGCGGAGCCGAACAGCAGGTCATCCCCCACCCGGTTGCGGGTCAGGGCCAGCACCATGCCGATTGTAAGCGCAACCGACATGGCAGAGGAACCACCATAGGAAATGAAAGGCAGCGTCATGCCCTTGGTCGGGATAAGGTGCAGTGTCGAACCCATGTTGACGAAGGCCTGCAGCCCGAACCCCGTGACCAGCCCCGCCGTGGCCACCGCGATGAAGGGGTCCTTTTCATGCAGCAGCTTGAGCAGCGTGCGGATGACGATGGTGGCGAACACACCGATGATGAACAGGCACACCAGCATGCCGAATTCCTCCCCCGCCACGGCAAACACGAAGTCGGCATGGGCGTCGGGCAGCAGGTCCTTCACCCGCCCCTCGCCGGGGCCACGGCCCAGCAGGCCGCCATTGCCAAAGGCGCGCAGCGCGGTATCGATCTGGTAATGGTCCCCCACGGCGGGGTGCAGGAAGCGTTCCACGCGCGAACGCACGTGCGGAAAGACCATATACGCCCCCACGAACGCCGCCGCCATGCCGGCCACCCCGGCCCCCACCAGGAACAGGCTCATCCCGTCCAGGAAGAGCTGGGTCAGGAACACCGTGGTGATCACGCTCAGCATGCCGATATCGGGCTGGGACTTGAGCAGGAACAGCACAAGCCCGAACAGCCCGAGGGAGATGGCCATGCCGGGAAAATAGGCTTTCACCCCGCGCCGGGTCAGGAGCCAGGCCGTGATCACGGCAAAGAACGGCTTGAGGAATTCCGACGGCTGGATCGACATCATGGGCAGCGCGATCCATCGCCGCGCGCCCTTGATCTCGATGCCATGCACAAGGGTCAGGAACGTCGCCCCCAGCGCCAGCACGAATCCGATCCACGCCGTAAGCCGCACCCCGCGCAGGGACAGCAGGGACGTAGCCATGACGATAAACAGCGCAAGGACCAGGAAGCAGACCTGCTTGAAGATGAACATGTCGCGCGAGGCACCGATGCGCACCGCCACCGCGGGGCTGGCCGCCAGCATCAGGATATAGCCGAACCCGATCAGGATGCCCACGCAGATCAGCGTGACCCGGTCGATGCTCCGCCACCACTTCGCCACCCATGAGGTGTTTATGCGCGACAGGCCGCTCATGCGCCCGTGGGTCCGCCCGCCGTGCCGTCCAGATCCCGCACCAGTGCCGCGAAATGCGCGCCGCGTGCCTCAAACCCGCTGAACTGGTCAAAACTGGCGCAGGCGGGAGAGAGCATGACCACATCAACCCCCAGTGCCCGCGCAGCCTCCCGCGCTTCGGGCACCGCGCGTTCCAGCGTGTGGACGATGCGATGGGGCACGCCATGGCGGGTCAGGGTTGCCGCCAGAACCGGGGCGTCGCGCCCGATCAGCAGCGCCAGCGCCACATGGCCGAACAGGGGGGCCAGTTCCTCTATCCCGCCCGCCTTGGCCGTGCCGCCCGCAATCCAGACCAGCCGGTCGTGGCAGGCCAGGGCGCGCGCGGTCGCATCGGCATTGGTGGCCTTGCTGTCATTGATGAAGCGCACGGTGCCAATCCGGCCCACCAGCTTCTGCCGGTGGTCCAGCGCGCTGAATGTGGCAAGCGCGCCCTCCACCGCCGCGCGCGGCATGCCCAGATGCAGCGCCATGGCCGTTGCGGCGGCCGCGTTCTCGCGGTTATGGGTGCCGGGCAGGTCGGTGGCACCGTCCAGGCCGGCGATCACGCCGCTATGGTCGCACAGCGCATGGTCCGTGCAGTAATAGTCGCACTGTTCCACATCCGCCCCGCTTACGCAGGCAATGCGCACGCGGGTTGCGGCCAGCCCGCGGTGGATGCGTGCGTAATCGGGCAGGGTCGCGCCCAGCACCGCCAGGTCGCCCGCGTGCTGGTGGTCGAATACATGCAGCTTGGCTGCGGTATAGCCCGCCATGTCGCCATGGCGGTCAAGGTGGTCGGGTGTCAGGTTGAGCAGGCAGGCGGCACTGAAATGCAGCTGTTCCAGGCGTTCGAGCATGTAGCTCGACATTTCCAGCACGTACACCCCGTCATCGGGCAGGAGCGGCAGGGCAAGGGCGGCGGGGCCAAGGTTGCCACCCGCCGCCACCGGTATGCCGCAGCAGGCCAGCATATGGGTCAGCAGGACCGTGGTGGTCGACTTGCCATTGGTGCCGGTAATGCCCGCGAACCGTGCCCGGCTGCCCGCCGCCCGCACGGCGCGGAACAGCAGTTCCGCATCCGACACGATCGGCACCCCGGCCTCCACCGCCATGCGCGCCAGCGGGTGCGGGCTGGGCAGGATGTGGGGAATGCCCGGCGAAAGGACCAGACCGGCAAGCCCGACCATGCCGGTGAAGGGGGCAAGCGTCAGCCGCTCATGGGTGGGCAGGGCATCACGGCTGGCGGCATTGTCATCCCATGCCTGCACGCTGGCCCCCATGGCCAGCAGGGCGCCCACGGCCGCGTTGCCGTTGCGGCCCAGCCCGGCCACCCCGTAATGGTGGCCGGCGAACAGGGTGGGGGGGAAGGACGTGCTCACCGCAGTTTCAGCGTGGCCAGACCACACAGCCCCAGCACGATGGACACGATCCAGAACCGGATCACGATCTTGGATTCCGCCCAGCCCTTTTTCTCGAAATGATGGTGCAGCGGCGCCATCAGGAAGACCCGCCGCCCGGTGCGCTTGTACCAGAACACCTGGATGATGACCGACAGTGTCTCCACCACGAACAGCCCGCCCACGATGCACAGCACCAGTTCATGCTTGACCGCAACCGCTACCGCCCCCAGCGCGCCGCCCAGCGCCAGTGATCCTGTATCGCCCATGAACACGGCGGCGGGCGGCGCGTTGAACCACAGGAAGCCAAGCCCCGCGCCCACAAGCGCCGAGCAGAACACCCCGAGTTCCCCCGTGCCGGGCACGGCATGCAGCTGCAGGTAATCGGCAAAGACGTGGTTGCCCACCAGGTAGGAAATCAGCGCAAACACAAGGGCCGCCACAATGACCGGCACGATGGCCAGCCCGTCCAGCCCGTCGGTAAAGTTCACGGCATTGCCGAATCCCGTAATCGTGATCATCGCGAATAGCGGGAAGGCGTAGCCCAGCGGCAGCAGCAGGTCCTTGACGAACGGGAAGGCAAGGTGGTTGGCAAGCTCCGGCGGCATCATGTGTTCCAGCCAGATCCCGCCAAGCAGCGAGGCCCCGAACTCGCACCCCAGCCGCATCCGCTTGGATACGCCATCGGTATTGCGGCGCGAGAGCTTGAGATAGTCATCGGCAAAGCCCACCGCGCCAAAGGCCAGCGTGACCAGCATCACCGCCCACACGAACCCGTTGGTCAGGTCAGCCCACAGAAGGGTGGAGCCGAACAGCGACAGCAGGATCAGCACGCCGCCCATGGTGGGGGTGCCCACCTTTTCGATCAGGTGGCGCTCCGGCCCCAGCGCGCGGATGGGCTGGCCGCCACGCTGGATGCGGCGCAGCTGCGCGATCAGCGGGTTGCCCAGGCACAGGCTGATCACCAGCGCGGTCAGGCACGCGGCCCCGGCGCGGAAGGTGATGTAGCGGAACAGGTTGAACACGGATGTATGGGCCGTGGCATGATGCTGGAACAGGTCATACAGCATCAGGCCGGTCCCACCCGGGCATCATCGGCCTGCAGGCTGGCAACGACGTGGCGCATGCGGCTGCCAAGGCTGCCCTTGACCATGACCGTGTCACCCGCGCGCAGGGCCGCGCGCACCAGGGGGGCAAGCTGTCCGGAATCAGGGGTCCATGCCCCCCGCAGGGAAGGAGGCAGGGTATCGAAGAGTGTTTTCATATTCGGGCCGCAACAGAAGACGATATCCGCGTTCGCGCGGACGGCAGGGAGAAGGGAGACATGCTCATGCCCCGCAAACGCGCCCAGTTCAAGCATGTCACCCAGAACGGCAACGCGCCGCCCCGGCGCCACCAGGCCCAGAAGATCCAGCGCCGCCTGAACGGATGCGGGGGAGGCATTGTAGCTTTCATCCAGCAGGGCAACCTTGTCCTGCATCACCTTTGTCATGGCGCCACGCCCGGCACCGGGGCGGAAGGTGGCCAGCCCCGCCACCGCGCGCGCCATGTCCGCCCCGGCCGCACACGCCGCCCCCAGTGCCAGCATGGCGTTGGCGGCCATGTGCCGGCCCGGCGCGCTGACATGCGCCTCCCCCGCCCAGCCGGGCAGGCGCAGGCTGAAATCGCTGCCTGTTGCGGTGGCCCGTACGGGACCGGGCACGATGGCGCAGCCTTCACCCGTGCCCGCCCGCCACAATGCCGCGCCGACCCGGGCCGCATTGCGCTCAAAATGCGCCTGGCCACTCACCCCATCGGGGATGATGCCGATGCCGCCCCTGTGCAGGGCCAGCAGGATCTCGGCCTTCTCGCGCGCTATGGCCTCCACGCTGCCCATAAGCCCGAGATGGGAGGAGGCAACCGTGGTCACCACCGCCACGTCGGGCCGCACCATGGCGGCCAGCGGCGCGATCTCGCCTGCGTGGTTCATCCCGATCTCGCACACGCAGTAGGCCGCACCCGCGGGCAGGCGCGCCAGCGTAAGCGGCACGCCCCAGTGGTTGTTGTAGGATGCCACGGCGCAATGCGTGGGGCCGCAGGCGGCCAGTGCCGCGTGCAGCATGTCCTTGACCGATGTCTTGCCCACGCTGCCGGTCACGGCCAGCATGCGGCCCCCAAAGCGCGCGCGGGCGTAACGCGCCATGGCCTGCATGGCGGCCAGCGTGTCGTCCACCCGCAGGATGCGCGGGTCCGTGCCACAGTCCTCATGCGCCACCACGCAGGCGGCTCCGGCTTCCAGTGCGCGGGCCACATGGTCATGCCCGTTGCTGTTTTCGCCCCGCAGCGCGATGAAGATGTCGCCCGGATGTAGCGTGCGCGTATCGATCGAGACGCCGGTGCCGGCAATATCGGCGCCGGAGGCGGCTGCGAAATGCCCCGATGTGGCGGCCAGCAGGTCCGCGCGGTTCCATAACAGTGTCATTCGGTCCCCAACAGGTCACGGATTACCGTGGCATCATCAAATGGCAGCACGTCGTGGCCGATCGTCTGGCCCTGTTCGTGGCCCTTGCCCGCCACCACCATCACGTCGCCCGGGCCCAGCAGTCCCAGCCCCGCCGCGATGGCCTGCCGCCGGTCATCAATCTCGACCGCACCGGGGGCGGCGGCCATGATGGCGGCGCGGATGGCGGCGGGCTGTTCCGTGCGCGGGTTGTCATCGGTCACGATCACCCGGTCGGCCAGGCGGGTCGCGATCTCGCCCATGACCGGGCGCTTGCCCCGGTCGCGGTCCCCGCCCGCGCCCATCACGATCACAAGCCGGCCCGGCGTGTGGGGGCGCAGGGAGCACAGCAGGCGTTCGATGGCATCGGGCGTGTGGGCGTAATCGACATAGGCGGCGGCCCCGCTGTCCAGCACCGCCGCCCGTTCCATCCGCCCGCGCACGCCATGCAGGCGGGGCAGCAGGCTGACGGCGTGGTCGGCCGCCCCTTCATCGCGGCCCGCCATGGCGCAGGCCAGCAGCATGTTGTCCACCTGGAAACGGCCGACCAGCGGCACTTCCATTTCCCGCGCGCCCGCCGGGGTCATGACATGCAGGACCTGGCCTGCGGGCGTGGGCCGCGCATCCAGCAGCCGCAGGGCCCCGCCCCGCAGGCCGGTGGTGCGCAACACCAGACCGCGCCGGGCGGCAATCGCGCGCAGGGCGGCGCAGGTGGCGTCGTCCATGTCGGCATTGAAGGCGGCAATCCCCCCTTCGGGCAGCACCGTGTCGAACAGGCGCAGCTTGGCCGCGCGGTAGTGTTCCGTCGTGCCGTGATAGTCCAGGTGGTCGCGCGTCAGGTTGCTGAAACCCGCCGCGTACGGGGCCAGACCGTCCAGCCTGCGCTGTTCCAGCCCGTGCGAGGATGCCTCGATCGCCACATGTTCCACCCCCGCCTGCGCCATGGCGCCCAGCAGGGCCATAAGCCCCACGCTGTCCGGCGTGGTCAGCACGGGGCCGCAATCGGGCAGGGGGCAGGGAGCCACGGCCCCCAGCGTGCCGATGGTGCCCGCGGGCAGCGCCTGCACTGTCCAGATCTGGCGCAGGAATTCCGCCGTGCTGGTCTTGCCGTTGGTGCCGGTGATGGCGGCGATATGCGCGGGCACGCGGGGTGTCAGCGCGCGCGCGATGCGGGCAAGGGCCGCGCGCGCATCCACCGCCACAAGGTACGTCGCGTCCGGTGGCGGGGTAAAGCCCGGGTCGGCCTCCAGCAGCACGGCCGCCGCCCCCTGCGCGTGGGCCTGCGGGATATAGGCGCGCCCGTCCCGGTGCGTGCCGCGCAGGGCGGCGAAGATCATGCCCGGCCCCGCCTGGCGGCTGTCGGCCGTAATGCCGTGGATGTCACACGCGCGCGCGGTTGCGGGCAGCGCGATGTCCAGGCCCGCGCGACGGAGGAGTTCAGGCAGCAGCATCCGTTTCAACCCCTGTCATGCACGCGGTGGCCGGGCGGGCCGGGCAGGTCGTTGGCGGCATGTTCCGTATGGCCCGCAAGCTGGGCCGCCTGTGCCGCGTCATGGCTGCGGGCGGCGTGGCCGCGCGGGTGGGCTGTGGCCTCGGTTTCGCGCTCATGTTCATGCAGGCGGGCGGTGCCGGGGTCATTGCCCGGCCCCAGCGCGCGGTAGCCGCGTGGCACGGCGGGCTTCATGGGAATGGCCAGCGCGGCCTCGATGGCGGTCTCATGCTGCGTATCGGGGAACAGCCCCAGCATGGGCGCGATGCGCGTGATCATGTGCGATGCCGTGGGGGCCGCGTTCCATCCCGCCGTGGTCCAGCCGTGGGTCTGGGCGGTGGGCTTGGGGCTGTCCAGCATGACATAGATGGCATAGCGCGGCGCGTTCATGGGGAAGATACCGGTAAAGGCCGAGACGTTGACATGCTTGAGATAGCCGCCATGCGGGCCGATCTTTTCCGCCGTGCCGGTCTTGCCCCCTACATAATAGCCCGGTGATTCCGCCTTCTGTCCCGTGCCCTTGGCCACGTCCAGCCGCAGGATCTTGCGCAGGATGTCGGAATTGGCGGCCGAAATCAGCCGCTCCGCATCGGGGGGGATGGTCTGGCCGGCATCGGGCGCGCCATCGGTGGCATCGGCGCTGGCGGCCTGGCCTGCCACCAGCGTGGGCCGGAGCAGGAAGCCGCCATTGGCCGTGGCCGCCGTGCCGCGCACGATGGAAAGCGGCGGCTCGGCCACGCCATGGCCGAACGCCACGGTCATGGTGGTGGACACGCCCCAGTTGGCGACAGAGGGGATGATGGGCCGCCCGGCTTCGGGCAGTTCGATCGGCACGCGCGAGAAGAAGCCCATCCGTCGCAGCCAGTCCTGCTGGCGCGCGGCACCCGCGTCCAGGGCGATGTGGGCGGCGGCGGGGTTGGAGGAATAGGCCATCACCTCGGGCAGGGTCAGCCACGGGTCGAAATGGTCACTTTTCATGTCCGAGATGGTGAAGCGCCCGATCTTGATCGGCGTGCTGGAAAAGCGGTCCCAGATATGGGCCACCCCTTCCTGCAGCGCCATGGCGGTGGTCTGGAGCTTGAAGGTCGAGCCGGGTTCGTACATGCCCGTCACGGCGCGGTTGAAGCGGGCATCGGGTGCGGCGCGGCCAAAATCGTTGGCGTCGTAATCGGGCAGGCTGACCATGGTTATGATCTCGCCCGTATGCACGTCCATCACGATGGCGCAGGCGCCGATGGCCTGGAACATGTCCATGGCGGCCTGAAGCTCGTCATGCACCACGTTCTGCACGCGCACATCCACCGACAGGCGCAGCGGCGTGCGGTCCGCGTCCAGCCGCCTGTCAAAGAAGCGCTCGACCCCCGCCACGCCGTGGTCGTCAATGTCCACCCCGCCCAGGATCTGCGCGGCAACCCGGCCCATGGGGTAGCGGCGGCGCTCACCGGGTTCGAAATAGATGCCGGGAATGCCCAGGTTGTTGACCGCCAGTTCCTGTGCGGGGGAAATGTCACGCGCCAGGTACACGAACTGCTTGTTGAGCGACAGCCGCCGCCGGGTCTCGGCTTCGTCCAGCGTGGGCAGCGCGCCCTTCAGCTTATGCGCCGCATCCGCCGCGTCGATCATTTCCTGCGGGTTGGCATAGACCTGCGCCACGGGCAGCGACATGGCCAGCACCTGCCCCGTGCGGTCGATGATCGAGGCCCGGTGCACCTGCGGCAGCGCCACATCCCCCGCGATCATCCCCTTGGGGTCGCTTTTGGGAATGGGGGGGACCTGCGGGGCGATCTGCTGCTGCTGGGGCGGCATGGGCCGGATGATGGTGGCGACCGTAAGCTTGATGCCAATGGCCAGGAACAGGATACAGAACACCCCCGCCACAACCAGCAGCCGCGCATGCATGCGCTGCTGCGCCAGGCGGGCACGCATGCCTCCCGTTACGGGCCGGGAAGCCTGCGCGCCCTGGGCGGTTGGGTCATGGGGGAAGAGGTTCATTTATGTTCCGGGCCGACAAGCCGGTCGAGGGGTGGGTATCAGTTGCTGACGGGCACCGGGGGCGGCAGGGCGGTCACATGCGGCGTGCCCAGCGAACTGCCGCCCATCAGGCGCGGGGCCGCCGGGTGCCACGCCGCATCCGCTATGTTCGCGGCACGCGGATGGTAGCTGGCGGTGGTCACATGCGGGGTGGGGACAAGACTGTCACGCAGGCTGGGGGCGTGGGGCGTGTCCACCGCCGCCACGCGCTCGGGCGGGCGGGGGTGTTCCACCACGCGCGGGGCGGGGCGGATGTCGTTCTGCGCCAGCGCGCGGGCCGGCGCGTCATGCGCCACGGGCTGCGGTTCGGCATGGCGGGGGGCAGGAGCGGGGACCGGCGCGCGGGCCACCTGGACGGGTGCCGGGGCCGGGGGCACGGCGGGGGGCGCATGTACGGGCAGCGCCACGGCGGTCTCGTGCGGCGTTTCCTGTACATGGTCAGCCGCCAGCGTCGCCACCATGGTGGCGCGCGGCGCGGGGACGGGCCGGACGGACGGGCTGCCCACGGCGGGCAGGTGATCGGTCAGGGCGGACATCTGCACGAACTGGGCGGGCGTGACCGGCTGCAGCCCCCTGTCGTAACGGCTGGCAAGCGTGCCCAGGCGGTCGGGCTGGTTCAGCATCGCCCATTCGGCGCGCAGCATGGCCGTCTGGGAACGGGTATGTTCCGTCTGTTCCACGATCTGGGCAATCTGGTGGTCAAGCGCGGTGGTCTGCTGCTTCTTGTCGTACAGAAACAGGCCAGACACCGCTGCCACCATGGCAAAGAAGAGGGTGACTAACCGACTCATCCGGCAGGGTCCGATTCTGGCAGGGGGAGGGGGGCAATGCATTCCAGCGCGCGCAGTCTTGCGCTGCGTGCACGCGGATTACGGCGGGTTTCTTCTTCTCCGGGCCGGATGGGGCGTCCGGTCAGGAGCCTGAAGCCTGTTGGCCCCGCGCGCTGTGTCATGGCGCGGGGGTCATGGCGGGAGGGGGCGGGGGTGCGGCCCGCGGCAAGCGCCATGGCCTGCTTGACCAGCCTGTCCTCCAGCGAATGGAACGACACGACGACCAGCCGCCCGCCCGGGGCCAGCAGGCGCGGGGCCTCTTCCAGCACGCGCCGGATCTGGCCCAGTTCGTCATTGACGTGAATGCGCAGCCCCTGGAACGTGCGCGTTGCCGGGTCGATGCCCGAACGGTCGGGCCGGACGACCGAGCGCACGACATCGGCCAGCTGCGTGGTGCGCAGCAGCGGGGCTTCGGCGCGGGCGGCCACGATGGCACGCGCGACCCGGCGCGAGAGCCGTTCCTCCCCATAATGGTAGATGATGTCCGCCAGTTCGTCCTCGGGCAGGGTGTTGACCACATCGGCCGCCGTGGGGCCGGTATCCCCCATGCGCATGTCCAGCGGCCCGTCCATGCGGAAGGAGAAGCCGCGCTCCGCCTGGTCGATCTGGTAGGACGACACCCCCAGGTCCAGTACGATCCCGTCCACCCGCGCCACGCCCGCTTCCGCCAGCAGGGCCGCCATGTCGGCAAAGCCACCATGGAGCAGGTGCAGCCGGGGCGTGCCATCGGGGGCCGTACAGGTGTGGGCGAGCGCCTGCCCGCGGGCGATGGCGGCGGGGTCACGGTCGATCCCCCAGAGCTGGCAGGCGCATGACGCCAGGATGGCGCGCGCATAGCCGCCGCCGCCAAACGTGCCATCGACGTACCGGCCACCGTCGCGCGGGGCAAGGTAGTCCATCACCTCGGCCAGCATCACGGGCACATGTCCGGGGTCATGGGGGGGGAAGGCCGCATTCATGATGGCGTATCCGTCCGTACGGCGCCGCGGCCCGCCGTCAGGGTGCGGGCGCGGGCGCGGGCGGCGGTGCGGCGTTCCTCCGCCGCCTGCGGGTTCCAGATCTGGAACGTGCGGCCCAGCCCCATGAACGTGACCTGATCGGTCAGGCCGGCATGGCCGCGCAGGGATTCGGGCAGCAGGATGCGGCCTTCCCTGTCCGCCTCGAACGGGTAGGCATCGGCGTAGAGCGCGGTGGCGAGGTCGTCATGGTCTTCGGAAAAAATGTCCATTTCATCCAGCGGGCGGGTCAGTGCGGCAAAGGCATCGGCGGGCCATGCCTCAAGGCAGGGATGCAGATGGGACGGACGCAGGATGGCCAGCGGTTCGCCCGATTTGGCCCTGGCACGCAGCGCCGTGCGGAATGCGGAGGGGATGGAAACCCGTCCTTTTGCATCCAGCCGGTTGAGGTGTGTGCCCAGGAATACACTCACGCTGCGCGATGCCCTCCCTTGGCATGAATTTCAGGAGCCGTGGATTGCGTGCCTGCGAGGACCGCCCGTGGGCCGCAGCCATCCTTATCCGGCATGCGCATGGGATAACATGGGATTTCATGGGCGGTCAATTAAAGATGTAGGAAAGATGGCTGAAAACTACTGCTATTTCAGCACAGACACGCCGCATGGCAGGTAAAGAGCCCAACTGGCATGCAATATGGCAGCAATGTGCCGTGTTTATGGTTTGTTCTTTATTGTTAATACTTGTAAACAACTCTGGGTAGAGTAGCCCTGTGGCGGGCCGATGCGATGGAAACAGGAAAAAATGCCAGACGGTCTGTAAGCCGGGTTCTGTCCGCCCTAAGGCGGGGCGATCATTCCTCTGAGATGGGCCTTGCGGCACACCTTGCGCGACCAACCCGAACGACGGGGCGGAAAACCCCTGATGGCACCCTGCGGCCCATCCGCCGTTCCTATTCGGTCTTGCTCCCGGTGGGGTTTGCCCTGCCATCCATGTTACCATGCATGCGGTGCGCTCTTACCGCACCGTTTCACCCTTGCCCCCAACGCCACCCGCATTGCTGCGGGCACCGCCGTGGGGGCGGTCTGTTTTCTGTGGCACTGTCCCTGGGGTCGCCCCCGCCGGCCGTTAGCCGGCACCGTTTTTCCGTGGAGCCCGGACTTTCCTCCATCGCGTGGCGCAAACCACCCGACAGCGACCGCCCGACCGTCTGGCATGCGGAAACTGGCGGTGCATGCGCGCAGCGTCAAGCGATAAATGATACGGCGGCGTTCTGGTCATGCCCGCGCGCCCCTTTTTTCCTGCCGGAGTGCCCATGCCCCAGCCCACGCCCCCCTCACGCCCCGGCCTGCTGACCCGCCTGCTGCTGGGTGGCATGAAATGGGCGGCGTCGCGTCGCCATGACGAAACCCCGCATACGCTGGAGGACATGCGCCGCAAGCTTGACCGCCCATGTTTTCCCATGGGGCTGTCGGCCCTGCAGGTCCGTCGTGTGATCGACTGCCGTGTGCCGGGCCATGCGGGCCTGCTGCCCGCGCGGTTATACGTGCCCTATGGCCGGGTGCATGGGGTGGTGCTGTTCATGCACGGGGGCGGGTACGTGCATTGCGGGCTGAACTCGCATCACGGCATATGCTGCAGGCTGGCGCGGCAGTCGGGTGCCGCGGTGCTGTCCATTGCCTACAGCCTGGCGCCTGAAAACCGTTTTCCCGTCGCGGTGGAGGACTGCTGGGCCGCCCTGCGGTGGCTGGCGGGGGAGGCCCATCGCTGGGGCGGGCCGATTGCGGTGGCGGGCGACAGCGCGGGCGGCACGCTGGCCGCCGTGCTGGCGCAGATGGCGCGCGACCGGGGCGGGCCGGAACTGGCCATGCAGCTGCTTTATTATCCCTCCCTCTATGGGGAGCGTGACGTGCCTTCGCGGGCGGCCTATGCCCATGGCTACGTGCTTTCGACCCGGCTTATGGAATGGTATGCGGAGCAGTATATCCGCACACCCGCCGACCTGTCCGATCCAAGGCTTGCGCCCATCTGCGCCCCCTCGCTCGCGGGGTTGGCGCCTGCGGTCATCGGGCTTGCGCAGTGTGATCCGCTGCATGACGAGGGCACGGGTTATGCCGCCGCCATGCAGCAGGCCGGCAGCCCGGCCCGGACCCGCACATGGCGGGGCACCGTGCACGGGTTCCTGAATTTCTATTCCGTCCTGCCCGCCGGGCGGGAGGCCATCCATTATGGCGCTGGCGCGCTGCGCGCCGCGCTGCGGGCGCGCGGCAAGGCTAGTGGGGCAGGGGGTGGAACACGCCCGGGCTCTGCCAGTCCGTCAGCGCCTTCTGGTCAATCCGGTCGATCTGGAGCGTGAACAGCTTGGGCAGGGTGTTGCGGTCACCGGGGCAGGTGCCGGAATGCTTTTCCATCACGTCGATATGCGTGGCATCGGGCGGGTCGTTGCCGTTGAGCACGAACAGCAGGCAGTTGCCCGGTACGGCCGTCATGCCGTTATGGGTGACAAGGGTGCGGTAATGTTCGACCAGGGCGGTGTTATCGAACCAGCTTGTGCGTGAGAAGGTGAGCCTGTCCGCCGCCTGGTCCAGCCAGCCCATGCGGCCGACCACGAAAACAAGGGCCGCCATCGGCACGATCATGAGCACCCGGCGCACGATGCGCTGGCGCAGCGTGACCGGCCCGCGCCTGCGGGTCAGGCGCGGTGGCGGGGTGGGGGATGATGTGGCCATGGGGCTAGTTCTTCATGTCCTCATGCCACAGGTGCCCGGACTGGGAGAGCAGGTTGCGCGCCCCCTCCGGCCCCCATGTGCCGGCGGCATAGGGTTCCAGCGGGGCCTTGTTTTCCTTCCAGCCCTGCAGGATCGGGTCGATCCAGCGCCACGCGGCGGCTACCTCGTCACGGCGGATGAACAGGATCGGGTCACCACGCACCACGTCCAGCAGCAGCCGTTCGTAGGCATCGGGGTAGCGGATGTTGAACGCCTTCTCGAACTCGATGTTGATGTCGGCCTTGCGCAGGGCCAGGCTGTCGGTTGGCGTGGGGTCCTTGGTCGAGACCGAGAGCATCATCCCCTCATCGGGCTGGATGCGGATGATCAGGCGGTTGGCGTCGGGCCGGTTGGCGAAGATCGACCACGGCGCGCCACGGAACTGGATCACGATCTCGCTTGACTTCTCGGCCATGCGCTTGCCCGAACGCAGGTAGAACGGCACCGTGCCCCACCGCCATGTCAGGATCTCGGCCTTCAGCGCGACAAAGGTTTCCGTCTCGCTGGTCACACCTTCGCCCAGGTCCTCCAGGTAGCTGCCGACCGTGCGCCCGCCAATGGTGCCGCGCATGTACTGCCCGCGCGCGGTATAGATGGCCACGTCATTCGCCTCGATCGGCTTGAGGGCGTGCAGCACCTTCAGCTTTTCATTACGCACGCTGTCGGCCGCCAGTGATACGGGCGGGTCCATGGCCACAAGGCAGAGCACCTGCAGCAGGTGGTTCTGGATCATGTCGCGCAGCGCGCCGGAGCGGTCGTAATAGGGGCCGCGGTTTTCCACGCCCACGGTCTCGGCCGCCGTGATCTGTACGTAATCGATCGCATCGCACGACCACAGCCGCTCGAACACCGGGTTGGCGAAGCGCAGGGCGATCAGGTTCTGCACCGTCTCCTTGCCCAGATAGTGGTCGATGCGGAAGATCTGGTTTTCGGGGAAGTGGCGGCCCACGCTGTCATTGATCGCTTCCGCGCTGGCAAGGTCGGTGCCGATCGGCTTTTCCAGCACCACGCGCGACTGGGGCGTGATCAGGTCCTCGCGGCTCAGGTTCTCGCAGATCTGGCCATACAGGGCAGGGGAGGTGGCCAGGTAGTAGACCCGGATGCGCCCCGGCGGCACGCTGCCCAGCAGGGTCTGGAGCGTGGGCCAGTCGCTGTCCGCCTCCGCCCCGTTCAGGCTGACGTAATGGACCATGTTCACGAAGCGGGCGACGGTTGCGTCATCCAGCGCCTCGGGCTTGACATGTTCATGCAGGGCCGCCGTGGCGCGCTGCTGGTAGTCAGCGCGTGAAAGGGCGGAGCGCGCCGTGCCGATGATGCGGGAATCATCAGGGATCTGGCCGTCACGGTAACGGTGGTAGAGCGCAGGCAGCAGCTTGCGCATGGTCAGGTCACCTGTTCCGCCGAAAACGATGTAGTCAAAGGTCTCAACGGGGGGAAGATGTGCCATGGAAGGTGGCCTCCTGCCTGTATCGGTGTGCCATGACTGCCGGTGGCACGCATGGGGATGGGGCATGCCGCAAAAGCTGCATACCGGCTGCCGCTTCGATTACGGCCCGGCTCTCCGGCCTGTCAAGTTGGCATTGACCATCGGGCGGCGGCGCGATAATCCCGCCGTTCCACCCCATCGCCTAGTGACATTCCCTTCATGTTGCTGATGGGCGCCTAACGGGACAATCACGATATCTGGAGACATCTGCCATGAATGCTGACAATTTCGGGGCGGACGATACGTCTGCCGCTGTCGGTGGTATCGCAGCCGATCGCCTGCGCAGCATTATCGAGCGCGTTGAACGCCTTGAGGAAGAACGCAAGGCGCTGGCCGGCGACATCAAGGATATTTTCACCGAGGCGAAGTCCGCCGGTTTCGATGTCAAGGTGATCCGCCAGATCATCCGCCTGCGCAAGCAGGAACCCGCGGAAGTGGAAGAGCAGGAAACCCTGCTTGACATCTATCGCCGCGCGCTGGGCATGTAACGGTACGGCCCTGTCATGCCCTGATGGCGCGGGTGGCAGCGGCCCGTGCCGCCGGGTAACTTCAGTTCAGGGTGCATAGGTACATGCTGTCGTCCCTTTTTCCGCAATGGATGCCGCCATGGGCACAGGCCGTGCTGCTGGTGGGGGGCATCCTGTTCGCGCTGGTCTGGCTGTTCGTGCCCTTTGCGGTCTTTGGCGTGAAGGGGCGGCTGGACAGCCTTGCCATCCAGCTTGATGACCTGCAGGCCGAACTGCGGGTCATGGCGATGGGGCTGAATACGCCACCCGCGCCATCCGCCAATCCCGACCCGGCCCCCGCCGCCCGGCCGCCCGAACCCGCGCCCGTGTGGGAGCCGGAACCCGCATCCCGCCCGGCCGCGCGTCCCGTGCCCGATCCCGATGCGGACGGGCATGACATTCCCGCCTATGAACGCCGCGCCACCCGCGCGCCGCAGTCCGCCCCCGTGGCACCGCCCCGGCAGCCCGACCCGCCCCCCGTGCGGGTGCGTGAGGATGGCGATGAATGGCCGCCGCGCGCCGGTATCCGCCCGGCTGCCGCCCCCGCGCCCCGCCCCGGGCGGGAAGACGAAGCCCCCAGCCTGTCGGAATGGAGCCGTGGCGCGTCGCGCGCGGCCCCAGAACCCACGGGTCACCGCCCGCTGCGCGCGTCCGTCTGGCCGCCTGAACGCGGGCAGCGGGCGGAACCGACCCTGCGCTGGCCGCCCCGCCCGGATGCGTGAAAAGCTGGTTTCGTAAAGCGTGGAAGGACGCCGCCTTTTTGGAAAAAGGCGGCCCCGGAAACTTTTATTGTCTTGAGTGCAGTGGTTCAGTCGGTAGCGGATTCCGCGCGGGTGAACAGCACCAGGTCATCGCGGTGAATCACCTCATCCGTGCCCTGCCAGCCCAGGCGGGACTCGATTTCATCCGACCGGCACCCCGCGATCCGGCGCGCATCCTCCGCCGCATAGGCCGCCAGCCCGCAGGCCACCCGGCGGCCATGGCGGTCCAGCACCGCAATCAGGTCGCCCCGGTCAAAATCCCCCGCGACATCACTCACGCCCGCGGGCAGCAGGGAAGACCCCTGCATCAGCGCCACAAGCGCGCCGTCATCAATCACCATGTGGCCTGACGGCGTCAGGCTGCCCGCGATCCAGTTCTTGCGTGCCGAACGGGCATCGGTCGTGGGCAGGAACCAGGTGCAGCGCGCGCCATCGCGCAGGCGGCCAAGCGGGTGCAGGTCCTGGCCGCGTGCGATCACCATGGCGCAGCCCGCCTGGGTTGCGATGCGGGCCGCCATGAGCTTCGTGCGCATGCCGCCCGATGAATAGCCCGGTGGCGGCGCGCCGCCCATGGCCTCGATACTGTCGGTCAGGGCGGCTACGACCGGCAGGTGCCGCGCATCGGGGTTGCTGCGCGGGTCGGCCGTATAAAGCCCGTCAATGTCGGACAGCAGCACAAGCTGGTCCGCATTGATCATTTCCGCCACCCGGGCCGCCAGGCGGTCGTTGTCGCCAAAGCGGATCTCGGTCGTGGCGATGGCGTCGTTCTCGTTGATGATGGGAACGCAGCCCAGTGCCAGCAGCGTGTTGAGCGAGGCGCGGGCGTTGAGGTAGCGGTTGCGGTTTTCTGTATCATCGGGGGTGAGCAGAAGCTGGGCGGCCGTCAGGCCCAGGCCGGACAGCGCATCGGTCCAGGCCTGCGCCAGCCGGATCTGGCCGACGGAGGCGGCGGCCTGCTTTTCCTCCAGCCGCAGCACGCGGCGCGTCAGCCCCAGCTGGTGGCGGGCCAGGGCAATTGCACCGGATGAGACCACAACCACTTCCGTTCCCTGCGCGCGCAGGTCGGCTATGTCCTGCGCCACGCTGTCCAGCCAGGCCTGCCGGGGCGCGGCCTGCTCGGGGTCCACGATCAGGGCGCTGCCAATCTTCACGACAACCCGCCGGGCCGTGCGCAGGTGGGGCAGGGGGACGGTCATGTCGCGGGGGTCTCCGCCTCTGCGGCCTGCGCGCGTTCGGCACGGTCGCGGGTGACGAAATCCTGCAACCGGCGCAGGACCGCATCCACATTCATGTGGGCGACGGAGGACATGGTCATGACATCCTGCCCGCTGGCCTGTTCCAGGGCGGTGCGGCGTTCGTCAATTTCCTCGGGCAGCAGGGCGTCGATCTTGTTCAGCACGATGATTTCGGGCTTGTCCGCCAGTCCGCCGCCATATTCCGACAGTTCATGGCGGATGGTGCGCCATGCGCCCACCACCTCCTCTACCTCTGCCGTGCCATCAATCAGGTGCAGCAGTACCGCGCAGCGTTCGACATGGCCCAGAAAACGGTCGCCCAGCCCGCTGCCCTCATGCGCGCCTTCGATCAGGCCGGGAATGTCGGCAATCACGAATTCTTCCGTAACCGACAGCCTGACCACGCCAAGCTGCGGGTGCAGCGTGGTAAACGGGTAATCCGCGATCTTGGGCCGTGCCGCCGATACGGTGGACAGGAAGGTGGACTTGCCCGCGTTGGGCAGGCCGACCAGCCCGACATCGGCAATCAGCTTGAGCCGCAGCCAGACCCAGCGTTCCTCCCCCGGCCAGCCCTTGTCCGCCCGGCGTGGGGCGCGGTTGGTGCTGGTCTTGAAATGCGCGTTGCCGCGCCCGCCATCACCGCCCCGGCACAGCAGCAGGCGCTTGCCCGCCACGTCCAGGTCGCCCAGCATGGTCTCGCGGTCTTCATCGAAGATCTGGGTGCCGATGGGCACCTTGATCACAACCGTCTGGGCCGCGGCACCCGTGCGGTCGGACCCCGCGCCATTGCCGCCCTTGCGCGCGCGGAAATGCTGGGTATAGCGGAAATCGATCAGGGTATTGAGGTTATCGACCGCCTCGAACACGATATCGCCGCCCCGGCCGCCATTGCCCCCGTCCGGACCGCCAAATTCGATATATTTCTCACGCCGGAAGGCAACGACCCCGTCACCCCCATCGCCTGATTTTACATAGATTTTGGCCTGGTCAAGAAACTTCATTGCCTGCGATCCGGTGGGGGGTGCGGCACAAGCGCGCCCTGTGTGCGTGCATGATACCAGAGAATACGCCCCGGCATCATACGAAAAAGGGGGCGGCCAGAATGACCGCCCCCCCTGAATATAGGGTAATCCCGCAGTGTTGAAGGCGTTGGGCCTTATTCCGCTGCCAGCGGCAGGGCCTGCACGGATACATGCACCCGGCCTTCCGCACGGCGTTCGAACTTCACATGTCCGTCCACCAGCGAAAACAGGGTGTGGTCGCGGCCAACGCCAACGTTCACACCGGGCTTCATCTTCGTGCCGCGCTGGCGGACGATGATGTTGCCTGCGATGACGCTTTCGCCACCAAACTTCTTGACGCCAAGACGGCGCCCGGCGCTATCGCGCCCGTTACGGGACGAACCGCCTGCCTTTTTTTGTGCCATTGCCTGAACTCCTTAAAACTGAAATCTCTGATCGAACCTGCCCGGCCTGTGGCCGGGCGGGGATCAGGCGGCGTTGATCGCGGAGATGCGCACCACGGTCACCGGCTGGCGGTGGCCATTCTTGCGGCGGCTGTTCTGCCGGCGGCGCTTCTTGAAGATGATGACCTTCGCCAGACGGTCCTGCGCGATGACGGTGGCCGTGACGGTGGCACCCTTTACGGTGGGGGCGCCGATGGTCGTGCCGCCTTCGCCGCCAACGGCCAGGACCTGGTCGAAGGTGATCGTGGCGCCGGCTTCGCCTTCCAGCTTTTCAATCTTCAGGACGGCGTCCTTGGCAACGCGGTACTGCTTACCGCCGGTACGGATAACTGCAAACATGTCTCTATCTGTCTTTCCGATCTCTTGGCGTGTGCGGCACCGTGGGTGGTGCAGGCGACACGGCCCAGTCGCTTTTTTATATTGGCCGCAATTGCAGCGGCGCCCCGTCCGCGCGGGGTGAGTGCGGGCTTTTACTGGCTGGGGGGGCGCAGGTCAATGTTTTTTATGGGGTGCGGCCAGCGGCAAAAAGACCCCTTGCGCCCGTCCGCGCACGCCCCTATAAGCCGCTGCATCACCGCGTGCAGATGGAGAGGTGCCGGAGCGGTCGAACGGGGCGGTCTCGAAAACCGTTGTGCGTGCAAGCGTACCGTGGGTTCGAATCCCACCCTCTCCGCCACTGCACCGCGTGTGTATTTCCCCAATTCAGGTCATTAGCCTGCCGTCGCAATCATGCGCTGGACATGATTGCCCGGGTGGTCACGGCATGGCGTATGGTTTCCGCCTTACGCCCCGGCCCTGTCGCGGTCATGTGCCAGGCGCCCGCCCACATAGGTGGCGCGGATGCTGCGGTCATCGCCCAGCATCATGAGTGTGAACATCAGGTCCGCCGTGCTGTCGCACATCTGCGTACGCAGCGCCTGCAGGGGCGTGGCCGCAGGGTCCAGGATGCACAGGTCCGCATCCATGCCGGGGGCCACCGTGCCGATCTGTCCATCCAGGTGCAGGGCGTGCGCGCCGCCTGCCGTGGCCAGCCAGAAAGCCTGTACGGGGTGCAGCGTGTGGCCGGTCATCTGTGCGATCTTGTAGGCTTCGTTCATGGACTGCAGGTGCGACAGGCTGGTGCCGGCCCCCACATCCGTGCCCAGGCCCGTGCGCACCGGCCGCGCGGGGGCCAGGGCGTCGAACAGCCGGAACGCGCCACTGCCCAGGAACAGGTTCGAGGTGGGACAGTGCGCCAGCGCGCAGCCGGTGGCGTGGCAGCGCCGCATGTCGTGTTCATCAATATGGATGGCGTGTCCCATCACGCTGCGCGGGCGCACCAGTCCCGCGCGGTCATAGACATCCAGATAGGAGCGGCTGTCGGGGAACAGTTCGGCCACCCAGGCCACTTCCGCCCGGTTTTCGGCCAGATGGGTCTGCATGAACAGCGTCGCGTCACGCGCCAGCAGGCTGCCCGCCGCTTCAAGCTGCGCGGGGGTGCTGGTGGGGGCGAAGCGTGGGGTGACGGCGTAATGCTGGCGGTTTTTTCCATGCCAGCGTTCGATCAGCGCCAGCGACTCATCGTAACCCTGCTGGGCCGTGTCGCGCAGGTAATCGGGGGCGTTGCGGTCCATCAGCACCTTGCCCGCGACCATCAGCGTGCCAAGGCGGGTGGATTCGCTGAAGAACGCATCGACCGATTGCGGGTGGACGGTGCAGTACACCGCAGCCGTAGTGGTGCCGCAGCGCAGCAGCGTGGACAGGAACTGCCGGGCGATGGTGGCGGCATAGGCTTCATCGGCAAAGCGGCGTTCGGTAGGGAAGGTGTAGCGTTCCAGCCATTCCAGCAGCTGTTCGCCGTAAGCTGCGATCATGGGCAGCTGCGGGTAATGGACATGGGTATCCACAAACCCTGCCGAGATCAGGCAGCCGCGGTAATCCGTCACCGCCAGATCCGGCGGCAGGTGGGCCACCGTCCGGTCATACGGGCCGACATGGGTGATGCGCCCCGCCTTTATGATGACCAGACCATCTGGTTCATCAACCAGCGCCGCATCGGGCGGCATGAGGAAGGGATTGCCGCAAAAGGTAATGACATGGCCGCGCAGGGCGGCATCGGCGGGAAGGGGGGAAGGGGTCATGTCTGGCTCCGTTTCCGGGTCCGCCGCGTGTCAGGCCACGTTCATGACACGTCGCTTGCACGATAGGGCTGGGAGGCATCAAGGAAGGCTGCGTTGGCCCCCAGTTCATAGGAAATGACCAGCAGATAGGCAATGGCGCGCGTCATCTCGATGCGCGAGGTGATGTTGGCTTCCGCCGCTTCCAGCCTGCGCAGGCTGCGGGTGGCCCCGCGCGCCACCCGCGCCGTGCGGCCAAAGCGGCCGTAGCGGCCGCTGAACTGCGACATGCGGGTCAGGAACAGCTCGATGGCGCGGTGGGCGGCGGGGGGTAGCTGCCCGCGTTCCAGCACCACGCGCAGGCGGATGATGTTCAGCCCGATGGTCATGGCCGAAAGCGTGCCCTGCAGATAGGCCTCGATGGTGGGCGTGGGCGTGGGACCGGCATGGCGGATCAGGCGCGAGAAACGGTCGGTATTGCGCCCGATCCACGACTGGGTGCGCGGCATGGGCTGGGCGGAAGCCAGGTGGCGCAGGTCATGCAGCGTGCGGTTGCGCATGCGCCAGCGTTCCTCGTCATTGTCAAACGGCAGCACCGCGCGGAAGATCAGCACCGCGAAGCCGATGCTGCACAGGAGCGCGAAGGAGGCGTTGAAATACGCGATCTCGTTCAGGCGGCTCTGGTTGCCCGGCCCCACCAGATTGGGCAGGAACAGGGAATAGGACGCCGCCGCCCCCGCCGTTGCCGGATTGCGCGCGGCAAGGCCGCCCGCGATCATGGGCAGGGCAAGGACGGCTGCAAGCATTTCGAATTCCGCCGGTCGCGGCAGGAACAGCAGTACCAGGAAGCCCGACACCAGTACCGACCAGCATGCCCCGCGCAGGAAGCTCATGGTGCCCACCACCGGATTCTCACGCGTGGCGAACAGCCCGCATGTGACCGCGACCATGGTGATGAAGCCGATGCCGTTGGCCCAGGCCGTGACCTCCCATATCAGGGCCGAGGTGCCGATGGCCACGGCGGCGCGGATGCCGTTATAGGCCGCTTCCTTGAAGTCACGATGCGCTTCGATGCGGAAATGGAAGTGGTCGCCCCGGATCTCGTGCTGGCTGGCGTCGAATTCCTGGATCGCCTGTTCCAGTTCGCCCAGCAGTTCATCCAGCGCGTTATGCAGGATGCGGCAGTTGAGCAGGTCGTCCACCTCGGCCGTTTCCGTGGTGGCGCCACTGCTGATTTCCTGCGTCAGCGCGTCGATGATACGCTGGCGGCACACGCCGCGCAGGTCCTGCAGGTCCTGCTGGATATGCGGGATCTCGGCATCGTTCTCCAGCCGGGTGGATACGCCCAGCAGGAAGGTGCGGGTCAGCAGCGAGGTCTCGGTAAACTGTTCGTTGCTGGTTTCCAGCGCCTTGATGCGCGCCATCATGCCCAGCCCGCGTGACAGCAGGACGGACACGGCCGCAAGGGCTGCGCGCGCGTGGTCGCCCTCATGCCCGTGGGGACCCATCTCGACTTCACTGAACTCGATCTGGTCATTGATGGTCAGGATCGTGCCGAACAGCGCGCGCGAGCGGATGAAGGCCGCTTCATCCCCCGCCAGCAGGTTGGCCACGGCGTCGGTGGCGCTGCTCAGGGCCATCTGGATCTTCTGGCGCATGTTGCGCCGGGCGCTTGCGGCCAGATTATGCGCGAACAGCACCGCCACCAGCGTCTCGCAGGTGATGCCCAGCACGATATAGGTCGTGCGCGACATGGTGATCATGAAGATGTTGTCCGGGTCGCGCGTGGCGGCCAGCGCGATGATGGCGCAGGTATAGCCCGACAGCACCAGCGCATAGGACCGGAAGTTGCGCACCAGGGTTGCGCACATGCAGCACAGCCCGATCCACAGGCTGATGGCCGGGAAGAACAGCCACGGCGCCTGCGGGAAGGAGCAGACCAGGATGACGGCGCTGATCGCCCCCACCGCCGTGCCCACCAGCCGCCACCGCGCCTTGGACAGGCTTTCCCCGCGTGAACCCTGTGCCACGATCCACACGGTCATGGCCGCCCATGGCGGGTCGTCCAGTTCCATCCACATGGCGATGGTCAGTGCCATCAGTGCCGCAACCGTGGTCCGCACGGCAAAGGCCAGGGCTTCAGGCGTGGGGGCGTAAAGCCATTTCAGCCCGCTCATCCGCGCGTAGCCGGGCGCGCGGATGGTGGGAAAATGCTTTCCACTGAACAGGCGGGTCAGGAAGGAGGGCAGAAGATTCAGGTCAGCAGGCACGATATGCGGCTTCCGGCGACAAGGGGCGCGTTATCCATAACGCATCTTGCCATCACGTAATGGTGCCACGCATGCATATCTGGCATCGGCTTTCCTCGTGGCGGGTCAGGGGGTGGCCGGGGGCAGGTGCGACGCCGCCAGCCGCAGGTCGGCTACGAAGCGGTCATATTCGCGCGTCCGCGCATCCGCGTCGGGCAGGCGCAGCAGGTAGGAAGGGTGTACGGTCACGACCCCCGTGCTGCCGTCGTCCTCCATCGGGATGGGGCGGGAACGCTCGTGGCCAATTGTAACGCTGCGGCCCAGCAGGGCGGATGCCGCCGTGGCGCCCAGCATGACCAGTACGCGCGGGCGGATGATGCGCCGCTCGGCCGCAAGCCATGGCGCGCAGGCCGCTATCTCCTCCCGCCCCGCCTTTTCATGGATGCGGCGGGTGCCGCGGCGGATGAACTTGAAGTGCTTGACGGTATTGGTCACATACGCATCCGCGCGGTCGATGCCGGCTTCCGCCAGCGCGCGGTCGAACAGCTGCCCCGCCGGGCCGACGAAGGGGCGGCCGGCCTGGTCCTCGCGGTCACCGGGCTGTTCGCCCACGAACATCATGCGCGCGGTGGGTTCGCCCTCGCCAAACACCGTCTGGGTCGCATGGCGGGCCATGGGGCAGATCAGGCAGGTCCGGGCGGCCAGATAGGCCGCGCGCAGGCTGGTGATCTGGCCGATGTCCAGATCCGTCACCAGCGGCAGGGCGGGCGGGGGCAGGGTGTTCAGCGCCAGCGGGCGCAGGGGGGCGGCCGGACCATACAGCAGCGTCTCGCCCGTCCAGTGCAGCATGCGCCCCGGCAGGGAAAGCCGCCAGGGCGCCAGCGAGAGCTGGAGGGTGATGAAGCGCGCATTGCTTTCGGGCGCATGGGTCCGGGCGGGGAAGGTTGCCTCGCGTGTCGCGCCCGGCTGCATCAGGGCCAGCAGGTTGCGGCGCAGTTCTTCGGTTTCCGCGCGCACCGCTGCCGCCGCCGCCTCGATACGTTCAAGGTCCGCAGGGTCGGGCGTGGTGGCGGTGACATGGGCGTAGATCAGGCCATAGGCCAGCGCAAAGCGGTCGGCCAGAGTGGACTGGATCGTGGCGGCGGCCAGGCGCATGGTCTCCCGCGGGATGGAAAAGCCCGGCGCGTCCGATGGGGCCGGTGGCGGGGATGCCTGCGTTCCGTCAGGGGCGACCTGCCAGGTAATGGCGGCGGGCGGGACATGCCGGGCCACAAGCGCGCGGGTCATGGCGCGCCATGTCGCGAAATCAAGCGGGTGGGCAAGCGTTACGGTGGTCTGCTGCATGGCGGCGGAGGTCCGGTCATGGGCGCGGGGCAACGGGCGGGGATCAGGCAAGGCCCAGCGCGCGGGCGCTGCGCCACATCATGTACAATGCCACAAGGAAGATCAGGCACGCAAAGATCAGGCGCAGGTGCTGCGGCCGGCTGCCCAGCCGACGCGCCAGCAGGGTGCCCCCCATGCCCCCCGCCACGCCGCCCGCCACCAGGATGCCCACCATGGGCAGGTCCACCATGCCCGCCATGGCGTAGCTGGCCGAGGTTGTCAGCCCGAAGGCGCATACGGCCACGAGCGAGGTGCCGATGGCATTGAGCATGGGCATGCCGGTGGCCGCCAGCAGGGCCGGCACGATCAGGAAGCCGCCGCCAATGCCGAAGAACCCGGAACAGAATCCGGTCGCGATGCCGTAGCCCAGCACCGGCAGCGGGCTGTCGCGTTCCGGTCTGGCCGCCGCCTGCGCCGGCATGCGGCAGCCACGCAGCATGAGCGCCCCCACCCCCAGCATGACCAGGGCAAACAGGAACAGGAGCCGCTGCCCGTTGATGATCTTGCCGCAACTGGCGCCCCCCAGCGCGCCGATCACGCCCGCGCCGGCAAACACGGTGGCGCATTTCCACCGCACGTTGCCCGTGCGCGCGTGCTGGGCCAGGTTGGACAGGGCATTGATGGTCACGGCCAGCGCGCTGGTGCCAATGGCCCGGTGCGGGTCGGGCATGCCCACCACATACAGCAGCAGCGGCACCGCCAGGATGGACCCGCCGCCGCCCACCAGCCCCAGCGTGAAGCCGATCACGCCCCCGCTGCACAGGCCCAGCAGCCCCTGGATCAGGTCAGGCACGCCGGCACCGGGCGCGCCGGGGCGGCATTGGGGTGGCGGGCAGGGGGCGTGTCATGGCGTGGTTCCCGATATGGGTATGGCATATGATTATTTAATTATTTATTATATTATGTATATGTTTTGGCAAGCCCCTGCATCGTGATGCGTGTGCTGTCGGCCATCAATGGTGGTTGGCAGGGCGTTATGGTACGATGGGGCGATATGTTTGAGGGGAATTGAGTCAATGCCCAACCTGCCCAGAACGCGTGAAAACGCGGAAGGCCTTGTGCAGCGGCTGCGCCTGCTGGCACAGCCGCAGCGCCTGATGGTGCTGGCCTGCCTGCTTGATGGTGAAAAGAGCGTGGGTGAGATCGAGGCCCGCACCGGAATAGGCCAGCCCACATTGAGTCAGCAGCTTGCGGAACTCCGGCGTGCGGAAATTGTTGTAACACGCAAGGAGGCCCGACAGGTCATATACAGCATCAGGGACGGAATGGAGGAGATGCGCCTGCGCCTGATCTGCGCCGTCTGTGACCCGGATTTTGACATGGAAAACCTGGGCGGCCTGCTGCGCGGCCAGAAAACCCCGCCCCCGCCCGAGCGCGAGGTGGACGCCGCCTGCTTTGCCCGCATCGGGCTGGATTCCTGAGCCGGGTCAGGGGATGTGTGGCGGAATTAAGAAGTTTTGTATCAATTTCATACAAAACAATACATTTTGACTAACGGGTATTATTTAATACTATTCTGCGAAAAGAAATAGTTAAATATTGTATCGCGCCAATAGGAAAATGTTCCGCGATTGATGTTGTAAATATTGATGTGCTGGTATATGAACCTGCCTTGATGGTTCGTGAATATATCACGGCTATTGGTTGATATGGAGACACGGAATACGTTATGTCTGATACCGAGCAGGATTTTTCATGTCTGGAACTCACGACACAGATCGTGTCGGCGCATGTTTCCAACAACAGTGTCGCGGCGGATGTGCTGCCTGACCTGATACGGCAGGTGTACCAGGCGCTGGCCAATGTCAGCCGCCCGGTCGAGGAACCCGAGAAGCTCCAGCCTGCCGTGCCCATCAAGCGTTCGGTGTTTCCTGACTACATTGTCTGCCTGGAAGATGGCAAAAAGCTCAAGATGCTCAAGCGCCACCTGCAGAGCGCCTATGGCATGACGCCGGAACAGTACCGTGAGCGCTGGGGCCTGCCCGCGGAATATCCTATGGTCGCCCCCAATTACGCCGAACGCCGCTCCAGCCTTGCGCGTGAGATCGGGCTGGGCCGCAAGATCACCGCCGCGTCTGCCGGCATGACCGCCAGCGGGGGGGATGCGCCCGCCCGGCCGGGCCGCCGCCGCAAGGCCTGATGGCCCGCATGCCCTGAATCCTGCCTTCGGTGTTTACGGTATCCATGATATTGCACCCCCATGGATACTGACCCAGACATATGCCTGCGCGCCACGTCGCTCCACCGCCGCCTGCTGTTATGGCGGGGTGGGGCCGTGGCTTTTTTTGTCCTTGCCTGCATCGTGGCCTTCGGGCGTGCGTCCGGGGGTGGGTGGACGGGCCATCAGGCGCCGCATCTGGTGCATCTGAAGGTGCAGGGGGTCATTGGCGCCGATGAGCACGAGAATGTCGAGGCCCTGAACCGGGCGCGCGATGACGCGGCGGTCCGGGGGCTGCTGCTGGAAGTGAACAGCCCCGGCGGCGCCGTAACGGGGGGCGAGGTGCTGCATGATGCCGTTGCCGCCTTTGCGCGGCGCAAGCCGGTGGTCGTGTCCATGGGCAGTGTCGCGGCCTCGGCGGGGTACATGGTGTCAACGCCGGCCAGCCGCATCTTTGCCAATCGCTCGACCCTGACCGGCTCCATCGGGGTGATTCTGGAATCGCCCGATGTCTCCCCCCTGCTGGACCGGGTGGGGGTGCGGGTGGACCAGCTTGTCTCCGGCCCGATGAAGGGACAGCCTTCCGTCGTGAAGCCCCTATCCCCCGAAGGGCGCGCGATGCTGCAGGGGGTTGTGTCCGATCTGTACGATTTTTTCGTCACTGTCGTTGCACAGGACCGCCACATGCCCGCCGGGCGCGTGCGGGAACTGGCCGATGGCCGTCCCTTTACCGGCCAGCAGGCCCTGCCGCTTGGCCTGGTGGATGAGATCGGCAATATGGACGACGCGCGTAAATGGTTGGTCAAGAAGGCGATTCTGCCCGATGATGCGAAGGTGACCGATATCGGCCCCGCCGCCACGCGTACCCGGTGGCAGCGTCTGCTCTCGGGCATTCTCTCCGTTGTGCCGGGTGCGGAATTCGTGCTGAAGGGAAGCAGTGCGCTTGACGGAGCCGTTGCGATCTGGAAACTTTAATTTCTTGTTTAAACAGGGGAACAGGATGACCAGGTCGGAACTGATTGCTGAACTTGCCGCTGCCCGTCCCCATCTTCCGGTCCGGGAAGTGGAACGTATTGTCCAGGTCATTTTTGCTGAAGTCAGCAATGCCCTGATGCGGGGGGACCGGGTGGAACTGCGGGGCTTTGGCGCGTTTACCGTCAAGAAGCGCGATGCGCGCACCGGGCGCAACCCCCGCACGGGGGAGACCGTCTCGGTTGATGAAAAGGTCGTACCGTTCTTCAAGGCAGGCAAGGAACTGCGTGAGCGCGTCAATCGCGCCCATGGCACGAAGGAATAACCATCCGCCTGCCACGCATGGCCCGCCATGCATTATCCCGGTTCAATCAGGGCCAGGATGTGGGCCGCGCCGGCCGCCACGGCCGGAACCGGACGCGGGGCGGGCCGGGCGGGGCCTAGTGGCGGGCGTTGATTTCCGCCAGCAGGAAGTCGCGGAAGACAGCCACGCGCTTGGACGTGCGCAGTTCTTCGGGATAGACGAAATAGGCATCCACCGTGGGCAGCGGCACTTCGGGCAGGATCTTGACCAGGTTGGGATACTGTGACGCCGCGTAAAGCGGAATCGACCCGATCCCGATCCCGGCCGCGATTGCCCCCGCCATGGCCGCCAGGCTGTTGACTTCCAGCCGCGCCTGACGCCGCTCATCCGACGGCACGCCGGTTTCCGCCAGCCAGTTGATATGCGGCACCGGCGGGTGATAGCCGCCGAACAGCACCAGCTTGTGGGCGTTCAGTTCCTCAAGCGTGCGGGGGGTGCCGTAATCATTCAGATACGACTGCGAGGCATAGATCGGCAGCGGGAAATCGGCCAGGTGGCGCTGGATCAGGTCCGGCTGGCGGGGCGGATGCATGCGCACGGCCACGTCCGCCTCCCGCATGCCCAGATCCAGGTCGTTATCTTCCAGGATCAGGGTGATCGAAATGTCTGGATTGGTTTCCATGAACCGGTGCAGCCGTGGCGTGAGCCAGCAGGTGCCAAAGCCGGTTGTTGTGGTAACCCGTAGCCGTCCGGCCGCCTTTTCCTTGCTTTCCGTCAGCAGGGACTGGGTCATGGCCAGCTTGGAGAAGACTTCCCGAACCGTCTGGTTCAGTGTCTCCCCCTGTTCGGTCAGGATCAGCCCCCAGGCATGCCGGTGGAAGAGGGGAACCTGCAGTGCCTCTTCCAGGGCTGAAATCTGCCGCGATACCGCAGACTGGCTCAGGTTAAGCACGTCGCCGGCATGGGTGAAGGACCCAGCCTCGGCTACAGCATGAAATATCCGGAGTTTATCCCAGTCCACGCGTTGACTCCGCTTTGCTATCTAAATAAGGGCGCGCCAGATGTTATGACACTATTCGTTGTGGTGAAGGAAATAACGGTGCAGGTCAAGGACTCTTACTGGTCCATTACGGCGCTGCGGCAAGAAAACGCTCGGCCTCCAGCGCCGCCATGCAGCCCGTCCCGGCTGCGGTTACCGCCTGGCGGAATATCTTGTCCTGCACGTCTCCCGCGGCAAAGACGCCTGGCACCGAGGTGCGCGTGCTACCCGGTGCCGTAATGATGTAACCGTCTGTATCGATCTCCACCACATCACGGAAAATTGTGGTGGTGGGGGCATGTCCGATGGCAACGAACACGCCATCCACGGCGATATCACGGGTTGCGCCCGTTTTCGTGTCGCGCAGTTCCAGCCCGGTTACGACCGGGGGCGTGCCACTGCCGGTTATGCGCTCTACCGCGCTGTTCCATATGACGGAAACCTTGGGATTGGCGTGCAGCCGGTCCTGCAGGATCTTTTCCGCCCGCAGGCTGTCACGGCGGTGGATCAGGGTGACGTGGCTGGCGTGATGGGTCAGGTAGAGCGCTTCCTCCACCGCCGTGTTGCCGCCGCCAATCACGGCGACATGCTTGCCACGATAGAAAAAGCCATCGCATGTGGCGCAGGCCGAAACGCCGGAACCCTGGAATTCCTTCTCCCCCGGAACGCCCAGCCATTTTGCCTGCGCGCCGGTAGCGATCACCACGCTGCGTGCTTCGTACAGCATGCCGGAATCGCCGGTGGCGTAAAAGCGGCCCGTGCCGTCCCTGCGGCTGAAATCACAGGACACGATTATGTCATCCATCAGCCGCGTGCCGACATTGCCCGCCTGTTCGGCCATCTGCATCATCAGGTCCGGCCCCTGGATGCCCTTGCCAAAGCCGGGGTAGTTCTCGACATCGGTCGTGATCATGAGCTGGCCGCCGGGCTGGAGTCCGGCCACGAGCACGGGCGAGAGGTTGGCGCGCGCGGCATAGATGGCGGCGGTGTAGCCTGCGGGGCCGGCACCGATGACAAGCAGGTCGGTAGAACAGGTCTGGGGCATGAGATCCTAAAAACCCTATGGTCGGAATTTCCTTTGGTATGGTCGTCCACTGGCGTCCGTGCAAGGGTTGGAGTAGGTAGGGCTGGATTATTGTGGCGCGGAAAGACCCGTTTCGCGCCTTTATCGAGAGATGGAACACGTATGGCGGAACGGATGGCTGATCTTGATGCGATTGACCGTCGGATTGTGGCCGAGCTTCAGCTGGACGGACGCATGACGAACGTGGAGCTGGCCCGGCGCGTGGGTATTTCGGCCCCGCCCTGCCTGCGCCGCATGCGCCGGCTGGAGGAAGACCATGTGATCCGTGGCTACCACGCCGATACGGATGGGGCGCGGCTGGGCTGGTCGATCACGCTGTTTGCCCTGATCGGGCTGGACAGCCAGAAGGAGACCGTGCTCTCCGCCTTCGAGACCCAGGTCTCGGCCTGGCCGGAGGTGCGTGAATGCCATATGATCCGGGGCGGGGGCGATTTCCTGGTCCGGCTGGTGGCGCGCGACGCAACCCATGAGAACCTGCTGACCCGCCAGCTGACGGAAGCCCCGCATGTGGTGCGCGTGCAGACGCTGCAGACCATCCGCACCAGTCTCAACCGCCCCGGCGTGCCTGTGTGAGTGCCGGATACAGCCCGCGCCGGTGGCTGTATCCGCTTGGACTGCTGGCCTGTGTGCGGCTGGCTGTGGCGGGGTGGCTGCCACTCTCGCCCGATGAAGCCTATTACCGTGTCTGGGCGCTGGCCCCGGCCGCCAGCTACCTGGACCATCCGCCCATGGTGGCCGTGTGGCTTCGGCTGGGCCTGCTGCTGGCGGGTGACAGCCCGCTTGGCGCGCGGCTGGTGGGGGTGCTGGCCGGGTGTGGCCTGTCCTTTTTCATAATCCGTGCGGTGCGTGACCTTGTGCCCGATGGCGGACGGGAACGGGGCTGGCGGGCGGCCTTGCTGCTGCAGGCGACTCTGGCGCTGGCAATTCAGTCAGTTGTCATAACACCGGACATGCCGGTGCTGTTTTTCGTGGCCATGCTGCTGTGGTGCATGGGGCGCATCGTGGCGGGGGCAGGGACATGGTGGTGGGGACTGGCCGGTCTGGCCGCGGGACTGGCCTTTGACAGCAAATACACCGCCATCCTGCCTGTGGCGGGAATCGGGCTGTGGCTGGGCCTGCAGGCGCTATGGGGCCGGTGGGCATGGGTGCGCGGGCAGGCGGCCGGCGTGGCGGGCGCGCTGGGGCTGGTGGCGCTGGTCGTAGCGCCGGTGGTGTGGTGGAACGCACGGCATGACTGGGCCAGCTTTGCCCGGCAGGGTGGCCGGACAGCGGACTGGCATCCCGCGCGCGCGTTCCAGTACCTGACGGAACTGACGGTGGGGCAACTGGGGCTGATGACCCCGGGCATTGCCGTTTTTTTTGTGTGGGGGCTTGTGTGCCTGCTGCGCCGTGCCCGCAATGATCCGGGCGCGGCCCTGCTGGCCTGCATGACCTGCGTGCCCGCCTGCGTGTTCGTGCAGCATGCGCTGGGGGACCGGGTGCAGGCCAACTGGCCACTGGTCATCTATCCCCTGCTGGCCGTGGGCACGGCGGTGCTGGGCTGGCGGTGGGGGCGCTGGGCCGTGGGTGGTGGCATGGCGATGGGGGCCATGGTGTATGCGCAGGCCCTGTTCGCGCTGCTCCCGTTATCCGCCCATACGGATGTGGCGCTGCGGCAGATGGCGGGATGGCGGGATCTGGCCGCCCGGATCAATGACGTAGCCCGTCCGGGAGAATTCATCGCGGCATGTGATTACGGCACGGCGGCGGAACTGGCCAGTGTCATGCCCGGCCGGGTGGTGGTGGGCATGGAACCACGCTGGGCGCTGTTCAGCCTGCCCCATGGTGTGGCGGGGGATGGGGTGATGGTGTGCAACCCGCGCCGTGAATTCGAGCGGGCGGACTTTACCCTTGTGCAGCCCCTGGGCGTGGTGATGCGGGGCCGCCATGGCCGGGTGGCGGAACCGGTCGGCCTTTACCGGGTACACATGCGCGAAGACCTGCCTGCCGCCCGCGTGCAGTCCATCGCTCGGTTGCCGGTTCCCCCGTAATCGTAAGAAAGTTTTTGGTGAAGCTTTTTTCAAAAAGCTTCGAAGGATGAGCCCCTTTTTGAAAAAAAGGCACCCAAAAACTTTTATTATTTGAAAACGGTTCTCAGTTCGGCACAGGCACCGCCTGACGCACCTGTTCCAGCAGGGCTTTCATGCGGAAGGGTTTTTCCAGCAGGGGCAGGGGGGCGTAACTTGCCAGCCGGTCCGGGTCGCCGCTCATGGCAATGACCTGACTGCCCCGTGCGCGCGCCGCCTGGATGAAGGCATCGGGTTCCCCATCGGGCAGGGTCAGGTCAACCAGCGCAAGCGTGTAGGCAGTGGTTTCGATGCGGTGCATGGCATCCGCCACGCTGGGGCTGATGGTGGCGGCAATGCCCTGGGTTTCCAGCATGGTTGCCACCAGTTCGGCTATCGTGGCCTCGTCCTCGACAATCAGGGCGGAAATCTGGGTCATGACAGGATGCTTTCGGGCCGCTGTGCGGTGATGGTGTTTTCAGGCATGCGGGTCTGCTGCGCGACGGGCCACGGGGCAATCCCGCGCGGGGAAAGGGCCAGCGCCCCCAGTTCGGGCAGGCCGGGGCTGAAGGCCGCCGGATTGGCATGGACCTGGGTCATGTCAAACCAGCCCACATCGCAGGCATCATCGCCTGCCCGTATGGCGGTCCAGCCGTTATCGTGGCATTTCACCGCGACAATCAGGTAGTGGAAGCGGATCTGTCCATGCCCATCGCGGTCAATCAGGTCAAAGGCGGTCAGCGTGCCTTCGGCGTGGGTTTCAAAGCCGGTTTCCTCCCGCAGTTCGCGCACGGCCGCGGCCAGATAGCTTTCACCATGTTCGATGCGGCCGCCAGGAAAGCCCCACAGCCCCTGATCGGGCGGATTGCGCCTGCGCACCAGCAGCATGCGTCCGTCGCGCACCACAATGGACAGGACCGCCCCGGCAAGTGTCGTTCTGTCAGACATACAGGGAATATAGAGGATCAGGCCCGCGCATCCATGCCAATGTCAGACCGGCCTGTTCCCGATTGCGTGAACGCCTTGTCCACGCGGGGGGCGGCCTAGCGTTTCAGCACGATATGGGCACGGCAGCGCGGGGTGCCGTACGTGCCGACTATGGTCCTGCCTTCCGGGTGGGCTTCGAACACCATGGGAAAGGGCGCGCCGGAGGGCTGCTGGATCAGCGCTTCGGCATGGTAGTGGGCATAGCCCTTTTCCGGCACGCCGGTCAGCAGGATCGAGCCGTCGGCAGGGGTGAAGGTGATGTGCCTGGTCTCGATCTGGAATGTGGAGGTGTCGCGGGTTTCATCATCACAGCTGCCCCGGTCGGCAACAAGCCGGCCGGTCCATAGTCCCAGCGGGCTTTCGGCCATGGCCGGAAACGGCAGGGCGCACAGGCAGGCAAGCAGGGCAAGGAAGGCAGGCGCAGGCAGCGCGGAATGGCGCGTCGTCATGGAACAATCCCGGGGTCCGGTTTTATGTGGGCAGGGGCACGGGGCGGCCTGCCGTGATGCCGTATATTGTGCTATCCGGGCACGAAAGACTATCCCGCCCTTGCACTCTGTTGCCAGATCATGCTGGAAGCCTAGCCTATCGATAATGCCGCGACCGAAAGACACATGATGACCGATACCGTGAAGACCGCCCCCCCGGCAGCCCTTGATGAAGCCCTGCACGAGGATCGGATCCTGATCCTCGATTTTGGCAGCCAGGTCACGCAGCTGATTGCCCGCCGCGTGCGCGAAAGCGGGGTGTATTGCGAAATCTGGCCGTATTCCGCCAGCGCGGAAAGAATCCGTGCCTTCGCGCCGAAGGGGATCATCCTGTCCGGCAGCCCGGCCAGCGTGCTGGATGCGAATGCCCCCACCATCCCCGATGTGGTCTTTGCGCTGAATGTGCCGGTACTGGGCATCTGTTACGGCCAGCAGGCCATGTGCCGCCAGCTTGGCGGGGCGGTTGAATCGTCCGAACACCGCGAATTCGGTCGCGCGCATATCGATATCGTCAAGGACTGTGCCCTGTTCCGTGGCACATGGGCACGCGGCGGGCGCGAACAGGTCTGGATGAGCCATGGCGACCGCGTGACAAAACTGCCGCCGGGTTTCCAGGCCGTGGCCGTAAGCGAAGGCGCGCCGTACGCGATCATCGCCGATGAAGGCCGCCGGCTGTACGGCATGCAGTTCCACCCCGAAGTGGTGCATACCCCCCACGGTGCGGCCCTGCTGCGCAACTTTACCCATGATGTGGCGGGCTGCCGGGGCACATGGACCATGGCGGGCTTCCGGGATATGGAAATCGCCCGCATCCGCCAGCAGGTGGGCAAGGGGCGGGTGATCTGCGGCCTGTCGGGCGGTGTGGATTCATCGGTTGCCGCCGTGCTGATCCATCAGGCGATTGGCGACCAGCTGACCTGCATCTTCGTCGATCCCGGCATCCTGCGCGCGGGTGAGGCGGATGAGGTGATCCGTACCTTCCGTGACCGCTTCAACATCCATCTGATTCACCGTGATGCGTCCGATCTGTTCCTGAATGCGCTGGAAGGGGTGAGCGACCCCGAAATCAAGCGCAAGACCATTGGCCGCCTGTTCATTGAGGTGTTCGAGGAAGAAGCGGCCAAGCTGGGGGGGGCCGACTTCCTGGCGCAGGGCACGCTGTACCCCGATGTGATCGAGAGCGTCAGCTTTACCGGTGGCCCGTCGGTGACCATCAAGTCGCACCACAACGTGGGCGGCCTGCCGGAACGGATGAAGATGCAGCTGGTCGAGCCGCTGCGCGAACTGTTCAAGGATGAAGTGCGCGAACTGGGCCGCGAGATGGATATTCCCGAAGCCATTGTCGGGCGCCATCCGTTCCCCGGTCCGGGGCTGGCCATCCGCATTCCCGGTGCCATCACGCGTGAAAAGCTGGCCCTGCTGCGGCGCGTGGATGCCATCTTCCTGGAGGAAATCCGTTCGGCCGGGTTGTACGATGCCATCTGGCAGGCCTTTGCCGTGCTGTTGCCCGTGCGCACCGTGGGCGTGATGGGGGATGGCCGTACCTATGATTATGCCTGCGCCCTGCGCGCCGTTACCAGCACGGATGGCATGACGGCGGATATCTACCCGTTTGACATGTCATTCCTTAACCGCGTGGCGGGACGGATTGTTAATGAAGTGCGGGGAGTGAACCGTGTAACCTATGATATTACTTCCAAGCCGCCTGGCACGATTGAGTGGGAATGATCCCGCGTCTGGCATAGGGTGGCACCACCCGGCATGGAAGTGCCTTAAAGCCCGCAGAAATGCGGGCTTTTTTGTTTTTGGGCCCGGCATTGTCTGGCACCAAACGGTATCGCCAAGCAGTTATTTTTTATGGCATAGTGCGTGGCACTGACTGAGTCTGATGCCATGATTTTTGTTGATACCATGTCAGGCACTTTGCGGGTGTCATGGTATCAATTGTTTATAACCAATTGAATAAAAAGAGATTTCTCTGATTATTTTGGTGGTTTTTGATCATGGTATCGTTGTGTGGATGCCACGAACCGATGCTGACCGATACCAAACTGCGCAACCTCAAGCCTGCGGATAAGCTCTACAAGGTAAATGACCGCGATGGGTTATACGTCGCAGTAACACCGGCGGGGAGCATTTCGTTTCGCTACAACTACGCGATCCACGGCAGGCAGGAGACTTTGACTTTCGGACGGTACGGCGTTGGAGGCATCACTCTGGCCGAAGCCCGTGAGCAATTAGGAGAGGCTAAAAAGCTGATTGCAGCAGGTAAGTCACCTGCGAAGGAAAAAGCTCGCGAAAAGGCGCGTATCAAGGGCGTGGAGACGTTCGGAGCGTGGGCCGAGAAGTGGCTGCGCGGATATCAGATGGCGGACTCAACTCGTGACATGCGCAAATCCGTCTACGAGCGTGAGCTGAAGCCTAAATTCGCCAGTCAGAAGCTTGTGGAAATTACCCATGAAGACCTGCGGGCGCTGACTGACGCCATCGTCGAACGTGGCGCTCCGGCAACTGCGGTCCACGCAAGAGAGGTGATGTTCCAGGTCTACCGGTGGGCTATCGAACGAGGGCAGAAGGTCGAAAATCCGGCTGAACTGGTTCGTCCGATCAGCATAGCAAAATTTGAGCCAAGGGATCGCGCTCTGACGCCTGAAGAGATCGGCCTGATGTATCAGTACATCGAGCGCATTGGCACGACCCCCTCGATCCGGGCCGCAGCCAAGCTGCTTTTGTTGACGATGGTCCGAAAGAGCGAGTTGACCAATGCAACGTGGAGCGAGGTCAGTTTTAGTCAGGCGCTTTGGACGATCCCTAAAGAGCGGATGAAGCGGCGTAATCCCCATTTAGTATTTCTGTCGCGACAGGCGCTCGATATTTTCATCGCCCTGAAGACGTTTTCCGGTGGCTCAGATTACATATTGCCGTCCCGCTACGACACCGATCAGCCGATGAGTAGCGCAACGCTCAACCAAGTACTCACGCTGACCTACAAGCTCGCTCAGAAAGAAGGAAAGCCGCTCGCAAAATTTGGTCCTCATGATTTGCGCAGGACGGCAAGCACTCTGCTGCATGAGGCCGGCTACAATACCGATTGGATCGAGAAGTGCCTCGCCCACGAACAGAAAGGCGTAAGAGCCGTTTACAATAAAGCTGAATATCGTGAGCAGCGCACCGCTATGCTGCAAGACTGGGCTGACATGATTGATGAATGGACACTCAGGCAGCGATGACATTGGCGTTATTCGGCTGATTTCTTGGCGCGTCGTCTGATAGCTGCTGAAACTGCCTGGCGAGATACGCCAAGGTGACGCGCTATTTCAGCCTGATTCATAGTCCCTTGAGTTAGAAAATCGCCGATCATGCTGGTGGGCGATTTAAGGGCCTGAAGTTGGCGGCGAGCTTCTCTCCTGACGTGAGCATGGCTTTCAATATCCCATGTTGGGTGAGAACCGGCGTTAATGACTTGGCTCCAGATTTTCTCAATGAAATCATGATACTCTAGTATGAAGCGTCTATCTCGCTGGTAAGCGCGACGGGCATCATCGCTGCGTCTTGGATTATGTGTTTCGCAATAGAGCTTGCTGGGTTTTGCATCTCCGTCCGTCTGCCCCAGTAGTCTAGTGGTCCAAACGGGCTCACCATGCCGAGCCCATTCTGCAAATAGCATTTTTCTTTCAATTTGTTCTCGAAAGCCATCTACAGATCGACCTCCCTGCATTTCAGGAATATCGCAATAGTGCATCAACATGCGGGCAGCCTCATAGGGGCCAAATTTGCCTTCGCATGCCTGCTCATAACGCAAGACTAATGCATCAGCTCTTTCCTGAGCAGCGACATATATAGTCTCTCTCTGCGATACAACTTTGGCATTTCTTCTTTGGAGGCGTTTAACGACCTTTGGTGCCTCTAAAATTGCTGAATATTCAGTAGGTTTTTCGCAGAATTCGCAGAAACACCATGCATAACTGTCACTGAGCTTGGCTTTGATGCGACGTGAGGAAGTTTCAGACTGTGAAACCATACGTTCAAGATACGGATCAAAAGCGTCCTGCATCTTCATGCTCTTTTTCATCGTTCCACTATATCCTGAATGACAACTAGTGTCCTGATCGAGAAGTTTATATGATTATCCTGATGGCAGGGGTAATCGAATGGGACGTGTAGCGGTTGCGATTGAACTGACGGCATTGGAGCGT
>NZ_NKTZ01000016.1 GCF_003207855.1 Komagataeibacter rhaeticus | reverse complement strand
TTCCTGGGTCATTCTTACCTCTCAAATGACGTCAATAACGACGTCGTTAACGACGGTAAGTTACCAGTCACAATCCTCAATCATAAGGCGGCCTCAAACGGCCGGTTACGGCGCATCTCCGAGTATATTCATAAAGAGCATTTGTGTCGTGCAACAGAGCCTCAGCTTGTCGGAGGAATGCTTCGCCGACTGGCGTAGGCGTTGTGCCAGATGATGTCCTGCGGAAAAGCTGAATTCCGACGCGCTCCTCAAGTAGCCGAAGTGAACGACTGACTGCGGACTGTTTGGAATTTAGAGCGCGTGCCGCGCCATGGATGCTTCCTTGAAGAGCAATTGCGCATACGCATTGCAGTTCCCGTAGATCAAGAGGAGGGTGTCTTACCATTCCATTTCTTTCCTCTCATACAAATTAAAATTCGACAGTTTGTAGTGTGAGTGTTGTAACGCACAATAATATAATTTATGTATACATGAAAAATATAATGTAATATTTATATATGTCTTATATACCACAATTAATACCTAGATATATTTATTCGCATCTATAGATATGCGCGCATGACTCTAGTTTGTAGGCAGAGATAAGATTGTCGGGTCCATTCTCCCAGCAACGGCAACAATTGCAATAACAGCAATAGAAAGTGCAATTTCGGCTATTGTTCCGCGTTGAAGATATTTAAGGCTAACCGTAATGTTTCTTTTCTGGCGTAGATTTTTCACGTATACATAGCGGTTGACGCAGGCGATACAGACCATACCGCTCGTTAATCCCAGCTTGAGAATGAGTAGTGTAGAATAGACAGTGACATGCTTCGGCCATCCCCCCAGGATATTCAGGCCGAGTCCAGAGCCGGTAAGCAGGACCAGAAGCACCGCGATATGCCCCGCAGCCGAGTACCGTGCTAACGCCACTTGCATGGAGCAATCCCACTTCTTTTTTCGTGTATCACTGACAAGCATGGCAACGGGGATGAGGCCCCCGCACCAGAAACTACCTGCAAGCAAATGCACGGCCTGGAAGAACATCGCGCCCACACCGATCATGCGCACGTGACCTGTCAAGGCTGTCGCCGTCAGAAGCACGCATGCGGGTATGACCGACAGGACCGCGCCGCATTTACGCCAAGTTAGAAGTAGAAGACAGACGCCAGCTACGGCCTGAATGATCCATGCCTGTCCAATGGTGGTGTCAACAAGCACGGCTTTGCTTAAAGTCGGCGAGAAGGCATCCTGCCATCCATCTCCGACCTCGGAGACTTCGGCTGGCAGTGTTGCAACGACGATTACCGTCGTAAAAACGCTCCCCCATGCCCAAAACTTTCCCAGGCGGGCAGAGAGTGCGTTTCCGAGTTTGCGCGGAGCCAGCCACCCTGCAAAAAGCAGGCTACCTGTAAGAAAGAGCGCCAGGCTGTCTCGTGCGGCGCGACATAGGATCAGGAAAGCATCCGGTGTCATCGGTTAGTAACTGTGAACCCGTAGACGCCATGAGTCTTGTGTCCATCGACGGCAAGGGCGTGCCAGGTTACGGAATATCGTCCAGGCACGAGGTCAATTTTGAGCGGGATCGTCAGAGTCTTGCCGTCATCCGACAGGGAAACGTTTCCTGTTTCTATAACATTACCCTTGGGGCCAGTGACAACGACGCCGGTGAGCTTGACAACTACTGCTTCAGTAAAGCCTAGCGTCAGGCTCTGCGGCGCCGTTCCCGTGCTATCCGCAGCGGGTATTTCGGCGTTCAGGTGGGCATGTGCATAGGCAGGGTCCGCCATCTGCAGAACGAAGTTCCCTGCGAGACACATAGAGGCAACGATTTTACGGATAGAAGTCATGTTTACTTTCCTTGCTTGGTGTGAATTACAGCAGAAAGACAAATATTTTCAGAGAAAAAAGTCTCTTATTGACCAACGAAAAGGATACCTTCGACGCAGCTATGCTGTTGAAAACAGAATAGTATTGAAAGCTTTCGTCATGCGTTGCTCAAGCTCATCAATGTCTTTTTTAGAAATAATGAGAGGTGGTGCTAAAATTATGCTATCGTGTGAGATTCTTATCAGGACGCCGTGTTCCATACATGCTTTCACAACTGACCGTTTGATGTCTCTCTTCTCATCATTTCGGAAATCAAGCTCCCTGTAGCTACGGAATCCGACTTCAATCGCGCTTAATAATCCGATTGTCCGTGTGGATCGGACCAGTTCGTGTGCCGCAAGTTTCGAAATCATCTTTATCCAATGTTCTGAAATATCCCGCACATGATCTACTATTCTTTCATCCTCATAGATTTTTAGCGTTTCAAGGGCGACGGCAGCGGCAACAGGATGTGCGTGATATGTGCCGCCATGATGAAACCCATGGTGCATAATCGAGCAGTCCACCAATGCGGAGTGAAAATCATCATTCATGACGACCGCCGAAATCGGTTGATAGGCCGCTGAAAGCCCCTTCGATGCGACGAGGCAGTCGGGCGTCTGGTTGACGGTCTGGCTTCCCCACATCTTTCCGGTTCGACCGAAGCCCGTCACGATTTCATCGAAATAAAGAGGAATATCGCGCATCGACAAGACGTTGCGGATTGCTTCAAAATATCCTTCCGGCGCTGGGTACATGCCGCCAGCAATCGAGACTGGCTCGCAGAGGAAGGCCGCGATATTTTCGGCACCCGTGTGATCTATCAGTTCTGCCAGTTCCAGCGCCAGGCGATGTGCATAATCTTCTTCTGTTTCTCCAGCCAACGCGTCACGTGGCCAGCGGGGTTGCGCAGCATACAGAATATCGTCACCCGTCAGATCGAATGAATTGATAATGCTTTCGATCCCGCCAAGTCTCGTGGCAAATATCGTCGATCCATGGTAGCTCCCCCGACGCGTGATTATTTTATGCCGTTTTGGATTTCGTTGTTTATTGATATACCAAGTCGTTTTAATGAGAGTTTCGATAGCTTCCGATCCGGTTGTGGCGAAAAGAACGTGAGCGTCCGGTATCGGCGCTGCCGCGCTGAGCGCGTCCGCAAGCGCGTGGACGACAGGGACCGTCCGGTTTAGCGCGGTGGGATAGACTGGCAGCTCTCGCATCTGGCGTGTGGCGGCTTCGATCAGGCGTTCATTATGAAAGCCGAGCGTAGCGCAAAACAGTGCCGACACCGCGTCGATATAGTCTTTACCCGAAGAATCGAAGACGAAGACACCAGATCCAGATACCATATCGACGCCTGATGACATGGCGGAGTTGCTAAGATGCGATAAGCCGTACACCAGTCGCGAAGTCATCATTGTGCGCCTTTACCAGAGGGAGAGGCTGAGGGCAGAGCCAAAGGGCAGGTCTTTCCCGGATCTGAGAACGCCGGGTTGGTGAGGAAGCTCTGATCCGTCAGGGAGTTCAGGAAGGCGATCACGTCCGCGATCTCCGCCTCGCTGATATCGAACGGCTCTATGAACTGGTCGCGCAACGGGTTCTCTCCGTGTGGCCCTGTCGCCGACCGACCTCCCTTCGAGTAATGTGCTGCCAGCACGTCGTGCAGCGTGGCGATGGAGCCATCATGCATATAGGGACCCGTCAGAGCGACGTTGCGCAGGCTTTCCGTGCGGAATTTCCCCTCGTCCTCGGCATTGCCTGTCACTGTCCGCAGCCCGTGATCACTGGCAGGATAGGCCCCCTTGCCGTCCTCGTTATACAAGCCGGTATTGTGAAAGCCTGTTTCTGGAAAGGGCATGTTAGCCGCGCGGATATTGTCGGTCAGATTCAGGCCATTATGGCAATGCGAACATTCGAGCTTCTCGCCGAAGAAGAGCGCCTCGCCTCGTTGCGCGGCCGGGGACAGCGCCGTCTTGTCGCCATGCAGCGAGTGGTCGTAGGGACTGTCGAAGGACAGCAGCGTGCGCTCGAAGGATGCAATCGCCTTCGTGACCGTGGAGAGTGTGATCGCGCCCTTCGCCTCGGGGAAGGCGACACGGAACAGGCGCGCATAGCAGGGATCATCCGAGAGCCGGGCAAACAGCGCCTTTTCCTGGCCGCCCATGCCCAGCTCGACCGGTTGGTCGCTGAACATCGGGATCAGCATCTGCTTTTCCAGAGTGGTGAGCTGTGGATTGGCCCAGGTGTAGCTCGGCAGATAGGCTACGTTCGCCAGTGGCATCGGCGTGCGTAGTCCCGGCTCGCCATGCGCGCCTACATGCGTCGGGACACCAGAGGCAAAGCCCAGTTTCTGGAGATGGCACGACGCGCAGGCGAGCGTCCCATTCTCCGATAGCCGTTTGTCATAAAACAGCCGCCGCCCCAGTGCGACCTTCTCTGCCCTCATCGGATTGTCGGACGGGACGACTGGCGCAGGCGCCCAGGAGGGGATGTCCCAATGCCACGTCGTGGGCCGGGTTGCGGCCGATAGAAGCAGCGCCCCCCCACCCAGAAGGGCCATCTGGAGAACTTTGCGAAATAACGTGCGCATCTTATCGACCCCGAAATACCGACTGAGCCGGCGGAGAGGTCTCTGATCCGAATGGCAGGCCGAACTCACGGAACACACCTGCGCAATCCTTGTCGTCCGGTCCAGACATGCAACCTGGCGCACTATTAATCTGGTTGGTGCTGACATTACTCAGAGCGAGCAGTCGACTTATGTCGAGCTTCACGGTCTGATGCGCCGGATCGAACTCCGGCAGCGTGACCGTGACGAGGTTCGGGGCCGTGCACGCGCCCTTCGGCGCCTCGACCGCGCTGGCGGACTCACAGCCGGTGCTCCCGATATGGACAGGGAAGCCGTGCGGTCGCGCTTTGTCGCCAGGCTTCGGAATCATCGTGATGTCGAGCGTGAAAAAACGATATCCTGACTGCCAGGTCCAGAACATGCTCGTCATGTTCAGTGGTGGCTGTGCAATCGTAGGATCGCCGTGATTGGCGGCCATAGGCAGCCCAACGGTGAAGCGCAGGCCGGTGAAATGGCCTTGCGGCCAAACAAAACTGATAGCCGAGTTCGGCGACGGAGTCGTATCGCTGCATGGAATATTGCGATCGATCAGGTCGATCAGCGCTATCCCGTCACGCTGCCAGAGGCCGGACGGCCCTGGCTTGACCAGCACCGCACGGCCGTCCTTCGTGAGCAGCGCCACATCGTGGATGTAGAAGCGTAGATCGTTGATGCGGACCGTATTGTCGCTTGTCCCCACCGGGCTTATGGTTCTAGCACAACTTACCGGCTGGTTTCCGAATGCCGCCTGGAAAGTAAGGCGCCCGAGCTTTGGTGCTGCGTGGGCTTCGTTTGAAGAAAAGGCCGGGAAAATAAATAGACCCATCCCAATGAATAACAAAAAAAAATTTATTCTATACACTGACGGCGCATAGGTCAAATTGCTCACAGTATGCGGCTCCATCCAGGGAATACAGAAATTTTGTTATCAAAAATAAGGAAATACGACGGAATATCATCTTCCGGGCTTAAATCCGCACCAATTTCAATTTCTTGAATTTCTCGTTGCAGATCTACCGCACGGCACTTCCAGCCGACAGTCCAGTTTTGTTTGATACCGCGGTAAATGGCGATGCCTAGTGCTTCTGTGCGATCAGATATGGCCCACCGAGCAGCTGCAGCTCCCGCCAATTCCGATAGAATGATTTCGGAATTAGAACTATTCAGCATCTCATTTTCTTGCAACCAAATGATAACCCAGAGGTGTAATGGCCAACCAAAACAAATTTTTCGCTCAGAACCCCACCTCATAAAGGGCCGAAAAATATTGAATCCGTCTTGATCACCAGAAAAATCCAGTAGGGATGGACATGGATCATAAAGAGCATGCCAATAACCGCGCCACGCAATATCTAATCGCACCAACGCGCGCCTGTTGTCAGAAAACAAAGAAAACTGATCTGGGCGCGACATAAAGTCTATGACATCGATATCACGCAAATATTTTCTATGATTGTTCATTGTATACACTCTGGTTTTTCGATTTCAAGCGAAGGCTGTTTAAATCTTCCACTATAAGGTCGTAATCAAAATTTCCGTCTCGTTCGTAAGTAATTGTAGTATTTTCACGAAAAAACAGATCAGCATAACGATCTATGAAGATCTCCGTTTCTGATGAAATCTGCTCCGAATGTGAATCAATTAAAATATTATTATCGCTTGGTGCTGGAGTGTATCCTGCAACATGATAGTGTAGCGTTTTCGATATTACATTCTTCCAGTCGTCTATGTCTGCGCCCGTATTCCTAGAGGCACAAACAGCATTGGATATATCAAACAACACATTACATTCAGTTTTCTTTGATATATGCTCGAAGAAAGTTGGAGCTTCATAAGAACCGTCGAGCAGTGAAGGATAATTCTCTAAATATAGAGTATGACCAAGCATATCCTGCCATCGCCGAATTTTATCAAAATATATTGACCCTATTGCATAATTTATTTCGGCGAGTTGATAAAAATTAGTTCCGTTATGCTCGAAAAGTGCGATATGATCGGAAATATAAAGTGGCTGAAACGCCTCAGACATTTGCGTTATTCTGCTTGATATATACTTTAATTCTTCCTCACCTCGCTCCAAAAAACGGGATTGCATAATATGGAATGCGACAGGGCAAGGAAATTTCTTTGCAATTTCTGTTGGATTGAGATGTAAAAAATTGTCGATCAGGAGTTCGACGTAATCTATATGTCCCTCGTCAATAAGGGACATAATAGATGAGTAAGATTGGCCGCCAGTGAAATTTATGCCAATAGAACCGTTACACATCGTATACCTCCTAGGGCGAGACTGGCGCGGAAAGGCGCCAGTCTCTGTATTGTTTTAAGCGTTATAACCGCAGACACCCGAACCACACTGCAGTCCGGCCCGGACAGGTACAGAAATTTGTTTGGTTTTAAGTATAGTTATAGTAATAGCCATTTCATACCTCCAGTAACCACAATAGACATTCTATGCGGCGTCTAATTATACATAAAAACAGGAAATAAATCAATGGAATTACGTGTAATAATTTGATTTATTTCAGAATAACCTCCTGGCGATTGTCAAAATCTATATGATAGATCAAAGCGAAAGCTGCGACCTACTTCAGGAAAATCAACGTTTGTGGAAGCCATTTTATACATACTGTATTCCTTGTCGAATAAGTTGGTAACAGCAAAATTAATTCGCCAAGGCTTGCGAGGAGGTGCCCAGGTTGCGAGTATGTCGTGCACCATATAGCCGGGACGCCGACGAATAATAGTTGCATCGTAGTTCTGAGCGTCTACGGCCATGAGGCTGTACATTAAAGTCAGTCCGATGTTCGGAAAACGGTAACGCATATCAGCGGCAACTTTATCTGGAGGCGAGTACAACCCAGCACCGGTCCGAGCGTTTGTGACTCTTATGTGGCTGAAGCTCAGATCAAACCCCCAGTTTCCTATGTCGTAATTACTATGTAGCTCAATACCGTAACGTGTGGCGTGTCCAACGTTCTGATATTGATAAATGGGTCTGTTTTTCCCATATTTTCCATTAAAACGCCCGATAGCAACTTCTTGAATGAGATTGGTTACGTCTTCGTAAAAACCTGTAGCGCGGACGCTCGCACGATCGTGCTCGCTAAACAGTGCGCTCTTTGTATAAGTAAATCCGCCTTCGTATGTTTTGGCAGATTCGGGTTTTAGATTTTTGTTAGAAACAAAATTTGCGAACCATTGATTGCCTGTCAAATCCATGTCGCTTTGCGCTGGGGTGGGAGCATTATAAGCTTTCCCCCAACTGAGATATATCATCCATTCGCGTGTTGGTTGCCACGATAATGTTATTTTTGGAAGAATAGCACCGTTTGAGCTATTTGAGAGACCTTTCCCGTGTTCAGGAAAGGTATTGTATCTATCGTAACGCAAGCTAGGGGAAAGAGTGACATGGTGGCGAAATTTTATTTCATCTTGCCCGTAAACCCCATATACCTGCTGTTGTGCGTTGGGTGTATTTGAACCAGATGTGGTGTACGTATAAAAATCGCGGTAGTAATTTACGCCTCCAGTAAATTTATGTCTTCCAAACAATCCGAAATTACGAAAGTATGATTTTTGTAAGTCGAAACCATAGGTCTCAAGGACAGTGGACCCGCCATTAGAGTCCATGCTGTTCGGCACCTGCTTTGAGGCCATTTTCGTTCTGTAAAGGGTCAGCCTTCCATCTTCCTCGCCTTGCTCGTTACGTGTTGTGAGGTGCAATGTTGACTCGTCCTGTCGGACATTTTGCTCTTGGCAGGTAGAACAGTGGTAAGTGGAAGGACCTTTTTGTGGCACTGAAGATCTATAGTTTTCATCAAGATAAAATTGCTGACCAAAATCTATTCTAATTCGGTCATTGATGTCATATCCAAGTTTAAGTAGTGCGCTGTGGCTTTGCCCGTCATTGGGTGAAAGTCTCTCGCCGCCCCCTAATCGTATCGAGTTGAAGGTTTGCCCAGAATAAGCAAGAAGCGCATCGAACTTGCCCCATTTTCCGTATATTTTTGCTGATCCCTTCCCATTTCCGTTGGCGCTTTGATAGCCGCCATCAATTTCTCCGCCCAAGCCTTGACCCGGTTTCAGAAGGGACTTTGCGTCAATAGTCTTAATTGACATAACTCCGCCGAGACCACCTGTTCCATAAAGAGTGGACGCTGATCCGGCGACAACTTCTACACTCTGGATAAAGGCGGGATCGATATAAAGCGGCGCTTCAATCCCTTGGGAATCCCAATTACGCCGTGCGCCATCGACCATCAAAATGATCTCGCGTCCCGCAAACCCACGGATTTGGGGAACCTGACCTTCCATACGCGCCGTGCCGACCATATCGACATCAGGCAAGCGATTGAGGGCATCTGAAATCGTGGAAGATTGCCTCATTTGGATGTCCTGACGTGTTATCAGGCTGACCGAGGCGGGAACGTCCTGGATCTGCTGTGGCGTTCGCGTGGCTGTGACAACGAGCCGCTCAGCTGCGTTGCTGGATATAGGGACGGCTGCTCCTGTTTTTACGTGAGCGCCGAGTTGTTTTGACGTGTTTCGTGATGACTGTTCCGGAGTTTTTTTAATCGCCGCCTGCCTGGTTGATGCGGCACTCTCACGCTCTTTTCCGGGCAGTTCATTGGCATGCGCCGCGAAGGACGGGATAAGAAAAATTGCGGCGGCAGAAAGTAAGTGCGCGCGATGGAACGTGTGTGCGCAAACATGTGTCGAAGACATGGAAGCTGATCCTGAGCTGAGAATATCGTTCAGCCAGCAGGACGGTCATTGTCTTTTTCGTCATTAGTTTATGACGTCAGCGACGCACTATGCGTTAAGTGAACGCGTACGGTCGATGAATGACAGCTTAAACGGCCTGCGGGCGCTAGAAGACCGCAGACACAGGGGGGCCACAGGAGAAAGGAACACCAAGTGTGATGACAGGTGGAGCACGGGGGTTAACGATGTTGACGTGGCGTTGCCAACGAATAAACGCCAGTGCCAGCAAGATCACGAGAGCTGTGAACAGGAATACTGGCAGGTGCAGGAGGGGGCATAACGGACAGCTTCCATCGTGATGAGAAGGATGCCCGGACATGTGGTCGTGGTCGCCCTCATTGTCGGCTGACACAGCCTGCGTCACATTGTCCATTGTCATGCCAGGCATATCCGCACAGACGGAGTGCTTATGTGGCGTGTGATAAAGATGTGGAGCGATATCAATGCCTGTCAGGCGCAGGATGGTAGCACGAGGCATTTCTCCCGGCATTGCCTGACTCTGGATCAGGAGTTGCCCCAGAAAGCCCATGAGCGTGAACGCGACCAGAAACCAGCGGCTCAATGAAGAGCGGGGCGCAGGATGTATGGCATGGGCCATCTTTTGAAAACATATGCTCCTGTCACGGTAGACTTTTTATAAAATCCATTATGGTTGCGAGCCTGTCAACCCGATATTGCACACACATGGCAGGCATTCCTACCAGGATGCTTGAAGAGCCCATTTTGGCTTGGCGGCGGCTTTGTTTCGCAAATACGTGGAAGATCGCCGAAGTTCACATCCACGTTGCTACTTTTAACCGCTTCACAACGCTCGGAACCTCAATCACTTAGGCGGTCGTATAACAAAAAACATAAGAGCGTTCAGCACGACCAATCAGTGAATTGTGCAACAAAGCCGAATATATTTTTAGGTATTTTTAAAAATAGTTCTGTGAGGCAGGGCATAATTGACGTGTTCAGATGTTGCTCTCGCTGCCTCCTGAAACAAGTGCCGTAAAAATTTTCAAATCGATCCCTTTGACTGCACGCTGGATTGGTTCTTTCTTGAGGTGAGCATAACGTGCGGTCGATTTGAGATCGCGATGACCCAGCAGTTTCCCGATCATGACCAGATCCTCGCCGAGTTCCAGCGCATCGGATGCAAAGGAATGGCGGAGATCGTGAATGCGGACATCATGCAGCCCGGCTTCCTTTCGGATGCGCCGCCACGGCTTCTCCAGATCGGTCAGGTGACCACCGTCTTTCCGTCCCGTGATGACATAGGGATTGCCCTCAACCCGCGTGATGTCTCCAAGCAAGCCGATCGCACTCTCGCCCAACTGAACCGTGCGGGCACCATTTTTGCTGTCAGGTAATCTGATTATCCCTTCGTCCAGAAAAACATATTCCCATTTCAGACGTTGGATTTCCCGCAGGCGGCAACCGGTTAAAAGCAGGAGTTGGAACGCGTTGACGGCTTCCGGCATTGCGGAACGGCCGTCGTCGAGTGCTTTGCCAAGACGCTGATGTTCTTCTGTTGTGAGGTAGCGCTCGCGCTTCTGCTCCTTATAGCGTTTCACGCCCCTGCATGGATTGACGTTGTCTGTCCGCACACCCCAGAGGATTGCCAGAGAGAACATTTTCGACAGCACACCCAGAGTCCGGTTCGCCTGATACGGGATATGGCGATAGGCGTGGTGGAATGCGACCACATCCGAGTGGGTCAGGGTGGCCACCATCCGGCTGCCAATTTTTTTTATAATGAACAGGTCAATCGCGCGTTGATATTCGGCTTGTGTGGTTGATTTCAGATGCGTCTTTACATGCCGTTCAATGAAAGTCTTGCAGAACTGACTGATTGTGGGGGAGGTCCGCTCTTCGCCGCGTTCGGTGTTTGGGTCGTTGCCGTCTTTCACACGAGCGAGGATTTTAATCGCTTCATCGCGTGCTTTGTCTGCCGTCCAGGGACCATGATGGCCGATCGTATAACGTCGGAACCGGCCATTGGCTCGATAATGAACCACGTAGCTCATCCGACCCGAAGGCCAGACCCGCAGGGCGAAGCCGGCGACCTGATCGTCCCAGACGATGTAGTCCTTCTCAGCAGGCTGGAGGGTGGCGATTATGCGCTTTGATATCCGGGGCATGGCTGCCTCCACAGGATGCGTATAGGATGCAAATGGGATTGAAACGTCAGCGTGAGTAAGCGTAGACAGAAGAGCCAAAATGAACGACTTATTCAATTAAAATAATAGGATAGTAGTGGTTCTTCGGGATGCGTCGGGGAATTTCGTGGCAGGGCGTAGCTCTTGCCTACAAACTCATAACCTGAAGGCCGCAGGTTCAAATCCTGCCCCCGCAACCACTGATACCGACACTCCCGTGAGGCCAGCTCCGGGAGTGTTTCTTTTTTCAGCCTTTTCAATGGCTTGCTGCTCGATCCAGCTCAGGATCGTGCCCAATTCCCCATACAGCATGGCGTCGATCTCGCCCCGGTTCGGGCCGGGTGTCAGCACGACCTTCTCGATCAGCGCCCGCAGTGCCTCGGCTGCTTCCAGCCGTTCCTCGGGGCGGTTGAGGGCGTCGGTCAGACGGCCGACCTTGCGGGCATAGATTGCCGAGGCACTCGGCAGCAGGTCCGGCACATCCTCGGGAACGTCGGACAGGAGGGTCGTCAACTCTGCTTTGCGGGCTTCGAGCGTATCCATCTCCGCCTTCATGCTGGGATGGAACATGCCCTCCTTGATAGCCTCAATGATGCCCCGGATCTGTTTCTCGACTTTCACCTGTTCGACCTGCCAGACATCGGCGTTGGAGCGGCGCTCGCGGTTGAGTCGGTTGGTCTCCTCGGCATAGGCGCGCATCGCCTCGGCCGCGATCTCCGGCGCCATCATCCGATCCTTCAGCCCGGAGAGTACCCGGCGTTCCAGGTCGGGGCGGGGGATGGTCCGGCTGTTGGTGCAGGAACCATTGGTGACGTGGGATGAGCAGGCGAAACGGTCGGAACCGCGCAGCGTGTAGGGACCACCGCACTGGCCGCAGAACAGCAGACCCGACAGGAGCGATTTCGGCCGACGTGTGCCATTCAGCCGGTTCCGCTTGTGATGCGCCCGCACGGCCTCGGTGACGTTGACGTATTTCTCGGCAATGACGCTCTGGCGCGCTTTGGTCGCCTGCCACAATGCGTCATCGACGATCCGTAGATCGGGAACCTCTGTTACCACCCATTCTGATTCCGGATTCAGACGCGAGACACGCTTGCCCGTGGACGGGTCTTTGACATAGCGCTGACGGTTCCAGACCAGCCGACCGATATACAGCTCATTGTTGATGATGCCGGTGCCACGCTTCACATGGCCCCGGATGGTGGTGTCGCTCCACAACTTGCCCTCGGGACCAGCGATGCCCTGGTCGTTGAGGGCTTTGGCAATGGCGCGCGGGCCGATGCCGGCGGCGAAGTCACAGAAGATGCGGCGGACGATCTCCGCCTGATGCGCGTCGATCTCGCGGTCGCCCCGGATCTGTTCGCCTTTGGCGTCGAACTGGCGGACGACACGATAGCCGTAGCACAGCCCACCGCCGGATTTGCCGTCCTCGACCCGGCCGCGCAGGCCGCGATGGGTCTTGGCCGCCAGGTCTTTGAGAAAGAGGGCATTCATCGTGCCCTTGAGGCCGACATGGAGTTCGCTTATCTCGCCTTCGGCCAGGGTGACGATCGGTACGCCCGCGAATTTCAGGTGCTTGAACAGTGTGGCCACGTCCGCCTGGTCGCGCGAGATGCGATCCAGTGCCTCGGCCAGCACGATGTCGAAGCGTCCGGCCTGGGCATCCTGCAACAGGGTCTGGATACCTGGACGCAGGATCATGCTGGCGCCGGAGATACCCGCATCCTTGTAGGCACCGATGACCTTCCATTTCTCGCGCTTCGCGTGTTCCCGGCAGATGCGGAACTGGTCCTCGATCGAGGCGTCGCGCTGGTTGTCGGACGAGTAGCGGGCATACAGGGCGACGCGGGTCATGGGGATGTTCCTTATCAGGCGACCTTGTCCATCCGGCTGGGCCGGATCAGCACCTCGGCCGAGATGCCGAGGCCGTCATGCAACTGGCGGATCATGTCGATCGACAGGCCGCGCTTGCGGTTCAGCACGTCCGCCACCCGGTTGCGCGGGCCGATCATCGGCTCCAGATCCTTGCGCGTGAGGCCCTGCTGCTCCATGCGGAAGCGGATCGCCTCGACCGGATCGGGCGGGTCGATCGGATGGTGCTTCGCCTCATAGGCGTCGATCAGCGTCGCCAGCACGTCGAGGCGGTCGCCGTTCGGCGTACCGCTCTTCGCACCCCACAGGCGACCGACCTCGTCGAGTGCTGCATCGTAATCCGCTTCGTTGCGGATGGGTTTCAGATCAGCCGTCATGCTCCACCTCCGTCACGTCGATCCTGTCATACGCCTTGTGTGTGCCGATCCATTTGATCCAAACGATGCTCTTCTCGAAATCGACCGCCACGACCAGGCGATAGGCGTTGCCCTTGATGTTGAAGACGATCCGCTCCGCGCTGACGATGCTCGCCGTGGCATAGAGCCGCTTCACATCGGCGGTGCTCATCCAGGCGGCCCTGCCGACTTCGGCGAACCAGGCGTCCAGCGCCGTCTTGACGGCCGGCTGGTCTTTCTGGCCCGCCAGACTGTCGACGAACTCTCTCAGCGTGCGGCGGGCGATGATCCTCATTGATTGACCTTATATCACGGGACCATAATGGTCACAAGGAAAATGCACGACTGCCCGGCGAGGGGGCATTCGCCGGGACAACACTGGCGAGAAGGGGAGGCTACCGCATGGGGCTGGATCGGTTCTGCCGGGTCTGTTTCCGCTCCAGAGCGCGGGCACGCTCGAACTGTTCGCGGGCCATCTGCCGGCCGATCAGGCGGGCGAGGGACAGGATGGCCTCATTGGACGGGCGGAACGCCTCTTCGGCCGTTTCCGCCACACCGGCGGGGCCGAACACCTCGATCCTGATCCTGTCGGGTTTGCGTGCCATCCTGTCCACCTTCCCGGTCATGGGGCGACAGAAACGATGAAGGACAGGACAAGGGGATTTGAGAAGACTATGCGACGGTCCGTGCGGTAATCGGCGGTGATCGCGCAGAAAAGGGAGGCTTATCGGTCGTGGAAAAGGTGATCATTCTTCTGGCGATTGGATATGCCATCGGATTCTACATCCGGGGGCGTCGTGCGACGGCCGATCTGGTGCAGGCAGGAAAGCAGATTGCCGAGAGGAACACGCGGCTTCAAAGTCTGGATCGTCAGGTCTCGGGACGCGATACAGAGCTTTCGTCGTTGCGCCGTCGGATTGCCACGCTGGAAACACAGGCTGCCGACCAGAAGAAGGACGCAGAGCGTCGGCGGCAATATTTTCAGGACAACGACCTGTCCAACACGAAAAATCAGTTACACTTCATCAATCAGTGCAGTCTGCGGGCCGTCCGTCCCGTCAACAAGGAGGCTGTGCAGGTCCTCTACGCGCTCGACGAGTGGATCAGGACGTATCAGCCCGACTGGCGTTTCGCTTTCGAGGTTTCGATGGGTGGGTTCATCAGAACGACTTACGATCCGGAAGATCCGCGTCAGAAGCAGGCTTTCAGCTCCTATAGCGGCAAGCGTGTCGATTTCCTGCTGATTGATCGCTATGGGCTGCCAGTTATGGTGATCGAATATCATGGCACAGGCCACGATTTGTCCGGCGATGCGGATGACCGCATGGCGGTAAAGCGTCTGGCCTTGCAGAAGGCCGGTATCCCGCTGCTCGAAATTCCCGAAAAGATGGCCAGGCTCCAAATTATGGCTGCCATTTCCGAAGCTGCTGGGGCGGCTCTCAGGGTAAAAACAGGCTAAGGGCTCCGCCCTCGCGCCGGCAAGGGTGCGCGTCAGCAGGCTGACGCCGCCCGATGGGGTGTCCCCGATCTTCCTGCGCTGCGCTCCGTGCAGACCGGGCGATACCCCTACCCATCGGTCGCCCTTGCCGTTGCTACCCCGCTGCTCGCCGCGAGGCAGAGGAACAGCGGGGGCTGTTCCTCGCGGAACAAAGGGCAAAGACCATGACCGGCAACACGAACACGGCGACCGATTTCCGCAATACCATTCTCAATGGCGATAGCGTGCAGTTGATGCGCGCACTTCCTCGCAATACGGTGGACTTCATCCTCACCGATCCGCCTTACCTTGTGAACTATCAGGGCAGGGACGGCCGGAAGGTCCGCAACGACGACAATTCCCGCTGGCTCCGGCCTGCTTTCAACCAGATGCACCGTGTCCTGAAATGGGGCGGCTTTGCCGTTTCGTTCTATGGCTGGAACCGGATTGATTTATTCGCCGATGCCTGGAAGGCGGCGGGGTTTCGCATGGTCGGGCATATCGTCTTTCGCAAGTTGTATTCATCCTCTTCCCGGTTTCTCCGGTATGAACACGAAAGCGCCTACCTGCTGGCCAAGGGAAACGTGACGCCTCCCGCGAAGCCCATCCCGGACGTGATCGACATGCCCTATTCCGGCAACAAGCTGCACCCGACGCAAAAGCCGGTGGCGGCTCTCCTTCCCTTGGTGGAAGCCTTCTGCCCGGTGGGTGGTCTGGTGCTGGACCCGTTTGCGGGTTCCGGTTCGTCGCTGGTGGCGGCGCAGCATCTTGGGCGCGATTGGCTGGGGATGGAACTGGACGCGGACCACGCGGCCACGGCGACCCGGCGCCTGGCCTGGCACGCGGCGAAGAAAATAGCGGCATAGGGAGTGAACGCCGCAGGGCCCACAATTCGGTTCTGCGGTTCCCGCTTCCTTGGCCTATCTGTCCGCATAAATTTGCGCCGATCCGACTGCGCGGATCGACGGCAGAAAGATGGAAAATAAGCACCGCTCGCCGGGCGAGTGCCCGGCTCGCGAACTATTCTGGCAGGTGTGGAAGAGCGACATAATATCGTGCGATCGCGTTACGAGATCGACATATCTCCAAATGCAGTCTGCACAAAACCTTCCCATCGCGCATCATGATTGTCCTGCTGCCAGAAGCAGGCGCAAGAGGAAGGGTAACGCGATGCCGATATCAGATTGGCAGTCGCCGGCCGCTTACGAACACGCAAAAGACATTGCAGCCGCCGGCATGGCCTGGGAATATCTTCGACGTGACGACGAATATCGTCGCGCGTTTCAGCGAATAAAAATGCTCGCGGCTCCGAAGGCAGGGGGGAGGAAAGCCTTTTCCGAACGATGGGGTTTGCGATTTCCCTGTCGATCCGGCGCAGCCTGCCGGCCGCATGCCTGTTTTCTGGATACCGGAACTCTCGCCTGACGTCATAGAACTGCGCACGGTTCTCGCGGACGCGGATGATCCAGCCGTCATACCGATCAACCTCGCAGCGTTGCCCGATCTGGTTGCGCGGCTGGATGGCGGTGATGCGTGGCATGGCTTCTGGCGGTCCGACGCGGCGGCACACCAGTTCTGGCTCCCGACACATCCGGCGGATAGACCCGCCACCTATGTCGTGATCCTGCCGCTTGATAAGTTGCTGGAACTTCGCGCGGAGGCCGTGCTGCGTTTATGGCGCGCGTTAGTCGGCCGGTCTGGGGGCAAGCGGGGGCGAGACTTTCCGCAGCAGACACGTGACCGGCATATCCTGATGCTCCGGGCGCTTGACGGCCGGGCGGCTGGTGCGAGCTATCGCAAGCTCGCCGAGGTTCTGCTTAGGTTTCGAGGTAGGAAGGCGGATTGGGACAACGATCCTCGCAAGAACCAGATCCGCCGCCTTGTTGCCGATGGTCGGTATTATGTTCGTGGGGGTTATCGTGAGCTCTTGCACTACCCGTTCCACTTGTCTAACGGTTGAGAAGAAACAAATAATAGATGTCGTTCTGTAATTTCCTAACATTAAAAGATATTAAAACAAATGGTATTATATTAATATTGTAATATAATAAAGTAAAACTAATTTTTATGTCATAAACACAGGAGAGCCCCATGATAGAATACTTTTAAAGTCTTCCATATCATTTTCCAATCGAAATTTACATCGTAAATCTTTTCCAAGTCGAGACTCTATATTTGTAATAATATTATTACAATCTCGCATTTCCTGCAATGTTCGTGAAAATATGTTCATAAAAGAACTGTTCTTATTTATATTTGAAGCAAAAAGTGCGCCGAATGCTAAGCTGAGGCTTGGTGTTGAGGGCCAGAGATGGGCAATAACAGCTTGATGTGAATCTACTAAAGATGGACCAATGCCCATTCGGGATAATCCTGACATTCCCTGTGTGGCTGCGCCGCTACAAATATTAAGAATCAATAGTCGCCTATCGAGCGTATTTTTCTCAACCAGCGCTAAATCATCCATGGGTAATAATTGAGAATTTTTTTTGTCATCTGACATTATGACGATTCCGCATCGTTGCGGTTCATCATGAACGAATTCGCCGTGTCCGATCACCCACAATATATCGATATCGGGTTGTTGGTAAAATTCAACAAAGTCTTCTTTTGTTCCTCCGTTTTTGGGTAGGAATATTGAAACGGATATTCCATATTTTTTTCCAAAATCTTCTATTATTTCTGTTTCAAAGTGTGTGTAAAATGTTTCTCCAGCCCAAATAGATATTCTATTGATTCTTCTGTCATTTTTGGGCTCAGATAAGCTTATTTCTATAGGAAGACATAATGAAGTGTCGCGATAAAGTAGTGCTTGTATTGGATCGGAAAGTGACGGGAATATCAGAAGAGATCGTGGTTTCTCTATAATTTTTAATTTTCTAAATAAATCTCTAGACAAATAGTATTTTGTCATTTCTTCTTCAAGAGCATTTCCTTTGCTATGATCTGGAGTCCATTCTTTTGATTTATTATAAGAAAGTGGATTTTCTGGATCTATCCACATACCTGTAGCTTTGCTGAGGTGTTCTTTTACTCTGTGGTGACCTTCGTTTTTATCAAAAATATGCCCCCAACAGCCCCCTATCCATAAGATACTTAGTCCGTTATCCAAACCTGGGCATATAAACAATACATTATCATCGCACTGGGTTGATGTTGGATTTTTATACCATGCTGACATAACGTCTATGATTGAATGAAGATCTTTTTCTTTTACTAGAAAATGTATTAACGGCCTTAACAAACTTGCCCTATATTCTTTTGAATATGGAACATTTGCTCCTATGTCACCAGAGTATTCATATATTCCAACAACATTTTTTATTTCCTGTATGATTTCGTTTTTTAATAAGACCCAATCACTATAGCTTCCGATTGAAGCAATTAAAAATTGCAATTTTTCATGTTCCCTAAAATGTTCTCCATAATTTTTTATTATGTATTTTGCCCACTCCTGTGATGTTTTTCTTGTAAATACGTATGCTTCGGTAATAAATATAGTGGCTAGAGAGGGGCGGAATGCATCGGGGAAGCATGGATCATTCCAAATAGTCAATGCATCTTGTGTCCATATCTCTGTATTTTCGTGGTCACAACTCATAGCCCACGCTACAATCGCTGCGATAGCAAAAGCGATGTCTCCAACAAGGGGTGAATATTTTTTTTTGGAATTACGGTATAAATTTATTAAAACATCAAAAAAGTAATTTGCTAAAATATTTGCCAGTTCTGGTGAAAGATTGTATTCTCTGGCGGTTATAAAAACATAAGAAAGCCAGCGGGGAAGTAGGAAAAGAGATTTAGTTCCAAGAGATTCGATATCTCCAGATTGGTATAGAGGAACAAAAGAGTAAACGCTATTGTATCTATTATTTTGATCGTAATCTGAAGATGTTGCTTTGTGTATCCAGTGATAGGCTTCTGCTTCTTGTCCGCAAGAAATGGATAATTCTAGTGGTTTAGTTCCTATTATAAGTTTTAGAAACAAATATCCTCTTTTTTCAATCTCATCCATTTCATGATTGAGAATATTATTTATATCTTCAATTGCTTTATCTGATATTTCATAGCACCACTCAATAGAGGTAGTGGAGGAATGAATTTGATAAAATAGTATAGCATCAAGCAATGCAGTTACCGAATCATCATTCCTGATGGAGAAGGGACTGTCCCAGCAATAATTGTTGCCTAAAAATATTAGAGGCTTAATCATAGAAAGATTCGGAAATGTTTCTCGAAATGAAGGCGTCATATTTAACATCAAATCCTATTATAAAGAAATTTCGATCTTATTTTATGTAAGTGAATAAATTAATATTCATTTTGTGGCGTGTTGTCATACTTTTTTCTACTTCGAGAGGGATTTTTCCGAAAGTATCGCTTCTTTGGGTGCCGTAATCAACCCTACCTGTTTCCGGCACTCTCCAGACCGCCGATCCTCCGCCACGGTTCGCCATGGCCCGCTGTCGTGACCGACAGTCGCCGAACCCAACCGGAGGCCCGATCATGCTCGATCCCAAGACGGGGTTGCCACCCCGTTTCCTGCGCACGCCCGATGCGGCGCGCTTCCTTGGCATTTCCATCCGTACTCTGGAAAAGCATCGTACCTACGGCACAGGCCCAACCTATCGGAAGATTGGTGGTCGTATCGTTTACACCCTCAACGACCTCCAGGGATGGACCGAGAACGGTGTACGTAGGTCCACGACGGATGAGACATCCTGCCGCGTGTTTCCGGCCCGTCCGCTGACAGCAGCCGAAAAGGCGACCCTCTGAATGGCCGGCGTCATGCCGCAGCGGGGCCAGCAGGGGCGGGAGAGCGAGCGGCTGGGCCTTGATCCCTTCGTGATCGCGGGGGGCGATGCCAGCCCTCGTGACCAGCGCGACCTGATGGAGCGCCCGTTCTTCTCCCTCTCCAAGGCAAAGCGGGTCGCGCCGATCCTGTACGAGGCCGGTGGCCAGCAGGTCGAGATTCATGGCCTAGCCGAGCACGGCATGGCGACGATCTGGGATGCCGATGTGCTGATCTGGGCCGCCTCGCAGATTGTCGAGGCCGAAAATGGTGGCCTCAGGACATCCCGCTTTCTGCGCTTCACCCCATACCAGCTTCTGACTGCCGTGGGCCGAGCCACGGGCGCACGGGATTATAGGTTGCTCAAGGCGGCGTTCGCCCGCCTGCAATCGACCGTGATCCGCACCACCATCCGTAACGGCGAGCACTGGCGCCGACACCAGTTCTCCTGGATCAATGAATGGGAGGAGCGGACGACCCGCGACGGCCGCGTCGAGGGCATGGAGTGCGTTCTGCCGGACTGGTTTTATCGCGGCGTCATCGACCGCTCATTGGTCCTGACCATCGACCCGGCCTACTTCCGCCTGACGGGCGGTATCGAACGCTGGCTCTACCGCGTCGCCCGTAAACATGCCGGGCATCAGCCGCGGGGCTGGCTGTTCGAGATTCCCCATCTCCACGAGAAATCCGGCAGCCTGGCGCGTGTCTCCGATTTCGCGCTCGATCTGCGGCGCATCGCCGCCCGCCAGTCGCTCCCCGGCTATCGCCTCGCGATCCGGCGCGAAGGACGGCGGAACCTGCTGCATATTCGTCCCGTCAATTTATCCACAGTGCCTGTGGATGACGGTGTGGACGGACACGGGATTTCGGGCGCGGAGACTATCGGGACTTCGGGCGCATCACTATCGGGATTTCAGGCGCACGAACCCCAGCTAAGCCTTTGGCCTGAAAAGCGGAATCGCGCTCCTAACTTAGAGTCTAACTTAGACTCTAACTTTTTGATGTTGGGGCGACCGGATGCCGATCGTGGTGCCGGTGCCGCTGACAGGCCGTATGATCCTCACGCGTGTGGTCTTTCTCCCATGCTGGGAGACGGGCCATGAGCAGCGCCACAACGGCCCGTGCGCGGGGCCACTCCCTGCCGTTTGCCCGTGACACCTTGACCCATGTCGAACTGACCCACATCGAGAAGCGGGTCGAGAACTGGGTCAGATTCGGCCATGAGGCTCAGGAGCAGATCCTCGACCGCCGCCGCCGTGTCTTTTCCTTCCGTCCCGGCAGCATCTTTGCCTTTGTCCGCTGGGCGGCCAACGATTTCGGCACGGTCGGGTCATGTATCGACATCCTGCGCGCCGTGGCACCGGGAGACCCTTGCCAGACCGTGCCGTTCGTCCAGCCGGGCAGTGAAATCCTGCTGCGGGTTGCGGGCTGGCCGAAGGTCGAACAGGTGCTCCGTCATATCGATGCGGTGGAAGAGGCCGGCCTCGACGCCTGCGCGGTTTCGCCGGATCACTGGCGGCATGTCGGCAACCGGCTGAACGCCGGTGAGCAGCCGCGCCCCTACACGATTGCACGTCATCGGGCCTGGCTCAGACGACAGGAGATCGTGCCATGACCCGCTTCGGTTATGTGATGGCGACGTATTTTGCCGCGATGGGCGTGGCCGTTGCCTCCATCGTCCCCGTGCCGGTGAAGCTGCTCTGGAACGCCTCCGCCAGCACGCCCCTCGGCCTCTACGACCTTACCGCTTCGAACGGGTTGAAGATCGGTGATCTGGTCGCCGTCAGGCCACCGAAACCGCTGGCCGATTTCATGAGCGAGCGCGGTTATATCGGGCGGAACGTGCCGTTGCTCAAGCCTGTTGCAGCCCTTCCGGGGCAACAGGTGTGCCGTGTCGGCCGTACCGTCACCGTGGATGGTGTGCGGCTGGGCGAGGCGCAGGACCGTGACCGGCGCGGGCGCGCGTTGCTGGTCTGGCAGGGCTGTCGCCGCATTGAACCCGATCAGATTTTTCTCATGAACCCGTCCGTTCGCGACAGTCTGGACGGCCGCTATTTCGGCCCGCTCTCGCGTGGTGCCGTGATCGGTCGAGCGACGCCGCTCTACACCGACGCGTACGGCGACGGTCATTTCGTCTGGCACGGCCTTTTCGCTGAGAGGCCGATGCCGTCCTTCCCCAACATCGCTATGGAGACTTCCCATGCCGCAGATCGGTAGCTTCACGCGCGACAAGACCGGCTTTGCCGGACGCATCCAGACCTTCCTCGGTTCCCATGAGATCGTCATTGTGCAGGCCGAGAAATCGGAATCCGACAACGCCCTGGATTATCGCATTCATCGTGATGACGAGGACGGTCCGGAGATCGGTGCCGGCTGGAAACGCACTGGCGAGCGGGCCGGCGATTACGTCGCCCTGGTGATCGACGATCCGCTCCTGCCGCAGCCGTTGCGCGCCAATCTGTTCCGTGACGCCAGTGACGGTGGCATCTGGTCGCTGCACTGGAACCGGCCGCAGAAGCGCGACGGACGGGACTGAGACCATGCGCAATCAGACCCGGATCGCCTGTCTGCTGGTGACGGGATGTCTCGTGTCCATGGTGCCGGTCGCTGTATCGGCGCAGACAATCGACATCCCGTATGCCGCTCAGATCGCCGAGGCGGCGCGGCGTTTCGACATTCCGGTGACATGGATCAGAGCGGTGATGGGCGCCGAGAGTGCAGGCGATCCGGGCGTGGTTTCGTCGGCGGGTGCGATGGGGCTGATGCAGATCATGCCCGGTACATGGGCGGATCTGCGCATCCGGCATCGTCTCGGCCGTGATCCCTACGATCCGCGCGACAACATTCTGGCGGGCGCGGCCTATCTCCGTGAGCTGCATGACCGCTACGGTTCGCCGGGTTTTCTCGCCGCCTATAATGCTGGTCCCGATCGTTATGAGGCGTCTCTGGCAGGGCGTCCGCTGCCGCAGGAAACGCGCGCTTATGTCGCTGCCGTTGCGCCGATCATCGCAGGTGGCGGCGATGCTCCCGTCATGATCGCGGCGGCTGATCGGTTTGCCTGGACCCGTGCGCCGCTCTTCATCGTGCAGCCGGATCGCAGCGCGGCGGTCGCGTCAGGGCGGGATAGTTCGGGGATCATGCCGCAATCGGATGGTCTGTTCGTCGCGGGTGGCGGCATGGGATCGCGGCCATGATGGCAGTGTGCAGGAGAGTGGGTGGAGAGGCGAAAAGAGAGCAGAAAAGGGAGCGCAAGATTAAAGCGGACGGCACCCCATGGGTCCGATCCGCAGGGCAAGCCCTTGTCTGCACATTGTTTTGGGTGGCACCCCCTTTGAGGGGGTATGGTGCCGCGACAGGCGGCGAATCCCGTTTCCGCCCCGTTTTTCGCGGCACTCCTGCCTGTTTCTGGCAGTTTTTGGCGGATCGGCGGCCATGAGCGTGGGCGACGACAACTGGTTCCGCCCGAGGCCGGGTCGCATCCGCGCCGACACGCCGAAGGTCGGTCGTGCCAGGAGTTTTTTCACCAAAGTGCGGACGGTTACGCGCCAGCAGCAGGCGGCGAGTGGTGGGAGCGGACGCACCCGAGGTGGCGGTCCTAGCCATGCGCCGAGGGGAAAGGGAAGCATCGCGTCCGGACGTGGTGTACGGCGTGGACGCGGGGCGACCTTCGTGCGTGCCCGGAACCTCTCGAATGGCTGGAGTCATCGCCGACCAGGCAGTCGTCGCGTTGTCGTCAAATCCCGCTCCGTCCGGGCCGCCGGGCGGAATGGCAAGGCCGCCGCCCATCTTCGTTACATCCAGCGCGACGGCACCGCCCGAGACGGTGAGCGAGGGCGGCTGTATTCGGGAACCGAAGACCGCGCCGATGGCGACGCCTTTCTCGATCGTGGGCGCGATGACCGCCATCAGTTCCGCTTCATCGTTTCGCCAGAGGACGCCGGGGATCTTGCCGACCTGACGGGCTATACTCGCGACCTGATGGCGCAGGTCGGAGCCGATCTTGGCACGAAGCTCGATTGGGTGGCCGTTAACCACCATAACACCGGCCATCCGCATGTGCATGTCGTCGTTAACGGCTGTGACGATCTGGGCGAGGATCTGGTCATCAATGGCGATTATCTCGCCAACGGCATCCGAGAACGGGCAAGCGAACTGGTGATGCTGGAACTCGGCCCCGTCACCGAGATCGAGCAACGTCGCAAGCTGGTCGCCGAAATCGACCAGGATCGTTTTACTCGCATCGACCGGGCGATGCTAGCGGAGGCCGACGGCCGGTTTCTCGATGTGCGCCACGAACCTGATGATCCGCGCGGCCAGGCGGATCGGACGTTCCGCCTGCGCCGTCTTGGCAAGCTGGGCGATATGGGGCTCGCCACGGAGCGTGCGTCCGGCGTCTGGGAACTGAGCGAGCGGCTGGAGCCAACGCTGCGCGAGATGGGCGAACGCGGCGACATCATCCGCACGATGCAGAAGGCACTGCGGGCGGAGGGCGCCGAGCGTGACCCGATGAGCTTTGCGATCCATGATGCAGCACCTGCGACGCCGATCGTCGGTCGCGTCCTCGACAAGCATCTGTCGGATGAACTGGGTGAGGAACTGACGCTGGTGGTCGATGGGATCGATGGCCGCACGCATCATGTCGCCGGCATCGACCCGGTCCGCGTCGCGGAGGCACGGGTGGGCAGCATCGTCGAGATTGGCCCTCCTGATAGCGCCGGGCGTCCCTCCGATCGCGCGATTGCCAGCATCGCCGAGGGAAGCGTTTATCGGCCGAGCCGTCATCTGGAACAGGCCCGGTTCGAGGGGCGCGTGCCGGGCGGAGACTATGACGGTTTTGTCGCGTCCCATGTCCGGCGGTTGGAGGCCCTGCGCCGGGCCGGTATCGTCGAACGGATCGACGCAGATCAGTGGCGCATCCCCGATGATTTCGCCACCCGTGCTGCGGCCCATGATGCGGGGAGGGGCGGACGGGCCAGTGTCCGCGTCCTGTCGTCGTTCGATCTTGAAAGGCAGATCGGTGGGGATGGCGCGACCTGGCTGGACCGGCGGCTCGTCGGAGGTGCGGTGTCAGATCTGGCGCCTGCCGGCTTCGGGGAACAGGTGCGCGAAGCGATGGAGCAGCGGCGGGAGAGGTTGATCGGGCAGGGGGATGCGGTTCGCCGACCGGATGGGCGCGTCAGCTACCGGCGTAACCTGATCGCCACGCTTCAGAAGCGGGAGGTCGCCCGTGTCGGGGCGGAACTGGCGGCAACGAAATCCTCGCCGTTTCGGGCCGCCGCCGATGGAGAGAAGGTCAGTGGGATGTTCACTGGCACCGTACAGCTATCCAGCGGGAAATTCGCCATCGTCGAGAAGTCTCATGAGTTCACACTGGTCCCGTGGCGGCCGGTGATCGAACGCCGCCTCGGTCAGGAGGTGACAGGCGTTATACAGGGTGGATCGGTATCGTGGCAGTTGGGACGGGCTAGGGGATTGGGATTAGCTTGATGACGTAGCGGTCGGACATTGGCGGCTAATCGTTTGTGTTAAAAAGTCCATTGAAGCCCGAATTGCCGCAGAGCGTTTCAAATCGGGATAGGTCACAAGCCAGATGTCGCGGGTTGGTGGTGCCAGATTAGTTGCAAGGCGCACAAGTGCAGTATCATTGTCTCCCATGAAATGGGGTAAAACCACGGCTCCCAGACCAGCTCGGGCAGCCTCTTGCTGCCCGAACAAGTCGCTAGCTTGAAATACAATGGGGCGCCCTGCCAGCAGAGTCTTTAACCAAACTTGCTGTGTAATATGCTCTAATGCTGGATCATATCCGATGAATGTCCAGTCGGTAGATGGCTTCGTCGCAAATTCTGGTGTCGCATATAGCGCGAACCGCATTACCCCGATGCGTCGAATGAGCAGGTTAGGGTCTTGAGGCCGTGATAAGCGGATCGCAATCTCGGCTTCACCACGATCCAGTGCAACATTGTGGGAAGCTCCAGACAAAACGAGCGTGATACCAGGGTGCTCCCGATGGAAGCTCACGACATGCGGCGCAATAAGACGTGCGGCGACAGCGGGTGACGCGCTGACACGCACTGTTTCAACTGCAGAAGCAGAATATCCCTTCGCTTTTCGTTCGAGGGTCTGAATCTGGCCTGCGATTTGCTCTGTTAGGGCGGCAATCCCTTTTCCTTCCCGTGTCAGAGCCGTGCTTCGCGGTAGGCGTTCGATCAGTCGAAGGGACAGAGCCTTTTCAAGTGATGAGACGCGCCTTCCGACCGTTACGTGATCGACGCCCAGTTCACGTGCGGCGGCTGACAGAGAGCCAGCATGAGCGAGAACAGAAAAGAAGTGAAGATCTTGCCAATCGACCATAGGTGAATTTTTGCACAGGCAGGGTGAAAAGTTAAGGAGTTTTCTCACTGATCAAAATGTGGCTTTGTTCTCTGAAAAGGAGATTGATTATGTCAATAGCGATGGCCATGAAACATCCCGGTGGACCTGATGTTTTGCAAGAGATTGAGGTGGAGGTTCCAGAACCTACCAATAATCAAGTGCGTATCCGACAGTCTGTTATTGGTGTGAACTTCGTCGATATTTATCATAGGAACGGTCTTTATCCGATCAATTCTTATCCGGCGATTTTAGGGTTTGAGGGGGCAGGTACAGTCGAATCTGTCGGAGCGGACGTAACATCTCTGCGTCCCGGCGACCGGGTCGCTTATCATGGTGTGCCTATGGGAGCCTACACGGAGGTTCGCATATTGCCAGAGAGCCGTTTGGTAAAACTGCCGGACGGAATTTCCGAACGAGTAGCTGGAAGCACCATGTTACGTGGTCTTACTGCCCATATGCTTTTGCATAAGGTTCGTGCCGTGCAGCCTAATGATTGGATTTTGGTACACGCAGCGGCAGGTGGGTTGGGTCAACTGGTGACGCGTTGGGCAAAACGTCTTGGCGCGAACGTGATTGGAACTGTTGGTTCCGAGGGCAAAGTAGAGCGCGCAAAGGATGCTGGCGCTGACGAAGTACTGCTACATGGCCAGAGTGATTGGACCGAACGAACCCGAACCATTGCGGAAGGAAAGGGCGTACATCTGGCAATTGATGGTATAGGCGGCTCCATGCTGGCTCAGACCTTGAGTGTAGTCCGTCCGTTTGGAATCGTAACAAGCCTTGGTCAGCCAGCAGGCCCGATCCCGCCAGTCCGCGTGGAAGAGCTCGGCTTTGCTCGCTCAATAGGGTTAGCGCGCCCTAGTTCGATGGCATATGCAAACGACCCAGAATTATATCGGCGTGGCTGTGCTGATCTGTTCGCTGCCTTACAGGCAGGTCTAATCAATCCCGTTGGTGCAGAATATCCGTTGCGTGACGCTGCTCGTGCGCAGAGTGATCTCGAAAGTGGTCGGACAACCGGTAGCGTTATTCTTGTGCCGTAAATTGTAAGAAACCATCGAGTAAAAGGTAGATCTGTTTTTCATATTATTCCGATGTATAAAAGTATGTAATAATATGCGGCGGATACGGCATGTTTCCAGAATGACAGGTCTAGCAAGTGGCAGGATACCGCTTGTGACGCTCATTCAGCTTCTTTCTGTTGCCGAACATCTGAACTTCCGGCATGCGGCCAACGCGCTTGGTGTCACGCAATCGAGCGTCAGCACCCGGATCAAGGCACTAGAAGAGACGCTGGGCATTGTCCTGTTCGAGCGACGTCATCGCGGCGTCCGGCTGACCGAGACCGGACGCCGTTTCGTCGCCGAGGTGTCGGCAGGTATTGAGCAGATCGATCATGCCGTCAGAACGGCTGGTGCCGTTTCCGATGGTAAATTGGGGCGGCTCACGATTGGGCTGAATGGCTCGATAGCGACAGGGTTTCTTGCCGATTTGCGTCGGCGCTACAGCGCAGCCCACCCGGCAATCGAGCAGAGCATCATTGAGGGACCATCGTCACATACCCTCGCCATGATACGCGACGGCAAGCTTGATGTCGCCTTTATCATCAATGTCGCCGATGTGTCGGACTGCCATAGCCGGCACCTTTGGAACGAGGCCCTGATGATTGCCTTTCCTGCCGCGCATCCGCTCGCAGCTCTGGAAACCCTCGCCTGGGCAGATATCGTCAAGGAGACCTTTCTCGTCCGGCAGGGTGGAGCAGGGCCGCAGGTTTTCGAGCATATTGTGCGGCGCGTGGCAGAGCATGGACGATCGCCGCGTCTCCATCGGCGTGACGTCGGACGGGATACTCTGATGCATTTGGTCGCGGCAGGAGAGGGGATCACGCTGACCCATGAGGCGGGCAGCCATGTGCCATTCCCCGGCGTCGTCTTCCGTCCGATCAACGACGAAAACGAACAGGCCCGGTTCAGCGCCGTTTGGTCGCCTCAAAACCGCAGCCCTGCGCTGCGTAATCTTCTGGATCTCGCCACGCACATGAGTCGCCTGGATGGTTTGGCCATGCGCGGTCAAACCATGACATCATCGTTTTCAGCCACAACGACGGGAAATCGCACAACGGGCGGCGTACGTTTATGAAGCGCCAGTCTTTCAAAACAGCCTGTTACCAGGAGGAAAATCCCCATGCCCCTCGAAACCTTCCGCCAGATCTACGGTCTCGACGACAGCCCGTCACAGCTCGACCGGTCAGTACTGATCCTGATCGACATACAGCGCGAATATCGCGACGGACGGGTGCCGCTTGCCAATGTCGATGCGGCAGCGGATGAGGCCGGGCGGCTGCTTGACCTTGCGCGGCGCAACGGCGTTCCGGTCATCCATATCGCCCATGACGCGGGACCAGGCGCTCCTGCCTTCGCCAGCGATGGACCATATCGTGATTTTCTGCCGCAGGTGACGCCCCGCGAAGGGGAGACGGTTCTGTTCAAAACTCACGCTAATGCGTTTATCGGCACCGGGCTCGCGGACCGGATCAAGAAAACGGGTCGGAACGAGGTCATCATCGCCGGCGATACGGTGGGAGTCTGCGTCTCCACCACCGCTCGCGCGGCAGCGGAGGAATACGGCCTGCGCGTGACCCTGGTGGCGGACGCTATTGCCGCACGCGATGTCGCCGATCCGCTAGGCGGGACGATCGCGGCCGAAACCGTGCGTCGCGTCGCCTTGGCCGAACTGGCGGATATGTTCGCCGTTGTCGTGAAGGATAGCACCGCGTGGAAGGACTGAGGGCGTCTTTTCCCCTCAACCGGTCAGCGCGGGCTGGCCGGGACAGCTTTCAATAACGCGCCCGGTTCTACGTCCAGTGCCTCTGCAATCTTTCCCAGGACCGTAACGCTTGCCGACACGTTCGCGCGTTCGATCGCCCCGACATAGCGGGTGCTTAGGCCGGCGCGATCGGCCAGCTCTTCTTGCGTCATGTCCCTGTCATGACGCATCCGACGCAGGTTGACCGCCATGACCTCCTTGAGGTCCATGCCATCATCGAGACCTGCGTCAGAACGATCGTTCCAGGAATGATCGTTCCTATTCGTCCCAACCCGTGGTATTGTCCCCGTCCGGTGGGGACTTTTCCGTGCCGTGTGCGAGACGGACGAGAAGATCCGCGCTGGAAACGCCAAGGGCGGCTGTTATGTCCACGAATTCGATGACATCGATTCGTCGCTCGCCATTCTCATATTTGGCGACGAAGGATTGGGGTTTGCCGAGTGCGGCCGCCAGCTCCGCCTGCGTCATACCCGCGGTCTTGCGCGCTTCTGTAAGGAGCGATTGGAGCAAAAGCTGTCGGGGTGTGCGCAGGGATTTCTTCATGCGGAATGGCTCTCCGGCAGGGAGGGGAGCCGTTCCGATAATCCTGATTCAGGATTATCCCATTTTGGGATATGATTGACTGCAATCCTGCTGGAGGGCTGTCGGATGACAGCAAGACCCGAACTGGACCCTGATGTCGATGACCTGGCGCCGACCGTGCCGGAGATCACGACCTATGACGAAGTGCATTTCATCACCTATCTCCGCCTGCTTGATGCCGAGGCGGATCGGGCCGAATGGGCGGACGTGGCGCGGATCGTGCTGCATCGCGATCCAGCGGACGCAGAGCGCACGCGCATCTGCTGGGAAAGCCATCTTGCCCGTGCGAGGTGGATGACGAAAATCGGCTACCGGAAGATTCTCGAACAGGCGGTGATCGACGCCCGCGCAACCCGGCACTGACCGTCCTTTTTCTACGCCATGGTATCCGGCAGTACGATCGCGACTCATTATAGATTGCCTGCCGTCGGGTCGCCCCTTCTCTGATCGGTTTCATTTCCCCAAGCCGATTGGAGCCCCGATGTCCGGAAGCCGTGTCCTGTGGGGGCAGGTCGCCCTCGTCCTGCTGATCGTGTTCGTCGCCCTCTGGAGTGCCACGGAGTGGACGGCCTGGCGCCTGGGCTTTCAGGCCCAGCTTGGTGCCCCCTGGTTCCTGGTAGCGGGCTGGCCGTTCTACGATCCGCCGGCCTTCTTCTGGTGGTGGTATTTCTACGACGCCTACGCCCCGTCGATTTTCGTGACGGGCGGATATATCGCCTCGTCCGGTGGAGTTATCGGCTGCGTTGTTGCCATCGTTTTGTCCATCCTCCGGGCGCGGGAAGTTCGGAATGTCGCCACATATGGTTCGGCCCGCTGGGCGGATGCTGCCGAGGTGAAGCAGGCAGGACTGCTCGACCCCGACGGCGTGGTTCTGGGCTGGTGGGATCAGGACTATCTCCGGCATAACGGCCCCGAGCACGTCCTGTGCTTTGCGCCGACCCGCTCGGGCAAAGGTGTCGGGCTGGTCGTGCCAACACTGCTGACCTGGCCGGGCTCGGCCATCGTTCATGACATCAAGGGCGAGAACTGGGGGCTGACCGCCGGATTTCGTGCCCGGCACGGGCGCGTGCTGCTGTTCGACCCGACCGATCCGTCATCCTCGCCCTACAATCCGCTGCTGGAGGTCCGGCGGGGTGACAGGGAGGTACGCGACGTCCAGAACATCGCCGATATCCTGGTCGATCCCGAAGGCGCGCTGGATCGACGCAACCATTGGGAGAAGACCTCGCACTCTCTGCTGGTGGGTGCGATCCTGCACGTTCTCTATGCCGAATCAGACAAGACGCTGGCCGGTGTCGCCAATTTCCTCTCCGATCCCAAACGGCCGGTGGAGGCGACGCTGCGTGCGATGATGTCCACGCCGCATCTCGGCAAGGCGGACGTGCATCCCGTCATTGCCTCGTCGGCGCGTGAACTGCTGAACAAGAGCGACAACGAACGATCGGGCGTGCTGTCCACCGCCATGTCGTTTCTGGGTCTCTATCGCGACCCCGTGGTGGCAAAGGTGACGGCACGATGCGACTGGCGCATCGCGGATCTCGTGTCCGGCGGCCAGCCCGCCAGTCTCTATCTCGTTGTGCCCCCATCCGACATTGCCCGCACCAAGCCACTGATCCGGCTGATCCTGAACCAGATCGGCCGGCGGCTGACGGAGGATCTGCATGTCGCCGCCCATCGGCACCGGTTGCTGCTGATGCTCGATGAGTTTCCCGCTCTCGGCCGGCTCGATTTCTTCGAGAGCGCGCTGGCGTTCATGGCGGGATATGGGATCAAATCCTTCCTGATCGCGCAGAGCCTCAATCAGATTGAAAAAGCCTACGGCGCGAACAACAGTATTCTCGACAATTGTCATGTCCGCGTCGCCTTTGCCACCAACGACGAGCGCACCGCCCGGCGTGTGTCGGATGCGCTCGGCACCGCGACCGAGATGCGCGATTCCACCAATTATGCCGGCCATCGGCTATCGCCCTGGCTCGGGCATCTCATGGTCTCGCGACAGGAAACGGCACGACCGCTGCTCACGCCCGGCGAAGTGATGCAGCTTCCGCCGAGCGATGAACTGCTTCTGGTCGCGGGCGTGGCCCCCGTCCGCGCGAAGAAGGCACGCTATTATGAGGATGCCCGGTTCATGGAGCGTGTCCTGCCGCCCCCGGCCGCCGGAACGCAACGCCCGTCCGCGCCTCCGTTCGATGACTGGTCGGCGCTGGAGGTGGGCGCTCCATCAGGAGGGCCAGAACCGGGTGGGAACACGGGCGCCGACGGAGATCCCGCCAATGCCGGCATCCGCCGCGAACCGGAATTGCCGGAGCGTGAGGACGTCGTGCCGCCCGAGCATCCGGGCGTGCAGGAGTTCGATGTGCTCGACGACGAGCCGGATGTCGATGCCGCCAGGGCGCACGCCATACGCCAGCAGGCCCGCTCGGTCGCCCGTCAGGCGACAATGGACCCGGCTGATGGCCTTGATTTGTGAGGATGCCCATGTCGAGTAAGACCCGCATGAACGTGTATTTCGAGCCCGAGCTTCTGAAGCAGGTCGAAGCGCTGGCGTTGCGGCGCAACGTCTCGAAATCGGCGGTGATCGAGGCCGCTGTCGCGTCCTTTCTCTCGGCTGACGCCTCCGAGCGACTGGAGGCAGTGTTCGCCCGTCGCATGGACAGGATCGACCGCCAGATCGCCGGGATGGATGAAGACCTCGCCATTATGGGCGAGACGCTGGCACTGTTCATCCGCTTCTGGCTGACCGTCACTCCGCCATTGCCTGACAGCGCCCAGGCGTCGGCCAGGGCGAAAGGTGTCGAGCGGTTCGAGGGTTTCCTGCAATCGCTCGGGCGGAAACTGGCGACCGGAGATCGCTTTCTCAGAGAACTGTCGCGGGACATCGACACGCGGCGTAATGGTGGTGAAAACCCCCAGTAATCGTCAGATTGCGTGGGGTTGCCGCAAGGATTCGTCAATCCCGCCGATTACCGCCGTTTTTGCGCGATGACCGCACGGTGCGCGATAGTTGTTGAACCGAGCCGAAATGGCCCTCTTTTAATTATCCCCATGTGGGGACCATCTGTTCCGGTCCCGTTCGAGCGGGGATCAGATGGCGCTTTCGCAACATAATTCGGAAAGTCAGGCACGCGGCATTTCCATGCTGCGCACGGCGATGGGGCTGGCGATCGCGGGACACCTTGCTGATCCTTCCGTGGTCGAGGTGATGCTCAATCCCGACGGGCGGCTATGGATCGACCGGCTGTCCGAGGGGCTGTCCGACACGGGCGAGACGATCGCGCCCGCCGATGCGGAGCGCATTGTGCGGCTGGTGGCGCACCATGTCGGGGCGGAGGTGCATGAGGGAATGCCCCGCGTGTCGGCGGAACTGCCGACCGGCGAGCGGTTCGAGGGATTGCTTCCGCCCGTGGTCACGGCCCCGAGTTTTGCGATCCGCAAGCCCGCCGTCGCGGTCTTCACGCTCGACGATTATGTCGCTGCCGAGATCATGGCAGAAGGGCAGGCGGCATATCTTCGCCAGGCAGTTGCGGACCGTAAAAACATCTTGGTCGCGGGTGGCACATCCACGGGTAAGACCACCCTAGTCAACGCCCTGCTGGCCGAGGTCGCGAAAACCGCCGACCGGGTCGTGCTGATCGAGGATACGCGCGAACTGCAATGCGTGGCGCCCAATCTGATCGCCATGCGCACAAAAGACGGTGTCGTCACCCTGTCCGAACTGGTGCGGTCGGCCCTGCGCCTGCGGCCCGACCGCATTCCCATCGGCGAGGTGCGCGGTCCTGAGGCGCTCGACCTCCTCAAGGCATGGGGCACGGGTCATCCCGGCGGGATCGGCACGCTGCATGCTGGCACCGCCATCGGCACCCTGCATCGCATGGAGCAGTTGATCCAGGAGATCGTGGTCACGGTGCCCCGCGCGCTGATCGCCGAGACGATCGACGTCATCGCTGTCCTGTCCGGGCGGGGCACGCAGCGTCGGCTGTCCGAACTCGCCATGGTGGACGGGCTCGACCCCGTCACAGGTGCCTATCGCATTCATTCAATCGATACCGATGGAGAATTCCAATGACCCTCACGCTGTTGCGCGTGCGTCGGCACGCGCCTGTCGTCTCTGCCATGCTGCTGTTGTCCATCGCATGGTGTTCCTCGGCCCTGGCGTCCGGGTCGGACATGCCGTGGGAGGAACCACTCAACCAGATTTTGGAATCCGTGCAGGGACCGGTGGCGCGCATCGTGTCGGTGATCATCATCACCGTGACCGGTCTGACCCTGGCCTTCGGCGAAACATCCGGCGGGTTTCGCCGCCTGATCCAGATCGTCTTTGGCCTGTCCATCGCTTTTGCCGCGTCCAGCTTCTTCCTTTCCTTCTTCTCCTTCTCCGGGGGAGCACTGATCTGATGGCGGGATATGACGATGACGCGGTGCCGGGCTTCCATGTCCCGGTGCATCGCTCCCTGACCGATCCGATCCTGTTGGGCGGGGCGCCACGGACGCTGGCGATCGCCAACGGCACGCTGGGGGCGGCGATTTCTCTGGGTCTCCGCCTGTGGCTGGTCGGGGCCGTGTTCTGGATCGTAGGGCACAGCCTCGCGGTCTGGGGGGCGAAACGCGATCCACTGTTCGTGGAAGTCGGGCGGCGGCATCTCCGCTATCCCGCCTGGCTGCGGGCGTAGGGAGGGCAGCGCAATGATGTCCCTTGGTGAATATCGCAATCGTGCGGCACTTCTGTCGGATTTTCTGCCCTGGGCGGCGCTGGTCGAAAAAGGCGTTGTCCTGAACAAGGACGGTTCGTTTCAGCGCACCGCAAAAATTCGCGGTCCCGATCTGGATTCTGCTACCTCGGTTGAGCTTGTGGGCGTGACTGGTCGCCTGAACAACGCCCTGCGCCGCCTGGGCTCCGGCTGGGCCGTGTTCGTGGAAGCTCAGCGGGTGCCAGCGACAGTGTATCCCGAGAGCGATTTCCCGGATGCGGCCAGCCAAATGGTCGATTTGGAGCGCCGGGAGCAGTTCGAGGACGAGGGCGCGCATTTCGAGAGCCGGTATTTCCTCACTCTGGTCTGGCTGCCACCGGCGGAATCATCAGGCCGTGCCGAGCGTTTTCTCTATGAGGGGAGGGAGCGTGAGGGGCCGGACCCGCACGGCATGCTCCATTCGTTCGTGGATCGCTCCGACCGGATGCTTGCCCTGCTGGATGGTTTCATGCCCGAGGCAGCCTGGCTGGATGACGGCGAGACGCTCACTTATCTGCACAGCACTATTTCGACGAGGAACCAGCGGGTTCGCGTTCCGGAAATCCCCATGCATCTCGACGCCCTGCTGGTGGATCAGCCTCTGGTCGGTGGTCTGGAGCCGAAACTTGGCGACGCCTATCTGAAAACCCTGACCATCACGGGTTTCCCCAGTCGCACTTTCCCCGGAATTTTGGATGACCTGAACCGGCTGGCCATGCCCTATCGCTGGTCCACCCGTGCCATCCTGCTCGACAAGACGGATGCGACGAAGGTTCTGACGAAAATCCGTCGGCAGTGGTTTGCAAAACGCAAGAGCATTTCCGCCATTGTCCGCGAAGTCATGACCAATGAAGCATCCATTCTGGTGGACAATGACGCAGCCAACAAGGCGGCGGATGCCGACCTCGCGTTGCAGTCCCTCGGTGCTGACGATGTGGGCCAAGCCTATATCACTGCCACGGTGACGGTGTGGGATAGTTCCGCGTCCATAGCGGCCGAGAAACTGCGGCTGGTCGAAAAGATCATTCAGGGGCGCGACTTCAGCTGCATGATGGAAAGCCTCAATGCGGTGGAAGCATGGTTGGGATCTTTGCCGGGGCATGTCTACGCCAACGTCCGCCAGCCGCCGGTCTCGACTCTGAATCTGGCGCATATGATCCCGCTCTCTGCCGTCTGGGCGGGGCCGGAACAGGACGGGCATTTCAGGGCTCCGCCGCTGTTCTACGGAAAAACGGCGGGGGCGACACCATTCCGGTTTTCCCTGCATCTCGGCGATGTCGGTCATACGCTGATCGCAGGACCGACAGGAGCGGGCAAATCCGTCCTGCTGGCGCTGATGGCGTTGCAGTTCCGCCGCTATGTGGGATCGCAGATTTTCGCCTTTGATTTTGGCGGGTCCATGCGGGCGGCAACGCTGGCGATGGGTGGGGACTGGCATGACCTCGGCGGTGGTCTGACCGAGGAGGATGCCGCTGGAGAACAGGGTAGCGGTGTATCACTCCAGCCGCTGCTTCGGATTGACGATCCTGACGAACGCAAATGGGCCAGCGAATGGCTGGGGCAGATCCTTGTTGGCGAGGGCGTGGCGCTGACGCCGGACGTCAAAGCCCATCTCTGGTCGGCCCTGAATTCCCTTGCGTCATCGCCCGGCCATGAACGCACGATTTCCGGTCTGGTGGCACTTCTCCAGTCCAACGCCTTGAAGCAGGTGCTCGCACCCTACTGCCTCGGCGGCCCCTATGGCCGTCTGCTGGATGCGGACGCCGAGCGACCGGGTGATGCCGATGTGGTGGTGTTCGAAACCGAGGGCTTGATCGGCTCGGGCGCGGCGTCATCCGTGCTGTCCTACCTGTTCCATCGGATTGAAGGCCGTCTGGACGGCCACCCGACGCTGCTGGTGATCGACGAGGGCTGGCTGGTCCTGGATGACGGGGATTTCGCCGGGCAGCTCCGAGAATGGCTGAAAACCCTGCGTAAGAAGAACGCCAGCGTCATCTTTGCCACGCAGTCCCTGTCCGATATCGCCAATTCTCCGATTGCGCCGGCTGTAGTGGAAAGCTGCCTGACGCGGATCTTCCTGCCGAACGAGCGGGCTATTGAGCCGCAGATCATGGCGCTCTATCGCGATTTCGGCCTGAATGACCGGCAGATCGCGATCATCGCCCGTGCGGCGTCCAAGCGGGAGTATTACTGCCAGACGCAGCGGGGGAACCGGCTGTTCGAACTGGGACTCGGGCCGGTCGCACTCGCCCTGTGCGCGGCGTCGGGCAAGGACGATCACAGGCTGATTGATGCGGTTTTGGCGGAACATGGGCGGGACGGTTTTCTCCCTGCCTGGTTTGACGCGCGTGGCGTGTCATGGGCGGCAGACCTTCTACGGGAAGGGAGCATGCCATGAGATGTCGTCTGATTCCTGCCGTCATGGTCATTGCTTTTACGGCTTCCGCTGCCCCGGCTGCCCATGCCCAGTGGGCGGTTTATGACGGGGCGAACCATGTCGAGAACGTGCTGATCGCAGCACGCACGCTCCAGCAGATCGACAATCAGATCACATCGCTGGCCAATGAGGCCCAGATGCTGGTCAATCAGGGCCGTAATCTGGCGAGCCTGCCGCTGTCGACATTGTCGACGTTGCAGTCAACGATTTCCCAGACGACGGCTCTACTCGCTCAGGCGCAGAACATCGCCTACAGCGTCCAGTCGGTCGAGCAGCAATACCAGCAAGCGTACTCGTCCGTGTCCTCTGGCATGTCCGACAGCGCCCTGTTCAGCCAGGCGCAGACGCGGTGGCAGAATTCCGTGGGTGGGTTCGAGGATGCCCTGAAGCTTCAGGCGCGGGTGGTAGGAAATATCCCGACCGACAGTTCGGCCATGACGCAACTGGTTTCGGCCAGCCAGACGTCAACCGGGGCGTTACAGGCGGCACAGGCGGGAAACCAGCTTATGGCCCTGCAATCCCGGCAATTGTCCGACATCCAAGCCGAACTCGCCGCCAATGGCCGCGCCACAGCCCTGCAACAGGCGCGCGATGCCGCGACGGAAGCGGAAAGTGACGCGCAGTATCAGCATTTTTCCCAACATGATGCCTATGTGCCCGGCGCAGTGTCCATGTTCGGCAGCAGCGGGAATTGACCGCCATGGCGATGGGCAATGTGGGCGTTATCGACACTTTCCTGAATACCTTCACCACCACCATCGACAGCGGCTTCGGTCTGGTGAAGGGGAATGTGATCTCACTGGCCGGAACACTGTCCGTGCTGGACATGGTACTGGCTGGCCTGTTCTGGGCATGGGCTGCGGATGAGGACATCATACAGCGTCTGGTGAAAAAGACGCTGTATATCGGATTCTTTTCCTTCCTGATCAGCAATTTTTCCAGTGTGTCGAAGACTGTCTTTGATAGTTTTGCAGCCCTTGGCCTGAAAGCCGGTGGCGGCAGTCTGGCACTCGGAGACTTCCTGCGGCCCGGCCGACTGGCTTCCACCGGTTTTGATGCGGCCCAGCCCTTACTGGACTCTGTCCACAATCTGCTCGGCCCTGTCGCGTTCTTTACGAATTTCATCCAGATCTTCGTGCTCTGCCTGTCCTGGCTGATCGTGCTGGCGGCGTTCTTCATTCTCGCCGTGCAGCTCTTTGTCGCGCTGATCGAGTTCAAGCTGACCACGCTGGCAGGCTTTGTGCTGATCCCGTTCGCCTTGTTCAACCGCACCGCTTTTCTGGCCGAAAAGGTGCTGGGCAATGTCGTGTCATCGGGCGTGAAGATCATGGTGCTGGCGGTCATTTCCGCCATTGCGTCCGTTCTGTTCGCCCAGTTCTCAACCTCCTACGGCAGCGACGTTCCCACGATCGGGCAGTCCGTTTCGGTGGTGCTGGCGTCACTTTCAATCGTCGGCTTGTCCATTTTTGGCGGCAGCATTGCCAACGGGCTGATCTCCGGCGCGCCACAGCTTGGGGCGGGCGCCGCCGTCGGCACCGGCATGGCGGTTGGCGCGATGGGGGCAACGGCCGTGGCTGGCGTTGGAGCGGTTGCCTCTGGTGGGGCCGCGGCCGTGGGCGCGACCGCTGCCGCCGCGCGTGGCGGAGCTGCGATCGCCGGTGCGGCTACCACCGCATACTCCGTTGGCGCTGCCGGGCAAACCGGTGCTGCTGGTATGGCCGCAGCGGCTGGCAACGTGGGTCGTGCTGCCGGTGGCGCGGCAGTCAACGCCGTCAAGGGCAAAGCAGCCTCCGCCGCGTCATCCCTGAAGGACAGCTATGCCGCCGGCAGCCAATGGGCGGCGCGGGGCATGGGGGGCGGGAAGGGTGGTGGCGAAACCGGTGGACCTGAAGGCGGTGGATCGTCGCCGTCTGACGGTGGTGGTCCCACAGGTGGCGGACCTGGCGGCGATGGTCCGTCAGGTGACGACGGTGGCGGTTCTGGTGAGCCGCCGCGCTGGGCGCGAAATATGAAGCGCCGCAACGCCGCGACCCATGCCGCCGAAGCCGCGCATGTCATCCGCTCGGCCGATGGCGGTGGCGGAAGTTCCAGCATTGATCTCTCGGAAAAGGAATGAGGACGATGTTCCGTCGCTCCACCAGTCGTTACGGGACCACCCCCGAACCGGTCACGCCCTATCAGAAGGCAGCGCAGGCGTGGGATGAGCGGATCGGCTCCGCCCGTGTGCAGGCGTGCAACTGGCGGCTGATGGCCTTTGGCTCCCTGTTCCTTTCGGCCGGGCTTGGGGTCGGGCTGGTCTGGCAGTCTATGCGCGGCACCGTTGTACCATGGGTGGTGCAGGTCGATCGGCTGGGTCAGGCGCAGGTCGTGGTTCCCGCAACAGCGAGCTATACGCCCACCGATCCGCAGATCGCCTGGTATCTGGCGCAGTTTATGCAGGATGTACGCTCGCTGTCGTCGGACGCCGTGGTGGTCCGGCATAACTGGCTGCGCGCCTACGATTATACCACTACGTCCGGCGGCGTATCCTTGAACGATTATGCGCGCCTGAATGATCCGTTCTCGCGGATTGGCCGTGAGCAGGTCGAGGTCGATGTGTCGTCGGTCATCCGGGCTTCTCCCGGAAGTTTCCGTGTCGCCTGGACCGAGCACCATTACCGCGATGGCGCTTTTACCGGCACCGAGCGCTGGACCGCCATCGTGTCGGTTGTTCTGCGCACGCCCCGCGATGCAGATCATCTGCGGAAAAACCCGCTCGGAATTTACGTCTCCGGCATCAACTGGTCGAAGGAGCTCGGACAATGATCCGCATGGTCATGCGCGCCGTTCCACTGGCGCTGCTCACCCTGTCCGCCTGCGCGGGGCAGTATCATCCGCCCGTCATCCGCTACGATGATGCGGCCCAGGCGACACGCCAGCCCGATCCACCGAAGCCTGTGCAGTTCGTGGAAGTCCCGAAAATCCTTCCCCTGCCGGGCCAGCTCAAGCCGCTTCCACCGTTACGGCGCGTCCACTTCGCACCCGAAGCGGCCGATCCCGCCGTGCGCGTGACCCAGGCCAATCTTGCCGCCCGCATCCAGCCGACGCGGGCCGGGTTCATCAATGCCGTGCAGGTCTATCCCTATTCTCCGGGCGCCCTCTATCAGGTTTATACCTCGCCCGGCGAAATCACCGACATCATGCTCCAGCAGGGTGAAAAGCTGGTCGGTACCGGGCCGGTTGCCGCCGGTGACACGGTGCGCTGGATCATCGGTGATACTGAGAGCGGTGCAGGGGCAGTGAAGCGCATTCATATCCTGGTCAAGCCGACCCGCCCGGACCTGACCACCAATCTGATCGTCAATACCGATCGGCGGACGTATATGGCCGAACTGCACTCCACGCCAGCGACATACATGGCGTCGGTGTCCTGGGACTACCCCGAGGACGATCTGATTGCCCTGCATCGGCAGGACAGTGCGGCCGATGACGCAAGCCCAGTGGACGCAGGGCTGGACCTGAACGCACTGAATTTCCGTTATGCTATTCAGCCGGTGAAAGGAGGCACGCCGCCCTGGCTGCCCAGCCGCGCTTTCGATGACGGGCGGAAGGTCTATATCGCCTTTCCGTCGGGGATCGGGCAGGGGGAACTGCCGCCGCTCTTTGTCCTAGGGGCGGATGATGGCCCGGAACTGGTCAATTATCGGGTTCGGCAGAACTGGATGATCGTCGACCGCCTGTTTGCCGCCGCCGAATTGCGCCTGGGTGACAAGCATTCCGAACAGCGTGTGCGGATCGTGCGCACGGATGGCAGGAAGTCATGAGCGGCGCGGAAGAACGCCGGGATGAGGACGGGGGCGCTACCGGCGACGGGAGCGCAACGGGAGCGGGGTCGTCCCCAGATCTACGGCTGCGCGCGCAGCGTCCGCCGGTCGTAAAGCTGTCGCGCCCCGTCATCTGGACTCTGGGGGCGGTTGGGATGCTCGCCATCGGTCTCGCACTGGGTTACGCGCTGCAAGGCAACACGCCAAAAGGGCCGGTTCAGGCAGCACAGGATACCGACGCGCGGGCCTCGGCCGACGGGCTGTCGGCTTTGCCCAGCGACTATACCAATGTACCGAAGCTGGGGCAGCCTCTGCCCGGTGATCTGGGCGGGCCGATCCTCAATGCGCAGCGGCAGGGACGTGCGGGGCCGGTTCCCGGCATGGGGAATCGTCGCGGCGACCAGGAGATCGAAGCCGCGCGCACCAGCAGGCTCTTCGCGCAGGTCGAGGTGCGGGAGGCTCAGAGCGCGCAGACGGTGCCGGTCTCGGCACAGGCCACGTCCGGAGCGCAGGCATCATCGGCAGGAACCGACCAGCAGGCTGGCAATCGCGCCTTTCTTGCGGGCCAGCCCGATCGTGTGACGGTGAGTCCCGACCGGATTATGCCGCCCGCGTCCCCTTATATCCTTCAGGCAGGGACCGTCATCGCCGGAGCATTGAATACGAAAATCAGCTCCGACCTGCCGGGCCAGATCGTGGGCCATGTGACTCAGAACGTCTATGACAGCCCGACCGGGCGCTATCTCCTGATCCCGCAGGGCAGCACCCTGTTCGGAGTCTATAACAGCAGCGTCTCCTTCGGGCAGCAGCGGACCCAGATTATCTGGACGCGTCTGATCTTCCCGAACGGCGAGAGCTTAGTAATGGAGAAACTGCCCGGCGGTGACGCGGCCGGTCAGTCCGGCCTTTCCGATGAGGTGAACAACCATTGGGGCCAGCTTTTCAAAGCCGCGCTGGTCACTACCCTGCTCAGCGTCGGCTCCGAAGCCGGGACGTCATGGAACGAGAACAACCTGATGCAGGCCATCCGTAGCGGTGCCAGCAATGGTTTCTCCATGGTCGGCAATCGTTTGATTGACCGTAGCCTCAACGTTCAGCCGACGCTGAGAGACCGGCCCGGCCTGTCGTTTACGCTAATTCTGAATCGCGACCTTATCCTCAAGCCCTGGAAAGAGAAGGAATTCCGACCATGACGAAGCTGAAGCTCGGTCCGATAGAGAACAACAAGCCCGTGAAGGTCACGCTGGAACTGCCAGCCACCTTACATCGTGATCTTGCCGCCTATGCCGAAATTTTGGGTCGCGGAACCGGGCAGGCCCCCGCTGATCCCGTGCGTCTCATTGTGCCCATGTTGGAGCGTTTCATGGCTACGGATCGAGGGTTTGCGAAGGCAAGAAAGATAAATTGAACATCAGATAAAAAACCGACGAACGATGGTCGGCCTTATAGCGCTGCAACCGCTGGGGATGAAATGCAACAAAATTCCCATGTACGCATCTAATTTTCTATTTCGCGCAACAAAGTTCGTTGACGAGCAACGGAGGATGGTGTAGATGCATCATGTAATCGAGATTTTGCATCAGATCGGGTTTTGCGCATGGAACACTTCTCAATCATTCAGGCGCTTTGCAGGTCGGCTATGGCCGACCCTTCAGCAGCCCTGCGTAAGCAGGTCGAACGACTGCGTGATGCACTGACTAAGGATGGTGAGGAAAAACAGGCTGCGTCGCTTACGGGAATTCTAAAGGCTGCGGAACGTTTGAAGGAAATAACCCCCAGTCGGATTGAGCGGTCCCGTGCATATCTTTCGGGAGAAACACTTGGTCGAAACACTCCCGTGCCGGTTGATCGTGAGACGGCTGCGCCTCTGGCGGAGATTATTTTTCCGGGAGAAATTGACGGAACTGCGCCCCTTTTTAATGCCACCGTATCGCAAGCCATTGGTACGATAGTTGATGAATGGACAAATTTTGAGGCGCTCGCGACTGTAGATATTCTTCCCGCCAAGACCTGTCTGATTTATGGCCAGCCAGGGACGGGTAAGACCCGGTTGGCTTTTTGGATTGCACGTAAGCTCGATCTTCCTGTCGTTCTTGTGAAACTTGATGGTCTTGTGTCATCATTTTTGGGAACGACGGCACGAAATATTGGGAATTTATTTACATTTGTTAATCGATATCGTTGCATCTTGCTCCTTGATGAATTTGATGCCATCGCGAAAGTTCGTGACGATCCACAAGAGGTCGGCGAGATCAAGCGTGTTGTGAATGCGTTGCTCCAAAATTTGGATGTAAGGCAGAATATCGGTTTCACGATTGGCATTACCAATCATCCAAAATTGCTTGATCCGGCAGTATGGAGACGCTTCGAAATTCAGCTTGAGATTCCTACTCCTGATTTTGAAGTGAGGAAGGCCATTGCTGCTCATTTTATGCCGCCAGTAAAAGCCCCGGATAGCCATCTTCGCATGATCGCATGGTTTACTGAAGGTTCGACTGGAGCCGAGATTGAATCACTGGTTCGCACATACAAAAAGGCAACAACGGTGCGAGAAGAGGATCGACCGGGTTTGCTGGATACGCTGCGACAGTTCGCAACACTCAATGCAGCGCGTATTCAAAGTGAGCGTCGCGCACTGCTATTCGGTGAACCAGTTCATCTCTTCAGGGCCATGCGTGATGATCCCATCCAGGGGTTTTCAATGGCCGATATCGGCGACATCGCAGGCAAAGATAAATCGACTGTCAGCCGGTGGCTTGGCCGTCAGGCCAACGCAGCAGACGATAAGGAAGTGACGCATGGCTAGTCCCATTCAAATCGTCCTCAATCCCGAAAATTTCGAGGAAGCGCGTGAGAGCGGCGGTGGGGGTGGTCGCAAAGATTTCTATGCGAAGCGCGATCGTGAGTTCAGTGCCCATAAAGCTGCTCTTATGGGGCAGATCGACACGATCTCAGGAGTTCTTGCCTCGCAGTCCCAAGGGCCAATTGGCTATGTCAAAGTCACCTTAAAAAAGGAGGCTTGGGCTAAAAGCCATCGGCCCGTCGGAGCACTTTTTCGACCAGATCGCGTACCGGTCGTTGGCGGTGGAGATCTGGGGGTAATGATCGTTGAAGGTAGTCCCTCCGGGCTGGCTCAGGTTAAAACTGAGATCGCAAAGGCCGAAACACAGACGCGTATGCGGTTAGATGACAAGACGGGAAAAGAAGTTCCTCACCCGTCAGTGCAGAAAAGTGAAACTGGCGCGATCGAGCGGCTCGATCTGTATGGAGCATCCGATAAACGGCGTTTTTCCGTGGAAGAAGCTGTTGCTTGGCTCTCGAAGCCGCTCACAGGGAGTGCATACGAGGTAGAACTGTTTAATGTTCTACCTCCACGGTCAGAGTGGGACCGTCTTAATGCTTCACACCGTCGCTTGGTTGAGAGCTTCATTCAGGGCTTTATTTCTCTTGGATACAGTATGTCGGTTGAACGGCTACCAAGCTGGCAGCATCGACTTCCGGTATTGGCTGTTCGTTTGGATCAGGCGGGCGACGGGGCCGTGCTGCGTTTAACTGGCCCAACAACTGAACGTCGGGAATTGGCACCTTTCGATTCAGATATCCAACGTCACACACAGCTTCTGGAGTTTCTCGACAATCACCCGTTGGTGAGGCGTATCGAGTTGCCTGGTATGGTTGTGCGCTCGGAGCAGCCTTCTGCTTCCAACCGAGCACGCCCTACACATATGGACTTGCCCGTGCGCGATACCCGGCGAACTCATCCGAGGATTGGTATCATTGACGGTGGGATTAGTCCCGCGCTGGCAGACTGGGTTATAGATCGGTGGGATATTCTGGCAGATGAAGACAAGGATCTTTCCCACGGTACATTTATTGGTGGCCTTGCGGTAGCTGGGGCCAGTCTTAACGGTACAGAAACTTGCCCTGAACCCGATGGCGCGGAGCTTATTGATCTCGCGATTTTTCCAAATCAACAGAAAGCAACAGCTTTCCCTTCATATTACGCGGGTGGTCTACCGCAGTTTTTTGATGAGTTGGATGCATCTGTTGCAGATGCACGCGCTCGTTTTGGCGTCCGCGTATTTAATATGAGCTTGAATATTCTTCAGCCTACAACTCCCGATCGATATAGTCCGCATGCTATTCGTCTTGACCGCATCGCTGAAGAAAACAACGCCGTCGTGTTTGTATCAGCCGGCAATATTCAGCCACAAGATATGCGACCGGAATGGCCAGCAGATCCATCGACTGCGCTGTCAAACTTGGCGATAGCCAGAAATGATAATTTGCTTCTTCCGGCAGAGAGCGCCCGTAACGTGACAGTGGCGGCTCTTAATCCTCCTGGTGCAAACGGATGTTTGCCCTTTGCCCCGGCACGTTACAGCCGCCGAGGGCCTGGTCTGCGTTCTGGTGTAAAACCTGATCTCGCCCATGTTGGAGGCTCTGGCACACCGCACTCAATACTTGGTCATGGCCTGTTTTCCGTTCTTCCTGATGGTACGATCGTCGATGGTTGCGGTACCAGCTATGCCGCTCCATTGGTGGCAAAAACGGCGGCTGTCCTCGATCATGCAATCGAGGGTGAGGTATCTCGGGAAACCTTAATCGGATTGCTGGTTCATAATGCAGAAATTCCGCAACCATTACGACCAAAACCACTTCTGCCTGTTGCACGGCATTTGGTCGGTTTCGGGATGCCACCTTCGGCTCAGCAAATCTTGGAAACAGACGACCATTCAATTACCTTGGTTTTCGCGTCTCGTATTCAACTTGGGCAGCAAATCAATTTTAGATTTTCGTGGCCAGCATCTCTGGTAACCCCTGAAGGTAAGTGTCGAGGGCATGCCAAACTTACGCTGGTGTCCACGCCTCCGCTGGATGCACGGTTTGGTTCAGAATTTGTTCGGGTTAACGTCAATGCAGCACTTCAGCAGGAGCAGGAAAAAAGTTGGAAGGGTAGGCTCGATCCTCTTTATCTTCCTTCTTCGCGAACATCACCCGCAGTGGAGTCTGTGCTCATTGAGCACGATTTAAAATGGAGCCCCGTAAAGGTCTTTGAAAAAACCTTTCCGCGCGGAGTGGGGCCTTCCTCGAACTGGCGGTTATTTGTGGAATATTTAACGCGGGCAGGGGAGATCATGCCGGAGGGTGGTGTACCGTTTACCGCTATTCTCACCATTAGTGATCCTGGTGGGGAAGGGACCGTGTTCAACGATATGCGCCAGAGTCTTCAGGCTATAGGCACTCAGATCGCAGATATTCGCACGGCCGCCCGTATTACACCGCGTGTTTGATCAGGAGATATCACGTCCAGAGTGAGTTCTTTAAATAGCAACGACAATGTTTGTGTGTATTGGGCGGCATAGGTAATCACCTAACCTAGCTACCTCTCTGTAGCGCGATATTTCGTGTGCTCCTGCGTTACAGCTAGATACGACAAAAGAGAATGAAAGCCGATGAACGAATATTCCGCTGACAACTCTAATTTGCAGAAACAATATAAGAACATTCGACAAGCGCTAGCTTTGGCAGCGTCTATAGCGGTGCCGACGGGTGGGGCAGCATTGATCCTCTACGGCTTAGAGAATGGCTGCTTCCCGGATATGGCGCAGAATCTGTCACTTCTCAATCTAACAGTTATTGGTGCGGTGACGATCATCATTATCACTGTGGCTCTACTCTATGGAATGATCTGTAGTGCATGGCTGGTCATGCTGATCGTTGCTTGGCGACGAACGCGGCGTGGCACACATATTCTGCTTCCACCGGGTAAGTTCGATCGAGTGATCCTCGGGCTTGGTTCGTTCTCGTGTTTCTTACTCTTCGGTATATTGGTAGCTTGTAGCGTAGCAGGGGTACTGGATCATGATATTGCCTATCTATTTGGATATTTTATGATAGTGGGCTTCATAACCATGGCTATTATCGATCCACCCGATGGAAAATGGGTAACAGCAGGCAAGCTAAGCTGGGTCGCAGCCATGGCGGCGATAGGCATGTTAGCAGCCATGCCACACACACTCTCGCCGCTTATGAATCTCGTCATGTCAGTCATGGAATATCGCTCTAGCGGTTCTGAGGCGGTAATCGTCGATAATGATGCTTACCAACAACTCGTTAATCGTTTGGGCCTTTATGGCCGGAAGCCAGACGCATGTGCAATTAAGCTCGGTACACGTCCCATGTGGTACTTGACCCATGGTCAAGTCGTTCTTCGTGGGATCGGTAATAAGACCTTAATTACCGCAGATCCTACATTATCGGTCCTGTCCCTACAGCCAACACAAGTTATTACTCTACCCCGACATGGTCTTGAGAATTGTAATTAGGTCTCATTTTTTTATAAAATTCAGGGATTTATTAAGGATATAGCGTAGAGAGTTATTATAAAATATTAATGTTGTTTATAAATTATATCTTCGTCTGAAGTGACTGTCGGTATCGGTGTTTGCGTGCCCCCGCAACCATACGTAAGCGTCCGAAAAGACACAAAAACTCGCCCCCACAAAGGCGGGTTTTTTGTTGCCCAAAATCCCACGCAGGAAACACATAGGAAACAGACGAAAAGGTAATCGGGCGCAGTTTTGTCTACTTTCACAAATGCGTGATTTAAGAGCGAGGCACCCTGTCGCCTGTTTCGGGGTATCATTCCAGGCTTGTCGAGTCAGGACAGTCTGCCCTTCTGCTGTCCGTATCAGGAGACGCACGAGCAGCCATGGCCGCAGACGAACTCACGGGACTGATCCATTATCTCGGTCAGGAGGACTGGCAGGAGTGCTTTGGCGAAGTGCTCGGCGATCACATCGGTCCGGCGCTGGAAGCGGGCGACATCTCCTTCGAGGATCTGGCGGAGATGATCGGCCCTGACGTTGCCATGACGCTGTGGGGCTGCGCTTTCGAAGATTTTCTCGGGCAGGACTGGGACGATGGCCGGAACTTCGTCGACGTTTATCTCAAACGGCGGGGCTGGAAGGAAGGGCCGCGCAACAGCGCCTACATGCGTGCCCTCAAGGCTTCGGTCATGAGCCTGTATGAAGTCTCGGATATCAAACCCGGCCAGAGCCTGATGGCGCGTGACCTGCTGCGGGGTGGGGAACCCGTTCTGGTGTATGAAGGCACGGCTACCCGGGCGCTGGAACAGTGGGACCGGATTGCAGCACGTCTCGTGCCGTCCGATGGAAAGACCATTCTGGCAGGTGGGCTGCTCGCCTATTCACGGGGTGCCTGCGAAGATCTGGCTGCGAACCTTTACAGGGCTCTGCGGAAAAGACGGGGCAAGGCCGAGTTTCCAAAAGTCGATACGCAGACGCTGCATGAACTTGCGCCGATGTTCACGCTGACCTGGCTGTTTCGGACACTGGAGGACATGGCCCGGCAGATGGAGGGGCCAGCGCTGTTCAATGGGGACGGAGAGGATTTGGTCTTCCACGAAGTGTGTTTCCCGCTGGCAAAGGGCGTGACACAGAAGACAGTGGCGGACGTGCTTGACGGGGTCATGGCCCTGCGACCGGAAAACCGGTCATTCTGGAACTGGCTGAAAGAGCCGAGTAATCCCGTGGGCAAGGCTGGACGGGATGAAAACGGACGGTTCCTGCATACAGAGATGGATGATGGCGCCATCGTGCTGGGCACGCTGGATCTGAAGGGGCGGCAGTTGCGGCTGCAGGTGAACTCGAAAGAGCGTGCCGAACGTGGCCGTGCCATGCTGCAGGCTGGTCTGGGGGATCTCGTGCGCGCTCCGCTCACGCAGATCATGACGCCGGTGCAGGCGGTGGAAGACCGGGGGGCGCATGGACGGGAGGTCTCGCCAGAACTGCAGATCCCGCCCGAGGAGGAAGCCCGGATTATTGGGCAGATGCTGGAGCGGCACTATCGGCAGGTGCTTGATGAGCCTGTTCCGGCCCTGGGGGATATGACGCCGCGTCAGGCCGTCCAGGCAGCCTCAGGGCGTAAAAAGGTGGCCATCTGGTTGAAGGATATCGAAAACACTACGGTCCGCGCCCAAGGGAGTGGCGGTGCCATGGCTGCCTACGATTTTGGGTGGATGTGGCGCGAACTCGGAATCATCAGGCTTAGGAAATAGTCCGCTTACGCCCTCATGGAGGACACCCAAGCGGTTATGACAGTTGCTCGAAAGCCGACATGAAGTCTCCATTACTCCGCTGGCAACCCTTTGAGATATATCCGGTGACGTTTTCGCCAGTTTCGCCTATTTGGACGAGGTCAACTTGCCCTTGACCCCATCAAACAGACGTTCGAGCATGAGACGCTGCCGGCCATTGATCGATTGACCGGCCAAATTCTTCCAGAAACGGCCTTTCTCGATGACTTTTCCAGAACCAGTTCGCACGATCAAAGGCGAGATCCAGAGCCCCTCAGAAGCCACTACATCCTCTAGTGTCCTGATTCTGAAGTTTCGCTGATTTTGGTAGTACGGAGGCAGAATCGCTTGACGGCCTGCAGGATGTCGTCGGCGGATCTGGTCCATTTGAA
>NZ_NKTZ01000015.1 GCF_003207855.1 Komagataeibacter rhaeticus | reverse complement strand
CGACGCCATCTGGTCCGGGGTTAACCCCGGACCAGATGGCCAACAGCAACGCCGTCAGAAGGGCGGCATAACAACAACCGGGTATAGCTTATCAAGCCCGCAAAACTGTCCGAACGGACGGGACCACCTCTATGAGCGACAGCGCTTCAGGCATGGGCAGAAGCATGAAGGCCTCCACACTGGCGGCCGTGGCGGCAAAGGTTGCCACGGCCCGGACCAGCCACATGCCCGGATGCCTGGGAGAGAAAATATCAAGGTAGGATTCACTGGGCAGGCGGATGAACGGAATGATCAGGAAACCGAATACCCCGCCGGAGAACGCCACCTCGAACGGGTCCAGTTGCCCGGCCAGAAGCTTTGAATAGGCATCGCTGATCGAGAATGATGAATATGCCGCAAAGGCAAGCATCATACCTGACGTAAGAAAGGTCAATTTCATCTGTGGCATCCTAACCTGCGGTCAGAAAGGCCATTATAAATACGGGCGGTTAAAAACCAGTGCGGGTAAGGAGAGCCTGCCATGCGTGGCGCCCGTTCACCGGGCCGGGGTGTCCATGCCGCACGCCCCGTGCGCCCGGATCAGCGCAGGCCCAGCATCTTCATCTTGCGGTATAATGTCGCACGCCCGATGCCAAGGTTACGGGCCGTCGCGGCTACATTGCCATGCGCCAGCGCAAGGGCGGAGCGGATGACATTTTCCTCTGCCCTGCGAAAGCTGATCCGGTCCTCCACCGCCAGCGTGCCCAGCAGGTTGGGATGCGTGCGGATCATGTCATCCGTCCAGCCTGTCAGCATGCGGGCCCCACGGGTCGCACCGGTCACCTCACCATCGCGGTTGATGGCGACCAGCGATGCGGAACAGCCTTCTGCCGGGCCAAGGCTCAGTATTCTTTCGCCCATATGGTAATCACGGAACAGCTGTTCCTCGATCCGGCGACCGGACTGCTGCAATGTATCCAGCACAAGCGGCGCAACGCCGGCTGTTGCGGGACCGTTGAAGGCGGCAAGGTTGATCACCCCCGCCACCTGCCCCACCGCATTGAAAACCGGTACCGCATAGCTGGCCAGCAGCGAGAAACAGAAACGCCAGTGCTCGCCCTCGCCCAGAAAGATGGCGCAGCAGTCCTGCACAGCCGTGCCGATCCCGTTTGTTCCGGCAATCCGTTCATCCCATATCGCCCCTTCCCGCAGGGCAAGCCTGGTGCACAGGGGCAGATGCGCATCATCTATGTTACGTGCCAGGATGGTCGCGTCGGGATCGGCCAGCAACACCATGAGATCCAGCCCCTGCACCAGTCTGAACAGCCGCCGCATTTCCGGCATGGCGGTCCCCAGCAGCGCGGCGGAGCGGTGGCTGACATGACGCAGTTCCGCCCCGGACAGGACCTCCGCCTTCCACCGCTGTGACGGATCAAGATTATAGGAGGACAGGCAGCGCTGCCAGGACTTGATGATCTCGGTCGTGACCGTTCCCTGTAAAGCCGGCCCGGGGCGGGGCATGGGCCGACTGCAAAGCGTATTCATCCCTGTGTATCCCCCTGCACCGTAATCCTGCCTTCCGTCATGCACCTGAGGAGGCCCTGAAGATTTCCCGAAACGGCTTCATGTAATGATCTGGCAATATTTGAAAACCGTTATCCGGCACTCTACTTTTCATTTTACCACAGATAGACGAATTTCACGTAATATGCATTACTTTCCGGCACGTTTCGCCCATCAACAGAATGCGAATATCGTGTCGTGAAGGAAAGATGCTGTGAAATATTGAACATCGCACCCGCCCCCAGGGTTATCTCGCGGCTGTTGGAATCATCCAGATACTGCCCGGCTGTCCGGTCGTACGTGCCTTTTACATTCTGCCAGTCCAGTGCAAAAAACGGTTCGAACAGACGGGTCGCCTTCCAGCTGAAACGCAGGTTGGTATAGAACACCACGCCGGGGGAATAGGTGTGTCCCCCCTTCACATGTTTGGCAGCCCCCGCCACGGTCCCGGCATCGCCATCGAAGCTGAAATGCTTCCATTCATAGTCAAAAATGAAACTGGAAATGTTGGACCAGTAATTGGGTGATGTCGCATCCCGCGTGCCAACTGCCGTCTGCATGAAGGTCTGGATGCCGAAAGTACTGTGTTTGTTGGGCTTGAACCATGCCGCTGGCCCGACAATGGTCGGGCCAAGCCCACCATAATTCGTGCCATCCGCCAGGCTGTAGCTCTCGCTCTGGATCAGTTCGAAGGCAAAGCCGACATGGGGAATGGCTTCAAAACTGCGGAAGTGCACATATTTCGTCATGCCTGACCAGGTATGGCTGCCGCCCGTCGGCTTGCGCGCGCCCAGACTATTATAGGAATGCCCCGCGGCGTTGCCATCACCGTATTGGACCAGCACGTTGAATGGCTTGAAATCAACCGGCAGGTCATATTCATGGGGGCCGATTATCCCTAGGGTCACATCCGATGCCCTGGCCCCGGACGCAAGGAAAAGCACTGCGGGCGGAATGGTGAGACACAGCACGGCATGCAGCCATACCGATCTTTCTGTCAGACGCATGGGAGAAATTTCCATGTAAAGCTGCGGCATCCGGCGGGGGCCGGAGTCCTGCACGGTTATTGTTGTTTATTGGGCCATGGCACCATGATGCGTACCATCGGGCATCCGGATGACCGGGGCATGACTGGTGCCTGACCATCCACGGGGGCGTGGCGGCTCCGCATGACCTTGCCGTCATTACGATTGAAAGGACGCCGATGATCATCGGCCCTTGCGCGGCCGGACACAACGCCGCTGCCGGTCACAATATTGCCACCGCAATGGTACCGGCCCGTGACTGACGGCCGGCTGCCATGTGTCTGAAATCGCGGCATATCATGCATCATGCCGGCCTGGCGCCCCTTTCCGCTGCCATCCGCGGGGCGGACAGCGCCGGCCAGCACCCACCGGAACGTCCCGCATGGGGCAGGCCGCACGGCCATCGGGCAGGCAGGCATGGCAGCGCCATGCCGCCATGCGGTTGGGGGTATTACGGTTTCGTGCCGGATTTCAGGCGTGGACCCGCCCTGCGCAAACCGGCCCGTTCCCGTTACAGGCCATAACAAAGATGTCAGGAGCGATAATATCTCTCCACTCGTTTCCTGCATGCCGCGTATCTTTCATCGTTCTCCTGTGGCAGCACGATATGTGAAGGTAACGGTTCCCTATCGCGTCCAGCCCATGCCCCTGTTCAGCATGAAGAGCCCGAAAAGGGCCATGCCTTACCCGAATGCCATCACAAAGGTTTGTCCCGTTTCGGCCAGACTGTCTCATATCCGAGACAGTTTTCCGGCCCCGATGGCACCGGAAGGCAGGGTTATCCCTGATCCATGAAGCCTGCGGTGCGGATATAGGGCCGGAGTTCATTCACGAAGGCCCGGACACTGGCCCGTGTATGCTGGCGACCTGGCAGAACGGCGTACAGGTCGATCTTTTCACCCTGCAGGTCTGGAAAGATGCGTACGAGTTTCCCCTCTTCCAGGTCCTGGTACACATCACAGAGCAGTTTATAGGCAATCCCCTGCCCCGACAGCGCCCAGTCATGAATGATTTCCGCATTGGTGGCGGAAAGGCGTGGCTCGACCGTCACCACTTCCGTTTCCGTGTCATTCCCGATGGCCCAGCGGTTGAGCAGGGCCATGGTCTTGTTGCGACGCAGGCACAAACAGTCATGCCGGACCAGCTCACGCGGATGCGCGGGCAATGAACGGCGCCGGATATAGTCGGGAGAGGCACACAATACCCGCATGGTCGAAGCCAGGCGGGTCACCACGGCACCGGGCGTATCAGGCAGGCCCAACCGGAGCACGACATCAAGCGAGTCACTGAAATCATAGACCCCTTCTGATGCCAGGGCGAGATTGATGTTCAGCTTCGGGTGACGGGCACTGAAAGCCTCGATGAAAGGGGCTATCTGGCGACGCCCCAGTTCCACCGGCGCACCTATGCCCAGCGTGCCCCTTGGCGCACGGGTGGAAGAGGAGATTTCCTCCTCCAGGTAATCAATCTCGGCCACGATCGCCAGGCCACGTTCGTAATAGAGACGCCCCGTCTCACTCAGCCCGAAATGGCGTGTATTGCGGATGACCAGCGTGCTGCCCAGCCTGGCTTCTATGCGCGCCAGCCGCCGCGATACGGCGGCAGGGGACGTGCCCAGTCCCCGCGCGGCGGCCGTCAGGCTGCCTGCATCCACCAACGCACTGAAAAAACGCAGGTCTCCAATTTCATCATAAGACAATTCCGTCGCCTCCCGCCTGCCTTTCTTGCGTTTTTCGCAATATTATTTTTCCTTACAGATCACTACCGGCCTGTCCAGGTAAAAGGCATGTTACCGCCGACAGACACCGACACTGCGCGTGCACCGGTGCCAAGCATCAGCGATGGAGACATAAAAAGATGCCCGTTCAGGACACCATGCAGCAGCCCGAAACCATGCTTGAAGGCGAAGAACTGCGGCAGAAACTTGTCGGGACATGGGAACTCGTGTCCTACAGGGTGGAAGAGAAGGAAAGCGGCGCCTTCATCCCGGCCATGGGGCCTGCGCCACGGGGCCGCGTCGTGTTCACGGCCGATGGCTGGGTGGCCTTCAACCTTGAGGGCAGCCACCGCCATCCGGCAAAAAATGATGCGGAACGGGCCCGGCTCATGAAGACGCTGGTAGCCTATATCGGCCGCTACCGGGTGGAAGGCAACCAGTGGATCACGAATGTCCAGACCGCATGGGCACCTGAATGGGTCGGGACGGAACAGCGCCGGACCGTTGTGATAAAGGACGGGCACGCCAATGTCCTGACCCCATGGCGCAAGATGCCCAACTGGGCCGAAGGGCGCCTGTCACGCAGCATCATCCGGTTCCAGCGCGCGGCCGGGGCGTGACGCGGGCCTAAGGTAATGCCGCCTTTGCGCAGGAAGAAGGCGGCGTTGGAAACCTTCCGCTGGTCCCTGCTCCGTTTCCCGGATCAGCCGGGTCCCGTCCGCCTGCATCAGGGGGCAGCCGCTGCCGTGTGGCGGCTCCCTGCCTCCTTGAATGGATGATGCCCGGAACACGGCCCGCATGGAACACGATCCGGATCATGCGGGCATCGTACCCGCCGGGCACCAGCAGGGGCGACATGGCAGGCCGCGGGGTTATATCCCGTGCCCGTGTTTTTTCATGGTGTTCCGGTTCACAGGCCATGACCACATGGTCCTGTGCGCTGACCGGGACGGCCGGCAGGAGAATCCCGGACACATCCACCGAACCATGATCGTAGCGGGGCATATGGAGCGTGGATTGTGATTGATCCTCTCCATTACCGGAGACTGATGTAGTTTTCTTACGAAAGCCATTCTGTTCAAATAAAAATTAAAGAAAAATATCACAAAATTGTGTTATTCATGAATAAAATCTTTCTTCCCCGTGGGCCGATACACACTCTGTTCCTGATAGCCGAACCCGAGGCGCCAGTACGCCCGGGAAGGGAGAGCAGACAATGTGTGTCATCAAGACATGCGCCAATAACGAGAACAAGTCTGCAATAAAATGGAACTTCATCCCCGTCCGCATCAGGCTTCTGGCTGTTGCGGTGGGCATGCTGTTCATCGGTTGCACGCTCACGTCCGAAGTATTGGCCCAGACAGAAACAGCCAAGACCGCCTTCACAACCCATTATGACCCGGCCGCCTTTCCCATGACCGAAATGGGGCAGGTGGCGATCGGCCCCCTTGTGCCAATGCTGACCGCCTCCCCCCATCTGTTCGGGGACTGGGGCGGCATTCAGCCATGGCTGACGAACCGGGGCATTTTCCTCAACGTCACGGTCAATGAGGAATATATGGGCAACGTTACCGGCGGCAGGCAGCGCGCCAACGTGGCGGCCGGACAGGTTGCGGGCGCGCTGGACATCGACTGGCAGCGCCTGGCGGGGGTTCCGTCTTTCTGGACCCATATGCTGGTTGTAAACGGACATGGCAGCAGCCTGTCCAATGCCATAGGGGACTCGATCACCAATCCTGAAGAAATATATGGCGCACGCGGCAATGTGGTCGCCCATCTGGTGGACATGTATGCCGACAAGGGGTTCCTGCGTGACCGGATCATCCTTTCGGTCGGTGTCATACCCACGGGCAGTTTCTTCAATCAGGACTATCTGGCCTGTTCGTTCATGAACGTATCGGTATGCGGCAACCCGGCACCTTCCAAATACGTGCCGGGCGGTCGTGACTGGCCATCGGGCAACCTGGGGGCGGTGCTGCGGGTGCGCCCCACGCTGCGGACCTACATCATGGGCGGCATCTTTGCCGTCAGCCCCCATGCCTATAATGGCGGCATATCGGGCTGGGCGCTGGGCCAGGACGGACTGGGCAAGCTTTCCTCGCAGGTCGAGATCGGCTGGAGCCCTTCCTTTGGCCGCCATCATCTGCTGGGGCACTACAAGATCGGGTACTGGTATGACAATTCGCGCTATCCCAACCTGTATGCCGACATAAACGGCAATTCCTTCCAGGCGACCGGACTGCCACGCCGCTATGAATCCGGCATGAATGCGGCATGGTTCCTGTTCAACCAGATGATCCACCGCAGCGGGGATGGCCTGGCCAACGGCCTGATCGTGATTGGTGGCGCTGACTACACCCAGGGCAGTCAGGTGGCCATGCGCGATCATGAATGGATCGGCCTGCTGCAGAGCGGCACCCCCTGGGGCCGCCCGCTGGATCAGGTCGGGGCCATGTTCCAGTATATGGAAATGGGCCATACCGTCACCCTGCAGCAGGAATCCTCGCTGGCGCTTGGCCTGCCCTACCTGTCCAACCAGTGGGGCGCCGTTTACGGCATACAGAGCCATGAGAACGTGTGGGAAGCCTTCTACAGCATCCATGTGGCCCGTGGCACGGCCTTCCAGCCCGATTTCCAGTATCTCCAGCGCCCGGGTGCCACCACGACCTTCCATGACGCGGCGGTGATCGGGTTCCAGTTCACCACAAATCTCTGACCATCCGCCCCTAGGCGAACGCCATGGACCGCGACAGGGCAGATGCGCAGGCCACGATTCCATGCGGGGGCTGCCACCCGCGGGCAACGACACGACCGGGTCACGAAAAATCATGGACAGAACATAAAAACAAAAAAGGAATGCAGCATGACGGACTACGTTGGCGCGATAGACCAGGGCACGACCAGTTCCCGGTTCATGATATTCGACCGGAAGGGAACAATCGTTTCCGTTGCCCAGAAGGAGCACCGCCAGATCTATCCCCGCCCCGGCTGGGTTGAACATGATCCCATCGAAATTCTTGAAAACACCAATGAAATGATTGGCGCCGCCATGGCGCGCGCCAATCTGGGTGCCGCCAGCCTGGTATCGGTCGGGATTACCAACCAGCGTGAAACCGCCGTGCTGTGGGACAGGACAACGGGCCTGCCGCTCCACAATGCCATCGTATGGCAGGACACGCGCGTGGACCAGCTGGTCAGCGAATATGGCCGCGATGGGGGGCAGGACCGCTTCCGCGCCATTACCGGCCTGCCGCTGGCAAGCTATTTTGCGGGCCTCAAGCTACGCTGGCTGCTCGATAACGTGGAAGGCGCGCGCCAGAAGGCCGAGAGCGGACAGGCGCTGTTCGGCACGGTGGACAGCTGGCTTTCATGGAACCTGACGGGGGGGACCAGGGGCGGCATCCACATCACCGATGTGACCAATGCCTCACGCACCCAGCTCATGAACCTGAAAACCTGCGCGTGGGATGAGGATATGCTCGCGGCCTTTTCCATTCCCGCCGCCTGCCTGCCCCGTATCGTGCCCTCCTCGCAGGTATATGGCACGATCACGATCCCCAGCCTGCAGGGCACGAAACTGGCCGGCATTCTGGGCGACCAGCAGGCGGCCCTGGTCGGGCAGACCTGTTTTTCACCCGGCGAGGCCAAGAATACCTACGGCACCGGATCATTCCTGCTGATGAATACCGGCACCGACCCGGTCCAGTCAAAGGCGGGGCTGCTGACAACGGTGGCCTACCAGTTTGGCACGGAAGAACCCCGTTACGCGCTGGAAGGCTCCATCGCCATTACAGGCGCGCTGGTGCAGTGGCTGCGCGACAACCTGAAGCTGTTTGATCTGGCGACACAGATCGAACCGCTGGCGCGCAGCGTGGCGGATAACGGCGGCGTCTATATCGTGCCGGCGTTTTCCGGCCTGTACGCCCCATACTGGAAGGAGAATGCCCGGGGCGTCATTGTCGGACTGACCCGCTACGTCACACGCGCGCATTTTGCCCGCGCGACACTGGAGGCCACGGCCTATCAGGTGCGCGATGTCGTGGCCGCCATGGAGGAAGACAGCGGCATCGTACTGCGCAGCCTGAAAACCGATGGCGGCATGGTGGCGAACGAACTGCTCATGCAGTTCCAGGCCGATATCCTGAACGTGCCGGTTGTCCGGCCAAAGGTGGTGGAAACCACCGCGCTGGGCGCGGCCTACGCTGCCGGCCTGGCGGTGGGGTACTGGAAAAACATTGATGACCTGCGCGCCAACTGGGAAGTGGACCGCACCTGGCAGCCCACCATGCCGCCGGAACAGCGCGCGCGTTACCTGGCGTGGTGGAAGAAGGCCGTACAGAAATCCTTTGACTGGGCCGAATGAACCCGGCCCCAACCCATATGTAAGGAAACAGGCCAATGAATCGGGTATTCCTGGGCGAACTTATTTCCGAAGCGCTTGCCGTTTTCATCATCATCGCCTTCGGTGATTCGGTGGCGGCGATGTACCTTCTCTATGATCCCAGCCCGTACCTGCATGCCTACTGGGGCGTGTGCATCGTATGGGGGCTGGGGGTGACCGTTGCCATCTACGCCACCGGATCGGTTTCGGGCACGCATGCCAACCCGGCGGTCACGCTGGCACTGGCCACCTATCGCGCCTTTCCATGGAAAAAGGTAATTCCTTACTGGTTCGCACAGATCGTAGGCGGCTTTCTGGGTGCGGCACTGGTCTATGCGCTGTATTACCCCGTCATCGATCACTTCAATGACATGCACCAGCTTGCCCGCATGAGTGGCGGCGGAGCGGGCGTGTTCTTTACCGCCCCCGCGCCGGGCATAACCCTATGGCATGCCTTCAGTGATGAAATCATCCTGACCGCCATACTGGTATTCGGCATTTTCGCCATTACCGAACAGTATAACGAAATGGCGCCCGGCGCCAATTTCGGTGCGCTGATCATCGGCTTCCTGGTCGCGGCCATTGGCGCCTCCATGGGGTATCTGGAAGCCTGGGCCATCAACCCGGCCCGCGACCTGGGGCCACGGCTGTTCGCCTATGTTGCGGGCTGGCATGAGGCCGCCCTTCCCGCGGCGGGTCACTACTGGTGGGTACCGGTTGCCGGGCCACTGATTGGCGGCCTGCTGGGGGCGACCGCCTATGAATACCTGATCTACCCGTTCCTGCCCGCACAGCTTCGCGCGCGACAGGCCTTGCAGGGCAAGATCGCGGAAGAGACAATCATCATAGGAGAATGAGTCCCCCTTCCCCGCCACTGTCACGGGGGCAGGATTTCCATGGCCAGAAAGGGTCCGGCACAGCGATACAAGGGAGTGGACCAGGCAGATGGACGTCGTCATAGGCATTGATGTGGGAACCGGCAGCGCGCGGGCGGGCGTTTTCACACTGGATGGCCGCAAGCTGGGCGCGGGCACGACGCCAACCCGGACGTGGCGGCCACGCACCGACCACATGCAGCAGTCTTCCGCTGATATCTGGCGTGCGGTGTGCCAGAGCGTCGCCATCGCCCTGCCCATGGCGCGGGACACGGCGGGGGAGACGCTGGCTGTGCGGGGCATCGGGTTTGATGCGACCTGTTCGCTGGTGGTGGTAGGGCCCGATGGCCAGCCACTTTCCATTGATGCGGACGGCGCACCGGATCAGGACGTGATCCTGTGGATGGATCACCGCGCCATGACGGAGGCTGCCGCGATCAACGCAGGTCACCACGATGTGCTGCGTTACGTGGGCGGCGTGATTTCGCCCGAGATGGAAACACCAAAGCTGCTGTGGCTCCGGCGCCACCTGCCCGATGTGTTCGATCGCGCCGCCCTTTTCCTTGACCTGCCGGATTACCTGACCTGGCGCGCAACCGGAGCCACTTCACGCTCACGCTGCTCAACCGTGTGCAAATGGACCTACCTTGCCCACGAAGACCGCTGGGATGACACCTATTTCCGGGCCATTGGCCTCGGCATGCTGGCCGATGAGGGTTACCGCCGCATCGGCACGGACATCAGGGCACTGGGCGATCAGGTCGGGAACGGGCTGGACATGCGGGCAGCCATGGAACTGGGGCTGCCGGTGGGTACCCCCGTGGCGGTTTCAGCCATTGACGCACATGCCGGCGGCATAGGTGTCATGGGGGCAACCCCCGATGACACGCCGCCCGATTTCAACCGGCGCCTGGCCCTGATTGGCGGCACTTCAAGCTGCCACATGGCGGTCTCCCCCCTGCCCCGCTTCGTGCCCGGTGTGTGGGGACCATACCGGGATGCCATGCTGCCCGGCATGTGGCTGAATGAAGCCGGGCAGTCGGCCACCGGCAGCCTGATCGACTTCATCATCGCCACCCATCCCGCCACCCCGGCCCTGCGCCAGCAGGCCGAAAAGGAAGGCAGGACGATCTATCAGGTCCTGAACGACCTGCTGGCCACCGCCGAAGGCGACCGGCCCGCCGGCACCCTGACGGAATCCCTGCATGTCATGCCCGATTTCCATGGCAACCGTTCCCCCCATGCCGACCCGACCCTGCGCGGCATGATCAGCGGGCTGGGCCTGGGTGCCACGGCGCAGGATCTGGCCATCCTGTATCTGGCAACGATACAGGCCCTGGCCTATGGCACGCGCGACATAGTGCGCGTGCTGAACGGACAGGGCTATGCGATCGATACGGTCATCGCCACGGGCGGGGGCACGAAAAACCCCGTTTTCGTGCGTGAACACGCCAATGCCACCGGCTGCCGCATCCTGCTGCCAGAAGAACCGGATTCCGTTTTGCTGGGCAGTGCCATACTGGGGGCGGTTGCTGCGGGGGCCTATCCCTCCATCCGGGCGGCCATGGCCGGCATGGCACGCATACGGGCGGAAATTCGGCCCTGTGCCGGAAGCGCCCCCTTCCATGCCAGGAAATTCCGCGTCTTTACCCGGATGTATGCCGACCAGATCCGCTACCGGCAGATCATGAACAAATAAGACAGGCACCACGGGAACCGGACGGTTCCCGTGGCGCTTTACAGAAAAACCCAAGAACCGGACCTCCAGACCAAATACCGAAAAAAAACGGAACCAATCAATAAAGGGTATTGCAATGGTGACTTCCAGGATTCTGGCCGGCATGACCGTGCTCGGCATGCTGCTGGCCGGGCGCGCGCAGGCGGCCGGCACACTGACCATCGCCACGGTCAATAACGGTGACATGATCATCATGAAACAGTTGTCAGGTGAATTCGAAAAAGCCCATCCCGATATTCACCTGAACTGGGTCACGCTGGAGGAAAATGTCCTGCGCCAGCGGGTCACGACGGATATCGCCACCCATGCGGGACAGTTCGATGTCCTGACCATTGGCAATTACGAAGTGCCGATCTGGGCAAGACAGGGATGGCTGGCCCAACTCAGGCCCGGTGCGGATTACGACATGGATGATATCGTGCCCTCCGTGCGCGCCGGGCTGAGTGTGGACGCAAAGCTGTACGCCCTGCCGTTCTATGCGGAAAGTGTCATGACCTATTACCGGACCGACCTGTTTCGGAAGGCCGGGCTGACCATGCCGCAACACCCCACCTATGACCAGATCCGCACCTTTGCCGACAGGATTACGGACAGGGACAGCCAGACCTACGGGCTGTGCCTGCGCGGCAAGCCGGGCTGGGGGGAGAACATGGCCTATGTCACCGCGCTGGTAAATACGTTTGGCGGCCAGTGGTTTGGCGATGGGTGGAAGCCGATGCTCGATACCCCGGAATGGAATGCGGCGCTGACGTGGTATGTATCGGCCATGAAGGCCGACGGGCCACCCGGTGCGACATCCAACGGCTTTAATGAGAACCTGGCCCTGTTTGCCAGCGGCCATTGCGGCATATGGGTTGATTCAACCGTCGCGGGCGGCCTGCTGTTTGACCCCAAGCAGTCGCATGTGGCGGACAGGGTCGGTTTTGCCGCCGCCCCCATCGGGCCGTATGGCAAGGGACCGACATGGCTGTGGAGTTGGAACCTTGCCATTCCCGCATCGTCCAGACATGCGGATGATGCCCGCATCTTCATCGAATGGGCAACCTCCAGGGCCTATGTCCAGCTTGTGGCCCGGCATGCAGGCTGGGTGGCCGTGCCTGCGGGGACCCGTATCTCCACCTATGCCAGCCCCGATTACCAGAAGGCGGCGCCGTTCGCGGCCTTTGTCCATACCGCCATCGACACGGCCGATCCCAACGGCCAGACAAAGCAGCCACGCCCCTATGGCGGTGCGCAGTTTGTCGGCATTGCGCCGTTCCAGGCCATCGGCACGCAGGTTGGCCAGAGCGTTGCCGCGACCCTGTCGGGCCAGATGACGGTGGAACAGGCGCTTGCCGCGGCACAGGCATCCGTGACCCGCACCATGCGCCAGTCCGGCTACCTGCATTAAGAAAGGGGACGAAGATGGACAAAGCGGCAATCCGCGCCCCCCTGACGGCCAGCCCTGCGGGCGGCGGTGCCCGCAGCCGGGGCCTGCAGGGTTTCCTGCTTCAGTCACCCGCCATCATGCTGCTGCTGGTATGGTCGGTGGTACCGCTGCTCATGACGCTGTGGTATTCGCTGCGCAACTACAACCTTGTGGACCCGACCCGGCAGGGCTTCGCGGGTATCAGCAATTACTGGTACCTGCTGACGGACCCGGATTTCCTGACATCGCTGGAAAACACCGCCATACTTGTGGGTGGCGTGCTGGCCATCTCGGTCGGGTTGGGGACGTTGCTGGCAGTTCTTTACAACGAGGAATTCGCGGGGCGCGGCATTGCCCGCATCCTGGTCATCTCGCCCTTCTTCATCATGCCCACGGTTGCCGCCCTGTTGTGGAAAAACCTGATGCTGCACCCGATCTATGGCGTGTACTCCGCCATGATGCGCGCCGTGGGCCTGACACCCATTGACTGGCTGTCACGCTACCCGCTGGCAACGCTGGTAATGATCGTGGCGTGGGAATGGCTGCCCTTTGCGGTCCTGATCCTGCTGACCGCCATCCAGTCGCTGGATACGGAACAGAAGGAAGCCGCGCGCATGGATGGCGCGGGCATGGTGGCGCAGTTCATCAACATCACCCTGCCCCACCTGTCACGCGCGATTACGGTCGTGATCATGATCGAGACCATTTTCCTGCTGACGGTATTTGCCGAAATCTCGGTCACCACGGCGGGCGGCCCGGGTGTGGCATCGACCAACCTGGCGTTTCTCATCTATTCGCGCGCCCTCCTGCAGTTCGATGTGGGCGGGGCCTCGGCAGGTGGCGTCGTGGCCATTGTCGTCGCCAATATTGTCGCAGCCTTCCTGCTGCGCGCCGTGGCCCGCAATCTGGAGACCTGACATGGCAAGAACCCGCACACGCCTGCGCCAGGGCGTAGTCACCATCCTGGGCTGGGCCATTGCCCTGTGGATGTTCTTCCCCATCCTGTGGATGTTCCTGACGGGTTTCAAGAACGAACCCGATGCCATCTCCACGCCACCGCATCTGTTCTTCAGTCCGACGCTTTCAAGCTACCGGGACGTTTTCGCGCGGGAGGATTACTGGCATTTCGCCACCAACAGCGTCGTGATTTCGGTCCTGGCAACCGTGGTGGCCCTGCTTGTGTCCATTCCCGCGGCCTATGCCATGGCGTTCCTGCCGGGACCCCGCACGCGCATGACGCTGCTTTGGATGCTCTCCACGCGCATGCTGCCGCCGGTGGGCGTGCTGGTGCCGATCTACCTGCTGGCCCGCGCCACCGGCCTGCTGGACAGCCGGACGGGGCTGATCGTGATATACATGCTGACCAACCTGCCCATTACGGTATGGATGCTCTACACTTTTTTCAGGGAAGTGCCGGTACCCATACTGGAAGCCGGGCGGATGGACGGGGCAACCCGCTGGCAGGAAGTGACGCAGGTCCTGATGCCGCTGGCACTGCCGGGCATTGCCTCGACCGGGCTGCTGTCGCTGATCCTGTGCTGGAACGAAACGTTCTGGTCGCTGAACCTGACGTCTTCCATCGCGGCACCGCTGACAACGTTCATTGCCTCCTTCTCCTCACCCGAAGGGCTGTTTTTCGCCAAGCTTTCCGCGGCCTCCACGCTGGCGGTCGCCCCCATCATGGTCTTTGGCTGGGCCAGCCAGAAGCAGCTTGTGCGCGGCCTGACATTCGGGGCGGTAAAATAGGATCAGGCGGCCCGCACCCCGCGTAGCAGCGACAGGAACAGACATGCCATGGCGACCGTAGAACTGCGCAACCTGCGCAAGACCTATCTGCATGAGGAAATCATCAAGGGCATCTCGCTTGCCATCACGGACCGGGAGTTCGTCGTCTTTGTCGGCCCTTCGGGCTGTGGCAAGTCCACCCTGCTGCGCATGATCGCGGGGCTGGAGGACATAAGTGCCGGAGACCTGCTGATCGATGGGCAGCGGGTAAACGACACCGATCCCGCACGGCGCGGGGTGGCGATGGTTTTCCAGTCCTATGCGCTGTACCCGCATATGAATGTCTACCGCAACATGGAGTTCTCGCTACGGCTTGCCGGCATGCCCGAAGCCGAACGGCGGCGGCGCATCGGTGATGTAGCGCGCATCCTGCAGCTTGATCCCTACCTTGATCACAGGCCGGGCCAGCTTTCGGGCGGCCAGCGGCAGCGTGTGGCGATCGGGCGGGCGATCGTGCGCAACCCCAGGGTCTTCCTGTTCGATGAACCGCTGTCCAACCTTGATGCGGCGCTGCGCGGGCAGATGCGCGTGGAACTGGCCAGCCTGCACCGGCGGCTGGGCGCCACCACGATCTATGTCACCCACGACCAGGTGGAGGCCATGACCATGGCCGACAGGATCGTGGTGCTCAACAGGGGTGTTGTGGAACAGATCGGCACCCCGCTGGAACTCTATCACCGGCCACGCAACCTGTTTGTCGCACGCTTCATGGGATCGCCCGCAATGAACCTGCTGCCTGCGCGTATTCATGCCCTTACCCCCGACGGGATGGCACAGGTTCAGGCGGGGGCGGTCAGCGTCTCCATCCCCACGCGGCATGGTGGGCCGGAAGCAGGCACCGCGGGCACGCTGGGCATCCGGCCCGAACATATCCTGATTGACCCGCAGGGGGCGATCACGGGCATGGTCACGATTAGCGAGCGGCTGGGGGCGATAACCCTGCTGCATGTCCGCCTGACTGACGGACAGATGATTGTCGTGCAGACGGGCGGGGACAATACGGACCGTGCCGATACCCCCATCCGCCTGACATTAGGCGAAGAACACTGCCACCTGTTTGACGCGGATGGCATGGCGCTGGCCCGTGAAGCGGACCATCCCCTGCTTTCGGACCTCTGAAAAACGGCTTTCCTGTTCAGGATACAGACATATGTATACGCAAAAACTCCGCCTTGACGGGCGGGTCGCGGTTGTCACCGGCGGCGCGCGGAATATCGGCCTGGCCTGCGTTACGGCGCTGGCGGAATTTGGCGCCCGCGTCATCATTGCCGATCGTGATGCGGAACTGGCGGCTCGCGCCGTGACCGAACTGACCGCACAGGGGCTGGATGTATCGGCCACGGCCCTTGACGTGACCGATACGACGCAGGTGGATGCCTGCGCCACGCGCATCGGCGCCGAAGAAGGGCATGTCGATATCCTGGTCTGCAGTGCCGGACTCTGCATTTCCGAAGTCCGGGCCGAGGACATGACGGATGGACAATGGCTGAAACAGATGGATATCAACCTTAATGGCATTTTCCGCTGCTGCCGGGCGTTTGGGCGGATCATGCTGGCGCAGGGCCGTGGCGCGATCGTGAATATCGGGTCCATGTCGGGCCTGATCGTCAACCGGCCGCAGGAGCAGGCGGCCTATAACGCATCAAAGGCCGGCGTGCACCAGTATACCCGTTCGCTTGCGGCGGAATGGGCCATGCGCGGGATAAGGGTGAACGCGGTGGCACCCACTTATATCGAGACAACCCTGACCCGCTTTGGCATGGAAAACCCACGCCTGTACGCCGCCTGGCTGGATGGCACGCCCATGCACCGCGTGGGCCAGCCCGATGAGGTCGCCTCGGTCGTGCAGTTCCTGGCATCTGATGCAGCCAGCCTGATGACGGGGGCGATTGTCAGTGTCGATGCCGGTTTTACCGTATGGTAGAAAGCAGGCCACGACCCGTAATGATCCCCCCATGGCCCAGTCCGCCAGGGCCGGACAGAAAGATTTTTCTGGCCCGCCTATCGGCAATACCGCCCTGGCGGGCCATCAGGAAAGCGGATCGGCACGCCGCATGAAGGCGATGTAGCACAGGCCCCCGGTCAGGCACCCCGTAAACCAGGCAAAGCCGGACAGGGCCGATAGCGCAGGCACAAATACACTGGCCCCCCCTGCCACCACCGCGGCAAGCAGGGACAGGACCGCCGCCGGATTGACCCCGTTACGATACCAGTAACGCCCCTGCGGGCTGGTTGTATAAAGCGCATCCACATCCACCCGGCAGCGGCGCACGATATAATAATCGCATACCAGAATGCCAAATAACGGGCCAATAAATGTTGCCAGCACGTCAAGTGTCAGATGCATCACCTGCGGACTGCCGTACAGCTTCCATGGCATGATGGCCATGGACCCGATGGCGGCAATCATGCCGCCACGCCGCAGGTTGATATGCCGGGGCGAAAGATTGGAAAAATCAAACGAGGCTGAAACGAAGTTGGCCACGATATTGATACCCGCCGTTGCAATGATGAAGGTCAGCATGCCGAATACGACCGCACTCAGGCTGTCGATATGCGCCACGGTTTCCACCGGATCAGTCATGACATGGCCAAAGGCTGGCGCCGTCAGCGCAATGGTGCAGACCGTCAGCGCTGAAAACCCGACGAAATTGAACGGCAGCCCCCAGAAATTGCCACGCCTGATATCCGCCGCGCTGCGTCCGTAGCGGGCAAAATCACCAAAATTGAGCATCGGCCCCGAAAAATAGGAAACCACAAGCGCCACGGCATTCACGCTGGCCCAGACAAGCGCGCGCCCATGCAGGGGCGCACCGCCATCCGTGACATGAAAGGAAAAATGACGCCACCCCACACGATGGAGCAGATACACATCCAGCGCGATCATGACAGCATAGACTGCCGGCCCCGCCAGTTCGATGAACCGGCGGATCGTCTCGATCCCCCGCCAGAAAATAGCGGCCTGCACCAGCCATAACAGGCCAAACGCCCCCCACCCCACAGCGGACAGGCCCAGCATGCCATGGCGTTCAGCCTGCGCCCATGGCGTCATGCCTGGTGCAAGCCGCAGCGCCAGCACCACCAGCGCGTTCGATGCCAGCCACGTCTGTATGCCGTACCAGCACACGGCTATCACGCCGCGGATCAGCGCGGGAATATTGGCGCCCAGCACGCCAAAGGACATGCGGCATACAACCGGGAACGGCGTGCCCGTGCGCTGGCTGGGCACCGCCACAAGGTTGCACAGGGCATTGACGATCAGCACACCAGCCAGCAGGGCCGCAAAAACCAGTCCCGCCGGCAGGCCAAGCATGAACAGGTTGCCCGCCGTGACATAGCCACCAACACTATGCACGTCCGACATCCAGAAGGACAGATAGTCATACCAGGTCCAGTCCTGCATGGCCGCGGGCAGCAGGTCACGGTTACGCAGCCTGTCATCGTTCCCCCCTGTTCGTGTGGTGGAAGAAAGGGAAACCGGTTCCGGTCGGACCTGCACATTCATACGCGTAACCTCCGCCGGTCAGTATGCTGTGGCGCACCCGCCATGTGAAGGTTGTACCAGCCCGCACGCCCCATTACATGATGCCCGCTCAGAACCCGGCCCGGAACGTGACAACCGCCGAGAACCGGCCCAGCGTGTTATAGGTTGGCGCGGTGCCCTGAATCCTGCCGATTGTCGTATTGGTCAGGCTGACACTGTTGATGGCGGAATAGGCGTGGCTATCGATCATGTTGTTGACCCACAGCATGATTTCCGGGCTTTTGAGAAAACTCAGGCCACGGCCCACCAGGCTGTTGCGCGGCAGGCGGGCGCCCACGGTTGCATTCATGGTGTAAAGGGAAGGCAGCGCTTCCTGATTCATGAAGGTTGAATACTGCTTTGAAAAGTAGTTCAGGCCATAATTCCAGAAAAATATGCCGTTATCCCAATCTATGCCAAGTGATGCCGCCCAGGTCGGGGTATTGACCGCCATCTTGCCCTTGGTCGGCAGGCCATCAATGTTGTTGTCGATCGTGGAGTGAAGATACTGCATGGAGGCATAGGGACGGAAATGATGGATGGGCCGCGTCCCGATTTCCGCATCGAAACCGTTGGTGGTCTGGTTGCCTGCATCGATCACCTGTCCGATCGCCTCGTTCCCAAGGAACAGGGAGGTGGACACCTGGTGATGCGACAGGTTGTAATGGAAGTAGGTAAATGACCCGATGATATATTTCCCGGTATAGCGCACGCCCACTTCTTCAGTAATGTTGTATTCATCATGAATATGGGTGGCACCCTGATTGGCGATCTGCCCGGTATTGGGGTTGATGGTCGTGATCATGGCGCTGTCGGGTGGCGCCTTGGCTCCGGTCGAGACACCGCCGAAGATCTGCACGTATCTGTTCAGCTGGAAATGACCACCCAGCGTGGGCAGCGGCATGAATTCATTGGCGCTGACCTTGCGCTGCAGGCCGGGAATGTTGTCCGTGCCATCACGGTGGATCATGGTCACGCGCATACCGCCGTCCAGCACCAGCCGCCCGTCAAGAAGTGTGACCGTATCCCCCGCATAGATGCCATTGACGGTGGAAATGTCGCTGTAATTCTGGGAATAGAAGACCTTGCCATTGCTCAGGCGCAGCGAGTCACGCGCCCGCCCCCATGATGTTGCGGGGTCCCCGCCACTGCTTACGCCCGTATAACCAACCAGGTTGGTTGAATTGTCGTAATCGAACCAGTAGCCCAGGTAAATATGGTGATGCCCGACCTTGTAACTCAACTTGGCGTTCACGCCGCCACGCATTTCATTCAGGCTGCTGTACTGTTCGGTCACGCCATAGGACTGTCCAGCCTGCTGGCCCGGAATGACAATGGATTGCGGGCTGCTGCCATATCCATCATAGACCTGATCGTTCAGTTCAAAACCCGAACCGTAAACCTTCTGGTTGGCCGCGACATAGGGCGTCACATCCAGCCCCAGCCGCCCGAAGTTGAAATGCGAGGGGGCTGCGATGTTGAAGGTCTTGGAATGCAGCCAGTTAAGCTTCCAGTAATCAGTGCCGCCATCAGCGTCATTCAGGTTGTACGAACCTGCCAGTTCGTTCTTGAGCCCCTTCTGGCGCCAGCTTGCCATGGTCATGTCCCAGTATGGTTCATTGCCGATGATACCGCGCGTAAAGCCACCAACCAGCGAAACCCGGTTGCCATCACCCCATTCCTTGAGGATCTTGAAGTCGATATGCTTGAAATCTTCCTGGCCCGGGCCATGGTAGAACGTGTCATGCTGGTTGGAGAACGAAATGTAGGAACGGATGCCCGTCTTGCCCCACTCTCCCGTATCCACGCGCAGGAACTGGCGCGTGTAGTCACGGTTACCCACACCGACATCACCCAGGCCGCCGAATTTCTTGGATGGATCGCGGGTCTTGAACTCGAACATCCCCCCCGAACCGTTAATGGCGGGCGTATCAAGGTTGGACGAACCGGGCTGCACGGATACACTGCCAATATTTTCGCTATCGGTTACCCATGCCACATCAAGGTTATAGCCGCCAATACTGCTAAGCGGCATGCCTTCCCACACATTCGCGATCTGGTCCTGTGTCAGGCCACGCATGCTCAGGGCGGATTTTTCATGCCCGGCGGGATCTGTATTCGCCACCACGATACCCGGTAGCAGCTTGACCGCATTATAGGCGTTCTGTGCCGGGGACTGTTTCATGATATAGTCAGGGGTGACGGTGCTGCGGGCCTTGGGGGCTGTCTGCTTCTGGATCAGGCCGCCGCCGGGGGCACGCCCGGTCACGCCATCGGCGGAATGAACGATCGCAGCCCCTACATGGATCTGTTCGGCCGCGCCCGTGGCGCGTATGCCGCGTGGTGGCGTGGTGGCCGTATCCTGCGGCCGGGGAGTGGTGGCGCGCGAATGGGCGTCATGCCCCGCCACCGTGCGCGCAAGGGCCACCCCGCGCGGCGCACCCAGCGCCAGCGCGCCTGTCAGCAGCAGAAGAAGCCGGAAACCGGATTGCGGGGCGGGCAGCGGGCATGTGCGCATGTCATGTATGAAACAATATGATCCGGTCGGACTTTTTCCGTCAAGGCACATCGCGGGTGTCCTTATTGTCTATCCCGTACGGCAGGCGGGATTACGGCGGGAAATGATACTTGAGAGCAATATGTCTCGTTACGGATAGAGAATAATATGCACCCAAAATCCGAGTCAACGCATATTATTTACAAAATTGGATTTCAATTATGGGTTACACAGATATCGGGCCCGGATACCAGATAATGCTGCAGTTCAGGTGACAGGCCCACCGTTTCCATCCCGCCCCGACAGGGGGTGGTGGACAGTGCAGGCCGCGCAAGCTGCCGTTGTGCTTCCAGCAGGCTTTCCCGCAACGAACACAGGACCGGGGCCACAACCTGCGACGCAATACGTGGGGCAAAACCCGCAAGCCCTGCCCCGCCCAGTACGATTCGGCTTGCGCCGTCCTCATGCACGGCCCGATTGCAGGCCTGGACCAGCTGACGGCACGTACCGTCCCCATCAAGGGCCAGCACGTTCCCCGTTTCGGGCAGAATACGGATGGATGCCAGACGGTCCCGCAGCCCCATGGCCTGTACCAGTTCCGCCAGCATGGGTTCCCATTTCGCCCCGCCCGTTACAATGGAGAACCGGCCCGGCAGGCGGGCTGCCCGCATGATGGAAGCCTGCGCCATGCCCATGACCGGCACCGGACAGATGCTGGCCAGTGCCTGCCGTCCCGGATCGCCAAAACAGGCCACCAGTACCCCGTCAAATGGCTCCTGCATGCATGCCAGTGCATCCAGTACTGCATGGCCTGCAATCGTAAGCGAAACCCGGTCCGTTATGTAGCGTGCGCCAAAACGTGCGGTTACAGCCTGAACCGTAACGGTCCCGGCAAAAAGCGCCCGGGCATGGGCCGCCATGCGTTGCGTCATGTCCATATCGGTATTGGGGTTGATCAATAGCAGGCGCGGCACGGGCAGGCATCCAATCATGAACTGAAAACAGGTCGGGACGGGAACCTGTCCATGATCAGTATGGTTTGAAAACCATTTACGTCAACCATGATTGTTTACAATGTTCAGGCTCTTGACGCAAACGCCAGACTGCCGCAACAGAATGCGTTTCTGTTCAAGGGGGGGGAGAGCGGGCCATGGGATCAACAGCCAAGGAAGAAACGCGCATTGCTGATGCTTTGTGCAAGGCTGTCCTTGAACGCAGGCTTGCACCGGGCAGCAAGCTGCCGGAAGAGGAACTGGCCCAGATCTTCCGCTCCAACCGCGCCAAGATCCGTCGGGTGCTGCTCTCGCTTTCGCGTTACCATATCGTAACGCTGGAACCGGGGCGGGGCGCGTTCGTCAGCCGTCCCTCCCCCCAGGAAGCCCGTGACGTACTGGCCAGCCGCCGGCTGATCGAGGTCAGCCTGCTTGCCAACCCCCATCGCAGCCTGTCAGCCGAAGGCGCGGAGCGCCTGCGCAAGATCATGGCGCAGGAAGCAAAGGCCCATGCCGACCACGATGCGGCGGCCATGATCCACACATCCGGGCAGTTTCATCTGACCCTGATCGAGGAGCTGGGCAATACGGTCATCAAGAACATTATCGAGGAACTGATCCTGCGCATGTCACTCATCATCACATTGTATGAGCGCCACAACACGACATGCTGCCTGTCATCCGACCATAATGACCTGCTGGACCTATTGCTGGCGGAAAAGCACGCGAAAGCCTCCGCGCTCATGGCCCGTCATCTGGAAGGGATCGAAAGCTGTCTCGATTTCCACCGTGAACCGGCCAGCACCACCATCCTGAGCCAGATCCTCAAGCCCGTCTGACGCCCGCGACATCACACGCCCCGCCAGGCACACGCCCCGCCCGGACGGCACGACCCTGGCCATGGCTGGCGGCTGCCCCCCCATGGGCGCGACGCATATCACGGGCCCTTACGCTGCGGGCCGCGGCCCTGATCCGGCAGACGGCACGCCCCCCATGACCGGGTCCGTCCGCCCCGGCTGCCCGGTCTCGATCCGCCCGGCAAACTGGTAGAGGAATTCCGGCTCATGCGCGCAGGTCAGGGAAATATCATACCATAGCAGGCCCAGCGCCAGATCGAATGGGAGTTCAGCCACATGGCCCGGCGCCACCTGCACGGACCGTGCCATACCCGACAGGGCCAGCGTGCAGGTCAGGCCAGCGGCCCTGGCACCATGGTTGCTTACGCGCACGACCAGATCCTGCCCCGGCCCGCAGAGATAACGGCATTCCACCTGTAACCGCAGGCCGCCGTACATCCCCCTGTAGCGCCGGTAAAAACCATTGGGCGCATGCACATCCACATCATACCGGCCACTGGCGGAATGTGTGCGGGCAAAGGCCGTGTCCAGCACATCTCCGGCCGCCACGGCATAGGTGCCAGCCTGCATGCCACCGCCAGCACCCGTGCCATGGCGGTAGATGTTGAACGGCACACCCGCCGCACGGGCGCCGAAACGGGTGTTGCCGGCACGCAGGCGAATGGCCACCCGCCTGCCATCTCCCGACAGGCCGCCATCGCAGTATGGTTCATAAGGCAGGGCACAGGCGGGGCGCGTGCCCGCTTCCTGCGTCAGGACGGCGCGCAGCCCTGCCGGATCGTTCCGCAAGGCCGCGACCTGGGTTACATCCAGCGCACTGAACCCGCCGGGCAGCGGCCGGTCACGTGTCTTTTCAATGGTGCGCAGGTAGGCATCGCGCCCAAGAAAAGGCAGGCGGGGTACGGTCCCGTCATAGGGGCGGAAGCATGAAGTCAGGTCACCGCTGATCGCGCGACGCCACGGGGAAATATTGTGCTCGGTAACATCCTTGCCGAATTTGTCCTGCACGAAAGCTTCAAGGAAACGCAGCGTGGACGTATGTTCAAACAGTTGGGAATTGACCCATCCCCCACGGCTCCATGGGGAGGCGACGATCATCGGCACGCGAAAACCCAGCCCGATCGGGCCACTGCGTGCCAGATGTTCCGGCACACCCCGATCCGTTTCATCCTGCGCTGTCGTATATTCCAGCCCCGGCTGGCCAATACTGCGGGAGGAACAACCGGTTTCCGGCCGCCTGGGATCGGGCGCGGCATAGGAACAGCAATGATCGAAATAGCCATCATTTTCATCATAGGTCATGATGAAGATCGTTTTTTTCCACACCTCGGGATTGTCGGTCAGGATATCCATGATTTCCGAAACGTACCATGCGCCATACCAGGGCGAGGTCGGATGGTCGGAGAAATGTTCGGGCGCGGCCAGCCATGACACCGTGGGCAGCCTGCCCGTTTTTACATCCTTCCTGAACTGATGAAGGATATCGCCGCGTGGGGCCTTCATATGGATGGTCTTCCTGCCATCATGAAATTTGAGTTTTTCCAGCTTGCGGTAATGCTGGTCCCCCCTGTTGGTGACAAAGGCCTTTTCAAACAGGCTGCGTTCCGCCGGGGTCAGTTCCTCCGGTGTTTCACCTGCCGATGCCCGCCGGCGCATCAGTACGGCCAGCAGGGCATGCGCTTCGGCCAGTTGTTCCGCATGGGTCTGGGAAACCAGCAGTTCATGACTGTTCAGCCGGTCGATATGATTCTGGCATTCACTGATACGCTCTTCCAGCCATGTACCAAAACCGGGATTGGCCGTGATGTGGTACCGGTCAAAGCATTCCAGGACATTACAGCCGAAATTGGACAGCCATGCCCGTTCATCGCGGCTCATGCCACCAGTCTGTGACAGTTCGTTCTGGTAGAATTTCCATGAAACACCAGCCTGTTCCAGACGCTCGGGGAATGTGGTCCAGTTCATTCCCCCTTCCAGTATCTCACCATTGCGCATGTAAACCCTGGATGCGGGGTCCTGCCGGTCCCGCACGGTACCGGTCCAGAACATCAGCCTGTTGGGCGTTGTACTGGTCATGGCGCCACAGTAATTCTGGTCACATACGGTAAAGGCATCAGCCAGCGCGTAGTAAAAAGGAAGATCCTCACGCGTGTAATGGCCCATGGTCAGCGGATAATGCGCATAATCCTTATGGTATGACTTCTTGGCGTCGATCCATCCATCATGGCCGCCACCGTTCCAGGCATCAACCTGACTGTCACGCGAATGCGGGACTGATCCCATCCATGTCACACGGGTATCATGGATATTGAGCCGCCAGGGCAGGTAGGTTTCACCGGACCGGCTGCCCTGGGCAAAAACCGGGTTCCCGTCGGGCAGGCGCATGGCACGCGGGTCATGAAAGCCACGCACACCCTGCAGGGTACCGAAAACATGGTCAAAAGAACGGTTTTCCTGCATCAGGATCACGACATGTTCGGCGTCCCGCCATGTGGACCCCATTTCCGGCGCAATGGCGAAAGCGCGGGAGATGGAAGCCGGCAGCCGCGCGGCGGAAGCCGCCGCACCGGACATGAGAGCATACTTCAGGAAATTCCTACGTGTTGTCATCAATCGCCCCCCGCAAATACAAATAAAACAAAAAAATACCCATTGAAAATATTCGAATTCAATAATAATTCATGAATTCTTCACAGGAAACAGGGCGCCTGGGCAATTCTTCCTGAATCCTTTCAGCTATCCATATATGAAAATCTTACAGTCCGGCCTCTTTCGTGTCTTCCATCCTGATCCTGGAAATCAATGAAGCATGTAGCCATAATCACAGACGGGAACCCGAAAGGCACTTTCCACTCACGCCGCATCGTTGCGTTGGTGGCATAGTCATACATTGAAAACAGATAATGCCGCCCCTTGCCGGAATTGACAAGATTCAGCCTGCCCCTCAGCACAGCCCCACCACTTTCCGACCGTTTTCTACCAATGGCCAGGCGGACGGAAGACCCGAAGGCGGTACGGTGCGTGGTGCACGACCCGCACCGGATGCCATCACCAGACATCAGGCCAGGTGGCGGCAGCATGCATGCCACTTTCCATATCCGGTCCATGCATAAAATATATTTCCATATTACTGATACTTACCTGCGGTAACAGGAAGGAAAATCTGGTAAAGCCACCCATTCCCACCCGGACAGACAGGCCGCCGTGCCGACGGTTACGGCTGGGAACGGGCGCGATCGGTCCCGATGGCGTCCATCCCCTATTCCGGCGGGGCGGCATGGCCGTTACCGTAAATCAAGGATGCATATCTTGCCTGTTGCGTTGCTGGCCCTTGCCATCGGGGCGTTTGGCCTTGGCACGACGGAAACCATTGTCATGGGGCTGCTGCCACAGCTTTCCGCAGGGCTGCATGTCTCCATCGCACAGGCGGGGCTGCTGGTGTCGGGTTATGCCATCGGGGTTACCATCGCATCACCGCTTGTCGCCATCCTGACCAACAGCCTGTCGCGCCGTGCAACGCTGCTGCTGACAATGGGCATATTCATCGCGGGCAATGCCTGCAGCGCCCTGGCGCCGGATTACACCAGCCTCATGCTGGCGCGTGTGCTGACATCGTTCTCCCACGGCACGTTCTATGGCGCAGCCTCCATCATGGCGGCGCAGGTCGTGCCCCCCGCCAGACGGGCAGAAGCCCTGTCCCTTGTCTATATCGGGCTGACGCTGGCCATGATCCTGGGCGTGCCCATGGGCACCGTGGTGGCGCAGATGACATCATGGCGCATGGCCTTCTGGCTGATCTGCGCGGTGGGCGTGCTGGCCTGGAGCACCATGTGGCTGTGGATTCCGCAGGACAGGGCCAGCGGGCCTGCCATTCCATTATCGGCACAGTTCAGGGCCATGCTGCATCCGCTGGTCATTACCATGATGCTGGTTTCGATGTGCACGTCATCCAGCATGTTTACCCTGTTTACCTATATCACTCCGTTCCTGCAGACCCGCTCCGGCTTCGGCACGCATGCGATTGACGGCATCCTGCTCATGATCGGGGGCGGCCTGTGCCTGGGCAACCTGCTGGGGGGCAGGCTGGCGGACTGGAAGATGCTGCCATCATGTGCCGGGCTTATGGCAACGGTGGCCGTGGTGCAGGTACTGCTTGTGCCCGGCAGCCTGCACCCGTGGGCCTGCCTTGTGCTGCTGTTCCTGTGGGGGGTGTGCATCTATGCCCCCATGGCCCCATTGCAGACCTATGTGGTTGCCTGCGCGGGGGCGGCGCCCAATATCGCCGCCGTCATGAACCAGAGTTCCTTCAATTTCGGTAACGCGGTCGGGGCCTGGGCGGGTAGCCATATCGTGGAGACCCACTGGTCCTATGGCGGGTTGCCCGTCCTGTCCGCCTGTTTCGCCTTTACCGGGCTGGGGCTTGTGGGGCTGGCGGAATATTATGTCCGCCGACAGACGAAAAAACCCCGTGAAGTCGTGCCTCACCCGCTGACCAGCGCGACCCATGCCGTGGTCGCCCACCCGAAACAGAACCTGCGCCCCCACGCATAATGGGTGGCGCGGCCGGGCTCCGCGCAACGGTCCCGGCCCCACTGCACTGTCAGGACAGGTCAGCCAGCCCGATCAGGGACAAAAAACAGGCGCAGGGAGCGCACGCCCTGCGCGCCATGCACCAGCACCCCTTCAATATCCGCCGTGGCGGACGGGCCGCTCTGCAGGACCGCGTAATGCATCGTCCGCCATTCCGGGCGCTGATAGGCACGATGCAGGTTGCTGACAATCCGCGCGGGGTCCAGCAGCACAATCAGGTGCTGTGGCAGGTAACCCAGCGTATTGACCAGCAGGTCCACTTCCGTCAGGCAGACCGATCCCGTTTCCGCCACGCCAAAGGACGCGCGTACCACGCCAATATCGACATCCGCCAGCGATGCCGGGAGCGTATCGGCGCCCAGGGCACGGTTCCCCCGCACCTCCGGCACCTGCGAACAGCTGACGGGCACGGCCGCGACAATCCCGCGCACCACATCCAGCGGATCGGCCGCGCCACAATCGGGCAATGTGCCCCCCATCTGCACGAAGGACGCGCGGAAGACCGCGGTCAGGTCCGTGCCCGGGGGTGGGTCAAAGTACGGCACCTGCGGCAAGGGACGCGCAAGGGCCGGCTTGTGCGCGCGCACGCGGGCCAGAATGTCTTCGCGGCTGCTCATGACGGCTCTCCCTGCCCGGAAGCACGGTTTGCGGCGTACCACTGGTGGAATGTCTCACGCGGTGGGGCCGGCACTTCGCGGCCATGCCCCCATGTGTTCAGGCGATTGTATACCATGAAGCGCGGCAGATGCTTCAAGGCACTGTCCGCCGTTGCAATGGCTGCGCGGTACAGCGCCGGATGGGACAGCAGATGCCCGGCCTCGCGCATCATCGCCTTTTTCATCAGCGGCAGTTCATGCGTTTCCGCCAGCACCCTGCGCCAGCCCGCGATCTGTTCATGGATATTGATCTTTACGGGACAGACATTGGTGCAGCTTCCATTCAGCGTGGAGGAAAACGGCAGGCTGCTGTAGCGATGGCGGTTGAAGGTCGGGTCAATGATCAGCCCGATCGGCCCGGCATAGGTGGCACCATAGCTCAGCCCCCCGCTGCGGCGGAACACCGGGCAGGTATTCATGCACGCACCACAGCGGATGCATTTGAGCGATGTCCAGAACTGTTCCATGCCCAGCCGCTCGGAACGGCCATTATCCACCAGCACCACATGCAGTTCCCCCCCACGCCTCGGGCCACGGAAATGCGAGGTGTACTGGGTAATGGGCGATCCCAGCGCGCTGCGTGACAGCAGGCGCACGAAAACCGGCAGGTCCTCCAGACGGGGAATGACCTTCTCGATCCCGATGGAGGCAATCTGCAAAGGCGGCGTGTTGGCCGACAGGTCGGCATTACCCTCATTGGTGCACACCACGAAGGTCCCGGTTTCCGCCACTACGAAATTGGCACCCGTCAGCCCGGCCTGCGCATCAAGGATCAGCGGGCGCGTCTTTTCACGCTGCTGTTCGGTCAGGTAATGCACGTCGTCATCATTCGGGTCCGTACCCAGCGTGCGGGCAAACACATCCGCCACGTCCGAACGCAGCTTGTGCACCGCAGGCACCACAACGTGGCTGGGCGCTTCATCATCAAGCTGCTGGATGCGCTCACCCAGGTCGGTTTCCACGACCTCGACCCCGGATTCAGCCATGAAATCACGGAAGCCGCATTCCTCCGTCAGCATCGACTTGCTTTTGATCAGCCGTTTGACGCCATGATCGCGCAGCAGCGAAAGGATGATGGCATTATGTTCATCCGCATCCTGCGCCCAATGGACATGGATGCCATTGGCCCGCGCATTGGTCTCGAACTGTTCAAGGTAATGGTCGAGATGGGTCAGGGCATGTTCCTTGATTTCGGATGCCAGCCTGCGCAGGTCTTCCCACTCCGTAATCCCATGCATCTGCCGGTCACGCTTCTGCCGCAGGTCCCACAGGCGCGCGTCATGCATGCGTTCGTGTTCGGGGGCGGCCATGAAGCGTTCGGCGGCTTCGGCCTGATTGATGGGCTGGTCACCATTTATCACCGCCCCACGGGGCTGGGCCTCACGCACGCGTGAGTGCAGCGGGACGGACGCCCCTTCGGCATGGTCAAGCCTGCCGGGCCGGGGCGGATTGCGGTTCAGGTCGCTACCCTGTGCCCCGCTCATGCCCGTGCCCCGTTCAGGATCTGGGCAATGTGGATGAATTTGAGCGGCATATCCAGCCGCTGCGCGCAGCCCTGCTGGTGCATCATGCACGAACTGTCGGCCGAGACGACATATGCCGCCCCGGCGCTGCTGTGGTCACGCACCTTGTCATACCCCATCTTTTCCGACACGCCCTTTTCAAAGACCGAGAACGTACCACCAAAGCCGCAGCATTCATCCGGCCGCTGGATATGCACGAATTCCAGCCCGCGCACCCTGGCCAGCAGGTCGGCCGGTTTTGAAAAGGCCGGTTCGCGCAGTTCACTCATGCTGGCATGGTTCAGCCCGCGCAGGGCGTTGCAGTTGTTATGCAGGCTGACACGGTGCGGGAATTCCGCCCATGGAAAGGCATCGACCTTCAGGATGTCATGCAGGAATTCGACCAGTTCATAGGTCCGTGCGCGTACCTGGCGCACGTCATCGGTCTGTTCGACGGCATCCATGTCGCAGCGCACATGATGCACGCAACTGCCCGACGGGGCCACGACATAGTCGTACCCGGTAAAGTTGCGGACAAACAGGGCCTCCGTCGCAGCCGATTCCGCATGGCAGCCGGTATTGGTCATGGGCTGGCCGCAGCAGGTCTGGTTACGCGGATATTCGACATCCAGCCCGAAGCGTTCAAGCAGCTGGAGTGTTGCGATCCCGACCTCGGGATGGAAGGCATCAATGTAACAGGGCACAAACAGGCCAATACGCATGGTGGGCACTCCGGTCTTTGCGAATGGAAAGGCGGTCAGGACATGCTCTGCGCCTGCCAGTTGCGGCGCTTGGTGGTCTTGCCGATACCGGGATTGAAGCAGTTGCAAGGATCAAGCGCGCGGTAATGCTGCTGCAGTGCTTCCGGCGCCGCGTACAGGTGCCCGTAATTATGTTCCGCCGGGTAGCGCGCGCCACGCTGGTCCAGAAGGGCAAGCATCTGGGCCTCGATCGGGGCGCAGGCATTGCCCTTGCGCACGATATAGTCCTGATGCATGACGTGACACAGGAAATGCCCGTAATACAGCTTGACGATCAGCTGGCGGTCCAGGCCGGATGGCAGGGTTTCCTTCCATCTGCGGTCATTGCGGCGCAGGGCGACATCCAGGGCCACGATATCCTCCACCGTGCGGTGATGCGTGGCGCGGTAGCGGATGGCGGCACCCGCCGCGGCAAAGCGGTGCAGGAAGGCCTTTGCTCCCTCATCGGGCGTGCAGGCAAAATAGCGCGTGCCACCGCGTGCGCAGAAACCGTCAAGGAATGTCCGTGCCTCCGCTTCCAGATGGCTGCCGACTTTGAGCATGAGATGATGTTCAAAGCGGTCCCGGAAGTCATACATGCGTTTGGGCAGGTGGCGGGGGAACAGGCGGCTTGCGGCCTGCAGCAGCCGGTCGCTCATGTTGCCGGGCAGGAAGGGAAAACGTTCGGTCAGCCGGTCAAAACGGTTCTTGAACGCAAACAGCATGGGCAGGCGGCGGGTGCCGATGGCACGGATGATCAGAAACGTGTCCTTGCCATATTCCTCGGCAATGTCGAACGCATCGCGGTGGATGTATTCACCCGCGATCGGCAGTTCGGAAAACGCGGTCAGGATATGGCGGCGGATATCTTCCAGTTCATCGGGGTTGTTGGTCCCGATATAGAAAACGGCAGGATTGCGTTCAGCCGGGAACGTATCCAGCCGGACGGCAAACAGCGCCATGCGCCCCGCACATCCCGCCCCTTCAAACAGGCGGGCGGGATCGGCATTGTAGCGGGCGGGCGTATTGGCATCGACATCACGCACATGGGTTGCGTAATTGTCGTCATGTCCCTTCCCTGCGTTCCAGTTTATGGCGCTTTCGGCAATCACGCCATGATCCAGGGTGCCCAGTATCTCCTCCGGGTCCGTTCCCAGTTCAACCCCGAGGTGATTGACCAGATGCAGCGTGCCCCTGTCATCCACCTGCGCGAATACCGACATCTGGGTAAACGCCGGGCCACGCTGTACCAGCGCACCGCCGGAATTGTTGCTGACCCCGCCAAAGACCGCCGCCCCGATGCATGATGACCCGATAACCGAATGCGGTTCACGCCCCAGCGGGGCCAGCGTGCGCTCAAGCTGGTCCAGTGTGGCGCCCGGCAGGCAGATCACCTGCCTGCCCCCGCCAATGACGAATATCTTTTTCAGCCGCATGCCGCTTACGATGACGATATCACGGTCATAATCATCCCCGTCCGGGGTCGAGCCACCGGTAATGCCGGTATTGGCCGCCTGCATCAGCACGATCCTGTCCGCCCTGATACAGGCCTGCACCACCTGCCACTGCTCCACCAGCGTGCCGGGATGGACCACCGCCAGCGCCTTGCCCAGCCCGAAGCGGAACCCCCGGCGGAACGGCAGCGTCTGCGCCGGATCGGTCAGGACATGGGCATCTCCCACAATCCGGCGCAACTGCCGGACAAGGGGGTCATGGGCCGCATCCGGCGCGGCCGTGCGCGAAAACAGTGATTTCAGGACGGTGAACATGTCGTGTCTCCTCCTGTTCCATCGGGAACGGGTTACAGGGTGCCGATAACTTTCAGCCCCACCACTTCGGCATTGGGAATGTGCGCGGTCTCGCCGGGGCGCATCATGTACTGGAACTCGGGCTGGACCAGGATTCCGGGATAGACCGGCACGCCGTAATAGGCTTCCAGCACGGCGGCATGGGTCTGTGGCCCATTGACATGGGCGCCCAGCGCCATGCCCGCATCCATGCGCAGCTGCTGGCCCAGTTCGGTACGCGGACTCATGCGGTAATAGGAATACATCACGCCAAAGCGGTCATGCGGGCGATGGGGAATAATGCCCAGAAGGGATGAACCGACATAGAATTCATCCGATATGACCGATACATCGGGCGTATTGTGGATATAACCGGCCAGGACATATCCACCCGCCATCTGGCTGGCCCCGCCCTTGCGGTATAGCATCTGGTCGGCTTCCAGATAGAAGGTATCGCGGGCTTCCCCCCCGTGGGGTCGTATGGCGCTGCCGGCCGGAACATCGCCAATATTATCGGCATAGCGGGTGGTGTCGTGCGCAAAACCCAGCACGTAATGGCCAGGCAGTTTCCGGGGACCGAAAAAGGGCTGCCACGCGAATTCAACCGGGATCATGAGCCCGGTGCTTTTTTCTCCTGCCCATGCCCAGCCGCTTATGTCCTCGTTCAACGGGCTGACACTGTAGGCGCCGATCTGGACAAGCGTGTCGCGCGTTGGGCGCAGGCGCACCCGGCCGCCCCACGTCGCCTTGGGATAGACACTGAAGCCTGCGTCAAGCTTGATGGCCACCGGGGCCGAACACGTCATCATGAAACTGCACAGAAGCGGTGACGTGGCAAACACATGGGTCAGCGCCATGCGCCCGAAGGCCAGGTCAACCGTGTTGTGCAGGAAGGATTTCTGCGCGTACATATCGGTCAGGTGCGCCACCGAGTGACCGGACAGGCTGTACACTTCCATCAGGCTGATATTGTAATCACCCACCCGGTCATGCGAGACCTCGCGGCCCACACGTTCCATAAGCAGGGTGTGGACCGTCCAGCCCGTAAAACCGAACAGGCGGCCCAGGTCAAACTGGGTCTGCAGTGTCAGTTCATGAACATAATCCATGCCACGCGATATGCCGCCCCCCACATCGGCCATGGCCTCACCCTTGTAGGTAAAGGCGAAGGTGATCCCCCGGTTCTGGAGACGGGAACGCAAGGCCCCGATCTGGGGCAGGATATGGCCTGGTGCCTCGGATGACGCATAATACCCGGCCGACAGGTCACGCACGCGCAGCGCATCCTCGCGGTTGGTCAGCAGGATGGACAGTCCTTCGGTCCTGAAAATACTGTTAAGACGGGTAGAAACACTGGCATGCGGCGCCGCGGGCGTTTCACGCGCCTCCGCATGCGGTTGCGACACCAGTAAACCGGACTGTGTCCGTGCAGCATGGTCGGGAACAGGTTTGCGCGCCCATGACAGGTTACAATAAAAACTGACCACAACACACATAAGAAGCCAGAAATTTTTGTATAAATGGTAAAACCAATCAGGTGATGCGCATCCTGTTATTTTCGGGATACGAAACATGAAATGTTTTTTAAAATTTATTCTCCCCTGTCATCAACACACGAAATGGGGAGTGACGCCTTCGTTACCTAAAGAATTTCAAAAAGAGTGTGATACGCAGCGTGTCATTGATTTTTTATAAATACTTTAAACTTGAAATTTTTATCTTACCGGATTCTTGCATGCATGGGATGCAACGGTTCCGTCAACCTGACGCGGCACTGTACCCTCTGTTCAGGATACAAAAACATATCCATGAAAAAACCATTAAAATTTATGTATTTGAATTCTTTAATCTGACGATTACTTAATGTTTTTAAACACAAATCCGTACAAGCCCCCTTCTACGGGTATGGTTTCCACATATTCATCATGCCAGGCAGAACCGGAAAGCGCGTCCCCCTGCATACGGTCCATCCCGTCGCGTTCCTAACTGATTTCGACAGCAGGAAAACGGACCGATACGACAAAGCCCCGGCTGCTGCCCGGAACAGGCGAGGCAATCCGCAGTTCCGCATCCATCTGCCGGGCAATATTATTTGCAATCGCAAGGCCCAGGCCGCTTCCCTGCACGCGGGTTGCGCCACGGACAAACGGGTTTGTCAGCCGGGCAGCCACCGATGGCGGAAGGGGGGCGCAGTCATTGGCAATCAGCACGCGCCCGTCCCGCTCCAGTGTCAGGCGCACGGGCTGGCTTGGCGCGCTATGGATCAGGGCATTCTCGATCAGGTTCCGGAACAGGATGCCAAGCGCATCCATGTCACCGTGGATGATGAAGGCTTTCATGTCCGCCGTATCCATTTCGATACGGTGACTGTCCCGGGCGGGCGGGTCCATGTCATCAATAAGAATATGTACGATCGGCAGCAGGTCCACACGCTCACGCCGGAAGGCCATGCCGGACGAGGCACGTGAGAACTGCAGCAGTTTTTCCACGGTCCGGCCCAGCCTGCGCGTACGCGTGGTAATCACCCTTACACGGGCCACAAGGGCCGGGTCGGGGGCCACGGCGGTTTCCAGTACCTGGGCCTGTGCCAGCAGGGCGGCAATGGGGTTGCGCAGTTCGTGGGCCGCACTGGCGGCAAAGGCCCGTTCGGTGGAAAGTGCCGTTTCCAGCCGGGACAGAAGGGTATTGACGGCGTGCTGGATGGAAATCAGTTCAACCGGCAGGTCCAGCGATGCAATGGGGCGCAGGTTGCCGCTGCCACGCGACTGCATCTCATCATGCAGGCGGTCCAGCGGACGCAGCGCACGCCGCACGATCAGGCGCACCAGCACCCATATGACAGGCAGGAAAACCAGTATCGGCACAACCGCCATGGCCGTGGCACGCCATGTGGCACCACGGCGGTGCAGGTTGGGTTCCCCCACCAGCACACGATAGGCCGTGGTGGTGGGCGCCGCGACATATACCCTGAAGGTGGGGGTGTTGGCAAAGCCCGTGCGCATGTCGGCCACGAAGGGCTGCACGGGCGCATTCTGGGACCGCAGCACGACATGCCCGCTGCGGTCCACGACCTGATAGGCAAGCGTCCTTGGGCCGACATCGGGCACCCAGGCAACATTGTCCGGTCGTGGTCCCTGCAGATGGGTGACGGTCGTGGCCTGCAGGCGTTCGGACACTTCCTGCAGGGAATTGTCCAGCCGCTCCGTTATCTCGTACCGGGTGAAACCGGCCACAGCCATGCTAAGGGCAAGAAGACTTACGGTGACCACGCTCAGGACACTGCTGACAATGCGGGTCGCCAGGCTCCAGTGTTTCATGTGAATGCCCCATCGGCAGGGCAGTCCCCACGGCCATGGACTGGCTTGCCGACCGTATTGCCCGGTTGCTGGTACCGGCGGTTTGCAGAAGCCTTCATGATATTGCCTTCTCCATCATTATCAATGGGTAGGGCGCGCACCACGGTTCCCGCTGGCGGACGGACCATCCTGTCCGTTACTGATTCTGAATATCATGAATGAACATCGGATGGGGGTTTGGACCATATCGTATGGAATTCATGAATTGTTGCATTCTGCAACAGGACTTTTTTGACATTGCAATTCATTATCACTTGCGTGATAAGCGGGCGAGTCCTGTCACTATGCGAGTCATGAAATGAGCCTGCGTGCGTCCCTTCTGGTTACAATCTGCGCGTCCAGCCTCCTGGCGGAGGCTGGAGGTCCTGCGGTTTCCATCGCCCTGGCTGATGAGGTGCCGCCGGTAACAGGCAGGTCGCAGCCAGCCGCCGGGACAGTCACAGGCCACCCCGCCGCTCGCGCCAGGAACGCAGGTCAGGGCACTGCGGCGCACGGCACAACGGATGCCGGCAATGCGGACAGCAGGCACGAGGATATTGTCGTGACCGCCGCACGCAGAAACCGCATGTATGTGACAAGCGGCGGCGATCTGGGCGCACTGGGCAACAAGAAGGGGCTGGATGTACCCTTCAACATCCGCAGCTACAATTCCAGCCTGATCCTGAACCAGCAGTCACAGACACTGGGGGATGTGCTGCTCAACGATCCCACCGTGCGCACGACCATGGGGTATGGCAATTACGCCCAGCTGTTCCAGATCCGCGGCTTCACGCTGTATGGCGATGACGTGGCGATTGACGGGCTGTATGGCGTGACGCCACGCCAGCTTGTCTCGCCACAGCTTTACGATTCCGTGCAGGTGCTCAACGGTGCCAGCGCCTTTCTCAACGGTGCGGCACCGGGCGGGTCGGCCATCGGGGGCAATGTCAACCTGATTCCCAAACGGGCAGGTGCTACGGACATTACGCGCATTACCGGTGACTACACCAGCAGCGGCCAGGGTGGTGGCGCCTTTGACATAAGCCGCCGCTTTGGCAAGGACCGGGCCTTCGGCTTCCGCTTCAACGCCGCGGGCATGGATGGCGAGACAGCGATCAAGGGCGAGCGGCATGATGACGTGGCCCTGGGTGTCGCCTTTGACTGGCATAATGACGACACACGCATCAACATGAACATGAACTACCAGAAACAGCAGGTTTTTGGTGGCCGCAGCGCGATCATCGTCTCCAGCCTGGCAACGGACATGCCTGCGCCCAAGGCGACCTCCCCTTCCGAAAACTGGGGGCAGCGCTGGGCCTATACCGATCTGTCCTATCTGTTCGGAACGTTCAATGTCGAACATGATTTTGGCAGCCACATCACCGCTTACAGCAAATTCGGCGCCCAGAGCGGCAACGAGATGGGCAACTACGCCACCACCACGCTCACAAACTCCGTAACCGGTGCCGGTACCGTCGGAGCCATGGCCGACGCCTATAATGTGATGAACGAGGCCACGCAGGCTGGCGTGCATGCGCATGTCACCACCGGCCCGATCAGACACGAGATCAATGCGGGCGGCTCAGCCATATGGGAAGAATCGGATGCCGCCTATTCCATGAGCCTGGTCTCCCAGGCGGGCAACATCTACCACCCCACGCAGTTCACTCCTTCCGAGACCTATAGCGGGGGCATCCTGAACAATCCCGGACGCGTGTCATGGAACAAGCTGTACAGCCTGTTCCTGTCCGATACGATGACATTCTGGCATGACCGCATCGCGCTTACGGGGGGCTTCCGGTATCAGGATATCCTGTCGGATTCCTTCGCCTACGGTACGGGCAAGCTGAGCACCCATTACGATGCGGCGGCGTTCTCCCCGGTCATCGGCCTGGTCATCCATCCGGTCCGGCATGCGGCCCTGTATTTCAACCGTATCCAGGGCCTGTCCGCCGGGCAGACGGTGGGGTCGACCTATGTCAATGCCGGGCAGGTTTTCGCCCCTTACCAGAGCACCCAGTACGAAGTCGGCGCCAAATACGATATCGGCCGCTTTGCCGCGGGGGTCGCCTTTTTCCAGACGTCCATGCCCTATGGCCTGACCGAGGCATACGGCAATACCGGGCAGGAAATCTACACGCAGGATGGCCGGCAGCGGAACCGGGGCATGGAACTGACATTCAATGGCGAGATTCTGCGCGGCCTGCGTTTCAACGGCGGGCTTACGCTGATCGACGCGAAGCAGACACACACGGCCGGCGGCACCTATGATGGCAAGACGGTCATTGGCGTGCCGAACTACACCATCAACGGCAATCTTGAATATGACGTGCCCTTCATCAAGGGGCTGACGCTGGTCGGGCGTGTCATCAGCACGGGCAAGCAGCAGTTCAACAATGCCAATACGACGCACCTGCCCGCGTGGTCCCGGTTCGATCTGGGCGCACGCTACACGTTCCTTGCCGCCAGCAAACCGCTTACGGCACGCTTTGAGGTCGATAACATCGGCAACCAGCGCTACTGGGCTTCGGTTTACGAGAGCGATCTGGTGATGGGGGACCCCGAGACCTTCAAATTCTCGATCAGCGCGGACCTCTGACCGGCGGGACGTCGACCCGCCGCGGGGTGGGGCCTGCAATACCCCCTGCCCCGCACGGCCTGTCCCGCCTGCCTGGCTTCATCAACGAACAGCCAGTCAAAACCCTGTTCGTGTTCCGGCCGGGCAAAAAAGGAAGGCCGTGCCGCCCACCACCCGTGCCTTACGCCAGCGCGGGATCATCGTTGGCGCCCCCATCCATAACTGCATCAGTCACAATGCTGGCATGCCCTGTATGCCTGTCCTGCATGGGATAAGGCCCGATACCCATGCCTTCCGCCATCAGGACGAAGGGCAACCGGCCTTACCCTGCCGGACAACACTGTATCCCACCCGCGCGCAGTTGACGCACGTCAACGACAGCCCTGACAAAGACGCCTGTTGTAATCGGCAACATTTACCATATGGCACATGGTCGCCCACGACCGCGCCAGGCAGAGGCAGGCAGTTCATGAGATACGCCCACAGCAATTTTGAAGCCTTTGTACGCCCGGCCCGACCTGCCGGGATCGGGAACCGCTCGGCGTGGATCGTGGGCGGCGGGCTGGGGGGCATGGCGGCTGCCGCCTTCCTGATCCGTGATGCGGGCATGACACCATCACGGATCACCATCCTCGAGGCATCGGATGCCGACGGCGGGGCGCTGGATGGCGCGGGCAACAGCGAAACCGGCTGGCTTATCCGTGGCGGCCGGGAAATGGAGGAACAGTTCCAGTGCCTGTGGGATCTCTACCGCTCCATCCCCTCGCTGGAGGAACCTGACGCTTCGGTGCTGGATGAGTTCTATCGCCTCAACCGGGCCGATCCCAGCAGCAGCCCGATCCGCGCCATGTGCGGGCGGGGACAGAAACTGCCGGATCGGGACCGGCTGACCCTGACCGGCAGGGCACGGCGGGAAATCATTGCCCTTATCCTTGCCGATGAAAAAACGCTTGATGGCAGGACCATCAGCGATGTGCTGTCCGACGATTTCATGAAATCGAATTTCTGGCTGTTCTGGCGCTCGATGTTCGCGTTCGAGACATGGCACAGCGCGATCGAGATGAAGCGTTACCTGGCCCGCTTCGTCCACCAGATACTGGGGCTGAAAGACCTGCACACACTGAAATTTACAAGATTCAACCAGCAGGAATCCCTCAGCCGCCCCCTGGCAACATGGCTTGTCAGTCAGGGCGTCATCTTTCGCCATGGGGTGCGGGTAACCAACGTTCTTGTTGATACCACGGGCGCAAAAAAGGTTGCGACCCGCATTGACTGGCTGGAAAGTGGGCAGTCCGGCCATACGGATCTGGGTGCAGATGACCTGGCTTTCGTCACCAACGGCTCCATGGTGGAAAACGCCCGCTGGGGCGACCACCATACGCCCGCGCCGCTGGATACCACCATCGGGGAGGGCAATGTCTGGCAGCTATGGCGCAACATGGCAGCGCAGGACCCGGCCTTCGGGCGGCCCGACGTGTTTTGTGGCGATACCACGCGATCACGCTGGGAATCCGCCACCGTCACCACGCTGGATACGCGCATCCCTGCCCTGGTACATGAGGTGACGGGGCGTGACCCGTTTTCCGGCCGCACCGTTACGGGAGGCCCCATCACCATAAAGGATTCCGCGTGGCTGATGAGCTGGGTCGTCAGCCGGCAGCCGCATTTCAAGGGCCAGCCGCAAGGGCAGATGGTGGCGTGGCTGTATGGCCTGTTCAGCAACGTGCCGGGCGATTACGTAAAAAAACCCATGCAGGACTGCACGGGAGAGGAAATCACCCGCGAATGGCTGTTCCATATGGGCGTGCCCGAGGACCGGATTGATGACATGGCCGCCACGGGTGCGATCACCCACCCGTGCATGATGCCCTTCATTACCGCGCAGTTCATGCCGCGTGCGACAGGCGACCGGCCAAAGGTGGTGCCGGATGGCAGCCGCAACCTCGCCTTCCTCGGCCAGTTTGCCGAAACCCCGCGCGATACCGTCTTTACAACGGAATATTCCGTCCGCACCGCGATGGAAGCGGTCTATACACTGCTGGACATTGATCGTGCCGTGCCGGAAGTTTTTGGCAGTGTATATGATATACGCATGCTGCTGCAGGCGGCTGCGGAACTGCGGGATGGAAAGAAGGTTCCGGCTTCAGGCCTTCTGCGCCACATCACGGATGGTACTGAAATCGATACCCTGCTGGAACGCTACGGACTGATCTGAAGGCCCCGTCCGTGCATGCGCGCATTTGGCCAGCCGGAGCCTGACATGGCCCATCCGGCAGATACCGCATGCACGGCCGGTTTTTTCTGTTCCACATGACTACTGCATATTCTCAGCCCCGCACATTTCCTGAACACAGGCATACGCGGGGCAGTTACTGTAACTGTATTCCAGAGCGGATTTCACATTTTCAGCGTTATGTGGGACGGCGCGATACAGGTTTCATTTCCTTCGATGGAAAACATCATGGAACCGGAGCCATCATTATTCCTGCAATGAAAGCCAGCGGTTTCATATAATGCCTGACATGGACCGTTATCCCTGCTTTTTATCATAACACCATTCACGGCTCCGACATGCGTGCCCTTACGTATTGCATTCACAATGCCAGCCAGGACCGAATACTCTATATCCATCCCCATGACGCGACAGCTCATCAGGAACTGCATGATGGTATGCCCCAGCACATACACAACCCCCACAAGGCCATAGTCGGCAAATCTGTCTTTTACGGAGAACGTAAAAATCAAGCCGCCGCCTGACAGGAATTCTTTTATTTCCGCATGGGTCCACCGCTTCCCTGTCGTATTGAACTGGTTTGTCCTGTTGGTCAGTTCCATGATGCGGCCCAGATTCCGGTCTGCTTCATGATCCGCTCGGGAAAGACTGACTTCCGTACCAAGAGAGTCCAGGAATTCCCCACGGGTTTTTGCATTACGGACCTGTTCGCGCGCAATCTGTCCTTTAACCATGACTTCACGCCGTGCGGATTCATCTGTCAGATGCAGGACCTGGGTCTCTGCCGACCATAACAGAATGCGACGCACCAGATAGGGGTTACTGCCAATCACCCGTATGTCGGGCAGTGCGGCGCGCACGGATTCACGTTCGACCGGATTATCGTCAACAAATACGACATTCCGGGTCTTTATGTTGAATATATTGCATATTTCCTGAATGTTTTCCGGTTTGGGCTGCCAGTTAATCCGAACGGCCGCAAAATCATCCAGCGACAGGAAACCGGGCTGGACAACACTGTCCCATCTGTCCTGCACAAGAGCCAGGTCATTTTTTGAACAGATCGCCACCAGAATGCCACGGGCACGCAGATGATGGATTGCCTCCCATATGCCCAGTGGCCAGCCATCCGTTCTGGGCCAGGGCTGACGGTCGGGGCGATAGTCCTCGGCAATCTGCCCGCGCCACAGGGTATTATCCAGATCGAATATGACCGCCTTGACCTGATCCATCTGCCGGACCGTGCGGTATGTTGAGACCATCTGCTCATAAACGGCAGCAAGCAGTTCCGCCTGATGGGATTCATAGACCGTATCAAGCGCCGGAATGGCTTCGATACGGTGATGGGGCGGACGGTCCCATTCATCCTGAAAGAAACTGGCACCATGAGAATAGAAATACACCATGTCATCCAGGAAGTACTGCTTTCCCAGACTGTTTCCTATGGCATCGACATCACACAATATGACATTGTCATATTTGCGGATGCATTGTGCAAGATAGGCATTAAGGTCACGGACAACCTGCGCAAGATCACCCGCCCCGTGCCTCTCATCCAATGAGAGCGTTATGTTCATCTGCGGAACGGCAAAATTGGCGACAAATGTCAGAAGGCCGTGAGACCGATTATAACCCAGCGCGGAATCCAGCATTGTATCCAGAATGCCATAGCCATCTTCACGGATCTGTCTGAGAAAACCCGGCTGGCCCAGCCGTATTGCCCATATGATCCTGTCCGTCAGGATTGACCGCAGTGGAATCTGGACATATTGAAAATCATAACCGTCTGCCGCCGCCGGTGGCTGGTCCGGCAGGCTGCCCGCGTAATTGAACGCGATATAATCGAACCGTATGTCAGGATACAGGCGGCTGAACTGTTCATAATAAAGGGCGGTCAGACAGGAGCCGACAAGAAGTACGCGGCTGATTCCCGCAGGCGTTACACTCAACTCGCGCGGAAACAGAAACCCGGCAGGCTTCATGGGCGCGGAAATCTTGATGGTCGGCCGAAGTAAAGAATACATGTCCGGGTCCGACACGGCCTGCAGAACGATTGCCCCGTCATCCCCTGCCCGGACCTGCTGCCACATGGGTACCGCATGCATGTTATAGAGGACAAGGCGGCCGCGCCTGATATCCCACCTGGCTTCGTTCGGATGTTCATGCCCCACGATGCCGCCATCTGGTCCAAAGCGCATGGTCGTGGTCAGGGGCCTGCCCGCACCCGGGCCGAAAGTCCAGTCTCCTGTCTGCAGCCGGGTGCGGATGGAAGCAATCTGATTGTTCATGACCATTCTCGAAGCAGTAGAACTGATTTCCTCCGGGCGAGGAAGAAAAATGCTAAGAGAATATTCTTTTTCAAATGTTAATACAGTTTACTGCCTCTTTCCCGCAGGCATCGTCCTGCTCTGCCATGCGGAAAAACAGGCCTGTGCCAAGCATATCGCACAAGGCCTGTATGGTGTTTTCATGAAATATTTACGGGGTATCGCCTGTCAATACAAAGGCGACACCCGGACTGTGCACGCCCGCGCAGCCTTTAAAATGCCGTGGAAATGGTTCCTGTCATGCTGAAGCGTGGTTCCACATAGAACTGTGCCCCTGTCGAGCCCGCAATACGCTGGCCATTCAGCAGCGTTACGGCATGATAGTTATCCGTAACCCCAGTTGTTCCCGTGCGCACCATCGAGCCGGTCAGATTGGTGAAATTAAGCCGGAACGTCGGTGACTTTGCCACCAGGAAGGGAGAAAACCGGTAACCCAGTGAAATGGTATCCGTCACGTAGCCCGGTATCCGCTCATCCCCCACCAGCGTGACGGACTGGGGACCGGTGTAATGGACGGTCGCATTGGCAAAAAAGTGCTTGTTATCATAGGTCAGGCCAAAATTGGCCATGACATGGGGGGCCATGATGGCTTCCTTGCCCCTGGTCGGCAGGTAGGACGTGCCGTACTGGACATTTGAGTCCTGATGGGCATTCAGGTATTCGAATGAAACATAGGGACTGAAGTGATGTATCGGGTGTGTAGACAGCATGATATCAAAACCACGCGCCGTCTGATTACCGGCATTGATCGTGCTGTATGAATTATTGGCGTTATAGACACTCAGCAAACGGTTTGTAATCGCATAATTGAACAGGGAAAGATCAAGCATCATGTAACGGTTGTTATATCGATACCCGAGTTCCTCCTTGATGGAATACTGATTGCGCGGCAACGCGGCATTCTGTGAAAGATTGCTGGGATCGGGCGCACGAAAGTCACCCTGGGCATCCACATAAATCTGATGATGACGGTTGATTTCATAAGATACTGAAAAACGGGGGAGCGGCACAGTGGAATTGGAACCCATATTGGCGTGGGTAAGGTAGTTATTGAACCAGTAATTGATCATGGCAAATTTGAACCCGGCCGACACCACCAGACGGTTCTGCAGGTAACGGGCCGTGTCCTGGATGAACAGCGCATGTATCTGGTCACCCGTCTGCTGGTTTGCGGAATAGTCGCGTTGTCCGTCCCTGAAATACGCGGTCGACAGGTTGTCAGGGTCAATAGCAAAACCATTCTGGTTTACCGCGCTGTTTGGCCCCCACTGCCTGCTTTGTGTATAGCCGTACCAGTACCCCAAAGTGACCTGATTATGACGAGAAACATCATAGGTCAGCTTGACCGTGGCCCCGGTGGTGGGCGTACGCTGGTCATAATAATTGACCGAAAGCTGGGTGGGGGAGACAGCGGTGCCATTGGCGTAGGTCAGGCCCGAACCGGCCTCGCCCGAGGAAGACGAACTCCATCCACGGCCATAGGCAAAATAGGGTACAAGATCAAATTGCAGCCGATGGGTCAGGCGAAGATGGACCGGCAATGTAAGAAACAGTTCATTCCACGGGCCTTCACGATGACTGCCCCAGAAATCGGTGCTGTTCGGGTCACTGCTGCCGCCCCATGTACCGGTTCCATGCTTCTTGGCATAAAACTGGTCGGCTGTGGGGTAATTATAGATCCCGTAACGCTCCTGGTTCCAGGATGCGAAGAACTTTATGTAGGAATCGGTGCCGATATCCTTCTGCGCGCCAAAATCGATATGTTTCTTGTCAGAAGCACCGGCACCAATCCAGTTATCGGCATGTGTATGCGAAAATGAAAAGAACGTGCGCAGGCCGGTCCTGCCAATGTCACCGCTTTCCAGACGGATGAACTGCCGCGACATGTCATTGGTACCATAGGAGAAATCAACCAGACCACCATATTTATGGCTGGGTGTATGGGTTGCGACATTCATCACCCCCAGCGCTGCCGACGTTACCGGCTGGTCAATGGCTGACGTGCCGGGCGTGACTTCGATACGGTCCATGTTTTCGGTATCGATATCTTCCTGAATATATTCCGTACCCGATGTCACAACCGCGCCATCAATCAGCAGCGCCATGTCCCCATCGTTCAGACTGCGGCTTTCAATCGAACCGCCGGTCATGCCCGATGTATCCTGGGTGGACACATTCAGGCTGGGCAGGTTTTTTACCATATCCAGTGCCGTACCGGCCGGGCTGCGCATGTCCATGAACTGTCGCGTAACGGTCTGGATACTATGCGATGCGGTCTCCCGACGCATCATCCCGCCGCCGCCCGCACGGCCTGAATTCACATTCAGGATTTCCGGCGTCGCCGTTGACCGTACCGCCCCCGCGGGCTGCTGCGCACCAGCCCGGGCTGGTGCCACATGCTGGCGCGCCGGACGGGATGCATGACGGGTATCCGCCACCCTGTCCGGAACCTGTGCATGCGCTACCGTCACGAAACCTGTCGTACCGAAAAGAAATGTTGCTAATAGCCAACGTCTGCCATGCGGCATAACACCCACAATCATATCGAACTCCCCACCTGGAACGATCGTATGCCTGACCTGACGCAGGGCCGCGTCATCAGGAAACAGCATACACGGGAAACGATTGCCATGATTCCAGCCAGAGAGTCTATCGCGCAGCAGATTCATTTTTAAAACTAAGTTTCTTATTTTGTTGTTTATTTATAATAAAAATACGTATTTTCTGATTTTTCCTGCCGGAAGATCGTCAATGCGGAGAGATAAAATAACCAATTATCATTGCATTAGGACAACGTATGGCAAACGATGGCAATGCCGGTTCCCTGTCATGTGATCCGCGGCGCGGCCAGGGTAAAAACCCATATTTGCAGGGCAGGTGTTGCGGATTGACTACAGTCACCGGCATCCGGTCGCTCCTGCCCCGCACGCGATGCAGATCAATCCGGGATGCATCTTCACTCCGGCTCTCGACCTGAAGGCGCAAGCACCATATCCTGTCGACCATCGCCATCCGGGTACGAACCGGACCCGCAGCCCGACCCCTCACACTGCGGAAACAAGGCATTGACGGCAAAAACCTAAGGAGACACCGGAACGGTGGCCAAGCGTGTAACCCTGGCGGATCTGGCGGAACAGACCGGCCTGAACATTTCCACAATAAGCCGCGCGCTTTCCCGGCCAGACCGGGTCAGCACCGAGACGCGGCGACTGGTGGAAAAAGTTGCATCCCAACTTGGTTACGCAACGAATATTGCCGCGCGCAACCTCAGCCGTGGCACCTCGGATACCATTCTGGTCCTGGCGCCCAGTTTTGAAGGACAGGCGATTTCCCCCGTTTTCACCCAGATCCTGCTGGGCGTCTGTGAAGAAGCGAAATCCCTGGGCCTGAATGTCATGCTGCAGCAATGCCTGGGGCAGACCGTTTCGGCCAGCGATGTCATCCGGCATCTGCAGACCGGCGTGGCGGACAGCGTGCTGCTGGTGGCGGTTGAAAACTGGCTCCCCCCCACGGATGGGCATGCCGGGGAGACAATCCTGCCCGTCGTGAGCATTTTCCGGGATCTGACGGCCTCCGGCCTGACCAGCGTCATGACACAGGAAGCCGATGGATATGTTGCAATCGTCGACCATCTGGTCGCGCGGGGGCACCGCCAGTTCGCCTTTGTGTCCGGTCCCGAAGGGATGCACCATGAACAGGTCCGTTACAATGCCGTCAGGCACAGGCTGTCCCAGCTGGGACTGGACAGGAAACTGGTCCGGCTGGAAGGGGGGCCTTTTGACATGCCTTCGGGCCAGAAGGCTGCCGAATCCTTCCTGGCCCTTAAAAACCGCCCCTCTGCCGTCATCTGCTGTAGCGACGCACTGGCTCTGGGCTTCATGCATGCGATTCTGGACAGTGGCCTGCGCGTGCCGGACGATGTGGCCATAGCCGGCTTTGATGGCATGGATTATACCGCGTTCACCACCCCCAGCCTGACCACCGTCATCCAGCCCACGCTGGAGATCGGCCGCGTTGCGGTGCAGGTCCTGACCGACCTGCATAACGGCAGGATCACAACCCCCCGCCTTGTCGCCCTTGCCCCCAGCTTCGTGATTCGGCAGTCGACCTGACACATGCATTACAGGTTGCGGCAAACGTTTGCATTCCCGAGGCATTCCTGTATGTAGGATTCCGGCATTCATTGCACTCAGTCCACAAAGCCACCGGGAACAGGCTTCAGGGAGCATGCGCAGGTGAAAATCGGAACGGACCTAGTTACCTTCTACAATCCCGCGTTCTGGGGTGTTACGACAGAGGCGGACATCACCGCTCTGGCCCAGGCGGATGGCCGGGCATTCTGGACCCGGCTGCTCGATACCCTGCACATGGCGGGCATAACCGGCATTGAACTGACATTCCCCCCCTTCGACCAGATGGGCGCGGTGGCGGCCTTTACCTCGGAAGCCGCATTGAAACATGAACTGGAAATCAGGGGGCTGGAAATATGGTCGTGTTTCTTCCCTGCCCTTGACCGTATTCCGGTAGACCGTTACGCCGATGCCGAAGCACAGATTCTGGCCGATGTCACGGCCGTAGCCCGCTTCCTGTCCGCCATGGGGGGAACCGTGCTGGTAGCCGGCCTTCCCTGCCGCAGGACGTTCCTTTCCGATCCTCCCGGCTTTGTGGACCTGGCTTTTGCAACCCCCATTGCCGGGCTGCTCAACCACATGGGGTTTGCCGCCGCCCGGCATGGCGTCACACTGGCCATCCATACGGAAGCCCACACCGTTGCCTGCGCCCCGCGTGATGTGGACCTGTTCATGCTGCTGACCGACCCGCGCTATGTCTCCCTCTGTCCGGACCCGGCCCATATCGTTCTGGAAGGGGGCAATCCGGTGGATCTTGTCGCCCGCCATCGTGAACGGGTGGTTGCGATGCACTGGAAGGACGCGACCCGTGCCATGCCGGTTGATACCCCCATTGCCGAGGACATCCATACCCGACACCGCGCCTATTTCTGTGAACTTGGCAACGGGCAGGTCGATTTCAGGCAACTGGCGCAACAGCTTGCCGGTGCGCCGCGGCTCTGTGGCCCCATTCTGGAACTGGATGCCTGCGCTGATCCCGTGCCGACACTGCGGCGGGGCATGACGTTTATCGAAACACTGGCCCAAAAGGGTGCGGCATGAAGGGGCCAGGCATTTTTGTTGCCCAGTTCATCGGACCGGACGCCCCCTTCAACACCCTGCCCGGACTGGCCCGCTGGGCCGGGGGCCTGGGTTACAGGGCCCTGCAGCTTCCGACACATCTCGATCATGTCTTCAATCTGGAACAGGCCGCAGCCAGCCAGGATTACTGTGATGAGATACGGGGGACACTGTCGGAATACGGTCTTGTGATCTCGGAACTGTCCACGCATGTTCAGGGGCAGTGTGTCGCGGTCCATCCGGCATATGATATCCTGTTTGACCGCTTTGCGCCCCTGTCGGTACGGGGCAATGCCGCCGCACGCACGCAATGGGCGTGTTCCCGGCTTGGTCTGGCGGCGCGGGCTTCGGCACGGCTGGGACTGCAGGCGCATGTCACCTTTTCCGGTGCGCTGGCGTGGCCCTACCTCTACCCCTGGCCACCACGCGACAATGGCCTGATCGATCTGGCATTTTCAGAACTGGCGGCACGCTGGCGGCCCATTGTCGACGCATTCGAGGATGCAGGCATCAACCTGTGCTTTGAACTTCATCCGGGCGAGGACCTGCATGATGGGACAAGCTTCGAGCATTTTGCCGCGTTGCTGGGCAACAGGCAACGCTGCGCCATCCTGTATGATCCCAGCCATATGCTGCTCCAGCAGATGGATTACCTTGCCTTCATCGACCTGTATCATGACCGGATTGGTGCGTTCCATGTAAAGGACGCCGAATTCCGCTCCACCGGCAGGCAGGGCGTCTATGGCGGCTTTGCCGACTGGCGTGACCGAGCGGGCCGCTTCCGCTCCCCCGGTGACGGGCAGATTGACTTCGGCGGCATTTTCTCACGCCTGACCCAATACGGTTATGACGGCTGGGCCGTTCTGGAATGGGAATGCTGCCTCAAGGCCGCCGCACAGGGCGCGCGCGAAGGCGCCCCCTTCATACAGCGCCACATGATCGAGATGTCCCGGCAGTCCTTTGATGATTTTGCCGCCAGTCCCCTCTCCGATCAAGAGCGGCAACGCTGTCTCGGCCTGTAAGTGTGGAGCACGACATGAAGACATGGCCCGTCGGCATGATCGGGGGCGCGCCCGGTTCCTTTATGGGGGATGTCCATCGGCGCGCGCTGGCCCTGACCGGACAGTTTTCGCTGGTTGCCGGATGCCTGTCGCGGCACCCGCAGCAGGCGCTTGAGGCCGGGCAGGCCCTGGGGCTGGACCCGGCGCGGGCCTATACCGACTGGACACGAATGGCGCGGGAGGAAGCCGCCCGGCCGGATGGCATTGCCCTTGCCATTATCGTTACACCGAACGCCATGCATCTGCCCGTGGCCGCGGCCTTTCTGGATGCGGGCATCCCGGTGCTGTGCGAAAAACCGCTGGCACTGACACTGGAACAGGCACGGCATTTCGCCATTCGTTTCGAAGAAAAAACAAATGACATGATCATGGCCTATACATACAGTGGCTATGCCATGGTACGGGAAGCGCGCCGGCTGGTACAGACAGGCGCGCTGGGTGCGCTCAGGGGCATTCAGGTCGAATACCTGCAGGACTGGCTTGCCGATGCCGACAGCGATGGTGGATGGCGGCTTGACCCGCGTACCGGTGGCGCGGGCGGTTGTGTGGGGGATATCGGCACGCATGCCTTCCATCTGGCGGAATTCGTGTCCGGCCTGCGGTGTGAAGCCCTGTCGGCCCGGATCTCGCACCTTGTAGCCGGTCGCGCCGTGCCCGATGATGCCCAGATCCAGCTCCGCTTTGCCGATGATACGGTAGGCGGCCTGTGGGTCAGCCAGGTTGCCACCGGCTGCGGCAATGCCCTGCGGCTGCGCCTGTTTGGCGAGAAGGCCGGGCTGGAATGGAATCAGGAGCAGCCCGATACGCTGGTCCTTTCAACCATGGACGGCTGTCAAACCCATATCGCACGCGCTGGCAGCGCGGTGCCGACCCCTTCCCTCCTGCCGCGCGGTCATCCCGAAGGCTATCTGGAAGCCTTTGCCCGGCTTTATGCCGATACGGCGGGCCTGCTTGGTGGCCACAATGCGCCGCTGCTGCCACGTCTGGACGCGGGGCTGAGAGGACAGGAATTCATCGAAGCCGCGCTGGAATCCGGCGCACGATACGGTGCATGGACCGCACTGCGGACATAGCCATGTGGCCTGTCCCTATTTTTGCACCATCAGGAATGGAATATGACCGGAACAGGATACGATGTCATTGTCGTCGGATCGGGCGCTGCTGGCGGTTTTGCAGCGAAAACATTGACGGATGAGGGCCTGTCCGTCCTTGTGATCGAGGCCGGACGCACGCTTTCGGACAGAGACATCAAACCCCCGCGCGGGGGCAAGCAGGACAATATACAGCTTTTCCCCCGCATCAAGGCCACGCTGTCGGGACAGCATATCCAGTCCCGCGTGGCCTTTTTCAGTGAAACGCTGAAGCATCTTTTCGTCAATGACCGCCAGCATGGCTATACCACGCCAAAGGATGCCCCGTTCCTGTGGATACGCGGGCGGCAGACCGGCGGCCGGCTCCATACCTTCGGGCGCGTCCTGTTCCGCTGGTCCGATTATGACTTCAGGGGTGCCAGCAAGGCAGGGGGCGGCGTGGACTGGCCCTTTTCCTATGCCGATCTTGCACCGTGGTACGACAGGGTGGAAACCTTCCTTGGCATCCACGGCACCCGTGACGGGATTGAAACGGCGCCAGATGGCGTCATGGCCCAATCGACCCCCCTTACCCCGGAAGAACGTAGTTTTCGCACCGCGGTCGAGACCCGCTGGCCGAACCGGCATGTCGTGCCATGGCGCTTCAACCCGCATAATGGCAGCCCGCTGTCCAGTTCCCTCCAGGCGGCCATGGCAAGCGGCAGGCTGACAATACGGTCGGATGCCGTGGTGCGCGAAGTCCTGACGGACCCGGCCTCGGGACGCGTGACCGGCGTAGGCTATATCCAGCGCCAGACAGGGGAAGCACGGGTGGCGCATGCAAGGGCCGTGGTCCTGTGTGCTTCCCCCATAGAAAGCGTGCGCCTGCTGCTGAACTCGCGCAGCCGTCTGCATCCTGACGGACTGGGCAACAGTTCCGGCATGCTGGGCCGCTATTTCATGGACCAGTGCCCAAGCCTCATGTTCGGACGCTGGCCTGCATCCTGCCGCGAGGGACAGGATGAACCGCTGCCCACCCATACGCTTTTTGGTACGACCGGGGGCCTGTACATCCCCCGCTATGAAAACGCCTGCGGCGCGCATGACCCTGCCTTCATGCGCGGTTACACGTTCCAGGGCTCCATCGGCCGCCATGCCAGGTCGGACGGCGCGGATGTACCGGTCACGATAATGGGCTTCGGGGAAATGCTGCCCTACCGCGACAATGCGATCACCCTCGACCCGCGCCGACGCGACAGATGGGGCGTTCCCCTGCCCCATATCCGCTGCGTTCCGCATGCCAATGAACGCGCCATGCTACGCAAGCAGATCCGTGACTGCGCGGACATGATCGAAGCGCACGGGGGCCACGTCGATTTCTGGGCATCCCCACTGGGCCTGGGGGAAGGCGATGCCGGACTGTATCCTGACAAGCCGTTCCCCATACGCTGGTTCATACGCCAGATGTTCCCCCGCAGCATGACAATGGGCGCCGCCATTCATGAAAGCGGTGGCGCACGGATGGGCAATGACCCGGCCACATCGGTGCTCAATCCTTTCTGCCAGGCATGGGATGCGCCCAACCTGTATGTAACCGATGCATCCTGCTTTCCCTCTGGCGGGGCGCTGGGCACGACACTGACCGTCATGGCCGTAAGCATGCGGGCCTGTCACCATCTTGCCAGCGAACTTGGGACTGGCCGCCTGTAGCCGTTCATTCCAGTCGGGAGAGGTGGTCCCCATTTTTCGGACAGGGCGATAAGCTATCATCTGGCCTGAACGAGGACGGGTTTTATGGGCAAGGTTACGCGGAAACGGTATGCGGCAGAGTTCAAGTCACGGGTTGCGCTGGAGGCGATCCGTGGGGAACTGACGCTGGCGGAACTGGCTTCGAAACATGGCGTGCATCAGACGATGATCGCCCAATGGAAGCGCCAGGCGATCGAAGGCATGGCAAGCCTTTTTTCTGGTAAGTCAGTAACGGAACCTTCAGTCAGCCCTGCTGATGTAGAGAAACTGCACGCCAAGATCGGCCAGTTGCTGGTGGAACGGGATTTTTTGCGGGATGCCTCTGCTCGGTTGGGCGTGATCAGAGGCGGCAGATGATTGACCCGAAGAGAGCATGCCTGCCGATAATCCGGCAATGCACGCTGCTGCAACTCAACCGGTCGGGCGTCTACTATCGGCCTGTGCCACAGAGCGAAGCCAATCTGGAGCTGATGCGGCTGATCGACGCCCAGTTCCTGGAAACGCCGTATTATGGCTCACGGCAGATGACATGGCATCTGCGCCGCCAGGGACATGAAGTGGGCCGCAAGCGGGTCCGGCGGCTCATGGCGATCATGGGCCTGCGGGCGATCTACCAGAAGCCGCGCACGACCGTGCCCCATCCGGAGCATCGGAAATATCCATATCTGCTACGGGATCTGGTCATCAATCGGCCTGACCAGGTCTGGTGTTCCGATATCACATATATTCCCATGAAACGGGGATTTCTCTATCTCGTGGCGATCATGGACTGGTTCACGCGCAAGGTCCTGTCCT
>NZ_NKTZ01000014.1 GCF_003207855.1 Komagataeibacter rhaeticus | reverse complement strand
CGACGCCATCTGGTCCGGGGTTAACCCCGGACCAGATGGCCAACAGCAACGCCGTCAGAAGGGCGGCATAACAACAACCGGGTATAGCTTATCAAGCCCGCAAAACTGTCCGAACGGACGGGACCACCTCTCCATTGAACCGTTTTGGGGATAAGCATGATTAAACAACATCCGATTCTGGTGTTGCCGCCGGTTTCCCCGGTTGGCGATTATCCTCATTATTTTTGGGTCCTGCAAAAATGGCTGCATGCTTTTCGTTCTCAGAAATCAACAATTGTAATCCCAACCTGTTACATATCCGCATTTAAAGACAAAACGCGCTGGGAATACGGTCCATGGTCGGCCAAGTTTCATGGTTACAAACCAACCATGAAACTGGATGAGCAATTAATTAATGTGCAGTTTTATCCTTGTCTGCCAGAGGATGATGCCTTGCGCAGTAATGTTTCTCCTGTTGCGCCGGCAGTGAAATTTTATGAAAGCGTCTATCATGAAGATGATGCACTCATATCTTTCTATAAGGACGTTTTCGAAAGTGCCAAGGATGAGGGGCAACCTCTGGCCATTGCATGGGTAAACAACACTTCCCTTCGACATGCTGCGTTTCAGGCTGGCGTAAAGCTGGTATTTAACGAAATCGGGCCACTTCGGCAGCCTTTTTATCGACAAACAGCCTATTGGGACTGTCATGGCGTAAATGGGGATACGTCCGTTGTATCGCGTTGGAACAAGGAGCGCCCTGCTTTCGAAGCCTGGCTTTCCGCACGGCAGGATTTGATATCTACTGATGATTTGCGTCATGTATTTACCGATTGGAATCCGCCGCTAGATGTAAAAGAAAAGGTAAAGGTCGGACTTGCGCTACAAATAGAAAGTGATTCTAACGCTTTATTATTCAGTCGAGGTTGGACAAACCTATCTCTTTCCGAACATCTTCGGGCTAATTACTCGGCTGATGATTACCGCATTCGCTATCACCCTAATGGAAAAGCTCTTTATGAGGGCATGACAGACCGCACAGAAAGTCCGTTGGAATTCCTGTTTCGTGTTGGCGAAATCTGGACGATCAATTCCAGTCTTGGAATGGAAGCCTTTTTCTGGGAACGTCCCGTGCGTTTTTTTGGTAAGAACCCGGTAGCTTCCATTACGACAATGACTGAAGAAGAAAGAAAATCTTTCAGATCATGGTTCTTTTTATGTTATCTTATTCCATGGCAATGTGTTTTTTCAATTGACTATTATATATGGCGACTAGAAGAACCATCCTGTGCAAAAATTGCTGAACGGCATCTCTTGCTCTATGCGCAGGAAGTTCAAACAACCCAATCCTCTAAAACAGGCATATCATCTGATATGAAGGATTTTGCAATTGCCAAGCCTTGGGAAATTATGGAAATGCTTGCTACCAATGGCGGAATGCTGAGCATTATCGAAAAGCAGCGTAAGCAGATACAGGATCGTGATGCCTGGATTTCAGAGCGAGATGAAGCAATCGCATTGATGCGTAGTCAAATTCAAGATCGTGATATCTGGATTAAAGATCGAGATGGGTGGATTTCTGAACGGGATACATGGATTATTGAACGGGATGAAATAATAGCATTACTACAGAAGAAGAATAAGGAGGAAAATTAAATTCTTTTTGACGTGGAAGATCAGGGAAAACCGTAAGTATTTTGGAAAATGATATGAATATTATAATGGTGTCCGATCCATAATCTCCATGCTCTTTTGTAGAATAATATGTCAATGCATCACGGGCACTACTTTGGCAGAAAATCCGGAATAAGGATTTCCAACAGAGTTTGGATGTTTAGTCCCGGAGGTTAATGCTGCATTATTTTTACGCGAGTGGAAGAACGCATTATGGGGCAGGGGCGTCATAGCAGCGCCATACCACGCACGCCATCCGGGCAGCAATACAGCGATCGCAGGCTTCGCTCTCGGCGCAGAGCGGAGAGTTCGGGATCAATCCAAAAACGGTGGTAAAATGGCGGAAGCGCCTCAAACGCTACCCGAGTGGGTTCTTCCACCTCGATATCGCCGAGGTCCAGACCGCTGAAGGCAAGCTGTATCTCTTTGTGGCCATAGACCGGACAGGTAAGTTTGCGGTGGTGTAACCTGCGGACAAGGCCAACAGAAGAACAGCCTGGGCGTTTCTCGAACATCTTCTACGTGTCGTGCCCTATCGGATTCATACATCCTGACCGACAATGACATCCAGTTCGCCGAGCCGCCCCGTAAACCGGGGCATGGCATGGTCACGTTTCAGGCGTTTCGACATGCTCTGCGGGGCTAACGGGATCGCGCATAGCCAGGCCACCTGCAGGCCCTGCATGTCACGTCAGCCAGTCGGGACGATCGCGCCGAGGTCGGACGCCGTGCCACTGCCATTCAGGAGGCCACTGACGAAAGCGTCGTTGAACTGACCTATGTCGATCAGGGATACACGCGCCCAAAACCAGACGAGGCGGCTCGGAAAGAGGCGCAGCTTTGTCCTGCTGCCGTGCCGATGGGGTGTAGGACAGTCTTTCGCATATTTCATGCTCGGAAATGCCGCCATACTCGCTCACGGTGTATAACACCCTCTAAAAAAGAAACTATTGTTTCTGCAGGGGCTGTTGGGGATTATGCTTTTTTAAAGCATCTGAATGCGATTCAAAATCGGTATGGATCGCTTCATACTGACAGATGTCCAATGGGCAAAGATGGAACCGTTATGCCTTGGGAAGAAGACGGATCGGGGACGCAGCGGGAAGGATAACCGCCTCTTCATCGAGGCGATCTTATGGATTGCCCGGACGAGTGGGCCATGGCGGGACCTGCCCCGTATTTCGGACATTGGAACTCGGTCTACTCACGCTACAGCGACTGGATGAAAGTTGGCGTTTTCCAGAAGATTTTCGAGGCTGTCTCCGATGATGCGGACATGGAATACGTGATGATCGATGGCACGGTGGTCCGGGTTCACCGCCATGGCCAGGGCGCGAAAGGGGGACCCGAAGCCAGGCGATCGGACGTAGTGTGCAGGGTGGTCCATCAGGATCATCGTCATGAGAAGCGACAAGACAGACAGGTCATTCGTAGCCATAGATCTGTCTTTCTGCTGCAATTATCAATTCACGATAATTCCCAGCAGGTCCCAATAAATCCATGTTGAAAATTGACCTATTGTAAGGTATGTAAGAGAACCTGCGTACAATTATTTACTATAATGGCGGCATAAAATGAATGAAATTAAATCCAGTCACACAGTGAAACTGCCTGTGAAAGATGGATGTGTATATAATAAAAGCATAGAAAAGTTTATTTCACACTTTGAAATTGTATCATTTGATGTGTTCGATACCCTCCTGTTCCGTAAAACATTACGCCCAGAAGGCATTTTTCATTATATTGAATGCAAAACAAATGATAAAGGCTTTGCCGAGCGCCGCATCAAAGCGGAAGAAATTGCACGTAATATCAATTTCATGCGTCATAAATCCCATGAGACGACGCTCACAGATATTTACCAAGTGCTTTACGAAGATTTTGTACAACAGACACAAGGTATGGAGCGTGAACTCGACGCCGAGCGCCATTTCTTGAGATGTTATACAAAAAATAAAGAAATTTATGATATAGCGCGCTCATTGAATAAAAAAATCATTGCCATTAGCGATATGTATCTTCCGGCCGAAACGATAAATGAGTTTCTTGAGGAAAATGGGATTTTTGTAGATGAAATTTTCTGTTCCTCTACATATTACAAAGAGAATATATACAAGGGAAATGGTAGTATTTATCCCCTTGTTTGCAGGGAACTGAACATATCGCCTGAGCAGATTGTTCATTTTGGTGATAATTATAATTCAGACTTGGCGCAATCTATATCATCCGGAATATCTGCTGTTCATACATCGACAGTAATGAAGGAATTGTTGTCAGATTCAAGATTGAATCTAGATACCATAAATATTATTAAAGATAAAAATAACTTTGAAAGCAATATCATTCTCGGCTTAATGGCAAAGCGCCATACTGAGGGATATTTTGACAAAAACCCTTCTATAAAAATGTTTGGCTATCTTTATAGCGGCCTACTTATGATAGCCTTTATAAAAAATATTCTTGAGATCAGCAAAAAAGAAAACATTAAAAAGCTATTACTGATGACGCGCGATGGTTTTGTTATAAAGCGCGTCATGGATGCTCTGGGAATCTCTGATATTGATTATGAGATTTTCTGGTCCTCCCGTCGTATGTGTCTTGCTCCTCTGTTAAGCCAGCCCTCACAATATGATCTGGCATTTCCAATACTGTTCCCCTACAGGGATGGCGCCAGTTATAATCTGAAAAATGATCTAGAGCGACTTTATCTTAAGGTTCCAGTAGATTTTCAAAATATTGAAGAAGACGATTATGCAACTTACATTGATAAAATAAAGAATATGGATGTATTCTGGTCTCATGTAATTGATGATGAGCGTGATTGTTATTTAGGTTATCTGGAAGAGGAGATCGGTTCCACGCCATTGTCGCAGGTTGCTTTTGTTGATGTGGGGTGGGGACTATCTTCCCATCAGGCCATAGATGCTTTGTTAAACAAAGAAATCACAGGTTTTTATGTCGGTACCCGTGAGGGTGCCTACGCCACGCCCAAAATTCATGGCATTCTGTTTCAGGAAGGCAAGCCTACAGAATTGAGCAATGCGATCATGAGTGGTGTTGAACTGGTCGAATTGATGTTTTCTGATAGCAGTCCATCCGCCATCCGAATGAAAAAAGACGGTCAGACATATTATCCTGTTCTTGAAACACGAAATGCTGCTGACGTATCGCGCGATTGGTATGTGCATGAAATCCATCACTATATGATGGATTTTATCTCGGATATTTCCCCTTATTTTTCAATTATGTCGGCTGATACGTTAAAAGACATGTCAGCTGAATCCATGTTTAACATCATCACCAATGCGACTTCAAATGAGCAGGAAGTTCTGGGGGAGATTCCCCATGCTCGAGAAGTCGGGCATAGCAATTTCCTTCCCATTTCCAATTGGTGGCGGATGGAAAAGCCACATGTGGAACCAGCAGATGAACCGCAGGACAATTCCCCTGATCCGCAGGCTGGCTGGACGCAGGCTGAAAAAGACAGCTTTGCATTGTATGGTCGAATTTTACCCAGATCAGAAAAAATCGGCCGTCAAGTCCTGAACCCGATTGTAGGTAAAAATCGAGCTGACTGGCTGATTAAAACATGGAATCGTAACAAAAGAAAAATTAAATCATATATGAAATAATTTAAGAGGCAGGCATAGGTAAGCCGGTAAAGGCTTGATATGTCCTATGAAAGCACGTCGTCGTAATCGGCTGCCTGTCAGCATCCAAAAACGGCTTCTGGAACACTTCGTTGCGGGCACGCCCGCGCGGAGTGCTGCCGACCTTGTGGGCGTCAATCGCAATACCGCGACCCTGTATTACCGCAAGCCGCGCGAAATCATCGCTGAACCGATAGCTCATGACGCGCCCTTTTCCGGTGAGATCGAAGTCGATGAAGGCTATTTCGGTGGACATCGCAAAGGCAAACGAGGCAGAGACGCTGCCGGAAAAGTTGCCGTCTTTGGTCTGCTGAAGCGGCCTGACCGCGTTCATGCGGTCATGATCCCCAATGCCGGGCACCAGACGCTGATGTCTCTCATCTGGGAAAAAATGATAAAATATTCAATTGCTTACAGTGATTTGTGGCATGCCAACGACAAGTTCGATGTGTATGCGTTCCATCACGAGCGCGTCGATCACAGCAGGCATTTCACCCAGGGAAGAAACCATATCAATGGCATCGAGAACTTCTGGAGCTTGGCCAAGCGTCATCTGCGACGATACAATGGAATACCACGCAAGGACTTCCATCTCTTTCTGGCCGAGTGCGAGTGGCGCTTTAATACCCGTTTTTCCGCAAAGCTCGTGAAAATCCTTACCGGGTGAGCTAAGCTTTTCTCCTAAACTGTCCCAACACACGCTTACCTATGCCAGCCCCTTTTATTTATGACAGCTTCCGCCCTCACGCTGGTCATCAAGGAAAGCATCACCAGTTCCGAAAAGCGGCCGTCGTGGGGTAGCCTGTCAGTCGCTGCGGCACATGCCATCCAGCAACACATCCAGCGAGGCCGGGACTGGCGCTGATCCGACTTTCTCCTCCAGCAACTGATTACTGATCGCCAGCATGGCCAGACCATGTACCTGCGCCCAACTGGCCGCTGCCAGCGCGCTGACGGCAACTGGCCGGAAGCTGCCGTCTTGCTGCCCGTCTCTCAGAAGCCGCAGAAGAATTCCGAATGTGTCCATGGCCGCATCATGCAACTGCGGATCTATCGTCTTGTCCGCATCTGAACTGAACATCAGGCGATAAAGACCCGGATTCTGACATGCAAACCCGACGCAGGCCTGTGCTGCGGCCGTGAATCGCGCGCGCGTGGAAGGCAGACCCAAAGACATGGCTTCTGTCATGCTCTCCCCAAGCCTGACGAAGCCGATCCGGGCCAGTTCCCGCAGCAGCATCTCGCGATCTCGAAAATGCTTGTAAGGGGCCGCATGACTGACACCCGTGCGCCGCGCCACTTCCCGCAGGGTGAAGGTCCAGTTCTGGTCCGTGGCCAGCATGTCCAGCGCCGTGCCGATCAGGGCGCGGCGCAGGTCACCGTGATGGTAGGGGTGGTTCTTGGTTTCACTCATTCGTGAGGCCCATGTTTACACAAGAAACTTTCATTGACAACAAATCATCATGCTCCATATCCTGCCCGCATAAGTTTCTCCTGTAAACATGGAGGACGCAATGTCCGATGCTACTGCCGCTGACCTGCACCACATTCTTGACAGCCAGCGCGCTGCGTTTCTGCAGGACGGGCCACCGGACCTGAAACAGCGCCGGACCGATCTGCGCCGCCTGAAGGCTGAAATCCTGAAACGGCGCACTGAAATCGTGCGTGCCCTGAAAACGGATTTCGGCCAGCGGTCGGAGCGGGAAAGCGCGATTGTGGAACTGATTCCGCTGGTGCAGTCGATCAATTACATGATCGCGCATCTGGGGTGCTGGATGAAACCGGAACGCCGCCATGTTTCGGCCTATTTCCAGTGCGGTCGTGCCTGGGTGGTCCGGCAGCCGGTGGGCGTTGTGGGCATTATCGCACCGTGGAACTATCCGGTCTCGCTGGCCCTCGTGCCACTGGCGACGGCGATTGCCGCCGGTAACCGGGCCATGCTCAAACCCTCGGAATTTACCCCGGCCACATCAGCTGTGATCGGCGAGATTGTGCAGGCCATCTTTCCGCCAGAACGGATTTCTGTCGTGACCGGCGGTGGCGATGTGGGGGCCGCGTTCTCGGCGCTGCCGTTCGATCATATCCTGTTCACCGGCAGCACGGCGGTTGGAAAGAAGGTGGCCGAGGCGGCTGCGCGCAATCTGACCCCGGTTACACTGGAACTGGGCGGCAAGTCGCCGGTGGTGATCGCGCCCGGCTTTTCCATGCAGCGGGTGGCGGACCGCGTGGCGTTCGGCAAGCTGACCAATGCCGGGCAGACCTGCATCGCGCCGGATTATGTGCTGGTTCATGAGAACGACAGGGATGCGTTTGCCACGGCCTATCAGGATGCCGTGAAAAAGCAGCATCCGGGTGGTTATGTCGGGTCGCCTGATTATACGGCCATTCTCAACGCGCATCATTACGGGCGGCTGAGTGGTCTGATCGATCATGCCGAAGCACAGGGGGCAAGGGTGATCCGGCTGGGCAGTGATTCAGCTACGGACCACATCCTGGCCCCCGTGCTGCTGCTGGATGTAACACCCCAGATGGCGGTAATGCAGGAGGAGATTTTCGGACCTGTCCTGCCTGTGCTGACTTATCGCACGGTGGAAGAAGCGATTGCCTTCATCAACGCGCGTCCCCGGCCTCTGGCCCTGTATTATTTTGGCGGCAACCGTGCTGAACGCGACTGGGTCTTGAAGAACACGGTTTCAGGAAACGTGACGGTCAACGGCACATTGATGCATTATGTGCAGGACGACCTGCCATTCGGCGGCGTGGGGGACAGTGGCATCGGGGCGTATCATGGCAAGGAAGGCTTCATGGCGCTCACACATGCCCGGGGTGTGTACCGACAGGGGCGTTTCAATGCGGCAACGCTGCTTCAGCCACCCTTCGGCAGGCTTGCCGACACCATCACAAATCTGATCCTGCGATGAATGACAACGCGCGTTCTGCTTATCGGGGCACCGGCCTGATCGGGCATCTCGTTGGTGCGGAGCTTGCCTTGCGGCCCCATACCTTCGTGACCAGCATTACCGTCACTGATTGACTTGTCTCACGTTATTTGGACGAGCTGGAGAGTTCAATTACGTCTTCGGATCGACCGTAACCGGACCTTCCGTTCTTCCTCCCCAAAAGCGGCTCATTCTGAATCTACCCAAGCCCTCGATTTCTTAATTGCGTCGCCACAAAAAGAGCATGCAACTTGAGCAGGATCGTGACCGGCAAGCCCGATGAGGACGACAACGCCGCCCGCAGCGTTTACGTCAGGCACGCCGATCAGAAGACCCGAGCGGTCAATGCCATCGCAAAGCTCTCAGCACGCGCCCTTGATGCCAAGCAGCAGGCGAGGGGTGTGACTAGCGTTTTGGAAAAGGGGGAAAAGAGTGACTAGCAAATGCATTCCAGAAACGATGTCCGGCACTGCCAAGTCATTGGAAATCAATCCTGACGCAGATGGTAGCGGTGGACGGATTTGAACCGCCGACCAAGGGATTATGATTCCCCTGCTCTACCGCTGAGCTACACCGCCATCGCGTCAGGATGAGTGGGGAGATACCCGCGCCGGGTAGGCAAGTCAACCCGTGTTTTGGGCACGGGCATGAAAAGACGCAAAAAATCCCCGCCATTTGTCACATTGCCCCAAAAGGGGGTACTGTCGGGCGCTCACCACAATACGGCATCAACCGGAAAAGGCTGCGCATCCTTCGTGAAAACCGAATTCCTCACCCTTCTTACCCATATCAGGCACCTGTTCGGATGGCTGCCGGGACTGCTGTCCTCCATCCTCATGCTGTGCGTGGCCGGTCTGGTTGCGGAACTGTTCAGCCGGTTCATCACGAAGCTGATCCTGCGCATTCCGGGGCAGAAGCGCGGGGCCTTCGTGCGCTCGTTCACCATGGCCATGCAGCGCCCGGTGCGCATCATGCTGGTCATTGTATTTGTCGGCACCGCGCTGCCGGTATCGGGCCTGCCGTATGATATCATGCAGGCCACCACCCACACGCTGGTGGTGCTGTTCGTGCTCATGCTGGGCTATGCGGCGGTGGTGGCCACGCGCATCCTGTCCGATGCCTACCTCAAGCGCATCAACGGCAAGGACGACAAGGACGACATCCTGCTGCGCACGCACATGACGCAGGTGCGCGTGCTGCGGCGCACGACGGATCTCATGATCGGGCTGCTGACCATTGGCGCCGCGCTGATGACATTCGAGCCGGTGCGGCAGTACGGGCTGAGCCTGTTCGCTTCCGCCGGCGCAGCGTCACTGGTGGTGGGGCTTGCCGCCCGCCCGCTGCTGACCAACCTGTTCGCGGGCATGCAGATCGCCATGACCCAGCCCATCCGCATGGAAGACCTGATCATCATCAACGGGGACTGGGCATGGGTGGAGGAAATCACCTCCACCTATGTCGTGCTGCGGGTGTGGGACTGGCGGCGGCATATCGTGCCGATCTCGTATTTCCTGGAAAACACATTCCAGAACTGGACCCATAATTCAGCAGCACTGATCGGGGTGGTGTTCATCCACCTGGATTTCAACGCGCCGATGGAGCGCATCCGCGCCCGCCTGCGTGAAATCGTGCATTCCGCCCCGCTGTGGGATGGCAAGGAATTCGCGGTGCAGGTTGCGGACTGCAACGCCCATGTCATGACCGTGCGCGTCATAGCCAGCGCGCGTTCGGCCATGCAGAGCTGGGACCTGCGCTGCGAGATCCGTGAGCAGATCATCGCCTTTCTGCGTGATGAATGCCCCGAGGCCCTGCCGCGCGACAGGCTTTCGCATGTGGCCTCTGTCTCGGGGCTGGATGTGATGGGCGATCCGGGCATGATGGTGCCGCCGGTGCGCCGCCCGCCGCCGGGTGCCTATACGGGCCCGCGCGATGGCACGGGGGGCGGCGGCATGGGGTCGGGTGATGGCGGCCAGGGACATGGCTGAACGCGCCCCGGCCTGATAATGGTTCAGAAGGACAGGTAGAGGAACGACAGCGCGCCCGCGCCAATGCAGTACCAGCCAAAGGGGCGCAGCGCCCAGTCCTCATGGTCATGGAAATAGCGCATCAGGATGCCGGTGCAGACCAGCGCCACGACTGAGGCAACAACGGCTGCGATAATGGCCATGTGCATCTGCCCGGGCTGCGGCGGCGCATGGCGCAGCTTGAGCGCTTCCAGCACCGTTGCCGCCAGGATGACCGGCTGCGCCATGAGAAAGGCGAAGCGCGCCGAATTTTCATGCGAAAGCCCGCGCAGCAGCCCGCCCACGATGCACGCACCCGAACGGGACAGGCCGGGGAAGAACGCCAGGCACTGGAACAGCCCGATCAGCAGGGCTTCGCCAAACCCCAGCGAGGCCAGTGAACGTGCCCGTCCGGGCAGCAGGCCCGCGCGCATGCGGTCCACCACCAGCAGCATTACGCCATTCAGCGTCAGGAAGATTGCGGCATAGCGCGCCGTGCCGAACAGGCTGCGGATCGCGTGTTCAAACAGCCCCCCGATCACCACCGCCGGAATGGTTGCGACAGCCAGCAGCGCCAGGATACGGATGCTGTCCATCTGGGTGGCTTCGCCATGCCGGCCGGCCGCCCCGGTAAACAGCGCCACCCAGTCGCGCCAGAAAAAGACCAGAAGTGCCACGCATGTACCCAGGTGCAGCATGACCAGCAGGGGCAGGAACATCTCCCCATGCAGGTCCAGCGGCCAGTGCAGGATGGCGGGCACGATGGCCGCGTGCCCAAGGCTGCTTATGGGGAACTGTTCGGTCGAACCCTGTATGATTGCAATGATGATAGCCTGAAGGAGTGTCATTGTCCCCCCGTCCGTGACGCAGTAGAATAAAAGGATAAGGCAAGGCAGAGTGCCGCACCCCCATGGCCCGGCAATGCGGCGGATTTCGGGACGGTGCATGCGTTTATGGGGCAGGGGGCCGGTATGGCAAGGCAGAGAAGTGGCGCAATCATATCCAGCGGGCTGGTCCTTCTGGTTGCGGGCGGGTTCTGTATCTACGCCCGGGCATCGCAAAGCGGTGGATCACAAGACCGCTACCCCATGACCGCGCGCTTCGTTTCCGCCAACGGCCTGAAGGTGGGGGCGGATGTGGACATGGATGGCGTGCCGGTGGGCCGGGTGCTGTCCATAAAACTCGACCCCACAACCTACATGGCCAATGTGGGCTTCACGCTGGACCGCAACATTGCGCTGCCCGATGATACCAGTCTTGCCATCGGCAGCCCCACTCTTACGGCCGATACGGCGCTGCTGGTGCAGGCGGGGCAGTCGGCCGGGCGGCTTGCGCCGGGTGCCGTAGTGACCAATACACAGGAACCGCTCAGCCTGGAACAGCGGATCAGCAACTACATCTTCGGCAATGGCGGCCTGCCGGACTGAGCGGCGCTCGCGCCCACCGCGTATCCTGCAGACCAGAAAAAGTTTTTGGTGAAGCTTTTTTCAAAAAGCTTCAAGAGACGCCGCTTTTTTGAAAAAAAGCGGCACCCAAAAACTTTTGTCTTTATTAATTAACATATTAATGAAGGTATTGCCTCAGTCATTAAGCGGGTAGGACGCCATCAGCCGGCGCTGGCGCAGCCACGCGCGCAGCATGGCCATGGCACCGCTGCTCTTCCAGCCCTCGCGCCGCTTCTTGGCGCCGATGCGGAAGGTCTCGCGGTAATGCATGAACTGCGTGGCATAGGCATGGCGCAGCGTGGTGCGCGCATCCCAGATATGGGTGGCTTCCGACCCCACGCCGTTGATCTCGATGATCTGGAAGTCCTCGCCCTCGCGCAGGGTGGCCAGACTGCGGGCCTTGGCGTCGATCCGGCCGAAATGGAAGTCGGGTATGTCCCGCATGATCTCGTTCACGCGTGCTTCCAGCGCGGGGGTGATGTCAATGGCGCGGTCATGGAAGATCGAGCCCTTGCAGTGATTGCCCGCAAACACCAGCGGCAGTGACTGCCCCGCCGGCGGCACTTCGGCCAGGCGGGCGCGCAGGCGGGGGATGTAGATGTGGGGCACCAGCCGGGTCCGGGCATCGGCATGGAGCAGTTCCTCCACCGTGGAATGGCCATCGCCGGTCAGGCAGGGCACTTCCTTGTAGGTAAGTGAGGTGATGCGGCCGTTTTTCTGGTCGGGGTGGCGGATGTAGAAAATCCCCACCTCATGCCCGTAGGGGATCAGGTGCTGGAGCATGACCGGTACCCCGCGCCCGAACGCCGCCATGCCCTGTGTCAGGCTGTCCACGTCGCGCATGATCCGCACGCCGGTGCCATTGCAGCCGATATCGGGCTTGAGCACGACAGGAAAGGACAGGCCCGCCCCGTCCATCGCCGCCAGCGCGCGCGCGGTGTCATCCGCGCCGGTGGTCAGCACGGCATAGGGGGCGATCCACCGGCGGGCCACGTCGCCCGCCATGTCCAGGATCGAGCTCTTGCTCTCCCCGCACAGGCCGCCGGTCTCGATACGCGGGTTGGCGGCGGTGGGCAGGCTGAAGTCACGGTACCACAGGCCCAGGATGATCCAGTACAGCACGATGGGCGTGTAGAAGATCCACCCCGGCCAGAACTCGAACGCGGAGACGGTGGGGGCGGCCTTCGTCGCGGTGGCTCTGCTGTCAACGGCTGTGGATACGTCGGTCATCGGGTCTCATTACTTTGCAAACGTGCGATCATGCGGCTGATCAGGAATATGGTCAGGACGAAACCGGCCATCCCCGCCCATTTCCATGTCCCCAGATGGTCGATCAGGAACTGCCCCACCTGCAGCGAGACAAGGAACAGCAGCGATGTCCAGATCAGCGTTGCCAGCACCGCGGCGATACAGAACAGCCCGAACCGCGCACGGAAGAAACCACACGCCGTGTAAAGCGGCAAGCGCGCGCCTGGCACGAAGCGGCTGATGAACACGATGCGGAACACGTTGCGGTCAAACCAGTGGCCTTCGCGCACATGGCCGGGCAGCGTGATCCAGCGCCGCGCGGGTGGCCACAGGGCGGCCAGCCGGCCCATGCCGTACAGCCCCATGTCGCCCACGACGATGCCGATATAAAGGGCGACCAGTGCGACACCCAGCGCCACATGGCCGGTGCGGACCTGCATGGCGGTCAGGATCGTTGCCGCGTCCTCCAGGATGAAGGTGCCGACAATGATCGCAAGCCCCTGCATGACGGGGGACGCGCCCGCCGCCGCAAGGAAGGCGGTCAGCGAGGGCATGCGGCGTGTTCCGGCGCGCCCTGGCGGGGCGGAAGGGGAAAACCGTAACTACGCAAGCACACGTCCTTCGCTCGGCCCGGCGCGCGGGCGGAAAAAACCATCGGCCATCAGGGTGAACGCGCCAGCGGCCGGTGGCGTTCTTGTGGCATGCTTCGCCCGCGGTCACAAACGCCAAATTATGTGGCATACTGTATCAGGCACGGGCGGGGGCGGGCTGTATGGCAAGTCAGTCATTGAAACGGGCGGGTGGCCGTGGCACAGCTTCGGGCATGCTCGTACGTCGTCGCTTCCTTCATGCCGCCGCCGCCTCCCTTGCCGGGGCGGGCGCGTTCGGGCTGCTGCCCGCGCGCGCGGCGCACCGCCACCCGGCCGCCGCGCGCCCGGCGGGTGACTATGCCGCCTTCGTGGCCGGAATCCGCCGCGAGGCGATTCGGCAGGGCCTGACGGCGGATGCGGTCAGCCAGGCGCTTGACCTGTCCGCGCCCAACACGCAGGTCATCGCGCGCGACCGCAACCAGCCGGAATTCCACCTGACATGGGCGCAGTACCGCAGCCGCGTGCTGACCCAGCGCAAGATTGATGACGGGCGCGCCGCCTTTGCCGCCCGGCGCGCCATACTGGAACAGCAGGTCCTGACCCGCTACGACGTGGCGGCGGGCGCGGTGATGGGCATATGGGGGCTGGAATCGGCCTATGGCACGATCACGGGCAAATTCGCGGTGGTGGACGCGCTGTGCACCCTGGCGTTCGAGGGGCGGCGGGCGCAGTTCTTCCATGATGAACTGTTCCATGCGCTCACCATCCTCAACGCGGGGGACATTACCCCCGAACTCATGACCGGCAGCTATGCCGGCGCCATGGGCCAGCCGCAGTTCATGCCCAGCGCCTACCTGAAATACGCCGTCGACATCGATGGCGACGGGCGGCGCGACATCTGGCATTCCATGCCCGACATATTCGGCTCCATCGCCAGCTACCTGGCCGGTTCGGGCTGGGTCGCGGGCGAGACATGGGGGCAGGAGATCAGCGTGCCCGACAGCGTGGCCCAGTCCGCACTGGGGCGCACGCAGGTGCGCACGCTGGCACAGTGGATGCAGATGGGCATAACCCAGCCCGGCGGCGTGCCCTTCGCCCGGCCCGAGGCCACGGGGGCCGTGCTGCGCCCCGATGGGCCGGGGGGGGATGCCTTCATGGTCTATCGCAATTTCGCCGCGATCCGTCGCTACAATCCCTCTGATTTCTATGCGCTGGCCGTGGGCCTGCTGGGGAATGAAATCACGTGATGGACCACCCTGTCACGCCAGCCGGGCGCGCGTGCCCGGCCGGGACCTACCGGACCAAGGATGTAATGCACACCCGACGTTTCCTTCTGGCTGGGGCAACCAGCCTTCTTGTCTCCTCCACCGCGTTCGCGGCCCCCGCGGCCCGCCGCCGCCATCCCGCCGCCGCAGCCCCCGATGCGGCGGCGCCCGTCGTGCCCGCCACGCCGGCCAACAGCCTGATCGGCCCGATCGACACGCTTGCGCGCTGGGCATGCATCGTGGACTACACCACGGGGGCCGTGCTGCTGGAAAAGGCGGCCGACGAGCGCATGCCCCCTTCATCACTGACCAAGATGATGACGGCCTACATCGTGTTCGGCATGCTGCGCGCGGGTAGGCTGACGCTGGAACAGACCCTGCCGGTCAGTGAAAAGGCGTGGCGGATGCAGGGCTCGAAGATGTTCGTGCCGCTCAACGGCACGGTGGCCGTGTCCGACCTGATCCAGGGCATGGTGATCCAGTCCGGCAATGACGCCTGTATCGTGCTGGCCGAAGGCATTGCCGGGTCGGAGGAGCAGTTCGTGGGCCTGATGAACGCCAAGGCGGCCGAACTGGGCATGAGCAACTCGCACTTCCTCAACGCCACCGGCTGGCCGATGGACGGGCATTACATGTCGGCGCGCGACGTGGCGACCATCGCCATGCACCTGATCCACGATTTTCCCGACTATTATCATTTCTTTTCTGAAAAAAGCTTCCGCTACAACAAGATATCGCAGGAAAACCGCAACGTGCTGGTGGTGCGCGGCGTGGCCGATGGGCTCAAGACCGGGCATACCGACGCGGGCGGCTTCGGCCTGTGCGCCAGCGCCGAGCGTGGCGGCAACCGCGTGGTCATGGCGATCAACGGCCTGCCCAGCAGCAATGCCCGCGCACAGGAAGGCGAGCGGCTGTTCGAATGGTCGTTCGTCAATTTCGAGAACGCGACCCTGGTCCATAACGGCGCGGTGGTGGACAACGTGCCCGTATGGCTGGGGCAGGCCGCCACCGTGCCGCTGGTGGCCACCCGTGACATAACACTCACGCTGCCCCATGGCTGGCAGAACCGGGTGCATGTCAGCGTGGACTATACCAGCCCCGTGCCCGCACCGGTTGCGGCCGGGCAGCAGCTGGGGGAAATGGTGATTGCCAATACCGGCCTGGCCGAAATCCGCATCCCGCTCATTGCCGGGGCGGCCGTGGGCAGGCTTGGGCTGGTGGGGCGTGCCTCCGCCGCGCTGGGGCGCAAGCTGGGGCATGGCTAGCGCATGCGCGGGCTGTTCATCACGTTTGAAGGGGGCGAGGGGGCGGGCAAGTCCACCCAGGCCCGGCTGCTGGCCGATCACCTGCGCGCCCATGGCCACGATGTCGACCTGACGCGCGAGCCGGGGGGGACAGAGGCGGCGGAAGCGCTGCGCGACTTCCTGCTGTTTGGCGGCCATGACCTTTCGGCGCGTGCCGAGGTGCTGACCCATTTCGCCGCCCGGGCCGACCATGTGGACCGCCGCATCCTGCCAGCCCTGGCGCAGGGGCGGATCGTGGTCTGTGACCGCTTTGCCGATTCGACCGAGGCCTATCAGGGTTATGGCGTGAGCCATGCCGATACGGGGCTGCTGGACATGATCGGCCAGCTGCGCGCAATGCTGCCCGTGCAGCCAGACCTGACCTTCGTGCTGCAGGTGCCCCCCGACGTGGCCCGTGACCGCCTGCGCCAGCGCGCGGACGGGCGCGCGGACCGGTATGAGGCGGAGGATGCGGCCTTCCACGCCCGCGTGGCCGCCGGGTTCGACGCGATTGCCCGACGCGACGCCGCACGCTGCCACCGTATTGACGCCAGCGGTGATGCCGGGGGCGTGCAGCAGGCCATCCGCGCCGTGCTGGCACCCCGCCTTGCGGGGCGGGGCGGTTGATGGAGGACCCGCGCACCTGTCGCCAGTTGGTGGGGCATGACGCGGCCTGGGCCGAATTCCTGTCTGTCATCCGCAGCGGCAGGCTGCACCATGCCTGGCTGCTGACCGGGCCGGAAGGGGTGGGCAAGGCCACGATGGCCTTCATGATGGCGCGTACGCTGCTGGGCGCGCGGGACCATGCCAGCGCCGTGGGCCGTCGTGTCAGCGCGGGCACCCATGCCGACCTGCTGGTCATTGCCCGGGGCGTGAACGAGAAAAGCCGCAAGAAAAGGAAGAAGGGCGCCCCGCCGCCCCTGCGGCGCGAGATCGTGGCCGATGACATCAGGCCCATCGGCACCTTCCTGCACCGCACGGCGGCGGAAGGCGGGTGGCGCGTGGTGATCGTGGATGGCGCGGACTACATGAACCGCACGGCGGCCAATGCCATTCTCAAGATACTGGAGGAACCGCCCGAGCGCGCGATCCTGATCCTGACCGCCGCCATGCCCGGCCGCCTGCTGCCCACCATCCGCAGCCGCTGCCGGGTGCTGAACCTGGCACCCATGGACAATGCGGCCATGCATGCGGTGCTGTCCGCCATGCCCGACGCCCCGCCCCCCGACCGGTTGGACGCCATCATACCGCTGGCCCATGGCGCGCCGGGCCGGGCGCTTGAACTGCTGCATGGCGGCGGTGCGGTGCTGGCGGGGCTGGTGGAACAGGTCATGGCGGGGCAGGTGACACCGGCCGGGGCCTATGACGTGGCGGCGATGGTACAGGAAGAAAATGGCTTTTCCGTCTTTTTCGATCTGCTCTGCGATGCCATATCTGACAGGGCCTGTGACCTGGCCCGCAATCCGGTCGCGCCGCAGGCGCGTGATCTGCGCCCGGCCCGCATGGCCCTGCTGTGGCAGGACATGGCCCGGCTGCGCGCCGAGACCGAACAATTCAATCTGGACGAACAGCAGGCGATCCTTACGGCGCTTGCACGGGTGAGTGAAACATGACACGGCGCTACTACGTCACAACACCGATCTATTACGTGAATGGGGCGCCACATATCGGCCATGCCTACACGTCCGTCGCGGCGGACGTGATCGCGCGCTTCAAGCGGCTGGCGGGGTTTGATGTCTTTTTCCTGACCGGAACGGATGAGCACGGGCAGAAGGTGGAGCAGGCCGCGCAGGCGGCAGGCATGACCCCCATCGCCTTTGCCGACCGGGTCGCGGCCGATTTCCGTGACATGTATGACACGATGGCCATTTCCTATGATGACTTCATCCGCACCACCGAACCCCGCCATGTGCAGGGCGCGCAGGCGCTGTGGAAGAAGCTGGAGGAAAATGGCCACATCTATCTGGATGCGTATGAAGGCTGGTACGCCACGCGCGATGAGTGCTTCTATGGCGAGGAAGAACTGATCGACGGGCCGGACGGCAAAAAGGTCGCGCCCACGGGGGCCGCCGTGGAATGGGTGAAGGAGCCGTCGTATTTCTTCGACCTGTCCAGATTCGGTGACAGGCTGCTCGAACTGTATGAAACCCGGCCCGGCTTTATCGAACCCGCCAGCCGCCGCAACGAAGTGATCAGTTTCGTAAAGCAGGGCCTGCGCAACCTGTCGGTCAGCCGCACCAGCTTCAGCTGGGGCATTCCGGTACCGGGCGACCCGAAGCATGTGATGTATGTGTGGGTGGACGCGCTGGCCAACTACCTCTCCGCCGTGGGCTATCCCGATGCGGGGGCCGCGCGCTGGGGCTTCTGGCCCGCCAACCTGCATCTGGTGGGCAAGGACATCCTGCGCTTCCATGCCATCTACTGGCCCGCGCTGCTGATGGCGGCCGGGCTGCCGCTGCCCGATCGCGTGTTCTCGCATGGCTGGTGGACCATCGAGGGCCAGAAGATGAGCAAGTCGCTGGGCAACGTGGTGGACCCGCGCGACCTGGTTACGGAGTTCGGCCTTGACCCGATCCGCTTCTTCCTGATGCGTGAGATGCCCTTTGGCGGGGACAGTGACCTCAGCCGCCGGGCCATCATCTCGCGCATGAATGTCGAACTGGCCAATGACCTTGGCAACCTGGCCCAGCGCACGCTGTCCCAGATCGCGCGCAACTGCGACGGAAAGCTGCCGCCGCAGGGCACCCACACGCCGGAAGACACGAAGCTGCTGGCCCCGGCCAGCCTGCTGGTGCAGATCATGCACGAACAGATCGACCGCCAGGCCCTGACCGATGCGCTGGAGGAAGTGTGGAAGCTGATCCGCGCCTGCAACGCCTATATCGACCATCAGGCCCCGTGGAAGCTGAAGAAAACCGATGCCGCCCGCATGGGCGACGTGCTGCGCGTGCTGGCCGATGCGCTGCGCATCATCGCCACAGTGCTCCAGCCCTACATGCCCGGCAGCATGGACAGGATGCTGACCCAGCTTGGCGTGGCGGAAGGCGAGCGTACCTTCGCATCCCTTGATGTCCCGCTGCCTGCGGGCCGCGCGCTGCCGGCCCCCCAGGGCATCTTTCCCCGTTATGTCGAACCGGAGGCTTCATGACCCGCACGGGACTGACCGACTCCCACTGTCATCTCGACCATTTTTCCGCCGGAGAAATGCCCGAAATCCTGGCCCGCACGCGGCAGGCCGGGGTGGATGGCATGGTGACCATCGGCACCCGCCTGTCGCACGCGGACCAGCAGAAGCGGCTGGCGGAACTGGACAGCCCGGAACTCAGGGTCTGGTGCACCATTGGCACCCATCCCGACCATGTGGATGAGGAAGTGCTGCCCGAGGTTACAGAACTGGTGGCGATGGCCGATGACCCGCGCGTGGTGGGCATCGGGGAAAGCGGGCTGGATTATTTTCACGGCCAGCCCGAAATCAGGCCGAAGCAGCACGAAAGCTTCCGCGTGCATATCGATGCAGCCCGCCGTACCGGCCTGCCGCTGGTCATCCACACGCGGGAGGCCGATGACGACACGCTGGCCATTCTGCGGGACGAGACGGAAAGCCGCGGGGCGTTCCCGTTCCTGATCCACTGCTTTTCCTCCGGGCCGGCGCTTGCGGCGGGCGCGCTGGAGCTTGGGGGGTATATCAGCTTTTCGGGCATCGCCACCTTCAACCGCGCGCAGGCGGTGCGGGACGTGGCGCAGGCGGTACCCGCCGACCGCCTGCTGGTCGAGACGGATTCGCCCTATCTTGCCCCCGTGCCCCGGCGCGGCAAGCGCAACGAGCCGGGTTACGTGGCCTATACCGCACGCAGGCTGGCCGAACTGCGCGGGATGGAGGACGCGGCCTTTGCCGAGATGACCACCCGCAATTTCAGCCGCCTGTTCAGCCAGGCGGTCTGACCGGCATGGAGATGATCATCCTTGGCTGTGCCGGTTCGGCTGGCGTGCCCATGCTGGGTGGCCCCGACGGGGCAGGGGACTGGGGTGAGTGCGACCCCGGCGAGCCGCGTAACCGCCGCACCCGCTCATCGGTCGTCATAGATGACGGGCCGGGCCGCCGGCTGCTGGTCGATACCGGGCCGGACCTGCGTGACCAGCTTCTGGCCCAGCGGATCGGCACCGTGGATGCGGTGGTCTATACCCATGCCCATGCCGACCATATTGCCGGACTGGACGAACTGCGGACCATCAACCGCATCATTGGCGGCCCGCTGCCGGTTTATGGAACGGTGGAGGTAATGGACGAGATCAGCGTCCGCTTTGACTACGCCTTCCGTCCCTGGACACCGCCGCGTATTTTCCGCCCCGTGCTGGATGTGCATCACGTTGCCCTGCCGTCCACCCGCACCATGGCCGGGATGACGGTGCAGCTGTTTGCCCAGCGTCACGGCCGGACCGAGACACTGGGCCTGCGTGCCGGCCCCATGGCCTACTGTACCGACGTGGCGGAACTGGATGATACGGCGCTGGAGACGTTGCGCGGCGTGGATACGTGGGTGATCGGCTGCTTCCAGCGCGAGGTCCACCCCTCCCACGGGTGGGTGGCGCAGGTGCTGCGCTGGCGCGACATCATCCAGCCGCGTCGCACCGTGCTGACCCATATGGGGCCGGACATGGACTGGGGCTGGATGCAGGCCAACCTGCCCGAAGGGGTGGAGGCGGCGTATGACGGTTTGCGCCTGCATGCATGAGAACGTGTCTGGACCAGCCAGGCAATAAAAGCTTTTGGGTGCCGCCTTTTTTCAAAAAGGCGGCTTTCTTTGAAGCTTTTTGAAAAAAGCTTCACCAAAAACGCTTTTCTGATTTTAAGGGGGCAGGGGGCATTTTTGCCCCATCCGCACAATAAAGCGCATCGGGCATGCGCGTAAGGCTTGCAAGCGGGCACGCCGCCCCCTAAGAGGGAGCGCCAACGGTCGGTGACCCGAGGCGCGGGGAAGCCGCCATCTGCTGACGAGGCCCCTGCATCATGTCTTCCATACCGAAAAACACATCCGCCCCCCGGATCGAGGATCGCATTCGCGAGGCCCTCGCCTTTGATGACGTGCTGGTCGTTCCCGACGAATCGAACGTCCTGCCCGCGCAGACATCGACAAAAACCCGGCTGACCCGCACGATCACGCTGAACATTCCGCTGATCTCGTCCGCCATGGACACCGTGACCGAGGACAGCATGGCCATCGCCATGGCCCAGAATGGCGGGCTGGGCGTCATCCACAAGAACCTGACCGTTGAACAGCAGGCCGAGCAGGTCCGGCGCGTCAAGCGCTTCGAATCGGGCATGGTGGTCAATCCCGTCACCGTCTATCCCGACCAGACGCTGGCGGAAGTCAACGCCACCATGTCGCGCCACGGCATTAGCGGCCTGCCGGTGGTGGAACGTGAGACCAACCGGCTGGTCGGCATCCTGACCAACCGCGATGTCCGTTTTGCCACCGACCCCGCCCAGCGTGTGTATGAACTGATGACGCGCGAGAACCTGGTGACCGTGCGCAACAATGCCGACCGCGACCAGGCCCGCCAGCTGCTGCACCGCCACCGGATCGAGAAGCTGCTGGTGGTGGATGACGAGGACCGCTGCATCGGCCTGATCACCGTCAAGGACATGGACCGCGCCGTGCAGTACCCGCAGGCCAACAAGGACAGCCTGGGCCGCCTGCTGTGCGCCGCCGCCACCGGCGTGGGTGAGGACGGCGTGGGCCGTGCGCGCGAACTGATCGCGGCCGGCGTGGACGTGGTGGTGATCGACACCGCGCATGGCCATTCCATGGGCGTGCTCAAATCCATCGAGCAGGTGCGGGCGCTGAAGCCCGATATCCAGATCATTGCCGGCAACGTTGCAACGCCGGAGGCCGCACGCGCGCTGATTGCCGCCGGTGCCGACTGCGTGAAGGTGGGCATCGGGCCGGGTTCCATCTGCACCACGCGCATCGTGGCCGGTGTGGGCGTGCCGCAGTTCTCCGCCGTGATGGAAACATCGGCCGCGTGCCATGAACTGGACGTGCCCGCCATTGCCGATGGTGGCGTGCGGACGTCGGGCGATATCGTCAAGGCCATTGGCGCGGGGGCCGACGTGGTGATGATCGGCTCGCTGCTGGCGGGCACGGAAGAAGCGCCGGGCGAGGTGTTCCTGTACCAGGGGCGGACCTACAAGTCCTATCGCGGCATGGGCAGCCTGGGTGCGATGTCACGCGGGTCGGCGGACCGCTACTTCCAGCAGGACATCAAGGACACGCACAAGATGGTGCCCGAAGGCATCGAGGGCCGCGTGGCCTACAAGGGCGCGATGGGTGCGGTTGTGCACCAGCTTGTGGGTGGCCTGCGCGCGGGCATGGGCTATACCGGCTCCGCCACCATTGCCGACCTGCAGCAGCGCGCGCGCTTCCGTCGCATCACGGGGGCGGGCCTGCGTGAAAGCCATGTGCATGACGTGTCCATCACGCGTGAAGCTCCCAACTACCAGCAGGACTGATCCTGCCGGTCTTTCCACAGTAACGGTTCCCTGATCCATGACACCCAGCGCACGGCTTTCCGCCGCCATTGACCTGCTTGCCGCAATGGAGGCCACGCCGCAGCGCCCCGCCGATGCGCTGGCCAACGCCTTCTTCCGTGAACGGCGCTATATTGGCGGCGGCGACCGCCGGGCCATATCGGCGCGCGTGTGGCGCGTGCTGCGCCACTGGCGCAGGCTGCACTGGTGGATCGCGCGCGCGGGCGGGCAGGGCACGCCGCGCACACTGGTGCTGGCCATGATGGCGCTGGAACCCGATGGCCATGAAACCCCGCACACCCTGTTCACCGGGGAGCGGTACGCCCCGCTGGGGCTGATCGGGCATGAAAGCGCGCTGTATGACCGGCTGCGTGGTCAGGGAATGGTGCATGCGGACATGCCGCGCGCGGTCCGGCTGGAGGTACCCGACTGGCTGCTGCCCCGGCTGGAACGCACATTCGGCGACGGGCTGGAGGCCGAACTGGCCGCCATGGATGGCGAGGCCACGCTGGACCTGCGGGTCAACCTGCTCAAGTCCGACCGTGCCACCGCGTGCGCGGCGCTGGACAGGGATGGCATCCGGGCGGAGGAGACAGCCCTTTCACCCTGGGGGCTGCGGGTGGCGGGGCGCCAGCCGGTTACCTCCAGCACCGCATTCCGCAACGGACTGATCGAGATACAGGACGAGGGCAGCCAGCTTGTGGTTGCCGCCGTGGGTGCCCGTCCCGGCATGCGCGTGCTGGATTACTGCGCGGGGGCGGCGGGCAAGACGCTGGGCATGGCCATGACCATGGAGAATCGCGGCCACATCGTGGCGTGCGATGTATCCGAACCCCGGCTGGAGGGGGCCGTGCGCCGCCTGCGCCGCGCGGGCGTTCACAATGCCGAGCGCCACCTGCTGGTGGCGGGGGACCGCTGGGCGCGCAGGCGCAGCGGCAGTTTTGACCGCGTGCTGGTCGATGCGCCATGCACCGGCACCGGCACATGGCGGCGCAATCCCGATGCCCGCCTGCGCCTGCGGGAGCAGGACCTGCTGGAACTGACCGCCAAGCAGGCCGAAATCATCGACCGCGCGGCGGCGCTGGTCCGGCCTGGTGGACGGATGGTCTATGCCACCTGTTCCGTGCTGCGCGAGGAGAACGGGGACCAGATCGCCGCCTTCCTTGCGCGCAATCCCGCCTTTTCGCTGGTGGCCCCCGACGGGGCGCACGATGACCTGCCGCCCGGCCTGAGCACGGACGGACAGGTCAGCCTGACACCACGCCAGCACCATACCGATGGTTTTTTTGCTGCCATCATGCAGCGTGATGGCTGATATACATATCGGTTGAACGGATACGCCATGATCGCATTCCCTGCCCGTGAACGCGCAGCTGGCAGGCGGCTGGGGCGTTTGCAACAATGCGGGATACGGGCATGCAGGCAACCAACCTGGCAATAGGAATTCTGTGCGTTCTGGGCGGCGGGATCGCGGCCCAGTGGGTGGCGTGGCGCTTCAGGCTGCCGGCCATCGTGCTGCTGTTCGCCCTCGGGCTGATCTACGGGCCGGGGCTGGGGCTCCTGCACCCGGCGGCGGCGATCGGGCCATATTTCCACCCGCTTGTGTCCATGGCGGTGGCCTTCATCGTGTTCGAGGGCGGGCTGGCGCTGGACCTGCGGCAATGGCGGGAATCGGGCGAGGGCGTGCTGCGCCTGACGGCGGCGGCCCTGCCCATCAACTGGGTACTCGGTTCGATCGCGGCGCATTATATCGGCCACCTGCCGTGGGGCACGGCGTGGCTGTTCGGCGCGATCGTGGTGGTGACCGGCCCCACGGTGGTGCTGCCGCTGCTGCGCCATACCAAGCTGCGGCCACGGGTGGCGGCGTTCCTGCGGTGGGAGGCGATCGTCAATGACCCGATTGCCGCCATCCTGGCAACGCTGGTGCTGGAGTGCCTGCTGCTGCGCCCGTCGCACACGGCGGGGATGTCGCTTGCGGCGGTCGAGATCGGGCCGCACCTGCTGTTCGCCACCATGTTCTCGATTGCCTGTGGCGTCTTTCCCGCCATGCTGATCAAGTTCCTGTCCGCGCGCGACCTGCTGCCCGAAATCCTGCGCATTCCCATCATCCTGGCCTTTGCCATGGGGGTCGCGGCATTCTGCAACCTGATCATGCAGGGGGCGGGGCTGATGGCCGCCACCGTGTTCGGCATGGCGCTGGCCAACCTGCAGGTCACGGGCATATCGGAACTGCAGCGTATCAAGGAATCGCTGGGCGTGATCGTGGTGTCCTGCCTGTTCGTGCTGCTGACGGCGGACCTGCAGCGCACGCTGCTGGCCCAGCTTTCGCTGCCCATCATGGCCCTGACATTCACGGTCATGTTCGTGGTCCGGCCGCTGGGCATCTTCCTGTCCACCATCGGGGCCAGCATGTCATGGCAGGAGCGGCTGTTCGTGGGCTGGATCGCGCCGCGCGGCATCGTGGCGGCGGCGGTGGCCGGTGTAGTCGGGCTGCAGCTGCGTGAAGCGGGCTATCCCGGCGCCAACCTGATCACGCCCGCCGTGTTCGCACTGATCGCGTCCACCATGATCCTGCACGGTTTTTCGCTGCGGCCGCTGGCGCGCGCGCTGCGGCTGACACTGTCCGATGAACCGGCGCTGGCCATCATGGGGGCCAATGCCTGGTCCACCAACCTTGCGCGCGTGGTGCATGACCAGGGCATACCGGTGCTGCTGGTCGATACCTATGCGCCCGCGCTGAACAAGGCGGCAAAGCTTGGCGTGCCGATCCTGAGTGCCGAACTGCTTTCGGACGCGGGGCAGGAAAGCCTGGAGGAACGCCCGGCGGACTACCTGATCGCGGCAACGCCCGATGCCATCTATAACGGCCTTGTCTGCGCGCGCATGGCGCCCGATCTCGGGCGCCAGCGTGTGTTCCAGGTCAGTCCCGGCATTGCCCGGCTGGACCTGTACCATGGGCTGAGCCGGGATTCACGCGGCAAGGTCCTGGGGGAGCCGGGGTGGAATTTCTCGATGATCGACTCGCTTTACGCGCAGGGCTGGCGTTTCGCCAGCCACACCATGCGCGCCGATATGGGCGAGGAGCAGCTGCTCCAGGGTCCGGCCATGCTGTTCATGATCATCCGCAAGGGTACCGCGATCTGGATCTGCTCGGCCGAGGACGCGATTCCCGCCGAGGCCGCGGCGGGCGATATCATCATCCGCCTCGTGCCGCCCGATGCGGCGGCGGCCCGTCCCCCCGCCGGGCAGCGGGGCGTCATGCCGGCCTGACCTCGATTTCCCCCAGCCCCGCCGCCAGAAGCTGGCGCAGGAGCACTTCGGCCACGGCAACGCAGCCTTCGGTCGGCCGGCCGCCGCGTGGGGGCAGATGAAGGAAAATGGCCGAGCCCCGGCCCGATTGGACGGGATCGTCGTTATAACCAAGAACCACAAGAATGTCATAAACGTGATCATCGCGCCACAGCCGTTCGTGCCGGGCGGGGTGGGGCAGGGTGATGTGGCGGTTGTAGTCGGGATGCGCGGGTTCATCGCACCATCCATCGTGCGGGCCCAGGGGTTCCACCGGCAGATGACAGACAGGTGATGGCACCCGGTCGGCGCGGTAGAAGACCCGCCGCAGCGGCCAGATCCCGGCAGGTGTGGCGTGATCCCCCTCGATCTTGTGGTTTTTTATGCCGCCCGCGCCGATAATCGCGGGCATGTCCGCACCCATGCAATGCAGTCGTGCATCCAGACCTGTATTCGTTTGTAAAATAGCGCGTATCATGAATTCCTCTGGATCGGGTCTTGTGTATGGTATCTGCAGCCTGATTCGACTGCACGCGGCATGATGGCCGTCGGGTCATGGGCCGGACGGGTTGCATGGCGGGGCATGAACGGCAAGACAGAAACCGGCCCGATAATGGGTCGGAACTAAAGTGATAAAGAGGGTTCGATGGCAGGAGCACGTCCCATACTGATAGCGGACGACGATCAGACTTTACGTCAAATGCTCGTTGAACAGCTACAGATTGATGGTGAATTTGAAGCGATCGAGGCAGGCTCCGTCGCCGAAGCGTGGGAAAAACTGCAGGTGCCGGGTGCCCGGTTCGATGCGATCATCCTCGACGTTTCCCTCCCTGACGGGGATGGCCGTGATTTCTGCGCCGATCTGCGGCGCAAGGGCAAGCGCATCCCCATCATCATCCTGACTGGCTCGGATGACGAGACGGATGTGGTGCGCGGGCTGGATGCGGGGGCCAATGACTATGTGGCCAAACCGTTCCGTATTGCCGAACTGCTGGCCCGCCTGCGCGCGCAGATGCGGATTTTCGAGAACAGCGAGGACGCGGTCTTCGCCATCGGGCCATATATCTTCCGCCCGTCCGCCAAGCTTTTGCAGGAAACGGCAAAGAACCGCCGCATCCGGCTGACGGAAAAGGAAGCGGCCATCCTGAAATTCCTGTACCGCGCGGGCACGCGCCCGGTGCCGCGGCAGGTGCTGCTGAACGAGGTCTGGGGCTACAACGCCGCCGTGACCACCCATACGCTTGAGACGCATATCTATCGCCTGCGCCAGAAGATCGAGCCTGATCCCACCAATGCATCCCTGCTGGTGACGGAAGGTGGCGGCTATCGCCTGGACCCCGAAGGGGGCAAGCCCGCCCTGGCCTGATGGCAGGGATGGCGTGACGGCTTTTCATGACGGGCCGCCCGGTTTCGGGCGGCCCGGTCGTGTTTATGGGGCGTGCATCCTGCACACGTCCTGCCCGTCATGCGGACGTGTCCGGTAACGTGTTTTCCAGAACGCTACCGGCATCCGGGAACGTCCATGTTTTCCCATGAATCGTTTTCAGACAATTCCCGCGGGGGCAGGACGCTCAGGCGTCCATATCGACAATGACCGGCACATGGTCGGATGGCTTGTCCCAGTCTCGCGCGGGGCGGAGCACCTGCATGCCGCGCAGCGCGTCCCTCAGGTCGGGCGTGACCCATACATGGTCCAGCCGCCGCCCCCGGTCAGAGGCACTCCAGTCACGGTTGCGATAGGACCACCAAGTGTAAAGCTTCTCCGCCGGGGGTACGAAGTGGCGCATCGCGTCGATAAAGCCGGTCTGCTGCCATGCCAGCAGGCGTTCGGTTTCCGCCGGGGTGTGGCTGACGATCTTCAGCAACTGCTTATGGCTCCACACATCGTGTTCCAGCGGGGCGATGTTCAGATCCCCCACCAGCACCGTACGCCGCATGGCGCGGGCGGAAAACCAGTGGCGTGCCTCTTCCACAAATGCCAGCTTGTGGGCGAATTTGGGGTTTTCATCCGGGTCGGGAATGTCACCCCCGGCGGGCACGTAGAAATCATGCACGTCGATGGCCGTCTCCCCGCTGCCATGGCGTACGGCCAGGTGGCGGCAGTCGCCCCGCGCGCACCAGTCCGGCGTATCCTCCAGCACCTGCACCGGCTGGCGTGACAGGATGGCCACGCCATTATATCCCTTCATGCCGCGATAGGCGACATGGCCGAACCCCAGCGCCCGCACCGCCTCCAGCGGGAACAGGGCATCGGGCACCTTGGTTTCCTGCAGGCAGACCATGTCGGGCGCCGTTTCCGCGCAGAGACGGGCGAGCAGGGGCATCCGCAGGCGGAGGGAATTGATATTCCAGGTTACGATACGCATATCGGGTGCATTGCCGATCCGGGCGGGGCTGACAAGAATATTTTTCCGCCCCCGCCGGGCCGTGCAGGACAAAAACAGGAACGAATTGCAAAAGGCGGCTGATATTTCGTGCAAAAAGGAAACCGGACCCCGCCATCACACTGATGCCACAATTTGTCCACCTGTGGGGTTGACAGGCATGAATCTGGCCAATCAGGGGTGGGATTTTTTTTCCGGCTGCGGGGTTCCCAAATATAATTGTTATAAAACAGTAGGTTATCTTTAGTGATGTTTTTTTGGGCAATCCAGTTGCAGGAAAGGAAAACCGCCATCCGCACGTTTTTTTCTGCTGCTGCTCCACAGACTTATCCACATCATCGGTGGATGAACGGCCACCAACCATGACAACGGCCATTTCAGCCCCCCCGACCCGGCCCGTGGGGGTGGCGGCGATCCACCATGCCCTGCAGACCATGCCGCAATCCCCCGGCGTGTACCGCATGCTGGGGGCAAAGGGTGATGTGCTGTACGTGGGCAAGGCGCTCAACCTGAAGAAGCGCGTGACGTCCTATACCCATGTCAGCCGCCTGACCGAACGGCTGCGGCGCATGGTGTCCGAAACCCACGGCATGGAAATCGTCACGACCCATACCGAGGCCGAGGCCCTGCTGCTGGAGTCCAACTACATCAAGCGCATGCAGCCGCGGTACAACATCCTGCTGCGCGACGATAAGAGCTATCCGTGGATCATGCTGACCGACCGGCATGAATTCCCCCAGATCAGCAAGCACCGGGGCAAGCCGGTGAAGGGGGCAAGCTACTGGGGGCCGTTCGCGTCCGCCTGGTCGGTCAACCAGACGCTCAACCTGCTCCAGCGCACCTTCCTGCTGCGCTCATGCTCCGACAGCGAGATGCAGGGCCGCACGCGCCCGTGCCTTCTGCATCAGATCCACCGCTGCTCGGCCCCCTGCACCGACCGCATAAGCCGCGAGGACTATGCCGGGCTGGCCGCCCAGGCACGCGACTTCCTGGCGGGCCGCAACCCTCATATGCGCGAACAGCTGGGGCGCGAGATGGAGGAGGCGGCAGGCGCGCTGGAGTTCGAGCGCGCGGCGGCGATCCGCGACCGCATACGGGGGCTTTCGGCGTTGCAGCAGGATTCCAGCGTCATCAATCCCTCCACCGTGACGGATGCGGACATCATCGCCATCTGGCAGATCGCGGGGCAGTCCTGCATTCAGGTGTTCTTCATCCGCGCCGGGCGCAACAACGGCAACCGGGCGTTCTTTCCCAGCCATGCGCGTGACGAGAACGCGCCCGACGTGCTCGCCGCCTTCATCGGCCAGTTCTATGACGACAAGCCGCCGCCGGCGCAGGTCCTGGTCAATCAGGACCTGCCGGAACTGGACGTGCTGACCGCGGCGCTGGGCCTGCGGCGGGGGCGGAAGGTGGAGATCATCCACCCCCGGCGTGGCGAAAAGCGCGGCGTGATCGAGCATGCCGAAATCAACGCGCGCGAAGCGCTGGAGCGCAGGATGGCGGAAAGCGCCGGCCAGGCCCGGCTTTTGCAGGGCGTGGCCGACCTGTTCGGGCTGGCGGAACCCCCGCGCCGGATCGAGACCTACGACAACAGCCACATCCAGGGCGCCAATGCCTATGGCGTGATGGTGGTGGGCGGGCCGGAAGGGTTTGACAAGCGGGCCTACCGCAAATTCTCCATCAAGGGGCCGGTCACGCCGGGCGATGACTTCGCCATGATGCGCGAGGTGCTGGAACGCCGCTTCCGCCGCGCGCTGAAGGACCGCGAGGAGGGCGTGCGCCCCGAGGACTGGCCCGACATCCTGCTGATCGATGGCGGTGCCGGGCAGTATACCGCCGTGCGCGGCGTGCTGGACGAACTGGGGGTCACGGGGGTGACGCTGGTGGCCATTGCCAAGGGGCCGGACAGGGATGCCGGGCGCGAATGGTTCCATACCGAAGGCCGCGCCCCCTTCCAGCTCCCGCCGCGTGACCCGGTGCTGTACTACCTCCAGCGCCTGCGGGACGAGGCACACCGCTTTGCCATCACCACCCACCGCGCGGGCCGTTCCAAAACGCTGGTGCGCTCGGAACTGGACGATATTCCGGGCGTTGGACCTGCACGCAAGCGTGCGCTGCTCAAGCATTTCGGCTCGGCCCGCAGCGTGCGCCAGGCGGGTCTGGGGGAACTGGAAAATGCACCCGGTATCAACCGTGACATGGCGCGTGCCATATACGGATATTTCCATCCCGACTGGACAGGGGACTGATCGGCTGTCATGCAGATGTGAGCATAGAACCTGCCTGACAGGCGTTATCAGTATTTCGGCTTTTCCCCATCCTTGGCTATAGCAGTATCAGCATGCTTACCGACCTGCCCAATCTCCTGACCCTGTCCCGCATCATTGTGGTTCCCCTTGTTGTCGGGCTGGTTGTCCTGCACACCCCCCAGACCGACTGCGCTGCCTGCGTGCTGTTCATCCTGGCGGGGATTACCGACTACCTGGATGGCAAGCTGGCGCGGGCCTGGAACCAGAATTCCGACCTGGGCCGCATGCTGGACCCGATTGCCGACAAGCTGCTGGTCGGTGCCTCGCTCATGGTCATGGCGGGGCTGGGGCGGCTGCCGTACGGCTGCCTGTACCCGGCCATCATCATCCTCTCGCGGGAGATCCTGGTCAGTGGCCTGCGGGAATACCTGGCCGCAACCCGCGTGGGGTTGCCGGTAACCCGGCTGGCAAAATGGAAAACCGGATTCCAGATGACCGCCATCGGCTTCCTGCTGGCGGGCGACAGCACGGCGGGGCTGCTGCATATCGGCTGGCTGCCCGTCAACGCGCTGGGGGCCATCATGATGTGGATCGCCGCCGTCCTGACCCTGATTACCGGGTGGGACTACCTGTCCACCGGGCTGCGCCATGTCAGCGGCGCCGGGGCGGGGGCGACAAAATTATCGCCCTGATTACATGAAAAATTAACGCGCGGCGTGGTTGCTCTCTCCTGTGGGCTGACGGGTCCACCTTGTGCCGGACAGGCCGGGAAAGGGGAGAACACGGTGCGTAACGCCATGCTGCTGTCATTGCTGCTATGTCTGGCCGGATGTGGCGGCTTTGGCAAAATCCTGTCCGACAATACGGAACTGCCGGGCAGCCTGCCCAACACCCCGCGCACGGATGTGGAAAACATGCGCCGTGTAGCAGGCAGGGTTGCCCGGGTCCCGCCCATCGTGGCGCAGGAGCATAATATCTGGCCGGTCCTGCCGTCCGGGCAGATGGCGCTGGACGCCATTGGCGCGGGGCCGGACGGCCCGGGCAATGCGGCCGCGCGCTCCCGTCTGGTCGAGCGTGAGGTGGACCTGCCTGCCGGTGGCGAGATGCAGATCGGCAACGATCCGGCACCCGATGGCATGCAGGCGGAGGCACTGCCTGTTTCCGCATTGCCCTTGGCGGGAGAGGCGACGCATAAGGGCGTGTCGGATTCAACCATCATCGTGCCCAATGGCGATGGCACCAGTACCCTGGTTGGCGCCGATGGCACGGTTCACGAACAGCAGGCCCCCTGAGGGGTGGCTCCGGCCATCCGTCAGTCATGGCCCGCAGACAGGGAGATGAAACCGGAATGCTGCGCATTCTCTATTTTGCATGGCTGCGGGACCGGCTTGGCCGCCCCGGTGAGACACTGCCCCTGCCACCGGGCGTGGACTCCGTGGCGGGCCTGATCAGCCAGTTGCACGCCCGTGGCGGCGCGTATGCCGAGATCTTTGGCCGGCCGGAACTGATCCGCGTTGCCGTGAACCAGAGTTTCGCCACAAACGCGGCCACCATTGCCGCCAATGACGAGATTGCCTTCTTCCCCCCCGTTACCGGAGGCTGACCGCGCCATGTCCCGCGTTACGATCCGCGTTCAGGCGGAAGCGTTCGATTCCGCCCACGAGACCACGGCCCTGCTGGCAGGGCAGACGGAAGTGGGGGGAGTGGGCGCGTTTACGGGTTTTGTTCGGGGCGGCGGCGGCCTGGTGGCGCTGGAACTGGAACACTACCCCGGCATGACCGAGACCATGATGCGCCAGATTGCCGAATCCGCCTGTACGCGATTCGGGCTTGTGGGCTGCACCATCATCCACCGTGTGGGCCGACTGGCGGTGGGCATGCCCATCGTGCTGGTGCTGTGTGCCTCGGCCCACAGGGGGGGCGCGCTGGGGGCGACGGAATTCATGATGGACTGGCTCAAGACCCACGCACCTTTCTGGAAACGCGAGGAATTTGCCGATGGAAGCACGGCCTGGGTCGCTCCGCGCGCCTGTGATGACGCGGCAACCGCGCGCTGGGGCACGCTGGGGGCGTGAGGGGCGGGCATGCCGAATTTAAAAAAATAAAAGATGCCTTTTGCATACTTGACGCAAGCTTGCCCGCTGATTCGGCGCAACGGTCCACATTTTGTCCCCACACATTATGTAGTGCAATCGACAGCAGTCTGATCCATATATGGGGTCATATTACAAATGGATGCTCCACCCGCACACAGGACCCGCCCGGTCCTGTGTGCGGCTGTGAGCGGGTTATGGAGAATGCAAATGGTCCTGGACGGTGTATCCGGCGGCATGGTCGATGGTGCTGCCAGCGGCGATGGAATCGTCCAGGGAAAGGACAGTGCCACGATGCCTGAAATGTCTGACATGCTGGACAATGTGGTCCAGTTGCCCGGCCACCATCCCGTGCGCGTGGACCACAGCCGCGACGCGCTGCTGACGGCGTTTGGCAAGGCCACGCTCGATAACCGCTACCTGCTGCCCGGTGAGAGCTACCAGGACCTGTTCGGTCGTGTGGCGTCCTATTACGGTGCGGACGCGGCCCACGCGCAGCGGCTGTATGACTATATCTCACGCCACTGGTTCATGCCCGCCACCCCCGTGCTGTCCAATGGCGGCACCACGCGCGGCCTGCCCATCTCGTGCTTCCTGAACGAGGCGAATGACAGCCTGCGTGGCATCGTGGACCTGTGGAACGAGAATGTCTGGCTGGCGTCCAAGGGTGGCGGCATCGGGTCGTACTGGGGCAACCTGCGCTCGATTGGCGAGAACGTGGGCCGCAATGGCAAGACTTCCGGCGTAATTCCGTTCATCCGCGTGATGGACAGCCTGACGCTGGCCATCAGCCAGGGGTCGCTGCGCCGGGGGTCGGCCGCGGTCTACCTGCCGGTCTGGCACCCCGAGATCGAGGAATTCATCGAACTGCGCCGCCCCACCGGCGGTGACCCCAACCGCAAGGCGCTCAACCTGCACCATGGGGTGCTGGTGCCCGACGCCTTCATGCGCGCGGTGGCGGATGATGATGAATGGGCACTGCTTTCCCCCAAGGACAACACGGTCATCCGCAAGGTCTCGGCACGCGCGCTGTGGATCCGCATCCTGACCGCGCGCATGGAGCAGGGCGAGCCGTACATCATCTTTTCCGACCATGTGAACAATGCCCGCCCCGAACACCACAAGCTGGCGGGGCTGGAGGTCAAGACTTCCAACCTGTGCGCGGAAATCACCCTGCCTACCGGCATGGACCAGCATGGCCGCGAGCGCACGGCGGTGTGCTGCCTGTCCTCGCTCAACCTGGAGACGTGGGAGGAGTGGAAGGACAACCCGCAGTTTATCGAGGACGTGATGCTGTTCCTCGACAACGTGCTGCAGGACTTCATCGACCGCGCGCCGGACGACATGGAACGCGCCCGCTACGCCGCCATGCGCGAGCGTTCGGTGGGGCTGGGGGTGATGGGCTTCCATTCCTTCCTGCAGGCCAACAACGTGCCGTTTGAAAGTGTGGTGGCCAAGGGCTGGAACCGGCGCATTTTCAAGCATATCCGCGCGCAGGCCGATGCGGCATCACGCAAGCTGGCCGAAGAGCGCGGGCCGTGCCCGGATGCGGCGGATTACGGGGTGATGGAGCGGTTTTCCAACAAGATGGCCATCGCGCCCACGGCCTCGATCTCGATCATCGCGGGCAATGCCAGCCCCGGCATCGAGCCGATTGCCGCCAACGTGTTCCTGCAGAAAACCCTGTCCGGCTCGTTCACCGTGCGCAACCGCCACCTTGACCGCCTGCTGACCGAACGCGGGCAGAACACGAGCGAGGTCTGGTCCTCCATCACGCTGAACAAGGGCAGTGTCCAGCATCTGGACTTCCTGACCCGGCAGGAGAAGGACGTGTTCAAGACCGCGTTCGAACTGGACCAGCGCTGGGTGATCGAGCATGCGGCCGACCGCGCGCCCTATGTGTGCCAGGCGCAGTCGATCAACATCTTCCTGCCCGCCAATGTGCACAAGCGCGACCTGCACCAGATCCATTACATGGCGTGGAAGCGCGGGGTGAAGTCATTGTATTACTGCCGCTCGCTGTCCATCCAGCGGGCCGATGCGGTCAGTGACGGGCAGGAGAAGCGCGACCTGTCGCACAGGGAGGGGGAGGACGCCGCCGGCACGGCGGGGCCCGCGACCACGACCGATTACGAGGAATGCCTGGCCTGTCAGTAACAGGCCAGGCAGCCCCATGCTCTCGCGGCCTGACGCGGGAGATTCCGATCATGCTTCCGCTGCCGGGCCTGTGCCTGGCAGCGTCATTTCCGTACAGGACAGCACGGCCATGACCGATACAGCCGCCCCCGTCGCACAGCCCCCCATGGAACAGAGCCTGCTGACGGCCAATCCCGTCTACAAGCCGTTCCGCTATCCATGGGCCTATGATGCCTGGCTGACCCAGCAGCGCGTGCACTGGCTGCCCGAGGAAGTCCCGCTGGCCGATGATGTGAAGGACTGGCACCGCACCCTGACCGAAAGCGAGCGGCATCTGGTGACCCAGATCTTCCGCTTCTTCACCCAGTCGGATGTGGAGGTGAACAACTGCTACATGAAGCACTACAGCCAGGTGTTCAAACCGACTGAAGTGCTGATGATGCTCTCGGCTTTTTCCAATATCGAGACCATCCATATCGCGGCCTACAGTCATCTGCTCGACACTATCGGCATGCCCGAGACCGAGTATTCCGCTTTCCTCAAGTATAAGGAAATGAAGGATAAATATGACTACATGCAGCAGTTCTCGGTCAGTGACAACTACCAGATCGCCCGCACGCTGGCAGCCTTCGGCGCGTTTACCGAAGGGCTGCAGCTTTTCGCGTCCTTTGCCATCCTGCTGAACTTCCCCCGGCACAACAAGCTCAAGGGCATGGGGCAGATCGTGTCGTGGTCGGTGCGGGACGAATCGCTGCACTGTGATTCGATGGCCCGCCTGTTCCGCGTGTTCGTGCAGGAAAACCCCGAAATCTGGACCGATGCCCTGCGCGATGACATCCGCCAGATCTGCCGCGACATTGTCGAGCACGAGGATGCCTTCATCGACCTGTCCTTCGAGATGGGTGCTGTGGAAGGACTGGATGCCGGACAGGTCAAGCGCTACATCCGCTTCGTGGCCAACCGCCGCCTGGGCCAGCTGGGGCTGGACGGGATCTATGACATCGCCACCAACCCGCTGCCGTGGGTGGATGAGATGGTCAATGCGGTCGAGCACGCCAATTTCTTTGAAAACCGGGCAACCGAATACAGCCGTGCCTCCACTACGGGCACATGGGATGAAGCTTTCGGCGACTGAATGACAGGGGGAAGAAAAGGCTTTGGGCGCCGCCTTTTTTCAACAGGGCGGCGTTTCCTGACGCTTTTTGAAAAAAGCGTCACCAAAAACTTTTTCCCGTTGTTTTTCAGGCACGAAGCGCTGCACCATCCTCCAACACCGCACGCGCGGCGGGGGTGAAGCGGCCATCCGTTTCATGCAGGATCAGGCCGGGCAGCATTTCGCTGCCCGCGCGCGTGTTGGCGCGTCCCTGTACCAGAACGATGCGCGCGGCCTGCCCGGCCCGGGGCCAGAACGGGAAAATCCTTATGCCACCCAGCCGCACGGCCTCCATGGCGCTGATGCCCGTCGCCAGCAGGGCAGCGGGCAGGGCCAGCGTCAGCGTGCCATGATGGCGCAGCTGGGCCGCCAGCACGCGCGTCCACTCGCGCAGGGCACCGTCGGGCAGGCGGTGGGCCAGGTCACGCTGCCTGTGGGGCGATGGCGTGGAATCGTGCCCGTGCCAGGGCGGGTTGGCAAAGGCGTGGTCGATCCGGCGCGTGCCGGGGCCGGACAGCAGCGGGTCATCGGGCAGGGCCGGCAGGGTGGCGGCGCGGATCCGCAGGCCGTCGCGCGCATTGATCTGGAAATTATGGGCGGCAAGGCGGCCGGTGGCGGGGTCATGCTCCAGCCCGATTCCGGTCAGGTGTGGCACCCGATTCGCAAGGCAGAGCAGTCCGGCACCCGCGCCGCATCCGGCTTCCAACACCACCTGTCCGGGGCGTGCGGGCACAAAAGCAGCCATCAGGACCGGTTCCAATCCAGTCCGGTTTCCGGTCGGAAACTGGCGATAGAGCACCTTTCCTCCCAGCAGGGTGCCGGTCGTGACCGGGCCGCCATCCGTGGGTGGGGGGGGGAGTACCCGCGCTGTCGCACACCCCATGCCTGCGTGCTCCGGCTTGACCGTTATTCCAGCGCCGCCCATATACTCGTATCCATGTTGATACATTCGGAACCGGGAGAGTAACCTTTTGGCCCTAGCAGTTAGTCTGCCGGAATCCGACCAAACGGCAAGTCAGAAAGACAGAGGGGCTCGCCGCCCGATGGCAGATGGATCAGAAGTCGCCCTGCGCGATCTGGCGGAATATCTCGCGGATGACATGGCGGCGTGCAACCGCGCCATTGTCGAGCGGATGGACAGCCCCGTCGCACTCATTCCCCAGCTTGCGGCCCATCTGGTGGCTGCCGGTGGCAAGCGGCTGCGTCCGCTGCTGACACTGGCCTCCGCCCGGCTGTGCGGCTACCAGCCGGATGCCACGCACCAGCGCCATGTGGGGCTTGCGGCGTGTGTGGAGTTCATCCACACCGCGACCCTGCTGCATGATGACGTGGTGGATGAAAGTTCCCTGCGCCGTGGCATGGCCAGCGCGAATGCGGTGTTCGGCAACAAGGCATCGGTACTGGTGGGGGACTTCCTGTTCGCCCGGTCGTTCCAGCTCATGACGGATGATGGCTCGCTCAAGGTCATGAATATCCTCTCATCCGCTTCCGCCACCATCGCGGAAGGGGAAGTGCTGCAGATGTCCACGCAGAATGACCTTTCCACGCGCATTGATCAGTATCTGGAAGTGATTCATGGCAAAACTGCGGCGCTCTTCGCTGCTGCCTGCCGTGTGGGCGCGGTGGTGGCCGAACGGGACGAAACGGTGGAACGCGCCCTTGAATCCTACGGCACCAACCTTGGCATGGCCTTCCAGCTGGTGGATGACGCGCTGGATTACGCCGCTGATCAGGCCCATCTGGGCAAGACGGTCGGTGATGACTTCCGCGAAGGCAAGATCACCCTGCCGGTGCTGGCCGCCTATGCGGCGGGATCGGAAGAGGACCGTGCATTCTGGCAGCGCGTGATCGAACGCAGCGAGCAGCAGCCCGAGGATCTGGATCACGCCCTGCAGCTGATTGCCCGCACGGATGCCATCCGCATTACCCTGGACCGGGCTACTGAATACGCCGATGCCGCGCGGGAAGCCCTGTCCATCTTCCCGCCCGGCCACCTGCGCCAGCTGTTGCAGGATACGGCCAGCTACACCGTCAGCCGCCTGCGCTAGCGCGGGGCAGGGGCTGGCGTTATCCGTCAGCCCTTAAAGGCTGTCTGGAACAACGCATTGATAAAAGAATAAAAGCTTTTGGGTGCCGCCTTTTTTCAAAAAGGCGGCGTTCTTTGAAGCTTTTTGAAAAAAGCTTCACCAGAAACTTCTTTCAGTTTCCTATCGGGTGTGTGGCAGGGTTCTCCCCTGCCGTGAACACGGACAGGGCATCCGCCCCATAGCCCAGCCAGCCCAGGCCGGGCAGCAGGGCAGGGAAGTCGGGCGGCAATGCGGTAAAACAGACCCGTTCCCCCCCCGTGGCGCATGGTATGGCAGGCGCCTGCTCCGTCAGCACCCGTGCGGCCTGTCGTGCCACGGCGGGCGCAGGGTCCAGCCACGTTACGCCGGCTGGCCCGCTTTCGCGCAGGGCATCAAGCAGAAAGGTGTAGTGCGTGCAGCCAATGCCCACCACATCAATTGCCGCGCCGCCGGGTTGGCCGAACAGTCCGTCAAGCTCGATGGCAAGCTGCGTGCGGTCGGGGGGCAGGCCACGGAAGGCACGTTCCGCCATATCCGCAAGCCCGCGCGCGCCATGGGCCAGCAGGGTGCAGCGCGGGGCGAAACGGGCGTGCAGGTCCTGCAGATAGGGCCTGCGCACCGTGGCGCGCGTGGCCAGCAGGCCGATGGTGCCGGTGCGGGTATGGTCCGCCGCCCATTTGATGGGGGGCACGCAGCCGACAAAGGGTATGCCATAAGTCGCGCGCAGGCTGTCCAGCGCCAGGGTGCTGGCGGTATTGCAGGCAATGACCACCACGCTGGGCCGCAGGCGGGCAATGGCCTGGCCCAGCAGGGTGACGATCCGGTGCCGCAGCAGGGCATCGGGCTGCTCGCCATAGGGATAGACGGCGGTGTCCGCCAGATAGTCGATCGGTACACCGGGCAGCAGGGCACGAAGCTGGGCTACGACCCCCAGCCCGCCAATACCGGAATCGAAGGCAAGGATACGCGCCATCAACCGGCCTGTCGGTCAGGCCCCGGCGTCTCGCCTGGTTTTAAGTGCCAGGGCTTCCTCGGCACTGCCCACGCCGCCATGCTTTGCCGACCAGGCACAAGGATCTTCAAGGAAGCGGCGGACCTCGGCGGCGTCCTTTTCCGCGAAATAGGGCTTGCCCGCGCAGGCTTCCAGTACATCCCACCAGGTGCACAGCGCATGCAGGCTTATGTTCATGTCCGCCAGCGTGCGGTAGGCACCGGGGAACACGCCGTAGAAGAACACGACAAACGTGTGGTCCACGATCGCACCCGCGTTGCGCAGCGCGTTGGCGAACTGCACCTTGGACGAGCCATCGGTGGTCAGGTCCTCCACCAGCAGGGTGCGCATGCCTTCGGGCACATCGCCCTCGATCTGGGCATTGCGGCCAAAGCCCTTGGGCTTCTTGCGCACATAGGCCATGGGCGCCATCATGCGGTCGGCAATCCAGGCGGCGAACGGGATGCCCGCCGTCTCGCCGCCCACAACGGCGTCAATGCTTTCATAACCTACGTGGCGGCCGATCTTTTCCACCGCCAGTTCCATGATCTTCTGCCGCGCGCGGGGGAAGAAGATGATGCGGCGGCAATCGATGTAGACCGGGGATTTCCAGCCCGAGGTCAGGGTATAGGGATCATCGGGGCGGAAGTTGACAGCCTTGATTTCCAGCAGCAGGCGTGCCGTCATCAATGCGGCATCGCGGTCCCATGCGGTTGACCCTGTTGAAAGTCCGGCCCCGTTCCCCGTGGCGTCGTGCATACCCTATCTCCGGCCCAATAATGTCTACTGTCGTGAATGACTGCACAGACGATTAACCGCAACAGAGCCGAAAATCCATCTGTCTACGTCAGCCCGCTGCTGGAATTGCCAAAAAAAAGCCGGTATCGGAAATATAACGTGACCCGTTCAGCAGAGTGTGAGGCCACGCCTCCCTTGCCCCCACGGGGTATTCGCTCTAATATGCCAATACTGATAATCATTCTCACTAATGGATCATCGCATCGTGTCTGTTGAAAACAGTCGCATCTCTCGCAAGTGCGAGCGTGCCGTAATCACCGCCTACCAGGAACTGCGTGGCGTCGGGACCAGCGATGTGTCGGCCTTTCACGCCTGCACCACCCTGTATCGTATCCACCATCCCGAATCCTCGCTTAACGAGGCGCGGCGGCTGGTGTCGGAATGGATCGACCATCATGTCATCCAGCGGCGTCCCGGCCCCACTAACGGCTGCGAGTGCGACTGACCCGGCAGGGCCTTGCCGAAAAACCACCCTGAACAGGAAAAGGGGCAGGTCGCGGGTGCGGCCTGCCCCTTTTTATGTCTGTCCCGTTACGGGCCGTTACGCCCGGCACGGGTCCCGTCACCCGGCCGCGCGGTGCCGCCGGGTGGGGGTGCTGTCGTTATTCAGCCACGCTTGTCAAACGGCGTGAAGTCCCGCTGCGGGGAGCCGGTGTAAAGCTGGCGCGGGCGGCCGATGCGCTGTCCCGGCTCCTCGATCATTTCCTTCCACTGGCTGATCCAGCCGGTGGTGCGGGCCACGGCAAACAGCACGGTGAACATGCTGGTGGGAATGCCCATGGCCTTGAGGATGATGCCCGAATAGAAATCGACATTCGGGTACAGGCTGCGCTTGACGAAATATTCATCATGGATGGCGATCTTTTCCAGCTCGATCGCAAGGTCAAGCAGCGGATCGTCCTTGATCCCCAGTTCACCCAGCACTTCATGGCAGGTGGCCTGCATGATCTTGGCGCGCGGGTCGAAGTTCTTGTACACCCGGTGGCCAAAGCCCATCAGGCGCACGCCGCTGTTCTTGTCCTTCACCTTGGCGATGAATTCGGGAATGTTGTCCTTGTGCCCGATCTCGGCCAGCATTTTCAGCACGGCCTCGTTGGCGCCACCATGGGCGGGACCCCACAGGGCCGCGATGCCTGCGGAAATGCAGGCGAACGGATTGGCGCCGGTCGAACCCGCCAGCCGCACGGTGGAGGTGGAGGCATTCTGCTCGTGGTCGGCATGCAGGATCAGGATGCGGTCCATGGCGCGTGCCAGCACCGGATTGACCTTGTACGGCTCGCTGGGCACCGCGAACATCATGGACAGGAAGTTTTCCGCATAGGACAGGTCGTTGCGCGGATACACGAAGGTCTCGCCCTGGGTGTATTTGTAGGCCCATGCCGCGATGGTCGGGATCTTGGCGATGATGCGCAGCGCCGACTGGTAGCGCGTGGCGGCGTTCGAGACATCCAGCCCTTCGTGATAGAAGGAGGACAGCGCGCCCACCGTGCCGCACAGGATGGCCATGGGATGGGCATCACGGCGGAAACCGTTGAAGAAGTTGCGGATCTGCTCATGCAGCAGCGTGTGGTGCTTGATGGAGTTTACGAACGTGTCGTATTCCGCCTTTGCGGGCAGTTCGCCATTGAGCAGCAGATAGGCCACCTCCATGAAGGTCGCCTGTTCGGCCAGCTGCGCGATGGGGTAGCCGCGATGCAGCAGGATGCCCTTTTCACCGTCGATGAAGGTGATCTTGCTGGAGCATGAAGCCGTTTCGCCATAACCGGGATCATAGGTAAAGACCCCGGCCTGTGCCGGCAGCTTGCGGATGTCAACAACATCCGGGCCAAGCGTGCCCGACAGCACGGGCAGGGCAACATCCTTGCCATTCAGCGAGATTGTGGCGGTTTTCTCGGACTCGCTCATCTACAACACTCCTCTTGGGTGCCCCCGCTGCGTGCCCGTTGGCACGGGGCGGCACGTGTCTCCAACCTCCGGGCGGTCTGCCGTTCGTGCGGCAGTTTGTCAGTGTGCCCAAATTTTTTTACCCGGCTGCCGCTCAGGGCGCGGCTGGCATCGGGCCTCGGGACAGACGATAGGAACGAAACCCCTGCCGTGGCAATCCACCCAGCCCGCCCCGGGCAATGACATTATTGGCAATACAGGTCCCGCAGGTGAATTTCGCCATCCGTGGCGGTATTCCACGGTTTCTGTGTGCCCAGACAGGCAATCGAGGCGGGGGGAAAGCCCTGTTGCAGCGCTGGCTCCAGTGCCGTCGGGCACCGCCCGGCAGCCCAGTGCAGGACCAGTGCATACAGGCCGGGGTTATGGCCTAATATCATGATATTGCTGCATTTATCTGGAACTTCATACAGCATGTCCCGAATGGTTGCGGGCAGTGCGTCGTACAATGCGTTCACATGTCGGATATCAGGTTGCCGATCGCCATAAAATGATCCGATCGCCTCCAGCGTCTGCACCGTGCGCAGTGCGGGACTGACCAGCACCAGGTCGGGTGCGAAGTGGCGCGCCCGCAGCCATGCCCCGCAGCGCGCGGCCATGTGCTGCCCATGGGGGGTCAGGGGGCGGCGCATGTCGGCATCCTGGCCCATCTCGCCAAACGGGGCAGGGGCGGCCTGGGCATGGCGCATCAGCACCAGCTGGCGCGCGGGCAGGGCTTTCGGGTCGGTCATGGGCGGGTTCAGCCTTCCTTACCCGCGGCTATGGCCTCGTGGTGGCGGATCACTTCACGGATGATGAAGGCGAGGAATTTTTCCGCGAAATCCGGATCAAGCCGGGCGGTGGCGGCAAGCTGGCGCAGGCGGGCGACCTGCCGGGCCTCACGCGCGGGGTCGGCGGGGGGCATGTCGTTGGCGGCCTTGAGCCGGCCCACGGCCTGCGTGTGGCGGAAGCGCTCGGCCAGCATGTAGATCAGGGCCGCATCGATATTGTCGATGCTGCGGCGCAGGTCCTCAAGTTTCTGCTGCGCTGCCTCATGCCGGGCCTGGGTGCTGTTCATCGGTGTCGGTTTTCCTTTGCAAGATCGGATAAGGGGCTGGGTTTACAGGAGTGGCGGCAGGTCGATCCATGCCAGGTGGCCACCCTTGCCCGCCCCCGTATCGGTAAAGATGGCGCGGCCCCCCATGCGCCCGTGGCGGACCCATGGCCGCCCGTCGGTCGAACGGCGGTCATGCCCGCAATAGACCGTATAGCCCGCGGGAATATGGTCCACCCAGTTCAGCCTGCGCTCGGGGTAGCCATCCTTCTGCATCCGGCCCGTGGTCTCGCCAAACAGCGCGCGCGAAAGCAGGGGCGTGACCGTGCCCAGTCCCGGCGGTGGCGCCTCGCCCAGCATGCGGACATGAAAGCCCCCATGCACGAACACGGATCGCCCGATCACGATCCAGGCGGGGGCCAGGGCCAGATCGGCCAGGGCGCGCTGGTGCACGTCGGCATTTTCCTCGGCCATGAACTGGGCCAGCGTTTCCATGAGCGGGGGATCACGGCGCATCTTGCGGCCCTGCAGCGCACGGGCCAGCTTGCGGTCATGATTGCCCAGGATGAACAGGCCGCGCCGCTCGTCGATCAGCTGCTGCATGAGCCGGAACGCCCCCGCGCTGTCCGGCCCGTAATCGATCAGGTCGCCCAGCTGTATGACAAAACGGTCCGTGGCCGCTGCATGGCGGAAGGCATGCAGGTCCCCATGCACATCGCCCACCACGCGCAGCTTCCTGCCCGCCAGCAGGTCCGCCAGTGGGTGCGCGGGCGTGATCAGGGGCGCGCGCGGCGGCGCACCCTCGCGCGCCGTGGGGGACGCGGTCGCGCCATCATGCGCCATGACGGGACGGGGAGAGGGAAATCGACGTCTCAAACGAAAATCCTCTCCTGTTGCTGCTGGCCGTGCCGTGTGCGCCGCTGCCCCTTGGCTGGGTCTGGTTTCCTATTATTCACAACATTGGCCGCCATGCACTAGGGGTATGGGCAAGAATGTAGCCCGGATGCCACAAAACGGTTGCATCCGGGGAACGACATTGTACAGGGGCGGCGCGCATGTTGCCAAAAATACATACCTAAAATACCCCGCGCACATGACCGGGACACGATGGAGCAAACGTGAAAGCATGAAGCGGAGTCAGGCCCGGGTGTCACACTCTTTTGTTGTGACGTAACCGGCGGGAGGGAGAACAGATGATGGCGTCATGCTGAAGTGGAACGCACGGTCGCGGCAAGGGGTGCAACGGGAATACCCACATCCGGCGCCGGGATGCGGGCAGGGCGGGCCGGTCCGGTTCATGATAGGGGAGACGCGCCCCGCCCGGGCGGCAGCGGCCAAGGCATACGACATATCCGGCGCAGGCTACGCCGGCTGGACATAACGATAAGAGTTTGAGGGAAAGTTCATGATCGACCACACCCGAATCCGGAATGCGGCGCTCCGGGCCAAGATCACCACCGCCGAGCAGGCGGCGTCCCTTGTCCGCCCCGGCAGCACGGTCGGCACCAGCGGCTTTACGGGCGCAGGCTATCCCAAGGCGGTGCCGCAGGCGCTGGCGGCGCTGATGGAGCGCGAGCATGCCAAGGGGAATGATTACCGCATCCGGCTGCTGACCGGGGCCTCCACCGGGCCGGAACTGGATGGCGCGCTGGCCAAGGTCAACGGCATCTCCTTCCGCATGCCCTATAATTCCGACCCCGGCCTGCGCGCGCGCATCAACAAGGGCGAGACGGAATACCTGGACATGCATCTTAGCCATGTCGCCCCCATGGCCTGGGCCGGATTCTTTGGCGAGATCGATACCGCCATCATCGAGGCCACCGCCATCCGCGAGGACGGCAGCATTGTCCCGTCCTCCTCCGTCGGCAATTCCAAGACATGGCTCGACACCGCTAGGCAGGTGATCATCGAGGTCAACAGCTGGCAGGACGCGGCACTCGAGGGCATGCACGACATCTGGTACGGCGCGGCCCTTCCCCCGCACCGCCAGCCCATCCCGCTGCTGCGCCCCGATGACCGCATTGGCGGCACGTCGCTCAAGGTGGACCCGGCCAAGATCGTGGCGATTGTCGAGACCGACGCGCCCGACCGCAACGCCCCGTTCTCCCCGCCCGACGAGACCGCGCGCGGCATTGCCGGCCACCTGATGGAATTCTTCCGCCATGAAGTGAAGATGGGCCGCCTGCCGCCCTCGCTCCTGCCGCTGCAGTCCGGTGTGGGCAACGTGGCTAACGCCGTGATGGGCGGGCTGGAGGAAGGCCCGTTCGATGACCTGACCGCCTACACGGAAGTCATTCAGGACGGCATGCTGGGCATGCTGGAAAGCGGCAAGATGCGGGTTGCCTCGGCCACTGCCTTCTCGCTCAGCCCGGAAGCCGCGGAATCGCTCAATTCCCGCATGCGTGAGTTCCAGAAGAAGATCATCCTGCGCCCGCAGGACATCAGCAACCATCCCGGCCTGATCCGCCGCCTTGGCTGCATTGCCATGAACGGCCTGATCGAATCGGACATTTACGGCAACGTGAACTCCACCCAGATCATGGGTTCGAAAATCCAGAATGGCATTGGCGGTTCGGGCGATTTTGCGCGCAACGCCTATATTTCGGTGTTCATGACGCCGTCCACCGCCAAGGGTGGCAAGATTTCCGCCATCGTGCCCATGGCGTCCCATGTCGATCACATCACGCAGGATTCGCAGGTGCTGGTGACCGAGCAGGGCCTGGCCGACCTGCGGGGCCTCTCGCCCAAGCAGCGCGCGGAAGTGATCATCGCCAACTGCGCCCATCCCGACTATCGGCCCATGCTGCAGGATTACTACAGGCGCGCCCGTGCGGGTTCGTTTGGCCAGCAGTCCCCGCATCTGCTGACCGAAGCCCTGTCATGGCACCAGCGCTTCATCGAGACCGGCAGCATGATGCCGTAAAGGCAGGGGTATTCCTGTCCCAAAAGGCCCGTGGGCGCGCTGTGCCCACAGGGCCTGGATTATTGAAAAAGTCTCCGGGTGCCGCCTTTTTCCAAAAAGGCGGCAGTCCGTGAGGCATTCCGGACAAGCTTTACCAGAACGTCCCCCGCCTATCGGGCGGGTTCGCTGTCCACCATTTCGGTGGCGCGTTCCAGGTCAACCGACAGCACGCGGCTCACACCGCGTTCCTGCATGGTCACGCCATACAGCCGGTCCATATGCGCCATGGTCAGCTGATGGTGGGTGACAACAAGGAAACGCGTGCCCGCTTCGGCCACCATGTCACCCAGCAGCGCACAGAACCGGCCCACATTGGCATCATCCAGCGGGGCATCCACCTCGTCCAGCACGCAGACGGGGGCGGGATTGCAACGGAACACCGCAAAGATGAGCGATAGCGCCGTCAGTGCCTGCTCCCCGCCCGAAAGCAGCGACAGCGTGGCCAGCTTCTTGCCCGGCGGCTGGGCATAGATTTCCAGCCCGGCCTGAAGCGGGTCGTCACTGCCCACCATGCCCAGATGCGCGCGGCCGCCATTGAACATGCGCGCGAACAGGGCCTGGAAATGCTGGTCAATGCGCGAGAACACGGCCATGAGCCGCTCCCGGCCCTCGCGGTTGAGCTGGCCAATCATGCCGCGCAGGCGGCTTATGGCGGATTGCAGTTCATCGCGTTCGTGCAGGATGGTGTCGATCTTGCCCGATGCGTCCTGCGCCTCGATCTCGGCACGCAGGTTGACGGGGCCAAGCTCTTCGCGCTGGCGCTCAAGGCGGCTGACCTTGCGGCGCAGGCTGGTTTCCGCCCCCACGCTCAGGTCGGTGGGTACCACGCCCGGCGGCGGTTCGGATTCCGCCACAAGCTGGGCCAGCAGGACCTGTGCCTGTTCGCGCCTGCCTTCGGCGCGCAGCAGGGCCTCGCGCGCCGCCGCCAGCGTTTCCTGTGCGGTGCCGCGGGCCTGCTGCAGTTCGGCCAGGCGGTCCTGCGCCGCCTGTAGCGCCCGGGCTGCCGCATCATGCTGGCTGGCATGCTGTTCCAGCTCGGTGGCAATGGCATCGCGCCGCGCGCCCACCGCCACGGGCAGGGGGGCCGCCCGGTCATGCTCGGCCTGCGCATTGGCCAGCCGGGCCTGTGCGGCTTCGGCTTCCAGCCCTGCGGCTTCCACCCGGGCGGTCCACTGGGTCATGTCCTGGGCCGAGGCTTCAAAACGCTGGCGCAGGGCTGCCTCTTCGGCCTGAAGCTGGCTCAGGGCTTCGCGCTGTTCTTCTTCGCGGGCCTGCATGTCCTGCGCCTGCGTACGCAGGGCGGCCAGCGCATCTTCCAGTGCCGCGATGTCGGGCAGGGCGGCCAGATGGGTCCGTGCCTGCTCCTCCTCCGCCGCGGCGTGTTCAAGTGCCACGGTCAGGTCGGCCATGCGGGCGCGGCGTGTTTCAAGCTGCGTGCCGGTCTCGCGCATTTTCTGTTCAAGGGCCGCGCGGGTGGCGCGCGCCTGTTCCAGCCGGGTTGTGGTGGTTTCCACCGCTTCGCGCGCCTGCCGCAGGGCCTGCTCCGCCGCCGTGGCCAGACCTGCGGCCTGCGTGGCGGCTTCCTGCGCGAGGGCGGGGGTGGGCAGGCTGGCCAGGTGGGCCTGCCGGCTGGCCAGTTCCGTGCCCAGCGCATCGCGGTCGGTTTCCAGCCGGGCCAGTTCGGGCTGCATGGCGTGCAGGCGGGTTTCGGCCTCGTTATGGCTGCTTTGGGTGGCGTGCAGCGTCTGGCGGGCCCGTTCCACTGCCGCTTCGGCCTGCTGGCGGGCGGTACGCAGGCGGCTTTCCCCGGCCACGGCCCGGGCGGCGTGCTGCTGTGCATCCTGCTGGGCCTGCGCCAGGCCGGCGGCGTCCGGCAGGGCGGCTTCATGCGCGCGGGCGCGCTCCAGTGCCGATTCGGCCTCGGTTTGCGCGGCCAGTGCCGTCTCATGCCGTACGGACAGGGTATGGATCTGGGCCGCGATGGTGGCATGCTGGCGTGACAGCTCTGCTTCTTCCGTGCGGGCGGCCTGAAGCGCGTTTTCGGCGCTGACGCGGGTTTCGCGCGCCATGTCCAGCCTGCTGGCCGCCTGCTGGCGGGTGGCGGTGGCGGCCCTTGCCGCCTCTTCCAGCGCCGGGATTGCGGCGCGGACCTGTTCCAGCTCCGCCCGCAGCTCACGCAGGCGGCCCAGCTGCTTCAGCCGCAGCGCGGCCCGTCCCGGCAGGTTGGGGGCCTGCACATAGCCATCCCACCGCCACAACGCCCCTTCGCGCGTGACAAGGCACTGCCCCGGCGCAAGGGCGGCCTGAAGGCTGGCCCCGTCCATGCCTTCGGGCAGCAGTCCCGCCGCCGCCAGCGCGCGTGACAGGGCGGGGGGCGCATCCATCAGGGTGGAAAGCGGGCTGATCCCCACTGCCGGGAAGGGGGCGTGGGGAGCGGGCGGCAGGTCGTGCCATTCACGCGGGGCGGGGCCTTTTACCGCGGCTTCCAGCCCGTCGGACAGCACGACGGCCAGCGCGGTTTCAAGCCCTGTGGGCACATGCAGGCTTTCCGCCAGCGTTACGCCACCTGTCGTGGCCTGTTCCGTATCGCTATGCAGTGCGCGGGCCAGCCCGTCGGCTTCCGCCTCAAGGCCGGACAGGTGGGCGCGGGCCTGCGCCAGCTGGGCGGCGTGGGCTTCGTCCGCGCGTGTTGCGGCCATCAGGGCGGATTCGGCGCTTTCCATATCGGCGCGCGCGGTTTCCAGGGCCTCTTCCGCGGCAGTGCGCCGGGCTGTCAGGGCCTGCAATGCGGAATCGGGCACGGCCTGCGCGCGCAGCGTTTCCATGCCGGTGGCAAGGGTTTCCACTTCGTTTGCCGCGCGCATTCGTGCGGCGCTGGCCGCCCGCAGGGCGTCCTCGGCCGCCAGCCGGGTGGCGCGGGCTTCCTTCAGGCGGGCATTGGCCTGTATTTCGGCCTGCGTGGCCTGTGCGCGGGTTTCCTCCGCAGTGGCCAGTTCGGTACGGATCGTGGCAAGGGCCGCATCCGCATCGTGCAGTACCTGTGCCAGACGTGCCCGCTCGGCCTCGGGCACAAGGGCGGCGCGGGCCTGTTCCACCCGTGCGGCCAGACCGGTCACGTCGCGTTCCAGCGCGTCCAGCCGGGTCCGGATGGCGCCGGTATCCTGCGTGGCCTGTGCGTGTACCCGCGCACTTTCGGTGGCGGCATTGCGGGCCAGCCCGGCCTGGAGCACCGCGTCGGAATGGGCGCGGATGGCGTCCTCACGGGCGGCCAGCGCGGCGGTCGCGGCGGCCCGGGCGGCGGTTATGCGGGTATCAAGGTCCGTGATCGCGGCCCCGGTCGGCATGTCGGCCTCAAGGGCTGCGATCTCGGCCGCCAGTTCGCCATGCCGGGCGGCAAGGCGGGCATGGGTGGCCGTGGCGGCTTCCAGCACCGTGCGGGCCTGCGTGGTCTGGAGCTGGGCCTCGCGCAATGTGGTGGTGGCCTGTTCCACACGCGCGGCCAGATCGGCCATATCCGCCGCAAGCGTCGTGCGCTGTGTGTGCAGGCTGTCGCGCAGGGCGGGCAGGGCGGCCAGCCGTTCTGCCATCTGCGTGCGCTCGGCCTCAAGCTGCGTGAGCATGCGGGCGGCGTCCTCACGCCGGGCCAGGGCGGCCTGCTGCACGCCTTCGCATTCGGTCAGGCGGGTGCGGGCCACGGCCAGTGCGGATTCGGCGCTGGCCAGCTCATCGGCAATGGTTTCGGCACGGACCTTGAAGCGTTCAAGTGCCGTGCGGCGGGTATCGAGAACCTCACGCAGGCCCGGCAGGGTCTGGCTGATCTCGAAATCGGCGATGACCGCGCTCTCCGCCAGTTCCTCCGTTGCCTTCAGTTCGGTGCGCGCATGCTCAAGGGCGGCCTGGCTTTCGGCCACGCCCTTGTGCGCGCGGGCGTGCAGCAGGGCGAGGAGTGCGGTTTCCGCCTCCCGCAGTCCCTGTGAGAGTTCACGGTAGCGCCCCGCCTGCTCGGCCTGTTCGCGCAGGTCGCCCAGCCGGGCTTCCAGTTGCAGGCGCAGGTCTTCCGCCCGGGCCAGGTTGGCCTCGGTCGCGCGCAGTTTCAGTTCCGCCTCGTGCCTGCGGCCATGCAGGCCGGTAATGCCGGCGGCTTCCTCCAGAATCGTGCGGCGCTCTTCTGGCCGGGCATTGACCAGCGCGGATACACGCCCCTGGCTGACCATGGCGGACGAGCGCGCGCCCGATGCCAGGTCGGCAAACAGGGTCTGCACGTCGCGCCCGCGCGTGGTGCGCCCGTTGATGCGGTAGCCACTGCCGGCCCCCCGCTCCGCGCGCCTGCAGACCTGAAGCTCGTCCTGCCCCTGAAACGGGGCGGGGGCGACTTCGGCGGCCCCCTCCAGTGTCAGGGTTACGTCCGCCATGTTGCGGGCCGCGCGCGTGGTGGTGCCCGCGAAGATCAGGTCATCCATCTCACCGCCACGCAGGGAGCGGGCATTGGTCTCCCCCATCACCCAGCGCAGGGCTTCGACCACATTGGACTTGCCGCAGCCATTCGGCCCGACAATGCCGGTCAGGCCGGGCAGGATGTCAACGGATACCGGGTCGGCGAAGCTCTTGAAGCCTGCGATGCGCAGCCGGACGAAACGGGCGGTCATGTCGGGCGGGTTCCGGTCAGTTGCTGGCGGCCTCGACCTTCCTGGCGAATTCCGCGTAGGTCAGTTCCTGCGCCACCTGTTCCTTGTCATTGAAGCGGAAGGTGGGGGTGCCATCGATCTTGTACTGCGCCTGCGCGCGGTCTTCCTCGTCCATTATGGCGTGGCGCAGCGTATCGTCATGGATGGTCTGCTGGAACACGTCCGACGACATGCCGGCCAGCGCCGCCATCTTGCGGATTTCTTCCTGTGATTCCTCCGGCGTCTTGCCAAAGGCCCAGTGGTCCTGGCTGGACAGCAGGGCCAGCACGAACGGCTCATAGCGCTCGGGCGGCAGGCTGCGGGCCACCATGGAGGCGGTCAGCGCCACCTGGTCCAGCGGGAAGTCACGGAAGATGTAATAGACCTTGCCGGTATCGATCAGCCTGCTGCGCACTTCGGGAAAGATCTCGGCGGCAAAGCGCGCGCAATGCGTGCAGGTGAGCGAGAACCATTCCTCCACCCGTACCCTGGCCTGCGGGTTGCCGACCGCGCGGATGGACAGGCGCGGATCGGCGGCCTCCGCCATGGCCCTGCCGGAAAGCAGGCTGCCGCCGGTAATCAGTGCCGGGGCAAGGGCAAGCAGGGTGCGGCGTTTGATGGGCATCACGGGTCACTCTCCGGTAAGGGCTGGGGCGGGGCCATGCGCCCCGGTCATGGCATGAGTTTAGAGAGGCGGAGGGCGGGCGTAAATCCACCCCCCGCATTGTGGTGGCAAACCCGGTGCTACGGCCGGCCGGCCTGTACCGCGGGCGGCGGCTGCGGCCCCTCGCGCGGGGGCAGGCGCACGCGCACGCGGCGGATGTGACGGGCATCCGAATCAAGGATGCGGAAGACCATGCCGCCTTCATGCGTCACGACCTCGCCGCGCGTGGGCACGTGGCCCGCCAGGCGGAAGACAAGCCCGCCCACGGTCTCGATCTCGGCCTCGCGCTCTTCGCGTGTCAGCACGGGGCCGACCTTTTCCTCAAACGCCGCGACGGGGGTGCGGGCGTCCACATCCAGCGTGCCGTCGGGGCGGTCGCGCATCATGTTCACGGTCGGCTCGTCATGCTCGTCCGAGATGTCGCCCACGATCGTCTCGATCAGGTCCTCGATGGTGACAAGCCCGTCAATGCCGCCATATTCGTCAATCACCAGGGCAAGATGGACATGGCGCTGGCGCATCTGCAGCAGCAGGTCCAGCACCGGCAGCTGCGGCGCGACCATAAGCGGCTGGCGCAGCAGCGGCTCCATGCGGAAGGCCTCCGACGTGCCGACATAGGCGATCAGGTCCTTTACGTGGATCATGCCGACGATATCATCCAGCTGCGCGCGGTAGACGGGCATGCGGGAATGGTTTTCCCGCCGCATCATGTCCAGTGCCTCGTCCAGGCTGATGTCGACCGGCATCGCCACGATATCGGCGCGCGGGATCATCACGTCATCGGCGGTGATGCCGCGCAGGCGCAGCACGTTGGCCAGCAGGGCGCGTTCCTGCCGGTCCAGTTCGGAAGAACCGGGTTCCCCCTCGCTGCCCGCCGCATCGTCGGCTTCCTTGACCAGCGCGGCAATGGAATGGCGCAGTCCCTGTTCGGCGCGCCTGCGGCTGAACAGTGACAGGAATCCCTTGCCGCGCGACCCGGACGGAGGCTCGGCCCCCCCCGCGCCATCATTGACCGGCCGGCTCATGACCGTGTCCCCCGCGTGGTGGCCATGCGGCCCGCCTTCCACGGGTTGGCAAACCCGAGGGTCGACAGGATGCGGGCCTCCTCCATCTCCATCTCCCGCGCCTCGCCGGGGTGGTGGTGGTCGTACTGCGCCAGATGCAGCACGCCGTGTACCACCAGATGCGCCAGGTGGGCCGCCATGGAGCGGCCCGCCGCACGGGCCTCGCGCGCGAGCGTTTCAAACGCGATGATGATGTCACCACCCCACAGGCCACCCGGGGCGTGCGGGGCCGCGTATTCGAATGTCAGGACATTGGTGGGCCTGTTGCGCCCGCGATGCCGCCAGTTCATGTGCCGGACCGTGCGGTCATCGGCCAGCACGACCGTGACCGGCCCGTAACGGCCCGTGGCCGCCAGTGCGGCATCGACCGCGCGGGTGACAAGGTGGCGTGGCTGGCGGACGGCGCGGTTCCAGCGCCTGTCCGCCACGGTGATGTCGGGTCCGGCCGGCATGGCCGTGGGGGCGGGCATGCCGGCCCGGCCCGGTGCATCCGCGACCCCGCCCGTGCGGGCGGGGCCAGTGCTACTTCGAGGTTTCATTGTTCTCCTGCTGCGACCGGGCGCGATGGGGGCGGTTCTGTGCCCCGGCGCGCTGGTCGTATGCCTCCACTATACGCGCCACCAGCGGGTGGCGCACCACGTCACGCGATTCAAATCGCATCATGCCGATCCCGGGCAGGCCGTCGAGTGTCTCGACCGCCTCCCGCAGGCCGGATGTCACGCCACGCGGCAGGTCGACCTGGCTCAGGTCGCCGGTAATGACCATGCGCGTGCCTTCCCCCATGCGGGTCAGGAACATCTTCATCTGGGCGGGGGTGGTGTTCTGCGCCTCGTCCAGAATGACAAAACAGTGCGCCAGCGTCCGCCCGCGCATGAAGGCCAGGGGTGCGACCTCGATCTCGCCCGTGCCCATGCGGCGGATCACCTGGTCACCCGGCATCATGTCATGCAGCGCATCATAAAGCGGGCGCAGGTAGGGATCGATCTTTTCCTTCATGTCACCGGGCAGGAAGCCCAGCCGCTCGCCTGCCTCCACCGCAGGGCGCGAGAGCACGATGCGGTCCACCTGTCCCGCCTGCAGCATGGCCACCGCCTGGGCCACGGCCAGATAGGTCTTGCCCGTGCCCGCGGGGCCAAGGCCGAACACCATTTCCTGCCGGGCCAGCATGTCCATGTACTGGCCCTGGCCGACCGAGCGCGGGGCAATGGGGCCACGCCGGGTCATGATGGTGGGCAGGTCCGCAAGCGACGGGCGCGGCGGGGCGACAGGTGTGCGGATGTCCTGCATTGTGGCCATGTCCCTTGCGGCTGCGGCGGGGGGGGCGGAGAAGGCATGTGCCGCCATGCGGATGGCGGTATCGACGGCGGCGGTATCCACCGCCTGGCCCGCGCGGGCGCGGCGGTAGAGTTCGGTCAGCGTGCCCTGTGTCAGGGCCACGCGCTGGGCGGCACCCGTAATGGCGATGCGGTTGCCACGGCATGCCAGCCGGACATCAAATCCACGTTCAAGATGCAGGAGATGACGGTCGTGATCCCCCACAAGCTGCGCCAGCAGCGCATTGTCCTCGAACTGCAGGGTCACGGTGCGGTCATTTGCCGCGGCCGTGCCATGGGGGGGAAGGCGCCTGCCGCCGCCACGGCGGGGGGCGTGGAGCGTGGATTGTGTCTGTTCTCTCAAGCCCTGTCTGTCTCCTCTGTCAGGACACCACCAAGGGAATTGGTGTATCTGTGGCGGATATCCACACTGGCGATACGGCCGATCAGGCTTTCCGGGCCTTCCACGTTCACGGCCTGCAACCATGGGCTCTTGCCGGAAATCTGTCCCGGCTTGCGCCCCCGCCCGGTAAACAGCACGGGGGTACCGCGGCCTATGGTGGCATCGTTGAATTCATCCTGCTGCACGCGCAGCAGGGCCTGGAGTTCCTGCAGGCGGGCGTCCTTCGTGCTTTCCGCCACCTGCTGGCCCGCACCGGCCGCCGGTGTGCCGGGGCGGGGGGAATACTTGAAGGAATAGGCCTGCGCAAAGCCGATATCGCGGATCAGGCGCATGGTATCGGCAAAGTCGCCGTCCGTCTCACCGGGGTGGCCCACGATGAAATCCGATGAAAGGGCAAGGTCGGGCCGGGCCGTGCGCAGGCGGTCCACCAGCACGCGGTATTCATCGGCGGTATGCCCCCGGTTCATGGCCGCCAGCACCCGGTCGGAGCCGGACTGCACCGGCAGGTGCAAAAACGGCATGAGCTGCGGCAGGTCACGATGGGCCGCGATCAGGTCATCTTCCATGTCGCGCGGGTGGGATGTGGTGTAGCGGATGCGCGCGACCCCCACTTCATCGGCCAGCACGCGCGCAAGGCGTGCAAGGCCCCATGTGGCGCCGTCCGGCCCTTCACCGTGATAGGCGTTGACGTTCTGGCCCAGCAGCGTGATCTCGCGCGCGCCGGCGGCCACAAGCCGGCGGGCCTCGGCCAGCACGGCCACTGCCGGCCGGCTGCTTTCCGCCCCGCGCGTATAGGGCACGACACAGAAGGAACAGAACTTGTCACACCCTTCCTGTATGGTCAGGAAAGCGGCGCCACCAGCCGGGGCCGCGCGGTCGGCGGGCAGGAAGTCGAATTTCTGCTCAATGGGGAAATCGGTCTCGATCACCGCGCCGGCGGCACGCGCCGCGCGCGCCACCATCTCGGGCAGGCGGTGATAGGTCTGGGGGCCAAGCACGATATCGACATAGGGCGCGCGCGCCAGGATCTCGTGCCCTTCGGCCTGCGCCACGCATCCGGCCACCGCCAGCACCGTGCCCGCGCCGCGTTCGGCGCGCGCTTCCTTGACCTTGCGCAGGCGGCCCAGTTCGGAAAACACCTTTTCCGCCGCACGGTCGCGGATATGGCAGGTATTGAGGATGATCATGTCCGCGTCATCGGGCGTGCCGACCGCCCTGTAGCCCAGCGGGCGCAGCACGTCGGTCATCCGCTCGCTGTCATAAACGTTCATCTGGCAGCCCCACGTTATGACATGCAGCCCGCGCATGGAAACGGTGCGGGTATGTGGCTGCGCCACGCCGGTGGGGGGAGACAGGCTGTTCACGGGTCAGGTATCCTCAGGCAGCAGGGCGGGCCGATGCCCGCATGACGGGCGCAACACATCGTGGTTCGACTGCGCGCGGTCAAGTACCTTGCGACCGATATGCCTGGGAACACAGGGTCCGGCCATCAACGCTCCCGGTAGGTCACGGTGGGCTGCCGGGCGCGGCAACCCTTCCTGCCTGCCCCGATCATGCCCGGCGGAATCGGGGTGCTGTCAAGAAAAGAACGTCACGCTCGCGGTGGTTTGCAACACGGCCGGGCTGATTCCGGGCATCGATCCGCCATATTCGAAACTTATTAAGACCCGGACGTTAATATCGGTTTGATCGTGCATGCCGGGAATGGCAGATATCACACAGTGGGACAATAACCGCACGCGAGACAGGAACAGGGGCGGCACCGTTTGACACGATTGCGTCATCCACGCCGGGCAGGCGCCACCAGCGCGCGGGCCGGGCGCAGTGCCGGTTATGCAAGCCTGTGCGTGATCCTGACCGCCTTCGTGCCATGGGCGGCGGCACGGGCGGCCGACCCGCAGGAATATGTCACCACCCTGCGGCCCACCGGCAATGCCGATCTGGATGCGGCGCTGCGGGCTTCGTCCGACCTGCTTTCGCTGCAGAAGACCCAGGCCGTCAGCCCGTTTGCCCTGACCGGGCGCATCCATAACGACTATTCCCGCCTGATCAGCGCGCTGGAAAGCTATGGCTACTATGCGGGCGGCATAACCATCACCGTCACCGATGTGGACCCGAAGGCCGGCGCGGCAAAAGGTGCGGATACGGGCCATGACGGCCGCGACCCCGACCTGCCGGAATGGTTGCAGTCCATCCCCGCGGGCCGCAGGGCGCAGATCACCATCAGTGCCGCGCCGGGCAGCGTGTTCCGCATTGGCGTCGTGACCCTGCAACCCGATAAGGGCGACCCGCCGGTCCGGCTCAATGCCGACGAGGCCAAGGCCTTCGCGCTGGGCCATGGCGCGCCCGCGCAGGCCGATAACGTGCTGGCGGCCGGGGCCGCCCTGCAGGTGGCCCTGACGGAGGAAGGCTACGCCCTGGCCCATGTCGGTACGCCGCAGGCGTGGCTGCGGCCCGATACCCATACGCTGGACCTGGCCTATACCGTGCATCGTGGCCCGGTGGTCAATCTTGGCGCGTTTGACTTTGCCGGGCTGCAGCGCACGCACCCGGCCTATGTGGCGCGGCGCATGACCATTGCGCCGGGTGAGCTGTACCAGCCTTCGCGCATTGAACGCGCGCGTCAGGACATTGCCGCCACGGGCCTGTTTTCCGACGTGCAGGTCACCCATGGCGATACGCTGGCCAGTGACGGCACCATGCCGCTGGCCTTTGGCTTCCGTGAAGGCAAGCGCCACAGCGTGGGGGCGGAAGGCGGCTATTCCACTGACCTGGGCGGCCGCGCGGGCGTGACATGGACCCATAACAACCTGTTCGGCAATGCCGAGCGGCTGCGGCTTACCGCGCTGATCACCGGGCTGGGCGGCTCGGCGGAGCAGGGGCTGGGCTATGATTTCTATGCCGACCTGATGAAGCCCGATTTCGGCTCCCGCGAACAGAACCTGAGCGCGCGGCTGGAAGGCATCAAGCAGGAACTCTATTCCTACCGGCAGACGGCCCTTCTGGCGCGCATTGGCGTGGTGCGCCATGTCAACCGGCTGTGGAACGTGTCCTTTGGCGGCGAGATCGAGCAGGAACAGATCCAGCAGATGCGCGCCACCAACAGCTATTTCATCGTCTCCCTGCCACTGACCGCCAATTACGAGGGCACCGGGGTGGACAACCCCATCACCCCCGCGACCCACGGGGTGCGCGTGGGGGCCAGCATCACGCCATCGGCCTCACTGACCGACGGGACATCGTTCTTCGCCATCATGCAGGCTACCGTCTCGACCTATTTCGACCTGACCCATCTTGGCCTGTCGCGCCCCGGGCGCAGCGTGCTGGCATGGCGCGGGACCATCGGCAATGTGGAAGGGGCCTCGACCTTCGCCATCCCGCCCGACCAGCGGCTTTACGCCGGTGGGTCGGCTACCGTCCGTGGCTTCCGCTACCAGGGCGTTGGCCCCCAGTTCGCCAATACGCGCTATGCGGTGGGGGGCACGTCCATGGATGCGGGGTCATTTGAATACCGCCAGCGAATCCTGCAGAAATTCGGGGCCGTGGGGTTCATCGATGCAGGCCAGGTCACGGGGAACCATACACCCTTCCAGGGCACGGTACGCGTGGGTGCCGGGGCCGGGGCACGCTACTATACCCCCATCGGGCCGGTGCGGCTGGATGTGGCCGTGCCGATCAACCGCCCGGCAAAGGGCGACAAGTGGGAACTGTACGTGGGGCTGGGGGAGACATTCTGATGCCTGAACACACCCCCGCCACACCCGCGCGCGGGCGGCGCATCCTGCGGGGCGTGGCCCTGGCACTGGGCATTCCGGCCGGACTGGTGGCCGTGGCACTGGGCATGGTGCTGGTGGTGGCCAATACCGGGGCGGGCCAGCGCGCGATCGAACGCCGCCTGCCGGGGCTGACGGGCGGCAGCGTGCACCTGTCGGGGCTGGGGGGGCGCTTTCCCGATGCGCTGCGTGTCGCGCATCTGGAACTGGATGACTACAGGGGGGCGTGGCTGTCGATTGACGGGCTGCAACTGGACTGGTCGCCGCTGCGGCTGCTGGGGCGGCGCGCGGTCATTGGCAACCTGTCCATGACGCGGCTGGCCATCCCGCGCCTGAGCGAGGAGGACCCGGCCCATCCCGCAAAAAAGACGCAGGACCAGGCAACGGGCAGCATCCACATGGGCATCGACATCCGCGCGGTGCATGTCGCAAGGATCGAGGTGGGGGCGGCCCTTGCCCGCGTGCCCGCCGTCTTCCGGCTGGAGGGGCATGCCAGCCTGGCCGACATCGCGCCGGTGCTGGACCATTTTTCCGTCGCCACCCTGCCGCCCGCCAATATCGCGCTGGACCTGACGCGGCTTGACCGCCCCGGCACGCTGGCGCTGGGCACCCGGCTGGAGCGGGGTCGCGTGGCGCTGGACCTGCGGGCGCATGAAGGGGCGGACGGGTTTGTTTCCACACTGAGCCGGATGCCGGCGCTGGCCCCGCTGGACCTGTCACTCAGCCTTGCTGGCCCGCGTGATGATACGCAGCTGGTCCTTGCGCTGGTCACGGGCGCGGTGCGGGCCAGCGCGAAGGGGCGGGTGGGTCTTGTCAGTCACCACGTGGCGCTGGATGTGGCGGCCAGCAGCCCGGCCATGGTACTGGATGACACGACCGGCTGGCAGGGCGCGCGGCTTGCGGCCCATGTGGGTGGCACGATGGAACGCCCCACCGGCAACGGCACGCTGGATGTGGACCGCCTGACCAGCAATGGCGCGGGCTTTGGCGCACTGCATCTGGTGGCCGAAGGGCTGAGCGGGCAGGGGGCGGGCCAGCCGGAACATGCATCCATTCACGCCACCCTTGGCGGCCTGCGCATTCCGGGCAGCCAGCCCGCGCTGTTCGCGGCCGATCCCGTCAGTCTTGACGTAATGTGGCATCCCGATGACCGGGGCGGGCCGGTCGATCTCTCGCTTGCCCACCCGCTGGCGCGGCTGACGGGGCAGGTCCTGACCGCAGGCCCCGTGGCCGCCACCTTCCATGCCGACCTGCCCGCCCTGACCCCGCTTGCGGCGGCCGGGGGCACGGACCTGCATGGCCATGCGGCGCTGGATGGGAGCGCCACGCTGCCCACGGCGGGGCAGGACGGGCGATTCGGTCTGGATGGCCACATCGCGCTGGATGGCGGCCTGCCCATTGCCGTGGGGCTGATAGGGGATACGGGCCACCTGAATGTTGCGGGCACCATCACGCCGGCGGCGGCCCATGGCGCGCGCACGCTGACCTTCACCACCCTGCTGGCGGAGGGAAAGACCCTGCACCTGGAGGCCGTGCCCACCCGGGTCGTGACCGGCGCACCGCTTGTGGTGGACGCCACCGCGCATCTGGCCCTGTCGGACCTGCATGTGCTGGCCCCCACGCTGAAGGGGCACCTGCAGGCCGACCTGCATGCGGCTGGCCCGGTAAATGACCTTGCCGCCAGCCTGGTCACGCAGGCCAGCCTTGCCGCCAGCAACACGGCGGCGGGTGACGTGCAGGCCAGCCTGACCATGGCGCACCTGCCGCAGGTCAGGCAGGGCGCGCTGGCCATTTCCGGCACGGTGGACCGCGCGCCCGTTCAGGTCGCCCTCCATCTGGACAGCAACGCCGATGGCAGCCGCCATCTCACCCTTGAACACCTGAACTGGAAAACCCTCGCCGGTCAGGCGGACATGACGCTGCCCGCGGGCCATCTCGTCCCCTCGGGCACGCTGGACCTGCACATGACCCGGCTGGCCGACCTGCGTGACCTGACCGGGCAGGACATGGCGGGCCACCTGTCCGCCACCCTGCACAGCACCAGCGCAACAGCGGATTCCCCCGCGGCACTTGCGGTGAACGTGGACAGCGCGCTGGCCGCCCCCATCGCACGCATCGACCGGCTGGTGCTCAGGGGCAGGGTGCTGGACCCGGTGGGAACGACCCCCACCAGTGATCTGGACCTGGTGGTGGACAACGCCCGTTTCCGTGACATGAGCGCGCATGCCCATGTCACGGCAAAGGGGTCGACCGCGGCGCTGAACGTGGGTGCACAGGCCGGGCTTGATACGCCATGGACCGGTGCCGCCACCCTTGATACCGCGCTGCAGGCCAACATTCCCGCAGGCAGCATTGCCGTGCACCGGCTGGTGGCCGAGGCCCGGCGTGAACAGATCCGGCTGGATGCGCCGGTCAGCGTGACCTATGGCAAGGAGATCGCCCTTGACCACCTGCGCCTGAGCGTGACCCCGCCCAGCGGGCAGGCGGGCAGCGTGGAGGCGGGCGGGAAGATCCGGCCCGCGCTGGACCTGCATGCAACGCTGGCCCATCTTTCGCCCGATCTGGTGGCGCCGTTCATGCCATCGCTGCACGCGCAGGGCCAGCTTTCGGCGGAGGCCCGGCTGACCGGCACGCTTGACCGCCCTTCGGGCCGGATCAGCGTGAATGGCACGGGTCTGAAATACCATACGGATTATACGGCGGCCCTGGCCCCCGCATCGCTGGACGCAACCGCCACCCTGAATTCGGGTGTGGCGCGGGTGGATGCAAGGCTGGAGGCCGGCACGCAGATCAACCTTGGGTTGCATGGCACGGCGCCAATCAGCAGGGCCGGGCAGATCACGCTGCAGGCGGATGGCAATGTGGACCTTGCCGTGGCCAATGCCTATCTGGGCGCGCAGGGCATGCAGGCGGGCGGCATGCTGCAGATGAACGTGGGCGTGCGGGGCACCCCGGCCCAGCCCCGGCTTGGTGGCACGCTGACGCTGGCCAACGGGCTGTTCCATGATTTTGGGGAGGGGATACAGCTTTCCGCCGTGCACGGCACGGTCAACGCGGTGGGGGACCGGCTGGTCATTGCCGACCTTGTGGCGCAGGCGGGCAAGGGCAGCATCAATGCCTCGGGCAGCTATGGCGTGCTGGAGCCGGGCCAGCCGATTGACCTGCATGTCCATGCCGACAGTGCCCGCCCGCTGGCCAGCGACCTGATCACCACCACCCTGAATGGCGATCTGGACATAAAGGGCCAGCTTGCCAGCCGCATTGACGCCACGGGGACGATCACGCTCAAGCGGGTGGACATCAACATTCCCGACTCCCTGCCCACTTCGGTCGCCCACCTGGACGTGATCCGCCCCGGTGATGAGGCCGCCATGGAAAAGGCCGCCCATGTCTCGCCGCTGGTGGTGGGGCTGGGGCTGGACGTTACCTCGCCGGGGCAGTTCTATGTGCGTGGCCACGGGCTGAATACCGAAATGCATGGCCATATCCACGCCGGCGGCACCGCCACGGCCCCTGTGGTGACGGGCGGCTTCTCGCTGGTCAAGGGCGGGTTTTCACTGGGCGGCATCTCGCTGGATTTCAGCAAGGGGCAGGTCGGCTTCAACGGCGTGGGTGTTACCCACAAGATCGACCCGACGCTGGATTTCGTGGCCGAGCGCAGCACGAATGACGGCACGGCGCGGCTGAACGTGGGCGGTTACGCCAGCGCGCCCAAGATCACCTTTTCTTCCACCCCGCCGCTGTCACAGGACCAGATCCTGGCGATCCTGCTGTTCGGCACGGATACGCAGTCGCTTTCCCCCACGCAGATGGCATCCATCGCGGCGGCGGTCGCGACATTGAGCGGCGGCTCCGCCTTCGATCCGCTGGGCATGGTGCGCAAGACGCTGCATCTGGACCGGTTGCAGATGAGCAGTTCCTCCAACGGGTCGGGGGGGAACGACACGGGTGCGATCGAGGCGGGGAAATACGTCATGCGCCGTGTGTATGTAGGCGCCAAGCAGGCTACATCCGGCTCCGGCACGCAGGCACAGGTGCAGGTGGACCTGACCAGGCGGCTCAAGCTCAACACCACCGTTGGTACAGGCGGCAACGTGACGGGCTTTACCACGCCGGAAAACGATCCGGGGAGCAGTATTGGCCTACTCTACCAGTTCAGATACTGATAGGCCCCGATTCCCGTCCTCCACTGGCCAGAGGCCCCAGGTTTCCATCATGACCGTTCATTCTACGGTGCGCACGACGCGCCTTGTCCCCATCATGCTGGCCATTGCCAGCGGCATGCTTGCCATGGGGCTGGCGCTGCCCGCGCTGCCGCTGGAACTGCAGGCGCGATTCGGCTGCGGGACCACTGTTATCGGCCTGGTGATGGGCCTGCAGTCGGCGGCCACGCTGCTTTCACGCCCCTGGGCGGGGCGGATGGCGGACAGGCGCAGCGGGCGCGATACCCTGCTGGCGGGGCTGGGATGGACCGCGTGTTCGGGGCTGGCCTATGTGGTGGCGCTCCTGCCCGTGCTGCCGCCGCCCGCGCAGCAGGCCATGATCATGCTGGGGCGTGTTGCCATGGGGCTGGGCGAAGGGCTGATGGTGACGGGGGGCGGCATATGGGCGGTTGCCATCGCGGGCCGGGAGCGGGCCGGGGCCGCCATGTCATGGGTCGGGCTTGCCATCTTTGCCGGGCTGGGCGTGGGTACGGCGGTTGGCGGCATGATCCAGGCACAGGCCGGATTCATGGTGCTCTGCCTGGTGGCCATTGCCCTGCCGGTATCGGGCATGGTGCTGACGGTGTGCCAGTCCGCGCCGCCCCGCCTGCATGATGGCAGCCATGCGGGCGTACGGTGGAAGGACCTGATCGGCCATACCTGGGCATGGGGCCTGACGCTGGGCCTGTCCGCCGTGGGGTTTGCCGCCATCTCGTCCTTCCTGGTCATCTGCTACGCCGCGCGGGGGTGGCAGGGCAGTGGCTGGGCGCTGGCCGCCTTCGGCCTTGGCCATGTGGTGGCCCGGCTGGCAGGCAGCCGCCATGTCGACCGCCATGACGTGCGGCCCATGGTGGGCGCGATCATGCTGACGGAAGCGGCGGGGCTGGCCCTGATCTGGCTGGCGCCGGGGCCGGCATGGAGCACGCTGGGCAGTTTCCTGAGCGGGCTGGGGTTCTCGCTCACCTATCCGCTGCTGGCCATGCCGGTGCTGCGGCAGGTGCCGCCTGCGGCGGCGGGTTCGGCCATCGGGCTGTTCGATGTGTTCTTTGATATCGCGGCCGGTTCCGGCGCGGTGCTGTCGGGGCTGCTGGCCGGGGTGGCGGGGCCGGGCAGTCCCTTTGCCATGGCCATGCTGGCGGCGCTGGCGGGCAGTGTGATGATGCTGGTGCTGCGCAATCCGCAGGCGGAGGGGACGACAGCACCCGGCCCATAGCAGAACCGCCGGCACGGGGGCCGGCGGCGGGTATGGGGTGGGAGAAAACCGCGAAAAGGCGCCGTGTCAGGCCGCCTTCATGACTTCGGTCAGCTTTTCCAGCACTTCGGTGGGGTCCTTGCCTTCCAGCACGGCCACCTCGGCCACGAAACGTTCCTGTGCCGCCTCGAACAGCTTGCGCTCGCTGAAGCTGCCGTCAAGACTGTCCACATTGCGGCGCAGGTCGCGCAGCACCTCGGCAATCTGCACCAGGTCGCCCGAATTGATCTTTTCCTGATAGGCCACGGCGCGGCGCGCCCACATGCCACGGCTGACATGGGGCTTGCCCTTGATGATGGCCATGGCCTTGTCCACGATCTCGCGTGAGACGATCTTGCGCAGGCCCGACTTGCGCGCCTTCGACAGCGGGATGCGCAGGGTCATCTGGTTGCCGGGGAAGGAGATCTGGATCATCTCCAGCTTCGTCCCGGCGATTTCGTCAACCCCGATCCGGTCGACACGCCCGACGCCATGCGCCGCATACACGATGGCGTCGCCCTCGCGGAAGGGGTCCTCGTCCTTTACAGCCTTGCTGGACTTTGCCTCGGCTGCCGTGGTCGCTGCGGCCGTGCGCGCCATTGCATCGGTCACAGTGCCTTTCTGGGTGGTTCTGAACATGCTCATGCCACCCGTATAGCACGGATTCCCGCTGCTGTCTTGGCCCCTTGCGGCGCTGGCGGGTTCAGCCCTGTATGCCTTTTACCGGGGCCAGCGGCGGCGGGGCGGGCAGCCCGCAGGACTGGAGCAGGTCGATCTCGATCGTGCGCGAGATAGTGAGCATGGGCATGCCATGCGGCGTTGCGCCAAAGGGGTCCTGCAGGTCGCTGCCGATCTTGTCCAGCGCCACGAACAGAAGCCCCACCAGCGATGATCCCAGCGGGGTGATCCACCCCAGCGTCTGCACCATGGAAAGCGGCAGGATGATGCAGAACACGGCCGCCACCACTTTTGGCAGGACCGAGAACTGGATGGCAAGCGGCGTGTTGCGGATGCGCTCAAGCCCGCCCTGTGCGTTGCTCATGTCCGACAGGATGCGGTCGATCTGGCCCTGCAGCGCGCCGTCTATGCCCAGCCTGCGGGCTTCCGCGTCCACCCGCAGCCCGATCTGGAACAGGATGGCGGCGGGAATGTTGGCCTTGCCTGCCACGCCCGGCTTCATGGAATCGGGCAGCAGGCGGTTGATGTCGGCACTGGCGTCCAGCCGCCCCAGCGCGCCGCGCAGGGCATAAGGATAGGCCGCCATGGCACGCGCAAGGTCGGGGCAGCCACGCAGGATCGTGCCCGCCTGCCGGGCGAAGGAGCGGCTGTTGTTGGTCACCGCCCCCCACAGGGTGCGGCCTTCCCACCAGCGGTTATAGGCGGTGTTGTTGCGGAAACTCATGAACAGCACCAGCGCCGAGCCGATGAGCGAGACGGGCAGGGTGGGCTGTTCCATCCATTCCTGATGGAAGACCTGGAACATGACCACCACCACGATGTCCCACGCGCACAGCAGCACCAGCGACAGCAGGCTCTCGCGCATCAGGATCCACAAACCAATTCTGCGATTGATGACCATATGGGCTTCCCGGCATGGTTGAAGACTGCGGGGTGCTCCAGGCATCCCCACTGCCCGCGCTTAACACATACGGGGGTGCCTGCGGCACCACGGTGTGGCGCGTGGCATCTTTTGTCACTGAAATGTTCCCGAAGGGTAAAGCCGCACGCAACATTGACGCCGTGGCCGATGATGCCCTTAATCGTTTCAGATTGGATACGGGCTTCATGCCCGCAACCGGATGCAAGGAAAAGAACTGGTCATGGATGTAAGGGCAGCCGTTGCCTTCGAGGCAGGCAAACCGCTGGAAATCGAAACCGTGCAGCTTGAAGGCCCGCGTGAGGGCGAGGTGCTGGTGGAAATCAAGGCAACCGGCCTGTGTCATACGGACAAATTCACCCTGTCCGGCGCCGACCCGGAGGGACTGTTTCCCGCCATTCTGGGCCATGAGGGCGCGGGTGTGGTGGTGGAAGTGGGCGCGGGTGTCAGGCATCTCAGGCCCGGTGATCACGTGATTCCGCTCTACACGCCGGAATGCCGGGAGTGTAAGTCCTGCCTGTCACGCAAGACCAACCTGTGCACGGCCATCCGCTCGACACAGGGCAGGGGGGTGATGCCCGATGGCACGTCGCGCTTTTCGTTCAGGGGGCAGCCGATCCATCACTACATGGGCTGCTCGACATTCGCCAACTACACGGTCCTGCCCGAAATCGCGCTGGCCAAGATCCGGCCCGACGCACCGTTTGACAAGGTGTTCTACATCGGCTGCGGCGTGACCACCGGCATCGGCGCCGTGCTGTTCACCGCCAAGGTCGAGGCGGGCAGCACGGTGGCCGTGTTCGGGCTGGGGGGCATCGGGCTGAATGTCATACAGGGGGCGAAGATGGTCGGCGCCGAGCGGATCATCGGCGTGGACATCAATCCCGCGCGTGAGGGCATTGCCCGCCAGTTCGGCATGACCGATTTCGTCAACCCCAGAGACCTTGGCCCCGATGGCGACCTGGTCGGCCACCTGGTGGAGATGACCGGCGGCGGCGTTGACTATTCGTTCGAATGCGTGGGCAATCCCACCCTCATGCGCCAGGCGCTGGAATGCGCGCATCGCGGCTGGGGGGTCTCCACCATTATCGGTGTGGCAGGTGCCGGGCAGGAAATCAGCACGCGCCCGTTCCAGTTGGTAACCGGGCGGCGGTGGATCGGCTCGGCCTTCGGTGGCGCGCGCGGGCGCACGGATGTGCCGCGCATCGTGGACTGGTTCATGGAAAACCGCATCGACATCGACAGCCTGATCACCCACAAGCTGCCGCTTGAGCGCATCAACGAAGGCTTCGACATGATGGCGAAAGGCGAGAGCATCCGCACGGTTGTCGAGTTCTGACCATGGGCAGGATCACGACCCTTGAGGAACATGCCTGCTGTGGCGGCCGCATAGGCTTCTACAGCCATGCTTCCGACAGTCTGGGGCTGGAGGCGCGGTTTGGCGTGTTCCTGCCCCCCCGGGCGCTGGCGGGGGAGCGCGTGCCCGTCGTGCATGTGCTGGCGGGGCTGACCTGCACGCAGGAAACCTTCCTGATCAAGTCAAATGCCGTGCGTTTTGCCGCCCGCCACGGCCTTGCGCTGGTTGCGCCCGATACCTCGCCACGCGGGGCCGGTGTGGCGGGCGAGGATGATGCCTATGACCTGGGCACGGGGGCCGGTTTCTATCTGGACGCCACGACCCCCGCATGGCGCAGGCATTATCGCATGGGCACCTATGTCAGCCAGGAACTGCCGGAGCTGACACAGGCGCATTTTGCCATTGATGGCGCGCGGCGGGGCATCATGGGGCATTCCATGGGCGGGCACGGGGCGCTGGTGCATGCCCTGCGCGCGCCGCAGGCGTGGAAGTCGGTCTCGGCCTTTGCGCCCATCTGCCACCCCGCCACCGTGCCGTGGGGGGAGAAGGCGTTTGCGGCCTATCTGGGGTCCGATCGCGCCACATGGGCACGGCATGATGCGACCCTGCTGCTGGAAGCGGGCCATACCCACCCCACCGAAATTCTGGTGGATCAGGGGGAGAGCGACAAGTTCCTGCATGACCAGCTCAAGCCCGAACTGCTGGCGGCGGCAGCCCGGCAGGCGGAACAGGAATTGCGCCTGCGCCTGCATGCGGGCTATGACCATTCCTACTGGTTCATCCAGTCGTTCATTGCCGATCATATCGACCATCACAGCGCCGTGCTCAACGCGCTGTAAGAAAAGCAGAAGGTTTTCCTGAAGCTTTTTGCAAAGAGCTTCAGGGAATGCCGCCTTTTTGGGAAAAGGCGGCACCCAAAAACTTTTGTTATTTTTTATCAGCCTGTCATGTGCCGATCAGATGCAGCACGATCTCGCGCCGGTGGGGGCGGCTGCGGTGTTCAAACAGGTAAAGCCCCTGCCACAGGCCCAGCACCGGGCGGCCGCCCGATACCGGGATGGAGAGCTGGGTATTGGTCAGCATGGCGCGCAGGTGGGCGGGCATGTCGTCCGGGCCTTCATCGTCATGGATGTAGCGGCCGGGCTGTTCGGGCACCAAGGTTTCAAAATAGCGTTCTATGTCCACCCGCACCGTGGGGTCGGCATTTTCCTGCACGCATAGCGATGCGGAAGTGTGACGGCACCACAGGGTCAGCAGGCCGGTTTCAATCCCGGTGCCTGCCACCCAGTCCAGTACGGCCCGGTCGATCGGGACCAGCCCCTTGCCCCGGGTACTGACATGCAGGCTGTGCAGTTCCTGGCGCATGGGGCTGTCCTTTCGTGGTTTATTTCAGGAAGCCGATCAGCGCTTCCGCTTCCGATACAATGGGTTCGGCAATGGTGCGGGCACGGCTGGCACCCGCGCGCAGCGTGTCGCACAGGAAGCCCGGCTCGCGCAGCAGGCGCTCGGTCTCGGCGGCAATCGGGGCGACCGTGCCCACCAGTACCGCTGTCAGCGCTTCCTTGAACGGGCCAAAACCCTGCCCGCCAAACTCGGACAGCACCTGGGCCACCGTGCGCCCCGACAGCGTGGCGTATATGGTCACCAGATTGCGGGCCTCGGGCCGGTTTTCAAGCCCTGCCTCTTCAGAGGGCAGCGGTTCGGAATCGGTCTTGGCACGGCGGATCTTGCTGGCGATGGCATCGGCATCATCCGTCATCTCGATCCGGCTCTGGGCGGAGGGATCGGATTTGGACATCTTCTTGCCGCCATCGCGCAGGCTCATGATGCGCGCGCCCTGCGGCGGGATCAGGGCCTCGACCTGCGGGAAGAATTCGGTCCCGTAATCATGGTTGAATTTCTGGGCGATGTCGTTGGTCAGTTCCAGATGCTGCTTCTGGTCATCGCCCACCGGAACCACCGTGGCCTTGTAGGCCAGGATATCGGCCGCCATCAGGTCGGGATAGACGTACAGGCCCGCAGAATGCTTCTCCCGGTCCTTGCCTGCCTTGTCCTTGAACTGGGTCATGCGGTTGAGCCAGCCAAGGCGGGCGACGCAGTTGAAGATCCACCCCAGCCGCGCATGCGCGCTGACGGCGGACTGGTTGAACAGGATATGCCGCTCGACATCAATGCCCGATGCCAGCAGGACGGCGGTCTGCGCCAGGGTCTGCTGGCGCAGGGTGGCGGGTTCCTGCCATGTGGTGATGGCGTGCATGTCCACCAGGCAGAAAATGCATTCATGGTCACGCTGCAGCGCGACCCAGTTGCGTATCGCACCCAGGTAATTGCCAAGCTGGGGGATACCGGTCGGCTGAATGCCGGAAAACAGGCGTTGCATGGAAGTATTTTCCGTTTTTTTACCCCGGCAGGTCAAGCTGCCGGGTGGTCGGGGCAAGGTGATCAGGGCAGGGGATGGGCCGCATCAAGGCGGCGGCGTTCCTCCGCCACCATGGAGGTGGTCAGCGGATGGGCGCGTTCGGCTGCGATTTCCCCGGCTGTAAAGACCGGGACGGGACGCGTGTCCCCCCGTGTGGCGAGATAGCTCAGGATGGAGGCGATTTCCTCATCCGACAGATGGGCGCGGAAGGGCGGCATGGAGAAGTTGTAGTGCACGCCATCGATTTCCAGCGGCCCGTTCAGCCCGTTCAGCAGCACATGCATGAGGTAGCGCTTGCCCTCGGGCGTTGCGGCAATCCGGTCCACTCGGCCCGATATGGGGGGGATCTCGCCCTTCATGCCTTCGCCGCCATGATGGCAGATGCCGCAATTGGTGCGGTAGCGCGCATAGCCATGCTGCCCGTAGCGCGTGCAGGCGGCCAGCAGGACCGCGGCGCTGGCCATGCAGGTCAGGCGTAGTGCGGACGCCATGCGCCCGGTCACAATTTTCATGTCCGTTTTCGCTTCCCGTGTGCCTGAATGGTAAAAAAGCCATTCACCCGGCGGATGAATGGCTTTTTTCCAGGTCCTAGTGGCCGCTGGGGGAAACACCCAGAAGCTGTATCTTGAAAATGAGCGGGCTGTCGGGCTGGATGATGCCCATGGATTTATGCCCGTAACCCAGTTCGGGCGGCACGTACAGCATCCACGTATCGCCCACATGCATCATGGGCACGGCTTCCTGCCAGCCCTTGATCACCATTTCCAGTGGCATCTGCATATACGCGCCATGGCCATGCTGGTCGGAGCTGTCAAAGATGCCACCATCGGGCAGGCGGCCTTCATAAATCACCATCACGCTGTCGTTGATGGTAGGCTGCGCGCCATCCTTGGGGCCGGATTTCAGCACCTTGTAGGCCAGCCCGTCGGGCAGCGTCTGGACCCCGGGCTGCTTGCGCACGTTGTCCATGAACTGGGCCGGGGTCAGTTCCGGCTGGTCATCCTTGTTTCCCCCGCATGCCACAAGCGGCAGTGCCACCGCGGTTGCGGCAAGAAGGGGAATGACACGGGAAAAGCGTTTCATGACACCTCGGCAGGTTGTTGCAAAAGTATGAAGGACCACAGCTTGAAGGTCAGAGCGCACCACCACGGCGGCCAATCTTGGCCCCCAGCCGCAGGCGCAGCGCATTCAGGTTGATGAAGCCCTGCGCATCGGCCTGGTTGTAGGCCCCTTCGTCATCCTCGAACGTCACGACGCGGGTATCATACAGGCTGTTGGGGCTTTCACGGCCAACGCAGATCACATTGCCCTTGTACAGCTTCAGCCGCACGCGGCCGGTTACCGAATGCTGGCTCTGGTCGATCAGGGCCTGCAGCATGCGGCGCTCGGGGGAGAACCACAGGCCGTTATAGATGATCTCGGCATAGCGCGGCATCAGGCTGTCCTTGAGATGCATGGCCTCGCGGTCAAGCGTGATGCTCTCGATGCTGCGGTGCGCGGTCAGCAGGATCGTGCCGCCCGGCGTTTCGTAAATGCCGCGCGACTTCATGCCCACAAAGCGGTTTTCCACCAGGTCCAGACGCCCGATGCCGTTGTCGCGGCCCAGTTCGTTCAGGCGGGTAAGCAGTGTTGCGGGCGACATGGCCACGCCATTGATCGCCACCGGGTCGCCCGATACGAAATCGATGGTGATTTCGGTGGCCTTGTCCGGTGCTGCTTCGGGCGAGATGGTGCGCTGGAACACGATTTCCTCGGGGCCGACTGCCGGGTCTTCCAGCAGCTTGCCTTCGGAGGAGGAGTGCAGCAGGTTCGCGTCAACCGAGAACGGGGCTTCCCCGCGCTTGTCCTTCGCGATGGGGATCTGGTGTTCCTCGGCAAAGGCCAGCAGGCGGGTGCGCGATGTCAGGTCCCATTCACGCCAGGGCGCGATGACCGTGATATCGGGCTTGAGCGCGTAATAGGCCAGTTCAAAACGCACCTGGTCATTGCCCTTGCCGGTGGCGCCGTGGGCCACGGCGTCGGCGCCGACCTGTTCGGCAATCTCGATCTGGCGCTGGGCGATCAGGGGGCGCGCGATGGACGTGCCCAGCAGGTACTGCCCCTCGTACAGCGCGTTGGCGCGGAACATGGGGAAGACGAAGTCCTTGACGAAGGTCTCGCGCAGGTCCTCGACAAAGATTTCCTTTACGCCGAACATCTCGGCCTTGCGGCGGGCGGGTTCCAGTTCCTCGCCCTGACCGAGATCGGCCGTAAACGTCACGACCTCGCAATTATAGGTGGTCTGCAACCAGCGCAGAATCACTGAAGTATCAAGACCGCCCGAATATGCGAGCACGACCTTCTTGACATCCCTGGCGGCCATGGGAGAACGCTCCTGTCGATAAAACTTTTGACGCGACTTTGCCGGGTCAACCGGCGGCCTGTCCTCCTAGCATCCCACGGCGCGGGCGACCAGAAGTGATGGGCGGAATTTTAAGCTCACTCCACGGCATCGGCCGGCGCATCGGGGCGGCTGGCGCGGCGCAGGCGCTGGCTTTCGGTGCGCAGCTGCCCGCACGCGGCCAGGATGTCGCGCCCGCGCGGCATGCGGATGGGGGAGGCAAAGCCCGCATCCATCACGATATTCGCAAACCGTTCAAGCTGTTCGCGCGTTGATGGCCGGTAGCTGCTGCCCGGCCACGGGTTGAACGGGATCAGGTTGACCTTGGCCGGTATGCCCGAAATCAGGCGCACCAGTTCACGCGCATCGGCCTCGCTGTCATTGATGCCGCGCAGCATGATGTATTCAAACGTGATGCGGCGGGCATTGCTGGCGGCAGGGTAGCGGCGGCAGGCGGCAATGACGTCCCTGATGGGGTATTTGCGGTTCAGCGGCACGATCTCGTCACGCAGGTCATCGCGCACCGCGTGCAGCGACACCGCCAGGTTGATGCCAAGCTCCGCCCCGCACTGGTCCATCATCGGCACCACGCCGGAGGTGGAGAGCGTGATGCGCCGGCGCGAAAGCCCGATGCCCTCGCCATCCATGATGATGCGCATGGCCTTGGCCACGTTGTCGTAATTGTACAGCGGCTCCCCCATGCCCATCAGCACGATGGTGGACAGAAGGCGCGGCGTGTCGCCCTTGGGGCTGGGCCATTCGCCATAGCTGTCGCGCGCGGCCATGAACTGGCCCACGATTTCGGCAGCCCCCAGGTTGCGCACCAGAGCCTGCGTACCGGTATGGCAGAAGGTGCAGGACAGCGTGCACCCCACCTGTGAGGATATGCACACCGCCCCCCGGTCTTCCTGCCGGTCGGGGATGTAGACGGTCTCCGCCTCCTGCCCGTCACGGAAGCGGAAGAGGAATTTGCGCGTGGAATCCTGTGATGTCTGTTCGGTCACCACGCCGGGTCGACCCACCACGAAACGCTCGGCCAGCTTTTCCTGCAACGGGCGCGCGATCGAACTCATGCGTGAGAAGTCGGTGGCGCCCTGATGGTAGATCCAGTGCCACAACTGCTTGGTGCGGAATGGCTTTTCGCCAATCTCGACCATGATGTCCGTCAGTTCCTCACGCGACAGGCCAACCAGGTCACGCCTGCCATCGGGCATGGCGGCCGTGGGGGGCGCGAACTGGGCCGACTTGGCCCGGATGCGCGCGCGTTCCTCATCATTAAGGAGGGTGGCCGCCGTCCCGTCACGTGAGCGGGAAGGGGAGGGGGCTGCGGAGGACATACCGGTGCTGCCTATGTTCTTCATGTCGTTCAAAGGGGGGAAGGGGCGTTGCCAGCCGCTCCGTCCTGCCTGTGTATCACAGCGCGGGCAGGGGATGCGACTGCCGATCACCCGTCCCTGCGGGCGGCGATCAGGAATTCCCGGTTGCCTTCCGGCCCGGTGATGGGGCTGGGGTCGATACCTAGCACGGTCCAGCCGGGCAGCTCCGCCCACCATTGGCGGATCATCTCGCACACGGCCCCATGCACCGCCGGGTCGCGTACCACGCCCTTCGCACCCACGGCGTCACGCCCGGCCTCGAACTGCGGCTTGATCAGCGCGATGGCCCACGCGCCCGGTACGCACAGGTCCAGCCCTGCGGGCAGGACGGTACGCAGGCCGATGAAGCTTGCGTCACAGACCAGCGCGCCGATCGGGTCGGGGATGAGGGTGGCGTCCAGCGCGCGCGCATTGCACTTTTCCAGCACCACGACCTGTTCGGTATTACTGCGCAGCTTCCAGGCAAGCTGGCCGTGGCCCACATCCACCGCATAGACCTTCGCGGCGCCTTCATGCAGCAGCACATCGGTAAACCCGCCGGTCGAGGCCCCGACATCAAGACAGGTCAGGCCCGCTGGCGAGAGGCCGAAATGCTCCAGCCCATGCGCCAGCTTGATCCCCCCGCGTGAGACCCACGGATGGTCCTGCCCCTTGAGCGTAAGCGGCGTGTCCTCGGCAATCTGTTCGCCCGCCTTGGCAATGCGCCGGTCCGGTGTGTGGACCAGCCCCGCCATGATAAGCGCCTGTGCCCGGGTGCGGGTTTCCACCAGCCCCCGGTCCACCAGCATCTGGTCAACGCGACGTTTTGCCATGAGCGCTACCGGCCCCGGATGTGCTCAGGCCATCTGCCGCGACTGCGGCAGGCCAAGGGCGGACAGGGCCGTCTTTACGATCGATGCCGCATCCAGCCCTGCCTCGATATACTGGGCATCCTGGGTGTTATGATCGATGAAGCGGTCGGGCAGGGTCATGGGGCGGAAGCGCACGCGGTCGAGC
>NZ_NKTZ01000013.1 GCF_003207855.1 Komagataeibacter rhaeticus | reverse complement strand
AGGACAGGACCTTGCGCGTGAACCAGTCCATGATCGCCACGAGATAGAGAAATCCCCGTTTCATGGGAATATATGTGATATCGGAACACCAGACCTGGTCAGGCCGATTGATGACCAGATCCCGTAGCAGATATGGATATTTCCGATGCTCCGGATGGGGCACGGTCGTGCGCGGCTTCTGGTAGATCGCCCGCAGGCCCATGATCGCCATGAGCCGCCGGACCCGCTTGCGGCCCACTTCATGTCCCTGGCGGCGCAGATGCCATGTCATCTGCCGTGAGCCATAATACGGCGTTTCCAGGAACTGGGCGTCGATCAGCCGCATCAGCTCCAGATTGGCTTCGCTCTGTGGCACAGGCCGATAGTAGACGCCCGACCGGTTGAGTTGCAGCAGCGTGCATTGCCGGATTATCGGCAGGCATGCTCTCTTCGGGTCAATCATCTGCCGCCTCTGATCACGCCCAACCGAGCAGAGGCATCCCGCAAAAAATCCCGTTCCACCAGCAACTGGCCGATCTTGGCGTGCAGTTTCTCTACATCAGCAGGGCTGACTGAAGGTTCCGTTACTGACTTACCAGAAAAAAGGCTTGCCATGCCTTCGATCGCCTGGCGCTTCCATTGGGCGATCATCGTCTGATGCACGCCATGTTTCGAAGCCAGTTCCGCCAGCGTCAGTTCCCCACGGATCGCCTCCAGCGCAACCCGTGACTTGAACTCTGCCGCATACCGTTTCCGCGTAACCTTGCCCATAAAACCCGTCCTCGTTCAGGCCAGATGATAGCTTATCGCCCTGTCCGAAAAATGGGGACCACCTCTGAACATCTACAATCTGGGTGATTTCCATTACCTGTCAGGTGTGGAAGCCATTACCACTAACGCCTATCAGACAACGGCGGCCAATGGCCAGACAGTCGCGCAGAACTCGCCAGCCTATTATGTAGCCAGTACCTTTGCCGCCATGGTCACGGTTTCCACCGGTTTCTGACGGCAGGAAACAATGGCCTGATCAGGCGTTTTTTAAAAAACCGGACGGATGGGAAACATCCCCATCCGTCCGGTTCATTTTGTATATGGATGGCGGTTATGGAACCCGACTTTCATAAAGGTTCCAGTGGTCCGCAAGCTTGCGGACCACAACGCTGCCGACCGTGTAAGCGGCCTCGACCGAGGGATCAAAGCCGGAAAATCCCTTTTCATCAGCTTCAGCCGCAAGGAGCTGGGCCGGCGTCTCTCCGGCTGGCGGCATGTCGAAATTGCTTGCCGTGCGCAGCACGAGAACGCGGTTCAGATCGACCTTTCCTGCATCGGCAAGAAAACCCAGGGCTTCCATGAAGCCCGCATCTTCTTCCGCCGTCGTGACAAAGCGGCCCTTGCCTTTGGTCCAGTAATGGACCCAGCCTTCCGCCCAGGAATTCATCCTGCCCCCTACCCAGAAAATACCGGCCGCCATCGTGTCGCCCAGATCAACGGAGGGCGGCTTCCCTGCTGATGGAAAGGTGCCGTAGCGTTCCCGCATGGCGGCCAGTTGCGGCGTGTCGGCCAGATGCACGTTTTTGGTCTGTGCATAGGCCCACTGCACCAGTGACGGTCTGAGGGTGAAAAGATTGTCACCCCAGTAGGAATTCGCTGGCGGCATGGGCTGGGGATCAGGGCGGGTGCCCTGTATCGGGGTAAAACCGTTGGGCCAGTCGGCGGGTATCTCGCGCGGGTCTATGGCATGGCCCACATCGCCGCTTACGACATGGGGTGCCCACACCGCTGATCCGACCGATCCTGTATTCGGATCGATACCGCCAATACCGGCAAGAAGAAAATAGGCGTGCGTCAAATCAAAGCGCGGGTCATCACCCAGTGCCGTAATCGTTGCCGCCATGCGTGTCGGGCCTTCTCCGGTCACGACACCCAGTACGTGCAGGTCCGGGTTATAGCGCAGCCGACGGTACCGCCCCGGAAATGGCAGGACCTGCGGCAGCGGCAGTTTTTCGACCCAGTGCTGGAATTCTCCCGGCTGGTCGCCCTCGTCATTGCCAATCTCGAATGTCGTGACCACCACGACACGCACGGGAATTTTTGCAGCCTGCGCCCGCGCCCCGTGCACCGGCACTGTCGTGGCAAGCAAGACTGCCATGTATCTGAACGTACGGAACCCTGATTTCATGAAGCCTGCCCACATTCAAGTAAAGACCTTCTGTTTGGATATATTATGGCCCGGCGGAACAGCCTGACCCAGACTTGGGATTTCTGATCGGTTTTCTGCAAGGCATGATGCGACGATGCGGGGCATCAGGTCCATGATTTTCATGGAAAGAATAGACGGGCGGTTAGATAGGCATCCGTATGCGCGACCGGGATCGCCCCAGCATTAGTCGATGGTAACCAGGGCATCGCAATCCATCTGGAGACTGTTTGAAAAACCTGCCAGGAACATATGCCAGGAACATATCCAGTAAGTACAGGGAAGTTTTTGGCCAGAACCGGCGTTGCATGCGCGCGTCTGGTCCGGGTGCAGCGGCACGGACGGGGGCACAACCCCTGCCCCTTGTCTGACCGCATCAAAACATGGCCTTGCGCGCGGCAGCGCGGACCGGGCCATTAATGCAGATATGCCCGGACGCAGGATTGCAGCCGGGCAAAAATCATTGTTTTTGTTACGGAACGGTTCTACTTTCCAGGCGGATCTAATGACTGGTCGGTCTGGATAGGCAGCCATTATGTTAGAATATAGTGTATCTTCAGAAGTATTTTATAATGCGCACCTATCCGGCCCTGATCGTAATGTCTTTTATGGCACCGCTTTTTTCCCAGGCCGGCCATGCGGAAGGGAGTTATGCGGGAATCTTACCCGAAACCGTGTCCAATATCGGTAAGAATCTAATAAAATCAGGGATCTACCCAAAGGCATTTTTTGACGATACCCTGTATGGCAATGCTGCGGGGGGAATGAAAAAGGAAACGATCGTTTTTCATGAAGCCTATTTTGGCGCGGATCTGGACATGGACCGGATTGCTGGCCTGTCTGGAACGGTTATCCGTTTTGCGCTGGATTCCCGCTTTGGCGGCAATCCGCAGGGTGTCAATGACATGGCCGGTTCCGGCGCATCCTATTTTCATGGCAGCGGGCCGGACAACCAGACACGCCTGACGCAGCTGGAAATCGAGCAGCATCTGTTCCACGACCGGTTACGGTTCAGCGCCGGAAGGATGCAGCTTGCGTCATTCTTTGCAACATCACGCCTGTACTGCCTGTTTCAGCTCGGTATGTGCGCCAACCTTGACCCGGTTACATGGTCCAGTAATTCCGAGGCACCCTTCTGGCCGGTATCGGTCTGGGCGGGTGAAGTAACGGCCATTCCATCCCGTCATAGCTATTTCCGCCTTGGTGCCGAAGAGTCCAATCCGGAACAGTATTACAGTGGTGGCTTTCCCTGGGGTTCCGGCTGGTCGCTCAATACCGCGACTGGGGTGCATATCATGGTGGAAGCAGGATATGAGACGGGGCACAAGACCCGCCTGCCCGGACGGTATGACATAGGCGCTTATGAAGATACCAGCCCGGTTGCCGATTACCGCTATGATGTGCATGGCGGCAGGATTGCCTTTACCCATGCCCCGGCCCGCATGTACTCCGGCCAGAGCGGCATCTACGCCCAGTTCGAACAGACGGTCTGGCAACGTGGCGGCCCGCGGCAGGTGACGGTGTTTGGTGGCCTGGTTGTCGATACGTCCGGTCACTCGTTGCAGAAGGACTATTTCCTGCTGGGCTTTGTGTGCAACGGCCCGTTTTCAGGCCGCCCATATGATTTCCTGGCGTTCAAGGCCACGGGGCACCGGCTCAACAGGAACGCCACGGGTTATCTGAATGACGAAATCATGGCATCTGGCCGGACCGGGCACATGGTTCCGCATGAGGAAACACTTGAACTTGATTACAGCGCCCACCTGTTTGCCGGGGTAAGGCTTGCGCCATTCGCCGCCTTCATCTTCCATCCAGACCAGCAGGTGTACACCATCACGCAGCCTGATCCGAGGGTTGCGTACAGCCTGTCGGGGGGCGTGGAACTGTCCTTTTCACTGGGAGAAGCCGCAGCCCTTACACCTTTCGGGCTGGCACGATCATACTGACTGCCCCTTGCGTGAAGGCCCGACTGCCATCGGGGCCGTGCGCGGCAATGACGGTGCAGTGGATGAAAACACTGGATGCAACCATGGCGGCGCCCATGTCAGCCCGCCGGCAGCAGCGGCTCCCATGCCCGTCGCGCGGCAATGCGCTCCAGCCACGCCCGGACCGCTGGAAACGGCGCCAGATCCTGCCCGCCTTCGGGCGAGAGCATGACATAGACGTGGCATGCCAGGTCAGCAAGCGTGTAGGCCGCGCCGTACAGATAATCCTGTCGTGACAGGTACGTATCGAGAAATTCCAGGCAGGCACGGCCTTTTTCCTGTAGCGCACGCATGCGCTCCGCATTGGCCTTTTCCGTTCCATTCCGCCGGAAGAAACGCGGCAGGGCCAGGGCGGGAGACAGGTCAGCCTGTTCCCAGAACAGCCATGCCATGACCTGGGCGCGCCGGGTCGCATCGCGGGGCAGCAGCGGCGTGTTTTCGGCAAGCCATGTCAGGATCGCGCCTGATTCCCACAAGGCCGTTCCATCGGGGCAGACCAGCACGGGAACACGGCCCAGGGGAGAGAGACGACGGAAGGCGGCATCGGCGAAGGTGCGTTCCGGGTCCCTTATGGTCACACGTTCATAAGGCAGGCCCCGTTCAGCCAGACAGAGCCGGATTTTCCAGCAGTTTCCCGATAGCGGCAGTTCATAGAGCCGGAGCGGGCCGCCCGTCATGCGTCCATCGCCCCTGCCTGCCATTCCCGCACGGCGCCATCCAGTTCCGCGAGATGGACGGCCACCTCTTCCGCGGGCAGGAACGACCCCGTGAATCCATTGCGCGCGACCGTAATGATGTCCGCATCGGACAGGCCGATTCCCGTCTGGCAGGCCCTGAAATTGTCGTCAATGTAGCCGCCAAAATAGGGCGGATCATCAGAGTTTATCGTCACCTTCACGCCCGCGCGCAGCAATGTGCCCAGATTATGGGCGGCAATGTCGGGAAAGACCCGCAGGCAGACATTGGATAGCGGGCATACGGTCAGCGTAATGCCGCGTTCGGCTATGGTGCGGACCAGGGCCGGGTCTTCCGCACATCGTACGCCATGGTCGATGCGATCGACATGCAGCAGGTCCATGGCCTGGCGCACATAGCCCGCATCCCCTTCTTCACCCGCATGCGCCACGGTATGCCACCCCCGGCGGCGGGCTTCGGCAAAGACGCGCGTGAATTTTTCGGGTGGATTGCCAATTTCGGGGCCACCCAGCCCCAGGGCAAGCACATGCTGCCGGTATGGCCGGGCAAGGTCCAGGACTTCAAAGCCTTCGTCTTCCGCATACTGGCGTTGCAGGCCGAGTATGAGGCCGGAACTGATGCCCATGTCGGCGCGGGCGGCGGTCATGCCTTCGATCACGCCTTCCATCATGTCGGCAAACGCAATGCCGCGACGCAGATGCCCCTGGGGGCTGAAATAGATTTCGGCATGCCGCACGCGGTCGGCATGCGCGCGTGTGAGATAGGCATGGGTCACTTCGGCAAAGTCGCGCGGCGTGCGCAGCACCCGCAGCCCGGCATAATAAAGGTTCAGGAAAGACTGGAGATCGGTAAAATGGCAGGCCGCGCGTGCCTCCTCCTCGGAGTGGAACGGGATGTCCACGCCATTGCGCGCGGCCAGTTCCAGCAACATTTCAGGTTCGAGCGAACCCTCGAGATGCACATGCAGCTCGGCTTTAGGCAGTCGGGAGACATCGATCATCGTCATGGGTTCTCCAGGCGGCGGGACTGACGGAAACCATGGAGCGCGGTTTTCCATCGCCTTTGCGTTTTTATGTAGATCCGTGTCGCAGGTCATTTTTCGGGTTGCTGAAAGCGTTCTCATACTTATATTATTACTTTACTGGAACGAAAAGAGACAAAATTCCGACAGTCCCGTTCGACGGTATCCGGTCCGGAGTCCCTTATGCCCCCGTTATCGCGTCTCCTGCATTATCTGACTGCCGTGTTCCTGCCCTTTGCCACGGTCGCGCCCGCCTGTGCCGCCAGCCCGCGTCATGTCACGATTGCGGTTGGCACGGCGGTGCTGAACGCCGACTACCCGATGCTGACCCTGCCCCAGAGCCTGGGCTACTGGAAATCCGCCGGATACGACGTGCAGGTCGAGCCCGTGGGCGCATCCCAGCAGGCGTTGCAGCAGATGGTATCGGGCAACGCGCAGTTTGCGCAGGTCAATGCCAGCGTCATTGTGCAGGCGGATACCACGCATGGCCTGGGCGTGCGTGTGGCGATGGAAAATGCCGCGACGGACTGGTCCATTGCCGTCCCGGCGGATTCCCCGATCCGGACGGCCACGGACCTGAAGGGCAAGACAATCGGCGTGTTCAGCCTGGCCACGGGGGGCATCCTGCTGCTGAACAGTTACCTGCGGCAGAATGGCCTCAATCCCGCTACGGATGTATCGCTTATCCCGCTGGGACTGGGTGCGCCACCCGTCCAGGCGCTGGGGCATGGACAGGTGGATGCCCTGCTCTACTGGGCGGCCCCCATGGCGCAGTTTGACAACGTGGGGCTGAAGCTGCGCCACATCACGCCACCGGACTGGCCGACATATCCCGATTTCTCGCTATCCGTTATGAAGGATACGGTTGCCGCCGACCCTGACATGGTTGTTGCGATCGCACGCGGCATGGCAATGGCCACCGTCTTTGCCGAGGCCAATCCAACCTGCGCCCTGCGGTGGTTCTGGCACGACCATCCGGAGGCGCGTGGAACCAATCTTGATGATGAAACGCAGCTGCGCTGGGGCCTGCATTCGCTTACTGCGGAACTTGCCAGCCAGCACAATGCATTCGTGCTGAATGGTGGCCAGAACTGGGGGGAGGCACAACCGGCGGGCTTCGAAAGACTGCAGACCCTGCTCCATGATGCGGGGCTGATTCCGGGCACCATTCCGGCTACCGATTACATGGTCCGGATTCCTGACTACATGCGGCGCGTCAATGATTTCGATGCCGCCGCCATACGCGAGCAGGCCGCACGATGCACGATTCCATGACGGGGCCATGCGCTGCCGGCCACCCGCTGGTCCACATTGCCGGGCTGGGCAAGACCTATGCGGGGGCGGATGGCCTGCCCGTACAGGCGCTGGACGGTATAGACCTGTCGATCGGCAGGGGTCAGTTCACCTGTGTGGTCGGACCCAGCGGCTGTGGCAAGAGTACGCTCCTGCGCATCCTTGCCGGGGTCATGCCAGCCGGGTCAGGCACGATCGAGATTGCCGGCAGGCGCCTTGATGGCCCCAGCCGGGACGTCGGGGTTGTCTTCCAGTCCCCGGTGCTGCTGCCGTGGCGCAATATCCTGTCCAATGTCATGGTTCCGGCCGAGGTACAGAAACTGCCCGCCGATGATGCGCGCGCGCGTGCCCGTGATCTTCTGGACATGGTCGGCCTGAGCGATTTCGCCCACCGTTATCCCGGCGAACTGTCAGGGGGCATGCAGCAGCGCGTCGGGCTGTGCCGCGCGCTGGTCCATAATCCGTCCCTGCTGCTGATGGACGAACCCTTCGGCGCGCTGGACGCCATGACACGCGAGACCATGAATCTCGAACTGCTGCGCATATGGCACGAAAAGGATGCCACCGTCCTGCTGATCACGCACAGCATTCCCGAAGCCGTGTTCCTGGCTGATCAGGTCGTGGTCATGGCCGCGCGACCGGGGCGCATTGTTGCGAACTACCCTATCGACCTGCCCCGCCCGCGGCGGCTGGACATGTTCTCCACCCCCGCGTTCGGGGCCCATGTCCGCCGTATCCGGAGCCATTTCAACAGCCGTGGAGAAATTGACTGATGGCCACGCCGCGTGCCCTGACCGCTGTCTTCTCCAGTCCCCGTGCCCTTTCGCCCGTTGTATTGCTGGTTTTGCTGGCTGCCTGGGAAGGCGCGGTGCGCGCACTGCATGTTCCCGCAATCGTCCTGCCCGCACCCAGCGCGGTGGTGCAGGCCCTGTGGCTGGAGATCCGCTCGGGCACGCTGTGGCCCCACTTTCTTGTAACCTGCGAGGAAATCCTGGCCGGGTTCGGCATCGGGGCCATCGTGGGCATCGGGCTGGGTGTGCTGATCGGGCAGTCGCGTTTTCTCGAACAAGTGTTCTACCCCTATCTGGTCGCGGCCCAGACCATACCGAAGGTTGCCATTGCACCGATCCTGGTCATCTGGCTGGGGTACGGGCTGTCGTCGAAAATTGTCATCACGGCTACGATCGCGTTCTTTCCCGCCCTGTCGAATACCATCGTGGGGCTGCAGGCAACCCCGCGTGAACAGATGGAAATGCTGCGCGCCTGCACTGCCACACAATGGCAGATCTTTTGCATGGCACGGTTTCCGCAGGCACTTCCCTATATCTTCGCCGGGCTTGATGTCGCGGCGGTGCTGTCGGTTATCGGTGCCATTGTCGGGGAGTTCGTCGGCGCGCGCGCCGGGCTGGGGTACCTGATCCTGCAGATGAATTTTTCCTTCGACATGGCGGGGGTCTTCTCGATCCTGCTGGTCCTCTGCCTTATCGGCATATGCCTGCACCTGGCTGTCGGTCTGGTCCGCCGCCGTGTGCTGTTCTGGACGGCGGGCCAGGCCGATCCGCTGCCCGGACTGTGATGGTGCCTTTCCCTTCCCTGCATCAGGATATGTTCCCATGATCAACGCCGTACGTGCCGCCAGCCGCGAGGAAGTGCCCGTGCTGGACCTTGCACCGCTGACCCATGGCCAGCCGCTGGAGGCCCTGGCGGCAAAGCTGGATGAAGCCTGTCGTGAAACCGGTTTTTTCTACATTGCCAATCATGGCATCGACCCGCAGGTGCTCAGGGACGTCTTTGCGGCAACGCGACGGTACTTTGCACTACCGGAAGCGGAACGCATGGCCCATCTCATGCACCCGGTCTACCGGCGCGGCTTCATGCCGCAGGGGATCAACCAGCATCCCGGTTTTGTTGCCGATCTCAAGGAAAGTTATGAGATTGGCGTGGACCTTCCCCCCGATGATCCTGATGTCATGGCCCGGCTGCCGCTGCATGCGCCCAACCAGTGGCCGGAGGACCTGCCCTGGCTGCGTGCGGCGGTCGATGCCTATTTTGGCCAGGCGCGCGCGCTGGGAGAGCGGATGCTGCGCCTGATCGCCACGGCACTCCGTCTGGATGAAGGCTTCTTCCTGCCGTATATCAGGAAACCGATGGTCCAGATGCGGCTTTTCCACTACCCGCCCCAGCCCGCCATATCGCCGGACAATGCCTTCGGCGTGGCCCCCCATACCGATTACGGCATGTTCACCCTGCTGGCGCAGGACCCGATCGGGGGGCTGGAACTGCGCAAGCGCGATGGCGAATGGATTGCGGCCCCGTTTGTGGAGGATACGCTGGTCGTCAATATCGGTGATCTGTTCCAGCGCTGGACTAATGACCTGTATGTCTCCAACCCGCATCGGGTGGTCAACCGCACCGGGCGGGAACGGTATTCGATCCCGATGTTCTTCAACCTGGATTACACCACCCCTGTCACCTGCCTGCCCACGTGCCGCCCTGCCGGCAACCCGCCACGTCATGAACCGATCCTGTCCGGTGACTATCTGGTAAGCCGTTTCCGGACCGTGCAGAAATTCCGCCCCGAGGACCATCCGGCCACGGCGGATACCCCACCGCAACCCGCCCCATGACGGACCCGACCGACAGCCCCGTCCCACCGCCGGGGGCCGAAATCACGCTGCGTGACGTGGCGCGCCTGGCCGGGGTGTCGGTTTCCACTGCCTCGCGCGTGATCAATCGTACCTGTGGCGTATCACCCGCTTATGCCGCGGCGGTGCAGGCGGTGCTGGAGCGGTTCTCCTACATTCCCAACAATGCGGCGCGCGCGCTGGTGCGCCAGAAGACACGAACCGTCGGGCTGGTGGTGCCAACCCTGTCCAACCCCCTGTTCGCGCCATCCATCGCGGCGATCGAGGCGACATTGCGCGATGCAGGTTACGGGCTGCTGGTCGCCTGTTCGCAGCGCGCGCCGGAACGTGAGCTGGAACAGGTGCGCATGATGATCGAACGTGGCGTTGATGGCATGATCCTGACCGGCTCGCATCACCTGCCCGCAACCCTTGGCCTGCTGGCCTCACGCGGGGTGGTGCTGGCAACGCAGGATGATCCGGCCGCCTGTGCGGGCGCGCTATCCGTTGCCATGCAGGATGCTGCGGCAATGGCCACGGTGATCGACGCGCTTGTCATGCGCGGGCATCGCACCATCGGAATCCTGACCGGCCCGGTGGAAAATACGCTGCCCATCGCAGAACGCCTGCGTGGGGCAATACAGCGCCTGGAACATCACGGACTGCCGCATGGAGCGGGCCACATAATGGAAACGGCCGATTATCAGGCCGCATCCAGCAGGCGCGCGGCACGCACCCTGCTGGACCGGGTGCGCGGCCTGACGGCCATTGCCTGCACCGGCGATATCCTGGCCATCGGGACCATCATGGAATGTCGCAGGCGCGGCCTGCGCATTCCGCAGGATATCAGCATTGTCGGGTGCGGCGATACGGTCATGAGCCAGTTCGTTGATCCACCGCTGGCAACCATCCACCTGCCTTTTGGTACAATGGGTGAACAGGCGGCACGACGGTTGCTGTGCGTCATGGCGGGCCGTCCTTTGCCACCGACCCGCCCGCTGCCCTTCCGGCTCATACAGCGCCATACCCTGAACCGCATGCCCCGCGTGCCGCCAGGGGCGTAAAAAAAGCGCAGGCCGCCACTGCGGGCAGGGCCAACGGACATCAATATCCGCCCGCCTTTCATCCGGCGGCCGGTTGGCCCCCATCTTTTCCACGGGCATTCCCCCGGCGTTCCCGTAAGGAAGGCATGGCGGCGCGGCCGGGTCGGGTGCTGGACCGTGGGTTCTGCGGTACACGGCATGGTATGGTGGCATGCCTCGCTGCTGCTGCTTGTGCCGCAGCCACCCCCTGCCCTGTGGTTCCGGCATGACAGGCCCCGGCAGTCCGGGTTTTATGCCTTTTTCCCGCCATGCAGGAATTCGCGCATGCGGCGGCGCATGATCAGGCCGGGCTTGTCACTGGCCATGTGGATCTCGACCCCTTCCGATGTATCAAGCGGAACCATCGGGTCGGTCAGTTCCAGGACCTGGCGGTCTTCACTTGTGATACGCCGGTCAAAGGCCCGGACCTGTGATGCGGGAACGTCCTCCTCCCGGTCGTTGCGCATCACGAACTGGTTGAAGCGTGTCGTGCCATCGTCAACCGGTGTCAGCCAGGTGACAAGGACATTGGTCAGGCCGTTGGGGTAATTGATCTCGGCAATCTGGTAAAAGGGCATGATGAAGCGGGAGATGACGTTACGGACCGTATTGTCATCGTGCATCTGCAATGCATCGCGCATATCCTCGGGATTGCGGACGGCAAAATGCAGTTCCGCCACAAAACCGGTTTCGGTCTCGGTAATATCCGTGCGGGCCGGGGCGGGATCGCTGTCGCCAAAGCTGCCCTTGTGCACGAATGAGAAATGCGCCGTATCGAATTCATTTTCTATGATGCGCTGCGCGGAACAGGCCCAGTCTTCCGAAAATTCGAAAATCTGGCGATATCCCGGTTTTTCGAAGTGGGGAACATGGGGCAGATCGAAGGCGGGCTCGCCCGGGCAGACCCAGACCTGTCCGTAGCGCTCGGTGCAATGCAGTGCCTTCACGCCAAACTGGGGGCCGGCATTGGTTACACTCTGCGGCACTGAGACGCACCGCCCGTCCCCGCGGAAGGCCCACCCATGATAGGGGCAGACAATGCGTCCCTCCTCCACCGTTCCGCCAGACAGGCGGGCGCTGCGATGCGGGCAGCGGTCAATGACCGCATGCGGCCTGCCATCTTCGTCGCGCCAGACCACAATATCCTGCCCCAGAAGGCGGAAGGCACGCGGTGCATCGGACAGTTCATGCATGGGGAAGAGGCAGTACCAGAAATCCCGCAGTCGTGGTTCCTGTGTGGCAAGCATATTCATGACCTTATCAAGATGTTTTTTGTTATTTATACGTTACGATAACGCAGCGCATGCATGGCAGGTGAAAAAGATCGTGTACGGACAAAAAATTTCTCGTCGTGCCCTTGTCATGACAGGCTGCATGGGCGCAGGGGCCGCCCTGGCCATGCCTTATGTCGGTGCGCGCGCGGGCACCCGGCCCTTCACGCTGATGACCAACTGGTACGCGCAGCCCGATCAGGGCGGGTTTTACCAGGCACGGGAGACGGGCCTGTACCGGCGTGCAGGTCTGGATATACAGATCCGCAGCGGCTCACCGCAGCTCAATGCGCCCCAGATGCTGCTTTCGGGTGCGGTGGATGCCATTATCGGTTTTGATACGCAGGTTATCCTCCAGCGTGCGAAGGGGCTGCCGGTAAAAGCGGTCGCGGCCATCTTCCAGCAGGACCTTGAGGGACTGATCGCCCATACCGATGTGAACCAGCCGGAGGAACTGCGTACGCGTACCCTGCTGCTCGCTCCCTCCTCCATGGCGGCCTACTGGCCGTGGATGAAGCAGCGCTTCGGTTTTTCGGACAACCAGGTGCGGCCTTACGCCTATAACCTGCAGCCATTCGTCATTGATCCGTCCGTTGCCATCCAGGCCATTCTCACGGCCGAACCGTGTGACCTGCAGCGGCGCAACGTGCCATTCCGCTTCTTTACCCTGGCGGATTACGGCTATCCGCCCTATTCGGGCACGATTGTTACGCGTGACGACACGCTGACACAGGATGCCGGACGGCTGCGTGCCTTTTTGAAGGTCAGCATGGAGGGATACCGTGATTACCTGCTTGGGGACCCGACACCCGGCAATAATGCCATAATGCGCGAAAACCGCCTGCTGGACGCAGCACATGTTGCCTGTGCGCGTGATGCGCTGCGCCGGAGCAATGCCTGCTTTTCCGGTGATGCCGTGCAGGGCGGGCTTGGCATCATGACTGCGGCACGCTGGCAGGCCACCGCGCGCATGATGGCGGATACGGGCCAGATCGCTGACGCGGCTGTATGGAAGGAGGCGTTTACGACGGAGTTCCTGCCCACCACGTCGGTCGTGCCGTAAACTGCATGGCAGTATGGGACCGCGCCACGAAAAGCGGGGACAGCAGGTTGAACCCGGCAAGGGCGAAGACCGTCAGGGCACCCATCCGGTACAGGGCCATGCGATCCTCTGGCCCTGCCGGCGGTCCTGCCTTACGCGGCAGGCACCATAAGCCCCTGCTGCCGGGCAAACGCATCCAGCCGGTCCAGATAGGTGCTGCGTTCCCCCTCCCCGATCCAGGCGGCGTTGAAGGCATTGCGGCTGATGGCCAGCAGTTCCTCCGGTGTCAGCTGCGCGCCGTCACGCGCCATCTTCATGGCTTCGGTTATATAGACACTCTGCATGTATCCCGGGTCATCGGAATTGATCGTAATGGTCAGCCCGGCATCCAGCAGGGCGCGGATGTCCTTTTCGTTACTGCCGGGGCGGATCGCCATGTTGGGGAACGGACAGACCGTAAACGGGATGCGTCGTTCCCGCGCCTGCTTCAGCAGTTCCGGCCTTTCAAGCACGTTCAGGCCATGGTCAAGCCGCTCGCTGCCCAGATCCTCCAGCGCCTGGCGGATATGTTCATGCGTGTTTTCCTGATCAATGTCGCAATGCATCGTCACATGCAGCCCGGCATCGCGGGCGCGCTGGAAGACATGCGCGAATTTGGCGGGCGGATTGCCCTTTTCATCGGAATCCAGCCCGACACCAACAATTTCGGACAGATAGGGCAGCGCCTGTGTAAAGGTTTCATCCGCTGATTCAGCACTCATTTCCCGGATGAAGCACATGACAAGCTGCGAATGGATGCCAAAATCCTTTTCCGCATCCCTGCGTGCGCGGCCCAGGCCGGTGATGACCGTCCTGAAGGGAACGCCGCGACGGGTATGAAGCTGGGGGTCGAAGAACATTTCCGTATAGAGAACGTTCTGCGAGGCAACCTTCTTCAGGTAGGCATAGCACAGGTCATAGAAATCCTGCTCCGTATTGAGCAGTTCCATGCCTTCGTAATACAGGGCAAGGAAGGATGGCAGGTCATGGAAGCTGTAACCGGAACGGATTTCCTCTTCCGTCCGGTTTTGCAGCGGGTGGCCATGACGGCGGGCCAGGACGATTTTCAGCCCCGGTTCAAGCGTGCCTTCCAGATGGACGTGAAGCTCGGCCTTGGGCAGCGCTTCAATAAAGGTATCAGAAGCAGACGTCATGGTAAGGAAGCCCTTATGGTCCTGTTGCGCCATGCAGCATACAGGATTGTCATGGAAATGAAACGATGCCGGCAGGGCTGGCGGCGCGCGCGGTCACGCTGTCCCGCGCCCTTCCCGGCCCCTGATGGTGGCCGGTCATTTATGGATATGGGTCTGGAGGACCAGGTACAGTAGCAGCGTTGCATCCAGCCCCAGCAGGATGGGAGAAAGGCGCCGCCACTGCCGCTGTGCCGCCACCACCAGCGTATGGACCAGGCAGCCACTGGCCAGTGCGATCATGAGATTGGTGGTCGTGGCGATGATGACGGTAATCAGCAGGGGCGGCAGCCAGTTTTCCGGGCGGCCCGTGTCCAGTTCCGCAATGCCGCGCAGCATCATCAGGCCGACCATGACCAGCGCCGGGGCCGTGGCCTGCGCCGGGATGATGGTGAAAAGCGGCCACAGGAACAGGCAGATGAAGAACAGGAAGGCAATGACCACGCCCGTCAGGCCGGTCCGGCCGCCACTTTCAATCCCGGCAGACGATTCAAGATAGACACCGGCGGTGGATGTGCCCAGAACCGCGCTCAGCATGGCGGTCATGGCATCGCCGATAAAGGCCCGGCGCGCATGCGGGATCTGCCCGTCGGGCGTGCGCAGGGGCGGCCGGCCCGCCACGGCCATCAGGGTTGCCGTGGCCGAAAAGAAATCGGTCAGGAAAAAATACAGGGTCAGCGGCAGCACCGCCACAAGGTTTGATGCATAGCCACCAAAGTCAAACGCCATGAAATACTGCCACGGATATCCGGGCCAGTCCCATAGCCGCGTGGGCAGACGGGTCATGGGCGCGCCATCGGGCAGGTGCACGAACATGCCCGCCACCGTCAGCGCCATGATGGATACCAGCAGGGCCGCGGGCACCCGCATGGCCACCAGCACGGATGTCAGCAGCAACCCGCCATAGGTCAGGATCACATCGGGATGGGACAGGTCGGCAAAGCCGATCCGCCCCCCCTGCACCGTCACGATGCCGCCGTTATGCAGGCCGATATAGGCAATCAGGACACCCAGCCCGCACTGGATGCCCAGCTGGATGGACGCAGGCAGCGCCATAATGATCTTTTCACGCCACCCGCTTAACGACAGGGCAAAGAACAGGAACCCGCTGATGAAGATCATGGTGAAGCCGATGCGATAGGTCTGGCCCATCTGCAGCATCACCACCTGTGCCAGCATGACATTGCTGCTCATGCCCGGTGCCATCGCCAGTGGCAGGCGCACCCACAGCGCCATGATCAGCGTGCCGATAATCGCGATCAGCGCCGTGACAATCACCAACCCGTGGCGGTCCAGCCCCGCCGTGGCCAGGATCATGGGGTTGACGATCAGCACATAGCTCATGGCGCCAAACGTGGTCAGGCCCGCCATGCATTCGCGCGGCACCGTCGTCCCGGCTTCCTTCAGCCCGAACAGGCGCTCAAGAAGGCCGCCACGGTCATCTGGCATGTGATCTGGACCCACCCGAATCTCCTGTCATGCATCAGTCTGGCTGGCATAGGCACCCAGAATGCGGACCCAGGAGCGGATGCCATGGTACAGGCTGTCAAGATCGTATTTCTCATTAGGGGAATGGATGCGGTTATCAAACCGGGCGAAACCGATCATGAGACTGTCCATGCCCAGCAGGGTGCGGAACGACGAGATGACAGGAATACTGCCCCCGGTGCCGGAAATCGCGGCCGGCCTTCCCCATTCCGCGCTGAGGGCCGTGCGGGCGCGTTGCAGCAGTTCGCCATCAATGGGCAGGCTGGCGGGATACCCCACGCCGTGGTTGATGAAGGTAACCGTGCAGTCCGTGGGAACACGGGCGCGGATATAGGCACGGAAGGCCGCCCGTATGGTCTCGGGGTCCTGTTCGCCCACCAGGCGGAAGGAAACCTTGGCCGATGCGCGTGAAGGCAGCACCGTCTTGAACCCCGGTTCGCTATAGCCGCCCTTTATCCCGTGCACCTCAAAGCTGGGGCGCGCCCATATCTGTTCAAGCAGGCTGTATCCCTGCTCCCCGGCGGAAATGCTCAGGCCGAACTGGCCAAGGAAATGTCCGGCATCAAAAGGCAGGCGATCCCATTCCTGCCGGACTTCCGGCGGGAGTGGCGCCACGCCATCATAGAATCCCTCCAGCGTAATCCGGCCGTCTTCATCATGCAGGTCGGCCAGTGCGCGGGTCAGGACATGGAACGGGTTGCGCACCACATTGCCGTACATGCCCGAATGCAGGTCCCGGTCGGCACAGGTGATTTCAATCTCCTCGCTGACCAGTCCCCGGACCGAGGTGGTCACGGCCGGGGTCTCGTCATCCCACAGGTCCGTATCACAGACCAGGGCAATGTCATGGGAGAGTTCGGGGGCATTCCGCGTCAGGAATTCCGGCAGGTTGCGGCTGCCGACCTCTTCCTCGCCTTCCAGCAGGATGGTCACCGCAATGGGCAGGCTGCCGGTCACCTGCTTCCATGCGCGGCAGGCTTCAAGGAAGGTCATCAGCTGGCCCTTGTCATCCGATGCACCACGGGCCACGATCTGCCGGCGCCCGTTCGCCCCCTGCACGATCCGGGGTTCAAAGGGCGGGCTGTCCCACAGGTCCAGCGGGTCGGGGGGCTGCACGTCGTAATGGCCGTAAAACAGCACATGCGGGCCGGTCGTCGCCGCCGTATCGTGCGCGACCACAACGGGGTGGCCCGGTGTTTCACGGCTGCTGGCTTCAAACCCCATGGCGGCCAGGTCATCCACCAGCCATTGCGCCGCCCGTGCGCAGTCGGCGGCGTGGGCGGGGTCGGTGGAAATGCTGGGGATGCGGATCAGGTCACACAGCCGGGATAGAATGGTGTCCATGCTGGCATCGACTTGGTCCAGCACGTCCTGTACGGTTTTCTGTGTCATGCCTGTCTCGAGCGTCGGGCCTGGGGCCGGGGGGCACGATGGCCCTGTCCCGCCGTGTCAGGCGTTACGGATTCATGAAGTGGATGGGAAAGCCGGAGCGCTGCGGTCATGCCCTGTGGACCATGAGTGATTCCAGCCCCCGGAAGTGAAAACTATTGGCATAAACCGGTGGTGCCGCAAGCCTTAAAGTGGGGCAGCGGCGGAACAGCAGCGCAAGTGCCACCTGCATTTCAAGCCGTGCCAGCGGCGCCCCCAGGCAGAAATGGATGCCCCCGCCAAAAGCCAGGTGGCGCGTTGCCTGCCCCGGCACGAAATGGTCAGGCCGGGGTGCAATGGCGGGGTCATGGCTACCGGCGCCCAGCAGCAGCCCGACCTTTTCCCCCCGCGCAAGCTGGATGCCCGCAATGTCCAGATCTTCCAGCGCGTAGCGGGTAAAAAGCTGCAGGGGGGTGTCAAAGCGCAGGCATTCCTCCACCGTGCGCGCGATGGCTTTTTCATCCGCCAGCAGGTCGCCGGGGTCCAGCCCGCTTTCCATGATGGCCTTGATGCCGTTCCCCAGCCCATGCACCGTCGCCTCATGCCCCGCGTTCAGCAGCAGGATGCAGTTGGCAACCAGTTCGTCATCAGTGATCTGCTCGCCCTCGTCACGCGCGTTCAGCAGGCGGCCGATCAGCCCCTCCCGGCTGCCTGTGGCGCGCATGGCCAGGAAATTGCGGATGAACGCGCAAAACGCATGGGTTGCGGCCACCGCCTGTGCTTCATCTTCCGCCGTGCGCCCGAAATGGTACATGCGGACCATGCGGTGTGACCATTCCAGAAGCTGCGGGCCACTTTCAGGTGGCACGCCCAGCATGCCGGTAATGATGCGCAGCGGAATGGGGGTGGCGAAAGCGGGGATCAGGTCAAAGGCCCCGTCATCGGGAAAGCGGTCGATCAGGTCGTTCACGACCTGCGTCAGTTGCGGCACAAGGGCTGTAATCTGGCTGGTGACAAAGGCGCGGTTCATCAGCCGCCGCAGCCGGGTATGGTCGGCCCCTTCCTGTTCCAGCAGGGTCAGGTCATCAACGGCATAAAAGGGGCGCACCTGTTCGGGCAGTGGCGGCCAGCCCAGTTCCTCACGGCTGGCAACATGGCGCAGGCTGCGGCCCAGACGGGCATCCCGCAGGGCGGAAGCGACGGTTTCGTACCCAAAGAAACACCAGAACCCGTACTGTTGCCAGAACACGACCGGCGCCGCCTCCCGGATGGTCCGGTAGGCTGCGTAAGGATTGGCCACAAAATCAGGATTGCGGGGATCAAGATCCAGAATCCGCGCTTCACGATCAATCTTCACATTTACCGTTCCATTTGTTCTGGTTTTGCAACCAACCCTTCATGCGGGCGACGGATATGTCAATGTGGCGTATGCGTTTTCTGTTCCGCACTACCCAGTTCCACCATCATGTCAGCCAGAACCTGCGCCCCGGCCCTGACCTGCCGCGGTGTGGTCCATTCCTGGGGCGCGTGGCTTATCCCCCTGTGTGACGGCACGAAAATCATGGCGCTGGGGCACAGCATGGCAATGTTGCGCGCATCATGCCCGGCGGTGGACAGGATGGGCATGGCGGACAGGCCATGACGGACCGCGATCTGGCCGATCATCTGGCGGAAACCGGGATCAAAAATGTTTGATGCGGCATCAACCAGCGGGTGGACCGTAATCGTGCATGGGGTGTGCAGGGCACGGACCGCCTGCCCGATCTCATGGCCTGCGCCATCCAGTACCGCATTGTCGGGATGCCGCAGGTCGATACTGAAGCGCACCCGCGACGGGATCACCGATGGCGCATTGGGTTCGACCAGCACCTGGCCAATGGTAAAGCGGATGTCCGGTCCCAGGGCCTGCATGCGGTCAAACAGGGTATCGGCCAGGGCAGCGAAGGCGCGCAGGCTGTCGGCCCGCGCGGCCATGGGCACCGTTCCCGCATGTCCGGCCGTGCCCTCGATCTCGATACGGTATGTCTTCTTGCCCTGTATGCCGGTCACGATGCCAATATCCACACCGGCGGCCTCCAGTTCCGGACCCTGCTCTATATGCAGTTCAAGATAGGCCGCGGGCGTGAAGCCAAGCGCGCGCCGGGGCAGGTCCGCAAACTGGGCCAGGAACCCCGCCAGCACGTCACCCAGCGTGCGTGTGCCACCATTTTCGTGCCCGGCACGGATCGCATCAAGTGCGCGCACCCCGGCAAATGCTTCCGAGCCACTCATGCCCGGTGCAAAACGCGATCCCTCCTCGTTCATCCAGCCCACCACCATGATGTCACGCTCGGGCCGGATGCCCTGCTCCACCATGCTGCGCAGGCCCTCCAGCCCGGCCAGCACGCCCAGTATGCCATCAAACCGGCCACCCGTGGGCTGGGTGTCGATATGGCTGCCCACCAGCAGGGGGGCGTGTTCGCGCACCCGCCCGGGCAGGGTGATGAACAGGTTGGCGGCCGGGTCAACCGATATTTCCAGCCCGCTTTCCCGCGCCCAGGCCATGATCTGCCGCCAGGCCACGGCTTCTTCATCGCTCAGGGCCTGACGGTTGACCCCGCCTTCGCAGAAACGGCCGATTTCGGCCAGGACCATGAGGGTTGACCACAGCCGGTCAGCGCAAATGTGCATGGGCCGGTCAGTCCAGTGTTTTCATGACCTGATCGGGCCGGGCCCGGGGGTCACGCTTCGTCCACTGCCCGGCCTCGACCTGTGCAAGGAATTCCGCCAGCAGGGTGTTGAACAGGTCGGGCTCCTCCAGATTGAGGGTATGGCCCGTCTTGGGCAGCACCGCGAGACCTGCCGCAGGCAGCACGCGCTTGAGGAACAGGCCGGGCAGCAGGCAGTGATCGTCCTCATCCCCATTCATGATCAGCGAGGGCACGTCCATGCAGGAGAGTTCGTGCTCCAGTTCATGGAAGGAGGGCCTGCGCGCCTGCACGCCGCGCATGGTCAGCGCCGCCCCCAGCGTGGAATGGGTGGCAAGGCGGGTGACAAAATCGTTCCACCCGCGCGGGTCCTTGTTCTGGAACTGCACGCGGCTGGCACCCTGCCCGTAGATCGGGGCAAAGGCCCCGGCTCCCATCTGCTCGAAATTGTCGGCCACTTTCAGCGAGACATCACGGAAATAGGCCTCACGCCCCGGTTCGCACCCGTAACCCGCCCCCGCAATGGTCAGGGACAGGCAGCGTTCGGGCACTTTCAGCCCCATATGCACCGTGGTGAACCCGCCCATGGACAGGCCAACCACATGCGCGCGCTCCAGCCCCAGCCCGTCCATCACGGCCACCGCGTCGGCCACCGCCATGTCCTGTGAATAGGCTTGTGGGTCTGTGGGGATGTCCGAGGGCGGATAACCGCGCGCGGCATAGGTTACGCAGCGGTAGCGGCGGCTGAAATACCGCATCTGCGGTTCCCAGCTGTTATAGTTGCCGCCAAATTCATGGATAAACAGGATGGGAATGCCGCTTCCCGCTTCCTCGACATAAAGGTTGGCCCCGTTGCCTGCCACCATCATCGGCTTGCGTCCTTCAATCAGTGTGAAATGTCGGCTGATATCGATATACCCTGATACCGATATTGCATACATTTTCCATCATTGAAAAGACGCAATGAAGTCCCGCATGTCATCACTGAGCAGATTGACGTGATCACGCATGGTGGCATGCGCCTTTTCCTCGTCATGGGCGAAGATGGCCGCCATCACCTGTTCATGTTCGGTCAGGGTATTGGCAAAGCGGTTGGGCTGGAAGGTGACGCGGCGGCGGTAGGCGGCGGTACGGTTGCGCAGGCGGCGCGTCTGTTCGGCAAGGTAGAGGTTGCCCGCCGCTTCGTAGATCGCTTCGTGGAATTCCTGGTTGATGTCATAGAAACCGTCCACGTCCTGCCCGCCCGATGCCGCGACAAGGCGGGCGTGGATTTCCTCCACCCGTGCGCGTAGCTGGGGGGTGACGCGGCGGGAGGCAAGGCGTGCGCACAGCCCTTCCATCTCCGCCATCACCTCGAACATCTCGATCACGGTCTGCGCGCTCATCTTGCGGACCGTGGCCCCCATGCGCCCGCGCAGTTCCACCATTTCATTGGCCGCCAGCAGGCGGAACGCCTCGCGCACCGGCGTACGCGAGACGGCAAAGCGGGTGGCGATCTCGTTCTCGTCCAGCCGCTCGCCCGGCACCAGGTGCCCCGATGCAATTTCACGGGCCAGATGATCGCGGATCTTTTCGGCATGCGTGGCCGACGGGGGCGCCGCGTTCCTGCGCGCGGACGCGGTGGGGGCGGATCTGGCGGGGGCTGACCGGGACATCAAACTGTTTTTCCTTCTGCGCGGCGATGCATGCATATTCTTTTACAGGGCTTCCGCCCGGCGGCAAACGGGCAATGCCCTTTCCGGTATGGCGGGGGGCAGCGCGCACGGGCGCTGCCGGCGCAAAAGAACTTGACGTGTTTCGGTAACGCAATGTATGCATTTTAACGAAAATCGTATTCATAACCGCGCGGCAGACGCGCATTCGGGAGAGCGCCATGGAACGCGATGAATGGCAGGCCCGCAGGGATCTGGCCGCATGCTACCGCCTGGTTGCGCGCATGGGGCTGGATGACCTGATATACAACCATATTTCGATGCGGGTGCCGGGAACGGACGACCAGTTCCTGATCAATCCCTATGGCATGCTGTTCGAGGAGATTACGGCTTCCAGCCTTGTCCGCATCGACCTGGAAGGCCGCAAGCTTGATGACTCGCCTTATGATGTCAATGCAGCGGGCTTTGTCATTCACGGCGCCATCCATCAGGCCCGGCCGGATGCGCATTGCGTGCTGCATGTCCATTCCGAGGCAACGGTATCCGTATCAAGCCAGAAAGGCGGCCTGCTGCCACTCAGCCAGTTTGCCATGTGGTTCTGGGGGCGGCAGGGCTTTCACGATTACGAAGGCGTTGCGCTGGAAATGGGCGAACGTGCCCGTATCATCGACGATATGGGTGATAATCCCGTCCTGCTCATGCGCAACCACGGGTTGCTGACAGTAGGCCGCCAGCCCTCCGAAGCGTTCATGATGCTCTATTACTTTGAAAAGGCGGCCCGTATCCAGCTCCGCCTGCAGGCAGCGGCCGCCAGTGGCCCGGAAGCCGCGATCTGCGTGCCTGCCCCCGCCATATGCGACAGGGCGGCCAGCCAGTTCTGGAACCGGTCCGGCGATATCCTGCCCCCCGGCCAGCGTGAATGGAATGGCCTGCTGCGCCAGCTTGAGCGTGACGGTGCCACACCGGATTACCGCCTATGATCCCTGCGCCCCGCAGGTCCCCGCTACTTCAGGAGACATCCGTTTGAACACCTCCCCCCGCATGATGCATCTTGGCCTGTTCCTGCTGGGCACGGGCAGCCATGTTGCCGGCTGGCGTTATCCCGGCGCGATCGACCGCTTTACTGATATAAAAGCCATCCAGAAGACCTGCCAGATTGCGGAAAAGGGCAAGTTCGACTTCATCTTCATGGGGGACAACCTTCATGCCGATGTCAGCACCCATCCCTCCTACGCCGCGCGTTTCGAGCCGATGACCATGCTGGCCAATATCGCGGCGGTGACCAGCCATATCGGGCTGGGGGCAACCATGTCCACCACCTATGGCGACCCCTTTACGGTTGCACGCATGTTTGCCTCGCTCGACTTCATAAGCGGTGGCCGTGCCGCGTGGAATGCCGTGACCACCGCCAACCCGGCGGCGTCGGCCAATTTCGGTTCGACCCATCCCGACCATGCCTCACGCTATGAACGGGCGGAGGAATTCATCGATGTGGTCAAGGGCCTGTGGGACTGCTGGGAAGATGACGCCCTGGTGGCCGACCGTGCATCGGGCCTTTATATCGACGAAGGCAAGATGCACCCGCTGGACCACAGGGGCCGGTTCTTTCAGGTCAGGGGGCCGCTTAACATCCCGCGCGCCCCGCAGGGGCAGCCCGTCATTACCCAGGCAGGCGGCTCGGCCCCCGGCCGCAGGCTGGCCGCCCGCACGGCGGATGTCGTGTTCTCCGTCGTGCAGGACATCCGTGAGGCGCAGGCAGGTTATGCGGCCCTGAAGGAAGAAGTGGCCGCCTGCGGGCGCTCCCCCGACAAGGTCACGATGCTGCCCGGCGTGATGCCCATCGTGGGGCGCACGGACAAGGAAGCCTTTGACATCCTGCATGAACTGCAGGGCTATCTGGGGGAAAAGGACGCGCTGGGCCTGCTGTCGGACCGGCTGGGCATGGACATGTCGGGCTATGCGCTGGACGGGCCGATACCCGACGTGCCGCTGCCGGACACGTATCACAGCTTCTCCTCCGTCATGCTGTCCAAGGCGCGGCGGGAGAACATGACCCTGCGCGACCTGTACAACCTTGTCGCCGCGGCACGCGGGCACTGGGTGCTGTGCGGTTCCGCCGAGACGGTGGCCAATACCCTGATCGAATGGTTCGAGACACGGGCGGCGGATGGCTTCAACATCATGCCCCCTTACCTGAATGGCGGGCTGGAGACCTTTGTGGAACTGGTGGTGCCGCGCCTGCAGCGCCATGGTGTGTTCCGCACCGAATACGCGGGGGAGACCCTGCGTGAAAACCTTGGCCTGGCGCGGCCCTGACGCCTGTCCCCCTTCCGTCCGGTCAGGCGCATGGCGGGATCGGGCGGTCCCTTTTTTCCACAATTGACGGATACAGCCTGTTCATGACGTCCCTTCCCGCCGTTTCCGCCGCCCGGTTTCGTGATGGCATGGCCAGCCTGGCCGCCGGAATCAGCATTGTCACCACCAGTGGCCCCGCAGGCCATGCCGGCTTTACCGCATCGGGCATATGCAGCGTGACCGACCAGCCCCCCACGCTGCTGGTGTGCATGAACCGGGGTGTCAGTTCCTATCCCGAATTCATTGGCAACGGGCATCTGGCGGTCAACGTCCTTGCGGCGGGCCAGCATGATCTGTCCAACCGCTTTGCGGACAAGGACCTGTCCCGCACGGAGCGGTTTGCCAGCACGCACTGGCAACCCATGGCCAACGGCTGCCTGCGCCTGACGGACAGCCTGGTCTCCTTTGGCTGCCGCGTCAGCCTGACGCAGGATGTCGGCACCCACTGCGTGTTCTATTGCGTGGTGGAGGAAATCATCCGCAATGAGGCACCGCGCGATGCGCTTGTATGGTTCGCGCGCCGGTACCATTCAACCACCATAGGCTGATGGCGCCGGGCCGGCCGGGCACTGTCCTGCATCATGGGAACGCTTCAGGGAGCGCCGCCTTTCCGGGAAAAGGCGGCGCAAAAACCATTATTTTTTAACGGGTTGTTTTCAAACAGCCGCTTACTGCACCCGCCTGCCCGCCATCCACGGTATGGTCAGGGCGGCGGGCTGGTGCATCCTGCCGAACAGGCCGGATGTGGCAAGGGCTGCGGCCAGATAGGGCAAGGCAAGGAAAACCTGCGGCGGCAGTCCGGGCACATAGGCCTGCAGGGAAAACTGGAGCGCATCCAGACACCCCAGCAGCACCGCCGCACAGCCCACGGCCAGCGGCCGCCAGCGCCCGAAAATAACCACCGCCAGGGCCGAAAACCCCTGCCCCTGCACGATGGAATCCCGGAACAGGCCAATCTGGCATACAATCAGGTAGGCCCCGGCCAGCGCACCGCCAATGCACGACAGCCGCAGCGCCGCCATGCGCACGCGCGTCACGTCCAGCCCCGCCGCCTCGGCTGCGGCCGGGGCCTCGCCCACGGCCCGCACCGCCATGCCGAACCGGCTGTGCATGAGTACAAGATGCATGATGACACACAGTGCGATAACGGGAAAAACCGGCAGCGGAATGCCCCACAGCGTGGTTTCCACCGTCTGGATCCGCGCGGCCAGGGTGCCGGGCGGGCAGTACAGCCTGTAGGCGTAGCTGGCTACACCCAGTGACAGCAGGTTGAAAACAATGCCGGTCACGATCTGGCTGGCCCCCAGCCGGATGTAGTACACCCCCAGCAGTTCGGCCGCCAGCAGGGCCACGGGTATGACCGCCAGCGTGCCCAGCAGGGCGGAATGGGTGCTGGCCGCCACCATGAAGGACGTAATGCCGCCCAGCAGCAGCATGCCCTCCAGCCCGACATTAAGCACCCCGGCACTTTCACCGAAGACTTCCCCCATGGCCGCCAGCATGACCGGCACGCCCAGCCGCAGGCCGGTCAGGATAATGGTCAGGATCACGCCGTTATGCATGGTCTTTTGCTCCCGCCCCGTAGCGCTGCTTCAGGATGGGCATGGCCATGACCGCCAGCACCAGCAGGCTTTCGAATATGTTGATGATGGCGGCCGGCACCTGGAAGTCACGTTGCATGGCCTGTGCGCCCACCATCAGCCCGGCATAGACAAACGCCACGGGCAGCACGGCCAGCGGTTCCATCGCGCAGAGTATGGCCACCACGATGCCATGGAAGCCGATGCCCACGCCCACCCCGTCAATCAGCCTGTGCTGCAGCCCCAGCGTGTCCGCCCAGCCCCCCATGCCCGCAAGGCCGCCCGCCACGGCGCAGACCGTAACCATGATGGCCCCCACATTCATGCCCGCATGACGCGCGGCCCGCATGTTCAGACCCGTCATGCGCATGAAATACCCGGCATTGAGCCGGTACAGCACCACGGCAACCGCCACGGCACAGGCGGCCACCACGGCAATGCCCCAGTGGGCATGCAGCCCCGGCAGCCGTGGCAGCCAGGTGCTGGCGGGGAACAGCCGTGTTTCCGGCAGGTCCTGGCCTGCGCGGATCGGCCCTGTCACCGCATACTGCACGATCAGGACGGCAACGTAGTTGAGCATGAGCGATGTCAGCACCTCGCTCCCGCCAAAGCGCGCCCGCAGCCAGCCCACCGGCAGCGCCCACAGCCCGGCCAGTGCAAAGGCCGCCAGCAGTGAAAGCGGCAGGAAGGCCCATGCCGGCATGGGGCAGAACAGCGCCATGAGTGTTGTGGCCAGCGCCCCCGCCAGATAACAGCCATCGAAGCCCAGGTAGTACAGTCCGCTCTTCCACGCAACGATGGTGCCAAGCGCGCAGGCCGCAATCGGTGTGACCCGGATCAGCGTGGCCGACAGGCCCGCACGGGAAGCAAGCGGATACAGGCAGATATCCATGAACGCCTGCACCGGCTGGCGCGAAAACGGCAGCAGGATCACGATGCAGACCGCCACCGCTCCCACCAGCGGCAGGAAGGGCATGAACCGCCGCCACAATGTACCTTTCTCCACGCCACCGGGTTTATGGTTGCTCATGCCGCCCCTCCCGTGCCGGACATCATGGCCGCGACATCATCCATGCCCAGTTCGGTGGCCCGGACGGGTGATGACAGGCTACCGCGATACAGCACCGCCACCCGGTCGGACAGGGCCATGATCTCGTCCAGATCGGCGGAAATCAGCATGATGGCACATCCCGCATCCCGTAATTGGCGCAGCAGCGCCCATATTTCCTCCACCGCGCCGATATCGAGCCCACGGGTGGGATAGACCGCAATCATGCAGCGCGGCCCGTCCCGCGCCTCGCGCGCCACGATCAGCTTCTGCAGGTTCCCCCCCGACAGGTTGCCCGCCTGCAGGTCCATATCGGGTGGCACGACGTGGCCCGCCGCCATGATGGCCCCGGTGCGCGCGCGCCGGGCGGGCAGGTTCCACCACAGGCCATCTTCCGCCATGGGGGCGCCCAGCACAGCGTTCTCCAGCAGGGTTGCGGCGGCGATGCTGCCGTCGCGCGCCCTGTCGGCGGGAATGTAGCGCAGCCCCAGCGCGCGGCGCGCGGCAATGCCCAGGCCCGTCATGGCCTGACCGGCCAGATGGATCTGCCCCGGCACCACCCATCGCGCGGCAATGCCCGCGATGTGTTCCGCAAGTTCCGTCTGCCCGTTGCCATCCGCCCCCGCAATGCCCACGATCTCGCCCCCGTGGATGTCCAGCCCGATGGGCGGGCTTTCGGCATGGATACGCCCGCCCCGCACCGACAGCACGCCTTCCCCCGCAGGCATGGCGCCCTGCCTGGCCGGTGGGGCCGCAGGCCCGCCCTCACGCCCGATCATCATGCGCGCCAGGTCGGCTGCCACAAGGTTGCCCTTCTGTACGGTCTGGATGATGCGGCCCTTGCGGATGACGGTAATCCGGTCGGCCACTTCAAGGATTTCGGCCAGCTTGTGGGTAACCAGCAGCACCGTGCAGCCCTGCGCGCGCAACTGCCCCAGCAGGCGCAGCAGATGGGCGGTCTCGGCCCCGGTCAGCACGGCCGTGGGTTCATCGAGGATCAGCAGGCGGCAGGACCGGTACAGCAGCTTGAGGATTTCCACCCGCTGCCGCATCCCGATCGACAGGTCGCCCACCATGCTGTCGGGATCAACCTCAAGCCCATGCGCCGTGGCCAGTTCGCGTACGCGGGCACGGACCCTGCGCATGTTGGGGAACAGCCCTTCGTCCTTCAGCCCGAGGATCACGTTCTGGGCCACGGTCAGGGTATCCACCAGCATGAATTCCTGATGTACCATGCCAATGCCATGGCGGAACGCCACCTGTGGCGAGGCAAGGCGGACGGGCGCGCCATCCATGATCACGCTGCCACTGTCGGGCTGGTACAGGCCGAACAGGATCTGCATGAGCGTGCTCTTGCCCGCGCCATTTTCACCCAGCAGGGCATGGATCTCCCCGCGCGCCAGATAGAGCGAGACGTGATCCACCGCCGTGACCGCGCCAAAGCGGCGCGTGACATCATGCAGGCCATAGGCGGCGCTGTGCCGGTCGGGCTGCGCGGTCATGGCGTGTCGCCCTGTGCGGGCCGGGGGTAAAGGCCCGCGTGCTCGTCATGGCGGAAGGTTGCGAAGCCCGCCTGCATCGGGGCGGAAACCAGCGCGGGGTTGAACATCTGGCCCTTCCAGTCATAAGCCCATAACTGTTCAAGTGCCGGCTTCCATTCGCCGCCGGTGGGCGCGGCCTGCGCCAGTGTGTCGGCTATGACCGTATGGACCATCCATGCCAGTTGCAGGACCGTGCTGGTCGCCACCGCGGCGGGCGCCATGCTGCTCTGGTCTGTATAGCAGCCTATGGCCTTGATGCCCGCCACCTGTGCGCCCTGCAGCACGCCAAGCCCCGTGACATCGGATGTATGCCAGATGACATCCACCCCTTTGGCCACAAGGCTTTCAACCGCCTCACGCCCGCGTGACGCATTGTTGTAGTCACCCGTGATGATGCCGGTTGCCAGCATGCCGGGGCGTGCGGCGCGCGCGCCATCCTGGAAAGTCTGCATGACGCGCTTCTGGGCGGGGTTGTCCTGCCCGCCAATGAACGCCACCCCGCCCCCGGCTGAAATCAGGGCCGCCAGCGCGCCGGTATCAAAGGCCAGGTCGTAATAGGCCAGGTCAATGAAGCGGACATTGGCTGCGGCCTCCCCCGCCGGGGCATAGGATGTGACGAAAAACTGCTGGTGGGGGTATTCTTGGCAGATCTCGATAAAGGCGCTGCCGAACTGGAAGCCGTGGCCCAGGATCAGGTCATAGCCATCATCGGCATAGCCGCGCGTGACTTCCGTTATTTCCGCCTGCGCCACGTTTTCGGCATAAGCCACATGCACGCCCAAATCATCGCGTGCCTGCCGCAGGCCCAGGAAAGCCAGGTGGTTCCACCCCCCATCCGCGATGGAGGACGTCATGACAAGGGCGACACGGAACACCCGTGCCGGTGCGGCCCGCGCCACGCCGGGCAGTCCCGAAAGGACCGATGCGCCAAGAAACAGCCGTCTGGACAGGAAACCGCTCACACTGTCGATGCTCCACGCAGGAATGATACGCTATCGTATTATCGCATAATGTTCGGCCGCCCGGTGCGCGGCCAGTCCTTTTTTCACGCCGCCCGCGCTGCGGCCTCCACCGTCAGGGCGGTTGCCAGCAGGTGGTCATCCGCCCCTACCCGCGCGCACAGTTCCACGCCTGCGGGCGGCCCGCCCTGCATGGGCAGCGGCAGGGTGATGGCGGGCATGCCGGCGGAACTGATGGGGGTGGTGTTGTGGATGTAGGCGGCAAACAGGCTGGTCCGGGCGGTACCCACCTGCACCGTGTCGGGCATGGGCACACCCACGCGCCATGGCGGCAGGACAAGGGTGGGATACAGCAGGACATCAAGCCCGTGCCGGTCCATGAAGTGCGCGATCATCATGGTCAGGGCCGGGCCGTCATGGGTGATGGCGCGGTCATAGGCCGCGCGATCATGGGGTTGCAGGCTGGCGGCGAACAGGGCTTTTGCGCACGGGTCCTGTATGCTGGCGTAAATCTGCGCCAGGGTGGGGCCATCGTGGCCGTTTTCGGCAAAATAGGCGGGAATGGCCTGCACGGGATCATGCACGTTGATGACCGGCGAGACACGTTGGTTGAGCGCCATGAGGTCCGGCATGTCCGCGCTTACAAGTGTGCTGCCCTGCCGCTCCAGCGCGCGGGCCACCCGCTTGGCGGGGAGCGCCATGGCGGGGTCCGCATCTTTCCAGAACACGGTGGGCAGCCCGATGCGCCGTGGCAGCCGTGCTGTGGGCATGGGCGCAGGCGCGCGGCCACACAGGACCCGGTCCAGCACGATGATGTCGCGCACCGAGCGGGCCATCGGCCCCGGCGTGTCATGGCGCGGGCTGACGGGGAAGATCCCCTCGCGGTTATAGCGCACGCTGCCCGAAGGTACGTGGCATGACGGGCGGAAGCCTGTCACGCCGCAGCAGGCGGCGGGAATGCGCAGCGACCCGCCGGTATCGGTGCCAATGCCAAATGGCACGATCCCGCCCGCTATGGCGGCGGCGTTTCCCGCCGATGAGCCACCCGCCATGCGCGTGGGGTCGTGCGGATTGAGGATGTTGCGCTCTGGCGCGGATGGGTACAGCCCCGTTACGCCAGAGGCGAGTTCATGCAGGTTGGCCTTGCCCAGCAGGATTGCCCCCGCATCCAGCAACCGGCGGATGACCGGTGCCGTGCGGGTTGGCATGTTGGCCGCCAGTGCTGCGTTTGCGCATGATGTTGGCGAGCCAAGGCAGTCGATATTGTCCTTGACCACAAACGGCACCCCCAGCAGCGGCGGCAGGTCGCCCCCCTGCCCGACCCGCCTGTCCGCAGCATGCGCGGCCGTGCGGGCGGCATCGGCCGCAACCGCACACAGGATGTTGCCAGCCTGCAGGCTTTGGGCCGTGTTCAGGGCGTCCGTCACCACGGCCTCCGCCGTGACCTCCGCACGGCTGATGGCCGCGGCAAGTGCCACCGTGTCGTGACGCGGGATAAGAGCTGGGGGCATTGGCGGCATACTCCATGCGCTGGGGGCGTTGCGTTCAGAACTGGCCCGTGCTGACGGTGCCCATTTCACGCGCGCGGGCAACCATTGTGGGCAGCAGGTCACAGAAGCGGGTGATCCAGTCCTCCGGCACGGACGTGCTGATCTTGATGAAGCGGTGCCCGAAGGTTGCACTGTGATAGGTGCCCTGCCGGATCATGATCCCTTCCTGCCGGTAGCATTCGACCAGTGCCTCCGGTGCAACCCCCGCATCGGGCGTTTCGACAACAAGGAAATTGCCGTTGGAGGGATAGATGGGCAGGTGCAGCCCCGGTATGGCCGCCACCGCCGCGTGCACATGGGCCTGATTGGCCAGGTTGATGGCGCGGACGGTTTCCATCCACCCCGCCTTGATGGCAAGCCCGGCCTGGGCCGCGCGCTGCGCGATCACGCTGGCGCCCAGCACGCCGGGGGAATGGGCGGCGAATTCCGCCATAAGCGGTGCTTCGGCCACCAGCGCGCCGATCCGCATGCCGGCAAGGCCCAGCCATTTGGAAAAGCTGCTGGTCACGACCGTATCGCGTGTGGAAATGGATACGACCGGCGTGTGGCTGGCCGCAAAATCACGATAGGTGCAGTCATGCACGAACAGCGCGCCAACCGAATGCGCGATGGCAACGAAGGCTTCCAGTTCCGCCCGCGTATAGGTCACGCCCAGCGGGTTGTTGGGGTCCACCAGGTAGATCAGCGCCGTATTTTCATCCACCGTGGCGGCAAGCTGGTCGGGTGTCAGCCTGTAGTCATGCGCGGGGTTGTAGATGGGGATCTGGCGCACCTGCGCGCCGGCCTGTTCGGCAAACAGGCAGGGCCACTTCCATGTCGGGTCGGTGGTGACCATGTTGGTGCCCGGCCTGCACCGTGCCCGGCAGATCATGGACAGGGCCGAGACCCCGCCTTCGGTTACCAGCGCGCGCAGCCCGGCAACTCCCATGTCCGCAACGATTGCGGCCCGCAATGCCTCAAACCCCAGCGGCGGCGCGTAGGCGGTGAATTCCTGCGCGTCGATGGACTGCTTCATGGCCGCGACCACGGCGGGGTGTGGCGGGATATGATTGGTGTTCTGCCCCAGCCACAACAGCCCGGGGGTTGCAAACAGAGTATCGAAATACCGGTTCCTGTCCTCGATGGACATGGTTCCTCCTGACAGAGATGGGGGCGCCGGAAAAGGGCGTCAGGTGACGGGGTTCAGATCACGGAGCCGCGTGCTGCAATACCGCCATCAAGGGTGACGATGGTGCCCGTGGTGTAATCCGAACGCGGCGAGGCCAGGAAGGCCACCAGGTCGGCCACTTCCTCGGCTGTTGCGGCGCGGCCGGCGGGGTAGTGGGAATAGAGTTCCTTCCACCGGTTCTCATCGCCCAGCATGTCGATGGCCTTGCGCCGCATGATCTTGAGCATGCGGTCCGTATCGACCGGGCCGGGGTTGATGCCCACGACGCGAATCCCGTCATTCAGGCTGCGCCCGCCCAGCGCCTTGGTAAAGGACATGATGGCGGCATTGGCGGTGCTGCCGGCAATGTAGCTGGCATCCCAGTTTTCGCCCGAATTGCCGATCACGTTCACGATCACCCCGCCCGACGCGGCCTTCATGCGCGCATAGAAAATGCGTGACAGCAGGATGTAGCCAAAGACCTTGAGGTCAAAGCCGCGCCGCCAGTCGGCTTCGCTCAGGGTGTCCAGCGGGCCGGCGGGCACGTCGCCTGCGTTGTTGACCAGAATGTCGATCTCCCCCACCGCGCCGGCCAGCGCGTCCATGCTGCCGGCCGCACCCAGGTCCATGGGATGGACATGCACGGCCACGTCGTACTGTGCCTCCAGTTCCTGCCGGGCCGCGTTCAGGGCTTCCCCATTACGGGCGGCAAGGTGCAGGCGCGTGCATCCCTCCGCGGCCAGCACCCGGGCGGCGGACAGACCAATGCCCTTGGAAGCGCCGGTGATAAGGGCTGACTTACCCGCGAGTTTGAGGTCCATGGATCATTCGCTCCGATAAATGCATACAACACGACATATTTCGCATACAAATATCAAAACCGGAAGCACGTTCTTGCGCCGCAATGAACTTTTCCTGCCCTTGCGGCTTCACCGCACCCGTAATCCGGCCTTGCGGGCGCCGCTTTGGCAAACGGCAGGTTTTGCCTGATCCATGTATTGTCAGATGACATTTCGTATGCAAAACTTTGGTCAGTTGAATACATATCCCCCTTCACGCATGAACGGCCGTCTGCTTACAGGACACCTGCCACACACCATATTGTTACAGTATCGCAATTACATGCTGCCGGGATTCGCCCGGCAGGGAAAGCCGCTTCATGCGCAAGGGACCGCCAGGCGGGCCTGACGTGCCAGAAAACCGCCTGACAGAGACACATTCCGGCCCCTGGCGGCCATACGAATTGTGGAGAGAGACCAGCATGAAAGCAGGCCACCACGCCAGTACCGTCCCAGTGGAGCGCTGCGGTATCGAACCCGTTCCGGCCGGACTGAAAACGGTCGGTTTCTGGGACCAGTTTTCCATTTTCATCAATTTTCTCATCAATCCCAGCGTCATGCTGCATGGTGGTGCCGCGGTTGCCATGGGGCTGTCCTTTCAGGCCGCCTGCCTGGCGGTGGGGGTTGGCACCCTGTCCGCGCTGGTGCCCTATACGGTCATGACCCGTATCGGGGTGGATTATGGCATTCCGGGCCAGGTGGCGGCGCGCATTTCATTCGGCATCCGTGGGGCGCAGCTCATTCCCTCGGCCGCGCGTGTCATCTGTTCCATCTATTTTTTCGCGCTCAATACCCTGATCGGTACGATCGCGCTGCATACCCTGTTCGTACAGGCAACGGGGCGTGACCTGCCGCTTTCGCTGATCGGCATGCTGTTTGGCGTGCTGCAGATCCTGTTTGCCGTGCTGGGGTATGACTGGCTCAAGACCATGTCGCGTTTCGTGCTGCCGCTCAAGCTGTGCGCCATCCTTTATCTGGCGGGACTGCTGGCCACGCATCCCGGGCCGGAATTCCGCCCGCTGGCGGTATGGCATTACCAGGGTAGCCAGCCGTGGTCGTGGGGGATCATCGCGGTGTGGTTCAATACAAGCTGTTCGTCGTGGCTGAGCATGATTACCGATGCGGCCGATTTCTGCCGGTATTCGCGCAGCCGGCGCGCGACCTACTGGGGGGTGGGGCTGGCATCGGTATGCGGCACGCTGGTCGCGGCCGTGTTCGGGGCCTATGCGGCGGCCTGCGTGCTGGGCACGTCGGGGAACGTATTCACCATCCTCAGTTCCACCTACCCGCAGGCGGGGGTGCTGGTGGTCATTTTCGTGCTGCTGCTGCTGGACAATGTCTCCATCAACTCGCTGAACATCTATACCGGCGGCCTGGCGCTGGAGAACATGCTGCCCGCCCTCAACCGCGCTACCGCCACCATGGCGGTAAGCGTGGTGGGCATACTCCTTTCGGGCAGCCAGGATGTCGTCTCCCACCTTATCCAGTATATCGACGTGATCGGCAGCATGTTCGCCCCCATTTCGGGCATCATCATTGCCGATATCGTGTACCTGCACCGCTGGCGCATCAATACCAGCCAGCTGTTTGACCCGGCTGGTCCCTACTGGTACTGGCATGGTTTCAACAGAAGCGCGCTGGCGTGCATGGCGGGTGGCATGGTGCTGTATTACCTTGTCATTCCCCCTTCCCTGCTCAAGCCGCTCCTGACATTCGTGGTAACCGGGGGGGCCTATATGCTGCTCTCCGGATTTGAGCGCGCCGGAACCGTGGCGCGGCACTGATGGTCCGGTACGGGCATCTCCCCGCCTGATCCGCCCCGTCCCGGCATCCGGCCCCGGCGGCTGCCCGGCTGCATGTCCCGACCCGGCGCGACATCCGGCGCGGCCTGACCGGACGGCACTGTAAACCCCCGGTTCCGTCGGAGCGGACGGGTGGCACGGCATGGGGAAGCCTGTCCGTTCATGCCTGAAGGGGGCGCGGATCAGGGGAATACGCTTTCCGGTCGGGCAGAGGCACCAGAAACAGCCGGGGGGCAGCATGGTGCCCCTGCCCGTTACGAAAATCCGGTTGCATAAGGGCTGCTGCACAACCGAATTCGCCGCTTCAGACAAGCATCTTCCGGGGGCGGGTTTAAGGGCTTTTTTGTAACAAAACTGTTCGATTTACTTCGTTGTTATTTATTTTCATAAAAAAATAGCGTAATAATGAAATTTATTTTAATCCCCCAGACGATTTTTTGTCATTTTTGAAATAAAACCTCCGACCATCCTTTATGCACTGGCTGACAGCGGCACCATGACGATAACCTCGCGCCATTGCAGGGAGTAAATGCCTTGGCGCGGAGTAATCAGGATTGAGACCGGAGCCTACAGCCACATCCATCACGAACGCGTTCACACGGCCGGTCGTTGCCACGGCATGCATGTCCCGTTGCGCCATGTCGGCTGGCAGGCGTTCCATGGCGGGTACGGCCGACAGCAACGCCGCCGTACCGGCAGTCCCCCCCTCGCCCGCCCTGCCCCGCCACCATACGGACGGATCCCCCCGGTAATGCAGCGTATCCATATTTTTCCTTTCCCCGCAGCGCGGCATGGCCGCCTTGCCTGTCGTACCGCCGTGCTGGCGGCCCTGATCGTGACCGGCCCGTATGGCGCGCATGCGGCCACGAAAGCGGCGGATCAGGGCATTCCGGTTTCCGTCGCCACCATAAAATCAGGTGACATGCCGGTTGTGCTGAGTGAACTGGGCACGGTCATCCCCGTCACCAACGTAACCGTGCAGAGCCGTGTCGACGGCTATCTGACGCAGGTGCTCTTTACCGAAGGGCAGGAAGTGCATGAAGGCGACCTGCTGGCGGTGATCGACCCCCGCCCCTATGAGGCGGAACTGAAGCAGTATTCCGGGCAGCTTGCCGCCGATCAGGCGCAGCTTGATGAAGCGCGGATGGATAACATCCGCTACCAGAAGCTGCTCAAACGTGACAGCATCGATACCCAGACGGCACAGGACCAGCAGTACAAGGTCAAGCAGCTTGAAGGCACGGTGGAGGCCGACCAGGGACTGGTCGATACCTACAGGCTGGATGTTGAATACTGCCACATCACCGCACCCGTCAGCGGCCGTGTCGGCATCCGCGCGGTGGACCGGGGCAATTACATTACCGCAGCCCAGTCCGGCGGCCTTGCGGTCCTGACGCAGATGCAGCCGATCTCGGTCATCTTCACCCTGCCGCAGGACAAGCTGGGCATGGTCTGGAAGCGGCTGCGCACGGCAAAGACCCTGCCGGTCGAGGCATGGGACAGCACGGACACCACAAAGCTGACCGACGGTGCGGTCAGCAGCCTGGACAGCCAGATCGATACATCCACCGGCACGGTCAGGCTGCGCGCGCTGTTTCCCAATACCGATGAATCGCTGTTTCCCAACCAGTTCGTCAATGCCCACCTGCTGGTCGATACCGAGCACGACGTGCTGCTTGCCCCCACCAGCGCCATCCAGTCCGGCCCCAATGGTCCCTTTGTCTATGTGGCGCAGGCCGATGGCACCGTGGCCGTGCGGCCGGTGAAAACCGGCACAGGCCAGGGGGATACGGTTGTCGTCACCGCCGGCCTGAAGGCGGATGAGCAGGTGGTCACATCCGGCATCGACCGCCTGCACGCGGGGGCAAAGATCACCATCCCCGCCAGCACGACGCAGGGGGGATGATGAATCCCTCCCGCCTGTTCATAAAGCGGCCCGTCGCCACCACGCTGCTTATGGTCGCGCTGATGCTGGCCGGGCTGATCGGATACCGCTTCCTGCCCATTTCGGCCCTGCCTGAAGTGGATTACCCCACCATCGTGGTCCGCACCTTCTACCCCGGCGCCAGTGCGGATGTGATGATGACTTCCGTCACCGCCCCGCTGGAAGGGCAGATGGGGGAAATGGCGGGGCTGGACCAGATGACATCCCAGTCCTCGGCCGGGGCGTCGGTCATCACGCTGCGCTTCGGGCTGTCCATATCGCTGGATGTGGCGGAACAGGAAGTGCAGGAAGCCATCAACGCCGCCAATTCCCTGCTGCCCAGCGCCCTGCCCGCGCCGCCCATCTATTCCAAGGTCAATCCGGCCGACACCCCCATCATGATCCTGGGGGTCACGTCCACCACCCTGTCGCTGCCCGAAGTGCAGGATTACGTGACGACACGCCTGCAGCAGAAGATCAGCGAAATTTCCGGCGTGGGCGAGGTCTCGCTGTCAGGCGGGAACAAGAAGGCCTACCGCGTGCGGGTGAATGTGCCCAAGGCCACCGCGCTGGGCATTGACCTTGATACGCTGCGCACCACGATCGGCAACGTGAACGTCAATTCCCCCACCGGCAGCTTCAATGGCAAAAAGCTGAACCGCACCATCCATATCGACAGCCAGATTTCCAGCACCGACCAGCTGCTCAACCAGGTGGTCGGCTGGTCCGATACCAGCCAGGGGCCGGTCCGGCTGCGTGACATCGCAACGGTGGTGGAAGGGGCAGAAGATACCCAGCTTGCCGGATGGTCGAACCAGACCCCGGCCATCATCCTGAACATCCGCCGCCAGCCTTCGGCCAACATCATCAACACCGTCAACGCCATCAAGGCCACGCTGCCATCATTGCAGCAGGACATGCCCGGTGGCGTCACCATCACGCCGCTGACCGACCGGACCACCACCATCCGCGCATCCGTGGCGGATGTGGAATTCGAACTGGGCCTGGCGCTGGCGCTGGTGGTGGGCGTGATCTTCGTGTTCCTGCATGACCCGTCGGCCACCGTGATTCCGGCGCTGTCCGTGCCGCTGTCCATTATCGGCACGCTGGCGGTGATGGACATGATGGGGTTTTCGCTCGACAACCTCTCGCTCATGTCGCTCACCATTTCCACCGGCTTCGTGGTGGATGATGCGATTGTCATGATCGAGAACATCGCCCGCTATATCGAAATGGGCCGTGACCGGATGGACGCGGCGCTGGAGGGGGCTGGCGAGATCGGCTTTACCATCGTCTCGCTCACCATCTCGCTCATCGCCGTGCTGATCCCGCTCCTGTTCATGGGCGATGTGATCGGGCGGCTGTTCTATGAATTCGCGGTGACGCTGGCCGTTACCATCATCCTGTCCGCCGTGGTCTCGCTGACGCTGGTGCCGATGATGTGCGCCCGCCTGCTCAAGGACAAGGCCCACGCCGTAACCAAGCCGCGCTGGGCACAGGCGACCGACCGGCTGATTGTCCGGGTCATCGATGCCTATGACCGGGGGCTGACGCGCGTGCTGCGCCACCAGCGCGCCACACTGGCCCTGTTCGTGGCCACACTGGTGCTGACCGGGCTGCTGGTGGCGGTCATTCCCAAGGGGCTATTCCCCGAACAGGATACCGGCGTCATTCAGGGCGTGTCGGTGATGGATGCCTCGATCTCGTTCGATGCGATGCGCGAGATGCAGCAGAAGCTGGGGGCAGCGATTGCGAAGGATGCGGATGTTGTCAGCCTGTCCTCCTATATTGGTGTGGATGGGGATAACACCACGCTCAACCGGGGGCGTTTTGAAATCAACCTGACGCCCCATGACAAACGCAGCCTGACGGCGGCAAGGGTGGCCCAGCGCATCCAGCGCGAGACAGCGGGCATAGCCGGAACCCAGCTTTACCTGCAACCGGTGCAGGACCTGACGCTGAACACCAACGTATCGGCCACCCAGTACCAGTTTCTGGTGGCGGATTCCGACAGCGGCCGCCTGTCCACATGGGTGCTGCGCCTGATTGATGCCCTGCGCCGGGAACCGGCCCTGGCCGATGTCACATCCGACCTGCAGGCGCAGGGACTGGCCGCCAGTGTCACACTGGACCGCGCCACGGGGGCGCGTTTTTCCATCACGCCGGAAACGGTGGACAACCTGCTGTATGATTCCTTCGGCCAGCGCCAGATTTCCACCATCTATACCCAGTCCAACCAGTACCGCGTGATCCTGGAGGCCGACCCCACGCTGCAGACCACGCCCGAGGCACTGGACAGGCTGTACCTGGCCGCCAGCGGCAGCGGGGCCACCAGCACGTCCGGCCCGACCCGTGATCCGTCATCCGGCCTTGTGCCCATGAGCATGGTGACCCGCACGACGGCATCCACCGCGCCGCTGCTGATTACCCATGTGGCGCAGTTCCCGGCTGCCACCATTTCGTTCAACGTCGCACCGGGCTATTCGCTGGGGGCCGCGACCGAGGCGATCACGCGGGTGGAGCAGTCGCTGCACCTGCCCGCCACCATGCAGACATCCTTTCAGGGCACGGCCGCCGTGTTCGCGGGCAGCATGAGCAACGAGGCCTGGCTGGTGCTGGCCGCCCTCGTGGCCGTCTATATCGTGCTGGGTGTCCTGTATGAAAGTTTCATCCACCCGCTGACCATCCTGTCCACCCTGCCCTCGGCCGCCATCGGTGCGCTGCTGGTGCTGTGGGTCACGGGTTCGGGGCTGGATGTGATGGGGGTGATCGGTATCGTGCTGCTGATCGGCATCGTGAAGAAGAACGCCATCATGATGATCGATTTCGCGCTGGAGGCCGAACGGGTGGAGGGCCTGGATTCCGTGCAGTCGATCACCCGCGCCGCCCGGCTGCGCTTCCGCCCGATCCTGATGACCACGCTGGCGGCCATGCTGGGCGCCATGCCCATGGTGATGGGCACCGGAACCGGGTCGGAACTGCGCCGCCCGCTGGGCTATGCCATTGTCGGTGGCCTTGCGGTCAGCCAGTTGCTGACCCTGTTCACCACGCCGGTCATCTACCTGTTCATGGAGCGGGTACGCCTGCGCTTTGCCGCCCTGCGCGCCCGCCATGCGTCCGCGCCTTCGGGGGGGGCAGGCTGAGATGTCGATCGTCGCCCTGTGCATAAAGCGCCCGATCGGCACCACGCTGATCGTGATCGGCATGATGATCGCCGGTGCCATCGGCTACTGGCTGCTGCCCGTATCCGACCTGCCCAATGTGGACCTGCCGGTCATTCAGGTACAGGCCCAGCAGGCGGGTGGCACGCCCGAACAGATCGCCAGCACGATTGCCGAACCGCTGGAGCGGCATCTGGGCACGATTGCGGGCCTGACCGAAATGACATCGCAGTCCGTGAGCGGGCAGGTCAGCATTGCGCTGCAGTTCGATACCTCACGCAACATCAACAGCGCCGCGCGCGACGTGCAGGCGGCCATCGTGGCCGCCCGCGCGGACCTGCCCGCCACCCTGCGGCAGAACCCCACCTATGTGGAGGCCAATACCGCCGGCATGCCGGTCATGGTGCTGGCGCTGACATCGGACACCCGGACGCCCGCGCAGGTCTATGACGTGGCGACCAACGTGCTGGAACAGCATCTCTCCCAGATCAATGGCGTGGGGCAGCTCCTGCTGGGCGGCGCGGCGCTGCCGGCCGTGCGGGTGGAACTCAATCCCCTTGCCCTGTTCAAATACGGCATCGGGTTCGAGGACATCCGTGCCGCGCTGTCATCGGCCAATGCCAATACGCCCAAGGGGTTCCTCAATCGCGGCAGGCAGCGCCTGATCTTGCAGACCAATGACCAGGTGCACGGTGCAAAGGACCTCAAGGGCCTGATCGTGGCCTATCGCAGCAGCCGCCCCGTCCGGCTGGAAGATGTGGCGCAGGTGACCGACGGGGTGGAAAATGTTGAAAATGGCGGCTTCTTCAACCGCAGGCCCGCCGTTCTGGCCATTGTCTTCCCGCGTGCGGGGGCGAATGTGGTCCAGACCATTGCACAGATCCGCGCGCAGTTTCCGGCCCTGAAGGCCGCCCTGCCCGCCGATGTGGAACTGCATGTGGGCATGGACCGCTCCGCCACCATCCGCGCGGCCCTGGCCGATACCAAGGCCACGCTGGTCATGTCGGTGCTGCTGGTGGTGGGCGTGGTGCTGGTGTTCCTGCGCTCGCCACGCACGACCATCGTGCCCGCCATTGTCATCCCGGCCTCGCTGGTCACGACGTTTGGCGTGATGAAGCTCATGGATTATTCGCTCGACAGCCTTTCGCTCATGGCGCTGACCATTGCGACGGGCTTCGTGGTGGATGATGCGATCGTGGTGATCGAGAATATCAGCCGCCACATGGAACAGGGGGCGACCCGCGCTACTGCCGTGCTGCAGGGCGCGCAGGAAGTGGCCTTTACCGTGCTGTCGGTTTCCGTCTCGCTGGTGGCGGTGTTCCTGCCCATTCTCATGCTGGGGGGGCTGATTGGCAGCCTTTTGCACGAATTCGCGGTGACCATCTCGGTCACCGTGCTGGTGTCCATGGGGCTGTCGCTGACGCTTACCCCCATGATGTGCGCGCGCATCCTGCCGCCGGGCGGCCCGCGCCCGGACAGGCCACCGACCATCTGGTCGCGCCTGTCCGACCGGCTGGAACGGGGCTTTGCCTATGTGGAGGACGCCTATGGCCGCTCCCTCAGCCGGGCGCTGTACCATCGCAGGCTGGTGCTGCTCTCGCTTCCCGCAACGGTCGGGGCGATGGGGCTTCTGTTCGTGATCATGCCCAAGGGCCTGTTCCCGACCGAGGATACCGGCATGATGATGGCGCATCTGGTTGCCGACCAGGCCACGTCCTTCCAGGACATGATGGGCAAGGTTGACGAGGTGGAAAAAAGGGTTCTGGAAAATAAACAGGTCCAGGCGGTGACCGGCTTCATCGGTGGCCGCAATGCCACCAACCAGGCCAACATCTTCCTGGAACTGACCGACAAGGCCGAGCGCACGATCCCCATCGGCCAGACACTGGCCGACCTTGCGCACCGCACGCATGACATCGTGGGCGCGCGCTTCATCGCCATGCTGCCCAGCCTGCTGCCTTCGGGCGGGCGGCAGGCCAACGGGGCCTATCAGTACACGTTGCAAAGCGATGACGCGGCGACGCTGTACCACTGGATTCCACGCCTGCAGACGGCACTCCAGCACCATTCGCAGCTGCGTGACATCTCATCGGACGTGCAGCAGGGCGGGCTTTCCACCAATGTCATGATCAACCGTGACGTATCGGGGCGGACGAGCCTGACCCCGCAGCTGATCTCCAACACGATCTATGACGCCTTTGGCCAGCGCGCGGCCTCGGTGATCTACAACCCGCTCAACCAGTATCGCGTCGTGATGAACGTGCTGCCGAAATACTGGGACAATGCCGATATCCTGCAGCAGCTCTGGGTCAGCACGTCTGGCGGCACGGCCAGCGGCAGCACGCAGAGCAATACGATCACGGTCACGTCCGCCTCCACCACGTCCACCACCACGTCCTCGCTCAGCAGCCAGTCCTTTGCCAACCAGATCCAGAACAGCCTGGCTGGCGGCAGCGGGGCGTCCAGCGGGTCGGCCGTGTCGTCTACGGCAGAGACGATGGTGCCGCTTTCGGTCGTGTCCAGCATGCAGTCCGCCACCATGCCGCTCAGTGTCAACCATCAGGGGCAGTCGCTCGCGGCCACGCTGTCCTTCAACCTGGCGTCGGGTGCGTCCATGTCGGATGCCGTGCGCATCATCAATGAAGAAACCGTGAAACTGCAGATCCCGGCTTCCGTCCACGGACATTTTGCCGGCACCGCCGCCCAGTTCCAGAGTTCGGCCAGTGATGAACCGCTGCTGATCGTGGCGGCACTGGGTGCGGTCTACCTGGTGCTGGGCATCCTGTATGAAAGTTACGTCCATCCGCTGACCATCCTGTCCACCCTGCCCTCGGCCGGGGTGGGGGCGCTGCTGGCACTTTACCTGTTCGGGCAGGAGTTTGACCTGATCGCGCTGATCGGGCTGATCCTGCTGATCGGGATCGTGAAGAAGAACGCCATCATGCTGGTGGACTTCGCCATTACCGAGGAACGCACCCACAACCGCCCGGCACAGGATGCCATCCATACCGCCTGCCTGCTGCGCTTCCGCCCCATCATGATGACGACCCTGGCCGCCGCCATGGGGGCGCTGCCGCTTGTCGTGGGTAACGGCTATGGCGCGGAACTGCGCCGCCCGCTGGGCATCGCGATCATGGGGGGGCTTCTGTTCAGCCAGATCCTGACACTGTACACGACGCCGGTCGTGTACCTGTATCTCGACCGTCTGGGCCAGTGGGGGCGTCAGCGCCTTCCCGCCATTTTCCATGCCATTGCGCGCGCCGTGCGCCCTGCCCGTTCCCCATGAGCGTAATGACGTATCAGGACAGTTCCATGTCGTATCCTTCTTCCCTTTCCGCCCGTCTGCGCGCGGCCCTGCGCGGCACGACGTCCCTGCTGGCGGCTTTCACGCTGTCGGGCTGCCTGATGGTTGGCCCGCGCTATAAACACCCCGCACCCGTCATCTCGGCCCGGTTCAAGGAACTGCAGCCCGCCCCCGGATGGACGGTCAGCCAGCCGGATATGGCGGCCATACCGAAGGGTAAATGGTGGCTGGTCTATAATGACCCGACCCTGAACGCGCTGGAGGACCAGGTGGCGCTGTCCAACCAGAACCTGAAGGAATACGAAGCCCAGTACCGCAAGGCGCGCGCCATGGTGAACGCGGCGAAGGCCAGCCTGTATCCAACGCTTTCCGGTGATCTCAGCTTTGCGCGCAACAGTCAGGGCAGCACTGCGACATCAACCAGCGGCACCACCTACAGCACCGGCTCCACGCGCAACACCTATGCCGCTGAACTGAGTGCCGACTGGGATCTGGACCTGTGGGGCAAGATCCGCCGCCAGATACAGGAACAGGTGACCGCCGCACAGGCCAGTGCCGCCGATATTGCCAATGCCCGCCTGTCCTACCAGTCGCAGCTGGCGCAGGACTATTTTGAAATGCGCTATGAGGAATCCCTGAAATCGCTGCTGGACCAGTCGGCGGCGCTGTATGCGCATAATCTTGAAATCATCCGTAACCAGCACGAAGGCGGCACGCTGAACGCAGGCGACGAACTGCAGGCCGAAACCGAACTGCAGCAGACCCGCGCCAGTGCGACCGCAACGGATGTGGCGCGGTCGGAATATGAACATGCGATTGCGGTGCTGGTGGGCCGCCCGCCCGCCGACCTGACCATTGCGCGCGCGGCCATGCCTTCGGCCATTCCGGCCGTGCCGGTCACGCTGCCGGCCACATTGCTGCAACGCCGTCCCGACATTGCCGCGGCCGAACGGGGCATGGAGGAATATAATGCGGAAATCGGGGCCGCCATCGCCGCCTTCTATCCCGATGTCACCCTGTCCGCCGCCTATGGCTACAGCGGCAATCCGGTCCAGTCGCTGATCCAGGTCGCCAACCGAATCTGGTCACTGGGGGCCGCGGGCAGCGAGACCCTGTTCGAAGGCGGCGCGCGGACGGCCGCCGTGCAGGAAGCCAATGCCGATTATGACAACGCGGTCGCCACCTATCGCCAGACCGTGCTGACGGCCCTGCAGGATACGGAAGACCAGCTTTCCAGCCTGCGCATCCTTGAACAGCAGGCCGGCCAGCAGGATGCCGCCGTGCGCGCGGCGGTGAAGGCCGTTGACGTGGCGATGAACGAATACCGTTTTGGCACCGCCATCTACACCACCGTGATCACCACCCAGCAGACCGCGCTGGGGGATCAGGAAAGTGCCCTGCAGATTCAGGAAAACCGCCTGCTGGCCAGTGTCAAGCTGATTGCCGACCTGGGCGGCGGGTGGGATGTCTCGCAACTGCCCAGCAAGAATTCGCTCCAGCGCGACAACCCGCTGGTTCCCTCGTTCCTTGAAAAACACCCGCGACAGGAATGAACGCCAGCCCTGCCGGCGGGCTGGCGCATGTGTCCCGTATTCACCATCACCGCCGCGACGGGCGCGCAGGCATGCGGCTTTTTGTCAATCCTGACATAAATGCGCCTGCCCGCCCCCCGGCCGCTACGCGGCGGGAGCGGGGGCGTATACTCCATGTTCATGGGATCGGGTCATGAACGGGTGCGGAGCACGGAACTGGTGACTGGGCATGCAGGAACGGATCACCCCGACGGGGGGCACAGTGGCGGAAGCCTGCCGCCGGGTGGCGCGCGCCCGCTGGTACTGGTGGTGGAAGATGACATGGACATCCGCGGCCTGCTGACCCGTTTCCTCATCCATGGGGGGCATGACGTCGCCTCTGCCATGACGGCGTCGGAAGTGCTGGCCATCCTGGCGGCCCGCACACCCGATATCGTGCTGCTTGACCTCATGCTGCCGCGTGAAAGTGGCCATGACATCTGCCGCCTGATCCGCGCCCGCTGCGCCACCCGGATCATCATGGTCACGGCCCTGGCCGATATCCGTGAACGGATCGCGGGGCTTGACCTGGGGGCGGATGACTATGTCAGCAAGCCCTTTGACCTGGGTGAACTGGCAGCCCGCATCCGCGCGGTGCTGCGCAGGCCCCTTGCCGCCCCCGTCCTGCCCGATGAGCCGCGCGGCTACAGCTTCGGCAGCTGGACCTTTTCCCCCCACAAGCGCGCGCTGTACAGCACCGAGGGCGTGCGCATGACCCTGACCGGGGCGGAGACCGACCTGCTGCTGCTGCTGTGGAACCATGCCGGCCAGCTGCTGAGCCGCCAGCGCATCATCGAACTGCTTTACAACGCGCCCGGCGCGGTAGAGGAACGCAGCATCGACCTGCTGGTCAGCCGCCTGCGCCGCAAGCTGGCCCATGGCGGCCGCCAGCTTGAAATGCTGCGCACCGTCCGGGGGGATGGCTACGTGTTCGACCCGAACAGGATGGATGAGTGATGCGCCGCCGCCTTTCCCTGCTGCCGCGCACGGTTTACGGGCAGATGGGCGCGATCGTGATCAGCAGCATGCTGGTCACCATCTTTGTCGTGGCCGTTCTGGTTTTCGCGCTGCGCCCGGCGGTCCCCCCCCTGCCCGAGGGGCCATGGCCGAACGCGCTGGCGATCGAAACCGCAATCGACGCCCTGCGCGCCAGCCCGCCCGAGGCGCGCGCGGCCGTTGCACGCGGCATGTCCTCGCCCGATGCCGGGTTCCAGACCACCGCCCCCTTCCCCTGCGTGCCGGTGCCGACCGGGCATTTTTCCATCCTGCTGCGGCGTATCCTGCAGGCGCAGGCGGGCAACCGCAACGCGCTGATCCGCGTCTCGACCTGCGCGGCCGATTCCAGCGGCATGACCTCCACCCATATCGACATGCCGCGTGAGGGGATTTTCATCACCCTGCATAACGGCATCAACCATCACCTGCCCCAGCTCATGCGCGCCACGCTACCGCTGATCGTGTCCTTCCTGTCGCTGCTGGTGATCATGGGCGCGCTGTCGCTATGGAGCCTGTGGCGCATCAACCGCCCGCTGAAGGTACTGGCCAACAAGGCGGAAAACTTTGGCTATGACATAACGCCCGAACCCCTGACCGAGCAGGGACCGGTGGAACTGCGCCGCGTGGCGCGCGCCTTCAACCGCATGCAGGCCCGCATTGCCGCCGCCGCCGAGGAGCGGACCCGCATGCTCATGGCCATCGGCCACGACCTGCGCACGCCCCTGACACGACTGTCCATGCGCATTGAAATGGGGGGCGATGACGCCGCTCCCGCCGCCCTGCGCAATGACCTGTGGCTGATGAACCGGATGCTGAACGGGGCACTGGTCTTCCTGAAGGGCCAGGGTGACACGGAACCGGCGGAACCGGTCGACCTGGGCGCGCTGGTGGAAAGCGTATGCGCGGAATTCGAGGCCACCGGCCGGCAGGTCACCTGTCAGGGGGATCTGGGCCTGACCTGCCTGTGCCAGCCCGTCGCCCTGGCGCGCGTGGTCAACAACCTGATCGACAACGCCTGCAAATACGGGACCAGGGTGCAGGTCGGCATACAGCGCGACGGGGACACGGCCGTGATTGACGTGGCGGATGACGGTCCCGGCATTCCCGCCGAAATGCACGATACCGTCCTGCTGCCCTTTGCCCGGCTGGACCCTGCCCGCAGTTCGGATGGCGGGCTGGGACTGGGGCTTTCGATCATCCATGACATCGTGCAGCGCCATCGCGGCAGCGTGACCTTCCACCACAACCGGCCACACGGCCTGCGGGTGCGCATCACCCTGCCCCTTGGCCCGCACGGCGTGGCCCGTGGCACCGGAAAGACCCACACCGCCCACTGACCGCCCCCGCGGCCCTGCGCGCCTGCCTTCACGCGGCGCCCGCGGCACAGACCGACCGCACCAGTTCCGGGCTGCCCACAAGGTCCTGTATGCTCATGTCCTCCAGAACCGCCATGAACGCATCCATGGCCCTTGCCGTCAGGTGGCAAAGCGGGCGGGCATCAGCCGCCAGAAACCGGCTGTTGCCAGATGGTGCATGCCCGGCCATGAATTCGCCCTGCGTTTCCATTACCCGGATAACATGACCCACCATGATGTGTCCGGGCGACATGGCCAGGTGAATTCCGCCGGTACGCCCCCGGGTTCCCGTCACAAGTCCACACAGGCACAGATGGTGCACGACTTTCATGAGATGGTTGTGGGAGATGCGGTGCAGCGTGGAAATGGCCCGGATGGTAACGCGCGTATCGGGATTGGCCGCCAGGTGGATCAGTACGCGGAATGCGTAGTCGGTACGCAGGGAAAGGCGCATCAGCACCCCCATGCGCCGGCAGGCGCGGCCTGAACCGGAAATCTGCTATTCAAGGGCACCAGCTTTTCATGAACCGTTTTTTTCATCCAGGCAGTAGCCCCGCCCACGTATGGTGCGGATGACGGTATTGCCCACCTTGCGCCGCAGGCGGCTTATGAACACCTCCACCGTGTTGCTGTCCACGTCCTGGTCCAGCGCGTACAGCGCGGTGTCGATCTGCTGGCGTGAATAGATCCGCCCCGGACTGCGCGAAAGCAGTTCCATGATGGCCCATTCCCGCGCGGTAAGGTCCAGCCCCTGCCCGGCGCGCGATACGGAACGGTTTTCGCGGTCTATCGTAATATCGCCAATATGGTACTGCGCCTGCCTGCGCGGGGCGGCATAGCGCCGCGCCACGGCGGCAATGCGGGCAACCAGTTCGTTCAGGTCATAGGGCTTGACGATATAGTCATCCGCCCCGTCCGACAGCCCGGCAATCCGGTCACTTACCTGGTCCTCCGCCGTGGTGACGAGAATGGCGATATCAGACGATGTACGGCGGATTTCACGCAGCAGGTCACGCCCGTTTCCATCGGGCAGCCCCAGGTCAAGCAGCATGAAGTCATACGCCACCGTGGCCAGGGCCGCGCGCGCATCCTCTATGGTGGTGAACCAGTCCACCGCATGCCCGTCCAGCCGCACGCATTCCTGCACGGCCGCCCCCAGGTCATGTTCATCTTCCACAATAAGGATACGCATTTCAGTCCAGATCCCTCTCTCGCATGACGCGGGCATAAAGCGATGGCAGCACCAGCAGGGTCAGGAGCGTGGACGTGACCAGGCCGCCAATCACCACACTGGCCAGCGGGCGTTCGACCTCGGCCCCCGCGCTTTCGGAAAACGCCATGGGGAAAAAGCCAAGGCTGGCCACAAGCGCCGTGGCCATGACCGGGCGGAAACGCGATTCCGCCGCCGCAAAGGCCGCCTGCGCCACCGCCATGCCGCGCGCCCGCAGGGCCGCGATTTCACTGACCAGCACCACCCCGTTCAGGATCGCCACGCCAAACAGCGCGATGAAGCCGATGCCCGCCGAAATGCTGAACGGCATGCCACGCAGCGTCAGCGCCACCACGCCCCCGGTTGCCGCCACCGGCAGGTTGACAAACACCAGCAGCGCGGGCCGCACCGCCCCGAACGCCACCACCAGCAGCGCGAAGATCAGGCCAAGGGCAATGGGCAGCACGATTTCCAGCCGCTGCATGGCCGATTGCAGGTTCCGGAACTGTCCGTCCCACTGCATGGTATAGCCTGCGGGCAGTTTCACGTCCCGCGCCACGCGGGCCTGCGCCTCGGCCACATAGGAGGCCAGGTCGCGCCCGCGCACATTGGCCTGCACCACCATGCGCCGGCGCACCCGGTCGCGGCTTATGCGGGGCGGGCCGTCGACTTCATGCACATGCGCCACCTGCGAGAGCATGACGTTCCCCGCCCCGTCCATCCGCCGGACCTGCAGCATGCCGATTGCGGTAGCCGAGGCGGCACTGCGGGCATCAAGGCGCACCTGCGTGCTGATGATGGCGTTGTCCACGATGACCGGCCGTGCGCCGATATGCCCGCCTATGGCCTCCACCGTGTCCAGGATGTCCTGCACCGCCACGTTGCGGCTGGCGGCCTGCGTGCGGTCGATATCGACCACGACCAGCGGCACCGTGCCATCACCCGCCGCCGCCACGTCCGCCGCGCCCTTCACGCCCGACATGGCCGCCACTACCCGGTCCCCCAGATTGGCCAGCGTGGCCAGGTCATCGCCAAAGATCGAGACGGCAATCTGCGTGCGCACGCCCGACAGCAGGTCATCCATGCGCATCTGCACCGGCTGGCTCCATGAATACAGCGCATCGGGCAGTTCGCGCTTCAGGGTCTCATCCATTGCCGCCACAAGGCCGGCCTGCGTGCGGGCGGTCTTCCATGTGGAGGGCGGGTTGAGGAAGATGAAGCTGTCGGTCTCGTTCACGCCCATCGGGTCGGTGGGAATGGCGGACGTGCCGGTATTGCTGACCACGGAACGGACTTCGGGGAAGCGGCGCAGGATCTGCTCCTGCTTCATGACCGAGGCCAGAACCGTATCGAGCGAGGCCGAGGGCAGCCGCGTGGTGGTGACCGCAAGCGCGCCTTCATCCAGCTGGGGAATGAACTCGCCCCCCAGCCGTGCCGCAAGGAGCGCCGATACGGCCAGCACCGCCAGCGTGCCGCCGAACAGGATGCGCGGATGCCCCTCCCCCCACGTCACCATGACCGTATAGGGGCGGCGCAGAAAGGCGATCAGCCTGGTATCACCCGCGGGACGGATACGCCCGAGCGCAAGGCTGGCCAGCACGGGCACGCAGATGAAGCAGTAGGCAAGCGACGCCAGCAGCGCCATGATGACCGTCTGCGCCATGGGGCGGAACATGTGTCCCTCGATCCCCTGCAGGGTCAGGATGGGCAGGTAGACCATGATGATGACCAGTATGGCGAACCCCACCGGGCGCATGACCTGCTGCACGGACGAGACCACGAGCGGGATGAATTCCGCCTCCGGCTCCTCCTCCCGCCGCGACAGGACATGCTCGATCACCACCAGCGAGCCATCGACGATCATGCCGAAATCGATCGCGCCCAGGCTGAGCAGGTTGGCCGAGATGCCGAACTGCCGCATGCCCGCCATGGCGCAGACCAGCGCCACCGGAATGACCGAGGCAATGACAAGCGCCGCCTGCCAGCTGCCGATCACCACCACCAGCACCCCCACCACCAGCACGGCCCCCATGGCCAGGTTGTCGCGCACGGTGGCGATGGTCTGCCCGGTCAGGGTGGCGCGGGTGTAGTAGGGTTCGATCGTGACCCCGGGGGGCAGCGCCTGCCTGATGCCCGGCAGGGCGTGGTCTATCGCGGCAAGGGTGGCGTTGGAACTGGCCCCGCTTTCCATCATGACCACGCCGATCACGATCTCGCCCTGCCCGTCACGGGTCACGGCGCCCAGCCGGGTGCGTGCCCCCGTGGTGATGCGGCCCAGGTCACGCAGCCGCACGGCGGACCCATCGGGGTTGGTACGCACCGCGATGTTGCCAAAATCCGCAAGGCTGCCCACCAGCCCGCGCCCCACCACGCTCTGCTGTTCGGCATGATGGGTGATCCATCCGCCACCCGATGCCGCGTTGTTCGCATCCACCGCGCGGTAGACCTCCCCCACCGACAGGTTGCCGCCGATCAGCCGGGCGGGGTCCAGCGTCACCTCGTATGTCTCTTCCGCCCCGCCATTGACGTTGACGTCAACCACACCGGGCACAAGGCGCATCTGTGGCACCACGGTCCAGTTCATGATGCGGTTGAGGTCCATGAGCGAGCGCCCGGCGCCACGGATCTGGAACTGCATGATCTCGCCCATGCCGGTGGCCAGCGGCCCCATGCTGACGGTAATGCCGGGCACGGATATGCTTGAGCGCGCCTGCTGTATGCGTTCGTTCACGCGGGTGCGGTCAAGGTTGATGTCGGTGTCATCGGCAAACTGCACATACACCACCGATACCCCCCCGCGGGAGACGGAGCGCAGGTCGGTCATGCCGGGAATGCCGGTCATGCTGGCCTCAAGCGGGAAGGTGATGAGCTTTTCCACCTCCTCCGTAGCCAGTCCGGGCGCCACGACCGAGACGAGCACCTGTCTGGGCGAAATATCGGGCACGGCCTCCACCGGCAGGCCCAGAACGGCCATCAGCCCGGCCGCCAGCAGCAGGCCAAGCCCGCCCAGCACCAGCATGCGCGCACGCAGCAGGGATTCAAGATACCGGCGCGCCATCAGTCCGCATCCATTCCGGCAAGGCCGATGACCGAGCGCAGGGCGAAGCTGCCGTGGCCCACCACCGCTTCCCCCCCCCTCAGGCCGCCGCGTAGCACCGCGTGTGTGCCGTCATCCAGCGCCACATCAACCACCACGGGCCGGTAATCGGTCCCGCTTGCGCGCACGAACACGATGCTGCGCCCGTCAATGCGCTGGATGGCTTCGGACGGCACGACAATGCCCGCAACACTGTCACGCTGCGCCAGCGTGGCATCCAGCACCATGCCGGGCACCAGCGCGCCGGTGGGGTTGGCCACGCGGCTTATGACCCGGACCAGTCCGGTCAGCGGGCTGGCCATGCCATCCACCGTGTCGATGCGCGATACCAGCGGGCCACCGGCGGTCTGTGTCACCTGCTGGCCACCGGGTGCGATCCGGGCGGCCTGATCGGGGGCGATATCCGATACGATCCATATGCTGGACAGGTCGGCCACGGTCGCCACGTCCATGGTCGGGTCCACGTCGCCCGCCACCGACGTACTGATCGCCTGCACCACGCCATCGACCGGGGAAATCAGGGTCGAGGTCTCGTCCTCCGCGCCCTGGCTGTCCTGTTCGGAGGATGAATTGAACTCCTCCGCAAAGCGGTGGCCCAGCGTGTCCACATCCGCCTGGCGGGCGCGCATGGTGGCATCGGCCTGTGCCAGCGCGTCCTGCCTGCGGCGCAGTTCGGCAAAGGATATGCTCTCCCCCGCCAGCGCCCGGGCACGCTGCACGGCGGCCGCCGCATCACTGCGTGCCGCGATGGCGGCGGTCAGGGCCGCACGCATCTGGACGGCCTGCAGGCGGGCGACATGCAGTGAATGGTCCTGATAGCGCAGCAGCGCCTGCCCCCGCGCGACATGCGTGCCCGGCTGCACCAGTACCGCCAGCACCTTGCCACTGCCGGCGGGGTGGATATGCACCACCCGCGTCGTATCGGGCATGACCCGGCTTATGACCGGCAGCACGGGGGCCAGCGTGCCCGGCGTGGACAGGGTGACGGCAATGCCTTCGTTGCCTGCCGCCGCCGCGTCCAGCTTCACTACCGGCGGGAGGGCACCCTCTTCCTCCGCCCGGGCGGGCAGGCAGGACAGTGCGAGAAGGAACAGGGCGATGGTCGGGCGTCTCATGGCACGATACCCGTGGCGATGAGCATGCGGATACTGGCCACATGCCATTCCACTTCCGCGCGCACGCGCGTCAGGCGGGCGGCACAGGCCGCCTGACGGGCCGCAAGCGCCGTATCAAGCCCCGTTTCCCCCAGCCGCCAGGCATGTTCCTGCGCGATGGCGCGTTTTTCCATGCTTTCGGCGGCGGCAATGCCCGCCTGCCGCGCGGTCGTGGCCGCAATCAGGCGTTCACGCACGCGCGTCAGTTCCAGATGGACCATGCGCCTGGCCTGCGTTTCCTGGCTGGTGGCGGCGGCCAGCCGGTTGCGGGCTTCGGACATGATGGGGGTGTTACGGACCTCGCTGGGCAGGGGAATGCTGAAATTCAGCCCCACCCGGTCATCCCACGGGCTGCCGTACTGTTTTTCATGGATGGCATCCACGCCAATTTCAGGGTTGGGCATGAAGGACCGGCGGGCCAGCTTCATGTTGGCCTCGGCGGCCTCCACGCTGCGGTGCGCGGCCTTGATGCGGGGGTCGTTATCTTCCATGTCACGCGGGCTGACAAAGCGCGCGCGCGTTACGTCGCCCCCGCCATAGCGGGTCAGGTCGGGCATGACCGGGTGGCCCAGCAGGACCTCCAGCGCGGCACGGGTGTCCTGTGCCTCCTCCTGCGCCAGGGCCAGTTCGTTGCGGGCGTTTTCCACTGCCGCCTGCGCCATCTGCCCGTCGGTCGCGGCCAGTTCGCCCCCGTGTACCGCATGGGCGGTGCTGGCCCCCATGCGCGCCACGGCTTCGTAAAGGGCGCGCGCAACCGTCACCCGGGTGCTGGCGATCAGGGCGGCGGCGGTTGCGTCAAGCACCCGGATGGACAGGGCCATGTGTTCGACATTGATCTGTTCATCCAGGGAATCCGCTTCGGCGGTGGCCACCTGCCGGGTGGCACTGCCCTGCCCCGGCAGCCATAGCGGCACGGACACGCCGCCCTGATAGGTGGTGTAGCCTTCATTACTGCCCAGCATGTGGTCATCCATATATTCACCCGACAGGGTCGGGCCGCCGGCGAACCACGACCCCGCGGCACTGGCGCGGGCCCTGGCGGAATGGTGGCCGACCTGCAGTTCGGTGCGGACGGGGTCGATGGCCCAGGCCATGTTGACCGCCTCGTGAAACGACGGGGCGGGCTGCACCCCTTGCGCCCGCAGGGGGAATGCCCACAACATGGCGCAGGCCAGGGCTACAGGCAGGACGATGGGCGGCATGGAATGTCTCACGCGTCGTCCATCATGCAATGAGCGCGTGGCCATGGCTGATCCGTATGGGGGGACTGCCCCCGTACGGCCGGATGCCCCGCCAGGGGGTCAGGCAGGGACGTCCCGCCCGGGCGGGACGGGTGGCCGGAAAGACAGGGCGGGTTGCGGACAGACGGGGCAGCGATAGCCTTCGCATAGTGTTATGTGTCTATTCCTCAGCATATATAAACCCATATCATCACAATGATGATGCCATGCTGATAGCAGGAAAAGCTGACGCGAACCTGAACGAATTCGCTGCGGTCAATAATTCGTAAAACAATATTATAATAATGATTATCATTACAAACAGGTGCGTCATGTCCATCACCCCGTCCGGACAGTACCTTATCCGCCCACGGCCTCTGGTCAGGACCCGCGTTCCCCGGAATACGCCCATCGGGATGACAGCCTGCCGGCAGGGTTCGGGACCGGAAACGGTTCCGGTGCGCCCTCTGGTGCCCGACTTACTGCACGCGGCATGGTCTGCGCTGGCCATTTTCCATGCCCTTGGGCGCTATCAGCGCCCGATACCATGGTGCCGGTCGTGGGGAATGTGGCTTCAGGCTGCGCGTTGCGATTGTCGCGGCGCCTGCCCGATATATTTCATTTGGAAATGACCATATTAAAGTCTGAAAGTTTCAATTTTAAATAAATTGCAATACAATCAATATAAATCTGCTTGAATATAAAATTTAATAGTGTTGAAATTTTTTATTTTTTTATAAATTACTATAAAAAACATGATGGAGCCATCTGGCAATCCACAACGCGGCAGGTCCGATGGCCATCCGTAACCGGATATGTGGTGTCGCCCGGGCGCCCGGCCGGATGATGATCATGCGGCCGATGGAATTCCGGCTAAATTCAACATTGTTGAACGCCTGTCCCCTATTTTTACGCGACAGAAAAATGCGGAGCGTATATCCCCTCGCCTTGAATGAAAGCGAACCGGCGGGTCGGGTCTTGTAAAAAACCGGCGCGCGGGCACGCTTCATTTTATGTAAAGCACATCAAAATATAAAATAAACATATCACTTCAATATTTCCAACAAAAACACATGCAGTGAATATGGACGCGTAACGGAAATATTCATTCATATGATGTAAAAGGCATCAATCCATGTTGCGTGAATATGGGGGCAAGCCCCTTGTGGAATGGCTCGTGCTGCTATTGGGCGTCGTCATTTTTCTTGTTGGTCTGGTGTTTGTTGCCGGCGGGGCCGAACTGGCGCTGCTGGGTGGTTCCCTTTACTATCTGCTTTGTGGCCTTGTTCTGCTTGCCAGCGGAACCGCCATGTTGATGGGGCGCACGCTGGGGGCGCTCCTTTACCTTGCGGCCCTTGCCTATACATGGGCCTGGTCCGTGTGGGAGGTGGGGTTCAGCCCCGTTGACCTCCTGCCCCGCGCGTTTGGCCCGACCCTGCTGGGCCTGCCCGTTCTCTTCTCCATTCCTGTCCTGCGGCGGATGGCCACGCGCCGCGCCATCGGGGGCATATGCTGATGCGCCGGTACCGTTTCCTTGCCATGGGCATGGCGGCCGCATGGCTGTGCCTGCCGGTGTCATCACACGCGCAGTTCGCCGCCGCCGGGTCTGGCGGGCCGCCGGGCGCATCCATTCCGGGGCCGGGCCGGGCCGATGAACCGGCGGAACAGGCCCCGGCCGATCCCGGCTATTTTGCCGGTCCCTCCCCCTACGCCCCGCAGGCGCCGGGCGTGAATGCGGCGAACCTGCCCGATATCGGGAGTGTTGCCGCCGACAGCCTGCCCGCCATGCTGCCACAGGCGGGTGCGGCCCCGGCACCGGGTGACTGGGCCACCTATGGGCGGGATGACGCGCAGACCCGTTATTCCCCGCTGGCCCAGATCACGCCGGAGAATGTATCCCACCTTCAGGTTGCCTTTACCTACCACACCGGCAGCTATCCCCGGCCGGGGCAGACGAACAAATGGGCGGCGGAAACCACGCCGATCAAGGTGGGCGACGGGCTGTACATGTGTTCGGCGCAGAACGACATCATGAAGCTGGACCCGGCCACGGGAAAGGAAATCTGGCGGCGCAACCTTGGCGAAAAATACGAAGCCATTCCCTATACCGCCGCGTGCAAGGGGGTGACGTATTTCACATCGTCGCAGGTGCCGCAGGGACAGCCCTGCCACAACCGCATCCTTGAAGGCACGCTGGACATGCGGCTGGTGGCGGTGGATGCCGCAACGGGAGAATTCTGCCCCGGCTTTGGCCATGGCGGGCAGGTCAACCTGATGCAGGGCATGGGCGAGTCCGTTCCCGGCTTTGTCGCCATGACGGTGCCGCCCACCGTGGTGAATGGCGTGGTCGTGGTCAATCATCAGGTGCTTGACGGGCAGCGGCGCTGGGCGCCATCAGGCGTAGTGCGCGGTTATGATGCCGAAAGCGGCCGCTTTGTCTGGGCGTGGGACGTAAAGCACCCCGATGACCACGACCAGCCCACAGGCAACCGGCATTACAGCCGCGGCACCCCCAATTCCTGGGCCGCCATGACCGGGGATGACGCGCTGGGTCTGGTTTACGTGCCCACGGGCAATGCGGCGGGGGATTATTTCAGCGGCTATCGCAGTGCTGCTGAAAATGCGGTCTCCACCTCCATCGTGGCGCTCGACGTCAGGACTGGCAGCCCGCGCTGGGTGTTCCAGACGGTGCACAAGGATGTCTGGGATTACGACATGGGATCGCAGGTCACCATGATGGACATGCCGGGTACCGACGGCCAGACGGTGCCCGCCATCATCGTGCCGACCAAGCGGGGGCAGACCTTCGTGCTGGACCGCCGCACCGGGCAGTCGATCCTGCCGGTGGAAGAACGTCCCGCCCCGGCAGGCGACGTGGCGGGCGACACCCGCGCGCCCACCCAGCCATGGTCGGTCGGCATGCCGTCGCTGCATATGCCGGACCTGCGGGAGCAGGACATGTGGGGCATGTCCCCCATCGACCAGCTTTACTGCCGCATCAAGTTCCGTCGCGCCCATTATGTGGGTGAGTTCACGCCCCCCAGCCTGGACAGGCCGTGGATCATGTATCCCGGCAATAACGGGGGCAGCGACTGGGGTTCCATGGCCTATGACCCGCAGACCGGCATCCTGATCGCGAACTGGAATGCATCGCCGATGTATGCCCAGCTGATTACCCGCAGCAAGGCCGATGTGCTGAAGCTCATGCCGATCGACGACCCACATTACCACCCCGGCGCAGGCGCTGCCGAGGGCAATGGCCCGATGGAGGGCACGCCCTACGCCATCACCATCGCCCCGTTCTGGGACCCGTTCACGCGCATGCTGTGCCACAAGCCCCCTTATGGCATGATTACCGCGATTGACATGAAGCACGGCCAGAAAGTGCTGTGGCAGCACCCGCTGGGCACGGCGCGCGCCAACGGGCCGTGGGGCCTGCCGACCGGCCTGCCGTGGGAGATCGGCACGCCCAACAATGGCGGCGCGGTGGTTACGGCGGGCGGGCTGGTGTTCATCGGGGCCGCGACGGACAACCTGATCCGCGCGATTGACGAGCGCACCGGCAGGGTCCTGTGGTCCCATGTGCTGCCCGGCGGCGGGCAGGCCAACCCGATGACGTATGAGGTCAACGGACGGCAGTATGTGGCGATCATGGCGGGCGGCCATCACTTCATGATGACGCCGGTCACGGACCAGCTGGTGGTCTTCGCCCTGCCACAGGCGGCACGATAGAGCCGTGCGTACTGTAAGAGACTGTTTGAAAACAAGTCATTGATAAAAAATAATAAAAGTTTTTGGATGCTGCCTTTTTTCAAAAAGGCGGCGTTCTTTGAAGCTTTTTGAAAAAAGCTTCACCAAAAACTTCTTTATGATTGCTGGATGTCTTCCGGCCTAACTTTTCAAACAGTCTCCGACAGGCCGGGTTCAGGCTCCCTGCGGGCCGGACCCGGTCACCCCGCTCTGCGCGGGCGGGATACAGCCGCATATCATCCGACGTCAGCGTTAATGATGCGCGGGATCACGCCGTTCTGCTGCTGGCGTTCGATCGCGCCGATCAGGACCGCGAGCGGATCGGCATCCTGCGCGTATCCGGCCAGCCGGATCTTGGTCATGTCGGAGATGACATCGGCCTGTGTCCCGAACACGAAATCGCCAAACCCCCAGCCTACGGCTTTGGCGTAATCGGGCTGGACCAGATCCCTTGCAATCGCGTCCCAGACCGGGGCGAGCGCGGGCATGTGCCCGGCCAGCGAGAACGGAATCGGCTCGCCTGTGGTCAGGCCGAAATGCCGCGCCACACCTTCCCATATCCGGCGCCAGCGGAAGGGCGCATGCACGTAATTGAAGGCCTGACCGGCAGCCGCACCGGATGTTGCCGCCCACAGGCTGGCGCGGGCCAGAGCGTGGGCATCCGTGACCTGTGCCAGGCACCTGTCATACGTTTTATAAGAACCGGGAAACCGGAACGCGGCCCCGTCAGCCGCACAGATGGCGGCATAGGCACCGATGACGGTTGCGATGTTCATCGCATTGCCCGCGGCATCGCCCACGACCACATCAGGCCGCAGGATGGTCCATTCGGGGCCACCGGCTTCATGGCGGGCCTGCAATTCACGCTGCTGCGTAAAATAGAAATTCGGGCCGATCGGGCGGGGGTTTTCATCTTCGTAAAACGGCGTCGAGACCGGGCCAAGATGCACGCCATACACCTTGGCACCCTGATACAGGACAACCCTCTGCAACGGTGCGCCAGCGTGCTGCAGTCCATCAAGCAGGTTGCGCAGCATGGCCGCATTGCGCGTATCCTCCCCGGCCAGCCCGCCACCGGGACCATAGGCGGCATAGAACAGATGCGTGCAGTCCGCCGCTGCTTCCAGCGCCCCGCGCGTCTGCGCGGCATCGGTCAGGTCCGCGCGGATATCGCCATGGCTGCGCGACAGGCCACGGGCTTCCCAGCCGGGTGCGCGGGCCAGTTCCTCCAGCAGGGCTTTGCCAATGATGCCGTTCGCGCCCGCGACAAGTGCCTTGTAAACCAATTCCGTTCTCCTTGCTGCAAGACCGCCCTGCGCGGTACTGTCCCATGCCGGCGCAGCCCGTCATTGCCTTTAGAATGTCTGTGCCGTCGGCCGGATAATAATCTCGTTAACATCGACATCCGGCGTCTGGGAGATCGCATACACGATGGCCCCGGCAACCGCGTCGGCGCTGATTTCCGCCGTGGCATACATGGCCTCCACCGCGTCTTTCGCCGGGCCTGCGCTGATATGGCTCGGCAGTTCGGTTGCGACCGCACCCGGGGAGATGACCGTGCTGCGGATGTGCGGCCCGGCTTCCTGGCGGAACCCTTCGGCAATCGCGCGCACGGCGAATTTGGTGCCGCAATAGACGGCAAAACCCGGCCCGACCTTGTGCCCGGCCACCGACGAGACCGTGATGACATGGCCCGAACCCTGCGCCTGCATGACCGGCAGGGCCGCGGCAATGCCGTACAGCACGCCCCTGATGTTGACGTCGATCATCTGGTCCCACTGATCGACCTTCAGGTCACCCAAGGGGGCGACCAGCATGACGCCCGCATTGTTGACGAGAACATCCAGACGGCCGAATTCCCTGACAGCCCCGTCAACAAACGCCTGAACCTGCCCCTGCTGCTGAACATCCAGCTCAAGCGCAATGGCCCTGCCGCCCTCGCGTTCGATATCCGCCACAATGCTGGAAAGCCGGTCCATCCGGCGCGCGCCAAGCACGACGAAAGCGCCGGAGCGCGCCAGCAGCCGGGCCGTGGCCTCGCCAATCCCGCTGCTGGCCCCGGTAATGGCCACGACCCTGCCCTGAAGGGAATTGCTCATGAAACCTGTCCTTTATGGTATTTGATTAAAGGGTTGAAATGTGCCGGTCCCGGCCCGCCCTTCACGGGCTGGCATCCGTCGAGAGGGCAATGTCTTTCTGCGCCTCGAGTTGCGCAAGCCGTGCTGCCAGTGCCGCGTGCATCAGCCGGTAGGCGTCACTGCCAAGGGCCAGACGCCGGGGCGCGGGTGTGACATCCACACAGGCGATCATCTCGTGGACCATCTTTTCCGGATCGCCGATGGGCGTGTAGGAATCCCGGGCCAGAACCGCGCGGCGTGCGCTGAACGGGACCGCCTGATAGGCCGCGATTGGCGTAGCCATGACCATGCTGCCCCGGCCGAACTGCGTTCTGGCTGCCCCCGGCTCGATCAGCGTCGCCTCGATCCCGAATGAGGCGACTTCCTGCACAAGGCTTTCGAAAAACCCCTCGATCGCCCATTTGCTGGCGTGATAAAGGCTGAGCCCCGGAAACGCGACCTGTCCGCCCATTGATGAAAGCTGGAGGATACGCCCGCCCCCCTGTGCGCGCAGATGCGGCAGGACCGCCCGGACCAGTTCGATCGATCCGATGACGTTCGTATCAAGCTGCTGCCGGATCTGGGCGCTCGAGACCTCCTCCGCCGCGCCAAACAGCCCATAGCCGGCATTGCTGACGATCACGTCAATCCGGCCAAGCCGCGCGAAGGCCCGGTCCACGACCTGACGGACCTGCTGCGTGTCGGTGACATCCAGCGCCGCCAGATGCAGGCGCCCCGGATACCGGGACTGAAGACCGTGGAGCCTGTCGGGCTGGCGCAAGGTGGCGACAACGGTATCTCCGCGCTCCAGAAGGCGTTCGGTCATGATACGGCCGAACCCCGAGGATGTTCCCGTAATAAGCCAGTTTCTGGACATCAAAATCCCTTCCCGATCCACGAAGCCCGGTGCGTTGCGGCTACCGGCAGGAAATCTGCCGCATCCCGATAGCTGGGTCTATGCACGGAAATGCGCATGAACTATTGAAAAAACACCATGAATAAAACGCCCAGCCTGCCGGAACTGACGGCCTTCCTTGCTGTTGCGCGGCACCAGAGCTTCCGCATTGCGGCAGACGAACTCGCCCTTTCGCCCTCAACGCTCAGCCACATGATCCGTGCCCTTGAAGAACGGCTGGGACTGCGGCTCTTTCACAGGACAACGCGCAGCGTCGCCCCGACAGAGGCGGGCGCGCAGCTTGTCGCGCAACTGGCCCCCATTCTTTCCAGCCTTGAGCAGACGCTTGCCACTATCGGCATGCTGAAGGCACGCCCTTCGGGCACATTGCGGATCAATGCCTCCAGACATGCCGCCCGCGCCCTGCTGCGCGCCATCATGCCCATTTTTGTGGACCGCTACCCCGATGTGCATGTTGACCTTGTGACCAATGGCCGGTTCATCGACATTGTGGCGGAAGGTTTTGACGCGGGCGTCCGTCTGGCTCAAGCTGTGCCACAGGATATGATCGCCGTGCGATTTGGCGCTGATGGGCGCTTTGTCGCCGTTGCCTCGCCTGATTATCTTGCCACGCATGGTGTCCCGCGCACGCCTGATGACCTGCTCCACCACGCCTGTATCCGCTTTCGCCTGCCCGGCGGGCGGCTCTACCGCTGGGAGTTCGCGCGTTACGGGCAGGATCATGTCATGGATGTCGCCGGTGCCCTGACGCTGGACGACATGGATCTGATGGTCGATGCGGCCATCGCGGGGCAGGGTATCGCCTTTGTCTCCGAAGAGACGGCCCGGGAAGCCCTTGAAAAGGGACGGCTTGCAATCATTCTGGATGACTGGTCGCCTGCCTTTCCCGGTTATGCCCTCTATTATCCCGGACACCGGCTGCTCCCGCCCGCGTTACGGGCCTTTATAGACGTTGTGAAGGAATTTCAGGCGCGCCAGATCGTCACGCCATGAATGGTTTGTGGCCGTATCCTGTCTCCACCATCGCCATCTCATGCATGCGCCGTATTAGAGACTGTTTGAAAAGTTGGGCCGGAAGACATTCAGCAATCATGAAGAAGTTTTTGGTGAAGCTTTTTTCAAAAAGCTTCGAAGAACGCCGCCTTTTTGAAAAAAGGCAGCACCAAAAAACTTTTATTATTTTTTATCAATGACTTGTTTTCAAACAGTCTCTTATGCATCGCGTTCCGCCCAGAACTGCAACAGTTCGCTCACAACCCGGCGCGGCGCCTCCTCGGGCATGTAGTGACCGCAATTTTCAAACACGCTACCCCGCACGTCCGTCGCAACGGACTTCATGGTTTCATACAGGACGCTCCCCGCCCCGTTATCCGCACCGAGTGCCAGCACCGGAATGGACAGCGGGCGCGCGGCGCGGCGCCGGTTTGCGTTCAGGCCATCGGGGCTGAAGACATGCCGGTAATAGGAAAGCGCCGCCCGTGTTGCCCCCGGCGCCGCGTTGACCCGGACATATTCCTCAAGATCCGTCGGCGTGATGGTCCATGGGCGGGTTGCCTTGACCCTGAACAGCCATGTCAGGAATTCGCGTTCCCGCCCCTGCAGCAGGATTTCCGGCAGGTCATCAAGGCGGTTGAAGGCGAAATGCCATGTTTTCAGGTTGACCGCATCCGGCAGGACATCAACGGCCGGCACCTGCGTGATGCCTGGCAGGGCCGCATCAAGGACCGCCAGCCGTCCGACATCTTGCGGCCAGTCCGCCGCATGGGCGTAGCTGATCCAGCTTCCGACGTCATGCCCCACCACATCAAGGGGACCATCTGCCGCAAGGCCCAGCGCCTGCACCAGGCCATGAATATCGGCGGCAACCGTCTGGAGGTCATACCCGCTGGCGGGACGGCCTGAATCGCCCATGCCACGCGGATCAAGGGCGATGACCCGCCGCCCGGCCTGACGGAGCAGGTCCATGACATGCCGCCATGCGTACCAGCTCTGTGGCCAGCCCGGCACCAGCAGGACGGGTGGGCCGTCCCCGCCTGCCACATAGTGAAGATCCACCCCGCCCGTCCGGGCCGTTTCATGCCCGAACACGCTCCAGAACGCCCCCGGATCGAATGGCGGACAGGTATCGACCGCCACTGTTGCGATGATCTGACCTGTCATGCCTGCATTTCCTTCACCGGGACATCATGGAAAGGATAGTCGGTATAGCCATGCGCATCACCGCCATAAAATGTCGTGCGATCATAGGCATTGAGTGACCAGCCATGCCGCAGCCGCGCCACGAGGTCCGGATTGGCGATGAATGCGCGCCCGAAGGCAACTAGGTCCGCAGTCCCCGACGCCAGCAGCCGGTCCGCACTGTCATGCGCAAACCCGCCCGCGGCAATGATCGTGCGTGAAAACAGGGGACGGAGTGCGGCGGCATCCACGGGGTTGTCCTCGGCATCCAGACCGAGGCGGGGCTGGACGATATGCATATACCCTGCCCCCATCTCCTCCAGCATGCTTGCCACATAGCCAAAGGTCGCGTGACGGTCGCTGTCGGACATCGACCCGTACGAACCGCTGGGGGACAGCCTGACGCCCACGCGCGCCGGCCCCCAGACCTCCATGGCCGCCTGTGTCACCTCACGCAGGAAACGGGCGCGGTTCACGATCGGGCCGCCATAATCGTCCGTCCGCCGGTTTGCGCCATCCTGCAGGAACTGGTCGGGCAGGTAACCGTTCGCGCCGTGGATTTCCACACCGTCGAACCCGGCCTTCAGGGCACGTTCAGCCGCCGCGCGATAGGCGGCCACCAGCATCGGAATCTCGTCACGCTCAAGGGCGCGGGGCGTATCGAAGGGCACGGTGCCCCGCAGGGTCCATGCCACGCCATCCGCCCGGATGGCCGAGGGCGCAAGCGGCGCATCACCGCCGGGCTGGAGCATGCGGGCCGACTGACGCCCCACATGCCACAACTGCTGGATCATGCGGCCGCCTTTGGCATGCACGCCATCGGTAATGCGCTTCCAGCCCGCGATCTGCGCATCGTCATAAATGCCGGCAGCCCGCTCGAAGCCGTAACCGGACAGGGCAACGGGAGAGGCTTCGGAGATCAGAAGCCCGCCGGGGGTCGCGCGCTGGGTATAGTATGTCAGCATCAGGTCATTGGGCAGGTTGCCGGGGCTTGAGCGCATGCGGGTCAGCGGGGCCATGACAACGCGGTGCTTCAGCAGCATGGAGCCGACAAATTTCGGGGTGAAAAGCAGATCGGTCATGAATCGGTCTTTCGTTTTGCGGACTGTATGGGCACTTCCCTGCCCTGAAATGAACGATAGACATGCCGATCCTGTGCTGGCAGACCCTGTATTGACCTAATGCTCATTCCATAAAGGAATAACCATGGACCGCCTTCAGGCCATGACCGTGTTCGTACGCGTTGTCGAAACCGGCTCCTTCACCGCCGCCGCCCGCCAGATGGGGATGGGCCAGCCTGCGGTTTCCAAGATCGTGGCCGGGCTTGAGCAGCAGTTGGGCACCCAGCTTCTCCTGCGCTCGACCCACGGCCTGACACCGACCGATACCGGCCAGCGCTATTTCGAACGGGTCGCCCGCGTTATCGCAGATGCGAATGAAGCCGATGCGCTGGCGCGGAACAGTCTTGCCGATCTCAGCGGCCGGTTGCGCGTGGCGGCCCCCACGACATTTGGCCGCCTGCAGATCATTCCCCGGCTCGGGCGGTTCCTGTCGGCCCATCCGCGCCTTGAGGTGGATATCGAACTCGATGACCGGCGCGTCGATCTTGTGGCGGAAGGAATCGACGTGGCCCTGCGCGTGGGGCCACTGCATGAGAGTGCCGTGGTCGCGCGGCGTCTGGCGCGCGGGCGGCGGTCCGTCATCGCCACGCCAGCCTACCTTGCCCGGGGGCCAGCCCTGATATCGCCGAAAGACCTGATGCATCACCAGGCCATTCTGTACACACGCGGCGGCACACTCAGGCAGACCTTTCGCCGGGGAGAAGAAAGCGTTGATGTCACACTCGGCTCACGCCTGCGCCTGAGCGCGGCGGAAGGCGTGCGGGCGGCCGTGCTCGCGGATCTGGGGCTGACGGTATCCGCTGACTGGATGTTCCTGAGCGAACTGCGCACGCAGGCGGTCGTGCGGTGCCTGCCGGACTGGACACTCCCGGCGGTCGATCTGTGGGCGCTGCTGCCCGCCGGGCGCCTGACCAGTGCGCGGGCGCGCGCGTTCATGGATTTCGTAACGGAGATCATCCAGCAGGTGGAGGCGAAACAGGGCGCATTCGATTAATGCCGCTGACCTGTCTGGCTATACCGGCTGCATGGTCCACGGGGCCGTGCCATCGAACGCGCGCACCAGAAAGTCGATCATGGCGCGCACCTTGGCAGGCGGCGTCCGGTCCGGGGCATATAACAGGTGAATATCGCCCAGTGCGGCGGGTGGCGCATCAAGCGTGAGAACCTCCAGCCGGCCCGCGCGGATGGCATCGGCCACGATGAAGTCCGGCTCGTAAATGATCCCCAGTCCAGCGCTGGCGCAAGCAACCAGCGCATCACCATTATTCGCGCACAGGGGGCCACGCACGGGAACGCGCCGCTCCCGTGACCGCCCGTAAAACCACTCTTCCGGCTTGGCGATGCCGGAGAGCGAAAACCCCAGGCAGTCATGTTCCGACAGGTCAGCCCAGGATCGGGGCCGCCCGCGTCCTGTCAGGTAATCGGGGGCCGCGCAGACCAGCAGTTCGCACGCGGCCAGCCTGCGGGTGACAAGGCGGCTGTCCCTGAGGCGGCCGATGCGGATGGTCAGGTCCCATCCCTCCCCCGTCAGGTCCACAATCCTGTCATTCAGCCCCAGATCGACCGTGACCGCGGGATGCTGCGCGTGAAACGCCGGGATCAGCGGCGCGATATACCGCACCCCGAAAGACAGCGGGACATTGAAGCGCAGGACGCCGGACGCCTCGATACGCTGTGAGGCAATACGCGCCTCGACCTCCTCCAGTTCGGGAAGAAGGCGCTGGCACAGTTCCAGATAATGCTGGCCCGCCTCGGTCAGGCTGAGCCTGCGGGTGCTGCGATGGCACAGCCGCACGCCCAGCCGCTTTTCCAGCGCATCCAGATGCCTGCTGGCCATGCCGGGTGACAGGCCCAGCGCCCGGCCGGCGGCCGAAATGCTGCCCATCTGCATGGCACGGGAAAAAAGCTGCATGCCGGTAATGCGGTCGAGCATGTGATTGATGACTGTCCGTATAAACTGAATTGATTTCCCGCCTGATTATGTCCCGAAACGGCAGGAATTACGATAGCGCCCTGACAATGGCACAAAACAGCAGGGGCGAAGGCATGCGACAGCGAACACAGGCACGGCATCACGCCACTATGGGGCGGCGCAGCATTCTTGGTGCGGCCCTGCCGGCCGCCATGTGGGCATCCTCGCTCTCCCCCGCATCGGCTGCGGGGGGATCAGCCGCCAGTGCGCGCGCAGGCGCGATCGACAGTGTTCTGGATCAGGCTGTCCGTTCGGGCATGATTGTCGGGGCGAGCGTGATGGTCGCGGAACGCGGCAGGACCGTTTATCAGCGCGCGGTCGGCCTGGCCGATCGTGAGGCTGGCGTCGCGATGCGGACGGACACGCTCTTTCGCCTGGCCTCAATGACCAAGCCGGTCATCTGCGTTGCAGCACTTGCCCTGATGGAACGGGGCAGACTGTCACTGGACGCGCCGGTAACACGCTGGCTGCCCGATTTCCGCCCTGCCCTGCCGGACGGCAGGCGGCCGGTCATCACCATCCGGCACCTGATGACGCACACGGCGGGGCTTGGCTATGGCTTTCTGGAGCCTGAAACCGGCCCCTGCCATCGGGCCGGCGTGTCGGACGGGCTGGACCATTCCGCTCTCACGCTGGCAGAAAACATCGCCCGGATCGCATCGGTTCCCCTGCTCTTTGCCCCCGGAACGGCATGGCATTATTCGCTCGCCATTGATGTTCTGGGCGGGGTCATCGAACGTGTGACTGGTAATGATCTGCCTGCGGCGGTCAGGAATCTCGTGACCGGCCCGCTTGGCCTGGACACCATGGCCTTCACGGTGCCTGAAGGCACGCCGGTCGCCATCCCGTATGGCGATGGCGGGGCGGCGGGGGCCGTGCGCATGACAGACCCGTTCAGCCTGAAATTCGGGCCGGGTCATGTGGTGTATGCGCCCTCCCGCGCCTTCGATCCGGCGGCGTGGCCGTCCGGGGGTGTCGGCATGCTGGGCACGGCCGCCGATTATCTGCGCTTTGCCGAGGCCATCCGGACGGGAGGTGCCGGGATACTGAAGCCTGAAAGCGTCGCCGCCATGACGGGCAATGCCATCGGCGACCTGCCGGTCGGGGCGGCAGGTCCGGGTTTTGGCTGGGGGCTGGGCGTTGCGGTCCTGACAGATCCGGCGAAGGCGGGACTGCCGCTTTCACCCGGTTCATGGAACTGGTCGGGCCTGTATGGAACCGGCTTCTGGGTCGATCCGGTACGCGAACTGAGTGTCGTGGCGCTCACCAATACGGCAGTCGCCGGCATGACCGGGCCGTTTCCGCTGGCGCTGCGCCGTGCGGTCCATGCGGCCTGACCTGCGGCCATCCCTTATCCGACCGGGAACCTTCGTAACACACATGGAAACACAACCAGATATGACACAAACACAGACGCGCCGCCTTCTCATTACCGGCGTCAGCAGCGGTCTGGGGCGCGCCCTGGCCGAGCAGGCCCTGGCTGACGGCCATGATGTCACAGGCACCGTCCGGACCGAACGGGCGCGTGAGGCATTCGAGGCCCTTGGGGCCCGCGCAACCGGCATTATGCTCGACATTACGGACCATGCCGCCATCAAGCCCGCCATCGACCGGATTGAAGCGGATCGGGGACCGATCGACGTGCTCGTCAACAACGCGGGCTACGGGCTGGAAGGCACGATCGAGGAGGCATCGCTGGACGAAATACGACGGCAGTTCGAGGTCAATGTCTTTGGCGCCATTGCAATGATCCAGGCGGTCCTGCCGCATATGCGCGCGCGCAAGGCCGGTCATATCCTCAATGTGACCTCGATGGGCGGGATGATCACCATGCCGGGGCTGGGTCTTTACCATGGCAGCAAGTTTGCCCTCGAAGGCATGACCGAGGCCCTGGGCAAGGAGGTGGCCGGTTTGGGAATTCATGTCACAGCCGTGGAACCCGGTGCCTTCCGGACCGACTGGGCCGGACGGTCCATGGTCAGGGCGGAACGTCACATCCCTGACTATAATGCGGTCTTTGCCCAGCTCCATGAACGCCGTGCCGAAAATGACGGACCTCATCTGGGTGATCCGCAACGGGCCGCGCGGGCAATGCTGGAAATCCTGAAGGTCGAGGCGCCGCCTGTGCACCTGCTGCTGGGCAGTGACGCGGTGCGGCTTGTCGGCGATCAACTGGCACGCCTGCAGGCGGAATTCGAGCGCTGGCGGACGCTGTCCTGTTCAACGGATGCGTGACCCCGATAAACGGACATAAAATTTTCCGGGTGTCGCGTTTCCATAAAGGACGACACCCGGAGCACATTTATTGTTTCTGCCCTACTCTGCAAAGACAGGCGGCTTCAGACACCGCCTAACGCACGATCAGGGCGATGCCGATGGTTTGGGTGCTGCGATATGCAGCAGATCCTCAAGACCGATGCGCCGTAGCAGTTCTGCCCGCATCCTGTCGGCCACGCCGTTGACGATTTCCGCCCCGTCCTGTGCCGGATCAACATGCACCCGGAACGGGCGCTTGCCACGCGGAGTATCTACGACAGTCTCGATCGCCCGGGCCACGCTCTGCGGGTCGGCATCGGCCGGTTCGAGGGCCGCCAGCCCTGCTAGCGCCTTTTCCTCCACGCCCTTGTATGGCCCATCCATATAGGCCAGCGCCACGGCCTGATCGGCCGGGGCACCGGCATCACGGAAATGGTTGGTGCCCTTGGTAAAGGCGCCCGGCACGATGATGGTCGTCTCGATCCCCCAGCGGGTCAGTTCACCGGCATAGGAAATGGCCAGCGCATCCATTGCCGCCTTTGCCGCGAAATAGGGGCCGAGAAAGGGCGGCGTGCCGCCCCGCGTGCTGGATGACGAGACCCACACGACCAGCCCCTGCCCCCTTTTGCGCATATGCGGCAGGGCCGCGCGATTGAGGCGCTGGGTGGACAGGACATTGACGTCATACAGCGCCGCCAGCTGCTCTGGCGTGAACGCTTCCGCCGGGCCAAAACACATATGGCCCGCATTATGGATCACGACGTCGATCTGGCCCTGTTCCGCGATGATCCGGTTGACCGCCGCCCCGACCTGTGTGTCCTGAAGCACATCCAGTTCGACGGTGCGCAGGTCGACCTTCCAGTCCGTTGCAAATCGGGCCGCGTCCTCCACCGCCGCTTTCCCCCTGCCCGTGGGGTCCAGAATACCGGCATAGACACAGTGCCCGGCAGTGGCGAGCGCCCGCGCGGTCATGGCGCCAAACCCGCTCGACGCCCCGGTAATCAGGACAACCTGCCTGCCCATGCTGCTTTTTCCTTCCACGACCGCTGCCCTCAGACCATGCCGCCATTGGCGCGCAGGGTCTGGCCATTGATCCACGCGCCATCCGGCCCCACGAGGAAGGCCACGGCCGCCGCGATGTCATCCGGCGTGCCCAGCCGTTCCAGCGGGTTCATCTTCGAGAGTTTTTCGATCAGTTCCGGGCTTTTGCCATCCAGGAACAGCGCGGTTCCGGTCGGCCCCGGTGCGACCGCGTTGACCGTGGTGTTCCGGCCACGCAGTTCCTTGGCCATGATGGCCGTCAGGGTCTCGACCGCCGCCTTTGTGGCGGCATAGACGCCGTAATTCTCGAATTTCAGCCCCACGACGCTGGTCGAGAGATTGACGATGCGCCCGCCCTGCCGAAGCCGCTTCCCCGCCTCGCGCAGCGTGTTGAACGTGCCGCGGAAGTTGATGTCAACCTGTCGCGTAAAGGCGGCATCATCCACATCGGCAATCCGGCCCAGCGTCATGATCCCGGCATTGTTGACCAGCACATCGACCCCGCCGAAGGCTTTTTCCGCCGCATCGAACAGCGCGGTCACGGCCGCCGGGTCGGACACATCGGCCCTGACCGGCAGGGCCTCGCCGCCAATCTTACGGATCTGCCCTGCAAGTTCCTCCGCCTGCGCAGCGTTGCCCGCGTAATTGATGACAACCGCCAGACCGTCCTTCGCCAGTCGTGTAGCGATGGCGGCGCCAATCCCGCGTGATGCGCCCGTGACGATCGCGACTTTCCTGTCCTGTGTCATATCCATTTTCCTTCTGCCTGTGGTCATCTGGACCATGAAGGGAACCCTGCCCCTTTTCGGCCGCCGGATAATCCCGCATAATCCGGACAGGCCATTCGGAAAAAGGGAACAGTCCATGGACCGGCTGGACGTCATGCGCCTGTTCATGCGCATCGTGGACCGCGAGAGCTTTACCCAGGCGGCAGAGGACATGAACCTGCCGCGTTCGACCGCGACCGATGTCATCAAGGCGCTGGAAGCCCGGCTTGGCGTGCGCCTGCTGCACCGCACGACGCGCCAGGTCAGCCCGACACCGGAAGGCGAAACCTATTACCGCCGCTGCCGGCATATCGTGGCCGAGATCGAGGATGCCGAGGCGGCATTCGGCACTGTCCGGCCCAAAGGCACGTTGCGGATCGATGTGCATGGCACGCTCGCGCGCCATTTCCTGCTCCCGGCCCTGCCGGCATTCTTTGCCGCCTATCCGGATATCGAACTGCATATGAGCGAGGGCGACCGGCTGGTCGATCCCGTCCGTGAAGGCATGGACTGCGTGCTGCGGGTGGGCGAACTGAAAGACAGCGGGATGGTGGCCCGGCAACTGGGCATGCTGGAGGAAGTGACCCTTGCCGCCCCGGCCTATCTGGAAGCCCATGGCATCCCGGCCCACCCGGATGCGCTGGCGGAGGGCCACTTCATGGTCGGCTTCCAGTCCAGCCTGCGGGGGCGCATCCTGCCGCTGGAATTCGTCATTGACGGAAAGCAGCGTGATATGGTCCTGCCCCTCCACATGGCCGTCAACGCGGCGGAAAGCTATGTTTCAGCTGCCCGGGCGGGGCTGGGCATCATCCAGATCCCGCGCTATCACGCGGCGCACGACCTCATGGCCGGAACACTGGTGGACATCCTGGCGGCGTTTCCGCCCACCCCATCCCCCGTCGCACTTCTGTACCCGCATAACCGGCAGATGTCGCCGCGTGTGCGCCTTTTCATTGACTGGGTTGCCGAGATTTTCCATCGCACCCGTCCCTGATGCCGACCCGTCCCGCCGGGAAATCCGTTTCCATCATGGGCACAGAACCCGGCGGAAAAGGGACCCGGCCTGCGCATCGCGCATGTCGGTCAGGCCAACCAGGGACCATGCGCGGGCGCGGACGGCAACCCGTGCCATCAGCCCAGCGCCCCCCTGACGGGACGTGCGGGCGGGGGAGCAGGACGCCTTGCCTCCCCCTGATGGTTGATACGCCATGCGTTCATGGCCGGGACATGCCGGTTCAGAGCATGGCGCGCGCGACCGCAAGCACGGCATCGTCCGTAAAGCCGAATTTCCGCATCAGGTCCTGATAGGGCGCGGAAGCCCCGAAGGACTGCATGGCAATGATCCTGCCCTGCGCCCCCGCATAGCGCTCCCAGCCAATCCCGCTGCCGGCTTCGATCGTAATGCGCCGGGTCATTTCCGGTGGCAGGACGGACTCCCGGTAGGATTGGGGCTGTTCTTCAAACAGTTCCCAGCATGGCAGTGAGACGACACGCGTGGCCACGCCTTCGGCCCGGAGCTTTTCATGGGCATTGATGGCAAGGTGCAGTTCACCCCCCGTCGCGATCAGGATAAGCTGCGGGTCGGGCATGTCGGCAACCACATAGCCGCCCCTGCGCAGCCCGTCCGCCGCGCCGTAGCGCGAACGGTCAATCGTGGGCAGCGCCTGTCGGCTCAACGCGAATGCAACCGGGCGGGTGGAGGATTCCATGGCCACCTGCCATGCGACGGCCACTTCATTGGCATCAGCCGGCCGGATGGTCAGCAGGTTCGGGATGCCGCGTAGCTGGAGCAGATGCTCGACGGGCTGGTGGGTTGGACCGTCCTCGCCCATGCCGATGGAATCATGTGTCAGGATATAGATGACCGGCAGGCCCATCATGGCGGCCAGGCGGATGGGTGTTTTCATGTAATCCATGAAAACAAGGAAGGTGGCGGCGTACGGACGCAGGCGATAGGACGCCATGCCGTTGCAGATCGCGCCCATTGCATGCTCGCGGATACCGAAATGGAAGTTCCGGCCGCTGTAATCACCCTGCCACGCGGGGGATTCAAACCAGCCTGTTCCCCCGAATGTCAGCGCGGATTTGTTCGACGGGGCCAGATCGCCCGAACCACCAAGCAGGAACGGCATGACCTGTGCAACGGCGTTCAGCACCTCGCCCGACGTCTCGCGCGTTGCCTTGCCAGCCGCATCGGGCGCGTAATCCGGGCACGCTGCCTTCATGATCCGCGTCATGTCCGCGCCACCGTGTTCCATGCGGTCAAGTTCGGCGGCAAGATCCGGCCAGGCCGCGCGATAGGAATCCATCATGGTGCGCCATGCCCCATGCGCCCGCCCGCCCTGCATGCCCGAGCGCATGTGCTCCAGCACGCCATCCGGCACGAGGAACTGCGCATCCTCCGGCCAGCCATAGGCGCGTTTCGTCTCGCGCACCTCTTCCACGCCCAGCGGGGCACCATGCGCGGATGCCTTGCCCGCCTTATGCGGCGCGCCATAGCCGATAACGCTGTGCGTGATGACAAAAGTGGGTCTTGTCAGGTCATCGCGCGCGGCGCGCAGGGTGGCGCGCAATGTCTCCAGATCATTTATATCGGCAACTTCCAGCACATCCCACCCGGCCGCGCGGAAACGCGCCGCCAGGTTTTCGGTGAAGGTGATGTCGACATTGCCCTCGATGGATATCCTGTTGCAGTCATACAGCCAGACAAGATGCCCCAGCTGCAGGTGCCCCGCCAGGGAGGCGGCCTCGGCGCTGATGCCTTCCATAAGGCAGCCTTCGCCGCAAAAGGCATAGATGTGATGGTCGAACACGTCATGGCCGGGCCGGTTGAAATACCTGCCCAGCCAGGCCCGTGCGATTGCCATGCCGACCGAAACCGCCAGCCCCTGCCCCAGCGGCCCGGTTGTCGTTTCCACCCCCGTCGTGACACCGTATTCGGGATGGCCCGGCGTGCGTGAGCCAAGCTGGCGGAACTGCCGCAGGTCATCAAGCGTTACGGCCGGGCGATCGGTCACATGGCCACTGGCCGCCATCTCGCGCACGCCCGCCAGGAAAAGTGTTGCATAGAGCATGGACGAGGCATGGCCGACCGACAGTACAAAACGGTCACGATTGACCCACCCCGGCGCCGCCGGGTCGTATTTCAGGATATCGCGCCACAGCACGTAGGACGCGGGCGCCAGGCCCATCGGCGTACCCGGATGGCCGGAATTGGCTTTCTGGATGGCATCGATCGCCAGTGTACGGATGGTATTGATGGCCAGGAGGTCCATGCCGCCTGACGATGTATCCAGATGAGGCATGTGACTGACGGTATCCATTGGGCCGCGCTCCAGCTCTGTCTGATCCTGCGGCTCACAATGTCATGAAATACGGGTTAACTACTTGACCCACATCAACCTTCCTGTTCCCCGGTCATAAGGGCCGAACACGCTTTCTTGAGGTGGAAACCGGCGCCATGGGGGGGCAGGCATGAAAACGGGCCGGCCGACCGTCATCGGAAGCGGACAGGGGCGCCTGCGGCTGGCGCCACGTATATTTATTAATGTGTCAGCCCAAACCCGACATAAGGTGTCCCGTTAAAAGGGACAGGAGGCAGGTTGGTCAGGAGATTCAAATCTTGATATCGCGCGCTTCAGCCATTTGGTACGCAGGTCCTGCGACGCGGACAGGCCTGCGCTTTTGTGCCGGGCGGACATCAGGCTTTGCCTGTCCTTGCCCGTTACATGTTCACACACACCCGCATGGGCTTCGTACAGTTCTGATATGATGCCGACCAGCGCGCTTCGGCTGTCCGCGCCAATTTTCTGGTTTATTTTCCTGAACTCGACCAGCATGACGGCATGGTCTTCAAGAAACAGCCCACTGAACGACGGTGACATCCGTGACATATGGGGGCGCACGATGGAAACATAATCGGCGGGCAGCATATCCCCCGCAAGTTCCATGGCAGAGCGCGATGCGATCAGGACATCCCGCAGGCCCTGTATGAGGGTATCCACTTTTCCGGGGTCCGATACGGTGGAAATCATGCGCGAACAGAGAAGGATCCCCTGGATGAGGATAAAAAAAATCTGATGCCCGACTTTCCATCGGTTGAGAATACGGGCGGGCGCGGCATCATTCCCCTGTGAATCCGGGGCCAGCGGGGATGCGGCACGCGCGTGGTGGAATGTATCGTGACCACGTAGGCCCGGATCGGGCCCATGGTGTAGCAGGACCCATTCCAGAACGGTACGGATACCGTGGATGATGGAGCGTGACTGTTCTGGATTATATGACCATTCAGCCTGTTTGACGGCCATGAAGGCCGACATGACAACAATGCATGAGGCGCCAAGCATATCAACGGAACTGACATCCATGTTAACGCGCGCAATGCCAAAATACCGGTCAAACATTGCATGGTCGGCTTTACGCTGGGTATCGGGAATCCTGTAGTCGTGCAGATCCAGTGCATATGGCCCGCAGGTCATGACGGGATCATGGGCCGGGAAGGCGTCTGTTCCACCGTCCCCGGCATGGCCCGACATCATGCCCGCGTACCTGAAAAGGCAGGGACCGAATTCATGGTCAACCGATATGTCCGCCTGCAGAAGGTGCCTGGGCATGGGAAGGAAGATATGCTCGTACTTCATGGTTCCGGTCCTTTGTTTTATTGTTTTCATGCGCCATTGCATTTTCATGAAATAAAACGGCGCGACCTGACCTGTTCCGGCCTTATGCAAGATGTAACCTGACCATCCGGATCAGGTTCTGGATGAACGGATCACGCATGATGTCGTAATGACCGACATCGAATATTTCTGTTACGGTTTTCCCTTTCAGCACCCGGTTCCAGCCATACGGGGCACGCCGCAGGATGGTGGTGCGGAAGTACAGGAGCGCACCGGTCAGGCGTGAGCGGGGCCGGCAGAACGCAATGACCGTACGGCCACCGAACGCGCGGGGTATCCAGTCGGTCTCTGCCCGGGCAAGGGCTACGGCCAGTTCACGATAGGCTTCAGGTATCCAGTCCGGCAGTTCCCGCTGCCGGTATCCGTTCCGGGCCTGCCGGTATCCTGACCGGATACATGTACAGGCCGCCTGCCTGTAACGACGCAGCCAGTCCCGGATATCCACGGCAATGTGCCGCGCGCGGGGATCAACCAGGATCAATGTAACCGCGCAGCCGCTGTTTTCCAGCGCGCAGGCCAGGTCGACCGCCGGAATCGCCCCTGCGGAATATCCCATCAGGACATAGGGACCGGCTGGCTGTATTTTCCGTATTTCGGCTACATAGGCGGATGTCAGTTCCCCAAGCACGGGCCGCCTGATCAGGTCGGCTTCCAGCGGGCCGGCCGCCAGTCCGTAAACCGGGCGTTCATCCCGAAAATATCGGGCGAAGGTCAGGAAACTGAGGGGCCTGCCAAAAATGTCGGGAAGGCAGAATATGGGAACGCCCCCCCCGCCCGCCTGAAGCGCCATGACATGGGCCGGGCGCCTGTCCTGGCGCTGCACGATCGGCGCGAGTGCTCCGGCATTGCGCCCGTGATACAGCAGCGCGGCCGGAACGGCATGGCCCAGCAGTTCCTCCAGCTGCGTGGCGGCCTGTTCCGCCAGCAGGGAGTCCCCGCCATGATCAAAAAAATCATCATGCTGGCTCAGCAGGGGTTGGCGGAGGATATCGCGGAACACGCCGACAATGACTTCTTCCACCGGGCGCAGGGCGATATCGGAGCGTGCCATGTCCTGCGTTCCCACCACGTCCATCGCACCCAGTGCGATGCGATCGATCTTGCCCACCGGGGTCAGGGGCAGGCTGTCCAGCACCGTCAGGCGGGTCGGCAGCATGTAGGCGGGCAGCATCGTGCGCAGTGCCCGTCTTGCATCCGCCAGCGTCATGGGCCGATCCGATACCACAAAGGCCGCGAGATGTTCGGTCTTGTGTTCATGCTCGATTGCAATGACCGCTGCCGAACGGATACCGGGAAGACGGGCCAGCGTGGATTCCACTTCGTCAAGCTCGATCCGGAACCCGCGGAATTTTACCAGCCGTCCACACCGGCCCACGAAAAGCAGGTTGCCATCATCCATTTGCCGCACGATATCGCCGGTACGGTACATCCTTTCGCCCGGCACGAATGGGTCCGGCACAAAACGTTCAGCCGTCAGGGCGGGCTGGTTCAGGTATTCAACGGCAAGTAACGGGCCACCTATGAACAGCTCCCCTGTTTCACCGGATGTGACCGCACGCCCGTTTTCATCCAGTATGTATAGCCTTGCCCCTGCTATGGACCGCCCGATGGGGGGATCAAGGTGAATATCGCGCGGCACATGGGCGATGGTGGCGCAGATGGTCGTTTCGGTCGGACCATAATGATTCCTGACCGCCCGCACGGATGAACTGGCGTAAATTTCCCGCGCCAGTGCCGCTGTCAGCTTTTCACCCCCCACGCTGATGACGCGGACGGAATCCGGGATGCGGCGCGCCCGGGCCAGCAGGGCAAGGGCGGAGGGAACGCCATTCAGCCAGGTCGGGTTTTCAGCCGGGGAAAAAGGTTCAAGCAGGTCACGCTTCAGCAGGACGGTTCCGCCGGTACTCAGGGGCAGGAAGATTTCCAGCAGTGAGGGATCAAAGCAGACCGAGGTCGTTGCCGCGCCACATGCCAGGTCCCCTGGCAGGAACGTTTCCGCCAGGCTTTCGATCACCGCGCCCGCGGTATGGCGCAGTACGACACCCTTCGGGCGGCCGGTTGAGCCGGATGTATAGAAAATACAGGCCAGATCAACGGTGTTGGCCCCTTCATCAAGGGGCGCCGTGCTCCATGCGCCAATCATCCCCGCCTCGATATCCAGGGCCAGGCGCGAGCCGGAAAAGCCGGGCACATGCGGCAGGGCGGACTGCGTCACCACAAGGGCGGGCAGGCAGTCCGCAAGCATCATTTCGATGCGCCCGGCGGGATAGGCGGGGTCCAGCGGAACATAGGCCCCGCCCGCCTTCATGATGGCCAGGATGGTCACGACCAGTTCAGGCGAGCGCTCCAGGCATATGGCCACCAGTGTTCCCGCACATACGCCGTGACCGCGTAAATGCCGGGCCAGCTGATTGGAGCGTTCTTCCAGATCGCGGTAACACCACCTGTCCCCCTTATGGATGAGCGCCACGCCCTCGGGCCGGAGGCGGGCCTGACGGACAAACAGGTGATGGATGCGCCGTGTGGCCTGATGCCGGATGTCTTCATCAATGACCGCAAGGCTGGATGCTTTCTGGGACAGCATAGCGTACAAAACCCCATGGACGGATTCATGGCGGGATGCTTCGTTCCCGGCCTGATCTATGAAATATACATCAAGTCATTATTCATGATTTCATCATGTTTTACGGGGCCATTGGTAAATATGAACTGTATTCAGGGAAGCGCCTGACTGCCGCCGGCATGGCGAAATGTCCATTGCCGTCGGGGATGGGTGTGCCTGAATGATTTTCCTGTATTTTATAATAAAAGATAAAAACCGCTTCGCTTTGCGCGTAATCCATAAATAAAAAAATGCCGCTTTCACGGTAAAGGTCCGGTTTGCACGCATGTGGCGCATGGGCGCCCTCATGCGTGGCATCCCATCTTGTGAAAAAGAATGGCATGGTACGACTTCCTGTTCGAAAGCGGGCATGAATTTTCAAGAATGTGGCCACGTTACATGACGGGCGTCTGTAAAAACGTAGGCATGTCCGTTAAGTTTCAGGACAGGGAGCAATCATCGGGAAAATTTTCAATCGGTATCTTTGTACTCTATTTATGATATTAAGAATTATTATACATAATGTACAGGCAATAAAATATACGCGCGATAAAGTATCTTCCTGCTGGTATTCAGGTTGTTGCATCCATGGTGCAAGACCGGGCCATCCGCCAGGTCACGGGTGCGATACCCGCCGGTGCGCGCAGGCCCGCGCGGTGGCATGGATGCGGTGCCGCCCGGCCACCGACTGATCCGGATGTGCGTTGCGGTTCACATTCCGCATTCACCGTGATGGCGCAACCGGCATGATGGTCCGGTGCCCCCGCCTCAGCCCTTTGCGGATCGGGCGCGCAGCCGTTCCAGCCGCAGCCGCCCCCGGCTGTCCGTCAGGCGCCAGGCTGTCAGGCAGGCTGCGGATGTCGCGCCGATCAGGTTGCCACTGACGATCAGCGACATCAGCAGGATCTGGTATCTGGATGCCTCCAGCGGGTTCATGCCCGCCAGGATCTGCCCTGTCATGATGCCGGGCATGGTGATGATCCCGGCAGCCGCCATCTGGTTCAGCGTGGGCAGCAGGGCCGTCCGGATTGCCTGACGGATCATGCCATTCATGGCCTGCGCCCGGGTTGCCCCCAGAATGATCCGCGCCTCGATCGCCAGGCGTTCACGCATGATGGTGGACAGGAGCGTGTTCATCGACAGGCTGGTTGCATTCATGACATTGCCCAGCAGCAGGCCGGTCAGCGGAACCGCCGTACGGGCCACATACCACGGATGGGGCTGGAGCGCGGTCAGCAGCCCGACCAGTGCCACGACAACCGTCCCGGCCACCGTGGCGATGCCCGCAATCCCGAAATGCCAGCCCGGCGCAAGGCGGACCTGCTGGCGCGACCCGGCTTCCCAGGTGGCGGCGGCGAACATGAATGCCAGCAGCCCGACGGTCAGCCACACGGACGCATGGCCAAACACGAACAGAAGCACGCTGCCAACCAGGGCAAGTTGTACCGCCATGCGCACGGCACAGACCAGCAGCGTCCGCTGCACCCCCAGCGACAGCAGGAACGACAGGGCTGCGCCGGCGGCAATCAGGGCAGCGGCAAGCAGCATGTCCCCTGTCGTCAGCACGATGGGGCTCATGGCGTGATTTCCTCCATATGTCCCTGCGCCATCTGGAACCGCCCTGCGGCCATGCGCCCTGCCTGCTGCATGTCGTGGGAAACCAGGACAATGGCCGTACCCTGTTCCCGTACCGCGTGCAGGACGGCCTCAACCCTGTCCGTCGTGGCGGCGTCCAGTGCGGAACAGGGTTCATCCAGCAGCAGGGCACGGGGGTGCAGCAGCAGTGACCGGATCAACGCCAGCCGCTGGCGTTCCCCCGTGGACAGGCGTGACAGTGGCCTGTGCAGGCAGTCCGCCCGAAGGCCCAGCCGCCCGACCAGATCGCGTACCGTATCCGTATCCGCCATATGGTCCAGTACGGCATCGGACCACCACGCGGGTTCCGCCGGGACATACTGCACCAGACGGCGCCACTGCGGCGCGGGCATGGCCGGACAGGCCAGCCCGTCAATCCGCGCCACGCCTTCATGCGGGTCAAGATCCGCGATCATGCGCAGCAGCACCGTTTTCCCGCTTCCCGATGGCCCGGTAACCGCCACGCATCCGCCCCTCGGGACCACGAAGGTAAACGGGCCGCCATGGGCACAGCGCAATGCCTGCACCGCCAGCCCCGATGTCCCGGCCATGGGGGGATAGGTCGCGTCACTCATTTGCCCTCCTGAACGGCTGGTCCTGCCTGTTCGCGCGCAGGCACCGGCCACATCGCCATCCGGGCACAGGACTTTTCCATATATCTTCATTTTTCGATATATGGAAACATCAGAACCCCCGCCGCCCCGTCCCGGATGTCACCACCCGGGGGGAAGGTACGATCGGGCCGCAACCCGTGCCCTGTTACGGGCGGGTTGCCGCAGCATGGGAACCCGCCCCTGCATCACCCGGCACCGCCATGGTTCCGGACCGACCCGGATTGGCGGGCGGTCGTCGCCAGTTGGCAGTGGCGTTGCGATCAATGGCGCATTCAGTAGGGTGGAGGATAGGCTGGCTGCCCCGGGTAGGCCGGTACGGCCGGATAGGCTGGTGCCGGGTAGGCAGGCGCCACCGGAACGGCGGGCACCGCCCCGGCCGTGGCGGCGACCACGCCCGCGATCAGTCCGGTTGCCGCCACCACCAGCAGGTACTGCCCCCCGGACTGCATCCAGTAACAGCCGGATGGGGGCGCCCACAGACCACGGTAGCGGCGCCAGTCCTGGACCCGCCACCGCTGCTCCCGCCAACGGGAATAATACTCCCCTTTCCGCCAGTCCCGCATGTGGCCATGGCCGCGTTCCCCGCCATGATGACCCTGTTCCCCGCGCGCCCATGGCGGGTCGGCGGATGCCGCCGTGCTGGCCGTGATCAGGCAGACCGACAGGATGGCGGCCGGAAATCGTCTTGTCATGTTGCCTCCATAATCATGCATATAAGGAACGCAGGCCCTCATGGCTTTTGTGTGAATGTGGGAAACCCTGCGGCATGGACCATGCAATGGCCGGGATTGACATGGCCTAATATATCCATAATCAAGGATATATGGATACGGAATCGGCCCTTGCCGCGCTCAGCGCCCTGTCACAGTCCACGCGGCTGGCAATCTTCCGCCTGCTGGTGCGCCATGAACCCGACGGGCTGCCCGCCGGTGATGTCGCGCGGCATCTTGACGTTCCGCAGAACACCATTTCCGCCCATCTTGCCACCCTGACCCGCGCCGGCCTGCTGGCGTCACAACGCCGTGGCCGCCTGATTGTCTATCGCGCCAGCCTGGCCCGGCTGCGGGACCTGATGCTCTTTCTTGTCAGGGATTGCTGCGCGGGCAATCCCGAACTCTGCGCGCCCCTTGTCGCACATCTGGGTTCCTGCTGTCCGGGCGGGGAGACAGGCGCCGGATAGGCCCGTACGGCGCCAGGGCGGGAAGCGCGCCCCGCCCGTCCCCCTGCGTGCGGCACACGCCCCTGCCCCCATTCCTGACACGACCGAAGGACCAGACGGACCCATGTCCAGACCCGAAATGCCCGCCCTGCACCCGGGGTATCTCGAAGCGATCGATCCCGCACGGCTGGACGCATTGCCACGTTCTGACCATCCGCCCCGTATCCTGCTGCTGTACGGTTCGTTGCGGCCCCGCTCCTTCAGCCGCCTGCTGGTGCTGGAGGCGGAACGCATCCTGAAAATGCTGGGGGCCGAGACGCGGGTATTCGACCCGACCGGCCTGCCGGTGGCAGATTCCGTGCCCGCCACGCATCCGAAGGTGCAGGAACTGCGGGACCTGTCGATCTGGTCCGAAGGCCAGGTCTGGTGCAGCCCCGAACGGCATGGCAACATGACGGCGGTATTCAAGAACCAGATCGACTGGCTTCCCTTATCGCAGGGGGCGATCCGCCCGACACAGGGGCGTACGCTGGCGGTCATGCAGGTCTCGGGCGGCTCGCAGAGTTTCAATTCCGTCAATGCCCTGCGCGTTCTGGGCCGGTGGATGCGGATGTTCACCATACCCAACCAGTCCAGCGTGCCGATGGCCTATACGCAGTTTGGCGACGATGACCGGATGAAGCCCTCACCACTCTATGACCGGATGGTGGATGTCATGGAGGAACTGATGAAGTTCACATGGCTTCTGCGTGACAGGGCCAGCTACCTTGTGGATCGTTACAGCGAGCGGCGCCCGGCACATGACCCCTCTCAGGCACCGTGAAGCGGAAGGGGCGGTGGGGCCGGTCCTCCCGCCCCTGCGATCTGGATTAATAAATCCCAATCTTCATGCAATCATCTTGTCGCTTTATCGGCGCGCTTGTAAAAAACAAAAAGAAATACTTTGTTGCAAGCGTAGCGTTATGGAATGTCCCCCATTGAAAAGCGCCATAAACAGTAACATCCCTCCGGCCACGCAGTACAGGCCGGGCCCGCATGGCGGGCACCGGCGCATGGCAGTGTGCCTGCGTGCCCGCACCCGGCCGGTGCGCGGATACGCGCCGCATCCCGGTTGCGCCCTGTAACCCGCGCTCTCTCCCTGCCCTTGCGGGATAACCGGAGCCGCCTGCCCGAAGAATGATGGCCCGCCCTGCCAGACCCGCCCCGCCATCTGCCCGCGGCGCGATACCGCCCGCCACGGATGTCATTCCCGCTTACGTGATCGATACCACTACGAAAGGGGTCCCCCCCATGTCACCCTTCCCGTCAAGCGGCGTCCTGCGCGGGCGCATGGTCTGTGGAAATGGACCGGCCGGCATCCGCCCCGATCAGGGCCACACCCCGGGAAAGCAGGCTCCCGCACGATGACCGACATGTGCAGGGTGCTGATGGTCTTTCCGCTCTTTAACGCAAACTCGTTCTGGAATTATACGGAAGCCTGCGATCTGACTGGCGCGCGCTATCCGGCTGCCCCGCTTGGCCTGATTACCGTGGCGGCCCTGCTGCCGGAAAACTGGGAAGTCAGGCTGGTCAACCGCAATACCGAAACACTGGATGATGCCGATCTCGCCTGGGCCGATATCGTGATGACCGGCGGGATGCTGCCGCAACGCAATGATACCCTGCATATTATCGAAACATGCCGCGCCCGTGGCAGGCCGGTAGAAGTGGTCCCCATTTTTCGGACAGGGCGATAAGCTATAATCCGATCTGAGAGAGAACGGGTTTTATGGGCAAGGTTACGCGCAAGAGGTATGCGGCGGAGTTCAAATCACGGGTTGCCCTGGAAGCGATCCGTGGGGAACTGACGCTGGCGGAACTGGCTTCGAAACATGGGGTGCATCAGACGATGATCGCCCAGTGGAAACGGCAGGCGATCGAGGGGATGGCGGCGACCTTCTCCGGGAAGACGGTGGCGGAGCCCCCGGTCAGCCCTGCTGATGTGGAGAAACTGCACGCGAAGATAGGCGAGCTTCTCGTGGAACGGGATTTTTTACGCGATGCCTCTGCTCGGTTGGGCGTGATCAGAGGCGGCAGATGATTGACCCGAAGCGAGCGCGTCTGCCGATAATCCGGCAATGCACGCTGCTGCAACTCAACCGGTCGGGCGTCTACTATCGGCCTGTGCCACAGAGCGAGGCCAATCTGGAGCTGATGCGGCTGATCGACGCCCAGTTCCTGGAAACGCCCTATTATGGCTCACGGCAGATGACATGGCATCTGCGCCGCCTGGGACATGAAGTGGGCCGCAAGCGGGTCCGGCGGCTCATGGCGATCATGGGCCTTCGGGCGATCTACCAGAAGCCGCGCACGACCGTGCCCCATCCGGAGCATCGGAAATATCCATATCTGCTACGGGATCTGGTCATCAATCGGCCTAACCAGGTCTGGTGTTCCGATATCACATATATTCCCATGAAACGGGGATTTCTCTATCTCGTGGCGATCATGGACTGGTTCACGCGCAAGGTCCTGTCCT
>NZ_NKTZ01000012.1 GCF_003207855.1 Komagataeibacter rhaeticus | reverse complement strand
CGACGCCATCTGGTCCGGGGTTAACCCCGGACCAGATGGCCAACAGCAACGCCGTCAGAAGGGCGGCATAACAACAACCGGGTATAGCTTATCAAGCCCGCAAAACTGTCCGAACGGACGGGACCACCTCTAACCGCGCGGCTTCCGTATGCCGGGTGGTGCGTTCAGCAGTCATCTTGCAGCCGGAGAAATTGCCATGATCGGTGCGGGAGATAGCACATTTTCCTTTATTCATGTGGACGATGCCGCGCAGGCGACGGTGGCGGCCTTAACGGCGCCGACCGGCCTCTATAACGTTGTCGACAGCCAGCCGGTGCGACTGGCGGAATGGCTGCCCGCCTATGCGGACTGGATCGGGTGTTCCTTGCCGCCCGGCCTCGACGAGGAAAAAGCCCGTGGCCCGATGGGCGTGGAAAGCGTGTATTACCAGAACAGCCTGACGGGTGCGGATAATCGGAAAGCCCGGGAAATACTGGGTCTTGATCCACGGCGGCTTCCCTGGCTGAAAGGGTAAATCCGGGCATCGGGCTGTCAGCCGTGACGCGCTCCTTCCCTCCGCGCACACCGTTATTGCCGGTGGCGGATAGGATGGAGGGGCGATCTATTCATGCCAGAAAAGTGGTGCGCGGCGTAACCGCTTCCAGGCAGGAGAAAGGGCGCGCAATGCCTGATGATGCCGCCTGTCGTTCCAGGAAGTAAATACACTGATAATCGGTGCAAGATTCGGGTGTGTTTTTCTTAAATCGAGAATAAGTGTTGACGCGACAATAGTATCATTATTTTTGCCAAGCTGCTGCAGCAGTTCCTTGCAGTGCTTCATATATGTCTTGACCCGGTTGGCAGGATAAAGCGCTTCAAGATAGCTGGCTACATAACGTAATTTTTTGAGGGATTTACGCAGTGTATGCCGTTTCTTGGGTGAGAGATGGCTGATCCGTCGTCCGCGCCGCATGACCTTGCGTTGCAGATGATCGAGCACTGTGGGTGCCACATGGCCTAAAGAAATTTCCTTTCCCCCCTTCCCTTCCGGAAAAGATGCATCCTCGATCCAGAGACTGAGGGAAAGGACCAGTGCAGTCAGGGCTGGTGCCTGCAGTTCGTGCCAGATTTTCTGGTAAGTAGCTGTTCTTTTTAGCTGGGCGGCATCAGCCAGCATGCGGAAGTGATCGTCATTTTCATGCGCGGGAAAGGCGGCGGGCAATGTTTCCAGACAGAGTACATCCCAGTCACGTGCTTCCCCCAGTTCACGTCCAATGCGCTGCAATTCGGTCTGGAACAGCCTGAGGGTAGACCGATCCACATGCCTGTTTTCAACGATCTGAAGCACGGTGCGCAACTGCCGTATGGCCACGCGCATCTGGTGTACCCCTTCAGGGTTCGCTGCCTCGGCTGCCGACTGGTTGTCGATCAATGCGTTCAGGCCAGAGCGGATCAGGATGCGGAAACCCACAGCCAGGGTCATGTTTCCGGTCAGTGGTGGCTTGCGGCCCTGCACCGGGACGGCCTGCTTACCTGTAAAAAGACGGTACCCGCGCTCGGCCTTTGTCAGAACGCCCAGACGTAGGGGAGCGATCGCCTGCAATGCCACGGCCAGGCCATAGACTGCCCTTACCGGGCCATCCTTGAGTTCAAGCTCGAGTTCCCTTACCGGATCGCGCGCATTGCCTGACTGGACATAACCTTCGTCAATGGCAGCCTCCACCATCGCGCCGTTGTATGGAAGTGTATGCGTGGTGCGCTCTATGTGCGAAACCCAGACCGGCGTCAGTCTGGTAGCCAGCGCCGTTATCAGTGCTCCGTACGGTGTATCCGACAGCACGTCCATATCGGGGCGATCGTGGCGGATGCGCCATTCCCATTCCCCGCGATGTATGGCCAGCTGGCCTTCTTCCCTATCGGTTTTCAGGGTCTGGATACGCAGGTTACCCGAACGCCTGATACGCAGGGACAGTCCTGCCTGTTTCAATTGCAGGTCCGGGGTATCGTAATAAGTCGTGATCAGGCGCTTTTTCTGGCTTCGCTCCATACTCATGGCGGCCAGATGGTGGCTGATTACTGTTTGTGCTTCAGGCTCGAAAAGTAGCTTCAGCTCGATTTCCTGTGGCGGGAGGAGATGGTTTTCAGACATTTCTCTTTCATACGATCCGTCACGAGACCGTTTCTCCCTGTTCGGGTTCTTGTTATGTGTACCGTAGGCAGCAGCCCGGGATTTTTTACTGGAACAATGCATGGGCATGGGCATGGTCGTGCGAGATGAAGTATTTCGAGGAAAATAAAGTTCAAAATATTTCAAATAATTATTCATATTTTTGTATGGTCGATGGCATGCCGGATTGCTGCCATGAAAATTCAGCCGTTTCCGCAATGGTGTCCGGACGGGAGCAAAGGCGGCCATCTGCACTACCGTCATTGCCGCCCGGCAGACTGCGCCGCAGATTCACGAAAACCGCCTGCTGGCCAGCGTGAAGCTGATTGCTGACCTTGGTGGGACGTGCCGCGACTGCCCGGCAGGAATGCCTTCCCACGCGATGACCCGCTGGCGCCCTCCTTCCATGAAAAACATGCGCGGGAATAGGAAGGCAATGTGTGTTACCCATGATTCATCAAGTCATTTCATAACGCTGACGGTATTTTTATAGTCATATCTGTTCCTGACGGGAGGACGAAGCGATGACCGATGTATCAAGACGTGATTTCGTAACGGCAGGGGCCGTGTTTGCCGGTGTCGCCGCCGCCATGGGGGCCGGTGCATGGCAGGCCCATGCCGCAGGGGGCGGGCACGGCTTCATGGCGGCATCGTCCGGTGGGCCGGATGGTCAGGATGGCCCCGGTCCCCACGGGCCTGCCAGACCCGGCCTTCAGGGTATCTGCGCGTTGTGCGAGGTAACCGGCGGGGGTGAGAAGGTTTACGGCATCGCAGTGGAATATGACGCTACGATCGACCCGGCCAGTCTGGCGCTTGATACCTACACCACGGCCGTTTTCCCCGCAGCCAGGGGCTTTTTTGCAGGCATGCCGCAGGAGCCGGACAAGAATGACACGACGGCAAAAGCAGGGCCGCGCCCTGTCGCGGCCATCTATACCAATGACGCCCCGGCGCTTCGCTCCGACCGCAAAAATGTTCCCGGCCGGTATGTCATTGCCGAGTTCGCCCATGACCCGGACCTCAGCGTACCCACCGCTGATAGCGACAGGGTTACGCTGACACAGGACAGGGGCATCAGAACCACGGGCGGCGTGGTCTATGCCGCCAGCAAGACTGTATGGAGCAACACGGGGCATCACGGCAACCGGGTCGCGATCCGTGGGGTTGATGCGTGGGAGCAGAATCACTGGTGGTGGGATGATACGCGTTCCGCATGGCTGGAATACAGCATATACCTGCCGAAATCCTTTCTGGCCGAAGGCGGCGAAAACCGGGCCTATCCCCTTGTCCTGGCCATAACCCATTCCGGCACCAGCCCCGATGGTACCTGTGCCCAGACGCTGACCGAACAGTGTATTGCCAGTATCTGGAGCCTGCCCGAAGAACAGGACCGGCATGAATGCGTGGTCATTACCCCACGTTATGAACGCACGACCATGAACGATTACTGGGAACATACATCGGACGTGGAGAATACCTACCGGCTGGTTGAATCCCTGCTCGGCAATACGTGGAATTATGGCAACCCCAACCGGGCGGACCGACGTAACAAGGTCCTGAAGATCGACCCGAAACGGGTTTACTGCACCGGCTGGTCCATGGGGGCGATGACATCGCTGTGGCTGATGGCCAGGCATCCGGAAACCTTTGCCGCCGGGCTGATCATCGCGGGCCAGCAGCGGCCGGCCGATGTCGTGCCCCTTGCCAGACAGAAGATCCTGATCATCACCGGTTCGGAAGATGACAAGGCCACGCCGTGGAATGAAAAATGCGTGCCGGTATGGGAAAAGGCCGGTGGCACCGTGGTGCGCCCGAAAGAACTGCTTGACCCAGCCCTCATCTTCCCGGTCGATCGCCAGCAGAAGCTGACGGATCAGGTCAACGGCTACCTTGCAAAAGACGCCAATGTCACGTTCCTGACATTTGACGGAGTTGACCACATGGGTTCGGCGCGCAAGTTCTTCTACATCAGGGCCGCACGCGACTGGATGTTCAGGCAGTCAAAGGCATGAAGCTGGCCCGTGCGGCCTCTGGCGGGCCAATGGCGGTAAAATTATCGCCATCGGTCCCCGGCCGCATCTGGACCGTATCGTATCAGTCCTGCCCCGTAATATCCTGCAGGACATCAAAACCTTCAAAGACCGGGGGACCGACCGTCAGGACCTTGCCCTGCCCTGCCTGGGCATGCGCCTGCCGGAACTGTTCCGACTGCGTCCATGCGCCAAATGCGGCATGGGAAGCCCATACCGTATGGGATGCGTACAGGACGTGATCTTCATGCGCAGGCCCGCGCAGGAACTGGAAGCTGACAAAACCGGGCATGGTTTTCAGCAGGACGTCACGTTCCAGCCAGCGTTGTTCGAATTCTCCCGTACATTCGGGTCTGACCCGGAAGCGGTTCATGGCGATGTACATCTGTCTGTTTCCTCGTCAATATTGTCATGGGGAAGGATGAAGGGTCTGGCCGTTTTTTCGTGGCGGTGGACGCAGCCGTGTTGCAACCCGAAAATGTCGCAGGCCAGATCCTGCGTCAGGACGGTTTCTGGCGGCCCCTGCGCATGGATCGTTCCCCGGTGCACCACAACCAGCCAGTCGGCACAGGCCGCGGCCCAGTTCAGGTCATGCAACACGATCGCCACACCACCGCCCCGGCGCGCATGCTGGCGGGCCAGTTGCAGCACAAGCGCCTGATGCGCCGGGTCCTGGGCTGAAATCGGTTCATCCAGCAGCAGGAAGCCGGGTAGCGTGCCATCTGTCATGGCAACTTCCAGTTGCATCAGGACACGGGCAAGATGGGCGCGCTGGCGTTCACCGCCAGACAGCGTCATCATCTGCCGGTTGGCAAATTCTTCCAGTCCCACCCGTCTTACCAGCGCATCGGCCAGTAGTTCCTGTTGCACAATGTCCAGCCTGTGGGCTGCCATCCCTGCCCCCATCATGACCATCTGGCGCACCAGAAACTGCCCGGCTGCCTCGCTTTCCTGTGTCAGCATGGCCCGGTGCCTGGCCAGCTTCCGGGCAGGCAGGGTTGCAATCGACCGGCCATCCAGCATGACCCTTCCCCCGGTTGGTGTGGACAGGCCGCTGGCAAGGCGCAGCAGGGAACTCTTGCCCGCGCCGTTGGGACCGATGATTGCCGTGACATTTCCCCTGTCAAAAGGCAGGGTGATGTCATGCAGGATGTCGCAGCCGCCCTGCCGCCATATGATGTCGCGTAATTCCAGAGTCATCACGTAATACCCGTGCGATGGCTGCGCGCCAGAAGCCAGACGAAAGCGGGCGTGCCCAGCAGCGCGGTGACGATGCCGACAGGCACCTCTGCCGGGCTGGCCAATGTGCGGGCCATGGTGTCCGCGCCGGTCAGCAGGATCGCGCCCAGCATGGCGCTGGCTGGCAGCACGATCCTGTGGTCAGGCCCCACCACAAGCCGCACCAGATGTGGCACGACCACCCCCACGAACCCGATCGCGCCCACCAGGGACACGGCTGGCCCCGTAGCGCAGGCCACGGCCAGCATCGACAGGCTTTTGATCCGTTCGACCGGGTAGCCCATCAGGTGTGCATTATGTTCATTGAGCAGCATGGCGTTCAGTGGCGCGGCCAGATAAACCGCAAGACCGCCTGCAACCAGAAGGAATGGCACCAGCAGGCCGATCCCACGCCATGTTGCCCCTGAAAAGCTGCCCATTGTCCAGAATGTCAGGTCCCGCAGGGCGGCATCGTTCGCCCGGAAGATCAGGACACCGGTCAGCGCGCCGGAAAAGGCGCCAAAGGCCACACCGGCCAGCAGCATGGCGGTCATGGATGTTACGCCACCACGCGTGGCGAAAAGATAGAGCAGCCCCATGCCCGTGAAGCTGCCGGCAATGCCCGCGCAGGGAATGGCCCACCTGCCCAGCCACGACACCCATGGCCCTGAACCCCCCAGTACGATGATGCAGGTGGTGGCGAGGGCTGCGGCGGATGACACCCCCGCCAGCCCCGGATCGGCCAGCGGGTTGCGGAACAGCCCCTGCATGATCGTGCCTGCAACCGCCAGCGCCGCCCCGGTCAGGCAGGCCATGACAATGCGGGGCCCCCGGATATCCCTGAGTACCAGCCGGGTCATCTCTCCCCCTGCCCCGGCGGGGTGCCACAGGTCGCGCAGGCGCACCGTCGTGGCCCCTGTATCAAGGGCCAGCAGCATGGTCAGTATCAGCAGGACGCCCAGCAGCGCGAAAAGCCAGGCTGCGCGCGACATTGCCCCTGTCATGCGGGCGTGCCGCCCAGGCGGCGGGCCAGTTCCAGTGCCGCATCGGGCGTGCGGGGGCCAAAGCCAAGCAGGCGTTCGCCCTCCATGGCGATGATTGCCTGATTTCTGCCTGCCGGGGTCAACCGGAAACCCGCATTGCCCAGCAGGGCCGCGCGGACCTGCGGGGCATCCTGTTCCATGGTCAGGACCGCATCGGGCTGCAGGCCGATCAGGGCTTCCTGATCCAGTATCTTGTAGCCTTCGAATGCAGCAGGATTGCTGCCACCAGCAAGGCGGATCACGGCATCTGCCGCCGTACCCGTGCCCGCAACCATCGGGCGATTATTGCTCATGCGCATGATGAACAGCACCCGCTTTGTCGTCGGGTGCGCGGCGCGCCACTGCGTCAGCATGTCGAAATGCTGCGATATGTCCGCGCACAGCCGTGCCCCTGCCGTTCTTGCATCCAGAAGACTGGCCATAAAGCGCGTGCGTGCGACAATGGCATCCTCGGACGGTGTGGCATCAACAAACACAACCGGAACAGTGGACGCCATCAACTGGTCCAGAACTGGCGGCGGCCCGCAATCGTTCATGGCCAGGATCAGGTCCGGCCGAAGCGACAGGATGCCCTCGGCCGACAGGGCGCGCATGTACCCCACGGATTTCTTCTCACGCAGGGCCTGTTCGGGCCATGTGGAGGTTATATCAACGGCGATGATGCGGTCCTGCGCCCCCAATGCGTACAGGGTTTCGGTAATGGTGCCGCCAATACTGGCAATGCGCCGTGCAGGGCCAATTTTTACGTGCCGCCCCCGGCAGTCGGTCACCGTGTCCTCTTCAGCGCCCCATCCGGTGCGTGGGGTGGCCAGCATGCCGCCGGCCAGCAGGCAGGCAAACAGCCGGCGCCCCATTTCCATCCGGCCGTGGTGTGCGGGTTTATTCACCATCAGAATTCGATCCTTGCCGTTACCTTGAAGGAGCGGCCGGGCTGCGTGTAGTACCGTTCCGAAAGCGAACTGGACGACTGCCCGTATGGGAGCGAGGCGGCGTTGTAATATGTCTTGTTGAATATGTTGTACATGCCCGCCTGTATGCGCAGCGGACGATAGAACTGCGGGCTGTACCAGCCTGTCAGGTCAAAAATGACGTAGCCCGGCGTTTTCCACTGGTCCTTTAGCGATCCGGTGGTGGTCAGGTATTTGGCGTCATCACGCGCGGTGGCGAATGTGCCCGACAGGTCGGTGCCCCAGTTGTCCCGCTTGTAGCCAAAGCCGATGATGCCCCGGAACGGTGCGACCGAACTGAGGTGGAAGTTCATGTCCGTATCGCGCCCATCGGCATAGGCAAACGAACCCCAGGCATGCCAGTGCCGGTCAAACGCCCAGTTGACGCTGGCTTCCACGCCATAGATGCGCACATGCGCCAGGTTCGTGTAGCCGTAACACAGGTAATATCCCGAGCAGCCGCTGACCCCTTCCATGTCAATGAAGTTGTGATAGTGATTGTCATAGAACGAGATATTGGCCCCGCGTTCGGAATTGCCGTATTTCATGCCGACTTCCCACCCCCGGCTGCTTTCGGGTTTCAGGTTGGGATTACCGGTTACCTGATAGTATGGCGGGGTGCTGTAGTTCAGGTATTCTTCCGTTGCTGATGGCGCGCGATAGGCTTCTGAATACTGCCCGTATAATGTCAGGTTATGGGCCACGCGGGCTTCCACCAGCACCTTGGGCGAGAAATGGGAACCGTGCGCGCCATGGGGCAGGCCGCTGTACCCTGCATTCGCCATATAGGACGTGGTATTATGCGGATCACGCTGGAAGTAATCGAAGCGGAAGCCCGGCGTGATATGGAACCATTCATTGCGGCCAATGCCGATACGGTCCTGAACAATGGCCCCCATGTCCGTGCCATGAACCTTGGGCATGTCAGAAAAATTGTCATGCAAATACGGGCTGGAAACCGCCTGCTGGCCGGTCTGGGTCTGGTAGGTATCGGTCAGGAAGACTTCGCCGCCATAGGTGATCTTGTGGTGCAGCGGGCCGGTAAAGATGTTGTTTGTTGCCGAACCTGTAACACCATAGGACTGCACGGGCAGGCTGAGATGTTCGTGGGTGTAGGTGGATGCGTTGGCGGAATCCCGGTTGGTGATGTCGGTATCGGTCTTGATACTCTGCCAGTAGGCCAGAAAATGCGCCTCACTGAACAGTGCGGTCGGGCTGTCGGCCTGATAGTCGTAATTGGCGGAAACGCGGGAGCGCTGGTTTTCGCTGCGGGTGTAGTAGCGGTCGGTTGCCGTGGTTTCGGACGTCTTGGTTTCCTCGTTATAATTGCGGTCGTACCATTCCCCGGTCAGGCCGACCCGGTGGCCACCTGCAAAATAATGCCGGATCTTGCCCAGGAAATTACCGACCTGATAGGAGGCCGGGTTCTGCAGGGTCCGGGTCTTGCCATAACCGCCCGTATCGCCACGGTTGCCGGTTTCGCTGCCATTCTGGTAGCCGCCCTGTAGCAGGAATACCGTGTTCTTGTAGCGTGCGGCAAAAGCCTGATTGAGCAGTGCGGCCTCGCTTGCGCCATTATAGGTCAGCTTGGTCAGGCCACCGAAATTCTTGCCGGGTTTGAGAATGTCTTCCGGGTCCAGCGTGCGCAGGGCAATCACGCCGCCAAGTGACCCGGTGCCAAAGAAGCTGGAATCAGCGCTTTTGACGACATCAATCGCCCCCAGCGAATTGAAGTCAAAGTCCCCTACCCCGCCCTGCGCGGTATTGAAGCTGCCGGCATAGGCGCCATCATTGGCCCATGGCATGCGCACGCCATCAATCGTTGTCAGGATTCGGTTCTGGTCCAGGCCACGAATATTGATGCTGGAATTTCCGTTACTGTAATTGACGGCGGCGTCCACGCGCCGTGAATAATCCTCCAGACTGTCAATCTGCCGGTCACGGAAGGTCTTGTAGGTTGTGGTGGTGGTCAGGACTGCCGGTTTGCCCACTTCGCTATGATCCTTGTCCGGATCGAATTTCATCAGGTCGATGATGTCCGCGCTGCCCTGCACCTTGACCGGAGAAAGCTTGATGGGTTCAGCGGCCGACAGGGATACCTGTGCTGGCGTGGAAACCGTTTTTTTCGCTGTTTTGTCAGGGATTTGCGCCTTAATCTCCTGTGATGCGGCAAAAGCGGGGGTCAGCCAGATACAGGCAAGGGCCGTGGTGGCCAGCATGCGGCAACGGCATGCCGGCCGTCGCGCGAGGGGGGACTTGTTCATTATTCACCATCGATAATGAGAATCATTATCGACACTATAACGCCACAAACTGAGCCGCAGCAAGGAATTTGTTGCGCCTGATTCTTAGTTGCATTATCCGTAAAAAGTGCCAGATTACGGCGGCCGGTTCATGTCAAAAACAGGAATCAGGCCACTATCCGCTAAGTATAAAATTGTAACAGGAATAAAGACATGGCCCTTCTGAATGATGGAAACGTCCGTACGCCTCTTTCATCCCAGGTACGTGAAGCGACCCACCAGATCCATGATGATCTCAATCGTATCGTCATGTCCCGTGGCATGTTTACGGATGCTGCGGGCTATCGGAACTTTGTGCTGATGCAGTATCTTTTTCATCGGGATCTGGACCCGCTTTACAGCCGTGATGATCTTGCCCGTATCGTGCCCGATCTGGCGGTAAGAAACAGGTTCCGGCAGGTGAGTGCGGATATGGAGGATCTGGGTATCGGCTGCCCTGCCCCGCGCATGTCTGTGGATATTCCCGATCCCTCGACCGCCCTCGGATGGCTTTACGTAGCGGAAGGCTCCAAGCTCGGGGCCAACATCCTGATCAGGCTCGTTGATAAAATGGGGTATGGTGCCAGTTTCGGCGCGCGTCATCTGGCGCCGGACCCGATGGGACGTGGGATTTCCTGGACGGCGTTTCGTGATGCGATTGATAATGCGCGACTGGATGCCGAACGCTTTATTCATGGCGCGCGCGAGAGTTACGCCCGTATGAAATCGTTTGTTCCTGCATCACAAGATAAAATCAGGACTGCCGCGACATCTCTCTGAGTGCATATGGACACATGCCTGACAGCAGCCTGGTCACGCCCCTGCCGCTGGCGGGCTCACGCGGATCAGGCATGGATGGTGCGCCAACGCTCCCGGCGGATAAAGGACTTCCAGAAAATCTTGTCCGCGTAGGACACGGGCATCGCCTCCAAGGAGATCGACGCACGGGGCTTTGCCTTGTCGTGCGTCGTATCTCCTGCTGTTTTCCTGTCATGTAATAATAATCATTCGCATGTTAAAGTTGCGTGTGATGTGGCCGATGTTCGTATGTCACCGTCGGGACACATGCGATATGCGTTCTGAGTTCCTGGGAAAGTATAGGTGAATCAGTATGTTGCATGAAACCGTCCAAAAATATCGGACGGCTGTCTCTGCGCGCTGTTATTTCCTGCCGGGATGGATCGTCTGTATGGGACACCTTCGCTGCATCATGCGTTAATCGCATAACTGACAGTCAATATTTGTAGTCACTACCAGCTATACGTCATCTTGCCGATCACATTGCGGTTCGCGCCGATATAGCAGCCGGTATCGGCCCCCGCGCAGCCGGGATAGTACCGCTGGTTGAGCAGGTTCTGCGCGGTGACCTGAAACAGCATGCCCTTCATCCGTGGGGCTACGGCATCAAGGGCATACTGCGCCTGTGCATCCACCAGCACATAGCTCGGTGTGACATATTCCAGCGTGTTGTCCACCAGCGTATTGCCGTTGTAGCGCACGCCCGCGCCAAACCCCAGGCCGCGCAGCGGGCCGTTGCGCAGGTCATAATGCCCCCAGACCGAGAATGTCTGCTTGGGTACGGCAATCGGGCGCTCGCCGGTCAGGTCGCCACTGCCGCGCGTATAGGCCACGTCCTGATAGGTATAGGCCGCGATGATGTTCAGGTTGCGGGTCAGGTCCACATGGGCTTCAAGTTCGATCCCGCGTGAGCGGATGCCGCCGGTCTGGGTATAGAAATCGATATGGACCGGATCAGTGACCAGCACGTTGCTCTGCTTGAGGTCATACAGTGCGGCCGTGAAAAAGCCGTTGAAGCCATGCGGCTGGTATTTCAGCCCCACTTCAAACTGCCGTCCCCGGGTGGGCTTGAACGGCGTGCCATTGAAGGACAGGTTGTTGGCAGGCTGGAAGGATTCCGCGTAATGGAAATAGGGTGAAAGCCCGATGGGGAAGGCATACAGGATGCCGCCACGCCACGTCGTGGCCTGATCGGACTGGTTGAAGCTGCCGCCGCTATCGGTCTGGTCGCGGGTGTCGATGGTGGACCAGTCATGGCGCACGCCACCCTGCACATGCAGGTGGCCCCATGTCATCTGGTCCTCGCCATATATGCCTTCCTGGTTGGTGGTGATGCTCTGGGCTTCATACAGGTCCAGCTTGCCGATGCTCTGCCCGTATGTGGGGGAAAAGACATCTAGTGATGGGGCATCGCCGTAATACAGGTTGGCGGAATCACGGATATTCTGCCAGTTACCGCCAATGATCACGTTGTGTCTGACCGGCCCGGTGCGGAAATGGCCAAGGATCTGCTCTTCCACCGTAATCGTGTCGAAATGTTCCTCTGACCCGTATGCGGCGCGCTCCAGCGTGCGGTTGTCATCATCAAGCAGCCCGCCCGAGGATACCTGCTGGAAAAACGCCCCCACATTGGCGTAACGGGCAAATGATTTGAACGTCCAGTTGGGCGCAATCTGGTAGCTCAGGCGGTAGTTCACCGCCGTCTGGGTGCGCTTGTAGGTCTCGAAATTGGGGTCGCCGGGATAGAAATGGTCCGAAATCTTGCCATTCGGGTTGGGCAGGATGGTGCCTTCCAGCGGCGCGGTATCAAAATTGCCGCCACGCGGGTCACGCTGCCAGAAGGCGGACAGCGTCATGGTCAGGCGGTCATTGGGGGTCCATGTCAGCGATGGCAGGACGCCGAAGCGTTCGTTACGGGTGTGTTCGTCCTGCGTGCCGGACGTGGTGGCGGTTGCGGCGATGCGGTACAGCCACTTGCCATCACGGTCGATCCGCCCGCCAAAATCGGCGGTGCCGCGCACGTAGCCGTATGTTCCGCCCTCGACCGAGATGGAGTGGACGGGTACTGCCGTCGGCTGTTTCGTGGTCAGCACGATGGCCCCGCCGGGGTTGGACTGCCCGTACAGGACCGATGGCGGCCCCTTGAGGATGTCGATGCGGTCAAGCAGGTACGGGTCGATCTGCTGTGTTGCGTAATAGGCGCCGTTGAACAGGCGCAGGTTGTCAACAAACTCATCCGCGCCCGCGGCCCCCTGAAAGCCACGGATTTCCACCATGTCGAACCGCGTGGTGTAGCCCGATGCCACATCGCCCGACACACCCGCATTATATCGCAGGGCCTCGGCTATGGTGCGGGCGTTCTGCTGGTCCAGCTGCGCGCGGGTCACGACGGATATGGATTCCGGGGTTTCGATCAGGGGGGTGTCGGTTTTGGTGGCGGCACTGGAATTCCTGGGCACAAGCCCTGCCCGCCCCGATGTGGCGTAAACGGCGATCTGCTCTTCTTTCCAGCCTTTTCTACCGCCTCCGTTCCCCTGCCCTTCCACCCGCACCGGATCAAGGATGATTGCGGACGATGCGCGGATGAGTGAGACGGAATGTGCCCCGGTTCTGTGGTAACTGATGCCCGTGCCCGCCAGAAGGCTGGCAAGCGCCTGTTCCGCTGTCATCTGCCCGCTCACCGCCCCTGAGCGTGCACCCGCTATCGTGGCGCTGTCGAACGCGATCTGCATACCTGTCTGCGCGCCAAGGGCGGCAAGGGCGCGGTCCAGCGGCTGGGCGGGAATACTGAAGGGCTGTGCCGGTGATGGCGGGACGGTCACGTTGCCCTCAACCGGTGCCGCTACGGCATGATAGCCCGTGGCGGCCCACATGACGAACAGCAGGGCGGATGTGCCCGTAAGCAGGCTGGATCGGGAAAGCCGGATGCGATTGCGGCGGCACGGCAGAAGAACACACGGCATGGTTAGGTCTCACGGGCGGACGGTTGGCAGAAAATGCAAACGAATTGCATTCGCGTATATTCATGTCCGTTGAGACGATTTATTTTTAACGTGTGGGTGAAACTTTTTTTAGCGATCCCCTGAAAAAAGCGCTGCGGTAGCGGTTGTGCGCGGCCTGATTGCCCGTGTGGGCCCATCAGGGGGCTTTGTTGTGGTCCGCCAGCACCAGGGTGAAGCCTGCCGGGAGCGTGACAAGCCTGCTTCCATGCAGCGCGCACAGGGCTTCCAGCGCCTCTCTGGGATGATGCAGGTCATACACGCCCCCTACCGGGATGGTGTCGTGCTCAAGACCATGGGTCACGATGGTACCCGGATAATAGCGCCCCAGCACCGCGACCGCGTCAGAAAACCGTACGTCGTTCAGCACCATCTGCCCTGACCGCCATGAACCGACATCCTCCGGCTCGATCGCGCCGCGATGGGCCTGCCCCGTATGCTGGTCGACCGCCCATGTCTCGCCTGCGGTCAGGCGCAGGGCAGGGTCGGACTGGCGGGATACGCTCACGATGCCCTCGCGCACGGCAACAGTGACATGGGGGCCGGTCATCTGCACATCAAAGGCGGTGCCGATATCGCGCGTCGTCACATTTCCTGCCCTGACGGCAAAGCCACGTTTTCCGTCATGCACGACATTGAAAAACGCCTCCCCGGCCAGCAGCGTAACCCCCCGTTCCCGACCCGCATAATCCACGGCAATGGCGGAATGACCTGCCAGGGTCACCGCCGTTCCATCCGACAGGCTGACCGTGCGGGTTTCGCCCGTTTTCGTGTAATAATCGGCCTGCAGGCGGAACATGAGGTCCGGCGTGGCAAAGGCCAGCAGGCTCGCCGCCACCGGCAGCATGCAGGCCGCGGCAATCCGCAACGGGCGTGCCCGGGCCGTTCTGCCAGCCGCAGGCCGCCGGGATGTTGCGGGCCGGTCATGCGGGGGCGTTACGGGAACCATCTGGCCCGTAAGGGCCCAGGCGCGTTCCATCCGGCGCCATGCCTGCTCATGGTCGGGGTGCCGCGCGCGCCATGCGGCCCATTCCGCCCTTGCCGTTTCATCATCCGGTGCCTCATTGAGGCGGATTTTCCAGGTGGCGGCTTCCAGCATGGCACGTTTAGCGCCCGGTGTTGGCTGTGTGTTCATCCGTGCCCATCCCCATTCGTTCCGCGCCCGTGGCGCTGAACGTATTTCCAGGAACAGGGACGGCGCAGGTGCCTGTTTTTTAACGCCAGGGGGAAAATTTTAGGGCCCCATGTCTGGCAGGGCCGTGGCACAGGCCACCAGCGCGATCTGGATCATCCTGTGCACGCGCGTGGTGGAAACATCCAGAACGGTCGCGATTTCCTGCAATGTGTAGCCACCGATGCGATACATCTCGAACGCGCGGCGGGTGCGTGGCGGCAGGCTGCCCAGGGCATGTGCCACGCTATGCAGTTCCTGCCGGTGCCCGCAATGGGCTTCGGGCGATATCGACCCCGCACCCGTATCAGCCAGCAGGGTATGATCGATCTCGGTCGGGATCTGCCTGCGCGCGGCCCGCAGATGATCAAGCGCCAGATTGCGTATGATCGCGGTCAGATACGCAACAGGGTTGAACACGATCCCCTGCCGCCTGACGGATGCGACCTGAACAAACGCATCCTGCACGATATCCTCGGCCTGTGCCGCGCAACCGACCATGGATACGGCGAAGGACACGAAACGCGACCGGTTTGCCAGATAGGTTTCCAGAAGGTGATCGGTCGAGGCCACGGCCTGAAGATTCCTTGACAGCGTGCGTCAGCGCCCGGACGGGGCACGCGCCTTCCTTATATGAACATAATAATCATTATCAATAAAAAAACAGCAATGTAATGTTTCGATACATTCCGGATTGCCAGACATGCCATTCCTCGGCAGGGCGTTTGGGAAACCGGACGGCCAAATATGCGAACGCGTCTTATTTTCTTTTGTTGCCCTGCCCTGATGGGCGTGCCAAGGCATGCAGGATGGCTGTCCTGACCCTGAAAACCGTTCGTCCGGCCCTTGTGCGCCTGCACCGATATACGGGGCTGCTGCTGTCGGGTGTATTGTTCATTGCAGGGCTTACGGGAAGCATCAGCGTGTTCCGCACGGAAATTGACGCGGCCCTCAATCCTGACCTGTTCCATGCTTCTGCCCCGGCACATCCCCTGCCGGTTTCAGTATTGCTGGCGCGCCTGAAGCGGCAGCACCCTGAAACGCAGGTGACCGCCCTGCTCTACCGCCCTCCTGCAGGGCGTGCGATCGAGGTCTATTCGTCCGAAACAGTCGCGGGCAGGAAAGATCCGGTTGAAAACGAAATCTTTCTCGATCCCGGCACGGGGCGCATTCAGGGCATGCGCCCGGCCGAAGGGTGCTGCTTCAACCGTCGTGCGCTGATGGCCTTTGTATACCGGGTTCATTATTCCCTCGATATGGGCCAGGCGGGCATGTGGGTCATGGGGATATCGGCCATGCTGTGGTCGATTGACTGTGTGGTCGGCCTGCTCCTGACCTTTCCGTTGCACCAGCCTGCATGGCGGCAGGCATTCTGGCGGCAATGGCGCAAGACATGGGCGATTGGCCTGCGGCGTTCTTCCATACGGATCACGTTTGACCTGCACCGGGCCGTCTCGCTGTGGCTATGGGTTGTCCTGCTGGGCATGGCCATAAGCGGGGTGGCGCTGGCGCTTGAGGATGAGGTCTTCAATCCCGTCATCCGGACCATCCTGCCTACCGTGCCGCCCATGACGGATACACGGCGCCCGGTCCATCCGGTTACGATTGATCAGGCCGAAGGTCTCGCCGCAGGTTTCGTGCGGGCTCATGGCAGCGGCGAGAGACCGGCCGCAGTATTGCTGGACCCGGATGGCGGGACCGCCATGTTCTACCTTTTCAGCAATCAGGGAACAGAACCCTCCGGGCTGGGAAGTCCCATGGTTACCGTGGATCTGAAAACCGGCCAGATCACGGCAGGTGACATGCCCGGCCGGGGGGCTGCGGGCAATCTGGTCATGCAGGTGCAGTTGCCATGGCATAGCGGCAGGATAGCCGGGCCTGGCGGCCGTATCCTCATATGCCTGTCGGGTCTGGCCGTGTGCATGCTGGTGGTAACGGGCATCATGATCTGGCAACGAAAGCGGCAGGCCCGTCAGGCCAGATAGCCCGACAGGCTGTTACAGGCAGCTGAAAAGCCAGAATGGTGGCATTCGGATGCCAGTGTCATCTCAGCACGGTCACGCCTGCCGCGTCATGCGGCAGGGTCATGCCGTAGGCTTCGTTGTAGCGCGAGGCAAACGCTTCGCGCTCCAGCCGCTCGCAATAATCAAGATACCGGATCAACGCCCGCTCGGCGCGCATCGTGCGCCCATAGAGCCGTTTGTAATGCTGCCACAGCATCATGACATTGACCGACCAGGCATCATAGGCATGTGTTGCAACCCGGTTGCGGATCGCTGGGGGAAGAGCATCGAAGGCTGCCCAGTCATCACCCGCATAGCGCCGCCACATCTCGTGCCGCAGGGTCCGTTCGTTATCGGCCATCGCCTTTGCGACCCTCGCGGTTATTGAGCATATGGTTGAGAAGCGTCGTCTTTCCCGCTCCGGGAAAGCTGGAAAGAACCGTTACTGAACGCCTTTCGTGCATGACGGGCACCCTTCATTCGGTTGTGATCCGCCAAGCTTATATGGAACGTTATAATATAACAATACCTGAAGGATTCCGAACGGGAAAAGATATCTTGCAGGATACGGCGTTATGGGATGCCTGTGGTCCGAACGTGTTTCCTGGTCGAGGCCGTATCAGAGTTCGAGAATACGGGTTGTGGATCCCATATGGGCACGCATATTGAAGATTGTTGAAAACATGCGAACAATGTCCAGCCTTGACCAAGACTGAAAACGCTCAGTTGACCGGCACAAAATCGTCACAAGACCATCGCGAATGTGCCGTGATAGTTCGAGCAAGCCATCCTGTGATCACAGGCTTAACGATAATTTGTAAGATATGGCTCTCAAGAAAAACTGGAATCTCATCTAAATTTTTACTTACGTTTTCTGTGACGGACCCATCTTGCCGTATCAATAACAAAATGCGGAATTATGTTCCGTATGAATATTTCTGCTCTCTGCATGGTCGATTGTCTGCTGTTGGATAGATAGATCGTGCTTTGTGCCGTCCTGTCGGCTTTTATTTTTGGTGCCGTGTAAAAATATGTAATGAGTGTCCGCCGCAGAGATCCTGCCCGCGCGGCCTGGGGGTGTCCATGCCATGAATCAGGCGACTGGAGCATGAGAACGCTGCGCCCGAACCGGGGAACGATTTTTCTGGCAGGCCGGGTTGGATTTTTCTGCCACAGTTCCAGCAGGCCGCCATATTCCGGCTTCCAGTCATGATTGAGGTAAGTCAGCAAAGCCAGTCGATTTTCCAGATACGTATGGGGATGATGACGAAAATCGGTATGGACCTGAAAATGTCCCTGCCCCGCGACTTCATGCATGCCGCCCCCATAAAGATAAGGGTCGGGAAGCAGATTCGTGATTCCTGTCAATCTGGTCAGTAGCCGGAGGAACGGTGCACCGTTTACAATATCAAAATACCGTTGTATTGCTGCCGGCATGACGGACTGTGTGCTGGTCGAACGCTTTGACTGAAGCTGGTTCTGGAATACATTTATATTGTTTATGTGATCAAGATTAAAAGCCTGCAACGCTTCGTTCAGCAGGGAATCACAGAACATTCCGTCCATGACCAGATGTGGAAATGGTCTGGCTGTCTTGAACTCCTGCGCAAGACTGTTCAGCAGGGAAGTGTCGGACCGGTCCATTCTTTTTAACAGGGGTACGTACGACATCTTCTATCCTAATAATGGTCTTGCCAGGTGCGGCAGGGTATTGGGATGTTTTTAGTAAATCCGATCTGTCTGCGCAGACAGGGAAAGTTCAGATGGGGCTTCGATTCTGTATCTGTGACGATGCGACTACGTATTTATGATGTACTGTTCCAATATGGCACCATGCCTCGCCATATTTGGCAGGAATGGTGCCCCTGCCGGCCAAGGTATTCAGCATGCTTTCCAGTTCCGGGAGAAGAAGGGCATGATCCTGCAGGGGGGCCATCAGTGGCACCTTGTACGGGAGCAGGAAATGGCCCGTCACGGGAACGGGGGTTCCGTCCTGTGTCGGTAATGGATCATTTATGGTGGTGCTGACGGCCTCTGCCAGTTTCAGGAAACTTTGCAGAAAATCATTATTATAGGCAAAATTTCCAGCCCCGCCCTGTGACCGGGTTTCTTTTTCGGAAGAAGGCGCATTGATCCACGCGATGTAATGTTTCGCATGTAAAGTATGCAACCCGTCTGCGCTGGCAAATATATGGTCAATCTCCACACGTTCGTCTGTACCAAATGGCAAGATAATGCCATGCATTACGGGTAGACCACTTGCCACAAGCATCTGCGTAACGGGATCATCCGCAGCGGGCTGTCCGCATAGTTGCTGCCACAGGGCGGCATCTCCGCCTGCAGGGAAATCTGGATTGCGGTGCGCACGTGTCATGTCCGGTCCTGCAACAGATAAAGCTCCAAATCCGATAAGAAGGCTTTTATTGTAAAGAATTGGTAACCGGGGGGCGTCTCCCCTTCATCATGCCGCTATTCATGTCCGTCTCATGCAGCATCATGCTGGCTGCCGGGCTGTGCGCCCCCGGTATCGGGGCGCGCCTTCAGCCATGCTTCAAGATCCCGCACATCCAGGGGCCTGGAAAAGAAATATCCCTGTATCACGTCGCAGTTAATGTGCCGGAGCAGGTCAAGCTGCGCCTGCGTTTCCACGCCTTCCGCCACCACGGTCATGCCCAGGCTGCGCCCGATACGGATGATGGCCGTGACCACAGAGTGAACCTTGCCCGTCGGTTCAAAGCCATCCATGAAGCTCCGGTCAATCTTGAGCTCGTTAAGTGGCAGGTTCGCAAGGTTCGACAGGCTGGAAAAACCGGTTCCGAAGTCATCCATGGAAAGCCCGATGCCCATCGCCCGGATCGCCTGAGCGGCGATGAGGGTCTGATCGTAATTTTCTATCATCGCACTTTCCGTCAGTTCGATGGTCAGGCGCTGTGGGGGAATGCCGCTTTCGTGCAGGATCTCGCCAATCAGGCGTGGCAGGTCGGGATTTCTGAAATGCAGCGCGGATATGTTGACCGATACGACCGGAACGTCCACCCCTGCCTGCATCCATAGGGCCATCTGTCGACAGGCCGCCCGCAGTGACCACAGCCCGATTGCCTCGATCTGTCCGGTTTCTTCCGCCAGGGGAATAAAACGGCCCGGTGATATCATGCCCAAGGTTGGGTCGGTCCATCGGGCCAGGGCCTCCACCCCTTCCAGCCGTCCGGTCGCGGCATGGACCTGCGGCTGGTATACCAGATAGAGCTGGTCCATCCTGATCGCCTCCTTCAGCGCGTTGGCCAGCAGGATCTGGTCCGCCGCCTGCCGGTTCATTTCCTCGCTGAAGAAGCGGTAGCAGTTACGGTCGGCATTCTTTGCCTGCGACAGGGCCGTTTCTGCCTGCTGCATGAGTATTTCCGTCTCCCGCCGGCCGCCGTCGTTATCCGCAATGCCGATACTGGCCGTAATGGTAACGGAAACCGCGTCAATCACGACCGGCTCCGCTACGGCTTTCATGACGGCATCGGCCAGTGCCGTGGCCCGTTCCACCCCACCGGTCGTGATCAGGGTGAATTCGTCTCCCCCGCTGCGGGCCAGCAGGTCTTCACTGGAAATGAGACCCGATAGCCGCCGGGCCAACTCAGCCAGCAGCATGTTGCCTGCCGGGCGTCCCAGTCCGTTATTGATGGCCCGGAACCGATCCAGGTTGATGATCAGGGCCAGCAGGTTTTCATGCCGCGCGCGTGCCGCCCGCTGCCTGATACCGTGCCGTAGCCCGGTCCGATTGGGCAGGCCCGTCAGGGTGTCATACTGCGTAAGCCGCGCGATATCCTCACGCGAGCGCTGCTGTTCGATGGCAAGCGCGCACAGGTGCAGGCAGGCATCGGTAATCCGCCGGTGCCATCTGCCCGGTGCGCGCTTGGCACGGAAATAGAAAGCCAGGCTGCCGCCTACCCGGCCGTCACGCAGCAGGATCGGCACCGACCAGCAGGCCATGAGGCCATGCGGGACGACAAACTGCCAGAACCCCTTCCATTTCGGATCGGCTTCAATGTCTGGCGTAACCACTTCCCTGCCGGTGAACAGTGCCGTGCCACATGACCCGACCTCGGGGCCTATCTGCAGGTCAGCGCAGACTTCGGCAATCTGTGCGGGCAGCCGTGCGCGCGCTACGGGGTGCATGCGCTGTTCATCATCCACGACCACGATCTGTGTTACGACATCGGGGGCGATACGTTCAATCTGGCGGCACATTAAGGCAAGGATTTCGTTGAAGGACAGGTTGCTGGTCAGTGCCCCCATCATATCCTTCTGCAGCGCCTTTATCTGCTCGCTGCCCGTAATGTCATTCAGCACCACGATCACTTCGTGCAGTTCTTCATAGGGGCTGCATAAGGGCGTTACGGTTGCCAGAAGCCAGATGTCCTGGCCCGTGTCGGTGCGGGAATGGATTTCCAGTTCAAAGGGCCGACAGCGCTGCAGACGACGGCGAAAGGCCTGTAATGTTGCAATATCGCCCTGCTGCCCGGACAGGAAGGCCGAGAACTCAGCCCCTTCCATACCCTCGGCACCGATGCCCGAAAACCGGGCCGCCGCTGCATTGGCGTAGGTAATGTGGCATTGGCTGTCCAGTATCAGGATGCCGCATGCATTGCGCTGTACGATGGTGGCATACTGAAGGTCCTGTTCACGTCGGGACAGGTCCCGTGTCACGTCGCGCAGGGAAATGACAAATACCTGCTGTCCCGCCCCCTCGGCCCGTGCCACGGACATCTCGGCAGAAAACGCCGTGCCGTCATGCCGCAGCAAGGTCAGATGGTGGTGGTTTTCCGTAATGGAACGACAGACCTTGCCCCCGGATACGCCGGATGGGCACAGCGCGACATTCGTCAGGTTCTCACCAAAGGTACAGGGCAGGATGTCTGTCCCGGTGGGAAAGAGAATATCGAGTTTCCGGCCGACCAGCCCGGGCGTGGGGCCGCCCCAGATACGGGCCGCGTTATCATTGGCAAAGATGATTGTGTTATCATTGCTGACAAGCAGGATACCCGTATCAATGCTTTCCAGCAGTTTGTCCGGAATGGGATAGGTCTGTCGTTCGCCCATTAGTCTGGTCTGCCTGTCTGTTGTGTTCTGGTGGGTAAATGGATGACGATGCCGGTCTGGGGGGTCTGTGTCCGGTAGCGTTTGAGGAAAAGCGGGGGCGTGTCTGTCCCTTCTCCCCCCTGCTGCCAGTTTTCAGGACGGGACAGCCCGTAGGGGTCCCCATCACAGCGCACGACCGCCCATGCCGCGCAGTCCCGTTCCGCCCCACATCCCGCAAGCAGTCCGACCAGCGTGATGCGGGTATCGGAATCATAGGATGCCGTCAGGGTCTCGTTGCCGCGGAATATCAGGCTGAATGGCGCGGCGCGGTCCGGGCTGCCAAACGTGATGTCGATCAGGATAAGGCCGGCTTCGGAATGCTTGGGTCCGAAAATGATTTCTCCGCCTGCAGGATCAATGATCAGGTGCAGCCACAGAACCTGAAAGGGGCCAAAACTGTCGATTTCCAGCGTTCCCCCCTGCAGGACGTATTCCCAACTGCTCCACCGGGCCAGATCTGTCAGGTTCGTGCGGACCCAGGCCCGTGATCCTATGATGAAGCGATAGGAAGACAGGTCCGACCTGCGTGAAAGGGGAAGTGATCTGTTTACAACCTCAATCACGTTGTTCCAGTTGAAAAAGCCGTTTCTGACCGCGGTCTCGTCCGCGCGGACCACAAGGGAGCAGCCATTGTCCGTTGCCATCTTCATATGTATCGCCTGTCTCAAAAATACTCGCACCAGCAAGGAGGTTTCGGGTTTTCTGACCGCTGGCTATTGGGCCAAAATATGAAATATTTGTGGCGTGGCCTTTCTGCCCGATGTGAAACCGCATGATGGTGGAGGTGATGAGGACGTAACGGAATTTATTGTTGCATAAGACCCGTCATTTGAAAACAAAAAAAATGCTGGCTATGCGTTCGCGCAATCGTCTATAAAACAAGGCTGATGTGCCAATATAAACGAATAATATGATGCTGATCGGGTACGCGCGCGAAAATGCGGAAGAAGCGACGCTTCTCAATCAGGTAGAAGCGCTCCGAAAGGCGGGTTGTAAAAAAATATATGAGGAAAAAGTTCCTACAATGAGCCGGGACTGGCCCATTCTGGGGAACGTCCTGACGGAACTTTCTTCTGATGATACTTTGGTGGTCTATTCTCTGGACCGTCTCGCCTGGTCAACGCCCCACCTGCTGGAAGTGGCTGATCGACTGCGTGAAAAAGGAGCAGGGCTGCGTTCCCTTTGTGAACCCTGGGCCGATACCACCGTTCCCTATGGGAAAATGATTCTTGGTGTTTTTGCCGGCATTGCTGAATTTGAACGCGCATTAAGCCGTAACCTTACGGAAACGGGCAGGAAACGGGCCAAGGAACGGGGTGTCCATCTTGGTCGGCCAGCCAAGCTCAGCGCAGAGCAGGTTGCGACGATCCGGAAGCTTGTCCGGGACGAGAACCTCTCCATTTCAGAAGTTGCAGCCCGTTTTGGCGTGCATAAAGCCACCATCTATCGGGCGGTTACCAATAATAAGTAAGAACTGATTGCGATGTGAGTTGGGCCGGGTGTTTTCATAAAGGCTTGCAAGCTGGAATACACGATAAGCCCACATGGTAATTGCCACAAAAATGCTGTGGCGGAGAGTTTTTTCTGATCGCTCAAGCGCTGGCGCGTCTAACGTCGAACCTACAAGGCACAAAGCTACGTCAGGAGCGGGATGCTGTCGTCCGTGCAATTTGAACAACATCAGATTTTGAATGCCCCAGGCGTCTGGAAAACTTGGGACTATTCAGTATGGTTTTTTTAATATTGATTTGCCGCGCTTTTCTGGAACCAGAGGCGACAGGATCGGACATCTACCATCTACATGGCTTTTGCCAGGGATGGCTTTTCCTATGCGCGAGGTGACCATTTCTCAGTTGATAGTGGTATTTAAAACCCGTTATGTACGATAATATTACTATGTATGTTTTTGCTGAACCAGCATGATACGAAAGCGCTTTTTCAAAGCGCGGGAAGTTAACTTTATTTGATGGCAGTTCCGCTACAAATTCGAACAGCGGGAGAAACTGCTGATGCCTGGGCCTGATCCTGATGCCTCGCTGGCCGACGCGCGGGCCGAGCGGGGGAAGCCCGGCGTATTCTTCGTGAAGGTCATGCGTCTTGCCGACTGCCTGACTGATGAGGCAGAAATCAGATAGCGAACATCGGCCTTAACGGATCGGACTGGGTCCTGTCTGATCCAGGCACTCGGATTGTCATGACGGTGAACGCCATGACGGGCGCGGGCGAGCCTCCCTCCCCTTTTTTCAGCCCGTCACGAAATCCCGCGCAGCCCTCTGACTCCATGCCGCGACTTTACTGTATATGCGACATGAAAACTGATCATTTCCATTCAGAACGGGCATAAGACATGGATCAGTTCACGGACCGATGCGGATGCCGGATACGTCTACCGTATCGGGCACCTGCTGAGCCGCAGGCAGGGTCGTCTGGTGGGACGAACTTTGTGCGTGCGTGGGGAAATCAGGCGGCATGCAGTCTTTTGGCGGGCTGTTCCTGGCGGTCTGTTCTTCCGTGAAGGGGCTACCCTGCTCCATGCCGGGTCCCATACCCGTCGGCATCGGGCCGGGCATACCGTCTGCGCCTGTCATGCCGCCCATGGGGAATCCACCCATCATGCCGCGCCCGCTGCCGACGCCAAAGCCGGTGGTTATGCTGCCATGAACGCTGCCGTTGCGCGACGATGGGGTGCGCCAGCATTTATCGGTATGGTCCGGCGGTTGGTGACAGCCTGATATCGCCGCTACGAGGACAGGCAGGAAGAACGTGATGGCACGTCCTGTATTATGGTTGGACATGGACAGCAGTGGCATCTCACCTGTTAAGGCCCCAACCTTAATCCGCTAACACGCTGTGTTCCCGTCACGAAATGTAAACCCGCAGCCTGCCAGTCTTCGACGCTTCCCCTGTCCTGCTCATCAGGTGCGAAGGGATCGAGCGGGGCATCCGTGGGCGGATCAGGCGTTTGTATTCGGCCCTGTGGCTGCGGCAATGGCGGCGGAGAGATTGATGCCGGCCTTGCGTCCGGCTTCCAGTATCTCTGAATCCGGCAGGGTGCCGACCTGGGCCATCGCCCATAACTGCGCGGCCCGTGTGCCAGAACGGCAATATCCAAGCACAGGTCCGGGCATACGCTTGAGCGCCGTGCGCATGCAGGCCACGGCATTGGCATCCGGCAGGTGCCCCGCCTGCACGGGGATGGCTGTAAAGTCAAGTCCCAGGCAAAAAGCAGCCTGTTCAATCTCCTTGCCGGGCACCTGATCCCCCTGTTCACCATCAGGGCGGGCACAAAGGATACTTTTAAACCCGTCAGCAGCGGCCTTGTTGATATCGGACACAGTCAACTGCGGAGCAACATAGAACATGGGCGTAAGGGCGCGGGCTAAATCGTTCACAGGGCAGATCCTTCTTTTTGTATGAAGCAATGGATACGCAGGTGTTCATGCCGTTTTTAATACGTAGTGCATGTCGTTTATTTTCATTCCGCCTTTCGGATGGCGGGCGCGTAGCCTGCAGCAGGACCCATGGTCCGGGCAGAGGGTCAAGATGAACCTGCCTGGACCCGCGTGGTCATGGCGGCCATGGCGCTATCGGCTATCACCTCCTGATTTCGTTAATTTATTACATAAATATCTTATGTATGTAAAAATTAACTCCTGTATCCCCCCTCGTCAAGGATGCTGTCGCGTGTCGATATCGGCGACATATCTTGCATGCCGGCACCCCTCATTGCGTCGAACATGCGCGCATGTGATGGGCTGCGCGGTTCGGTGGGTGTGTTCTTCCATTCTGCCTGTTTCGCGCATATCCGCGCAACTAACTAATTGTTTTTATAAATTAATTTACGTCCCATGCTGTGTATCAGGCGCTGATCGGCCTGTCGTTCAGGGGTGTTCGCGGGGTGATGTCGCCGGGTCGTGTCCCCTGCCTGCTGCAGGGATTCCTGTCCTGCTCAGGATCTTTTTTAAAGAAGACCGATTTTCTCCTTCTTGACATTAAATAGTTACATACTTAAATTAAACATATATTCATAAAGTATGTAAGTGTCTGCCAGGACACGGGCAGACGGATGGTGTGGAAGTGGTTATGGACTCTCCCGGCAACAGAACGCTCATGGGGTTTACACGGCGCATCGGCCTTTGGCTTGGCGCGGCTGTCGTGCTGGGTGGGGCGGCGGCGGTCATGCTGGTCCTGCAGCTGGCTGTTCTGGCACGTATCGTGTCGGACCTTGCGTTCCATGGTCATGTCGTTTCCGACGCGCTTGCCGGGCTGGCTATGCTGCTCGCCCTGCTGGTTGTGCGCGTACTGCTGCAATGGGCCGCCGATATGGTGGCAGGCGAAGGCAGCCTGCGGCTGAGCACAGCCATACGCAGCGAACTGCTGCGCCATCTGTTTCATGTCGGCCCGGTTGGTCTGGCCGGGCAGGCGACAGGCCATATGGTCACGGTACTGGGGGACGGCATTTCCGCGCTGGAACCCTATTTTACGCAGTATGTGCCCCGGGCCGCCATGATGGTGGTCCTGCCGCTGCTGGTACTGGGGATGGTCCTGCATCTGGATGGGTGGAGCTTTGTCATCCTTGCCTGCACGGGGCCGCTTATTCCCGTCTTCATGGCGCTGGTGGGCTATCGCGCGCAGGCGGTCATGGACCGGCAGTGGAGGCAGCTCCTGCTTCTGGGATCGGCCTTTCTCGATACACTGCAGGGATTGACCACGCTGCGGCTGTTCGGTCGTGCGCGTGATGCGGTGACCGCCGTGGCGGGCATGGCCGATGAATACCGCGCCACCACCATGTCGGTCATGAAGGTGGCATTCCTGACATCCGCCGTGCTGGAATTCTTTGCCAGCCTGTCCATTGCGCTGGTGGCGGTCGTGTTCGGCGCACGCCTGCTGGACGGGACGGCGGATTTCCAGTCGGCTTTTCTGGTCCTGCTGCTTGCGCCGGAATATTTCATGCCGCTCCGCGCGTTCTCGGCCAGTTATCATGCCCGCCAGAATGCGACGGCAGCCATGGCGGGCATCAGTCAGCTTTTTGCCCTGCCCGCAGCGACCATCCGGCCTGACGTACGGGGCAGCGCCGCCAACGTGCCGCTGATTTCCATAAGCTGCGAAGATGTTACGGCCGGGTATCAGGCCGATGCACCAGTACTGTTGCATGCCGGGTGCACGTTCACACGCAACGCCCTGACGGTGGTAACGGGTGAAAGTGGCGTGGGTAAAACCACCCTGATCCGGCTGCTGCTGGGGCTGTTGCCCCCCATGCAGGGGCGTGTCACGGCAATGGATGAAAGTGGCGTGCTGCACGCCTGCTGGCAGGACAGGATTGGCTGGGTGCCCCAGCAGCCACGGCTGGTCCATGGTACCATTGCCGAAAACCTGCGCCTGGCCGATCCGATGGCGGATCTGGAGGCCCTGCGTGCCGTCGCGGCCCAGGCCGATGCCCTGTCCTTTATCGAGGCCCTTCCGCAGGGGTTCGATACCGTGGTGGGTGAGCGTGGTGCCGGTCTTTCAGGTGGGCAGGTGCAGCGTCTGGCATTGGCCCGCGTGCTGCTGCGCAATCCGCAGGTACTGATTCTGGATGAACCCACCGCCAATCTCGATCCGCAGGGTGAGCAGCGCGTGGCCGCAGCCATAGCGCATGCGGCGGTGGGGCGGATCGGCATTGTGGTGGCTCACCGGCCTGGCATGATCGCACGGGCGGCGCGGGTTGTGCGCCTGCGGGACGGTCAGGTCTTTTCCGGCCCGCACACCGTGGAGCACGCGGCATGAGCATGCTGGCACGCATCATCGGCCACATGCGGCCCTTGCGGCGACAGATGGCACTGGGGCTTGCGCTGTCGGTTACGGCGTCACTGGCCAGTTTCGGGCTGCTGTTCCTGTCGGGCTGGCTGCTGGCGGCGGCAGCCGTGGCCGGACTGGGCGGGATTGCCGCGCGGAACGCCTTCAACCTGTTCCTGCCCGCGGTTGGGGTACGCTTCTTCGCCACCATGCGTATTCTGGCCCGTTATCTGGAACGGCTGGTCACGCATGATGCGACACTGCGCCTGATCGGGCGGGTGCGGGCGTGGAGCATCAGCCGCCTTGCCCCACAGGCACCTGCCCTGCTGGCGCGGCAGCGCAGTGGCGACATGCTGTTCCGCTTTGTGTCGGATACCGACCGGATGGGGCAGTTCTATCTGGAAGTACTGGTGCCCGTTGCCAGCGCCGCCATCTGCTGCGTGGTGTTTGTTGCCGTCATGAGCGCGTTTTCTCTTTCGGCGGCCTTGGTCCTGGCTGTCGGGCTGGTCTTATGTGGTGGCGTGCTGCCGGGCGTGGCCGGTGCGCTGTCCGTACATGCCATGCGGCGTATCAGCCGCCAGCAGGATACCATGCACGCGGACCTGACCGAAGTGCTGCAGGGCATGGGTGAGTTCATGTTCCTTGGCGCCGGGCAGGCCGTGCAGGCCCGGATTGCCGCCCGCGCGGCTGATATCCGTACCGAACGCCGGCGCGTGGCCCTGATTGAAGGGGGCGCGCGGAGTGTGATGACCGTCATCACCATGACGAGCGCGCTGGGCGTTCTGGCCATGGCGGATATGGCCTGCCGCACGGGTGCGCTGTCGGCAGCCTGCCTGCCCATGCTGGCGCTTGGCGGGCTGGCAGCGTTCGATGTGCTTGCTCCCCTGCCCGCGGCATGGCCCTTGCTGGGCCAGGTACATATGGCGGCAGGCCGGGTGTTTGCCCTGTGCGATACCCCGCCCAGCGTGGTGCCCCCTGCCCTGACCCGATGCCCGGACGATCCGTCCTGCCTGTCGCTGTCGGATATCGGCCTGCGTTATCCGGGGGCGGAACGGTGGGCGCTGCGGCACGCGGACCTGTCGGTGGTACGGGGGGAGCGCGTGGCGCTGGTCGGGCCGTCCGGTGCGGGCAAGAGCACCCTGGTGAACCTGCTGTTCCGTTTTTACGACTATCAGGAAGGCACGGCCCGTTTTGGCGGCGTGGACCTGAAGGATGTCGATGCGGACATCATGGCCCGGCATGTCGGTGTCGTGGCGCAGGACTTCCACCTGTTTCAGGGCAGCATCCGCCGTAACCTGACCATCGCCTGTCCCACCGCCACGGAGGATGCGATGTGGCAGGCCCTGCGGGTCGCGCGGCTGCATGCGTTCGTGCAGGCGGAACCCGCCGGGCTGGATACGCTGATCGGTGAAGGGGGCGTGCGCCTGTCCGGCGGGCAGGCGCGACGTCTGGCCGTAGCGCAGGTTGTCCTGCGCAATCCGGCATGGATCATCCTTGATGAGCCGACCGAGGGGCTGGATGCCGGGACCGAGCACGACCTGATGACCGCACTGCTATCGGCCCTGTCGCCACGGACAACCCTTGTCTGCATTACCCATAATCCTGCCGTGGCGGCACGGATGGACCGGGTGGTGCGTGTTGAAGGGGGCCGGTTCCATGAGGCCGGGAGGGCGCCATGACCCGACGATGACCTGAACCCCGGAAAACCCCTCACGCCCATACCGAAATCAGGAGACCTGACGGTGGAATTCATTAACCCCGATGTCGTCGACCTGTCGCGCTTCCAGTTCGCGCTGACGGCATTGTACCATTTCATGTTCGTGCCGCTGACACTCGGCCTGACATTCATGCTGGCGGCGATGGAGACGGTATATGTCGTCACCGGCCGGCAGATCTATAAGGACATGACCCAGTTCTGGGGCAAGCTGTTCGGCATCAACTTCGCCATCGGTGTTGCCACCGGCATTACCATGGAGTTCGAGTTCGGCACCAACTGGTCCATGTATTCCCATTTCTTCGGGGACATGTTCGGCACGCCTCTGGCTATTGAAGGGCTGATGGCCTTTTTCATGGAATCCACATTCGTGGGTCTCATGTTCTTTGGCTGGGACCGGCTGAGCAAACAGGCGCATCTGGCCGTGACCTATCTGGTGGCCCTTGGTTCCAACCTGTCGGCGCTGTGGATCCTGATCGCCAATGCCGGGATGAACATGCCCGAAGGCGCGCATTTTGATCCTGAAACCATGCGCATGCAGTTTGAAAGCTTTGTCGATCTGGTTTTCAACCCCGATGCGCAGGCGAAATTCGTGCATACCTCGGTTGCGGGCTATGTGTCGGCTGCCATGTTTGTCATGGGCATCAGTGCCTTTTACCTGCTGCGGGGTCAGCACCGGCAGTTTGCCGCGCGCTCGTTCCGCATGGCCGCCCTGTTCGGCATTATTTCCACCGTGGCCGTCATCACGCTGGGCGACGTGCTGGGGCGTCTGGATTATGAAAAGCAGCCGACCAAGATCGCCGCGATCGAGGGGCTGTGGCATACCAGCAACCCGCCGTTCGAGCCATGGATCGTCGCTGCCCTGCCAGATGACGCCAGGCAGGAAAATCACTACGAAATTGGCGTGCCGCTGGTCCTGACTCCGCTGATCACCCACACGTTCGACCAGCCCATTACCGGCATGCATGAACTGGAGGACGAGGCAGGCCCCCGCATCCGCTCCGGTATCGATGCCGTCGCGGCACTCCGCCGCTATGGCGTGACCCACAGCAGCACGGACCTTGCGCAGTTCACCGCGCATGAACAGGACATGGGCTACGGTCTGCTGGCAACCCGCCATGCCCCCGGGCAGGACGTTACGGCGATCCCCGCGGATCAGATTGACGATGTGGTCAAGGCCACGCAGCCCGATATCCTGCCCAACGTGTTCGTCACGTTCTGGTCTTTCCGGCTGATGGTGTTCCTGTCGCTATGGTTCTTCGCGCTGTTTGCCATTTCGGCCTATCTCAGCCTGAAGCGCAGGCTTGAGCGCAGCCGCCTGCTGCTGAAGCTGTGCATGTGGTCGATCCCGCTGCCGATTTTGGCAACCGAGTTCGGCTGGATCACGGCCGAGGCAGGCCGCCAGCCCTGGACCGTGTTTGGCTGGCTGCCGACCTTCCTTTCGGCCTCCAGTCACGGTGTGTCCTACATGGTGTTTTCGCTGGTCGGGTTCGTGTTGCTTTATAGCGTGTTCATCGCGGCTGAACTGTACCTCATGTTCAAGTTCGCCCGCCTGGGGCCCGATCATGACAGCATGGAACCGCACACGCCTGCCGCGCCCAGGGTATCTGCCTTTGACATGCGTCCCATGGCGTCCTGACAGGAAACGGAGAAATGGAACTTTACGCGATACTGAAAATCATCTGGGCCGCGGTACTGGGCGTGCTGTTTATCGGCCTGGGTACCATGGTCGGCATGGATATGGGGGTGGGCACGCTGCTGCGCCTTGTCGGGCGTAATGATGGGGAACGGCGCACCGCGCTGAACATCATCGGACCCCACTGGGATGGCAATCAGGTCTGGTTCATCCTGGGGGGCGGCGCGATCTTTGCGGCCTTTCCCACGCTGTATGGCACGTCGTTTTCCGTCTTTTACGTGGTCATGATCACGCTGCTGTTCAGCATGATCCTGCGGCCGGTGGCGTTTGAATACCGCTCCAAGGCGGATGGCAGGCTGTGGCGGGCAGGCTGGGACTGGGTCTTCCTGGTGTCGGGCTTCGTGCCGATGTTCATCTACGGTGCGGCATTCGGCAATGTGCTGGAAGGGGTGGGATACCACTTTGGCTGGACGGGACAGTATTATCAGGATGAATCCTTCCTGTCCTACCTGCTCAACCCGTTTGCCATCCTGTGCGGATTGATGTCCGTGGGGCTGAGTGTCTATCAGGGTGGGGCAATGCTCATGCTGCGGGCGGATGACCCCATCTGGTCGCGCGCCCGGCGGTATGCCATGGGCGGCGGCCTTGTTGCAGGCACCCTGTTCGTAATTGGCGGTATATGGGTGCGGTTCCTGCCCGGTTTTGTCATGACCGCGCCCGTCAACCCCGCCATGCCCGCCAACCCGCTGCATGGGCAGTCGGTGGCGATGGTCGCGGGGGGCTGGATGCATAATTTCCACGCCCATCCCGCCCTGTGGATGCTGCCGCTTGTGGGGCTGGGCTGCATGCTGGCGGGTGTGGCCATGCTGGCGGCTGGCCGCACGGTTGCGGGCTGGTGGCTGGGACTGGGGGCGTGGGCTGGCACCATCACCACGGTTGGCTGCGCCATGTTCCCCTTCCTGATGCCGTCTTCCACCACGCCAGACCAGAGCCTGACGGTATGGAACAGTACCGCCAGTGAATATGGGCTTGGCTGCATGCTGGTGGTGGCGGGAATCTTCGTGCCGATCATCCTGTCCTATACATCGTGGTGTTATTACGTCATGCGCGGGAAGGTCCATACCGCCGATGTCGTGAACGATACCCATAGCTACTGATTGCGAGGTCGTGATGACAAAGCTTCTGCGCCTGGCCGGTCTGGCCGTCGTTCTGGTCGTATCCCTGCTGTTTGCCGTATTCGTGGGGGATCAGGGGCCGTGGTATTTCGCGTGGGTGATCGGCACGGTCATGATCATCCTGATTTCCGGGGCTGGCGCGATCATGCTTGATGCCCAGTCCAGTCTTTCAGCCGATGGGGATATCTGATCATGATGGGGGATCTTGAACGCATCATCTTCTTCATTCCGATGGTTTACATGGGACTTTACCTGATTGCCTACCGCTGCGGGCGGCGCTGGTTCCCATGACAGGAATGGCGGTGGGTCTTTCTTCATCTCACGCCCGCCGCCATGTCACGGCATCACCCTGCCGATGATACGAAGCGCGCCACCCGGGCATCCACGGGTGGCGCGCTTTATGCTTTCCTGTTCATTCCCGCGGGCTGGGCACCATTATTCAAGACCATTCTGAACCGCGCCATGTATTCCCATGGTTCCGGGTGATTGCTGGCCCTGTACGGGTCGTCGATTGTCTCTGCCAGACCACGCGCGCCGTACGTGCAGCGCCTGAATAACACTTTCTGTTCAATCAGTTGGACGTGATGATACGCCTGATCCGATGCTGTCTATACGTTAGGGCAAAGACAATACGGAGAAATGACCATGCCCCACAATCCCGTCGCCCCGGAATTTCGCGCAGCCCTGAACGTCCTGCCTTCTTTTGATGGTCTTTCAGATGAGACCCTGGATGAGACACGCAAGGCATTCATTTCCGCAATCCGCAGTGTCAGGGTTGTGGAATATCCCGACGTCATGGTTGAGGAAGGCCATGTGCCCGGGCCTGAGGGCGCGCCCGATGTTCCGGTCGTGACCTACAGGCCGGTGGCCAGTCCCCCGGATGCTCCCGCGCTGGTCTACATCCATAGCGGCGGCATCGTAAGCGGCACACCGGAAGTCGATGACGCACGCTGCCGGCAGATGGCCAGTGAACTGGGGCTGGTCATTTTCTCGGTTGACTATCGTCTGGCGCCGGAAGCCCCCTGCCCTGCGGCAATCGAGGATTGCTATGCTGTCCTGAAATGGGCACATGAACATGCGGCCAGTCTGGGAATTGACCGGAACCGCCTGATTATTGGCGGTGACAGTGCGGGCGGGGGGCTGACTGCCTGCCTGGCCCTGCTGGCCCGCGACCGGGCAGAAATCAAGGTCCTTTTCCAACTGCTGATTTATCCCATGCTGGATGACCGGACGGGGACAACGGTCATGCCGTCGCCGGCCCTGGGGGAATACATCTGGACACGTTCCGCCAATCATTACGCATGGAACGCCTATCTTGGTAAAACGCCCGGAAGCCCGGGCATATCCGAATATGCGGCGGCCTTTCGTGCAACAGACCTGACGGGTCTGCCGCCCGCCTATATTGGCGTAGGTTCCCTGGACCTGTTTTTAGATGAGGATCTGGAATATGCCCGGCGCCTGATGGCTGCGGGTGTGCCGACGGAGGTCTGTGTCATTCCCGGTGCGTATCACGTCTTTGACGTGTTCATTCCCGATGCCCCTATGAGCAAACAGTTCAGGGACTCTTATTTCACTGCCCTGAAACGAGCCATTTCCCAGGGATTTTTTTGAAAATTTAAGCTGACGTTTTTCTACCCTGCCTGGCGTATGCTTCAGGTACTGCATGTGGATACCGGATGTTAAAAGCGTTATGAGACTGATAATGTTGAATTATTTTATCAGTCTGGCGGGAAAGGGTTGCCCAAGGGTGTAAGCAGTTCTCTTGTTTGATGACTGTTTCTGTTCCTCGCGGATGGAGTGCTACCGAGGGATCACACTCGGAAGTTCCCTGTCGATCACTCCTCAACCCCCCCGGGCAGAGGGGGATGGGGCGTGTGGAGGCATGGCTCTCCGATCCCAATGAAAATTCCTGTCCTGCCCGGGGTCGTTCTTGGTGAACAGCAATACCGATGGGATTACAAGGTCCCGGGCACGGCTTTCTTCAGAACAAGTCTTACCCGGAACCTCCCTTGAATGAACAGTCAGACAGACGCACGAATATATTTTGCAGGCAGGCTGGACGCCCCCCGTATTGCCGTGACCTCGAATTCCACTTTCAGTTCACGCCGGGCCAGTGGTGTACAGACCATGGTGCCGGCGGGATCAATGTTCCTGAATGTCTCGCCAAGTACGGCGGCAACCGCAGGCATGTCAGTTGACGTGGGAACATGGGTAATGATCCGTACCGTATCGGCCAGCGACGACCCCACGGCCTGCAGGGCACCATTGATATTCTGCAATGCCTTGCGCGCCTGCTGCGCGACATCAGGCGAAATCTCGCGTGTCGTATAATCGATACCAGCAGTATTCGAGACGAATATCTGGTCTCCAATCATGAAAATTCGTGAATAGCTGTTACGATCTTCGTATAGGCTACCAGATTTCAGCTTGATTATTTCGGTCATGGTCACTTTCCATCCATAAATTATGGTAAATGGAACTTACGACCGTATCGAAAAATTATTAATAAATATCAGGTATATAAATATCCTATTCATTCTCTTTTATATAAGATTTCATTTTATCTATTATCTGCAAAGCCTCATCTTCCGTCAGGTCGGATGTCTGCTTGGATACTGTAATCGCGGCACTGCAACTGCCATCGCGTTCGATGACTGGCATGGAAATGCCTGATATCCCATCCAGAACCGGATTACGACGGTAATCGTAACCCAGTTCACGCACGGTCGTCAGATAGGCGCGCAGTTTTTCCACATCCAGACCCAGTTCAGCGTAACGCGACTCATTGGCGAGCAGGATGGCAGTCTGGTTCCCTTCATCCTGTCCCGCCAGTATGACCGTACTGCCCAGTCCGTAGCCCAGTGGCAGGCGACCGCCCATGCCCCCGTTCCCCAGGATGGATAGGGTATTGTCAGTGATGTACATATCCGTAATGAGCGCATCCACACCGGAACGCTCAAGCAGAAAGGCGGAGGCCCTGAATTCCTGCCCAAGGGCTGCCAGATATGGTTTCCATTGCTGGAGGTGTTCCGTAGGGGTGGAACGCTGCCGCCCCAGTGCCAGCGCCGCAGGCCCCAGGCGGTAGCGACCGCGCGCACTGGTCTGCGCCGCCAAGCCGTGCAGCCGCAATGCCAGTAATGTGCGATGCACGGCGGGTTTTTCCGCTCCTACCAGTTCCGCCAGATCCTTGAGGGCCAGCCCTTTCCTGCCGCATCGGCCCAGTGCAAGCAGGACAAGCGCCGCGCGTTCGGAATTCTGTGAATACTGTATGCTTCCCTCGTTATTCATATCATGCGTCAGACGGGACGGAGAACGAACGGCCTTCAGTTCTCTTATGGCTGTCACGATATTCTATTCCATTTCTATCGGTAATTCAGGATGGGTGCCAATGCAGCAGACAGCCCCAATAATGCCAGCCACCACAGGCAGACACAACGCCATCGGCCAGCTTCCTGTTTCTTTTTCGATATAAACCATCACGATCGGAGCAACACCACTGGCGGCATTGCCCCAGAAGGTGGTCCACCCCGCCACGATGCCGGTATAATTCGTGGTCAGGTCCTGCACCGATGTCCAGATCGAGATCTGGCTCAGGCCGGTAAAGCCAAGCGAGAGGCAGAAGACCAGGATCATGGCCGTATCGTCATGCACCATGCTTCCCGCCCCGACCAGCAGTCCTGACAGCAGGGTCCCTGCAATTCCGGCCGGTGTGCGCGCCCACCATGCCGAAGCGGTGCGCTTTTGCACATGGTCGGCAATCATGCCGCTTACAAAAACGGACACATACAGGAACAGCCAGGGCAGGCCATATAGCCACCCCATGGACCCGTAGCTGATATGCCGCCCGTTCATCAGATAAAACGGCATGATGACCAGAAAGAACGACTGTACCGTCAGCAGGCACATATAGTGCAGACCGATGGACCAGAACTGCCATGACCGCAGGAAACGCTGCACCTGCCTGCGTGTTACGCGCGGGCGCTGCTTGATGATCCCGTCCGGCCGTTCGCCGACGGGCGGATGGTCGCGCACGAAAAACACCCATAAAAGCCCCCATCCGATCCCGGCAATACCGTAGATGAAGAAGCTGACTTTCCATGACCACATGGTCGTGATGCTGGTGGTCAGCGGACCGCCGATGACCGACCCCAGATAAAGGAAGGCCAGCAGGATGGAATTGGCGCGTGCGCGTTCCCCACGGCGGAACCAGTTATCGATCGTGACGATACTGGAGGACCAGTCAGGCGACTGTCCCGCCCCCATTGCCAGGCGGATGGCCAGGAACCCCATGAAGGACCCGGCAAAGGGTGTCATGATGGTGGCCACCGACCAGGCGAGGCACGCCAGGAACAGCGTCCGTCGCGGCCCGAAATGATTGACGAGCGCCCCGGCCGGTATCTGCAGAAGGGCATAGGTCCACAAGACGCAGGCCACGATCGTGGACATCTGGATAAGGGAAAAACCGAACTGTTCCTGTATGCGTGGTGCTGACAGGGTCATGGCCTGGCGGTCAAGCGACATGAGCAGGTTGATCGGCGCGACCAGGCCAAACATGATCAGCCATCGGGTTATGGTCGTATGGCGCTGCCCAGTGACCGATAACAACATTCAGCTTTCCCCCTGTCACAAAACTGGTCGTCCCGACATGCCCCAAGGAAGGAAGCACATCTGTATCTGCCATATGATCGACCGGCGGTTCCCGCCCCTGCTTCCCATACCCTGACATGATATTGCATATTCGCAACATCATGGCGCGCAGGTCATGCGGAAGGCACGCTCATGTCGGGAATAATCGTACCTTCGGTCCAATCAAACGCAAAATCATATTTCAAAAATAAGAACGGGTAGTGGCTATCAGGACTTTCATCACCATCAGACCCTACCCTGTTTTGAGAGATGATTACTGTATATCAGCTATGGATTGAATCATCCGGCTTTCTTGAAGATAATTTCATATTAGAAACGAGACAGAACAAGAGCGGCCATGTCCTTTTGCACGTAATTCCGTCAGGGCATGACGTACCGCCTCTGGGAATCCACGTAATTCGTCCCTGAATATCATTTCTTTTCAGAAATATGTTCAGACCTTATCGACCTCTATAGTGCAAGGTTTGTCATGGACTCAAGAACAAGGGGAAAAAAGGTGCGGGCTTCCGTGAAGCGTGACACGGCATCAGTCATGCTGATGCTGCTGCTGACCACCTCCTACACATTGTTGCCTCTGGCGGCCCATGCGCAGGTACGTGCGGTCCGCAAGACACCAGCACAGCCTACCCCCCGGGCAACGCCCCACGCCACGGCCGCGCATGCGGCTGCACCGGCGACCGCTGTACAGAGCGATCCGGAGGCCATAACCGTCAGCCAGACACGCCGGATCGCGGGGGGGCTGATGAAGCGTCAGCACGCACCGGAGGCAACAAGTTCCATTACGGCCGCGGCCATTGCCCAGAAACTGACCATCGCCAGTCCCATCCAGCTCGCGGCCACCCTGCCGGGGGCCAATGTAGGCATGTCGGATGCCTATGGACTGAGTATCCGTAACGACATTTCGGTCCGGGGCTATGACGAGACGGAAATGGGCTGGGTGGTCGAAGGCGTGCCTGGCATCGATCAGGCCTATCTGCTCCCTTATTCGGAAACATGGGCCGATAACGAAAACCTTTCCGATGTCACGCTCATTGCCAGCACGTCGCGGATCAATGATCCGGTCCAGTCGGCATCGGGCGGTGAGATGATCGAGACGGTACGCGACCCGTCGAACAAGATGGGGGGCGACCTGTCCTACTCCCACGGGTCCTATCGCGGGGACCGGGTCTTCGCGCGTTATGACAGCGGTTACATCGGCAACACCGGTATCAAGATGTTCGCGTCCTATTCCTACACGGCAGCGGACGTATTCGCGGGCAGCGGGCGCAGCCGCAAGAACCATGTCGATTTCAAGCTGCAGAAGGACTGGGGTGACATTGGCAGGACCTCCCTGTTCGTATCCTATACGGACTGGACCAATGCCCGCAGCAGCCCTTACACGCTGGCGGCATGGGAGAAGGCGAACGCGCAGGGCAACAATTTCTCGGTCGGGAACTATGCCTCGTCCTATGTTGCGGGAGAGACCTCGGATTACTGGAAAAACTACGTCTACAGACGTTCAAACGTCCTGATTTCCCTGCAGAACCAGTTCAGGTTGACCCATAACCTGCGGCTGAACATCACCCCCTATTTCCACTGGACGGAATCAGACAGTCCTGGCCAGACCAGCTTCTCGCCCGACAGCCTGTACAATGGCTCCGAGAAAGTCTCGATCGACACCAGTGGCATGTATGTCTATACCAACAGCAAGGGTGTGCAGACGGTTTCCGCCCTGGCCAATGCGGCACAGACCCAGTTCGCAACCGGCGTCAATGCCTATGTGCAGTATGATCCCACCCCCCATAACCACCTGATTGCCGGATACTGGTACGATCACTGGAACATGACCGCCCTGAACGGGCTTTCAGCACTGGACCAGAATGGTAACGCGGCCAGCTATACCGGCGGCGACCTGATACGTGATACGGCAGGCGATATCGTGACAGGCACACGTTACCAGATGTCGTCCGATATCAACGAATTCTATTTGTCCGATACGCAGGGATTCCTGCACGATCGGCTGAAGATCAGCGCCGGCTTCAAGGAAATGATGTATTACCTGTCGGGCACGAATGAACTGCCCGGATCACAGTACCACTATTCGCAGGCAATCGCCCAGCCCATGCCGCGTGTCTCCATCTCCTATGATGTCAGAAAGGACATGCAAGTCTACATAAACGGAACCACCAACGCACGGCCGCCCGTGCCCCTGTCCACCTATCCCAACCTGTACAGCATTTCCAGCGGCAACGTGACCCAGCAGGGCACCAACCAGGGCAAGATGGAATACGCCATCAATGAGGAAATCGGCTTCCGCTACCATGGGCTGTTCAATGCCGATGTCGCGCTGTTCAATTCCAACCTGACCAACCACCAGGTCACCACCATGGCTTACGTCAATGGCGCGTCGGTCAACAGTGCCATTTCGGTGGGTGGCGAGACCATGCGCGGGGTCACGGTCGAACTGTCGACACGACCTTTTTACGGCATTTCACCCTACGTCAATGCCCAGTATCTGCATGCGACAATGGACAACAATTTCAGCTATGGCGGAGTCATCCTGCCGACAGCGGGGAAGGTCGCGGTCAAAAGCCCGAAATTTATGGCGAATATTGGCGTGATGTACGCCCGCGGGCCATTCTTTGCCAATCTGATGTTCAAATGGGTTGATTCACAGTATTCGACATTCATGGATGACCAGAGCATGCCGGCCTACAAGACGGTTGACCTGTCACTAGGTTACCGCCTGCCCAAATGGTCGGCATTTTCACGCCCGGTCATCAAGCTGAACTTCATGAACCTGACCAACACTCCCTATCTGAGTTCGGTCGGAACCGTTACGGCCAATGCCGTGACCACCAGGGGGGTGGCAGGGCAGACCCCCTCCTACTTCCTGGCACCGCCATTGAGCGTGGTCATGACTGCTTCGTGTGAATTCTGATTTTCTTCATACCATGAAAGACAGCTGCCGGTCGGTGACCGGCAGTCTGCGCGTGCATGACAGGGCATTTCCTGTCATACCGCCACAGGCGCGAAGAAATACCCTAGAACATGTCTTCATCCCGGCAGGTCACGCACAGTTCCGACACGCTGGCGTGATTGGGCATGTCAAGGACCATGGACGCCATGGTGGCGATTTCATCCGGCTGGGTCATCTCCGATGGGTCCAATCCGTTCACGCCTGCCGTCATGTCCGTGGCAACGAAGCTGGGACAGATGACGGTCGAGCGGATTCCATCGGCCCATCCAAGGCGGCGTATGCCATTTGACAGCCCCACGGCCGCGAATTTGCTAATGGCATAAGTGCCTGAGCGTGGTGATTTCACACGCTTGCCCGACAGGGAAGACAAGATGATCACCCGGCCCTGCCCGGTCGCCTGCAATGCGGGCCAGGCCGCCCGTACCAGTCGGGCGGGCGAACGGACATTGACCTGCAGCATCCGCTCCAGCCCCGCATCATCCACCTCCAGCAGCGATCCGGGGATCATGATCCCCGCATTGGCCACAACCGCATCGATCCGGCCATGGCGGGCCAGGGTCCGTGCTACCCAGTGCTGTTCCGATTCACAGTCGGTCGCATCAAAATGACAGGCCATATGGGGTGACGGCAGGGTAAATGCGTCAGGATCACGCAGCCCCGCGCTGATGCGCCAGCCCTGCTGCGCCAGACGCTGCGCGATGGCCGCCCCGATACCCCGGCCGGCGCCCGAAATCATGACAACCCGCCCGGTATCGGTCAAACGCGTGGACTGGATCATGGGAATGCATCTCCGTTTTCATGGAACATGGCCGCCATGGACCCGGATACACCACCGGTCCGTAGCCACCAGCCCCGCACAGGAAAAAACGCCCGACCTGAGGGGCCGGGCGCGATTGGATATCAGGAAGGCAGGCGGAATGGCCCTAGCTGGCCGCGGCAGGGGGCGCGCCATAGCCGCCGGCGCCGGGTGTCACCACCTCCACCGTGTCACCTGGTGTGAGATGGGCGGTGCTGCCATGAATGGGCGCGCTGCATTCGACATAGGCCCTGCCGCCCGGCAGGCCGCCATCAAGCCCCCACGGGGCTGTCGTAATGCGTGACATGCTGATGGCGACCTGACAGTCCTCACCCGCGCGATAGATGCGCCGCAGCCCCATGCCACCACGATAGCGGCCCGCCCCGCCCGAGCCATCGACCAGTTCGTAACGCAACAGCGTGAGCGGGTATTCGATCTCCAGCGCTTCGATCGGAAGGTTCGATGTATTGGTCAGGTGCACCTGCACGCCATCCAGCCCATCCTTGTTATGGCGCGCGCCTGAACCGCCACCAATGGTTTCAAGATAGATCCAGTAATCGCCCGTTGTCTTGCGCGTGCCACTGAAGGTGGCGGATACGACCGCGCCATTCGATGCGGCGGTGATGCTTTCGGGGCAGACGGGAGCCAATGCCGCGTTGATCACGTCCACCACGCGCTGGCAGGTGGAAATGCGCCCCATCACGGCGGCCGGTTCCCGGCAGCATAGCACCGTTCCGCTCTCCGCCCTGACATGCAACGGACGCGCCAGCCCCGCATTGGGCGGAATGGTGGGATCCACGATCGACTTGACCGCATAATAGACCGTGGCCAGCAGGGCGGAGCGCGTCATGTTGAAACTGGCCCGTACCTGGGGTGGACTGTCGAACTGCAGGGTCATTTCATCCCCCGTGATATCGATCGTGCAGCCGATGGCGATCGGGGTGGGATAGCCCAGTGTTTCAAACAGGTCATCGGCCGTGTACCGCCCGTCGGGGATTGCGGCGATACCCGCGCGCATCTTGCGTTCGGCATAGTCCTGCAGTTCCTGTCCCGCCCTGATGACGATATCGGTGCCGTATTTCGTGCATAGCGCCTGCAGGCGGCTGACTCCCAGGCGGTTTGCCGCCATCTGGGCGCGCAGGTCGGAAATACGCTCGGCCGGGACCTGGCAGTTCAGCAGGATCAGGTCCTGCACGTCATGTTGCAGCACGCCGCCCTTGTACAGCCTGACCGGGGGAATGCGGATCCCTTCCTGGAAGATGTGGGCGTCGCCACGGTCGGCGAAGTCGGAATGATGGGCGGTATTGATCGCCCAGGCCACGATCCGCTCCTTGACGAAAATCGGCTCTGCCAGAACGATATCAGGCAGGTGTGTTCCCCCCCCGGCATAGGCATCATTGCCGATGAAGACATCACCTGGCCTGATATCGTCCGCCTTGTAGCGTGCCATGACAAGCGGGACGAATTCGATAAAGGAGCCCAGATGCATCGGGATGTGCTCGGCCTGGCACAGCGTGTGGCCGGACTGGTCGAACAGGGCGGTCGAGCAGTCACGACGTTCCTTGATGTTTGTGGAATAGCTGGTGCGGACAAGCGCCTCCCCCATTTCATCAACGATCGATGACAGGGCACTGCCGATGATCTCGACAGTTACGGGGTCAAGCTGAATACGATCTGTATCGGTCATGGTCTGTAACTTCCTGTTTTATGGCCTGTGGTCGGTGTTGAACCGGCCAAACCGGAACGGTGTGGGATCGACAACGGGTGTCCTTCCCGAAACAAGGTCCGCAATCAGCCTGCCGCCCCCCGGACCAATGCCGAAACCATGGCCGGAAAAACCGGTGGCCAGATAGAATCCCGGCAGGCTGTCAACCGGCCCGATGACCGGCACCGCATCCGGTGTGACATCAATCATGCCGCCCCAGCGCTCGACTTCGCGCATGGTGCGGAAGGCGGGGAAATCACGCTTCAGGATCGTGATCGCCTCGTCGAGCAGGTAGTGCGAGGGTTCGGGGTCAAGTGTACGAATGATCTCGAAGGGGGAGATCTCGTCCATCGACCAGGCGCGTGGCATGCGCATTTCCTCAAGAAAGCGGCGGCCGAGATGCAGCCGCAATTCGCGCCAGCCCGTGCGGTAGGCACCGATGAAGCGCGTAAACTGGCGAAAGGAATCGGGCACGATATCGGCCACACTGGCGTTGCGCCGACTGATGTTGTAGCCGCCCTGTATATTGCGCCGGAAGGCAAAGTCGCTGCCGCCTACCGTCTCTTCCGGTCCGCCTTCAACGTTGTCCACCCTTGCAACGCTGCCCAGAACCTGAAGCGAGGGGAGGTCGATACCCGTATTGCCCGCGAACAGCCGCGACCATGCGCCACCCGCCAGGATCACGCTTTCACAGGCGATCGTGCCGCGTTCGGTTACTACTCCGCACACGCGGCCGCCGCGTGTCTCGACCCCCCTTACGGCGCAGCGGGTAAGGACTGTCGCCCCCTGTTCGCGCGCGGCCGCGGCAATGGCTGGGGCGGCCATGGTGGGTTCGGCCCGGCCATCGGTCGGGCAGAACAGGCCGCCGCGGAACAGACGCTGGGAGCCGCTTTTTTCAGCCGTCCGTGCCGGATCAAGCACTTCCGTACGAATCTGGTACCGGTCGGCGATATCCTTCCATTTCAGGAAATCGTTCATTTCGCGTTCATTATCGCAGGCATAAAGAATGCCGCACTGCCTGAAACCGGTGTCCCTGCCCGTCATCTCGTTCATCTGGCCCCACAGGTTCAGACTGGCCTGACCAAGTGGCAGTTCACGTTCATCACGGCCCATGACCCGTGTCCAGCCCCAGTTGCGGCTGGACTGTTCGCCCGCGATATGCCCTTTTTCGCACAACGTGACCGGAATGCCCGAGCGCGCCAGGAAAAGGGCGGCCGTGACACCGATGATGCCGCCACCGATAATGACGACATTGGTCCTTGCGGGGAATTCCGTGCTTGGCTGAACGGGTTCGACCTTCGGTGCCATTGAATCCTCGTCCTTCACGATATTAGGGATGAAATCCGTAAACATTCATGGCACGTTCCCAATATTGCGTCTCGATATAACTGATATGACATGAAACCGTCTTACCCCCCCACGCTGCCGCCCCGTAATACTTGTTCATCCATTGGACAGTTGAGAGAAGGAACAGCACATGTCTTGGCGGATTGGCGTGGATTCCGGGGGAACCTTCTGTGATATCTGTCTTTACAATACAGAAACGAAACAGTTCGGAATATGGAAAGTCTCATCCACCCCCGATGATCCGTCACGCGGCATAGCCGGGGGCGTGACCGAGGGGCTGGGCACGGTCAGTGCCAGCGCGGGCGATGTCAGGTTCCTCGGGCATGGCACGACGGTCGGTACGAATGCCCTGATCCAGCACAGGGGTGTGCCGACCGGCATGATCACCACCGACGGTTTCCGTGACCTGCTGGAAATCGGGCGGCAGAAGCGCCCGAGCCTGTATGATACACAGGCCGACAAGCCAGAAACCCTGGTGGCGCGGCACCTGCGTTTTGAAGTGCCCGAGCGGGTCCGCCATGACGGGACGGTGGAAACGGCACTTGATGAGGAAAGCGTGCGCGCGGCGGCCCGCGCCCTGAAGGATGCGGGCGTACAGGCGGTTGCCATCGGATTCCTGTATTCCTTTGTGCGTCCCGGGCATGAGCAGCGCGCACTTGAAATCGTGCAGGAGGAATTTCCTGAGGCTTTCACCTCCATCTCCAGCGCCGTAGCCCCTGAATTCCGGGAATATGAGCGTTTTTCCACCACGGTGGTGAATGCCTATCTCGGCCCGGTGATGGAAACCTACATCACCCGCCTGGCCAGGCGCCTGATGGATCTGGGGTTGGGTGTCGCGCCCCGGATCACGCAGTCCAATGGCGGGGTGATCAGCTTTGACCTGGCGCGCGCGCTGCCCGTGCGCACCGTGCTGTCGGGTCCCTCTACGGGTGTTGTCGCAGCCCAGGAAATCGGGCGCATGATCGGCATCCCCAATCTCATCACCTTCGACATGGGGGGGACGAGCACCGACGTCGCCCTCCTCAAGGACGGAGCATGCCGCATGACGGGCGAAGCCATGGTCCATGGCTATCCCATCAAGGCCCCGATGCTTGACATCCATACCGTGGGTGCGGGGGGCGGGTCGCTGGCCTATCGTGACAATGGTGGCCTGCTGAAGGTCGGCCCGCAGAGCTGCGGCGCCTTTCCCGGCCCGGTCTGTTACGACAAGGGCAATGACATCCCCTCCACCACCGATGCCAATGTGGTGCTTCATATCCTGAACCCCGAATTCCTGCTTGGCGGCCGCATGCCCATCCGCCACGACAAGGCCTATGCCCAGATCAGCCGTCTGGCTGGCGAACTGGGCATGGATGTCATGGCGACGGCGCAGGGAATCATTTCGGTGGTTACAGCCAACATGGCGCGCGCCGTACGGGTCATCAGCGTGCAGAGAGGCCATGACCCGCGCGACTACGCCCTTATGGCCCTGGGCGGCGCCGGGCCGCTGCATGCGGTGCGGCTTGCCCTGGAACTGGACATGAAGCGTGTCGTCATTCCGCTGACGCCCGGTGTGATGTGCGCGCTGGGGCTGCTGCTGACCGACCTGCGGGCCGATTTCTCGACCACGCAGATCATGATGGCGGATGAGGGCAATGTTGACCGGGTCCAGGCCATTCATGATGAACTGGCGGCGCGGGCGCAAGGCTGGTTTACCGAGGAAAACGTGGCACCGGAAAACTGTGGCCAGCGCTTTACGGTGGACATGCGCTATGTCGGGCAGAATTACGAACTGCCGGTCATGCTGTGCGCGCCCGAGGGCAGGATTACGGCACAGACCGTAACGGATATGATCGCGGAATTCATGGAAGCCCACCGGACCCAGTATGGCTTTGCCTCCGAAAGTGACCCGATCCAGTTCGTCACTTTCCGTGTCGAGGCGACCGGCCGGGTGGAAAAGGCCGAGTTCATCAGTCACCCCGATGAAGGGCCGGATCCCTCCGCCGCGCGTACCGGCGCCCGCGAAGTCTGGTTTCCCGAAACGGGCGGATTTGTGGAATGCCCGATCTATGACCGTGCCCACCTGCGCAGTGGCAACCGCATTCCCGGCCCTGCCATCATTGAACAGATGGATGCCACGACCGTTATCCTTCCGGGCATGGAGGCCCATGTCGAACCCTACCTGAACATCATCATCGATACCGGTATCGGCTGATGGAGCACCTCCCCCTGCCTGCTGCGCCAGGAAACGGTGCGGTGACGCGGCATCCCGGCACGGCGGCCGATACCATCGTGATCGGTGGCGGCATGGTGGGGGCCAGTATTGCGCTGGGGCTTGTGTTGCGTGGCCACAGGGTTACGGTACTGGACGAAGGGGACCGGGCCCTGCGCGCGGCACGGGCGAATTTTGCCCTGTTATGGGTGCAGAGCAAGGGGGCGGGCGCGCCCGCCTATTTTAACTGGAGCCGTATGGCCGCTGCCGCATGGCCGGATTTTGCCCGGCAACTGGAGGCCATGACCGGCATCGTGCTGCACCTGAGCCAGCGCGGCGGCCTGACTCTGGCCCTGTCCGGTGCCGAAATGGATCACCTTGCGACCCGTAGCGCGCGCATCGCTTGCGATCAGGGCAGCGACTTTCCCCATGAAATGCTCGACCACAGCCAGACCCGTGCGCTACTGCCCGCAATCGGGCCAGATGTCGTGGGCGCGCTGTTTTCGCCACTCGACGGGCATCTCAATGCACTGGCCCTGTTTCACGCCCTGCACAGGGCCTTCGGTCGCTCGGGCGGGCATTATGTGCCGGCAAGTCCCGTTCGCACCATAACCCCTACCAAAAAAGGAACTTTCATACTGGATACACCCCATGGGTACAGGGAATGTGAGCGCGTCGTGCTGGCTGCGGGTCTGGATAACACGCGGCTTGCCCCCATGGTGGGGCTGCATGCGCCCATCACTCCGCAACGCGGGCAGATCATGGTCACGCAAAGGCTGCCGCCATTTCTGGACTATCCCACGAATGCCCTGCGCCAGACGGATAATGGCAGTGTCCTGATCGGGAACAGCCAGGATACGGTCATGACACGGCAGCCGGTCGACCTGGAAATCGATGCCGTGATGGCCGATCGCGCTATCCGTTCCTTTCCGTGCCTGCAGGCGGCCTCGGTCGTGCGTTCGTGGTCATGTTTCCGGGTCAAAAGCCCAGACGGGATGCCTGTCTATGACCATTCCACCCTCTGGCCGGGTGCATTCGTGGCATCGTGCCATTCAGGCGTGACACTGGCCCCCAACCATACGGGCCTTGTGTGTGACGCGATCCATACGGGTATCATTCCCCCCATCATGCAAGCATTTTCCGCCAGTCGCTTCACCCTCACCGCGGCATCCCGATCATGACAGACCGTTTCCGTTTCCGCCGTATTGTGGCTCCCGCCGGGCCGCGTATCACGTTCACGCTTGATGGTCGCGTGCTGGAAGCCCGTCTGGGCGATAGCGTGGCGGTGGCGATGATGCTGGCAGGTTATCCGGCCTGCGGCTCGCTCCCCCCCACGGGGCGTGTGCGCGTGCCATACTGCCTTATGGGCGCGTGTCATGAATGTCTGGTCCGGGTTGATGGCCGCAGCATGCATCAAGCCTGCCTGCTGCCGGTCAGGACAGGCATGTGTATCGAGACGGACCTCGAAGGGCATGGATCATGACATCATCCGGCCTGCCGGACGATACGGTCCATGATGTCATCATTATTGGGGCGGGCCCCGCCGGACTGGGCGTTGCGGCCGTAACGGCGGGTGCCGGGCTGCTGACGCTGGTTCTGGATGAAAACATGCATCCGGGCGGGCAGATCTACCGCGCCGCAAGCCACAGCCCCTTTCCGCAGGGTCAGGTTCTGGGAAAAGACTACTGGCGCAAGGGAACCCGGATGATCCGGCGTGCGTATGCAAGCGGCGCGCATATCATCCCGCGCGCCATTGTATGGGGCATTACGCCCGATCATGTGGTCATGGCACGGGTGGATGGTCAGCCCCGGCGCTTTGCCGCGCGGTGCGTGGTACTGGCGGGGGGCGCCATGGAGCGCCCCTTCCCCATTCCCGGCTGGACCCTGCCCGGCGTCATGACGGTTGGCGCTGCTCAGACCATGCTGAAGGCAAGCGGGGTGGTTCCGCCCACCCCCATGGTCATTGCCGGACGCGGCCCGCTGATATGGCTGCTGGCCGCACAGTACCGCCGCGCGGGGCAGGATATAGCGGCCATCCTGATCACGGCTGCGGACCGGCAATGGTGGAAAGGTCTGGCAGCCCTGCCTTTTTTTCTGCTTTCGGGAGATGCATGGTACGGGCTGCGCCTGCTGGCGTCAGCTGTCATGCATCGTGTGCCGGTCCATCGTGGTGTCATGTCCATATGCGCGGAAGGCACGGCATGTCTGGAACAGGTCCGGTGGTCTGGCAAGAACGGCCAGGACAAAGTACTGCCGGCCAGAACCCTTCTGCTGCACCATGGCGTGGTGCCCAACCCCAATCTGGCCATGGCGCTGGGCGTGCCACATGTATGGGATCGCGCACAGGCCAGCTTCCGCCCCGCCCCCGCGGGCACGGCGGGTTACCCCGATGGGATTGTCTGCGTGGGAGATGCCGCGGGCATCGGTGGCAGCAGACTGGCCGCCCTGGGCGGCCGTATGGCCGGACAGGCCATTGTAGCCGCCCGTGGCCGGAGCAGACGCAACCTGCTGAATTGGTTGCACTCTGTCAGTATGCGGGCACGGATTGCGCTGGCGCGCAGGGGGCGCATGTTCGTGGACTGCATGTTCCGCCCTGCCAGCCACTTTCGGCAGCCCGCGGATGAGACGGTCATCTGCCGGTGCGAAGGCGTCATCGCAGGGCAGGTGCGCAGCGCCGCCCGTGAAGGATGCATTGGCCCCAACCAGGCCAAGGCCTTTCTGCGCTGCGGGATGGGACCCTGCCAGGGGCGCCTGTGCGGCCTGACGGTGAGCGACCTGATTGCACAGACCCGGGACCGCGACCCTGCGGATGTGGGATACCTGAACCAGCGCCTGCCCGCACGCCCGGCAACACTGGGCGATATGGCAGCCATGCCTGCCGACAGTGCCGCCATCCGGGCCGTAACACCAGGCTGACCTCCCGCCGGGATGTATCCTTCCCATCCGGCATATAATACTTTGTTTTTTATAAATAATGACTTTGTCATGGTTGTCATGCCCTCCTGTATCAGGCATGCCCATATATTCTATTTATAAGAACATAAAAAATATGGTTCTTAATTTTGAAATATGTTTGACTTTCGTTCGATTCTCCTGAAATTATGGCTCATACGAAATAATAAACCGTCCGACGGTCAGCAATCCCAGAGTCCTCGTTTGACTTCCTTCGAGAATGGCGTGTCAGTATTCAGGGGTCGAGACATGAATATAAAAGATCTGGAATATTTCATATCTGTAGCTGAATGCGGTTCTTTTTCCCGGGCTTCAGCCATACTGGGCAGGCCCCAGCCGGCACTCAGCCGCCATATCCGGGACCTGGAAACGCTGCTGCATGTAAAGTTGCTTTACCGTAACGGACGTGGCGTTGTCATGACCGATGCCGGACGCTGCTTGAAGCAGCTGGGTACCGATATTATACGCAAGATCCATGAAGCGCATGACAAGGTACATGCCTATTCGGGCGGGTGCGTGACATCCGCGGTTATTGGCATGCCCGCCAGCGTTAGCAGTACCCTGGCCCTGCCCCTGACCCGGTCGTTGCAGGTCGCGTACGAAAACCTCAAATTCCGTTTTATCGATGCGTATAACGGCGATCTTTTGCAATGGCTCAATTCCGGAATGCTGGATATTGCCCTGCTGTATGACACCCAGGTTTCGGCCAGTCCCAATATGGAATCCCTGCTGTCACAGAATCTGTGCCTGATCGAAGGCACCGCTGGCGGACAGGGGCGCGCGGAATGTGGATATGACAGCATCCAGGCGCGGGCGCTGCAGGATATTCCCCTTATCCTTCCCAGCAAACGTCACGGCCTGCGCCAGATTGTAGAGGGCTGGACAGCCAAACACGACATCAAGCTCAATGTGCAGCTTGACTGTGATTCCTATACATCGCTGCTGCAACTGGTTTCCAGCAATATTGGTGCAACCATCCTGCCGGCTTCATGCCTGCGGCGGGAAATCATGGCAGGACAATTCAGTGCCCGCCTTATTGTCGCACCCTACCTGTTTCGTACCATTTCACTTGCTACATCACCCAATAAGCCTGTCAATTCGTTGCTGGTCAATCACGTCAAGGAGCAGATCGACAGTCTGAGCGATGAGTTCCGCTGGCCATTTACGCGGGACATGTCGCATGCCAGCGCCTTTTCCACACCTGTCAGGATACCCGATGTACATTTCAATGAAATGCTGTCACGGGTTTAGTCATATTCAATAATTATTAATGATGATGTGACCAATATATTATGTCCGACTGGCCATGGACTTGATGCGGTTCTTGCTGGCCATCCAGTCGTTGCATGCCCCTATCGGGAGACTGATGCGACGATGAAACCTACGGAAGCTTTCATATGCGAGGTGGTAAGGATGGCATTGAGCAGTGGACTGGGACTGTTACGCCCCCCGCATTACTGTGAACCTTGGTATTGGCAAATCCACGCCGGGTAAATGGATGATGGATGACCGTTCGAGTGGAACCGGCATCAGGATAATCAGGCCCGTGAGAATGCACCCCTGCGCCTGAAGATCCGGATTTTCGGGGCGGAAAGGGAAATCCAGAAAAACCGGATATTCGTAGGCCAAAAGCCCTGAGGTTCGCCTTTATCTACAGGTATCGGCACGCGTGGCCGATCCGCCAGACAGCCGTTTTCCCTGCTGACGGGCCGGATCGGAAAACGGTCTGTCTTCCCGTCTGTCAAGGTGTTCCGCACTGCATGTCGACTTCATTCCTGACCGGTGCAAGATCGTTACGGGTCCGGTCTGGTATGGCGCGCTCTTTTTTCCGCAGGCTTAACCCGGCCCGATACCGATGGCGTCAGGAGACCAGCAGGCGTTGCCGCGTGATCTTTCCAGACACGGTTGTGGGAAGGCATGCAACGAAGCGGACTTCTTTCAGGCCGATCCAGCGGCCGAGGACTTTGCTGACCCGTGCGATGATTTCCCCGGCAGAAAGCGTGCGTTCCACTGTGGGGTCAGGTACCACATATGCTACGGGCCGCTGCCCGCGCAGTGCGTCGGGTACGGCAACCACGGCACAGGCATGGACTGATGGATGGGTGGCGATGATCTTTTCAATCTGCACACCCGAAATCCGCCGCCCCGCGACCTTGATGACATCATCGGAACGCCCGAGCATGTGAACGGCGCGGTTGGCTTCAATCATGCCTTCATCAAAGGTACGGTAATGCCCGCCTGTTTCATCAAGATAGGCGGTAGGAACCCGGATCGCTCCATCCTTCCAAACACCCGCCAGGCAGCCGGGCGGCAGCGGCAGGGACAGGACAATCTCCCCGCACTGTTCACCCGGCATAGACGGCACGATGGCCGTGCGAAATCCCGGTGCAGGCCGCCCGATATCGTTCATGAGCGAGACCGGCTCGCGCTCGGGCAGGCCAAAGAAATGGGCGGTGATGCTCCACCCGGTTTCGGTCTGCCACCAGTGATTGACTACAGGTTTGCGGAAATACGACCGTGCCCACTCCAGCAATGTCGGGTCCGCATACTCCCCGGCCACAAAGATACGGGCCAGCGTGGGCAGGATCGCACCTGACAGGTTGCGGCTTTCCTGCCGCATGAGGCGCATCTGTGTTGGTGTGGTGAACAGGCATTTCACGTCATGCTCATGGCAAAGCGCGCGGATGGCGGAAGCCGATGCACCGCCTTCCACGATCACGCTGGTGCAGCCGCTGAGCAGCGGTGCATAGACGCCGTAGGAATGGCCAACCACCCAGCCCAGATCCGATGTCGTGAAGAAGGTATCGCCGGGTTTGCAGCCGTAGATCAGCTCCATGGACAGGGCGAGAGCGACAGCATGGCCACCATTGTCACGCACAATGCCCTTCGCATTGCCGGTCGTGCCGGACGTGTGAAGAATATACAGGGGGTCTTCGGAGCGCAGCGTGACCGGTTCTGCCGGTGCGGACTGTTCCAGCGAGAGAAAATCATGATCCCGTGCCGGTAACAGCGATGCCGGACAGGCTTCACGCTGCACGATCACGCAGGCCTGCGGTCTATGCGCCGTTTTGGCCAGCGCCTCATTTAGGGCAGGCGTGGATGGAATGGGCGTTTGCCCCTGAAAGCTGCAACTGGCAATGATGATGACTTTCGGGCCGACATCATCAATTCTGCGCGCCAGTTCGGGCCCAGCGTAGCCCGCAAAAACCACCACATGCACGGCCCCGATCCGCGCACAGGCCAGCATGGCGATGGCGGTTTCGATCATGGTCGGCATGGCGATCAGGACGCGGTCGCCCTGCCCTACCCCCAGCGCGCGCAGGCCACCGGCAAACCGGGACACCCTGCCCTGTAGTTCCCGGTAGGTTACTACCTGCCGTTCCTTCGTGGCGCAGGAATGCCAGACCAGCGCCGCCTGCCCGCCGCGTCCATCCTCCACATGCCGGTCGACGGCGTTATGGCAGGTGTTGAGCGTGGCGTCGGGGAACCAGTCATGCCAGCCATCCGCCCGCGCCCTGCATGCGGTCACAGGGGCCTGCTTCCATGTGATGCGTTGCGCTGCCTCCAGCCAGAACTGTTCGGGCTGGTTCTGTGCCGCATCGTACATCGCCTCGTATGTCGTCCATGGAAGCATGGCGCTTTACTCCGTTCAGGCTACAGGCACGTCTTTGCCGGTGATCTGGCTAGCCAGCCACGCGGCATCGCGCGAAACGCCGGAGAACCGCCCCGATCCCCAGGTGTGCAGCCATGGCAGGCCGAGGAAGTAGAAGCCCGGCGCATCGGTCACGCCCCGATGCCAGACGGGCTTGTTGGCTCCGTTGAAAACCGGCACGTCGATCCAGCGATAGTTCGGGCGGAATCCGATGCACCAGAGGATCGAAGTGATCCCGGCAGCCTTCAGGTCGAGCGGGGTGTTACTGCCATCGGGCTCCCACACAGGCACATAAGGGGCTTCGGTCGGGGCCGTGATCCCTTCACGGGCGATCCAGGCGTCGATGGATTTCTTGATGTCGGCATTGGTCTTGTCGGCATCATCAAGGTTTTCTTTCAGGTCCGGGGCGAAGTGCGCCACTTCATCGCGGATTGTCTCCAGCGTGCCGTGGAGGCCCACGCCCTCCTGCGCGAACTTGCGCAGATCAAGGTCATGACCGCCATTTCGGCCCGTGACGTAATGATTAGTCTTGTCGCGTGCGCCGTCACGCAGAGGGTGATTATCCACCGTCAGGTCATAGAAGTGCATATCCGCCAGCCAGTCCACCACGTCACGGCCACGGTAGAAGCGCGAGACACGCGGGGCAGAGCCGACACAGAGATGGACCTTGCGTTTTTCAAGGAACAGGTCCTCGACAATCTGCGCACCGGACTGGCCGCTGCCCACGACCAGAACGGCCCCGTCGGGCAACTGCGCTGCATTACGGTAATCCTGCGAGTGGACCTGATGAATGGCGGGGTCGATCGCGCTGGCATAGCCGGGGATGACCGCGTCCTGATATGCGCCTGATGCGATGACAACATGCTTTGCGTGCCACGTCTCACCACCTGCCCCCACGCGGTAGCCACCGCCTTCATGGCGGGTGATGGAGGTAACGGCTGTGTGCTCGCGCAGGGGCGGGTTGAAGGAGGCGACAAAACCCTTCACGTAGTCAATAATTTCCTGCTTCACCATGAAGCCGTGCGGGTCGCGCCCCTTGTATGGATGACCGGGGAGTGCGCACTGCCAGTTCGGTGTGACCAGGCAGAAATTGTCCCAGCGTTCATCATCCCACGAATGGCAGGCGGTCTTTGCCTCAAAGACGATGTGCTCCACCTTCTCGCGGCAGAGATACCAGCTCATGGAGAGTCCGGCCTGTCCGCCGCCCACGATGATGACGGGGATGGTTTTTTCGTTCTGTGTCATGGTCGTTCTTTTCGTTTCAATAACTGAAAGACAGGACACGCACCTGCGCGTCGGACTGGTTCAGAAAAGGCGCACTGGCCTGCCTTATGGCTTGAAGCTGGCCAAGGGCGCGGCTGCATGGGAAGCCGTAGCGGGCGCGAACCCGCTCGCTGGCGTCCGTCAGGGCGGTGTCCGCCTTTTCAAGAAACTCCCGGACCGGATAATCCTGACCGGGCGTGAAGTGGTCCCTTATGACCAGCGATGGGGAGTAACAGTCGGTCTCCTTCCCATCGGGCCAGCGCACGCGAAAGGTCATTTCGGGCATGACAAAGCTCCAGAAACTGGGGCACCTGCGTGTCGCAGGGCCGCCAGACGCCGGTATGCGGGGAGGTGCCGGCTGGCGACGCGGCCCCAGTCGAAACGGCGGGCCGTTGCGGGGCCGCTGGCCCGGAAATGGTCACGGCTTTCGACGCGCAGGGCGTCGCGCAACGCCATAAACAAGGTGTCGGGATGCGGCGGTTGGCACCACAGCGCATCCGTTGCCGAAAAATGCTCCGTGAAAGGTGCGATTGCCGGCACAATAACAGGCGTGCCACAAGCCAGGGCTTCCAGCGGGCACAGCCCGAACCCTTCGGTTACGGATGGATAGGCCAGCACGTCCGCCTGCCGGTGGAATGAAGGCATGTCTTCATCCGCAACAGGCCCGGTGATGGTGACATGATCGGCCGCACTGCTTTCGCGCAGACGCGCCATGAACCGGGTGCGGTAGGCAGAATGATCCAGCAGCGAAGCCCCGCCCGCTACAACCAGATGCGCATCAGGCCGTTCACGGCGAAGGGCCACAAACGCTTCCAGCAGGTGCAACGTGTTCTTGCGCCGCTCGATCCCGCCCACGGACAGGATCAGGCGACGGTCGGCAGGCAGGTGATACCGCGCCCGCAACGCGGCATCGTGCGCGGTTGGCACAGGCGAAAAGCGCACGGGATCAACCCCGTTGCCCACGACCGGGGCTTCGCGGCCATGGTCGTTGCGCAGGACATCTTCCCACATTGTGCTGACGGTAAACAGTTCGGCCGCCGCCCTGATCCCCCGCTCCTGCCGCGCGGCAAGAACCGGGTGTGTGAAATGGTCAAGATGGTGGACCGTGCGGGCAAAGCCCGGTATCCGCCCCTCTTCCACCAGATCGGCCAGTGCATTGGCGCTGATCGGGTCCTGCGCGTGCAGCACGTCAAAATGCTGCCCACGCAGGGCGTCCCTGATCTCGCCAATGCGGCGTTCCACCAGCGTTGGCAGGTCGGTCTCGGGCGCGGCCGGGATGCAGTTTGTGGCGCAGCGGGGCGTGCGGAAGAAACCGGCTCCGGTCACGTCCGGGGCGATCAGCGTGACGTCGTGGCCTGCATCGCACAAGGCTTCGGCCAGCGCCATGCCGTGCACCACACCGCCACGCGGATTGGTCGAATGGGTCAGGATGCCGATGGAGAGGGTCATGGCGCACACCCCATGAGAGGCATCCGGGCGAGATCCCAGAAGGTTTCTGTCTCGTCTGCCCATGTGACATCCAGCCGCTGCGTGCTGTCACACTGACCGATGATAGAAGCCGCAATGCCCCGTCCACGAAACCGGGCCATGATCGCTTCGGCATCTTCGCGGCGCGCCGTGAGCAGGTAGCCATAGCTGGGGAAGGCTGACAGCCAGCGCTCCATCGGAGCACCCTCAGGCCGTGGAATATCATCGAGCGTGATGGTCATGCCGATACCCGAACATTCGGCCAGCATGAGGGCAGTGCCCAACAGTCCCGCCATACTGATATCCTTGGCGGCACGGCTCAGGCCGTCTTCCGCAATCGTGGGCAGAAGTTCGATGTCCCCACGCAGCCGGGCCGCTTCCTCGGTGCCGCACAGTGCTGAACTGGCATCCCAGAACGGATGCGGGTCATGCCAGCGACCGCGCAGATCAATGGCGGCGATCAGAACCTCGCCCGGTCGGGCGTCGAAACTGGTCAGCAGGTGACGGGCACGGCCAAGGATCGCGACTGACAGCGAATTATGGGTGCTGCGCCTGTTGGTATGGCCCCCCACGACAGGTACGCCGTAGGTGTCCGCGCCATCACGCAGGCCAGTCAGGATGGAGGTGGCTGCTTCGGACGTATCGCTCCACAGCGCGTCCACTACCGCCACGGGGCGACCGCCCATGGCTGCGATGTCGCTGACATTGACCATCACGCCGCAATACCCGGCAAACCATGGCATTGAGCGGACGAAGCTATCCTGAAAGCCCTCGCTGGCCAGCAGGAGGTAGCCATCGCCATCCGGTATGGCAGCACAGTCATCGCCAAGACGGATGATGTCATGGCTGGCAGGCTTCAGGATTGCCGCAGTTTCGGCGATGTCCTGTTTGGCCATAAGGGCCCGACCGTGTCGAAGCGTGCGCAGCAGTGTCGTCAGTTCGTGTGCCATCATGCCACCTGCCGGTTACGAGGCTGCGGGCGCAGCAGCCAGGTCTGGTCCTGGCCATGCGCCGGATAGCGTGAGAGGTCGGCCTGCATGTCGTGATGTGGCAGCCCATGCAGGGTCATGGCCCCAAGGCTTTTCCAGTGCAGGCGGCGGAAGAACAGCAGGTTCTGTTCCTGTACCTGTGCCTGGAACTGCTTGGCCCCAAGCCCGTGCGCCGTGCTGACCGCCATGCGGATGAGTTCCGCGCCGATCCGCCCCAGTTTGCGATGGTCTTCATGCACGGCTAGACGGGAGCCGCGCCAGACGCCGGGTTCGGCTTCATGGATGCGCACTGCGCCCACGACCCGGTCCGGCATGCCCGCCATGCAGCAGGCCGCGATGATGGGAATGGCAACCGCGTCGATTGCGTCCCGGTCATCATCGGCAAACACCTGCTGTTCGGTGCAGAACACGTCGCGGCGCAGCGCATGGTAGCCCGCGCGTTCCCACGGCGTGCGGGCCAGCCGCACGACATATTCGGTCGGGATGAACGGGCGGTCGTCTACGCCTTCGAGGATCGCTGTCATTATTCGTACGCCGAAAGCGAGGAACAGGCGCCACACCGGCCACATCCGGCGCGGATGTCGGTGGATTTCATGTTCGCCTCGCGCAGCATCCGCCCGAGTGGTGCGAGCACGGACTTCATGAAATCGGCCGAAGGCGGCGCATGATTTTCCAGTGGTGTTCCGGAAATAGGCACGAACGGCACCACGAAGGGATAGACCCCGAGCGCAATCAGCCGTTCGGCCAGCGCCAGAATATCTGCGGCACTGTCGCCAAGACCGGCCAGAATGTAGGTATTGACCTGCCCGCGCCCGAAGATCGGCACGGCGGAAGCAAAGGCGTCCATATAGCGATCGACGCTGACCGTGGCCTTGCCTGGCATGATCTTCTCGCGCACCGCCTGTGTTGCGGCTTCGAGATGCATCCCCAGACTGTCGGCCCCGGCGTCGCGCAGGCGCTGGAACCAGCCGTGATCGCGCGGCGGCTCGCACTGGACCTGAAGCGGCAGATCCACAGCCGCCCGGATGGCGCGGGCTGATTCCGCCAGCACGGCTGCACCCCGGTCCACCACGTTAGGCGTGCCGGTGGTCAGCACCATGTCGCGCACGCCGTCGAGTTCCACGGCGACCTTGGCGACCTCGGCCAGTTGTGCTGGCGTCTTGTAGGCAATGGTGCGATCGGCCTCCAGCGACTGGCCGATGGCGCAGAACTGGCACGACGTGCGCCGGTCGGCATAGCGGATGCAGGTCTGGTGCACCGTGGTCGCCAGCGTGTCACGGCCATGCAGCAGGGCGATCTTCCAGTAGGGAATGCCGTCCGCCGTGCTCAGTCCGTAAAAGCGCGGGGCGGCCGGAAAATGGATCGTGCCCAGTGTCTGCCCATCGCGTAGCAGCGTGCTGGCCCCGTGCTGGTCCGGCGGGCTGGCCTGAAACGGGGAACGTCGCGCGCCTGATGTATAGACCGGGACCATGACGGTCTGGCCTGCAATGGTGATCGTCTTGTGATCCGAAGGACCGGCGCCTCCCTTGCGGGCAATGCCGCCGGTCTGCGCGCCGATCTGAAGCCCGAAGGATTGCAGGTCGGTGACGAGCTTGCGACCAGAAAGTGTACCGAGCGTCGGAATGGTCATGACGCAGCCTCCTCTGTAGAGGTTGAAACCGGATTGGCCTCCCCAACGTAACGAACGGTGCGGGCGGGCCGCCGGTCCTGAAGCAGGCTGAGCAGTTCGGGCCGGGCGTAATGCCCCACGGAATCCATCATCCGCTTGCGCTTGGTAATCAGGGCAAAGTCGAGATCGGCAATTACCATCCCCTCGCCTTCCGTCAGTGGTGTGCCGAGGAGTTTTCCTTCGGGGGAGACGATGGCCGTGAAGCACCCACCACGCAGCGGGCCTTCCAGCGCCGGATCGCGGGCTATCTCCGTGATCTGCTCTTCCGTCAGCCACCCCGTGGCGTTCACGACAAAGCAGCCGGATTCCAGCGCGTGATGGCGGATGGTGACTTCCATCTGGTCGGCAAAGATCTGCCCTACCAGCGAGCCGGGGAACTGCGCGCAGTGGATTTCCTCATGCTGGGTCATCAGCGCGTAGCGGGCGAGCGGATTGTAATGCTCCCAGCAGGCCAGTGCGCCGATGCGACCGGCAGCGCTTTCAACGACTTTCAGACCGGAACCATCACCCTGCCCCCAGATCATGCGTTCATGGTAGGTAGGCGTGATCTTGCGGCGTTTGAGCAGGATTTCACCCGTGGCGTCGAAGATGATCTGGGTGTTGTAGAGCGTGCCGAAATCGCGCTCGTTCACGCCCAGCACCACGACCATGCCGGTCTGGCGCGCGGCCTCGGCCACCATGTCGGTCACCGGACCGGGAATGACGACAGCGCGCTCGTAGAGTTCCAGATGCTCCCCACCGAAGCGGAAAGCCGGCTGGATGAATGAGAAATAGGGGTAGTACGGCACGAAGGTTTCGGGAAAGACCGCAAGCTTCACACCTTTTTCGGCGGCCTCGCGGATGGCCTGACAGACTTTCCGGGCAGTCCCCAGACCATCGTCACCCAGGACGGGGCTGATCTGGATGGCTGCGGCGCGAACGATACGGGACATGGCGTGCGGTCCTCCCTTCGGCCTTCAGAGAGTCCAGGTATTGAGGATGAAGGCGTTGTCGCGACGGGCCAGCAGGATGATGTCGAGCACATCCTGCGGGTTGATCGGCGTGATGCCGGGGATCAGGTTCTGCTCGCCGTAGCCATAGAGGGCCTGAAGCGCGAAGCGGCAGGCATAGACCTTGCCGCCCTCTTCAAGGATTTTTGCGATCTGCCTGTTGCAGTTCATGTGCCCCGGAAAGGCTTCGTCGCCCAGACGGGGAAAGCCGCGCTGCACACCAAGGGTGACACCCGGCCCATACAGCAGCACCGACGTCTCGAAGCCCTTGCGGATCAGGCGCGTGGCCTGTAGCAGGTTGACGAACCCGACCGAGCCTTCATTGGCGACGGTGTGGAAGGTGATGAGGGCTTTTTCGCCGGGCTGGGCTTTGACGTCCTCAAAGACCTTATTTTCATAATTGACGAAACAGTCGCCGTCTTTGTACGGAGCGTGTTCGACTTTCGGCATGGTATCTCTCCCGTGTGCTGCGGTTTCCGGCGGGGAGCCGAGACTGACCGCGTTGCCAAGGCGAACGTGGCACGGGATGGCGGAGAGGCAAAATATTGTATGCCTTATGATAAGGGTACAAATGGCTCAAATTAAATCATACAACGTCCTCTTGCAGAGACAGAGGCATACAAAAATTATTCTCCAACCATACAATTGTGAGATATGACTATAAGTATCTGTTTTTAAATGATTCCATAATCACGCAGTCGTGAATAACGTGCCCTTTTGTTTTTCCATCCGCCCGCATGGCGCCCCCCGGAATCAGGCATTGCCATCGATTCCAGACGCTGCGCGCAGGTCACACAATATCGGCGAAGCCGGGTGAGCGTTTGTGTTGCAGGACCGACAGCACGCCATGCAGGGATTCCTCAAGGCTTGCAGCATCCGGTGCGCTGCCCAATGCAATGCGCGCCCGCTGCGGCGGCTCGCCGCTGATGGTGAAAACGGTGCTGGGCACCAGCGCCAGCCCCCGCCTGCGGGCATACGCCACAAAATCCGCACTGCCCCACCAGTCCGGCAGCTTCAGCCAGACATGTGGTCCATCAGGATTCATGCAATGCCCCTCCCCCAGTACCTTGCGGGCTATGGACTGGCGCAGGCGCAGTTCTTTCTGGATGGCGTGCAGGATTGTATGCGCCTGCCCTGTCTGCATCCACCGCGCCGTCAGCGCGCTGAGCAGACCGGCATTAGTGAGCGCGATCGCCCGGATGGCCGCCGTCACCCGTCGGGTCATCTCCGCATTGGGCAGGGCCACATAGGCGGTGCGCAGGCCGGGGCTGAGCGTCTTGGCAAGGGTGGCCACGTAGCTGACACGGCTATGGTCGAGGGCTGCCAGCGCCGGTAGCGGAGTGTCCATCAGCAGGCTGTAGGGGTCGTCCTCGGCAATATGCAGGTGATGGCGCTGGGCCACCGCAAGAATATCCTTGCGCCGCTGCAGTGACATGGTGGCCGTGGTGGGGTTATGAATGGTCGGGATGCAGTAAAGCAGCCGGGGGTGATGTTCCGCACAGACCCGGTCGAGCTGGTCGGGCATCATGCCTTCCCTGTCACTGTCCACACCGACCAGAATAAGGTCGAACTGTGCGGCAATAGTTCGAATACCCGGATAGGCGATGCGGTCGGTGACAATCACATCGCCCGGCTGGGTATGGGTGCTGACAATGGCTGCCAGTGCGCTCTGCGCACCGGGTGAGACAAGAATTTCGTCTGTGCGCCGCTGGCCGATGATGGGGGCGATCCATTTCGCGCCAAGCTGGCGCTCCTCCAGCGTGCCGCCCGTGACCCGGTAGGACATCAGGCTGTTCAGGTCCTGCTGCTTCAGGATGGCCGCGATATCGTTCTGGATGATGCGCTGCAGCGGCGGGTCCTGCGGGATCGGTGGCAGGTTCATGGTCAGGTCAACCACGGCCGGGCCGGTATGGCGCCAGTGACTCTCGCCCGCGCCGACACGCACGAACGTGCCCCGGCCAACGGTTGCGTCAATCAGGCCGCGCCGGTGGGCTTCCGTGAACGCACGGGTCACGGTTGTCAGATTGGTCCCGATATGGCGCGCAATGGCACGCTGTGGAGGCAGCCTGTCCCCTTCCCTCAGGTCACCCTTGCGGATCGAAAGCGCCAGGGCATCAGCGAGCGTAAGGTAAATCGCATTCGGATTGCGACCGATCTCCTCTTTCCAATGGTCCAGGTAGGGGTACTCGGTCATGACGGTCAGGTTCCATATATTCGGCGACCAATCATTCAATCATGCACCATACAATCAATGCAATGACCTGTACCAGCAACCTCTCGTAACCTGACAGCCGAGTGTCAGAAGTCACTCCCGATTTTCAGGCAGGGACGTAGGCCATAATCCGGCCTGGGGAAGGAGGGGTTGATGGGCAGGCTTAGCCGGAATGCGCATGTGCCAAGGGTTGCGGTGAAAGTCCCCCGATCAAAAAAGGATTGTGGTTTCCTGCCTGGATTACATCATGACGGGAGACAGGCTGGTTATTTTTGTTGCCATACTGTCACGCAGGGAACGGAATGCCTCCGCAAAAGCGTCCAGTCCTTCATGTAAAAGGGCATCCGTCACCCCAGCCAGATCAAGCCCCAGCCGGTCGGCCTCGTGCAGGACCTGTATCGCACCCGGAATGTCCTGTGTCAGTGTCAGGGCAGCCGTCCCGTGCTCGCGGAACGCGGCGAATGTGGCAGGCGGGATGGTATTGACCGTCTCCGGCCCGATCAGTGCATCGACATACAATACATCGCTGTAAGCCGGGTCCTTCGTGCCGGTCGAGGCCCAGAGCAGCCGCTGGGGCTGCGCGCCAAGGGCCGCCAGCTTTCGCCACCGCGCGCCCCGTGTAACCCCCTGCCAGTATTGATAGGCCATCCTGGCATTGGCAATGGCGACTTTTCCCCGCAGGGTTTCCAGCGTCTTTGCTTCCGGGTCCGCTCCCGCTATCCGTTCGTCGATTGCCGTATCGATGCGGGCGTCAATGCGGCTTACGAAAAAGGAGGCGACCGATGCAATGCCCGATACCAGCAGCCCCTGCGCATGCCGTGCTTCCAGCCCGGCCATGTAGGCATCCAGCACCTTCTTGTATGCCTCAAGCGAAAACAGCAGGGTCACGTTGACATTCATGCCATCCGCGATCGCGGTCCGCACGGCCTCCACGCCTTCCTGCGTGCCGGGGATCTTGATCATGAGGTTGGGCATATCGACCCGTTTCCACAAATGTCGCGCCTCGGCCAGTGTACCGATGGCATCATGGGCCAGATGGGGCGAGACCTCAAGGCTGACATACCCGTCAATGCCCCGGCTGGTTTCATAGACCGGATACAGCACTTTGGCTGCGGCCTGTATGTCCTCCACCGCCAGGATTTCATATAAAGCTGCCGCATCGACTTTCCGTTCGGCCAGTACCTGGCCGATGCGGGTGTCATATTCATCCCCCTGCCCTATGGCCTTGTGAAAGATGGCCGGATTGGAGGTGACGCCCTTCAGCCCGTCCTGATCCACCAGCCGTTTCAGGCTGCCATTTTCGGTAAAGGAACGCTGGATAAAGTCCAGCCATGGCGACTGGCCAAAGCGGGCCAGCTCGCATAATGGATTGGTCAGGGAAATGCTGCGGGATTCATTCATGATCTGTATTTCCGGCTCTTCATAGGGTCAGGCGCGCGCGATCTGCCGCCGGGCCGCGGCAAGGACGGCGTCCACGGTAAAACCGAATTTTTCCTGCAACGCTTCCGCCGGGGCGGAGGCGCCAAAGCCATGCATCACCACCGCTTCGCCCGTCAGGCCGATATATTGCGCCCACCCCATGCCGGATGCCTGCTCCACCGCCACACGGGCGGTGACATCGGGCGGCAGCACGCTGTTGCGGTAGGCTTCGGGCTGAGCCTCGAACAGGTCCCATGACGGCATGGAGACGACACGCACCCTGATGCCCTCCTTTTTCAGGATTTCATACGCAGCCACCACAAGGGAGACCTCGCTGCCCGTCGCCATCAGGATCAGGTCTGGCTTTCCGCCACATTCGGCCAGGATATAGGCCCCTTTCGCCAGCCCCGTGGCGGGGGCGTAAACGCCGCGGTCCAGTGTTGGCAGGTTCTGGCGGCTGAGCACCAGCACGGCGGGGCGGTCGGTCATGGGGATGATCACCCGCCAGGCTTCCGCCACTTCGTTCGCATCGGCGGGGCGGATCAGGGTCACGCCGGGGGTGGCGCGGAGCTGGGCCAACTGCTCGATGGGCTGATGGGTGGGGCCATCCTCGCCCACACTGATGGAATCATGGGTAAAAATATACACGACCGGCAGGTTCATCAGCGCCGACATGCGGATTGGCGGCTTCATGTAATCGGAAAAGATCAGGAAGCCGGAGCAGAACGGACGGATGCCCGCCAGTGCGATCCCGTTGCAGATCGACCCCATGGCATGTTCGCGCACGCCAAAATGCACGTTGCGCCCACCATAGGTACCACCCCATTGCAGGGGCTGGAAATCGCCCGCACCATCAAATGTCAGGTGGGTTTTGGTCGATGGCGACAGGTCGGCCGAGCCGCCGATCATCCATGGATAATGCTGCGCGACCGCATTGAGCACCCTGCCCGAACTGGCGCGGGAGGCAACACCCTTCGCATCCGCATCAAAGGTCGGGATGCCACGATCCCACCCGACCGGCAGCGTGCCGTTTATGATGGCCGTGACTTCCGCCCCAAGGTCGGGATGGGCCTGAAGGTAGGCCCTAAACAGCGCCTGCCACCGCGCGCTGGCCGCAGCCCCGCGCGCGCCCAGCCCGGATTGGAAATGCGCCAGTACGCCATCGGACACGTAGAAGCTTCTGTCTTCCGGCCAGCCGTAGAATTTCTTGGTTTCGCGTATTTCTTCCGCACCCAGCGGCTCACCATGGGCCGCTGCCGTGCCAGCCTTGTGCGGCGCGCCCCAGCCGATGATGGAATGGGCGATGATCAGCGTGGGCCGCGTGGTTTCGGCCTTCGCATCCGCCAGCAGGCGTTCAAAGTTGCCCGTATCGTTGGCATCCATCAGTTCCAGCACGTGCCAGCCATAACCCTCGAAACGCCTGCGCACGTTCTCGGTAAAGGCGATATCGGTCGAGCCTTCGATGGAAATGCGGTTGCTGTCATAGATCCATGTCAGGTTACCCAGCTTGAGATGACCCGCGACGGACGCGGCCTCGCTGGCCACGCCTTCCATCATGTCGCCATCACCGCACAGCGTGTAGATGTGGTAATCGAACAGGTCGAAGCCGGGGCGGTTGTAGCGCGCTGCCAGCCATTTCTCGGCCATCGCCATGCCCACCGAATTGCCGCATCCCTGCCCCAGCGGCCCGGTTGTGGTTTCCACGCCCGTGGTGTGGCGGTATTCCGGGTGGCCCGGTGTTCTGGAGCCAAGCTGGCGGAACTGCTCCAGATCACCCAGCGTCAGCGCTGGCGCATCCGTCACCCTGCCTGCCCGCACATCGCGCACGCCCGCCAGATAGATGAGCGAATAAAGCAGCATCGACGCATGCCCGATGGACAGCACGAACCGGTCCCGGTTGGGCCAGAGCGGGTTGGCCGGATCGTAATTCATGACATTGCGCCACAGGGCATAGGCACAGGGTGCGAGCGCCATCGCGGTGCCGGGATGACCGGAATTCGCCTTCTGCACGCCATCCATGGACAGGGTGCGGATGGTGTTGATGCAGAGCTGGTCGATACTGGCGCTGGCGTGGCCGCCCCCATCGGGGGCAGCGGGGATTGTGTGGCGCATGTCTTGTGGTGTTCCTGCGTCTTTAAATTATGTTGAGAAAAAGAATAAAAAGTTTTTGGGTGCCGCCTTTTTTCAAAAAGGCGGCGTGCTTCGAAGCTTTTTGAAAAAAGCTTCACCAAAAACTTTTTTACTGTTCAGCGGATCGTATAGCCGCCATCCACCACCAGATTTTCGCCATTGACCATGGCAGCGGCATTGCTGACCAGATAGGCGACGGCGCAGGCGATCTCGTCAGGCTGGGCAAAGCGGCCGGTTGGCACCTGCGCGCGGAAGGCATCGCCCACCGGCCCGGACCAGACCTGCTTGCCCAGTTCCGTCTCGACTACCGTTGGGGAAATGGCGTTGACCGTCACCCCCGATGGCCCCCATTCAAACGCCAGCACCTTGGTCAGGCCCAGAATACCGGCCTTGCTGGCGCCATAGGCGGCATGCTTGTCCAGAGCCACAAGTGCTGCCTGTGAGGCAATGTTCACGATCCGCCCGAAACCCTTTTTACACATGGCCGGGCCAAGCGCGCGCGCAAACAGGAAGGGCGCGCGCAGGTTGATCGCCATGGTCAGGTCCCACGCCGACGTTTCAAGTTCAGCGGCTGAGGCAATCAGGGCAATCCCCGCATTGTTGACCAGAATATCGACATGCCCAAGCTGGGACAGGATGGTGCTGCACGCGGTGGCGATCGCAGCCTCATCCGTGACATCCGTATGCACGCCGCAATGCTGGCTGCCCAGGCTGGCCGCGATCTCGGCCACCTTCTCATTGCGGTCCACCAAGCACACCACGGCCCCCTGCCCTGCAAGCCGCTGGGCAATTGCCAGGCCAATGCCCGATGCGTCGCCGGTCACGACGGCAGTACGACCCGCAAGGCTGAGGAGTTCACTGAACGGTTTCATTTTATTATTTCCGTCTATGTTTTTATTTGTGGGTTTATTTACTTCTGGCCACGGCGCGCCGGGAACGGTCCAGTTCCGCCTGCAACGCCGGGTCCAGGGTCAGGAACCACGCAAGGCAGGCACTAAGCAGGTAGATGCCCGCATAGGTGATCATGACACCGAAGATGCCAAAGCGTGGTTCAAAGAGGTAAACAATAGCCGGCCCGATCCATACACTGGCCCCGGCGCCAAGGTTGAGCAGCGACATCGCGGCCGGTTTGTCGTCAGGTGCCAGATAGGGCATCAGGGCCGAAAGCGGCACGTAGGCGGCCAGCGTCATGCCATACAGCGCGCCTGCAAAAAGTGTGGGCAGCATGTGTTCCGGCCCGAAATGGGTGGGGCACCAGTACAGTAGCAGCGTGCTGATGGCCGACCCCACGCCGCCGCCCAGCATGACCGTGCCGCGCCAGCTCAGCCAGTCGCTCAGTATGCCGAACAGAAGATTCCAGATCACGTTGGAGATGAAGATGGCCTGCAATACCAGCAGCCACTGCCCCAGGCTGAAATGCAGGTCGTGCATGAAATACAGCGGCAGGCAGACCAGAAAACCGAATTCAGCCGAGGTATCAATGGCGCGGACAATACAGCCAAGACCAACCTTGGGCCGTTCCCACGCAATCGACAGCGATGCGAACAGGGTTTTCAACGGATGCTTGTCGGCAGTGGCGGCATGGACATTGCCATGTTTTTCACGGATGCCCCCCAGCGCCATGGCGCCACCCAGCATGACAAGGCCAAGTGCCAGCCACAATGTTGCGATCGGGCCGATATGGGGAATGGTGTAACCGGCAAATACTGACCCCAGCGTGGGCATGCCGCCGGTAAAGCAGAACCAGAACCACCCCACGGCGGACCCCAGCCTGCCCGGATTGACCGTTGTCACCACCCAGACAAGAAAGCCGAACGCAAAAAGCGGATAACCAAATCCCCTTATGCCGTAGAACAGCAGCATGAGCGGCAGGGAGCGTGCGGGCAGTGCCACAAGCAGGAAGCCGACCTGCAGCAGCCCCCAGATCGCAAGCCCGGTCAGCATGACCCGTCTGGCACCCCACAGGTCGGACAGCGCGCCGGACAGCCATGCCGCAATCGCGGCACTCAGCCCGTAGATGGTAAACAGCAGGGCCACATCATGTTCGGTAAACCCCATGCTGACAAGGTAGGGCGAGAGATAGCCACTCTCTACCCCGTCCCCCGTCATGAAGATCAGGACCCCGGCAAACCCCCAGGCCAGTGCCGGCGGTATGCCGATGCGGGAAAGAAACCGGCCCAGGGCGGAGCGCGGTCTTTCCTCATGCGGGATTTCATCGCCGACCCGCGTGGGGTCAAGCAGGACTGTCTGGGCCATTATCTTACCCTCCAGCATCGCGGATGGCGCAGCCTGGGCGCGCACGTTCCGCAGAAGATGTTATTCTTGTTATTTTGGTGCGGGGATGGTGCCCCATGGCCGCAGGGTGCAGCCATGGGGAGGTAATGATTACGCCCGTACGGGCATTCAGGCTTCGGCAATGGCGGACAGGCTGGCCGCCATGGTCTGCAGGATCAGGCAGCATGATGTGGCCCCCGCATCCAGTACGCCGCGTGAGCGTTCACCCAGCCTGCTGGCCCTGCCGATGCGTGCCACAAGGTCGCGGGTTGAATCGCGCCCCTGCTCGGCCGCCACCGACATGGCGGCAAGTGCTGCCTTCAGTCCCTGCCCTTCCGCCGCGTGATAGGCCCTGACGGCGGGCACGAGCGTGTCCATCAGTGTCTTGTCACCCACATCGGCATTGCCCAGCGAACGGATGCCCGCTTCCGCCCCGTCCAGCATCAGGCCGAACAGGTGGGCGTCGATGTGGCTCACGCCTGCCAGCGGCTTTGCCAGCCCTTCGAAAAAACGCCCGTACAGCGGCCCCATCGAGCCGCCAATGCCAGCCATGAGCGAGTCCGAAAGTGCGCGCAGCCCGCCTTCCATCGTGGGTGGCGCATCGCCCAGCGCCTGCCCGCAGCGGGCAAAGCCCTTGGCCATGTTGATGCCGTGGTCGCCGTCACCGATCTTGCCGTCAATCTCACTCAGCCAGTCGCGCGCGCCGACAATCGCGCTGACCAGGGCGGGCACGACCGCGCGCGTGTTTTCAAGCGCGATACCCGATGTCGGGATGTAGCGTTCGGTCTCAGCCAGTGCCCCGTGTATGCCCTGGTCATGCGCCGTGGCCGCCGGGGCCGCCGTGACCGGGCTTTCGGGGGCACTGCCCACCCGCGTCAGGCCGATGGCATGGGCCGGGTGGGACATCAGCCGGTCCAGTTCCGCATCCAGCTTCATCACCGTCAGCGTCACCCCCTTCATGTCCAGCGAGGTGAACAGGTTGCCGACGAAGTTGTGGCGGATGGTGATGCCGCGTTCATGCATGATGTCGGCAATATCGGCAAACAGCACGTAAAGTTCGATGACCGGCGTGGCGCCAAGGCCGGACACCAGCACCGTTACCTCATCCCCCGCCCCGAATGGCAGGTCGGGCAGGATGTGGTCACACATCATCCGCGCGATGTCACGCGATGATCCCAGCCTGCTGATCGCCACCCCCGGTTCCCCATGATGGCCGATGCCGACTTCCATCGTCCCGGCCTCGATCATGAAATTGGGGTGGCCATTGGCGACAATGGTGCACGGGGAAAGGCCGACGCCGATCGAGCGCGTATTGTCGATCGCCTTGCGGGCGGTAGCCAGCACCTCTTCCAGCGAAGCCCCTTCCTCTGCCCGGGCGCCGGCGGCCTTCCACATCAGGATCTCCCCCGCGACGCCCCGCCTGCGGGCCGCGTCATCCTTCGGGGCGGAGGCCACGTCGTCATTGGCGACCACCGTGCCCACGGCGATCCCCTCACGCGTTGCATCATCCACGGCCAGGCGGACATTCATGGTATCGCCCGCGTAATTGCCGAACAGGCAGGCGACCCCCGCGCCGTTATCCGCTTCACGCATGGCGTCAAGGAAGCTGGCCGCCGTGGGGGAGGAAAAAATCTCCCCCACGGCGACCGCATCCAGCATGCCCTTGCCCACATATCCCAGGAACGCCGGTTCGTGGCCGGAGCCGCCGCCGGTAATCACGCCAACCTTGCGTGTGGCACCTTTATGCGCACGGCGCAGGACCCGCGGGTTTTTCGTGCCCGTCAGGATATCGGGATGCGCCAGCAGGTAGCCACGGATTCCATCTTCGACGATCTGGTCGGGATCGTTGAAGATACGGTCCAGCGGGCGCGCGGCGCGCAGGTGAATGTCGATGGTATTCATGGAATTTTCCCGTCTTTCCTCGTGCGACATTGGGCCGCCTTGTTGTTTTTAGTCCAGCTTCCGGAACTTTTGTAACTTGTCCGGAACACCTGTTTACGCGGAATCGTAGAACAGCAGCATCTCACATATGCTCTGATCCCCTTAACGCACATATTTCCGGCGCTTTCACATCACTATAACGTGATAATGGCAGATATATCCGGTTTACAAAGGTTATTATAATTGTCTTTTGTTCTGACCAGTTATCGTTTGTGCAGCGCACAATAAAAAGACCTGACGGCAGGACCCTCCCCGGGCGGCTTCCGCTCCCGGCTAACGGCATAAAAGGATAGACATGATGGACATCGCCATTGGCTGCGATGAAGCAGCATTCACCCTGAAGGAAACAATCCGTGACTTCCTGGAGGCGGAAGGCCACACCGTGACCGATTACGGCACCTATGACGGCGCGCCGGTACTCTATCCCGATATTGCCGTGACCGTGGCCGAAGCCATCAAGGCCGGAAAACACGAACGCGGCATCCTGCTGTGCGGGACGGGAATCGGCGTTGCCATCAGCGCCAACAAGGTCCATGGCATCCGCGCGGCCCAGACACACGACACCTATTCCGCCGAGCGGGCGATGAAGAGCAACAACGCCCAGATCATTACACTCGGGTCGCGCGTGATCGGTCCCGAACTTGCAAAAACGATTGTGAAAGCGTACCTGTCATCGCAGTTTTCCGGTGGTCCATCGGCTGAAAAGATCAGTCGTATCGCCTATTACGAGGAGCGCCTCCCTGTCTGACACGCCTCGCAAAGCACCCCGCACGGCATCGTCCGAACGCCCCCGGCAGCGCGCGGGATCGCGCGATGCCGGGCACCCCGCGCCCGATGCCAAAGCCGGCGGGCGCACGGAAGTCACACTGGATCAGGTAACGGAGATCGCGGCCCTCTATTACCTTGAACAGGTCACACAGGAAGAACTGTCCAGGCGGTTTTCCATGTCGCGTCCCACCATCAGCAAGCTGCTCAAGCGTGCGCGGGAGGAAGGGATCGTCGATATCCGGGTACGCGCCCGCCCCGCCGCTGCCGCCGCACTGGAAAAAGAGTTCCAGCACCGCTTTGGCATTGCCCGGCTGCTGACGGCGGTGGACCAGCGCGATCAGGATGCCCAGCGTGACAGCGTGGCGGCCATCGTTGCCATGCATCTTGACAGCATCCTTCAGGACGAGATGATCATCGCCGTGGGCATGGGCCGCAACATCGCGGCCATCGCCAGCCATATCGGCGCGCCCGTGACCCGGACCATTACCTTTGTCTCGGCCATCGGCGGGTCGATGCGTGCGGGCGAGCATATGAGTTCGGATCATATCTGCCGTCGCCTGGCCGCGCGCTTTGGTGGCGAGAGCGAGACGCTTTATGCCCCCGCCCTTGTGGCCGATGCGCAGATGCGTCGCGCGCTCATGGCCAATGATGTGGTGCAGCATACGCTCAACCGGGCACGTCGGGCCGATATCGCCCTGATCGGCATTGGCGATGTCAACGAGGACAGCAACATGGTGCGCATGGGCTGGTTTTCGCCAGCCGAGGTCGCGGCCTCGAAACTGGCGGGCGCGATTGGCGACATGATGGGCTATGACTTCATCACCATCGCGGGCAAGGCGGCCGACGTGCCCATGCAGGGCCGTGTCATCGGGCTTTCGCTGGATGAGTTGCGGCGTATTCCCAATGTCATCGCCATTGCATCGGAAAGCACGAAAATCGTCGCCATCCTGGCCGCCCTGCGCACCGGCACCATTACCACGCTGGCTACCACCGAAGCCAATGCCCGCACTATCCTTGAACTGGATGCCACGGCATAGGTAAATGAAAGAAAGGCTTTTGGGTGCCGCCTTTTGAACAGGGCAGCATCTTTCGAAGCTTTTCCGATCAAAAGCTTCACCAAAAACCTCTTTACGATCTACCACCCGTTACAGGGGCAGGCCCTGATTTTCGGGCGCAATCTGCTACCCGAAAAAAACGGGCGCGTCATATAAAATCCGGCGCTAAAAACGCATGACTGGATTTACCGACAAGCGCTGGTCTTTCCACCCCGGCATCCATATCTGCGCCTGAACAATTTTTTCGTGAGCAGTAGCGGATGAAGAATACCGGTCTTTCGGCGGGCATGATGCTGGCATTTGCGGCATACGCCTCGTTTTCGATCAGTGACGCCTATTCCAAGCTGCTGGCGGGACAGATCGACCCGTTTGAGGTGGCGTTTTCCGGCGGTGTCTTCGGCCTGCTGCTCATTCCCTTCATCCGGGGGAAGAACGAATCCTACCGTGACCTGTTCGTGATCCGGCAGCCCGTCATGTGGCTGGTGCGGGCGGCCGCGACCTTTGCCGCCACGGCGGCAAGTGTCGAGGCCTTCATGCTCCTGCCCATGCCGGAGGCCTTTTCGCTCATTTTCCTCATGCCGCTGTTCGTGACCATCCTGTCGGTCGTGCTGCTGCGTGAAAAGGTTTCCACGCTGGGGTGGCTGTCGGTCATCGTGGGTTTTATCGGCGTGCTGATCGTGCTGCGGCCCGGCCTGCGCGCGCTCCATTTCGGGCATCTGTGTGCGCTGATCTCGGCGGTTGCCAATGCCGTGGGGGTCATTGCCTACCGGATGTCGGGGCGCAACACACCGCGCCTGTCCATGTTCAGTTCCAGCCTGTGTGGTCCGCTGGTGGGTAACGGCATCCTGATGGTGGCCCATGCAGGCTGGCCGCAGGGGGCCACAGTCTGGATGTTCCTGTTCGGCTATGGTTTCCTTGCCGCGCTGGGACAGCTGCTTATGATGATGGCCGCGACCCGGGTTACGGCCAGCGCGATTGCCCTGCCGCAGTACAGCCAGATGCTGTGGGCCGTGGCCTTCAGTTTCTATGTCTTCCACGAACCGCTGGATGAATGGACCTTTGCGGGTATTGCGGTAATTATCGCGTCGGGCCTGTTCAAATGGGCCTGTCCCCGTGTTGCGGCCAGGATCGCGGCCATAAGGCGGCAGAGAGTTGTCCAGTCGGCATGTGGTCCATATCCGCTCGCCTAGGGCGCAATAAGCCTGTGGCGGGCCTGCAGCCCGTTTTATCAATTTTCATTTCTGCCGCCATCGGCCATTCTGGATTTTTCCAGGCGGAATACCGTCCGTTCCACCGCATGGACAATGGAGCGGTATCCGGTGCACCGACAGATATTTCCCGTCAGCACATGGGGAATATCACTGATCTGGGGATTGTCACCGAGAAGAAACGGTAATACCGCCATCATAAATCCGGGCGCGCAATATCCGCACTGAAACGCGGTATGTGTAATCATCTCTTCCTGAAGTATCCGGCCTTCCGGGTAATGGCTGATCCCCTCCAGCGTCACGATCTCCGCATGTCTGCCTTCAAGGCGCCACATGCGGATCAGGCAGGCGTTCACCGCTTCTCCATTCAGTACGACCATGCAGCCCCCGCATCGTCCGACCCTGCAGGCGGGACGGCATGACATGGCGTTGCACTGTTCACGTAGAAAATCCACAAGTGACATGTCCGGATCACGCGCGTCTGGCACGGGAACACCGTTTACCCGGATTGTCATCGTGCCCCCGGGATTGTGTCGACCGGCTTCATATCCTGTCTCCGCCCCGGAACACGGACTGTACAATCAGGCATGTCACGCCGCACAGGACTGTCCCGTTTGTTGCAAAAAGCTGCACCGACGGGGGCAGCGTCGCAAACAGATCCGGCCGGATTACGGGCAGGAGACTGACGCCCAGCCCGACTGCCAACGTAATCGCATTCCCGTCCCGCCGCAGATCAACCGTCTGGATCTGCTGGATTCCTGCGACGCTGATCATCCCGAACATGAAAAATGAAGCGCCCCCCAGAACCGGCAACGGCACACAGGAGATCAGCGCACCCAGCTTCGGGCAGGCCCCCAGCACGATCAGCAGCACGCCCGCGGCCGCCACGACAAATCGGCTGGCCACACCGGATAGCAGGATCAGTCCGGTATTCTGTGAAAATGTTGTATAGGGCGCCCCGCAGAATATGCCGCCGATCATCGTCGACAGCCCATCCGCCCTGAAGGCATTGACAAGCCGCCCGTGCGAATTGGGAAGATCCAGCGCTTTTGTCAGGATCAGGCAGTTTCCCGTCGTCTCGACAAGGGTGACCGACATCGTCAGCACCATGACCAGAACCGGCGCCAGATGGAAACGCGGCAATCCGAAATGGAATGGCTGGATCCACCCCACCCATGCGGCGTGGTACAGCGGTGTCCAGTCAGCATGTCCCGACAGGCCCAGCAGAAGGGTCATGACAGCAATCCCGGCCAGTATCGCTGCCGAACGCAGGTATCCCGGTAGGAAACGCTGAAAGAGCAGGATCAGGGCAGCGGTGCCGACCGCAACGGCGGTGGATGACCCGGTTCCCATCCCGTCTCCGCCGGCAATGCTCCAGTTCACGGATACCGGGATCAGTGAAAGGCCGATCGACAACACCACCATGCTGATTACGATCGGTGTGAACGCACGCAGCGCCCATCCGGCCACGGGCGCTGCCACAAGGGTAATCAGGCCGGCAGCGATTGCCGCACCGAATGCTGCCGGAAGGCCGTAATTCTGACTGATGGTCAGCAGGGGCGGCAGGCATACGAAAGATGTTGCCTGAATGGCCGGCAGGCGGGAGCCGACATGGGGCAGCCCCAGCACCTGTATCAGGGTTGCGACCCCCGACGTCGCCAGACTGGCACAGACCAGTATCGATGTGTCCGCCGCGGAAAAATGCAGTGCCGTCGCAAGAATCAGGGGAACGGCAACCGCCCCGGCATACAGCACCATTACATGCTGGAGCGCGTAGATGAACAGACGGAGCGGCGATGGCACATCATCAATCCCGCATACCCATACAGAAGACGCCACTCCCGTCGCTCCGTCACGCATCCGCCACATCTCCCTCGATGACCGGGATTCCGCTTGCCATTTCAGAAGAGATACCGAAACCATCAGCCGGAATAATATTCCAATACCGATGTTGTTTAATTATCAAAACGAAGATATGTCAAGGATGCATGCCCCATGCGCGGCATCAGGAATAATACGCCACCAAGGTCGACCCGGAATGCACCCGCTTCTCTCCCTGCTGAAACATCAGGGCGCCCGTTCCACCGCTGAACTGGGCCGTCTTCTTGGCACGTCCGCCGAAAACGCGCGCCGGCAGCTCAACCGTCTGGCCGCAGACGGTCTGGTCGCGCTGGAAGCGCGGGCCACGTCGCATCCCGGGCGTCCCCGGCATATCTGGTCCCTTACCCCGCTGGCCCACGCCCGTTTTCCCGATACCCATGCCGATTTCAGCATGCGCATGGTCCATGCCATCAGGCAGACATTTGGTGAAAATGCGCTCTCGCGTCTTATCGCCCTGCGTGAAGCCGAAGACAGGCAGCGCTACACCAACGCGCTTGCCGAAGCGACGACACCCGCCGTCCGTATCGGCCGCCTTGCCGAACTGCGCAGTCAGGAAGGCTATATGGCTGACTGGCATCGCAATCGGGACGGATCATTCGACCTGATTGAAAACCACTGTCCCATCTGTGCCGCGGCGGGAAGCTGCGTGGATATCTGCGCGGCGGAACTGGGTGTCTTTCAGTCCGTTCTTGGCGCTGCGACCATAAGGCGCACCGAGCATATCATCTGTGGTGACCGCCGTTGCGTCTACCGTATCACCGTGCCCGAAGACCGGGCCGGGACGGCAGGCCCGGCATGAAGCCCGTCGTACTGCGCCCCACCTCCCTCCCTGAAGCCGCCGGAGCCATGACCCGGCCGGGGGCCCGCCTGCTGGCAGGGGGAACCGCACTTGAGGTCGAGCGGGCTTCGGGCCTTCCCCGCCCCGAAATCCTTATTGATCTTTCCCGGATAACGGAGGCCGTGTTCAGAACGGTATCGGAACGGTGGATTGGCGCTGGCGTATCTCTGGCCACCATAGAAAATGCCACCATCCTGCCAGATATCCTGCGTGAAGCCGCGGCGGGCGTCGCGGCTCCCTCCATCCGTCGCCTTGCGACAATTGGCGGACAGGTGGGGGGAAAAACCGGGTGCGTCCTTCCTGCGCTCCTTGTCCTGGATGCCAGTGTCCTGATCCGGGACGGAGATGGCAGCCACAGCCTGCCGCTCGCGCGCTGGCTTGCTGCGCCTTTCGGGATCATCGTGGGGATTGTCCTGCCGCCGCATGCCAGAACTGCTTCCGGCGGATTCAGGAAAACAGGGCTGCGTCAGGCTTTTTCACCTTCCGCCATTACGGTATCCGCCTGCGTGGAACGCGGCTCCGGCCGCGTTTTCAAAAATCCCCGGCTAGCCGTTGGCGGGGGGGCCACGCCAGCCGCACGGCTGCCGCATAGCGAAGCATGGCTTGCGCAACAGAAAACGGGCACGGTCAACTGGCGGCATTTCCGCCAGCAGGTGTTTCGTGAAATCCGTACCGTCGGTGACCTGAAACGCTCATCGGCGTGGCGGGCCTGCGTTGCAGCCAATACCCTTGCCACCATCCTTGGCGGGAGCCGTGCGCTTCCCTTCCACGCGGATGTAGCCAGGCATATTCCGTCGACGCTTTTTCCCCTTCCCGAGGAAAGGGAACTGATGCGTGGCGCCAGTGCTGACCCGCGCCATCAACGCCCGGACATGCCTGCGAAAATTCGGGGGGACCTGCATTATCACACCGATCGTCGGTACACCGATGACGGCACGCCCATGCTGTCCGGTCGTATCCTGCGCGCAACCATTCCCCATGCCCGCATTGTTTCTGTTGATATTTCCGAAGCCGAGGCAATGCCCGGCGTCCACGCCGTCGTGACTGCCCGCGATATCAGGGGCGAAAACGCCTATGGCATTGTCATGCAGGATCAACCGGCCCTTGCGCATGACAGGATCCGCCATGTGGGCGAGGCCATTGCCGCCGTCGCTGCGGATACCCCGGCACAGGCCGAGGCCGCGCTGGAAAAGATCCATGTCGTACTGGAAGAACTGCCTGCCGTTACCGACCCGCAATACGCCCTGACGCCACAGGCCCTTCCTCTTCATGCAAACGGAAACCTATGTGCCCGCGCGACCCTTGCCCATGGTGATCCGGACCCGGTCTGGACCCGCTGCGCCGCGATTGTCGAGGCCGAGTATACCACACCCCGCCAGATGCATGCCTATATGGAAACAGAGGGCGGATGGGCCAGACAGCGAGCGGACGGAGAACTGGAAGTTCACGTCGGTTCACAATACGGCCTGCGCGACCGGTTGCAGCTTGCGCGTATCCTTGACCGAGATCCTGCGCGCATCCGCGTCTTTTCCGGTCCTACCGGTGGTTCCTTTGGCGGCAAGGATGACCTGACGGTCCAGCCTGTGCTATGTCTTCTGGCAATAAAATCCGGCCTTCCGGTCAGCATCCGCCTGGAGCGCCGGGAGTCCGTCATGGCTGGCCAGAAGAGCGCGCCCTTCGTCATTCGCATGCGGACGGGATGTGATGCCGCAGGTCATATCATTGCCCATGATGTCAGTCTGGTCGCGGATAGTGGTGCCTATGCCTCCCTTTCCCCGGCCGTGCTTGATACGGCCATCGAGCATGCGGGCGGCCCTTACCGCATTCCCAACCTGCGCGCGGATGGGCGCCTTGCCTATACCAATAACGGCACAACCGGTGCCTTTCGCGGTTTTGGCGCCAACCAGATCAACTTTGCCCTCGAATCCCAGATTGACCGGCTGGCGGCGAAACTGGGGCTTGATCCTGTCACGATCCGTGCGCGCAACCTGCGTCAGCCGGGGGATCCGGGTGCTTTCGGCCATGTGGTTGCCCCGTCGGAAAACGTTGCCGAAATGCTCAGGGCGGCATCCGCCAGCCCCCTGTGGGCGACACCACGTGGCCATCAGCCCGAATGCGGGGTTACGGCAGGTGTCGGCATGGCCCTGATCTATCAGGGCAATGGTCTGGGCTCGCTTCTACCCGACCCCGCTGCGGCGCGTCTGCGGCTTACGCCAGAGGGGAAGATCGAAGCTGCGGCCGACCTGGTTGAAATGGGACAGGGCATTGTCGCCGTGCTGTGTTCTGTCACGGCCGAAGCCCTTGGCTGCGCACCGGAAGATGTCGTCCCCCGCGCCGGCGATACCGCCATCGGGCTGGATGCCGGCTCCACATCCGCTTCCCGTGGCTCCATTGCCGCCGTTCTGGGGCTGGAAGGGGCTGCCGGGACTTTCCATGGCCTCCTGGTTTCTGCCGCGGCATCCGCGCTCAATCTGCCCCCCGATACGCTTCGTGTCGGGCGCGGGGGTATTTACAACACGACCGGCAACAGCGCGCCCGTGCTCTCGCTGGCGGAGCTTGCCGCAGCATGCCGGGATTCCCTGCCCGAAGCGACCTTCGATACCGCCATTCCATCAGCATCATGGAGCCGGGACAATGCCCGTTTCCTCTTCTGTGGCGGGGCAGTCGTCGCCCGTGTCGAGATATCCCTTGCCGATGGCCAGGTCCGTGTCACGGATACCGAACTTCATTCCGCGGCGGGGCCGGTTCTCAGCCCACCCGGTTATATGGGGCAGATGGAGGGGGCACTTCTTCAGGCCACCGGCTTCAGCCTGATGGAAAATACGCCCTTTGTTTCCGGTCATGTCATGACGCAGAATTTTGACAGCTATATGCTGCCGACCATCCGCGATATACCCGGGCGTGTCCGGATCTTCGCGTTTGAAAAACTGTCCCCTGACGATCCTGCCCGCTCGCGTGGGATTGGCGAGGTCGGCATGTCCTCCCTTGCCCCTGCCCTTGCCAATGCGGTTGCCGATGCCTGCGGCATCTGGCCGGAACACGCCCCCTTCCGGCCGGAAGTCCTGCTTAATGCCTGCGGCACCGCCCCCCGTGATCTGAACTAAACGGGCCTGTTTTTTGCAGGAGTGCCGTGGGCATACCCAGTTCCTGCCCGGCGGGGATGACACGGATGCTCCGGTGGGACTGCCGCGTGTAAACTTACCGGGCTTCCGTATGTCCATGATGCAGGCGATGACCCGCGCGAAATCCATGCGCGCGGGCCTGCCATGCCATGGTGAAGCCACCTGCCAGGATGACCAGCATGGCCCAGGGGAACGCCGCGGCACCGCCCGTATCCAGCAGTATCCCACCCAGAAAACCGCCGCCGGCGATGGCGCTGTTCCAGGCCACCACATTCATTGAAAGTGCCGCATCGGCCCCCTCTCCTGCCGCATCCGCCAGGGCCGTCTGCAGCAGCGTGGCAGCCCCCCCGAATGTCAGGCCCCACACGGTTACCCCTGCCCAGATAACGGCAGGATATGCCGCACCGATTGTGAAAACGCCGCAGACCGCCGCAAAGACGGCCAGACTGAGCAGTACGGAACGGCGCAGCGCATGGTCCACCAGCCGGCCGGTCAGCCCGATGCCCCCCAGTGCGGCGACGCCAAAAACCAGCAGCACGCGATCCGCCTGTCCGGTCAGCCCCGATGGCGCAAGGAATGGGACGATATATGTATAGAGAATATTGTGCGCGAGCATCCAGGCTATGACGACACCCAGAACGGGCTGAACCCCCGGTGTTGCCAGAACATGGCGCAATGGCACGCGCCGTGTAAGGACCGTTCCCGGAAAATCGGGAACCGCAGCCAGCACCCAGCCAACCAGCACAACGGTAAAGGCTGACATCACGCCAAAGGCCAGCCGCCATCCCACCGTGGCCCCCAGCCAGGTAGCGGCCGGCACCCCAAGCGAGAGCGCAATGGGCGTACCCACCATGGCAATGGCCAGTGCACGCCCCTGCTGCGCAGGTGTTACCATCCGCCGCGCATATCCCGCCAGCAATGCCCAGGCCAGACCGGCCGCCGCCCCCGCGCAGTAACGGGCCGCGAGTGTCAGCCAGTAGTCTGGTGAAAGCGCCGTGACGGAATTGAAGGCCAGAAAGCCGGTGATCGCCAGAAGCAGCACGGCACGCCGCCGCCACCGCTGGGTGGCCAGTGTCAGCGGGATGGCGGCACTGAGGGAGCCTACGGCATAGGCGGTTACCATCTGTCCCGCATAGGCGGCAGGCACATGCAGCCCCGCGCTGATTTCCGGCAGAAGGCCGGCCGGCAGCGTTTCCGTCATGATGCACAGGAAACCTGTCATCGCAAGCGCCAGAAGGCCGGCAACCGGCAGGCGGTCGTCTGACGGCGGGCATGGGCTTTCGGTCATCTGAAACTCACATAAATGGATCGACCAGTACAGATATATGGATGCGGAACATACGGCAACATATTTCCGGACCGAACGGTACGGGGCCTGTTTATCAAGGTTGCGCCCCATCGTGGTGGCGTGGACCATTAAGGGCGGTTTCAGCGCGTCATGCTGGCAATCCACTTCCGGACTGATTAGTATGGAAGCTTCCCCACATGGACGGAGACACATATATGGCCCGGACAGGACGACCCCGAGAGTTTGATCGGGACAAGGCGCTGGATGCCGCGCTGACGCTGTTCTGGGCGCAGGGTTATGAGCCGACATCGCTGAACCAGCTCAAGGCCCGCATGGGGAACATCTCCCCTGCCAGCTTCTATGCCGCGTTCGGGTCCAAGGAAGCCTTGTTCCGCGAAGTCGTGCAGCGTTATCTGGAAACCTATGGTCAGGTCACGGCGCCGCTATGGGATGAAACGCTTGCCCCGCGCGATGCCATCGAACAGACATTGCGACGCTCCGCCCGCATGCAGACAGACCGTTCACATCCCCCCGGCTGCCTGATTGTGCTGGGTGGGTGCAACTGCGCGCCTGAAAACCTGTCCGTGCAGGCCCTTCTGGCTACGGAGCGCGAGCGCAGCCGCAGGGGCATCAGGGCCTGTGTGGAGCGGGCCGTGGCATGTGGGGAACTGGCTGCGTTGCCCACTACCGAAACCCTGCCTGTCCTGTTCACGGCCTTTCTGCATGGAATGGCCTGTGAGGCCAGGGATGGTGACGGGGCGGCGACATTGGATGCAGCCGTTACGACGCTCATGCAGGTGTGGGACGGCCTTGCGGTGAAGCCGGGGCTGTTTTCCGCGGCTGACAGGCTGTCCTGACACCGGTAGCGGCGGCAGTCCTGTCAGGTTATATGTATCGATCGGTCTGTAATTCATTGACGGATTGCGCGGGCCTATTTATGTATCGAACGTTCTTTAAATCTGGCCGGCGTATCCCGCCTGCCTGTTTCTGACAAACGCCCGCAGGGGAAACCGGCCATGAACCAGAAATACGCAGCCCTTGTTACCGGCGCCAATCGCGGGATCGGTTACAGTATCGCAAAATACCTGATTGCGGCGGGCGTTGATGTGATCGGCACATATCATGCCAATGCCGCCGAGGCGAAGGCCGCCGAGGCTGCGCTTGGCACCGGCCGGGCAAAACTGCGCATGCTGCAACTGGATATTTCAGACCATGCCTCGTTTGCAGACTTTACGGCGCAGGTCGGCATGCTTCTGGATGACGGGCCTGCCGGGTCCGTCCTGAAATATGTTGTGCAGAATGCAGGGAACATCATTCACACCCGTTTTGATGCGGCAACCCCCGAACAACTCGACAACCAGTACACCATACATTTCAAGGGGCCGTATCTGCTGACCGTGGCCCTGCTGCCACTGATCTGTGATGGGGGGCATATTCTCAATGTCACCTCGGCGGCGACACGTTTTTACCTGCCTGATCATGGTCCCTATTCAGCCATGAAAGGGGCGACCGAAGTGATTTCACTCTATATGGCCAAGGAACTGGGCGAACGGCGTATTACCGTCAATGCCGTGGCGCCCGGCGCCGTTGCGTCTGATTTTGGCGGCGGGCTGGTGCGCGATAACGTTGCGGTCAACACAAGCCTGGCAGAGATCACGCCGCTTGGGCGGGTCGGGTTGCCGGATGATATTGGCGCTGCCGTTGCGGCACTTCTGTCCGAAAACATGCACTGGGTGAATGGTCAGCGGATCGAGGTGACTGGCGGCCAGTCGCTTTGATCAATTCCTGCGGCGATGGGGAAAATACGATGATGGATGTCATGGCCAGCAGCATTCTTGATGTGCCGGTTGCATCCGTGTGGGCCTTCATCCGGGATTTCGGGTCCATCGGAAAGTGGCTGCCAGGGGTAAAAAGCTGCCGGATCGAAGGTGATGATCCAGGGGATCGGGTCGGTGCCATCCGATGCCTTGAGATGGACGATGCCGGCCTGATCCGCGAACAGCTTCTTGCCCTGTCCGATACGGATTATACGGTGGCATTTTCGATCATTGAATCACGCCTGCCAATCTGGAATTACCGTTCGGCCATCAGGCTGTTTCCCGTGACGGATGGCAATCGGACGTTCATCCGCTGGCAGGGACGCTTCGAGGCCGAGCCGGAGCACGCCCTGGCAATGCGGACGCGCATGCCGGCCCTGATCTACCAGCCGGCATTCGACTGTCTGGCAGAAAGGCTTCGTGGCGAATGATCGTATCAGGTCCGGAGCCCTGCCCTCCGGCATGGAGCATGAACCGTCATGCAACGGGCAGTGTGCCCGTGTTCTTGACAGAGCGGCGTGCCGCTTGCAAGGCAGCCAGCGGCACGGTGCTCCTGTCCGCCATATTGTGGTCCCCGTCCGGGTTGCGGCGAGGTAGCGGAAAGGCGCCAGGCGGCGTGATGCCGTCTGCTGGATTATGCCCGGCCCCGGCCCCATATCTGGACCTGTGAAAGGAAGGCGGCATGTGCAACCTCTATGCGATGACCAGCAGCCAGCAGGAGATCAGGGAGGCCGCCGGGGTCATGATTGACCGTACCGGCAATCTCGCGCCCCTGTCCGATATCTGGCCCAATACCATGGCGCCCATCGTGCGGAATGCACCGGATGGGCGGGAACTGGTCATGGCACGCTGGGGCATGCCGACCCCGCCGGGCTATCTGAAGGGGCACAGGGTGGATCGGGGTGTTACCAATATCCGCAATCCCGCCTCAGCATGGTGGGCACGCTGGGAAGGCGTGGCGCATCGCTGCCTGGTGCCCCTCACGGCCTTTTCCGAACCGGAACGTCTGCCCGATGGAAAATCCCGGCCCGTCTGGTTTGCCCGCAAGGACGGAGAACCGCTGGCCTTTTTTGCCGGCATCTGGTGCCGGTGGACATCCGTGCGGAAGCTGGCGGATGGAGAGACGACGGATGACCTGTTCGGCTTCCTGACCACAACGGCCAACCGGGAAGTCGGGACCATCCATCCGCAGGCCATGCCGGTCATCCTGACCCGGCCGGAGGAACTGGATCTGTGGATGCAGGCGCCCCCGGATGCGGCGCTGCAACTGCAACGCCCGCTGCCGGATCGTGCCCTGGTGCGTATGGATGACAGGCAGGGGAAAGGACAGACCTGATCCACCCTTATCCGGTGCCTGGTTCCCGTCAGGCGGCGCTCCGTGCCGTGACCCCGAGACGATAGCCTTCCTTCTGGAGCACCTTGATTGAAGATTCGGAATATTTCGCAACCAGCGCGGACACATTGCCGGGCGCGCACCAGAATCCCAGCGTAACCTGAATATTGGCGGGCCTTGGCAGGAAGGAAACGGACGCCGCAGGGTCCTTGAGTACCAGTGCGTCATCTTTCGTAAGGTCAAGCAGCAGTGCGCGTGCCCTGTCCAGATCATCGTTGTAATCGATCAGCAGGCTGACCGAGCCGGCAAGCCGGTCTGACTCCGAACTGTTGATCACGATATTGTTCGATAATGTTCCATTAGGGACGTAAATGATCTCGTTATTGGCATCCAGCAGTACGGTGCGGAACATCTCGATCGATGTCACGGTTCCCGAACTGCCGCCTGCGGTAATGGTATCCCCTACCTTGAACGGGCGGAACAGCAGGATCAGCACGCCGCCGGCAAAGTTGGCCAGACTGCCCTGCAACGCCATGCCGACCGCCAGGCCCGCAGCGCCCAGGACCGCCACGAACGACGTTGTCGCGATGCCGACCATGGAGGCCACGCTGATCAGCAGCAGCGCCTTGAGGAACAGTCCGACCACACTCAGCAGGAATCCGCGCAGGGTTGGCTCTATATGGCTGGCCTCCATCATCCGGCCCATGGCCCGCGTTACGGCATTGACCAGTTTCCAGCCTACAAAAAGAACGATCAGGGCCAGCAAGAACTGGCCTGCATATCCCAGTATAAGGGGAAGTACTCCGTTCACCTGTTCCAGAATTGAGTGAATCTGCTTTTCCATGAGAATCCCTGCTGTGTCTTCCTGATGGACTGCGCGGTGGCATATGCCATCTACTTCGCATCATATCGTAAGGTGTTTTATGCTTTGTCACCACCGCATGGCCTTACAAGATAAATTCAGGGGCGATCTGGCACCTTCGGTGCGGGATGCCGCCCTCCGGCATCTCCATGCCGGATTCAGTCAATGGAGCCTGTCCATGCATCATCAGGCGTCGTTCAGTCCGATAACGAACGGCTCCGGTTCCCGGTCTTTTTTGCCATGCGCTTGCTGATGGACGCCCTGCGGGCGGAAGTGCTGGTGGGTGCTGCCGGTACAGGCGCTGCATCCGCAGTCCGGGCAGCGGGCCGGGCAACATCTTCAGGGATGGCCTGTGTCAGGAATTCGGCTTTTGGCTGCAGGCGGTTTTCAAATTCCTTTACCGTGATGACATCATATTCCAGCATTTCATTCAGTTCGTCATAGTTCTCGTAATAATCGCGCGGCTCCAGCCCTTTTTCTTCCATGAAGGCAAGATATGCGGGGTCATTCAGCATCTGTTCCTGCGCGAACAGGTCGGCAGGTGTCGCAAGGGATTCCTGTTCGGCCTGTTCCCGCTCCTCGTCCCTTGCATCCAGGTATTCCGGCGAATGGGCGCGGTACTTCATCCGTTCAAGAATGCTGCCATCCTTTCCCAGTTCTTCCCTTTCCCAGCGCTCGTAATCGATTTCACCAGAACCATCCATTTTCAGGAACCGCTGCCTGTAGGCATGCTCCCGTTCTTTCTGTGCCTTCTGTTCCGCGGGCGTGCCTGCTTTTCGATAGCCTTTGCCCAGCCCCTTCATCTTTGCAATGAACCGGCGATGGAGGCTGTACGCAGGCGCAACCATCGGATAATCTTCCGGCAGGTTCCATTTCTTGCGGTAGTCATCTTCCGTCATGCCGAACATCCGCTGGATGTAACGCTTGAGGACGCGCATGTGCCTGCCATCTTCCAGGCACACGATGTATTCAGGGAATACCGAGCGTTCAACCGGCACTGCGGGAACAGGCCCGGGTTCCGTGACCGTAGTGGCTTCCACCCTTCCCTGTCCGGCAGCCGGAGGGGGCACCTGCGCGGCGGGCGGCATGTCGGTACGTGGCGGCATGGTCATCGGCCCGCACAGGGATGCCCTGACCGACTGGATCAGCCCCGGCAGTTCATGTGGGGCCACCTGATTGATCTTGATATATTCACGAATGATATCCCCCGTGATTTCAATCAGTTTTGTTTCGTCCATGTCGCACCCTGTTCGTCTGCATGATGGTTGCGGAGCCGCGCATTGTCTGAATGATCATATTTAATAAAATATTTATCAAAGTAAATGGTTTTCCTACAATATATTAAAAGTTCATGAATTTTATCTTTTTTTTCATCATGATGGATAAGGAAATATCCTGATCTGGTTCCGGATGAATAGGTAATCCCCTGATTTCAGTGCGGTTTAATGGATTGATAGGTTTTAGGACTGAAACATATCAGCCAGATACATGACTGTGACCTTGACAATATGAAGTATTTTGTACATATAAGCTTCATGAATATCAGGCGCGCACCGTCCGGGTGATTTCAGAATCATAATGCAGTTTTTGTTCCTCTATGGTGTCAATCAAAGGATTGGATAAAATGGCATTTGATTCCCAAGAAGCTTTCTTTTTCAATCATGTTTTTAGCAGCGACAGGATTGTCAGGCACAATCTTGATCATGAAAATCATCAGGATTCATCTGAAAATATCACGTATTTTTCAGGAATGATCAAGGAACATGAAGGTAGGTTTGAACGTATGTTCCGGCGGAAGATGACGCAGGACGACATGCGGGTTGCCATTGGCGTCCTTGGCCGCAAGGCATACGGGGTTTTCCAGGATTCCGGGAAGAACGAGCGGGCCGCCCTGTTCAACCTGCATGGCGCCGAACTGGATAAATTCAATCTTGCCATTCATGATCATGTCGGACGCATCGTAAGGGAACATCGCAGGACGCATAAGATTGTCCGGCACGAATTCCAGGACAATTATGTCGGGCAGGAAACAAATACCGACATCGATGTCTCGTTCCTGGTGTGCGGGATACTCAGAAAACTGAATGAAAGCCGGGTATGGCATGAAGCGGATGCTGCCATGTACCTGCTCTGGAACAATGACTGGTTCCAGGATGGCAACGAGACGCCATATCTGTGCCTGTATGAGAAGAACAACAGCATCCTGTGCCATATCATGGCGGCCCTGCTTGATTATAATACGGGACGGGCCACGGAAGACAGGCTTTCATGCCTTGATGACATGCGACAGACCGTGTCCCTCGTGTTGCGTCCGGATCCATATAAGGTCAATTACATGGACTGGGTCATGTTGATGGAACGCTTTGCCCTTGCCATGTTCCGTAGCATTCCCGTCCCCGAACAGAAAAAGATCGGACCCGACGAATACCTGCAGGCTGTCAGGCACCACGTTTATGAAAAGATTTGCATGCTGGTATTCTATACCTGCTATGGCCGGGATCATGGGCGTGCGCAGGATGTCTATATGTCATTCATTACTGGCGGGCGCATGCCTGTTGACGGATTGCCGGACTATGCCAGAAAGCAGCAATATCTATCGTTTATCCGGGTATTCTTCAGGAAGGTCAAGGAATTTGAGGACATTGCGCTTGGTACGTCCAGTGTGATTGCGGGGGATTCCAATTTTACATATAAAAATATCATCAAAAAAACAGTGCAGGAGATGCTGTATATCAACTCTCCTGATATTTTCCAGTATATTGTAATTCAGGAAGAGGATATCCCGCCCGCGGCCTTCTCCATGGTACTGTGCGATGTAACAGCACGGCTAATATCGATCAATGGCGGCAGTTATGATGATTATTCAAATATCCTGTACGACAGGTTCATGGATGACGGCGCCCGGTCATTATGTGTCAATAAAGCGAAAGAACTGTATGACAATATAAGCAGGTTCCTGTCGGGTTCGGATGAACGTAAACGGGAAACGTCAGTCAGACGGAAATTTTCTCCCTTCTACCAGTGTGCAGAGGAAATCATGCAGGACAGGGACGGCAGGGAATTGCTTGACCGTCAATCCATGTCCCTCGTCATCGATGTCATATCCGGAAAAAAGGGCGATTCCAACGGACATATGAATGCGGAGATGATCATGCTGACTGATGACGATGATCTGCCGGCGCCGTTCGGTGCATGTGAAGAGGATGGTGATGACGACATGCTCTCTGGCACTGGGTGTGTGTGTGACAATCCGGTTACGGATGATGACGGGACGGATATCGCAACGGGGAATGCAGGACCGGACGTGAGCAGGAACGATACTGTTTTTGCCCATGAAGTTGTCGTATTCAGGGATGGCATTCCCGATGCCAAGCTGAAAAGGCATGCGCGCAATTCCGGTGCCCCCTCCAGTCTGGAGAATCTGTGTGCTCCCCTGCCCCTGAAGATTCCGGCGGTCGTCGATACCAGCGCGCTGGAACGGAAATTTCCCCATGCCCGTCATGCCATCCGGGAAATGCGCAGGACCTATGATACGCGGGCCAGGTTTGGAAAGTTCATCCGTCCCCGGCCCATCCTGCTGGTTGGCCCTTCAGGTACCGGCAAGTCCACGCTTGCGCGGGAGTTTTTCAGATGCATGGATATCCCGACATCCACGCGGAATGTATCGTAACCGGCCGCTCTGGGCCGCCTTGATTATGCGGCCTGTCTGTGCAGTGTATTCACGGGTTTCCAGTTCCATGGCAACAGTTCGTGGAGCCGGTTGAT
>NZ_NKTZ01000011.1 GCF_003207855.1 Komagataeibacter rhaeticus | reverse complement strand
AGGACAGGACCTTGCGCGTGAACCAGTCCATGATCGCCACGAGATAGAGAAATCCCCGTTTCATGGGAATATATGTGATATCGGAACACCAGACCTGGTTAGGCCGATTGATGACCAGATCCCGTAGCAGATATGGATATTTCCGATGCTCCGGATGGGGCACGGTCGTGCGCGGCTTCTGGTAGATCGCCCGAAGGCCCATGATCGCCATGAGCCGCCGGACCCGCTTGCGGCCCACTTCATGTCCCAGGCGGCGCAGATGCCATGTCATCTGCCGTGAGCCATAATAGGGCGTTTCCAGGAACTGGGCGTCGATCAGCCGCATCAGCTCCAGATTGGCCTCGCTCTGTGGCACAGGCCGATAGTAGACGCCCGACCGGTTGAGTTGCAGCAGCGTGCATTGCCGGATTATCGGCAGACGCGCTCGCTTCGGGTCAATCATCTGCCGCCTCTGATCACGCCCAACCGAGCAGAGGCATCGCGTAAAAAATCCCGTTCCACGAGAAGCTCGCCTATCTTCGCGTGCAGTTTCTCCACATCAGCAGGGCTGACCGGGGGCTCCGCCACCGTCTTCCCGGAGAAGGTCGCCGCCATCCCCTCGATCGCCTGCCGTTTCCACTGGGCGATCATCGTCTGATGCACCCCATGTTTCGAAGCCAGTTCCGCCAGCGTCAGTTCCCCACGGATCGCTTCCAGGGCAACCCGTGATTTGAACTCCGCCGCATACCTCTTGCGCGTAACCTTGCCCATAAAACCCGTTCTCTCTCAGATCGGATTATAGCTTATCGCCCTGTCCGAAAAATGGGGACCACTTCTCAATGCCTGCGTACATCTGGCCATGCTGGCGGTGGAGCAGCAGCGCAGCCGTGAATCCATCATCCGCCTGTCCTACACCGACCGGCTGACCGGCCTGCCCAACCGTGCATGGCTCCACCGCCGCATGGCCGAACTTGCCGCGCGGCCGCCTGTCGTGCCCCTGAGCGTGCTGATCATCGACCTGGACCGCTTCCGCAAGATCGTGCAGGCGCTGGGGCAGGGCCGCGCGGACCAGCTTCTGCTGGAACTCGCCGACCGCCTGCGCCACGGCATTGTCGGACGCGATGTGCTGATCCGCACCGAAGGCGATGAATTCGTGGTGCTGACCGAAGAAAGCAGTGCCGACATCACCCTGCTGGCCGAACGGATCATCCATAATCTGGAGGAACCCTTCAGCGTGGACGGAATTCCCGTCAGCCTGTCCGGCAGCATCGGCATCAGCACCCCTGATGACGGACAGGATATGGAAGAACGCCTGCGCCAGGCCTATACCGCCCTGGCACAGGCCAAGAAGGCGGGACGGTGCTGCTACCGTTTCTTCCATCCTTCCATGAACCGGCAGGCGGATGATCATGTCATCCTGGCCTCCGCCCTGCGCGAGGCCATTGCCGATAACAGGCTGACCCTTGTCTACCAGCCCCAGGTCGACCTGCGCACGGGCGCCCTGCATGGGGTGGAAGCCCTTTCGCGCTGGAACGACCCGGTACTGGGCATGGTCTCGCCGGGGCGCTTCATTCCCGTGGCGGAGGAAACCGGCCAGATCCGCGAACTGGGCATATGGTCGCTGCGGGTGGCCTGTGAACAGATGGCGGACTGGATCGCGCGCGGCATCCAGGTGCCCACGGTCTCGGTCAACCTGTCCGCCATCCAGTTCCAGGACCCCGAACTGGTGGCCCAGCTTGGTGCCATCCTGCACCAGACCGGCGTACCGCCGGAGCGGCTGATCGTGGAACTGACCGAAACGGCGATGATCGAGAACTTCGACCAGACCGTGGCGACCGCCACCGCCATACGCAACCTGGGCATTGGCCTGTCGATGGATGACTTTGGCACCGGCTATTCCAGCCTGTCCAACCTGGCCGGCCTGCCGATAAGCGAGGTCAAGATCGACCGCAGCTTCATGAACGGCTTTGGCAGCACCGGCAACGTACGGCAGGTGGTGACCGCCATCATCCGCATCGGCCACACGCTGGGCATGACCGTCATCGCCGAAGGGGTGGAGGAAGCCGAGCAGTGCAACCAGTTGCGCGCAATCGGCTGTGACGTGATCCAGGGCTATTATTTCGGTCGCCCGATGGATACGGCCGCACTGGATACCTGGATCAGTGAACGCAGGGTGGAACCCGTGCCCGTGGCCTGACGGCCCATCTGGAACCGTTCATTGATGAAAACAGGTCCCTGGTCTCGCCTTCCCCGGGTTGGCGATACGTCCTGAAGCCTACCGGCCGGGCTTTTCAGGCGGTTCCCCCAAGCGCCACACGCCATCATGCGCGCCCTTCCCCATGGACCGGGCACAGGCCAGACAGCCGGCGACCCGCATGATGGGATACGACCGTGTTATGGATACCTCCACACGGGCAGGCCCACAGGGCAGGACTGTGTGGTCCCCCCCCTGGAAAAACACATCGCGGATTTACTTCATTCCATTACGCGGATGTCGATTTATATTTCTGAAATAAAAAATTCATAATCCATGATTTCATTTCCATGCCTGTGTGGCAGGACCGCACCATCATAAAAGCTTCACATGAAATCATGTCAATGGTTCATTACATGATGCCCTGCTTTTTATATTGCGGGAAAATATCTGTGGCACCGAAAATACTGAATAACGGCCGTATCGCCCTTGGCCTGTTCTGTTCCATTCTGGCGCTTTCCACGGCGCATGCGCAGACCATCCAGCCCTATACGAAAGACCGCGCACCCGACCGGGCATCGACCAAGGCCACAAAGGCAGCCGTCAGGGGCGTGCAGGCTTCGTCCGCCAATGTGGAACAGATCATGGCTACGGCCAAGCGCTCGCGCTCCGAACAGAGCGTCAACCATACCCAGCTGCAGCGCCTGTTGCCCGGTATCAACCCGCTCAAGGCGCTGGAAATCCTGCCCGGCGTCGTGTTCGAAAATGCCGACCCGTGGGGCAATAACGAACAGAATTCATCGCTCTACATCCATGGTTTCAACCAGAACCAGCTTGGTTTTACCCTTGATGGCGTCCCGCTGGGGGATCAGTCATACGGCAATTATAACGGGCTGTCCCCACAGCGTGCGGCGCTGAGTGAAAACATCGGTTCCGCTTCGGTTGCCACCGGGTCGGGCGCGCTTGGAACGGCTTCGACCAGCAATCTTGGCGGCTCGCTTGAATTCACCACCCAGGACCCGCTGCACCACGCGGGGGGCCAGCTGTCCCAGACATTTGGCAGCTGGTCGACGTTCCGCACCTTTGCCCGCGTGGATACCGGGGATTTTGGCAACGGCAATTCCGCCTATTTCTCATGGGCGCGGCAGGATGCGCGGGCGTGGGACTTTGCCGGGCATCAGGGCGGCAATCAGGTCAACGCCAAATTCGTGCATCAGGGTTCGAAGGACAAGATCACGGCCTTTTTCGACTGGTCGGACAAGGTGGAACCCAACGAGGACGGCATTGTCGAACCCGCAGGCGGCAGCCTGTATGTCCGCCCGTTCCTGTACCCCAATCTGAGCGAGGCCGTTAATTACTACAATTCGGCAGCCTACAAGAACGCAGGTCTCAATTACCGCAATTATTATTCCGATGCACAGCGTGAGGATTTCCTGGCCTATGTAAAATGGTCGCACACATTCAATTCCCACCTGCGCTGGGACAACCAGATCTATTACCATCACGACCTGGGTGAGGGCGTGGTGGCGGGACCGATCTCGGCGGCCGGGCTGCCGACACTGTTCAGCGCCTATTTCCCCAATGATTCCGCCTCCCAGCTTTCCGATGTATTCGGCGGTTCGGGCATGGCCACCCGCACGACGGAATACTGGGACAATCGCGGTGGCATCATGTCCACCCTGCATTACGATGTCGGCCACCACCATATTGAACTGGGCGGCTGGTACGAGCGCAACAACAATACACAGGCCCGCCGCTGGTACGCATTTGACATCAATGACCCGACAACACCCTATGATCGCCAGTCCAATCCCCTGATCCACCAGTACACCAATTATTTCTATACCAATACCTGGACCACCCACCTGCAGGACAGCTGGCAGATCACCAAAAATTTCAACCTGAACGCAGGCTTCAAGTCCGAACTGGTCTATACGGACGGCACCCTGCCGGTAGCCGGGCTTCCGGGTTCGCTGTCGCCTTCCACGGCCCAGACCATTCCGGGCGGCCGGATCGCAACGGTCAGGCCGTTCCTGCCCGCGTTTGGCGCGCTGTGGAACATCACGCCGCATGAACAGTGGTTTGCCAATATCCAGGAAAACATGCGCTCGTTCCAGGATACGGGCTACGGCAATGCCAGCCCGTGGGGCATGACCAGCCAGTCGGCATTCGAACTGTTCAAGAAGGAAGGCAAGCCGGAAACGGCATGGACCTATGAGACGGGTTTCCGGACCAACCGCCACCTCAGGGCTGGTCCGCTGACCAATATCAGCGGGCAGATCGAATATTACCACGTCCACTTTTCAAACCGGCTTCTGGCGGTCTCGTCCACGCCCACCATTGCCTCGATCGTGGGCAGTGCGACGGTCCTGACCAATGTCGGCTCGGTTTCCACCGATGGCATGGACTTTTCCTTTACCGCCCAGTTCGGGCCGCATTTTTCGTTCTACAACGCCCTGTCCTATAACAAGTCGGTCTATAACGATAATTACATGAGCGGCACCACCCTGGTCCCGACGGCCGGGAAGAATGTCGTGGGCATTCCCGACTGGACGGAAAAATTCGTGGCCTCCACCAACTGGGGCAACTTCTATGCGCAGTTCATCGGTGATGTCATCGGCAAGCGCTACACCACCTACACCAATGACCTTTCCGTCAAATCCTATGCGCTGTTCAGCATCAATGCCGGCTACACCATTCGTGGCATTCCGCATGTGCAGGGCCTGAAGGTGCAGGGCAACATCACCAACCTGACAGGCACCCGTGGCTGGTCTACACTCAGCACCACTTACGCCAGCGGGCAGTATTCCGCATACCCGATCGCCCCGCGCATGTTCTTCCTGACCGTGGGTGCAAGCTTTTAGGAACAGAGAAGGTTCATGCTGACACGCAGACAGGCCATAACGGGCACCATGACGGGCATGGGGCTGTTCCTTGCCCGCACCACCGTCCATGCCGCACCCGCGCTGGCGCCGGTGCCGCTGCTCATGGCGCACCGGGGGGCTTCCGCGCTGCGGCCCGAACACACGCTGGCGGCCTATGCCCGCGCCATCATGGACGGGGCCGACTATATCGAGCCTGATCTTGTGCCCACCCGCGACGGTGTGCTGGTCGCCCGCCATGAAAGCAACATCACCGCCACGACGGACGTGGCGGCGCATCCGGAGTTCGCATCGCGCCGCCGCACCCTGAACATTGACGGCATACAGGAGACCGGCTGGTTCACCACCGATTTCACCCTGGCCGAACTCAAGACCCTGCGCGCGAAGGAACGCCTGCCCACGGTGCGCGCGCACAACACCCGTTATGACGGACATTTCGATATCCTGACATTCGAGGAAGTCATTGATTTCGTCGCCGCCGAAGCCGCGGCCCGCGGGCGCGTGATCGGGCTGATCCCCGAGATCAAGAACTCCACCCATTTCCACAAGCTGGGCCACACGCCCGAAGACACGTTCCTGCGCGTGATCGCGGCGCATGAATACACCCGCACCTGCCCGCTTGAAGTCCAGTCCTTCGAGACCGCGAACCTGCGCCTGCTCCACGGCAGGGTGCAGGCCGTCAACCCGCAGGCCCGCCTGATGTTCCTGATGGGCGAGCGCACGCAGCCCGTACCCGACACGCTGGGTTCGCCCGATCCGCTGACCTTTGGCGATCTCATGACCGCGGATGGCCTGAAGCGCGTACGGGACTATGCCGATGTGATCGGGCCGTCCAATACGGACATCATCCCGCGTGATGCCGCCGGGGCCTGGCTTGAGCCGACGACACTGATCGATGACGCGCATCGTGCGGGGCTTCTGGTCCATTCCTATACCTTCCGGCCGGAAAACCGTTTCCTGCCCGCACAACTGCGTGACGCCAGTGGCGATGACGCCCGCAACCCGAAAGGCTCCATAGCCGAAATCCGTCGCATGCTGGACATGGGGCTGGACGGATTCTTTACCGATGACCCCGCCATCGGGCGCATGGCCCTGCGCGATTAGTACGGCCCGGCCGCCATGCCACATGATGGCAATGCGGCCCCCGCCCCCCGAAAAACGGGTGGGGGCCGCATGAAAACCGTGCCCGGCATGGAAAAAGGCGCCACCATGCAGTAACAGTCCTGCAGGCCCCCGTAACGGGGGAAGGCATGCTTCAGGGCAACAGGACATTGAATTACAGACACGGCTATCACGCGGGCAATTTTGCCGATGTGATGAAACACGTCATGCTTGTGGCGCTGCTGGACGCACTGCGCCGCAAGCCCTCGCCTTTCTCCGTTCTTGATACCCATGCGGGCATCGGGCTGTATGACCTTTCCGGCCCGCAGGCCCGGTCAACCGGGGAATGGCATGAGGGCGTCGGCCGCCTGCTTGACCTGCCACCCGGCACCATCCTGCCGCCCTGCGTGCGGCAGTGGCTGGACATGGTGAAGGCGGTAATGGGGGAACAGGGTGGCAGGCCGTCCTATCCCGGTTCCCCCGCCATTGCCGCCCGCCTGCTGCGCCCCGGTGATACGCTGGCCTGCTGCGAACTCCACCCGCAGGACCAGCAGGACCTCCGGCGCCTGTTCCGCCACAACCCGGCTGTCAGCGTGCATGGCCGCGATGGCTATGAAGCCGTAACCGCCCTGCTGCCACCCCGGCAGGCACGGCGCGGGCTGGTACTGATGGACCCGCCCTTTGAACAGCCGGGGGAATTCGACCGGCTGGCGCAGGCCATCATCACGGCCCGGCGGCGCTTTGCCACCGGCATCGTGGCGGCGTGGTATCCCATCAAGCACCGCGCGCCCACGCGTGCCTTCCTCAACGCGCTGAAGGATACGGGCCAGCGCAACCTGCTGGCCATCGAACTGACCCTGCGCCCGCCCCTTGACCCGGCACGGCTGAATGGCAGCGGGCTTCTGGTGGCCAACCCCCCCTTCCAGTTCGCGCAGACCGCCCGCGATGCCCTGACCAGCCTGTGCGGGTATCTGGGCGATGGCGAAGCCCAGGCCCATGTGGAATGGATCGTGCCGGAATAGATCCGCAAAGCTCCCTGCGGGATCAGGCCGGTCCGCAACCGGATGGTCCCGTCCCCTTCCCCCTTTCAGGTGCCCTACCCATGTCATGTGCCCATATTGCCGTAATCGGCAGCACGAATATCGATTTTGTCATGCACGTCACCCGCTTCGCCCGGCCGGGGGAGACGATGCATGTGCATGCCTCCTCCACCGGGCTGGGGGGCAAGGGCGCCAACCAGGCCATGGCGGTGGCCCGGCTGGGGCAGGCGGTGGCGCTGGCAGGCTGGACCGGGCGCGACATGCTGGCCAGCATGGCCCGCACGACGCTGGAGGGCGCGGGCGTTGACACGCGCTGGCTGCTGGAGGATGCGGCCACGGGCACCGGCCGGGCCTTCATCACCATCAACAGGGCGGGCGAGAACCAGATCCTGGTGGATGGGGGCGCGAACATGGCCCATACGGACACGTCCCTCCCCCTGCTGCTGCCCGCGCTGGATGGTGCCGGCATGGTCATGCTGCAGATGGAGATGGACCCCACGCTCATGATCGCGGTGGCACGGCATGCGCGGGCACACGCCATACCGGTCATGCTTGACCCCGCCCCGGTGCCCGCAGGGGGACTGCCGGACGAACTATGCAGGCTGGCCGACATCCTGACCCCCAACGAGCGTGAGACCGCGGCCCTGACCGGCATCGAACCCAAGGACGAGACAACCGCCCTGGCCGCCGCGCGCATCCTGCACGAACGCGGCGTAAGCACCGCCATCATCAAGCTGGGGCACAGGGGCGTGGTCTATTCCGCCCCCGGCGCCCAGGGGTTCATCCCGCCCTTCAGGGTTCATGCCATTGATACGGTCGCGGCCGGTGACTGCTTCAACGCGGGGCTTGCCACGGCCATGGTGACGGGGCACCCGCCGGCTCAGGCCGTGCGTGTCGCGGCGGCGTGCGGCGCACTGGCCACCACGCGGGCCGGTGCCGCACAGGCGGCTCCCACCATGGCGGACGTCACGGCCCTTATGGCGGCCCAGCCTGCCGCATGACCTTGCATGCCTGTCCGCAAGCGCTATAGTCCGGGCCGGAAAGACAGCGGTCCCGTGCGAACGGGCGAGAAAGGGAATGCCGTAAGCCCCGGCAGGGTGGACCCGCACCCGGGGGCACAGTCGGCAACTGTACCCGCAACTGTAGGCGGAGAGTGCTCCATCCATTGCGGCAGCCGCCGCGACCACTGGCCCCGGCCGGGAAGGGGGAGGGAGTATCATGACCCGCAAGTCAGGAGACCTGCCGTTGTCCCTTACGATATCGCCGGGCGGGCCTGACCGGAGATGGATGGACACCCATGCTCCGGATTACCTGAAATCCCGTCATCCTGTAGCTGCGGCGGCCCCCCTGCGGGACCGCTTCCTTCCTGGCCCGCCATAGGCCAGGCCCATCCTGACGGGATGTTCCCCTGCCATGAAAATACCTGATCCCCCGCCACCGCGGTGGACGGCCCTGTCACGCCTCCTTTTCCTGTCCTGCATGCTGATCGGGCCATGCGGGGCCACCACAGCCCACGCACAGGTCCCGCGCACCCAGATTGCCGATGACCGCGCCCGCCTGGGCAATTCCACCCCGCTGATCCAGCAGATCGATCCGGCCACCGTGCGGGATTCCGAACGCGCGCAGGCCGATGCGCAGGCCCCCCCCAGCGCAGACGCGCTGGACACAAGCGGCAGCCTGCTGGGCAACATGGGGGGTGCGCGCCCCTGGCTTTACAGGCATGGCATAAGCTTCGACCTGCAGGATGTGAATGAACTGTGGGGCAATGCCACCGGCGGCAGTGCCTCGGCCAGCGATGGCGCGGGGGGCGCCGGCACCGGTCCCGCCTATGATGGCGTGACCATGCCCACGCTGACCATTGATACCGAAAAGCTGTTCGGGCTGAAGGGCGGGCTGTTCAATGTCAGCGCGCTGCAGACGCGCGGGCGTTCGATCTCGCAGGACCATCTGGCCGATTTCAACCCCGTAAGCGGGTTCGAGGCCGACCGCTCCACCCGCCTGTTCGAACTGTGGTACCAGCACTCCTTCCTGGGCGGGAAGCTGGACGTGAAGATCGGCCAGCAGGACCTTGATACCGAATTCCTGATCAGCGATTACGGGGCGCTCTACCTCAACGCCAATTTCGGCTGGCCCATGGGGCCATCACTCAACCTGTATGCCGGCGGCCCGTCATGGCCACTTGCCTCCCCCGCCGTGCGGGTCCGCTACCGCCCGGACGAGACATTCACCTTCATGTTCGCCGCGGCCGACGACAACCCCCCGGGCAACAGCAGCAATTCCTTCGTCATCCAGAATGGCGGCAACCGGGCCGATCCCACCAGCCAGACCACCAATGACGGCAGCGGCACGCAGTTCAACATGGGCACCGGCGCGCTGCTGATCACCGAACTGCAATATGCGCTCAACCCCCAGCCCGCCGACATGGGCAGCGCGACCAGAAATCCCGGCCTGCCGGGTGTGTACAAGCTGGGGGGATATTACGATACCGCCCGCTTCCCCGATTACCGCTACAACATGCAGGGCCGCCCGCTGGGCACCTATGGCGGCATGCCACGACAGGACCGGGGCAACTGGCTGCTCTACGGCATCATCGACCAGATGATCTGGCGGCCTTCGCTTGCCTCGCCGCGCTCGCTGGGCGTGTTCGCACGCGCCACCGGCAACAGCGGTGACCGCAACATGATCAGCTTTGCCATCGATGCGGGGCTGAACCTGAAGGCACCATTCAGGGGGCGCAACAATGATACCGTAGGCCTGGGCTGGGGCATCGGGCGCGCCAGTTCCGGCCTGCGGGAATACGACCGCACCAGTGGCGCCCTGCTGCAGGGCAGCGAGAACCACCTGGAACTGACCTATCAGGCACAGGTCACGCCATGGATGGTGATGCAGCCCGACTTCCAGTATGTCTGGCATCCTTCGGGTCGGGTGGCGGACTGGAGCGGCCTGCGCCGCGTGGGGAATGAAGTGGTCTGCGGGCTGCATGCCAGCCTGACTTTCTGACGTCACGGGCGGGCCTGGATGAAGGGGCAAGAGAAGACAAAAGCACAGACCCGGATTGAAAATTTATATTGTTGTAGGGCCTTGCCCCCTCCTGTACCCCAGACGGTACGGGCATGGAAAACCGCCATGTGCCACATCATGAAAAAGGATAAGAGCGTTGCGCCGTCTTGTAGCTTTATGTCTTCCGCTTGGTATGGCCGCCTGCGCGCAGCACACGCCCCGCCCCATGGTGAATTACTGCCAGCAGCCTGCCGTGGCCTCCGCCGTTGTGGCAATTGCCAACCAGGGCACGCCCGGCACGTCCCCGGCCATGCGGTTCGAGGACGGCACGATAAAAAGCGCCGTCTATAACGACCACATGCAGGTCATGTCATGCCATGGCACCCTGGTACGGCAGGACGGCACCCGGCAGGACGGCGTGGCCGTGGCCCGCCTGCCTCACATGCGTACGGGCTGGAAGGAAATATGGAATACCACCGCCGCCAGCCACCAGTGGATTTCCGATGCCGACATTAGCCGCAACAGGCAGGAACGCTACGCCACCTATTACGATCACACGCCACAGGCGTGCAAACCCTACGCGCATGACCTGTTCTTCGGCGCGCCAAGGTCGGACAAGGACACCCAGCACCTGCGCGAGACGCTGTATGACTGCCTGGCCGAACATGACGTAAAGCCGATACGGCCCGTATCGGGCGTGGACCATACCTACAGCCCGTTTGGCATGAATTTCTACATTCCCTACTACACGAATGTCAGCCCGGACGATAACGGCCCCTTCCTGTACTGAACGGGGCAGGACCCCACACCATGGCCATCCTGCCCATCATCCGCTTCCCGCATGCCTGCCTGCAGCAGGCGGCGGCCCCGGTTGACGCCACCAGCGCCCGGACCACAGAACTGGCGCGTGACCTGCTGGAGACCATGCATGCCGCACCGGGCATAGGGATCACGGCATGCCATGTGGGCATGCTGCTGCGGCTGGTGGTGATCGACCTGCCCGGTGGCAATGGCCCGCAGGCCCGTGCCAACCCCGAAATCATCTGGCAGGACACCGCAACCGCCACGGCGGAAGAAGGCAGCGTGTCCATGCCCGGCATCCATGCCCCCGTGACCCGCCCCGCGCGCGTGCGGGTGCGCTACACCGGGCTGGATGGCCTGGTGGTGGAAGAAGAAGCCAAAGGACTGCTGGCAGCCTGCCTGCAGCATGAGATTGACCAGATCAACGGCATTTTCTGGACACGCCGCCTCTCGCCACTGCGGCGCGACCGGGCCATGAAACGCTACAGCCGCCAGGCGCGCCTGAACGGAGCGGGTCCCGGCGTATCGTAAGGCAGCCAGAAGGCGTTACGGGCATCCGGATAACACCCAGTCATCATAAGAACGTTTTTGGTGAAGCTTTTTTCAAAAAGCTTTGAAGAATGCCGCCTTTTTGAAAAAAGGCGGCACCCAAAAACTTTTATTCCCGGGGCTTGCCCTGGCGCAGGGTTGCCCCGGTATCCAGCCGGGCAAGATAGGCATGGATGGCATCGATATCCGCATCGCTCAGTACTGCGGGGGGAAATCCTTCCATCCGCGCGCCATCCCAGTGCCGGACCGCACGCGGGTTGCGCACCAGCGCATGGAAACCGGCCGGGGTCAGATAGCGCACGGCATTGACCGGTTGCCCCAGATCAGGTCCCTTGTCCCCCATCCCATTTCCATTAAGCCGGTGGCAGGGCATGCAGTTACTCAGGAACAGGGCCTGCCCCCGCCATGCGGGATCGCTCCGGGGCACTGCCGCAGGCAGCCCCAGTCCGGGCCAGCGGGCCACGGGCGCGGTCTCCCCCTGTACCGAAACCAGCCGGTCAACCCACTGTTCCTGCCCGATACGCCCCGCATTCGCGCCCACCCAGACCAGCACGAACGGCCCGAGATCCTCGCCCTGTGGTGAACGCCATGGCCGGGCCGGATCTTCGATGGCGATCCATGGCCGCACGCCGTAGCCTGCGGCCGTGGTGAGCGTACTCACGGGCAGTTCCGCCACAAAACCGTCCGATGCCCCCAGACGCAGCGCATCCGGCATTGCACCGGAACCCATCACGGCGGCAAGCGGCACGGCGTCAACCTGCGGGCCTATATGTTCAGGGTCCACCGCCAGCGTGACTGTCCGCCGCTGTGCCAGGGCCAGCAGGGCCGCGCGGGTATAGCTTTGTCCATTGGCCTGTCCCTGCGCCATGACAGCCAGTGCGGGTTCCGGCGTGGCAGCGGCCGTCACCACGGGATGCGCCCCGACCATCAGCGTGGCAAGACAGGCCATTACCAGTCCTGACGGGCGCCGTGCCCGTGAACCTGACAGGCGCGATGAAAAGGCAACGCATGCCGCCAGCCTGTACCGGACGGTCATCCATCCGGCCGGATGCTCCGGGTCCGTCATGCCGGGGGCAGGGCAGTCCACCATTCACGATTCCTTGATGCCATGAACCATGACCATATTGGAATCATTGCGCGTTCACAACATCAGGCCAAAGGACCAGGGTCCGGGGGCGCTCTGCCTTCATCAGGGCAGAAGGAACCTTGCGGCCCTGCTGGGCGGAACACCGATACCGGGTTCCCCACCTGTCGGGACCGCTGACGACACTCCCTAATCCACCCTGCCGTCATCCAGCATGTAGCCGCTGGAGCGCACGGTGCGGATCAGGTCGACACCGCCGCCTGCGTTCAGCGCCAGACGCAGCCGGCGGATATGCACGTCCACCGTGCGTTCTTCCACATGGATACGGTCATCCCATGCGGCGGCCAGTATTTCCGCGCGGGAAAACACCCGGCGCGGGTTGCGCAGCAGGTGCAGCAGGATCCGGTATTCGGTGGGGCCAAGGGCAATGGCGCTACCGCCGCGCGTGACCCGCCGGCCACCATGGTCCACCGTTATGTCGGCAAAGCCCAGTACATCGTCATTCTGCTCCGCCGCCGCCGTGGCCCCCCGCCCGGCACACCGGCGCATGACCGCGCGCACGCGCGCATGCAGCACATCCATCCCGCAGGGCTTGACCAGGTAGTCATCCGCCCCGGTATCCAGCGCGTGGATGGAATCACGTTCCTCCCCGCGTGCGGTCAGCATGATGACCGGCAGGTAGCGCGTGGCCGTGGCCATGCGCAGCCTGCGGCACAGGTCCACCCCGGACAGGCCCGGCATCATCCAGTCCAGCAGCACGAGGTCGGGCTTCCATTCCGTGACCTCACGCAGGGCATCCAGCCCGTTATCCACGGGCATGACGGCATGGCCCGCCGCTTCAAGATTGTAGGACAGCATAACGGACAGGGCGGCATCATCCTCGGCCACAAGGATGCGGAGCGGCCGGTCAACCTGTGGGTTCACGGCACCTAGCTCCCCTGCCCCGAAAAGCTGCCGCGCGGGCGCACCACCGGCAGGATCTCGCCGGTTGCGGTATAATACACGCGTTCGGCAATATTGGTGGCGTGGTCACCAATGCGTTCCAGGTTCTTGGCAATGAACAGCAGGTGGGTGCATGCGCCGATGTTGCGCGGGTCTTCCATCATATAGGTGACCAGTTCACGGAACATGGCGTTATAAAGTTCATCCACCGCCGTATCGGACTGCCAGACCTCACGCGCAAGGTCGGGGTTGCGCTGGCTGAGCGCATCGATCGCGCGGCGCAGGTTGTCCTGCACCAGCCGCCCCATGCCGCGCAGGCCACTGAGCGACACGCGTGAGTTCACCAGCTCCACACGCAGGGAACGCCGGGCGATGGAGGCCGCGCAATCCCCGATGCGCTCCATGTCCCCCGTGATCTTGAGGGCCGAGACGACCTCGCGCAGGTCTCCCGCCACGGGTGAGCGCAGGGCGAGGATGCGGATGACCATCGCCTCCACATCACGCTCCAGCGTATCGACCTGCGGGTCGAGGTCGGAGGCAATGCCGGCGGCATTTTCATCCATATCGGCAATGGCAGCGACAGCCTGCGAGGTCTGCCGTTCCACCAGCCCGCCCATGCGCGCCATCATGGAGCGCAGCTGCTCGAGTTCCTGCTCGTAACTGCTTACGATATGTGCCGATTCCTGTCCCACCCGCAAACCTTTCCACCTGTCCGTACATTTATACGGGATATGCCCGATATCAGGGCTTACGATACGCCACGTGAGTATACTATATCGGTCCCGCATTTGTTCAAGGCGATGTCATACCCGCCAGCGCTGGTACATAATAATGAAATAAAAAGATTTTTGCAGGAACGCCCGTGCCGCATGCCCGCTTTCGTGCCGTCTGGCACCGGGCGTGGCCGTGGGCACGCTGCCGGGCACGGGGGAACCCTGCCGCCACCCGCGGGGCCGACACTACGCCACCCGACCGGCAGGGCGGAAACCGGACGCTGTTCAGCTACGGTTTCACCAACAGTGAGATCCAGACCCGGATTCACGCCACCCTTCATGGCGGGGGCCAGACCTCAGGGCAGGGTGGACGTTGAAATCGGGATGAAGCCCTGGCCCCACTGGGCACCCTATGTGCCGGATGAGTACCGGCACGCCATGGGCAATCTTGCCATCGGTTGGCGGATGGATAACCATGCCTTTCTCTCACATCCTGAATTCCGGATGAATTTCAATAATATAACCAATCAGCGTTACCACTCCGGCGTGGCAACGCCCACGCCTGCCGCCGCTGGCGGGCCACAATATTACGCAGGCGGCGGGCTGGCCGTGCCGCTTACGGCGGCCGCCGGCTTCTGAACGCCCAGGCCGCGCAGGACCACGCCACCCGCCAGCAGGTACAGCACGGCAGGCACCAGCAGGAAGCCGGCATGGATTCCCGCCTGCGCATGCGCGGACTGCACGCTGCTCCCGCCCGCAAGGCCACAGGCCGCCAGCAGCCCGGCCAGCAGGCTACCGCCAATGTCAAACGCCATTTTCGATGCGGTGGAATTGAGCGCCCAGGCCAGCCCCACCGTCCGCAGGCCACCCGCCCCGGCCCCACCGTGGTCCAGACAATGCGCCAGCAGGGTGAAGCAGACCGGGTTGCATATCCCCACACACAGCCCGAACAGCGCCAGCAGCCCCCCCGTCGCGCCCGGCCCCGCAGGCAGGCCGTACGCCACCAGCAGCACCGCCCCCGCCGCCACCGTACCGCCGCGCATGACACGCGCCGTTCCCCATCTGATCGCCAGCGGCAGGGACACGCAGCACCCCGCCAGCACCATCAGGCTGATCATGCCCAGCAGCCAGCCCGCCATGTAATCCTTCGCACCCATCACATAACGCACGTCATAGACCAGTGCCCCGAACAGGAAGGTGCTGCCCAGCATGGTCAGCAGCATGGCGCCGGTCAGCCGCCGCCACCCCCGGTTGGCGGCCAGCATCCCGACCAGCGCGCGCACGGGGGCACGGACCGGCTTTTCCCCGGCATGGGCCTGCACGCGCTCATGGCAGAACCGCGCCGACAGCCACAGAAGCCCGCCCACCACGCAGGCCACCCCCGCCATGAACAGGGCAAAACCCACCTGCCGGCTGCCGTGACCCAGCCAGTCCACCGCAGGCAGGGTGACGATACTGATGGCAAACCCGCCCAGAGTGGCCCCGACCATGCGGCTGGTCGCAAGGCGCAGGCGCATATCGGGTGCCGCGGTGATCAGGCTGGTCATGACGCCATAGGCGGTATTGACCACGCCATAGGCCACGCACAGCCCCATATAGCCGATGCTGGCGCCGATGCCCCGCGCCAGCATGGACCACCCGCGCGGTAGCGGCACGAAGGTCAGCACCACCAGCACCATGAACGGCGCAATCCCCGCGCGCAGCAGCGGCAGGGCCTGCCGGCCCGCCGGCCTGCGGTCGATCCACAGCCCCACCGCCGGGTCGGTGACCAGGCTGGCCGCGCGCGCGGCCATGAGCATGAAGCCGACCATCTGCACGGGGAACAGGCAGATTTCAGTATAGAAATACGCCAGGTAGCTGAGCATCAGCCCCCAGATGATGTTGAACCCCATGTCACCCGCGCCAAAGGCCACGATCTCCAGCATCCCGACGGGGGGTGGAGCGGGCACGGGCGCGGGGGCACGCCTCATCCCGGCGTGACCTGGCGGCGCACGCCAAAACATTCTTCCGGCCCCGGAAAGGCGCGGCTGCGCACATCCTGCGCGTACCGGGCCACCGCATCATCAATCACGTCGCCCATATCGGCATAGCGGCGCACGAAACGTGGGATGGCGGTGCCGAACATGCCCAGCATGTCATCCACCACCAGCACCTGCCCGTCGCAGGCGGGGGAAGCGCCTATGCCGATGACGGGCACCGGCACGCTGGCCGCGATCTCACGCGACAGGGGCTCCACCGTGCCCTCCAGCACCACGGCAAAGGCACCGGCGGCGGCAATGGCGTGGGCATCGGCATGGACCTTGCGCGCCTGTTCCGCATCACGCCCCTGCGTGCGGAACCCGCCCGTGGCCTTGACCGCCTGCGGCATGAGGCCGACATGCCCGCACACCGGAATGCCACGCTGGACAAGGAAGCCGACGGTCTCCGCCATTTCGGCCCCGCCTTCCAGCTTGACCGCGCCACAACCCGTTTCCGCCATGACGCGGGCGGCATTGCGGAACGCCAGGGCGGGCGATTCCTGATAGGAACCAAAGGGCATGTCCACCACCACCAGCGCCTGACGCGATGCCCGGACCACGGCCGCGCCATGGGCGATCATCATGTCCAGGCTCACGCCAAGCGTGTCGGACATGCCATACACCACCATGCCCAGCGAATCCCCCACCAGAATCACATCCACATGCGCGTCCAGCCTGTGGGCCAGGGGGGCGGTGTAGGCTGTCAGCCACACGCCGGGCACGCCCCCCTTGCTTACGTCCCGAATGGTCCGGCGGCGGGGTTGTTCCGTCCTGCCCATGCTTGCTATTCCCCTTCCATGTCCATCTGGTACAGATGACATCTGGCATATTGCAGCGCATGCCTGTTTGCAAATCCGCCACGACCGGGATGACAAGGGACAGCACGCATGGGACTGGGCCGGACCGACATATGGCAGACGGGCATCATAGACCGCCCGCTGCCCGATGTGCTGCGCGCGGGCCAGCTTGCGGGGCTGCCGGTCACATGGCTGCCGGACCCGGGGCCCTTCCGCTTCATTGCCGACCCGTTTGGCATCTGGCACGAGAACCGGCTGTACCTGTTTGCCGAAGCCTATGACTACCGCGTGCGGGTGGGGCGGATCGACGTGTTCATCCTTGACCACGCACTGCGCCTGCTGGCCCATGCCCCCGTACTGGTGGAACCGTGGCACCTGTCCTATCCCGTCATCCTGCGTGAGCGGGACGGCTCCTTCCTCATGATGCCGGAATCAGGCGGCAGCGGCCGGCAGCGCCTGTACCGCGCAACGGATTTCCCCTATCGATGGGAAGAAGTAAAAGGCTGCGCCTTTCCCGGCCCCATGATCGATGCCTCCCCCCTGTTCCATGATGGACGGTGGTGGCTGTTCCATACCCCATGGCATGAACACGAACGACCCCGCGTCGATACCCTGCATGTGGCATGGGCCGACAGCCTGACCGGCCCGTGGCACCCGCACCCCGCCAACCCCGTGCGCCGCGACATACACAGCGCACGCCCCGGCGGCACGCCGGTGGTCATGGAGGATGGCACCATCATCCTGCCCACGCAGGACTGCGCACGGACCTATGGCGGGGCCATAACGCCGCTGGCCATCACCACCCTGACCACACGGGAATTCGCGGCCCACCCACTGCGCGCCCTGCATGCGCCCGCCGCCTGGCGCCCCGCGACCGACGGGCTGCATACCCTGTCCGCCGCGGGCCGCGTGACCCTGGTGGATGCCAAGCATACCAGCCGTTCGGTCATACGCCGGGCGGGGGTGGATATCACCCGCATCACGCGTGAACTTGTTGGCACCATGCTGCGTTAGGGCAGCACGGCCCCGTGGCGCATGTCAGGACGGAATGCGGACAGGCGTAAAATCCTGTCGCGAATTTAATGTGATATTAATTAGCAGTATCACATAACATGCCCATAATATACATCAATACGGCAACCCAGACAGCGTATGCCATGCGCTGTCCCGGCAGGGGACCACGCCGTAGCCCGCGCATCCGGCCACAGCCATGATGCGGGGGAACCATCAATGCGGGACACACCCTTATTCTGGCCGGCCGTTCAGCCCGCACCGCCTTTCCGGCCACCAAGACTTCAAGGACTGCCTGATGCGTGAACTCCGTACCGCCCCGGCTGCGTGGCATCTGCAGCATTCGCGCCCCGAGAACCTGGTCAGCTATCTTGACCCATGGCAGCCGGTCGCGCGGCAGCTGGACATGCTGGCCCATCGCTTCAGCACCGTAAAGGCCCTGTGCGATGCGCAGATGGACAGCCTTGCCACGGAAAATGTGGAGCTGGCGCAGCTGCGTGATGCGCTTGCGTTCCATCTGCTGCGGGCATGCATATGGTGGCAGGTCGATTTCTCGCCCCGTGCCGTAACCGGCCTGCAGGCGACCAGCTTCATGAAGCATGTCCGCCGCCATACCGACCGGGTGGTGGATGACGAGACGCTGCTGGATGTCATGACATGGCAGCACTACATGCACCGCGCCGATAGCGGCCACATCATGGTGACCGGTACCGACCCGCTATGCCGGGGCAACACCACCATCGTGTACGGCATTGACGGGCATCGCGGCTTCCGCTTTGCCATGCGGCGCGCGGGGCAGCCCCTGTCATGGAATGACATTACCCATACCGATTTCGTCGCGGCCTGCCTGAATGCCCGCGCGCTGCACTGCCTGATCGAGACGGAATGCGCGGCCATTGGCGAATGGGATCTGGCGCGGGAGGAACATATCCAGGCATCGCGCTACCATACCCAGCATTTCCGCACCGCAGGCCACTTCAACGCGGTGGAAAGCTATGCCACGGCACTGGAACAGCTAAGCCGCTGCCAGTCCCGCTTCGGGCGCTTCGAGTTCGAGAACATTGTCAACCACATGGCGTTCTCGGTCATTATGGCCGCCCATGAACAGGGGGCCAGCATCGCAGACCTGCTGCGCAACGGGGCGGCCCGGCCGGTCAGTTCGCGCGTGGCGGGCAGCCTGAAAAAGCGCGCCCGCGCCCATGTGGCCACCGGCACCGACCCCCTGCGGCGGACGGAACTCGATGCGCTGCTGGACCAGGTTGAAACCGGCTTCGCCCTGTCGGGCGGTAACTGAAGGGAGAGGAGGGCAACATATTCCTCTTCCCCCACGCGACATCCGCGCCTGCAATCCCTATATTGCACAGGAGTAGCAGGAGACCCGATATATGGCGCTAGCCAAAAGCAGAAGACCGGCACCCCGGCGCAGGACGGCCCCGCCCCGCTCACCGCGCGTGCGCGGTGAGACACGCCGGCTGCTGGAAATGCTGTGTATCCTGCATGGCTCGATCCATCGCGGGTCACGCGATGCGGGTGCCTTGGTGCGCTGCGTGGTGCAGGCGCAGCCCGATCTGGGCCTGCCCGACAAGGACCTGCCCGCCAGCCCCCGCCATGATGGCGAGAATCCGCCCACCGCCACGGAATGGAAGCGGCTTGGCCACGCGCTGGAGGAAGTACGCCTCCAGCACGCAAGTGACCGGGGTTATGTGGATACGTGGCTGGAGGAACTGACCCAGGCCACCGGGCTGGGCAGGGTTGCGAGCGAGGTGCTGGGCCTTGCCATGTGCTACCGGCTGAACGGCCATTTTGAACAGTTATGGGACGACCTGTGCGAAAACCGCTCGCGCGGGCCGTTCCTGTGCGAGGACATTCCGCTGCTGCACCTGCTTCTGGGACAGGAGGAGGAGGCGATCGCCACCGCACTGGCCCCCGATGGCCAGTTGCGCATGAGCGGGCTCATGACCGTGGACGAGGATGGCGACATCACCCTGCTGCCCCGGCTCATGGCGCTCATGAACCGGCGCGCGAACGTGGTGGGGGACATCCGCTCCCTGCTGCTGGGCCAGCCGCGCGATGCCACGCTGCCATGGGAAGCCTTTGCCCACCTGGGCCAGCAGGCCGAAATCGCGGCCAAACTGGTGAAGGCCGCCATCGCGCAGCACGCCACCGGCATCAACATCCTGCTGTACGGGCCACCGGGTACCGGCAAGACCGAATTCGCGGCAACACTGGCCCGTCATATCGGTGCGACCCTTTACCCCGTGGGCGAGGCCGACAGCGCGGGGGACGAGCCCTCGCGCCATGAACGCCTGGCCGACCTGCGGTGCAGCACGCGGCTTTTGCGCAACACGGATTCCATCCTGCTGTTCGATGAGGCGGAAGACCTGTTTACCGCCAGCCTGTTCGACCCGCCGCAGTCCTACAGCCGCGTGTTCTTCCACCGCCTGCTCGAACAGGGCGGCACGCCGGTCATCTGGACGGCGAATGACCTGGACACGCTTGGCCCCGCCATCGCGCGGCGCATGGCGCTGTGCATCGAGGTCCGCCAGCCCGGCATAGGGGTGCGCACCCGCCTGTGGCAGGACATGGCGCGCGAGGAAAAAGTAGCCCTGGCCGCAACCGACGCGGCCGATCTGGCCCGTGCCATTCCCGCGGCCCCCGCCATCTTCCGCAACGCGCTGCGTTCCACCCATCTGGCGGGCGGGGATTCGGCCATGGCCAGCATGATCGCAACCGGCATCGCGCGCGCCGCCGCGGGCGGGCAGATGCCCATGCCCGCGCAGCCGGACGTGACGGATTACGATTCGACACTGATCAACGCGGATTGTGACCTCAATGCGCTGACCACGCGCCTGGCCCGCCCCGGCGCGCCGCGCGCGGTATCCCTGCTGCTGTCCGGGCCACCGGGTTCGGGCAAAAGTGCCTATGCCCGCCATCTGGCGGCCCGGATGGACATGCCGGTACTGCAGAAACGTGCCTCCGACCTGCTGGACAAGTATGTGGGCCAGAGCGAGCAGCAGATCGCGGCCGCCTTTGCCGAAGCCTGCGACAGTGGTGCCTTCCTGATCATTGACGAAGCCGACAGCCTGCTGGGTGACCGCAGGGCGGCCGAACGCTCATGGGAGATCAGTCAGGTCAACGAAATGCTGACATGGATGGAACAGCATCCGCTGCCCTTTGCCTGCACCACCAACCTGGTGGAAAAACTGGACCCCGCCAGCATGCGACGCTTCCTGTTCCGTGCGCGCTTTGGCTACCTGACCGAGCAGCAGGCGGCCCATGCGTTCCACAGCTTCTTTGGCAAGGCGCCCCCCGCCGGGCTGCGCCACGTCCGTACCCTGGTACCATCGGATTTCGCGCTGGTGCTGCGCCGGGCGCGCCTGCTGGATGAAGACCCCATGCCGGACGAACTGCTGGAACGCCTGCGGGCGGAGACGGCGGGGCGGGATGGCAACCGGCGGATCGGGTTCCTGTCCTGATCCGTGCAGGATGTAAAACGTAAAGAAGTTCTTGGTGACGCTTTTTTCAAAAAGCTTTGAAGAATGCCGCCTTTTTGAAGAAATACAGCACCAAAGAACTTTTATTATTTATACATTACTGCGGTGGATGGGCGGCGGCATCCGCCTCCACCGCGCATTCGGCGGCGGGCGGGGCGGCCATGGTGGTGCGCAGGGCCGTCACTTCCGCCCGGGCCGTATCCATTTCCTGCCGGAAGCCTTCATCCTGTTCCATGGCGGAATACAGCACGCCGCCATTGAGCCAGCCCGCCGTGACATCACTCTGCCACTGCACGCCGCATACCACCCGGCTTTCACCAAATACGCGCGCGCGCTGCATGATCCATGCCGTCCGCTCGGGCAGGATATCGGACAGGATCAGCCCCGCCACCCAGCCCAGCGTGGCATGGAGCGAGGGGTAGGACGGGTCCCGTCGCAGGCTGTCACGCAGGGGTATGCATAATGGCAGTTCGGCCTCGGTAAACGGGCGGGGGCGGTTCCACAATGTTTTCTGCGCATGCACGGCAGGGTCCAGCCGGCGCTCGATGCGCGCGAACAGGCCCACCAGTTCCGGCAGCCGTTCGGGCGGCAGGGTAAAACCCGCCGCGCAGGAAAAGGCCGAGACCATATGCGCTGGCGTATCGCGGTTATCGGCCTGCGCCAGCTTCCATCGCGGCGTACCCTCCAGCGCGCGGGTGGCGGCATAAATGGAGGCATCGGCCGCGCGCTGCGCGGTGTCCGGCCCCGGCGGGGGCGGCAGGAAAACCTGGCCGTCGGGCAAGGGTGGGCCTGCCGGCACGTCCGGCGCGGCGGCATGGCGCACCGCCGTGCGGGCCGCCCCATGGTGGTGGGGATGCGCGTGGGCGGCGGCCGGCATGGCCATCATGGCACAGACAGCAAGCATGCCGGTGGGGGCGCAACGGTCAAGACGCATGGTTTTCCTGTCAGTTCACCGTGGCCGTGGCGGGGACGGCCCATAGCTGCGCATAGCATGCGCCGCGGCACGGGCAAATCCTGACAGGAAAGTCGCGGCTTCTGCCCCGCCGGGTTTTGTGGCATGCTGCCAGCAAAGCCCGGAGGCATGCAGTACATGAACCGCAGAAACCAGATATGGCCCGTCACGGTCAGCCCCGTGCGTATCGGCCTGTGTGTGATCGGGCTGACGCTGGTGGTGGTGCAGTTCATCTACGGGCTGAACATCACGCCGGACTACATGCCGGGACAGGTGATGTTCCATATCGCCATGCTTGCCCTTGGGGCAATCGTGTTCGTGGCGGGCATGTGGGGGCCGTCGCTCTAGCGGCACCCCAAACAGCCTTTTTGATGGACACATCAAACTGCAGGATACCGCCTTTTCAAAAGGCGGCATCGCGCGAGGCTTTTTGCAAGAAGCCGTGCCAAGAACGCTTTCCTGATAATGGCAGTTTTACCGCTGCCTGGAATCCGCGCCACTGCCTGCCTGCGTAATACCGGCACGGGACGGCGAATCGCCATGCGGTTCCACCGTGCGGCTCAGGCGCGCAACGCCCGCGTCATCGCCGAAGCCCTGCCCCGACACACGGCGGCGGGGAACGGGATTTTCCCGCAGTACGTTTTCCAGTGCTTCGGGGTCGGTACGCCCGGCTTCGTCAAACAGTTCATCGGCACGGGCCTGATCCCCCGCGCGTTCGGCCCGCAGCCCGGCCTCGGCCAGCCTGCGGGCGGCGCCGTGCCTGCCTGCGCCGCCATCATCGGGGCGATCATCCTTATTCATGGAACGGGGCATCGGGTTTCCTTTCCCTTCGGTCACGCGGGCATGGCATGTCGCCCTGTGGCAGATAACACATGGCTGGCATGCGGGTTCATTCCCCTGCCCGCCGCCCGGCATCAGGGCAGGCCCCATCCCGCACGGGGCGCGAAATGATCAAGACCTGCACCCCATCGGGGGCAACCATGTTCAAAAACCACCACGGAATAAGGCGTTCCTGCATGTAATATCACGATAACCTTATGCCGCTGCCACAATGGTGGCGGCCCTATCAAATGGAGTGCTCCATGTCCGATCTGATCGTTGTCGGTTTTGACAGTCCGGCCGAAGCCACGGCCGCGCTGACCGAATGCAAGAAACTGGAAAAGGAATACCTGCTGGATCTGGAAGACGCGGTTGTCGTGGTCCGGGACGCGGCAGGCAAGCTGCACCTGCAGCAGAGCGTGAACCTGGAGAAGATCGGCGCTTCCTACGGCCTGTTTTCCGGCGGGTTCTGGGGCGCGCTGGTGGGGCTTCTGTGCCTGAACCCGCTGGCCGGTTTCGTGGCGGGCAGCATCGTGGGCGCGGGGGCTGGCGCCATCGCGGGCAAGATGTCCGATTACGGGATTGATGACAATTTCATCAAATCGCTTGGTGCCACCATCCCCGCCAATTCGTCCGCGCTGTTCGTGCTGGTGCGCAAGTCACAGCCGGACAAGGTGCTGGCCGACCTGTCGCAGTTCAAGGGCCATGCCCGCGTGCTGCAGACCTCTCTCTCCCCCGAAAATGAAAGCAAGCTGCGCGCGGCCCTGGGGCAGCTGGCGGCGGCCCCTGCCCCCGCGGCCTGACACCCGCGCACCGGCCCGGCGGATGTTCCACACGCACCCGTGATGCCACGGGGACGGGAGCAGTGTTAGGGTAAGGCCATGCCAAGCCCACGCTTCCGCCGGGGCCAGTGTCGCGCCGCGCTTGCAGCGGCGGGGCTTCTGGCCTGTATCATGCCGCTGCATCCCGGCATGGCGCGCCCCACGCCGGCACTGCATGTGGCGTGGACATCGGAGCGTATCCTCAACGCCGTGGCCGTTGCGGATGACGGGCAGCGGTTCGTCTCCTTCCCCTACTGGGGCGGAGGCGGCAGCGGTGGTCCCACCGTGGCCGAGATCGATGCCGACGGCCAGCCCCACGCCTTCCCCGATGCGCGCTGGAACCACCCTGACGGGACAAGGGGCATGCTCCAGCCCTTTGTCCGGGTCAACGCCATCCGCATCGGGCCGGACGGGCTGCTGTGGGTGGTGGATTCGGGCGATGCGAATGTGGGTGGCCCGCCCAACCCCGCCAATGGCGCACCGGCCCGCCTGCTGGCCTTTGACATCACGACCGGGCAGGTCGTCCATGCCCTCTCGCTGCGCGCGGCCAGTACGCCGCACAGCTACATGGATGACATCCGCTTCCACAATGACACGATTTTCGTAACCGATGCGGGTGATCCCGCGCTGGTGGTGGTCAACCTGTCCACCGGGGCACAGCGCCGGGTGCTGGCGCATGACCGTTCCACCACCGATAAACGCCCGATGCATGCCGAAGGCAGGCTGCTGACCGTGCATGGCCAGCCCGCGCGCATCCATGCCGACCAGCTCGAGGTCTCGCCAGACGGGCGGACACTGTATTTCCAGCCCAGTTCCGGCCCGATGTGGTCAGCCCCCACGGCGGCGCTTGAAAACCCGGTCCTGCCGGCAGCCGGTCTCGCGCATGCCGTTACCCAATTCTACAATACCCCCAGCACTGGCGGGACCGCCATTGATGGTGATGGCAACCTGTATGTATCGGATGTGGACCGACTGCGTATCCTGCGCATCACGCCACAGGGCAGGGCCAGCACGCTGGTACGGGACAGGCGGCTGGTCTGGGCCGATGCCATGTGGATCGACAGCCATGGCGTGTTGTGGATTCCGGCCGTGCAGCTCAACCGGACCGCAACGTTCCAGCCCGACGGCATTTCACGCGTGCAGCTTCCGGTTGCGATCTACACCATGGACCTGCATCTCAAGCCCGTCCGCTAGGCCGCGTATCAGAGCTGGCGGATGGTCGAAAAATCAAATACCTGCCCGGCCGGGTTCTCACCCAGCCGGATGAGAGTGGGCGACGGCATGCTGTACGGCGGCACCGGCAGGTTGTAGGGCGCGGGCGCGCCGCGGAATACCCGGCCTGCCAGATCGAATTTGGAGCCATGGCAGGGACAGGCATAACCACCCGGCCACCGGCCGTCGGCCTGCCCTTCGGGTAGGGGGCGGTAAGCCGGCACGCAACCCAGATGCGTGCATACCCCCACCACCACGCCATAACGCGGTTCGATCGAACGATGCCAGTTCGCGGCATAGGGGGGCTGCTGCTGGTCTTGTGACTGGCCATCACGCAGGCGGCTGGTCAGGGCGGCATCCTGCAGGGCCGCAAGGGATTCGGGCGTGCGGTGGGTAATGAAAACCGGCTTGCCCTGCCATGTCACGACAATCTGCTGCCCCGGCGGCAGGGCCGAGACATCCACGTCTACCGGCAGATGCGCTGCCGCGCTGTCACGCGGGGCAAGACTTTGCAGGAACGGCCACAGGCAGGCCCCCGCACCGGCGGCAGCCGTGGCGGCGGTGACAAGCCCGAGGAAATTCCGGCGCCCGCCGCCGGGTGCCGATTGTGTATCCGACGCGTTTTCCATCCTGCGTTTTCTATCGTGATCACCCGCCAAAAGAAAGGGCGTACGCATCCCCGCCACCATCCCTTCGGGCGGCAGATAAAGATCCGGCTGTGCTGGCGGCCAGTCCCCGTCAGGATATGGGGGCGGGCGGGATTACCGGGAGACCCGATACGCGGCTTATCCTCGCACCGCGTCTGCCCCGGCTGCAGTTCTTCACCATCGCCCCCTTGGCGGGGCTTGTCTGCCTTGTGCCGCAGGTTACCCTTATTGGCTGGATTCCCGCCGCGATCCGATCCGTCCATGCGCTGCGCCCGTAGCAGGACCCATCGCAAGATCGCGGCCCTGTTCCGTTCCTGGAGGTCTGGATGAAACTCTATATTTACGACCACTGTCCCTTCTGCGTGAAGGCACGCATGATCTTTGGCCTCAAGCATGTGCCGGTTACGGATGTCGTGCTGCTCAATGATGATGTGGAGACTCCTACCCGCATGGTCGGGCGCAAGCTGGTGCCCATCCTGGAGCAGGACGGCCGCTTCATGGGGGAAAGCATGGATATTGTCGCCCATATCGACACGATGGATGGCAGGCCCGTGCTGACCGGGCCGACCCGGCCCGCGATCAGCCAGTGGCTGAAGGATGAACAGCGCGCCGGCATCCACCTCATGCTGCCCCGTTTCGCGGCAGCCCCCCTGCCGGAATTCGCCACCACGGCGGCACGGCTGTATTTCATCCGCAACAAGGAAGACATGATCGGCCCCTTTGGTGAAAGCCTGGCCGACACACCGGCCCTGTGCGCCAGTACCAATGCGGGACTGGCCCGTCTGGCGGGGCTGATCCAGCGGCCCGATGCGGTAAACGGCACCCTGTCGCGCGATGACATTCACCTGTTTGCCCACCTGCGCAGCCTGACCATCGTGGCCGGTCTGGACTGGCCGGAACGGGTCCGGGCATATTGCCAGCACATGGCGCAGGCAACCGGCATTCCCCTGCTGGATTCCATCGCCGCCTGACCCGCCCGGGGGCTTCCATGGCGGCCACGGCAGCATGCGGACCGGGATGGAAACTGTCAGGCCATCCCGACCGTTCTCCATCCGACGGCCCACGCAGGCAGGGAACCCGCCATGTCAACATCAACCGACATCCTGCGGCATTCCGTATGCCGTTCCATCCTTTCACCATTCGAATCATGGGTACGCCGGTCATTACGGGAGCGGTTCACCATGGTGAGCAATGAAAACCTGCCACCGGAAATCCTGCTGCAGTTCGAGGATGCGCATGAGGCCGGCCAGGGGCCGCCTGCCCAGCAGGCCCGCACGGCCAGGGGATAGGGAGCGGAAAAATGAACAGACCGGTCAGGTGTGGATTTTTTTTCTGGACTCAACCCGAGTCCAGTCGATAACAGCACAGGCCGAAGCGCACAGGCGGCCAAGAGAATCCTTCTGATGGCGGGAAATAGCCATTTATTGTCTCTTTACCGCAACACCAGACCAGAGTCGCAAGCCTGAATCCGGTGTGGATACCTGTGGATAAGTCTGTTGGTCCTTTGGCATTCAGGCTCTGCGCGCGCAGAGTCCTCCCTTTTTCGTGACATATCCGTGAACGCCCGTTCAGCCGGGAAGGCTGAGCGTAACGGTCTCACGTTCATCCGCCTGCCATTCCCGGCGCAGGACCGGCCTGTCCAGCCCCGGAACCTGCACGGCCCTGTCAATCCGCCACGGATTGCCGTCCAGCCTGACCGCCACCCATCCATGGGGCAGTTCATATTCCGGCACCAGGCCCACCAGGGTCATATCCGTCATGGGATCGTAATGGGCAAACTGTAACGCACAGCCCTGAAAGACAAGCTGCACGGGCGCATGGGCCTGCCTGGGGCGGCTCAGGTTGACCAGCAGGGTCCCGGACAGATTCTCCGCCGCGCTGAAGACCAGGCTCCCGCCCTGGTTGCGGATATCAACCGGCAGCATGGTCACTGTATCGGATGCGGTGGGATGGATGACAACCGTGCCGCCATCAAGGCTGAAGAATCCCTGGTTCCATTCATGCAGTTCATGCAGGCGCAGGCTCAGCCATGCCCCGGCCCGGACAACAAGCGGTTGCAGGCGCAGGGGATCATGATGGAAACCGGACCGGCGATACTGGATGATGGCCTGCCGTATCATATCCACATCAAAATGGCCGGCGGTAAAGGACAGGCATCCCTCCTCATACGAAACCGCTGCTGCCGAACCATATTGCCTGCCCATGAAATGATGCCCTCTGATTCGATATGCGTGTCTTCCATGTGGGAAATCTGGTCCTGATCACGCGGGTTTTCAAAAAACGGTATAGACACAATATATTTTATTAGGGAAACACAAGAAAAAATGTCAAAATTCCGGAATTAAATTTTATGCCCAGATTTTTTAATTCAAATTCATGTATTTTTATTACCATTTTACTCTGGGTATTTCAGGTATCCATAAATTCACAAAACAGGACATAGCCGGTATGGAATAGAGAAAACATAATCCTTACAGTGTTTTCCATGCCGCCAGGGCGCGTGCGCGCCCATCTGCCAGATCCACCACGGGGGCGGGATAACCCCGATGGACGTGGGGAAACTTCCAGGGCGTATGGACCGCCCTGCCCGCCAGATGGGCAATTTCCGGCACCCAGCGGCGCACGTAATCACCCTCGGGATCAAATTTCTCCCCCTGCAGGACCGGGTTGAATATACGGAAATAGGGCGCGGCATCCAGTCCACATCCGGCAACCCATTGCCAGTTGAACGGATTGCTGGCCCCGTCGGCATCGACCAGCGTATCGGCAAACCACCGCTCGCCCGCGCGCCAGTCAAGCAGAAGGTGCTTGGTCAGGAAAGAGGCGACGATCATCCGCACCCGGTTATGCATCCAGCCCGTGTGCCATAGCTCACGCATTCCCGCATCGACAATGGGGTAGCCCGTCCGCCCCTGCTGCCATGCCCGCAGCCCGGCCGGGTCGGTGCGCCAGGGCATGCGGTCATATTCGGGCCGCAGGCTGCGCGTTGCCATGTCGGGACAGTCGAACAGGGTGGCATGCGCGAAATCCCGCCACCCCACCTCACTGAGAAAACACATCCCGTCCGCGTCCACGTCTCCCTGCGCTTCCACCGCATGCCAGATCTGCCGGGGGGAAATATGGCCAAAACGCAGACAGGGCGACAGCCCCGATGTGGCGGGCCGGGCAGGCAGGTCACGCAGCCGGGCATATCCCGGCAGGCGTGTCGCCATGAAGGTGGCCAGTCGTGCATGCGCCGCCTGCTCACCAGGTTGCCATGTGTCACGCAATCCCTGCGCCCAGTCCGGGCGGGTGGGTTGCAGCTCCAGCGCGGACAGGCTGACCAGACCGTCCTCCACGGCGGGAGGAAGGGCGGCAAAACCCAGCGCGGCCGGCACCGGCAGGGGCGGCAGCGGGGCGCCCGTGGCGCGGACCGCCCGCCACCAGGGGGTATAGACCCGAAACGGCGCGCCCTGCCGGGTCCGCACCTGCCATGGTTCATGCAGCATGTTGCCCCGATGGCTGCGGGCCTGCACGCCCATGTCCTTCAGCGCCAGCTTGATCCGTGCATCCACCTGCCGGGCTGCCCCACCGTAGCGGCGGTTCCACACAACCGCTCCCGCCCCGGCCTGACGGGCCAGCCGCAGCACGCACTGCCATGCCGGCCCCGCCATGATGCACAACCGGCCACCGCGTGCGCGCAGGTCATCCTCCAGCGCGGTCAGGGCACCATGAAGCCACCACCGCGCGGCGCTGCCCGGTGCAAGGGCGGGATCATGCACATACAGGCATATGACCGGTCCCGATGCGGCCGCATCGGACAGGGCCGGATTATCCGCCAGGCGCAGGTCATCACGAAACCACATGATGGTCGGGGCACTCTGGGACATGGATGCTTTTTCCGGTGCGGCTTGCGGACGGGGACGGATGCCCCTGTGTGGGACACAAACCCCCTGCCGTCAAATGGCGACCGCAGCCGGACTGCCGATGGCCGTTGCGAAGCGGTCGTCGGCTGAATTCATCCGATGCAATCCCGATGAAAGGTTACGCTGCCGTCCCTTTTCAAAAAGGTGGCGTCCGCAACCGGCCCTCAATGCATGGTGGCGGGGGGTGAAGGCGCAGGCTGCTCCCCAACCCGCGCGGGGGGCGTGGCGGGGGGCGGTGCGTCATCCTCGAACATCGCGCGGCATCGGGGGGAAAGCCGGTCCCGCTTGCTTTCCAGACAGGCCGACATCAGCCGTTCATTGGGAATATCGAGAAAGCACAGCCGGAAGACATCCTCCTTGCATGCCCTGGTCTGGTCTTCCCGCTCGCCGGCATGCGCGGGCAGGCCCAGCAGCAGGAGAATGACAAAAGGGGCGGTCCAGGTCAGGCCATGCGCTCCATAACGCCGGACGGCGGGCATGCGGTGCATCCTGCTCTCCTTGGTAAGGTTAGGGAGGGTTTTGTTATATCATCCCAGCGCATTGCAGTTTGCCTGCCGAGTCAAGTCACATCCCCGCAGCGCAGCCATCCCGCGCGGGGCACGCACCACCACGGCAGGGGTTCCGCCGGAAATGCGCCGCATCCTTCATAAATCCGTGATGCCACGAACCCCGTTCCCGTCACGTTGCCCCCGCATACCTGAACACGGAACCGAAGGAGCACGCATAATGACCACCATCACGGACAGGATCGGGAATGCCGCGAACAAGGTTGCCGATACGCTGACAGGCGCGCGCAACGATACCTCCGGCCTGATGAGTGCCGTCATTGCCTATATGGGCGATGCCGGCAGCCCGGGCCGGCGCGAGGTGCATGAACGCGCCCGCCATGCCGGGCTGGAAGCCCGCCTGAACGCATGGGAAAACCACACCGGCAGCGAACCGGCCGATGAGGAGACGGTGCGCAAACTGTTCCCCGCACCCGTCATCACCCGCTTCGCTGATGAAACGGGTCAGTCCCACAACGCGACGATCAAGGCACTGGCGGACCTGCTGCCCCACCTGTCGCGACTGGATGGCTGATATACGCCCCGTGCCTGCGGGCAGGACTGTTTCCTGTTTGCAGGCGGACGGGGGGGTCTATGATCAGTCCATCCGGTACGACACAGCAGGCAGGACAGGCCCATGAACAGCAATCCCCCCACCCCCCCGACGCAGGCGCCCGGCGTCGTGATCGTGACGGGAGGCAGCCGGGGCATTGGCCACGCCATAAGCACCCTGCTTGCGCGGCGCGGCCATGGCGTTGCCATCAATTACGCCAGCACCGCCGCCCCGGCCGAGGAACTGGCCCATGCCATTACGCAGGCGGGCGGCCGGGCGCTGGCCATCCGGGCCGACATGGCGCAACCCGATGAAATCCGCACCCTGTTCGACCGCGCGGCCGAACTGGGCACGCTGACGGGTCTGGTCAACAATGCCGGCATTACCGGCACCAGGGTGCGGATTGACGAACAGACGGCCCAGACCCTCGATACCCTGTTCAACATCAACATCCGCGCCCCCATGCTGGCGGCGGGCGAGGCGGTGCGCCGCATGTCCACCCGCCATGGCGGCAGCGGCGGCGCGATCGTGAACCTGTCCTCCGTCGCGGCCCGTCTGGGCGGCCTGCCGGGGCTTGTGCCCTATGCCGCGACCAAGGCGGCGATCGAAACCTTTACCCGCGGCCTTGCCAATGAGGTCGCGCGTGAAGGCATACGCGTCAACGCCGTCGCCCCCGGCCTGACCGCGACCGACATGGTCCCGCCAGAAACCGCGAAACTGGCCGAAACCGTGGTACCCATGGGCCGCGTGGGCCATGTGGACGAAATTGCGCAGGCGGTGGCGTTTCTCCTTTCGCCCGCCTCATCCTATATGACGGGAAGCGTGATGACGGTGTCCGGCGGCCGCTAGCCGCATGCACCCCAACAGGAGAATCGATCCCATGTACATCGCCATGAACCGTTTCCGTATCCCGCCTGAAAACGAGCAGGAATTCCGTGAACGCTGGCTGGGACGCGAGGTGCACCTGCGCACCGTGCCCGGTTTTGTCAGCTTCCAGTTCCTCAAGGGGCCGCAGCATGAGGAGTATATCCTGTATGCGTCCCATACCGTATGGGAATCCTATGAAGCCTTCCTGGGCTGGACCCAGTCCGAACAGTTCCGCGCCGCCCACGCCCATGCGGGCAACCGCAAGCCGCTGATGGCCGGGCCGCCGGTATTCGAGGGATTCGAAGTGCTGCAGAACATCGAGAACTGAGTCCATGCGGCCCCGGCACCATCCGGGGCCTGTCATGCATCCCCAGCCCGGACCGGAGAAAATACCCCATGCCGCCAGCCACCCGCCCGCCCGCCGTTTCCCGCCGCAGCCTGCTTGCGGGGGGACTGGCGGCAGGCGGGTTGTGGGCCACGACAACCCGCGCGGCGGCGGTCGATGGTCTGGCCCAGCCCGCAACCGTCATTTCCAGCCCGCCCCGGCAATGGGGGCCGGATGCCCCGATCAGCCCGCTACCGGACCCGGACATCCTGGTGCTTGACCCCGGCTTCGGCAACCTGGCTTACGCCAATGCCAATATCAGACTGGCATGGCGCGGTGGTGGCTGGCTGGAAGGGCCTGCGTGGAACAGCGAGGGCCGTTTCCTGCTGCTGAGTGACACGATCCGCGCCGTCCAGTACCGCTATCTGTGGGAAAATGGCGCGATCTCGATCTTCCAGCCCTATTCCTACAACAGCAACGGCAACATATTCGACAATGAAGGCCGACTGGTCAGTTGCGAGCACGGGCTACGCCGCGTGGTGCGCCGGGAACATGACGGCTCATGCCGCGTGCTGGCCGACAGCTATGGCGGCGCGCCCCTGAACTCCCCCAACGACCTGGCGGTCCACCCCGATGGCAGCATCTGGTTCACCGATCCCGGTTATGGCGACACGATTGTCGAAGGCCACCCCGATGCCCCCGGCGGCCCCGCCAACCGCAACGGCGTGGAACGCTGGGCACTGGATGGCGAGGTGGTGACCCAGTTCGGCGGCCACAGGCGGCAGGAGGACCATGTATTTCGCGTTGATCCCGCCACGGGTGAGGTGCGCGCCATCCTGACCCAGAAGCAGTTGGCGGACCCAAACGGGATTGCGTTCTCACCGGATGGAAAGATCGTTTACGTCATTTCCGCAGGGCCGGGACCGGGGCAGGACGGCCATGGCGGCGACCTGCACATCCACGCAGGCGACGTGGTGGGCAGTGAACTGCGCAACCTGCGCCCCTTTGCCGACATGATGCTGAATGGCCACCAGTTGATTGCCGATGGCATGCGCGTGGACGTGTTTGGCAACCTGTGGTGCGGGGCGGGTGGCCCGCTGGGGCTGTGCGGGGTTGTGGTCTATAACCCGCAGGGCCGCATGATCGGGCGCATCCGCCTGCCACGCGGGGTGTCGAACCTGACATTCGGCGGCCCCAAGCGTGACATGCTGTTCATGTGCGCGGGCGATGCGCTGTTTACCCTGCAGGTGAACACGCAGGGCGCTGCGCCTTCTTGAAAGATAAACGTTTCAGGGTGCCGCCTTTTCTCAAAAAGGCGGCATTCTTCAAAGCTTTTTGAAAAAAAGCTTCACCAGAAATTTTTAGCTGTTTTGCTAATTCATGCGCCGCCTACGCCCTTGCCCACCATGTCCAGCGGGCGGACAAGACGGTCGAAGGTGGCACCATCCACAAAGCCCGAGGCAAGGGCCGCTTCGCGCAGGCTGATATCATGCTCCATGGCCTGGTGGGCAATGGCGGAGGCACGGTCATAGCCGATTTCGGGGCTGAGCGCGGTGACCAGCATGACCGACCCCGCCACGTAAGCATCAATGCGCTTGCGGTTGAGTGTGGTGCCTTCCACCGAAAATACACGGAAGTTATGGCAGCCATCGGCCAGGATACGGATGGCATGCAGCACGTTGGCCACAATGACCGGGCGCATCACGTTCAGGTCAAGCTGCCCCTGGCTGCCCGCAAACGCCACCGTCGTATCATTGCCCAGTACCTGCGTGCAGATCATCACCATGGCCTCGCACTGGGTCGGGTTGACCTTGCCGGGCATGATGGAGGAACCGGGTTCGTTTTCAGGCAGGTGCAACTCGCCCAGCCCGCAGCGGGGACCACAGCCAAGCAGGCGCATGTCATTGGCGATCTTGAGCAGGCTGACCGCCACCCCGCGCAGCCCGGCAGAAGCGCGGACCATGGCATCCAGCCCGCCAAGGGCCGCGAATTTGTTGGGTGCCGTCACGAATGGCCTGTCGGTCAGTTCGGCAATACGCCTTGCAATGGCACGGCTGAAACCCGGCGGCGCGTTCAGCCCGGTGCCCACCGCCGTGCCACCGGCGGCCAGTTGCAACAGGCCGGGGCGCGCGGCCTCCACCGCTTCCAGCGCATCTTCAAGCTGCTGCGCCCAGCCTGACCATTCCTGCCCCACGGTCAGCGGCACCGCATCCTGCAGGTGGGTACGGCCGATCTTGACCACCTGCATCCATTCCTCCGCCTTGCTGCGCAGGCTTTCGATCAGTTCGCGCACGCGCGGCAGCAGGCGACCATCAATTTCCAGTAATGTTGCGACATGCATGGCAGTAGGGAACGAGTCATTGCTGGACTGGCCCATGTTCACGTCATCATTGGGATGGACCGGGCTTTTGGACCCGATCACGCCACCCAGAAGCTGGATGGCACGGTTGGCGATCACCTCGTTCACGTTCATGTTCGTCTGGGTGCCTGATCCGGTCTGCCAGACAAAAAGCGGGAATTCGGAATCCAGCCTGCCCGCAATCACCTCGTCCGCCACGCGGCTTATCGCGTCGGCCTTCCATTGCGGCAGGCGGCCATCGGCCGCGTTGACCTGGGCCGCCGCCTTTTTCACGATACCGTAGGCATGGCAGACCTCGATGGGCATATGGTCGCGGCCAATGGAAAAATGCACAAGGCTGCGCTGCGTCTGGGCCCCCCAGTAATGACTGGCGGGGACATCGATCTCCCCCATCGAATCCTTCTCGCGCCGCGTACCCGTGGCATCAAGGCCGATGGGGCAGTCCTTCAGGGTGGGGGTGGCCGGTTCGGTCATGGTGGCGTTCCTTCCTTTTGTATCAAGGGGAATATGGGAACACCACCGGGCTTTCGCGCCCCCGGCCGCCATCACAAGCGGGTGCGCGGGGCGCGTGAAGCGGGGACCAGCGGCAGCCGCTATACACGCGCCATCAGCAGCATGCCGCCAAATCCCATGAACACGGCGCCGCTCACCAGTGCGAATATCTTCTGGACGCGCGGGGTGCGCAGCCAGGTGGACAGGACCCGGCCCCCGGTGGCGTAAAGCGCGTACCAGAACGCCTCCACCCCCGCAAAGGTACCGATCAGCAGCCCGTATTGCGGCATGCGCGCCGCCATGGGGTTGACGAACTGCGGGATGAAGGCCGCCGCGAACAGCAGCAGCTTGGGATTGCTGATCCCGGTCAGGAATCCGTCACGGAACAGATCGCGCGTGCTGGCACCCGGCAGTCCGGGCGTATTGTCCGTGCCCGCATGCCCGGCATTGCGCGCCATCCAGACCCGTACCCCCAGAAACACCAGATAGGCCGCCCCGACCACGCGCAGCATGGCAAACAGCCCGGGCGACGCAGCCAGCACCCCCGCCATGCCCCCCAGCGACGCGGCAACCACCAACACGATGGCCAGCATGCACCCGGCCATAACCGCCACGCTGCATGTCACCCCATGGCGCACGCTGACCGACATGACATGCATCATGTTCGGCCCCGGCATGGCCGAGAGCACGAACGCGGTTGCCGCGAACAAAAACCATGTATGAAACGCCACTGGCCTGCCGTGCCCCTGTTTTCCGTAATGCCTGCCGTCACCGCCATGCGTGGCTGGCCATGCCGTCCTCACTTGACGGTAGGCAGGCCGTTGGTATACACGAGTGTTATATTATAACATTTTGAGCAACCCATGCCCCCGCCCGCCCACGCCCCGGCCCATGGCCCACGGACAGACATGCACGCGCCGACATCCCATGCCACCGCGCCCCTGCCACTGACATGGATGGCGCGCGCGTGGTGGCAGCGGCTGGCGTGCATCGCCCTGCCCTGTGCCCTGATGTGGGGGCTGGTGGGCTGGGCGGTGGCACTGCCATGACCATCCGTTCGTGATACAGGGCACGATCGGGCTGGACAATGCCGGCGTGGTGCTGAATGGCGCACCCGTCTGGCAGCATGTAACGGGGCATTTTGCCGCAGGCAGCATGACAGCCATAGCGGGCGCCAACGGGGCGGGCAAGTCCACGCTGCTGCGCGCCATACTGGGTGAAGTGCCACTGGCCGCGGGCACGATCACGCTTGATGGCCTGCACCCGCGGGATTTTGGCTACCTGCCACAGGCACGCAAGATCGACCGCGCCTTCCCCATCAGCGTGGCGGACATGGTGCTGGGGGGCGCATGGCACCGCATGGGCGCCTTTGGCGGGGCGACGCGCGCGCTGCGCCAGCGCGCGGCCGACGCGCTGGACCGTGTCAAGCTGGGCCAGCAGGCCGGCCGCATGATCGATGCCCTTTCGGCGGGGCAGTTCCAGCGCCTGCTCTTCGCCCGCCTGCTCATGACCGATGCCCGCGTCATGATGCTGGATGAACCGTTTACCGCCCTTGATGCCCCCACCACCCAGGACCTGCTGGGGCTGGTATGCGAATGGCATGAACAGGGGCGCACCATCATTGCCGTACTGCATGACATGCACCAGATCCGCCGCTGCTTCCCCCATGTCGTCCTGCTCTCCGGCGGGCGGGCGGTCTGGGGCGAGACCGCCCGCATCCTGACCCCCGCCACCCTGCGGCAGGCCTATGACGGCATGCAGCCCCGCTGGCCGGATACGGATGCATGAGCGGCCTGTTTTCAGTCCTGTGGGGCCCGTTCGCCGATTTCGGCTTCATGCGCCGGGCCCTTGTGGCCTGCGTGACCCTGGGCATGGGGGCGGGGCCGGTTGGCGTGATGCTGCAGCTGCGCCGCATGAGCCTGATCGGCGATGCGATGAGCCATGCCATCCTGCCCGGCGCCGCGATCGGCTTCCTGCTGGCCGGTGGCCTGTCGCTGACCGCCATGGGGCTGGGTGGCATCGGGGCGGGGCTGGGGGTGGCGCTGCTGGCGGGACTGGTCAGCAGGCGCACCCATCTGGCGGAGGACGCCAGCTTTGCCAGCTTCTACCTGACCTCACTGGCGCTGGGGGTACTGATCGTCTCGGCACGGGGGTCGAACATCGACCTTTTGCATGTGCTGTTCGGCACCATCCTGGCCATTGATGGCCCGGCACTGTACCTGATGGGAGGCATCACCACGCTCAGCCTGGGCCTGCTGGCCGTGATCTGGCGGCCACTGGTGATGGAATGCGTCGATCCCGGCTTCATGCGCATGAGTGGCGCACGCGGCGGGCTGTACCACATGGTGTTCCTGTTTCTGGTGGTCATCAATCTGGTGGCGGGATTCGAGGCGCTGGGCACGCTCATGTCGGTTGGCATGATGATGGTGCCCGCCGCCACCGCGCGGCTGTGGACACGCCGCCTGCTGCCCATGATGGCACTGTCCGCGCTTGTGGGCATGGGGGCGGGACTGGTGGGGCTGCTGGTTTCCTACCATTGCCATCTGGCGGCGGGGCCGTCGATCATCCTGACATGCAGTGTGCTGTATATCCTCTCCCTGCTTGCCTCTCCCGCCGGTATCCGGGCCGGGAACAGCCTGTCCCTTTAAGGAAAATCCGACCATGCTGCGCCACCTGTCCTGTCTGCTGGGTGTTTGGGGTGTCCTGTCCATCCTGCCCGCGCACGCCGCCCCCCCGCCGCATGTGGTGCGCGCGGTGGCCAGCTTTACCGTCCTGGCCGATGTCGTGGCGCATGTGGGGGGGACGCATGTAAGCGTGACCTCGCTGGTGCCACCCGATGGCGACCCGCATGAATTCGAACCCGCCCCCAATGACGCGCGCGTGCTGCGGCAGGCGGATATCGTGTTCATGAGTGGCGAGGGGCTGGAAAGCTGGTTTGGCCGCCTGGCGCATGCGGCAGGCTACCGGGGCACGCCTGTCATCGTATCAGACGGGATCAGCCTCTATACCCCGCCGGGCAACCGGCAGGAAGAAGCGGACCCGCATGTATGGAACAACGTGACCAACGTGATCGTATGGGCCGACAACATCCGTGACGCCCTGATCGCCATCGACCCGGCGGACGCGGACAGCTTCCGCACGTCGGCTGCGGCCTATGTCAGCCAGCTTGAGGCACTTGACCGCGATATCCGCGCGCGCATCAGCGCCATCCCCGCCAGCCGGCGGCGCATCCTGACCAGCCATGACGCCTTTGGTTATTTTGGCCGCGCCTACGGGGTCACGTTCCTGGCCCCGCAGGGGCTTTCAACCGAGACGGAAGCCTCGGCCGGCGACATGGCCAGCCTGATCACACAGATCCGTGCCAATGGTGTCACCACCTATTTCATGGAAAACGCGACCGATCCCCGCATGGTCCGGCAGGTGGCGCATGCGACCGGGGCGGCACCGGGAGGCGAACTGTATGCCGAAGCGCTGTCCCCCCCCACCGGCCCCGCACCGGACTACATCACGATGATGCGCCACAACACCGATCTCATGCTTGCGGCAATGCGTCCGCACTGACCGCCGCCCCGTCCGGGGCGGCCACGGCAAAGGGGGTCAGGTCAATGCGCCCGGCATGCATGTCCACCACCGACTGCCGGTGCGTGATCGAGACCACCGTCATGCCCGGGCAGTCCTGCCGCAGCAGGGTGTAAAGGGCCGACTCCGACGCCGCATCGAGACTGGATGTGGATTCGTCCAGAAAGACCCAGCCCGGTCGCGCCAGCAGGATGCGTGCAAAGGCCAGGCGCTGGAGTTCACCCGGCGAGAGGATCTGCCCCCATGGTTCCTCGTTCTCCATGCGCGGCACCAGCGCCTCCAGCCCGACCTGCCGCAGCGCCCGGGCCACATCTGCCGCCGGGTAGGCGTCCACGCCCTCCGGGTAGGTTACGGCGCGATGCAGCGTACCGGTGGGCACGTAGGGGCGCTGGGGGATAAACATCATCGGCGCGTCGGGCATGGTGATGCTGCCCGTGGCAAAGGGCCAGATTCCCGCCAGCACGCGGAACAGGGTGGACTTGCCGGTGCCCGAAGGCCCGGTCACCACCGTCATCTGCCCATGCGGCAGGGTCAGGTTCACACCGCGCAGCAACGGCGTGCCATCGGGACGGAACACATCCAGCCCGTCTGCCACCATGTCGGCCCCGGCGGGGGCAGGCAGTACCTTCACTTCATCACGCATGGCGCGCGCACGGTCCATCACACGCTGGAAGGTGGCCAGACGCGCCACCTCCGCATGCCATGTGGTCAGCGACGCATAGGAAGTGGACAGCCAGCTCAGCGCCCCCTGCACGCGCGAGAACGCCATGACCAGCTGCATGAGGGTGCCGAAGCTCATCTTGCCCGCAAAATAGCGGATGGAGCCGATCAGCAGGGCAAAGTTGCCCGAAACCACCTCCAGCCCCGTGGTCAGCAGCCCCAGCCACTTGGTCCGCCGCATGATGGAGAGAAAATTGTGGTAGACAACCGAAAAAGAACGGTCCAGTCCGGCCTGCTCCTCACCCTCGCCACGGTACAGCGCGATGCCTTCGGCATTGTTGCGGACATGAACAAGGCTGTAGCGGAAATCGGCCTCGGCGCGCTGCTGGAAGAACTGCAGCCCCGCCAGCCTGCGCCCCGCAAGGTGCGTGACCCACGTCGCCACGACGGAATAGATCAGCGCCGCCCAGAAGAAATAGCCCGGTATCGAAATGCCCATCACCTCCAGCGGGCCGGACAGCGCCCACAGCAGCCCGATATAGCTGAACAGGGTCACGATGTTGGTAATGAGGTTGATGAACTGCGTCAGCGTATCGGTTACGAAACTGTTCAGGTCCTCCTGTATGCGCTGGTCGGGGTTGTCGGTCCCGGCTTCCATGCCCGACGTGGTGATGGCGATGCGGAAGAAGGTCTGGTTTTCCATCCACTGCCGGGTCATGCGCGCGGTCAGCCACCGCCGCCAGCGCAGGCCCAGCAGCTGCTGCAGGTAGGTTGCGTAGATGGAGCACATGACGGCCGGAATGGTAATGACAAAGAAGCCCAGCACGAACCCTTCGTCATTATGTACATACCAGAACAGCCCGCGCAGGAAGGTGGTCGCATCATGCTGCTGCAGGGCGGTATAATATACATTGCGCGAAAAGGACTGGAGCAGGTCCAGTCCCACCATGGAAAAGGTCAGGACCAGTACGGCGGCCAGCAGCCCCCAGGCCCATTTCCTGTCCTCGGACACGAAATAGGGGCGGGTAAGGTACCAGACGTCTTTCAGAAGAAGGCGCAGATGCTGCATGTCAATCCCGTGCAGTGGGTTGGGGGTGAAGTCCCAGCATTCCCACGAAGTGGGGCCGGACTCAATCATCATTGCGCACCATCGCCACACAGGCGGCCCGCAGCGGGGTGCCCGGTGCATCTCACGACTTCTTGACGTACCGGAACGCCCTGCCCGCCGTGCCGGGCCGGCTGGCCCGAAACCGGCGCTACCCGCTGATAACAGGGCCTCATGACCATCCGCACCCGACGAAAGCCGACGGGATATATCGAAAAGCCGAATGCCTGTCATATCAGACACAGGGGTACAGAGCCGGGGCATCGTGGCTATGTTTGACACATAGATTCACAAAAGGGGTGGGTACGGCCCGCCTCTGGATGAACAATGCAAGGAAGAATGAATATGGTGTCGTTCAGTCGCGTCCTGTCCGCCGGTGCCGTTGCAACCCTGCTGGCAACAGCACCGCTTGCGGCCCATGCCGCCGAGATTTCGCCGCCCACGGGTGCCGGCGTTGCCAATCAGGTCGAGCAGATCGCCCCCGGCTCCCTTTCGGCCGAGACGGTCTATTCCGCCGTGGCCTCTGCCAAGCCGGCCGATCTGGGCGGGATCATGAACTACTGCATCCAGTCCAACTACCTGACCGCATCCGAGGCATGGCCGATACTCGCGGCATTCAACAAGAAGACGAATGACGTGCCCTCCAACCAGAAGGGCAACATGTCCTATGCCGATGGCTCCACCGGCCTGCTGAAGGTGGGCGGCAAGCAGCCCATCTCGCTGGAAGATGCATCGACCGACATCCGCAGGCAGGCCTGTGCGAAGGTCGAGGCACGGGCGAAGTCCATGCTCTGACCGGCCTGCCATCCCATCGGCCTGAAAACGCCCCGCCAGTACTGCTGGCGGGGTTTTTTCATGTCCGGTCCCTGCCCCACGCGGGCCGCGCCATAGGCATCCCGACCCGTTCGTCACGTCGTGCGCCGCATGGTGCCATCATGGCCGTGGGCGCGTGGTCCGCAACTTCATGTGCCGAACTGCGCCCTGCCGGGTGCCAGACCCGCCCCGTGCATCGTCCCTTCCGGCTGCATGGCGGCATGCCTGCCCGTGGTCTGCGCGCCACACGATACTGTAAGCCGGCACCGGATGATTATTTTTGTTGCGATTTCGTAATTCAGTGCATACGCTACATATGATGTGGATATTCAGGAAAAACCGGCTCATCAACCCCTGAATCTTAAATCGATTCCGGACAAGAAACATAATTCAGCTATGAAACAAGGCTGGAATACACGTGAAACAGCAACCAGAAATAGTGCATACATTATAAATGACAGGGAACTGTCCATAATGGACAAATCATTCAGGGAAGCAATGTCACGGCTGGCCTCCGGCGTGTGCATTGTCGCGACAGATGGCGTGGCAGGCCGCGCAGGCGCCACCCTTACATCCGTTACGTCAGTCACGGATTCACCCGGGACGGTACTCCTCTGCCTGAACAGGAACAGCATGTCGCTGCCTGCCATCCTCGGCAACGGGGTCCTGTCCATAAACATACTGGCACAGACGCACAGGCCCATTTCGGACTGCTTTGCAAGCCCCATCAGGCATGAAGAAAAATTCCGCAACGGCATATGGACGTTCAGTACAGGGCGCTGCCCCGCACTGGAAGGGAGCCTTGCGACCCTTCAGTGTTCCATTGCCTCATCCGTTGAATCCGGCAGTCATACGGTCATGTTCTGCACCGTCAATGAAATTGACCTGCATGATGCCCCCGCACAGCCCCTGATATATTTCTCACGGGGTTATGTAAATAATCAGCCACAGACATGAAATATATACCGCACCGCAAGGATACATCGACATGAAAAAGAAGATGCACCTGTTTGCCTATCTCAAAACAGGCCCGACATCCCTGCATCCGGGCGGATGGCGGCATCCAGAAGCAACGGTACAGGATATCTTCTCGCCATCACGCTACCAGTCCATTGCCCAGACCCTGGAAGATGCCTGCTTTGACGGCTGCTTCTTTGCCGACCTTCAGGGTCTTTATGACGTTCATGGCGGAAGTTTCGAATCATATATCAAATATGGCGGTCAGATCAGCTATCTCGACCCGATGACCGTACTGCCGATCATGGCGGCCACGACGCGCCATCTCGGGCTGGGCGCCACGCTGTCCACCACACTCCTTCCCGCCTACCAGATTGCCCGCAGCCTGCTCTCCCTTGACCTGCTGAGCGGCGGGCGCGTGGCATGGAACATCGTGACATCGGCCACGACACTCGAGGCCCAGAATTTCGGGATTGATGTCCTCCCCGACAAGAACCAGCGCTACGACATGGCTGATGAGGTCGTGGAGGCCTGCATGGCGCTGTGGAACAGCTGGGACCGCGACCCGTTCGAGATGGACAAGGAAAACGGCATCTTTGCCGACCCTGACAAGGTGCATTACGCAAACTACAGGGGCCGGTTCATCAAGACACGCGGCCCACTCTCGATCCCGCGCAGCAGTCAGGACCATCCCGTACTGATGCAGGCGGGATCTTCCCCGCGCGGGGTTGAATTCGGGGCCAGATGGGCGGAGCTGATCTTCGCCATCCCGGCCGCCAAGGATATCGCCCGGAAGAATTACGACACACTGAAAGCCGCCATGGTAGCCCGGGGACGGGCACCAGAGGACTGCGCCGTGGCAATGCAGGCCACCTGCATAGTAGGCGAGACGGACAGTATCGCACGCGAAAAGGCCGCGTTCGTGAATCAGCTGGCACGCCATGAACTGACACGGGCAACCCTTTCAGCCAATTCGGGCATTGATGTCAGCAGGATTGGCAGCACGACCGGCCCGGTGGAAGGTCCGGCAGGAAACCAGGGCATGCATGCCGCCATCAATGAAGTCAGCCAGATGGCACGCAGCGGCATGCTTATGGACAATACAAAACAGCCCTCGGCCTACCTGCCAAAGCAGATTGTCGGCTCACCCACCACGGTTGCGGATGCCCTGGAGGATCTTTTTGTCAGTGGCTGCTGCGACGGCTTTGTCCTGACGCCTGTCACATTCCCCGGCAGCCACGAAGCCTTTGCGCGCAGCGTGGTGCCGGAACTGCAAAGGCGCGGCCTGTTCCGGACACGTTATGAAGGCACGACGTTGAGAGAAAATCTGGGAACCCGCCCGGGGTGGTGAATGACATGGGCGTTGGCAGGGACCTGTTCCGGCACCAACGCCTTTATTTCAGATTATCTGCGCGTACGGAACGGGAATGGCCGCATGATGGTTACCACACACAAGAACACCACGCCTACGCGCTCCGAATGTCTCATGTATGGTCTGGGGGATTTCCTGCCCAATACGGCATTTGGCCTGACAGGGTCCTATCTTATCCATTTTTATGAAAACATGGCCCGCTTTGATTCGGGCAGCATAGCAGTCATACTGATTACCGCCAGAATAACGCAGGCTTTTATTGACATACTGGTTGGTATTATTGTTGACCGTGCATTATCCAGGGCACAGCCGTTAAAGCGGTTCATGACCTGTGCCCTGGGTCCCTTTGTCGTCTGCCTGTTCCTGTGCTTCCTGCCTGGACCATCGGGCCATTTCATAGCCGTGCTCAGTGCCGGCCTGTTCTATATCGCGGTTTCAGTTACCTCGTCTTTTTTCATCATTCCGTACAGTCTTCTTGGCAATGCGATAACACATGACCGCGGCAGACGGCTTCTGCTTGTCTCGGCGCGAATGGCAGGCGCCATGTCGGCCACAATGGTTCTTGGCATCGTCATGTCGTTTGGCGGCCGCCTGAGCAATATGGCCGGTATGGGCAATTCCTATATCATAGGCGTATCGATCATGTGCATGCTGGGATTTGTCTTCTGCATGCTGACCATTCTGTCATGCAGGGAACGGGTTCCCTTTCAGGTTGCGCATACCGATATGAAGACCGTCGTCATGCAGGTCTGCAACAACAGGGAATGGATCGTGTCCACATCCATCATTTCCCTGTTCTACATCAATCTGGCTGTCTCCCTGGGACTGTGTATATATTATTGTACGGATGTAATTCACAAAACGCCTTATATTGCAGGAATCCTTCTTTCATTACTTGGATTTGGCAAGTTTCTTGGTGTCTGCCTTTCGCCGCTGCTCTCACGGCAGCTGGGATGGAAAAACACGCTATATTTCGGATATGTTACATTTGCCACGTTCAACTGTGTCTTCGGCATGGTCGGTTTCAGTGACTGGCTGCTCTATGGCACATTTTTCATATCCGCCCTTGCCCAGGGCCTGGTCCTGCCGGTCATGTACACAATCCTGGCCCAGTCCCTGGATGACAGTGCATGGACCCTGAGCTGTCCCGCCACGGCACTGGCCGTGAATTCTTTCTGTTCGCGCATTTCCTGGGCCCTGGGCGGCCTGCTGGTCACGGCCCTTCTGTCGTTGCATCATATGCAGTACAATAGGGAACTGCCCGTTACTTTCGGCTTTGTGCTCGTACCTGCGCTGGTTGCCCTGCTTTCCATAGTGTCCGTGCGCTCATTCCCATGGGAGAAAGTGCGGTATTGATCCGGATGACGTTAAGATAAGGGAAATGACTTTCTTCCCGCCCGGCGCATCACATGCCAGAAACGCCTTTACAGGGCCGCCCGACACGTCTTATTCCAACGGCGGTAACCTTCCACCCCGGTCGGCCCCTGCACAATGGCAGGGATACCACCCCGGCAGACCGGACCCGGCGTAAAACTGATATTACCGGATGCGCTCTATACGCTATGCAATATCGGATAACTTTATGAAGTGAAACACTATGGTCGATATTGTGGACTATGATCTGGACAGGCAGATTGGCTATCTTCTCCGGCGCGCCTATCAACGGCATACAACCATTTTCCAGCATGAAATTCCCGATGACCGGCTGACATCGGCCCAGTTCGCCACCATGATCACCATTCACCGCCTGGAAGCCGCACCACTTGTGCAGATCAGCGCCATGGCTGGAATCGATCATGCCACCTTGCGTGACATCGTGACCCGCCTGCGCAAACGGGGGCTGCTTGACGTCATTCAGGACCGTCAGGACCGGAGACAGCGTATCGTCTCGCTTACGGCAGAAGGACGCATGCTGGTTGAAAATACGATTCCCAGTGCAATCGAGGTCACGGAACGCACATTGGCCCCGCTGGATATGTGTGAACGGGTCGCCGCACTGCATATTCTAAGCAAGCTTGCATTCTCGGAAGAATAGGAAAAATCCGCCATGAAATGACCCGCGTGAGGCAGCGGGGCAAAACGTATCAGAATCATCATAATTCCCTTGACGTACCGATCTTATCCTTCAACACTACACAAATAGTGTATACGTCATTGTTGGCAGGCACATGAACCCGTCTTTGCAGTGACCCAGACTAAAAGGATAAGAAAATGTCACGTGGCGCACGTATCGGAATAATAGGCGCCGGCATGGGAGGCGTCGCCGCTGCGGGTCTTCTGCAGAGGCAGGGCTTCGATGTCGTGCTGTATGATCAGGCCCCCGGTTTCTCGCGGCTCGGGGCCGGGATCCAGTTTGGCCCGAATGTCCTTAAAATTCTCAGTCACCTTGACGGCCTGGACAAGAAACTTGAACGGATATCCTGCCTGCCAGACTACTGGGTCAGCCGGAAATGGGATGACGGCACCGTCCTGGCCAAAATTCCCCTGAATGCGGAACGGGCCCGCTATGGCGCCCCCTACATCACCATCCATCGCGGCGACCTGCATCAGGAAATGCTGAACTGCGTTGAGCCCCAGCGGGTGATGTGGGACCACAAGCTTGTCGACTTTACCGATAATGGCCAGACCGTCCGGCTTGAATTCGAAAATGGCAAGACCGATACGGTCGACATCCTTGTGGCTGCGGACGGCATAAATTCGCGTATACGCGAAAAGATGTTTGGCGCGGAAGAAGCCGTCTACACCGGCTGGATCGCACACCGGGCAATCATTCCCGGTGTGGCCGCCAAGGCGCTGGGGGCCGATGTCAACGCCAAATGGTGGTCCGATGACCGGCACATCGTGTGCTACTACCTCGATCGCAACGAGGATGAATTCTACCTTGTAACGGGCGAACCCGCGGAATGGACCAGCCGTGCGGGACAGCTTCCGTCTTCACGCGCGGAATTCAAGGCGGCGTTCAAAGGCTATCATCCCATGGTGCAGGGATATATCGACGCCACGGAAACGGTAACCAAATGGCCGCTCAAGACCCGCGCGCCGCTGCCTGCATGGTATGAAGGCCGGGTCGTGCTGCTGGGCGATTCCTGCCACCCCATGAAGCCGCATATGGCCCAGGGCGCCGCCATGGCGGTCGAGGATGCCGCCGTGCTGGCACGTTGCCTGGGCGAGCTGGGCACCAGCGATCTGGAAAAAACATTCGGGACCTATTTCCAGGCCCGCCGGGAACGCGCGACGAAGGTCCAGACCATCTCCAACGCCAATACATGGCTGCGCCAGCCGGAAGATCCCTACTGGTGCTATGGCGACGATATCTATGACCTGAAACTGACTTCCTGAAATGAAGGAGAAGGGCGCTATGGCAGACAGCGTCTTTCTGACGGTGAATGGCGAGCGGCATGAAATCCATGCCGCGCCGGATACGCCACTCCTGACGGTACTGCGCAACGACCTCAGGCTGAATGGACCGAAATTCGGCTGCGGGCTGGGGGAATGCGGCGCCTGCACGGTCCTGCTTGATGGCAGGGCCGCGCGGAGCTGTGTGATACGGCTCGACACGGCTGCGGCCTGCACGTCCATCGTTACGCTGGAAGGGCTGTCGCCCGATGGCTCGGACCCCGTACAACGGGCCTTTGTAAAGGCGCAGGCGGCACAGTGCGGTTACTGTCTCAATGGCATGGTCATGACACTCAGGGCATTCCTTGATGCGGTTGATCAGCCCGACAGGGCTGCCCTGAAAGAGGCCCTGCGGTACAACCTGTGCCGATGCGGGACGCATGTCGAGATCATGAAGGCTGCCTGTATCGCGGCCGGCCTGAGCGAAGGAGAACCATGATGGCGCAACCCGTGCCCCCTGCCGGCTCCCTGAGCATCTTCCGCCCCGCACAGCCGCCCAAGGGCTTGGCCGCACGGGGTGGCTTCATTCCCAGGGACGAGATTTTCCTCCGGATTACCAGTGATGACCAGGTCCGGGCCTTCTGCGGCCATGTGGATCTGGGCACGGGTATCGCCACCGCACTGGCGCAGATCGTGGCCGAGGAACTGGACGCCAGCCCTGCCCGGGTCCAGATGGTACTGGGCCATACCGAGACCACACCCGACCAGGGCGCGACGATTGCCAGCGAGACCATACAGGTCACCGCCATCCCGCTCCGCAGGGCCGCGGCACAGGCCCGCCGGATCCTGCTTGAACGCGCCAGCACGCTGACCGGCCGGCCGGTCGACACGCTGGCCATCCGTGATGGCGTGCTGGTGTGTGAACCGCCGCTTCCCAACCTGTCCTACCGTATTGGTGACCTGATCGGGGGCGTCACGCTCCATGTCCTGCTGGACGATACCGTTACGGTCAAGAAAACATCGGAATACCGGCTTGTCGGCCGCGACATGCCGCGCGTCGACATTCCGGCCAAGGTAACGGGACGGGCGGTGTACGTCCATGACGTACGCGTTGAGGGCATGCTGCACGCCCGCGTCGTACGCCCCCCCTATGACGGTTATGATCACGGCCCCTATGTGGGGCGCAGCCTGCGCGCGGTGGACCGGCAGTCGGTCCGGCATGTGCCGGGCCTGGTGGATGTGGTCGTGCTGGGCGATTTCGTGGGTGTGGTGGCCGAGCGTGAGGAGCAGGCGATCGAAGCCGCCAGGCTGCTGCAGGTCGAATGGGCCCCCGTGGCACTGCCAGACCTGTCCGACCCGGAAGCGGCAATCGGAAACAATCCCGCCACGCCACGGGTTGTCCTGGACCGTGGCCAGCTTGAAGAGGGCCTGGAGGCGGCCACGACCCGCCTGGACCGGGAATATCTGTGGCCTTACCAGATGCATGGCTCGATCGGCCCGTCCTGTTCGGTTGCCGACTGGCAGGGGGGCAAGCTGACGGTATGGTCCGGCACGCAGAACCCGCACATGCTACGTGCCGATCTGGCCCTGCTGATGGGGATCCCGACATCGGAAATCAAGGTGATCCGGCACGAGGCCGCAGGCTGCTACGGCCGCAACTGCGCGGATGACGTGGGGGGCGATGCCGCGCTGCTGAGCCGCGCGGTGGGCCGCCCGGTGCGTGTCCAGCTCTCGCGTGAGCAGGAACATGTATGGGAACCCAAGGGGGCAGCCCAGCTTGTCAGGATCAGGGGCGGCCTGAACGCGGCGGGGCAGCCGGTCGCCTATGACCTGGACACCAGCTATCCATCCAATGTCTCGCCCCTGCTGGCTCTTGTCCTGACAGGCGTGGTTCCTGCGGAAGTGCCCCCGGTGGCCCAGATGGGCGACCGGACATCCGTCCCGCCATACGACTATCCCAATGCCCGCATTACCGTGCAGGACATGCCCCCCATTGCCCGGGCCTCATGGTTCCGGGGGGTATCCGCCCTGCCCAACAGCTTTGCACATGACAGCTACATCGACGAACTGGCGACCGCGGCCGGGGCCGATCCGCTGGAATACCGCCTGGAACACCTCAAGGACCAGCGTGCGGCCGACCTGCTAAAGGCCACGGCCAGTCGCGCGGGCTGGACACGCCGCACCGGCCCGCCCAGCGTGGACCCTGCCGCCAGCGTGCTGAAGGGGCGTGGCCTGGCTTATGCCCAGTACGTCCATGGTACATTTCCCGGCACGGCGGCCGCGTGGTCGGCCTGGGTCGCGGATGTGGAGGTGAACCGCCATTCCGGCGTGGTCAGCGTCACCCGTGCCGTGGTGGGGCAGGATGCGGGCATGATGGTCAACCCGGCCGGCGTACGCCACCAGTTGCATGGCAATGTCATCCAGTCCACAAGCCGCATCCTGCACGAACAGGTGCAGTTTGATGAAAAAGGCGTGGAAAGCCGGGACTGGGGGACCTATCCCATCCTGACCTTTCCCGAACTGCCGGTTATCGAACCGCTGTTGATGGAACGGCAGGACCAGCCGCCGCTGGGCGCGGGGGAATCCGCATCCGTGCCCAGTGCCGCGGCCATCGCCAACGCCCTTTATGCCGCGACAGGCGTGCGGTTCCGTGAAGTTCCCTTCACGCCGGAAAAAGTCAAGGCGCAGCTTGACGCGGCGCTGGGTCCCCTGCAGCCCTCCCCCCCACAGCCCCTGCCCGCACTGGCCATAACGGGCAAGGCCGCGCACCCGGCCATGGCGGCGGCCACACTGGGCGCGAAATTGCGTAAGGGAGCATTTGCCGCGGGCTTTGCCGCCATTGGCGGGATGATGGCCACACTGATCCCCTGGCGTCCGGCCATTGCACCGGCAAGCCCCCCCACCCCCGGCCTGTTTTCAGAAGCCGCGATTGCACGCGGCGCAAAGGTGGCGGCGGCCGGCGACTGCGCGGTCTGCCACACCGCGCCGGGCGGGGTAACCAATGCGGGCGGGTTCGCGCTCGAAACACCGTTTGGCGTCGTCCATACCACCAACCTGACACCCGACCCGCAGACCGGCCTTGGCGCATGGTCTTACGAGGCATTCGCGCGCGCCATGCGTCATGGCATCAGCCGCGACGGACATAACCTCTATCCCGCCTTTCCCTACACGGCATTCGCCAAAACGAGCGAAGAGGACATGCGGGACCTGTACGCCTACCTGATGTCCCAGACACCGGTCAGCAACCAGGTACCGAAGACCGCACTCAGATTTCCCTACAGCCTGCGGTTTTCGATGGCGGGGTGGAACATGCTGTTTCATGACCCCGCCCCATTCAGGCCCGATCCGGCGCAGTCGGCACAGTGGAACCGTGGTGCATATCTGGCGGAAGGGCTGGGGCACTGTTCGGCCTGTCATACACCGCGTAACGCGATGGGGGCAGAACGGTGGAAAACGGCCTATCTGACGGGTGGCGAGGCGGAAGGCTGGACGGCACCGGCGCTGGGCAGCCTGTCCCATGCGCCACTGCCATGGAGCGAGGACGACCTGTACGCCTACCTGCGCACGGGGTTCAGCCCCAACCATGGCCCGGCAGGCGGCCCGATGGCGCCGGTTGTCCACTCCATGGCAGCCCTGCCCGATACGGATGTGAGGGCCATTGCCCACTACATTGCCTCCTTTGACCGGCGTAACGCCCCCGAAGGCGCGGATGGGCGCCGGGCGGACATTCTGGAAAAGACCCGCGACCGCCAGTCCCTCAGCCGCGGCGAGGGATCGCGGATCTATAACGGCAGCTGCGCCAGCTGCCATGAGGGCGAAGGTGCCCATCTGTTTGGCGCCCGCCCGCAGCTTTCCCTGAACAGCAATATCTGGGCCGATACACCCGATAACCTGATCACCGTCATTCTGAACGGCGTGCCTGCCCCGGCCTTCCGGCATGAAAGCACCATGCCGGCCTTCGGCAAGGTGATGTCTGACCGCCAGATTGCGGAGCTGGTCGGCTACCTGCGCCACACAATGGCACCGGGCCGGGCGGCATGGACGGACCTGCCCGCGCATGTTGCCCGGATCCGCGCACAGGGAGGGCACTGAACATGGCGGCACGCTGGCTACCGGTATGGCGCCGCGCGCGCCAGACGGACCTTATCGCCCCCGATGAGCACTGCGGCGTGGCGCAGACCCTGCTGCTCGGGGTCCAGCATGTCCTGGCCATGACGGGGTCGACAATCATCGGGCCACTGCTGATGGGCTTTGACCCCAATATTGCAATCCTGTGCTCGGGGCTGGGCACGATCGTCTTCTTCTGCATCACCGGCGGCCGTATTCCCAGCTATCTTGGTTCCAGCTTTTCGTTCATTGCACTGGTCGTGACGCTGACGGGATATTCCGGGCATGGTCCCAACCCCGACATCCCGCTGGCCTGTGGTGGCATATTCATGGCGGGCCTGCTCTATGCCCTGATCGGGCTTGTGGTCAGCGTGACCGGATCGGGCTGGATCGAACGGCTCATGCCGCCTTCCGTCACGGGGGCGATCGGGGCGGCGATCGGCCTCAACCTCGCACCTGTCGCCGCGCGGGGACTGGGCCATGGGGGAGCCGGGACCGCATGCGGCATTTTCGCCCTTGTCTGTACCGCCCTGCTGGCCGTTTATGGCAGTACGCTTGTCCGTCGGCTGTCGATCCTGCTTTCCCTTGTGGCATCGACACTTGTGTATGTTGTGGTGGCCAACGGTCTGCATCTGGCCACGCCGGTTGATTTCACCACCCTGATGCGCGCGCCCCTGGTCGGCCTGCCCACTTTCACCGCCCCGCATTTTACCAGCCACGCCGCCATGCTGCTGGCCCCGGTCGGGCTGGTACTGGTGGCGGAAAACATGGGGCATCTCAAGGCCATCGGCGCCGTGACCGGACACCCGCTGGACAGCCTTGCGGGGCGGGCCTTCATGGGTGATGGCGTGGCGAGCATGCTGGCGGCAAGCCTGGGCGGTACGGGGGTGACCACCTATGTCGAGAATATTGGCGTCATGGTGCTCTCGCGCGTCTATTCCACCCTTACCTTCGCCGCGGCGGGCTGTTTTGCCATCCTGCTTGGCTGTTCCCCGTTTTTCGGTGCCCTTCTGCGCGCCATTCCCGAACCTGTCCTGAGCGGACTGGCAATTGGCCTGTTCGGGCTGATCGCCGCAACAATGGTACGGGTATGGATGGACAACAACGTCGATTTTTCCCGTGCCGCCACGCTGTTCCCCGTAGGGGTCGCCCTGGTGGCGGGCGCGGGTGACCTGACCCTTACCATTGGTGGCGTCACGCTGGGCGGCATTACGACCGCCACGATCGCCGCCGTTCTCCTTAACCAGATCCTTACCCCACGATCCAATTCCAGGGAGCCCCCTTCATGCCCGTGAGCGATTTTGAACTGTTACAGGCCTGGCGGCAGGTACTGACGCTGTGCAGGCTCCAGGCAGGCCAGAGCGTAACGATCCTGACTTCAGCAGGCAGCAACGAGCAGACATTGCGCTGCGCGATCCTGGCGGTGCAGGAAAAGGGCGCCGTGGCCAACCGCCTGGACCTGCAACCGACCAATGGCAGCCTGTCCCTTTCGCGCGATCCGCTGGCATTCGTGGGCACGACACCCCTTACGAACAACCGCGCCGCGGTGGAAATGCTCAAGGCCAGTGACCTCGTGCTTGATCTCATGACATTGCTGTTCTCTGCCGAGCAGCACGAGATCCTTCAGGCGGGCGGGCGTATCCTGCTGGCGGTCGAGCCACCGGAGATCCTGGTGCGCATGACACCGACACCGGAAGACCGCACGCGCGTGCTGGCCGCATCCGCCAGGCTGCGCGCGGCAAGGGAAATGCGCGTGACATCCGCCATGGGAACCGATGCCACCTTCGCATTGGGAGACTACCCGATGCTGGAGGAATATGGCTTTGTGGACGCGCCGGGCCGCTGGGACCACTGGCCCAGTGGCTTCCTGGCCACATGGTCCAACGAGGGATCGGCAGAGGGGAAGATCGTGCTCGCGCCCGGCGATATTCTTCTGCCACAGAAATCGTACCTGACGGCACCCGTGACCTGCCATCTGGAAAAAGGCTTCGTCCGGGCCATAGAAGGCGGTTACGAAGCCGATCACCTGCGGGATTACATGGAAAGCTTCAACGACCCCGAAGTCTTCGCGGTGTCGCATATCGGGTGGGGGCTGCAGGATCGCGCGCACTGGTCGGTCATGGGCTTTTATGACCGCGAGGCCAGCATCGGCATGGACCCCCGTGCGTGCGCGGGCAATTTCCTGTGGTCCACCGGGCCGAACAACGAGGCTGGTGGCACACGGGATACGGCCTGCCATATCGATATCCCGATGCGCGGCTGCACGGTCATGCTTGATGGTGAACCTGTGGTGAAAGACGGCCAGCTTGTAGGAGAGGCATAATGGACGTGACGAACAACCGCGACGAGGCACGTTACCACAAGCAGGGCTTTGGTAACGAAATGGGCATGACCGGGCGGATCGCGCTGCTGATTGTCGATTTTGTCAACGGTTTTGCGGACCCCGAAGCATTTGGCGGCGGTAATATTCCCCAGGCGATCGAACGCACGAAAACGCTGCTTGCAATCGCCCGACAGCGTGGGTGGAAAGTGGCGCACACACGCATCGTCTTTGCCGATGACGGGGCGGATGCCAATATTTTCTCGCTGAAGGTACCCACCATGCTCGGCCTGACGGAGACCAACCCCGCCTCCGCCATCGTGGAAGAACTGACACCTGAACCCGGCGAATACATTGTGCGCAAGACGGTGCCTTCGGCTTTCGCGGGGACACCGCTGGCGGCCTGGCTGGTCATGCATGGAATCCAGACGGTTGTTGTGGCGGGCTGTGTCACGTCAGGCTGCGTGCGCGCCAGTGTACTGGATGCCATGCAGTATGGCTTCCGCCCCGTTGTCGTATCGGACTGCGTGGGAGACCGCGCCATCGGGCCGCACGAGGCCAATCTGTTCGACATGGCGCAGAAATGCGGCGACGTCCTGACGCTCGATACCCTGCTCTCCCGCCTGCCCAATTCATGATTTGTGGGAAATAGTGACGTGAAGACAAAGATCTACAGAATTGGGCAGATCGTACCCAGTTCAAACGTGACGATGGAAACCGAAATCCCCGCCATGCTGCAGGCACGCCAGTTGCTGCGGCCCGAGCGCTTCTGTTTTCATTCCAGCCGGATGCGTATGAAAACCGTCAGCAAGGACGAACTGGCATCCATGGATGAACAGTCGGACCGTTGCGCGCTGGAACTGAGCGATGCGCGGGTGGATGTCATCGGTTACGCCTGTCTGGTTGCGATCATGGCCATGGGGCGGGGTTATCACCGGCGTTCCCAGGAACGGCTGCATCGGTGCACGGCCGCCAATGACGCGGCCGCCCCCGTCATTACCAGCGCGGGCGCGCTGGTGGATGGGCTGAAGGTAATGGGGGCTAAACGCATTGTCCTGATTGCGCCATACGTACGCGCCCTGACCGATCTGGTCGTGGATTATATCGCCGCCGAGGGGATCGAGGTCATGGATCACGTCGCGCTGGAAATCCCGAACAACCTTGATGTGGCCGCCCATGATCCGGCGCGCCTGCCCGCCATCGCGGCGGGTCTCAACTATGAGGATGCGGATGCGATTGTCCTGTCCGCCTGTGTGCAGATGCCTTCACTGCCGGTTGTGCCGCAGGTCGAGGCGATGACAGGCAAGCCGGTCCTAACGGCGGCCATTGCAACCACCTACGCCATGCTGCGCGCGATGGATCTTGAAGCGATCGCACCGGGCGCGGGCGCGCTGCTTTCCGGGGCATATTAGGATCAGAAAGGGAAACTGATGACCGAAACCCACTTTATCGAGGGTGCCAATATTCACGCCAATGGCATCCGCCAGCACTACCTGCGCTATGGCGGCAAGGGAACACCGCTTGTTCTGGTACCCGGCATTACCAGCCCTGCCATTACATGGGGCTTTGTTGCCGAACGGCTTTCAAAAGACCACGACGTCTATGTTCTGGACATACGTGGCCGCGGCCTTTCGGAAACGGGACCGGATCTGGATTACGACCTTGATACCTATGCCGCCGATATCCGCGGGTTCATTGACGGCCTCAGGTTGAAGGACGTCGTTGTTCTGGGCCATTCCATGGGGGCACGCATTGCCATACGCCTGGCCCGGCGGGATGACCGTGGCCTGGCCTCCCTTCTTCTGATCGACCCGCCGGTAAGCGGGCCGGGACGGCGGCCGTATCCATCCAAGCTGGAATGGTACACCAGATCCATACGCCAGGCCCGCAAGGGTATGACGGCGGAAGACATGCGCGCGTTCTGCCCGACATGGACGGATGAACAGCTCGGCCTGCGTGCCGAATGGCTTCACACCTGTGATGAACTGGCAACCCGCATCACGTTTGAGAAATTCCACACGGAAGACATCCATCAGGACCTGCCGCACCTGAAAGTCCCGACAAAACTGGTGGTGGCAACACGCGGTGGCGTGATCCAGGACCCGGATATCAAGGAAATCCGTGAACTGAACCCGGCCATCAAGATCGTATCCGTGCCGGACGCAGGTCACATGATTCCGTGGGACAACCTGCCCGGCTTTCTTGAAGCTGTCGCAACCGACTGAAGATTCACCCGTTATAGCTTTCTTACACATGCCCGCCTGCCCGGGCATGTTACTGCACGATGGTCCAGTGCTGGACCCATGTGAATACCATCCGTCCAGCCCCTTTTCCTGCGGCGTTCCGGTTCATGCTGGCAGGCCAGCGGAACCGGATGCATGAACTGTGGCGGTAACAGCCGGCACTGGCTGTCACCGCCACCACACGCGGCATGATAACGGACTGGTCCCGCCCGATGGGCGGCACGGTTCCACCAGTATGGAACTGCCATGCAATGCAGCCCGACAGACGGCTGCATGCACGGAAGACGGATACCGGCTTTCAGCCTGTTATCATGGTGTCATCTACAGGCAGGCTTCTCCCAGTAATCCGCCGTGTATCTTATGGTGCATTTCCTGTCATCATGCCCGGTATTGACGGCACGGGGACAACGTGGATGGAATATTATCAATATGTAACGACAAAGACGGCATCAATGCTGGAAAAGTTACAGGAAAAACAGAATACAACCATTTTATACGTCCCCCACCCCGATCATGGGGCATGCCGCGGGCCGATGTTCCGGACAGCCACATCCAACGCATACGCGACTTCTTGATCAGAGGAAGAGTGATAATATTATCAATGCCCGGTATAAATCGCAAAAAACACGCCTTTATCGAATATTTTTAATGTTGCAGAATCAGATCGATATCCATAATGTCATTTATACGCTACATGTCGACATCGTAACATTGTCCATGCTGGATGACATCCGATCGTCACAATCCGCCTTGCTCGAAGGACTGACAGAATGCGCAGTGCCGAAACAAAAAAGATTGCCCGGCGCCGGCTGGCGCTTCTTTCCACAATTCTTGTCGCGACACCCGGTTATGGATGGGCCAAAAGCAATCAGCCTTCTCCTTCGCCCGTACGGTCGCCGCCCCCCGCATCGCATACGGTCGCACACCAGAAGCCAGTGGCCGGCAAACCACCCGTCGCGCGTGCGCAGAGCGTAGAAACACTGGGGGTGGTGGGCAGGCGTACATCGCATGGCGCCCAGACATTCATCTCCAACCATGTATTCGCCACGGCCGTTGCAGGCACTTCGGTCCTGAAGGTTCTGCAGAACGTACCTGGCGTTCTTTTTCAATCGGATGACGCACAGGGTGTCGATACCGGTGGCGTCAGGCTGTACGTGCATGGTTTTTCCCAGAACCAGATCGGCTTTTCGCTGGATGGCATCCCGCTGGGTGAATCGGTCTATCGCAATTATAACGGCCTGAACGCGGTCGCGGCCCTGTCATCGGAAAATGTGGGTCATATGGATATGTCACAGGGCGCCGGTGCCGTGGACATGCCCAGCACCAACGTGCTTGGCGGCGCGATCCGCATCACCTCATCCGACCCCAAGGACAAGTTTGGCGGCACGGTGGCCGGCACGGGCGGCAGCAATTCCACGACCCATGCCTATATCCGCCTTGATAGCGGAAAGCTGAATTCGACCGGCACAAAATTCTATGTCTCGTATATGAGAAATGACACCAAACTCTGGAAAGGGTACGGCAACCAGTTTTTCCAGCAGGTCAACCTGAAACTGGTCCAGCCCATCCGGGAAGAAAGCAGTGTCTCGCTGCTGTTTGACTGGGCTGATGTGCAGCAGTTCAACTACCAGGCTGAATCCCTGGAAATGGTTCAGAAACTGGGCTACAATGTTTCCAACTACTACCCCAATTACCGTCAGGCCTATCTTGCGGCGCAGGGTATATATTCCAATGGTGAAAACCGGACCAGTGACCCGAAAGATGTCGCGTATTACGCGGGCACAACGGAATCACGCGACCTGCTGGGCGGCCTGAACTTCCATTTCAAGCTTGCCCGCAACCTGGAATGGGATTCCGTTGTCTATGGCCACAACCAGGTGGCCCATACGCAGTGGTCCGACCCGTGGCTTGCCTCGGCCAACGGCGCCCCGCTGTCGGAAATCGTCAAGCAGCCGACCATCCAGCGCTTCGGTCTTACTTCGGGCCTGAAATACCGTATCGGCAAGCATGAAATTCATGGGGGCATCTGGTACGAGAACAACAAATACGTCTCGAACATGTATGCCTACAATGATCCGCTGCTTTCGGGCAGCGAGAACCTGTCTCCCAGCCCGTTCCGGAAATGGAGCGACCCGTTTGCCCAGCTCTGGGGCCAGACCTATAATACCAATACAATGCAGACCTATATCGAGGATACTTACCGCCCGATAAAGAACCTGCTGCTGCACGCCGGCTTCAAGTCCATGCTAAGCACGACACATGTGGGCGCGACCGCGAATTACGAACCCTATACCGGAACGGATGCCATTGCCGGTGGCGTGGGGCTGACCACTTTCGGTGCGTTCCTGCCGCATTTCAGTGGCGACTGGCACTTCCTGAAGCAGCATGAATTCTATTTTGACATTGCCAAGAACATGCGCGCCTATCCGGAGAGTGGCTATCACCTGTCTTCCTCTCCCTTCGCGGTGTCACAGACGGCCTTTGACCTGTCCCGTTCAAGCATCAAGCCGGAAACCAGCTGGTCATATTCCGTTGGTTACCGCTTCAACCAGAAATATGTATCCTTTTCTGTCAGTGCTTACCGGGTCAACTTCTCCAACCGCCTGGGCGCCATTACCGCCGGCAGCCAGACCAACCCGCAGACGACCGTGCTCAATCTGGGCAGCGTGAGCATGAACGGCGTGGATGCGGGCCTGACACTCCGTCCGGTACGCGGGCTGAGCATTTTCAACTCGGTCAGCTACAACCATTCGACCTATGATAACAATGTTACCGAACAGGGAACCACGTATTACACAAAAGGCAAGCATGTTGTGAACTATCCGCGGTTCATGTACAAGGCAACCGCAGAATACAACTACCGCAAAGCCAGCTTTAATGTTGACGCGACATACACAAGCAGCCGGCCCTTCAGCTATACGAACGATACCTCCCTGCCCGGATACTGGCTGGTCAACCTTGGCGCACGGTACAATTTTGGCAGTGTCTCGCGCCTGACGGATCTTACCCTGTCCTTCAACATCACCAACCTGACCGGGTCGCATTACCTGATGATGATGGGTGATGACGGCGGCAACCCCATGTCCGGCGATTACCAGTCGCTGGTTGTCGGTGCGCCCCGCCAGTTTTTTGGAGGCGTGAAAGCCAATTTCTAATATGATTTCTGCTGAAAGAATACTGTCCAGAATAACAGGCGCCTTGTGAGGAACAGTTTTGACCAAACCGGATGACGGCATGAACGGAATGACGGACAACCAGCGTCCCGGCTTATGGGAAAAAATGAGCTTCGGATTCGGAGATCTGGCAGGAAACGCCCTCTTCGGTATCACAGGCGCCTATCTGATTTACTATTATATAAACGTCTATGGTCTCTCTCCCGCCTCCGTGGCCATTCTCATGCTGATGGCACGGGTGGTGGATAGCGGGGTCGATCCGGTTATCGGCTACCTGATCGACCACCGACTGCTCTTTAACGGGAAGATCCGGCCCTATCTCGGATGGTTTTCCCTGCCGCTGGGTTTTCTGACCTTCTGCTGTTTCCTTCCCCTGCCCCTGGGCAGTACCGGGCGGCTGGCCTGGGCCTATGCCACCTATCTTGCGATGGGTATTCTCTTTTCCCTCGTCATTGTGCCGTACGGGCTGCTACCCAATACCATGACGCGGAACCGGGAAGACCGCCTGATGCTTTCCACCTTCCGCATGATGGGGGCCACGCTTGCGACCCTGCTGGTGGGAACATGCATCCTGCCGATGGTGCATCTGTTCGGAAAAAATAACGAACAGGTCGGCTACCCCATGGCGATGGCGGTCGCGGGCCTTGTGGGTGGCCTGCTGGCCCTTATTCCCGCCCGGACCTGTCATGAGCGTTTTGCCCTGGAGACCGATCCCCATCCCCTGCGCCTGCTTGTCGGTTCCCTGCTGCGCAACCGCGCGTGGATCGTCGTCACGATCACGCTCAGCCTGTTCTATATCAATCTGACGGCGTTTTACGGGCTATCCGTCTATTATTCCGTCGAGATACTGCACAGGCCGGAATTTTTTGGTGGCCTGCTTATTTCGGTCATGGGGGGCTGCAAGGTGGTCGGCGTCATATGCTCGCCCCGTCTGGTCCGGACCATCGGCCCCCGATACACGATCGTATTCCCCTACATCCTTTCGGTCACAAGCCTGGCACTTTTCACGTTTGGCCCCAACAACACCTACTGCCTGCTTGGCTTTTTTGGCCTGACCTGCTTCTTTCAGGGGCTGACGCTGCCGGTCTTCTATACGATGCTGGCGGAATCCATTGATTTCGGTGCGGCCACCACCGGCATCCGCGCCGCGGGGATTGCCTATTCAGTCAACAGCTTTGCGGGAAAGGTGGCCTGGGCGGTCGGGGGTTCCCTCTCGGCTGCCATGCTGGAGTGGGGGGGCTACATTCCCCATGCCCTGGCCCAGACGGAACGGGCCCGGGCATTCATCACCTTTGGCTTTGTCGGACTGCCTGCCATCATCGCCATCGTCTCGTCGCTGTGCATCCTCCTCTACCCTTCTGATGAGCAGATCCATTCCGTCCTGCAGCCAGGAGAACCGGCTTGACCTTCCCCAATACGGTCACGTCCCATACCGCCAGGGCACGCGCCCTTGTACGGCAGATGACCATCGAGGAAAAAATCAGCCTCGTCTGCGGGCAGGGACTGTGGCGCACCGCCGGTGTCCCCCGCCTCGGCCTGCCATGCCTGCTTATGGTCGACGGTTCGAATGGCATCCGCTTCGTACCCGACCAGGTGCCGGACAACGGACAGGACGGAGATCTGGGTGCCTTCCTGAACGTGGTTGCCGCAACGGATGAAGGCGAGCGGGCTGAACCGAACGCCCTGCTGGGCAAAAGCGTGCCCAGTACATGCTTTCCGGCACTTTCCGTGCTGGCAAACAGTTGGGACGTCACACTGGCCCATACCATAGGCAAGGCCCTGGCCATCGAGTGCCGGGGCGTGGGCGCGCAGATTCTTCTGGGGCCGGGCATCAACCTCCGGCGCTGCCCGCTTGCGGGCAGGAGTTTCGAGTATTTCAGCGAAGACCCCGTTCTGACGGGTGACATGGCGGCAGGCTTCATACAGGGGCTGCAGGACCATGGCGTTGCCGCCTCGCTCAAGCATCTGGCATGCAACAATTCGGAAGTCGAACGGATCAGCATGGACTCCATCGTGGAACCACGCGCCCTGCATGAACTGTACCTGCTGGGTTTCGAGCGTGCCATCGCGCAGGCCAATCCATGGACGGTCATGACTTCCTACAACCTGCTCAATGGTGTTCATCCCGACCAGGATCCCTGGCTTCTCCAGACCGTGCTGCGTGGCCAGTGGTCCTATGAAGGGGCGGTGATGTCAGACTGGCACGGCATACAGGACCGTCCCGCCGCCCTGAACGCGGGCACCGATCTGGACATGCCTTTCAACAGCCTGCGCCACCGCAGACTGTCACAGGCCATAAAAACCGGGGCGGTATCCACCGATGTCCTTGATGAATCATGCGTGCGGATCGCGGCACTGACATTACAGGTCACCACGGCGCAGCAGACCATCAGGACATCCGCGCCTGATTTTACCGCCCATCATGCGCTGGCGCGGCAGGCGGCCGAGCGCTCATGCGTGCTGCTGCTCAATAAGGACGCCATCCTGCCACTGCGGCCCCAACCGGGCGACAGCCTGCTGGTGGTTGGCACGGGTGCCCGAACGCCTGAAATCCAGGGCGCGGGCAGTGCCGCCGTAAGGCCGCGCTGCTGCGACATTCCGCTTGAGGCCCTGACACAGGCCATGGGCAGGAATACCCTGCTGGAATGGCAGCCGGGCTGGGCTGAAGATGGCAGCCATTGCGCCACACGACACGCAGCCGCACTGGAGGCGGCACGTCATGCCGATACGGTTGTGGTTTTTGCCGGCACGCCCCCGGCTATCAGTGGTGAAAACGCGGACAGGCCCGACCTGGGCCTCTGCCCCGCCCATGATGCGTTCATTACCGCCCTGTCCACGTTCCATAAGCGTATTGTCGTGGTCCTGACCCATCCCGACGCGGTGCTGCTGCCATGGGTGGACAGGGTATCGGCCATCCTTTCCGCGGGCTATGCCGGCGAGGGATTCGGGCAGGCAGCAGCCAACCTTCTGTCCGGTAAGGCCGTTCCTTCAGGCAAGACATCCGTTACCTGGCCCGAACGGCTGGAAGACTGCCCGGCCTTTCTGGGCTATCCGGGTGAGCAGAGCAGACATATCTACCGTGAAGGCATATTTGCCGGTTACCGTTATTTTGACATCCGCGGGATTACGCCACTCTTCCCGTTCGGGCACGGGCTGTCCTACACGACCTTTGCCTATGCGGACCTGTCCATGCAGGAAACGGACAGCCGTTTCACCGCCTCTTTCACCCTGGCCAATACAGGGACGCGGGATGCTTACGAAACCTGCCAGCTGTACATAGGCCGCCCTTCCCCACCCCTTAACCGGACGGGGCTGCACCACCCGGTGCGCATGCTGCGTGGTTTCAGATCCATCTTCCTCCGGTCCGGGGAAAGCAAAGCCGTAACACTGTCCTTCACCCGGCGTGACCTGTCCTGTTTTGACCCGACGCGCGGGATCTGGACCCTGCCCGGCGGGCCGGTTACCGTGGAAATCGGGGCATCATCGCGTGATATCAGGCTTTCCTTGACCATGGAGGTTTCAGGTGATGCGCCGCCGCCGCGTTACCTGGACCTGTATACGCCCCCCGGTCAGGCACTGGAGGCGGCAGGGCTGGCTGATACCCTGGCCTCGTGGCTTGTCGAAACCGTGCACCTGCCCCGCCCGGAAGTGATGACCCGGCTTGAAAACAGCAGGCAGTCCTTTCTGGGCATTTACGATACGCTGTGCTGGGTGTTTGAGCGGGAACTGGATGAAAATACCCTGATGAACATCCTGCAGGCCATCAATCACCGCACTGGCGCCAGAAAGCCCGCCTAACCGCTACGGAACCAGATTTTCATGATCATCGCCAACACCCTTCCGCCAGCGCGCGCCTGGAACACCTGGTCCGACCGGCCGGCGGCCATGACATTCCTGCCCCTGGGCGTTCATGTCACGCCGCTGCTCTATTCCACACGCCACAAGGAGGCGACCCTGCTGCCGCCGGGTGAAGGCATGCGCTTCGGGCACCATGGCATGGACGGGCGGCTTGTGGAATTCGAAACCCGCCACGGCGGGACGCATATTGCCTTTCGCTATGAAAAGCATGATCCCTTTGTCCTGCAGGGAAAATGGCGCGCCACCTCCCTGGCCGAATGGGGGCTGCGCTACTGGCTGACCCTCTGCCTGTCCGCTGAGACTGGTGTAACGGTGTCCCATCATGATGGCGCCTGTATTGTCCGTATCGGCTACCGTTACGTAGCGCTTGTCTCCCAGATGGCGGCGGTACAGGTCACCGCGCATGACAGCCTGGAAGCCGTGCTGGATGACTTCAATGCAAACGGCTATTTCCATACCGCAAGCCGGGGCGACAATGCCCCCGTCATCGCACTGCGCTTCAATCTGGAAATGATGCGCTCCGGCCGCTTTGCCGCGGCGGTGGCCGACAGCCGGGACCTTGCCATCAGGAAGGCGCGGGCCGCGCTTGCGCCGCCCCCCGCCGCCATCACGCTGCCCGCCCAGACCGGCCGCCATGCCGGCGCACTGGATGCCGTCAGGGACATCATGGCGTGGAACACGATGTATGATGGCATCAACCATCGCCCCTATACATCGGTCAGCCGGATCTGGAATCTGGGAAAGTTTGCCGTATGGTACAATGACCAGACATATGCCGCCATGATGACCGGCCTGTTTGACGCACAGATCGCGCGCGAGAACATGGCCGTGGCACAGGCCAGCGCCACGCCACAGGGCAATTTTGCCTGTATTGTCACATCCAATGATGCCTGGGTGGACCGGACGCAGGCTCCGAACGGCTCTTTCATGGTGTGGATGATCTATCTGCGCCACCGGGAACTGTCTTTCCTGCACGAACATTACGAGACCCTGGCGCGCAACCACATGTGGTGGCGCCGCGAGCGCGATCCGGATGGCATGGGCCTTGTTTCATGTGGCACCTCGGATGTGGGGGAGGCGCTGTACAAGGGCACGCATTTCGGCGCACGCAACGAAACCGGAATGGATAACTCCCCCACCCATGACGAAGCCATATATGACCCGCTGACACGCACGCTTTCCACACTGGATGTCGGACTGAACTGCTGTCTGGCCCTGGATGCGGAAATGCTCTCCCGCATTGCCAAGGCCCTGGGCAGGACTGCCGAAAGCCGGTCCTTTGCCGCGCTGGCGGAGGATACGCGACAGAAAATCCGTACATGCCTGTGGGATGCGGAACGCAGCATCTATGCAAACCGGCACAGGCAGGGCGGTTTTGTCCGCAGTGTCGGCCCGACCAGCTTCTATCCCCTGATCTGCGGGGCCGCCACACCGGAGCAGGCCGGGGCACTGGTCAGGGAGCTTTTCAACCCCGAACGCTTTGGCGGGACATACATGGTGCCCAATGTCAGCCGTGACGACCCGGCATTCGCCGATAATGTGTACTGGCGCGGGCGCATCTGGCCAAACGTGAACTATTTCCTGTGGCACGGGCTGCGCCGCTATGGCTTCATACGGGAAGCATCCCGTCTGGCCACGGCCAGCATGCTGCTGTTCAACCAGTCCTGGACCAGGCACCGTATTGCGGGAGAAAACTATTCCGCAGTAACGGGGGAAGCCGATGACCAGCCCGATACGGACCTGTTCCTCTCATGGGGGGCGATGCTTCCCATGCTTGGTGTTGCGGATGTCATGGACATCAACCCATGGGACGGGTGGGAAATCCACAATACGGGCAAACCGGTCAGTATCGGGCCGCTCCAGTCCCCTGTCGGCCCGGTCAGCCTGACAGTGGAAGATGGCATCGCCACCCTCAGCCATCAGGACACGCCCCTTCTGTCATGGAACGGTGTGGGCCGGATGACGGACCTTGAACTGACGGATGGGCAGATCAGCTTCCGGCTGCATGCGGACAATCCGGCACAGCGTGGCAGGCTGCATATCGGCGCGCATTTTCTGCCGCGTGTGTGCGGGGTGTACCTGAACGGCATGGACGGACCCGCCCTGCAGGACGCGACCGTAGACCTGTCAGGCGTTGAAAATGGCCAGCGTGTGGACATCCGCCTTGCACCCGGGACATGATATGACCAGTCCCCACGCCCCTTCCTGGTTCACCGCCCCGGACAGCCGGTTCAGGACAGCGGCCTTCTGGTTCTGGCATTTCCTCCCGACCGAAGAACAGTGCCTCCAGACCATTCGTGACATGAAGGCGGCCGGACTGGGCTGCGTGCTGGTACAGGCCCGGCTTCCCCTTCCGCTTGAAACCTATCTTTCGGACGCCTATCTCGCCCGGTGCCGGTTTGTTGCACGGCAGGTGCACAAGGCAGGCATGCGGCTTGAAATCTATGATGAATATGGCTGGATGTCGGGCCATGGCGGGGGCCGGACCATTGCCGGTGCCGACCACCTGCGCGAACGGCATCTGTTCTGGGTGTCTGGTACGATCCGCAAGGGGCAGGCAACGCTGGAACTGACGGGCATCCATTCCACCTTCCTTTCCTTCCTGGGGACAGCGGGCAGGAACTGGTGCTACGAAGGCGGGCAGCCCCTATGGGGTGACTGGTCCGTAATCGGCGGGGGAACATGGCATGCAGGGCGGCCTGCCTGCACCGTGCCCGCCACACAGGTCACGATTGGCGAAACCCGGCCCGATGGGTGCGTGCTACATGTCCATGCCCCCACCCTTGCCGATGGAACGGACATTACCATTCTGGTCGCCGGCCGCTGCAAGACGTCACGGCTGATCAACTACCTGCTGCCCCAGGCCGGCCAGCATTTCATAAAACAGGCATACGAACCGCTTCTTGACGCATTTCCCACGGCAGAGGCCTTCTTCTTTGACCATCCCTATGCCGGCTTTTACCAATGGGACGGACAGTCCGGCACCATTGGCAACAGTATCCTGTGGGATGAAAGCCTGCTGGACGCCAATTTCACGCTGACCGGTTTCCTGACCTGCCTTTATGGAGAAGGCGCGGAAGCCGGGCGCCTGCGGGGCGCTTTCTTCAATCGGTACATCCGGAAAATGCACGAGGCATTTTTCGGGGTGCTGCGCAAATGGTGTGACACACACGCGATTGGCCTGACCGGCCATGAACTGCTGCCCCATGTCGGGGGCTGGGCCCTGCGTGGCGGCCTGAACGGGTTTGACCCCCGTGTCATGCCCGGTAATGACCCCTTCGGGATTGATGCCTACAAAACCCGGACCGTCATGGATGCGGCCGATTACAGGCCCCAGCTTTCCGCCATACTGGGTGATTCCGTGGCCCGGAGCCATGGCCGCAGCCGCTGTACAGTGGAACAGTATTCGACAGGAAGGGAAGTCGGCCGCCCCTCCCTGCAGGGGCAATGGGACCTTACCCTTGACCGGTTGCGCGCGCAGATGCTGCGCCACACGCTGCAGGGGGCACGGCGCGTACTCCTGCACGCCGTGTTCCAGCCCGAAATCCTTGCCTTGGCCAGTGACGCCTGCCCTGATCCCCGCTTTGATTTTCCGCCGGGTTTCAACCTGCAGCCCTGGTGGCGCATGGCGCCGGGCGTCATGGATGAAGTGGCACGGCTTTCCGCCTTCCTTGAAGAGGGGACACCCGTCCGGTCCGTCGCGCTACTCTATCCGCTGGAATCCCTTTTGGAAGGAACGGACGGGACAACACCCGCCTGCGCGCTGCATTTTGGCGCCTGGGCCGAGGCACTGTTCGATAACGGAACAGGCTATACCATTATTGATGAAAACCAGATCCATACGGACAATATTGAAAACGGCCTTCTTAACGCAAGATCCGGAACGTTCAGCTGCATCATCATTCCGGCCATAACCACATTCCGCAATACGGAAACACTGCGGGCACTGGATGTGTTTGCCAGATCCGGTGGCCGGCTGTTCTTTTCACATGACAGGAAGCCCGACGCCATTCCGTCAGGCGGCATGGAAAAAACCCTGTGCGGCACAGGCCATGTATCGGGCATTGACGAGATCGGCCATCATGTCAAAAAACATTTCCAGAAAGATATTTTCCATATCGAAAATATGCCGCAACGTCTGGCATTGCAGGAAATGGATGAGGCAACACGCCGGATTGCCGCATTCAATGATTCAGGCCAGATGCAGCATGCGGTCCTGCACCCCGCCCCTTACCACCGGAAGATCACGCAATGGTTTTGTGAAAGCGGAAAGACCCGGACACTCGCCCATCTTCCCGCAGGCTGCGCACTGCGCATGATATTGCGGCCCCTGGCACTCACTACCCTGGAAACACGCCGTGTGCCGCCCGCGGCGGCATGGCTGGCGCCAGACAGCCACCCTGTCCCCGCGCCTGGCGCACGCCCGGTCATCCTTGGCAGTGGCTGGTCTTTCCAGGCCGGTGAGAAGGCCCAACCCCACCCCATCCATGTTGACCGGGGCTGGGAGGCACAGGGCTACCCCGCATTCTCGGGTGAAGGCCTTTACACCCTGTGCACCACGCTGCCCGCACACAGGGACGACCAGACATGGTACCTTGTCCTTCCCGAAGTGGGGGGCGCGGCGGAATGCTTTGTGAATGGCCAGCCCTGCGGCGGAAGCATCGGACAGGAAGCCGCATTCCCGCTGACGGACCATGCCGGTGCAATATCCATCCATCTCAGCCTGTACAATACCCTGTTCAACAGCCTCTACGCCAACCGGCCAGACCGTGACCCGCGCGGATCGACCCGATCGGGGATACTGGCACCGCCCCGGCTTGAACTGCGGGAAAAGACCGCCTGCCTGCGGATCGTACCGCCTGCCGCCCTGTAATGTCCCGACCGTACCGGCCCCCTAACGAACCCACACGCGTGAAAACGCCATGTGGTACAGGCTGGTGGAGAAATAATGACCCAGCCGGGGCGAGACCAGATCCACATAGCTTATGCTGATCATGGGGGCGGCAGGGGCAAGACGGGTGATGCGATCGTCCACCTGCTGCCACAGTACCTGCGCCGCCTGCGCGTCGGGCGCCTGCCGGATGCGTGCCACCAGCGCCTGGACCACCGGGTCGCACAGGCCCGATATGTTGATCGAACTGTCGGAGCCGGGATGGAAGTTCTCGCAACCGAACACGGTATCTAGGAAATTGGAGGGGGAGGCATAATCCGCATACCACCCCATCAGGCTGATCTGGACGTGGTTGGCCGTGTTCTGCGCATAGGACAGTTCCATGGCGGGTGAGAGCGGATGCAGTCGCGCATGGTAGCCAATGGCCTGCAGCATGTCGCGCAGATAGGTGCCCATGCTGGTGTCCATGGCCGTGGCCTCGACAATCAGGGTCACGTCCTGCCCCTCCGTCCCGCTTTCATGCACAAGCTGGCGCGCGCGGGCCAGATCGGGGTGGGCCCAGACAGGGGCCGGATGATCGGGATCGGCCCCCTGTGTCCACGCACAGGCGCCATCACCGGGCAGCAGGCCCGGCGGCACCATGCGGCACAGCGGGGCGGCGATGCCCGACCCGCCATACAGGATGGTCATGGCGCGGCGGTCCAGCGCGTAATTGACCGCCTGCCTGGCCTTGATGCTGCTGAAGGGCGGGATGTTCACATTCATTGGCAGGAACAGAAGGCCGTAAAGCGGATAGACGTGTACCTGCGCGGTGTACTGTCCGCCGATCTCACCCAGTCGGTCCAGTGGCTTGAGACCGGCCATCCAGTCATACTGCCCGCGCTCCACCGCGGTCAGCGCGTCTTCCTCCGACAGGCCGAAATCATAGTTGATGCCGTCCACATAGCCATCGGGCTGGGCCGTCTCGCTCCATTCATGAAAGTAGGGATTGCGCTCCAGCCGCATGCCCTGGTCGGGACTGGATGAGACGATGCGGTACGGCCCAGTGCCGGGTGCGATATCATTGCCCAGATCATGGGCGGGAGTACTGGCGGGCAGGATAACCGCGTGGCCGAAGGCGATCTTGTACGGGAATTCGGAATCCGGTGCGTTCAGGCGGATGGTAATGCGCCGGGTGGCTGCATCCGTTTCCACCCCGCCCTGCAGCGTACAGGCCGCTGGCGCGCGCAGGCAGGCATCCGCGCCGATGATGCCGCCGTAAAATGACCCGGCCGTAGGCGAACCCACCATGAAGATCCGCCGCAGCGAAGCCGCCACATCCGCCACCGTAACCGGCGCGCCATTGGAAAAGCGGATACCCTCCCGCAGCGTGAAAACCCATGTCCGCCCCCCATCCAGCCGCTCGGGCATGGCCTGCGCCAGATCGGGCACGACCTGACTGCCTGCCGGTCCCTCCAGCTTGGGATAGGTCAGCAGCCCGTCATAGACGACGCTTTCCAGCTGCATGTACTGGCTGGTGTAGTTGATCTGCGGGTCCAGCGTTCCGGCGGAACTGGCTGCGGTCAGCCGTAACGTGCCGCCCCGGTGGGGGCTGGCCTGCGTATCTGCCCGCGCGGGCAGGCCAAGCAGCGCAAGCCCGCCCGCAAGGACCAGGCCCGCATGCCGCCACGCGGGTTTCATGCGCGGCCCCTTTTTCAGTGCCCGCCCTGCGCGTTCATGAGTTCGCTCATCCGCGCGGTGATCTCGGCCGCCGTGGCGGTGGCGGGCAGGCTGCCTTCATACCGACCAGTCGGAGACATGATCACGATCTGGGTGGCGGGTTCCATGGTGTAGTCGCCATTCTCCCCCTCATGGCGGACATAGGGGGCGTGGTATTCCTTTGCCACCGCCTCGATCATCTTGGGCGATGCGGTCATGACCGTGACATGCGAGCCATAGCGCAGCGCATAGGTACGCAGCACGTCAGACGTATCGCGCATGGGGTCAAGGGTAATGAAAATGGGCACCGCCAGCCGCGCGCGGTCGTGGCCCAGTGCTTCCACCCCTTCCGCCATGGCCTTGACCGTGGCGCCACAGACCGTATCGGGGCAGTGGGTGGAACCGAAATAGACCAGCATCCACCGGCCCCGGAAATCGGTATCCAGCACCGACCCATCCGCCCCATTGACCAGACGGAACGACCCGCCCACCGGGTTGCCATAGCTGGTCAGCGGCACGGGCGCGCTGTCCGACCAGCGGTAACCCACATAGCCAAAGATTGAAGAAACCACCACAATGGCCAGCCCGACCAGCAGGAAAAACCGGTCCCGTTCATTTCGCATCATCAGTGTGCATCCGCCCAGTTCGTTCCGGTCCCGGTTTCCACGACCAGCGGCACCGAAAGGGTGGCTGCGGATTCCATGACCTGCCTGACGAGGGCTGCCAGACGATCGGCATCATCCTTGCGCACCTCGAACACAAGTTCGTCATGGACCTGAAGGAGCATGCGTCCGTCAAGCCCCGCATCCGAAAGGGCTGCAGGAATTCGCACCATGGCGCGTTTTATGATGTCCGCCGCCCCGCCCTGCAGCGGGGCGTTGATGGCCTGACGCTCGGCATAGTTGCGGCGCACGGCGCTTTTGTCGGCAATGCCGGGCACCCAGCAGCGGCGGCCGAAGGGCGTGGTCACGTATCCCTTCGCCCGGGCTTCGGCCTTTACCCGTTCCATGTAATCGCGGATACCGGGATAGCGGGCGAAATAGGCATCGATATAGCCCCGCGCCTCCCCTGGCGGGATGCCAAGCTGGCGGCCCAGGCCAAAGGCGCTGATACCGTAGATGATGCCGAAATTGATGGCCTTGGCGCGCCTGCGCGTCAGCGGGTCCATGCCTTCGAGCGGTATGCCGAACACTTCGGACGCCGTGCGGGCATGGATGTCCTGCCCCAGCGCAAAGGCTTCACGCAATGCGGGGATGTTCGCAACATCGGCCAGCAGCCGCAGCTCGATCTGGGAATAGTCGGCCGAGACGAGGAGATGCCCCGGTGCCGCGACAAAGGCACGGCGGATGCGCCCGCCTTCTTCCGTGCGGATGGGGATGTTCTGCAGGTTCGGATCATTCGATGACAGCCGCCCCGTTGTCGTCACCGCCATCTGGAAGGAGGTATGTACCCGCCCCGTTGCCGGATTGATCTGGTTGAGCAGCGCGTCGGCATAGGTGCTTTTCAGCTTGGCGAGCTGCCGCCAGGCCAGGATGCGCGCAGGCAGGTCGTGCCCCTGATCCGCCAGATCCTGCAACACCGATGAGTCCGTGCCCCACGCCCCCGCCTTGGTGCGCTTGCCACCGGGCAGGCCCATTTCATCAAACAGGATCTCACCCAGCTGCTTGGGGGAACCGACATTGAACTCACGCCCCGCCAGCTTGTGGATCTCGGCCTCGATCACACCCATGCGCTGCGCGAACTCGATGGACATGGCGCGCAGGTCATCCGCATCCACCGCAATGCCCGCACGCTCCATATCCGCCAGGATCGGGATCAGCGGGCGTTCCATTTCCTCATACAGCGCCAGCGCGCGACTGGTGCGCAGCCGGGGCCTGAGCACCTGCCACAGGCGCAGGGTCACATCGGCGTCTTCCGCGGCATACGGCGTGGCACGCGCGATATCGACCTGCGAGAACACTACCCGGTTGCGGCCCGTACCCGTGACTTCATCATACGGAATGGGGCTGTGGTCCAGGGTCAGGCGCGAGAGTTCATCCATCCCCTGCCCGTGCTGTCCCGCCGACTGGGCATAGGAAATCAGCATCGTGTCATCAATCGGCGCGGGCTGGACGCTGCCTGCCTGTGTCAGCACCAGCAGGTCGAATTTGGCATTCTGGAACACCTTGAGCACCGACGGGTCGGCAAACAGGGGTTCGAGAATTTCCAGCGCCGTCCCGACCGGCATCTGGGGCGTGCCAAGGCTGTCCATCAGGTCAACCTGATGGCCCAGCGGGATATAGCACGCCCGCCCGCATTGCGGGGCGAGCGAGATGCCGACCAGCGGGGCGGTCAGCGGGTCCAGCCCGTCGGTTTCCGTATCCACCGCGCAGACGCCGCTGGTGCGGGCCTGCTCCACCCACTGGCGCAGGATTTCAGGGTCGGTTACCGTCTCGTACGGGCCATACCCCTCGGACGGGACTGGCGGCAGTGCGCCTTCCGGCTCCGCCACGGCGGCGGGGTGCGCATGGGCGGATATGCGCGGGCGCGGCTTCGCCTTCAGCCCCATGCGCTGCAGCAGAGAGGAGAACCCCATCTCCGCCAGCCATGCGCCCAGCCGCTCCATGTCCACATCGCAGCAGACGAGGGCGGACAGGGGTTCAGGGCACGGTGCGTCCTCACGCAATGTCACCAGTTCCAGCGACAGGCGCGCCATGTCGGCATGGGCCAGCAGGTTGTCACGCCGCCTGGACGCCTTCATGCCCTCGGCCCCGGCCAGTATGCCATCCAGCGACCCGTATTCCGCCATCAGCGCCGATGCGGTCTTGGGTCCGATGCCGGGCACGCCGGGCACGTTGTCCACCGGGTCGCCAATCAGGGCCTGCACCTGCGCCACCCTGTCCGGGGTCACGCCAAACTTGGCCTCGACTTCCTTTTCCCCGATCGGCCGGTTCTTGATCGGGTCCATCATCATCACGCCGGGGCGGATGAGCTGCATGAGATCCTTGTCCGACGAATAGATGGTGCACTGCCCGCCCGCGTCAGTCACCTTGCGGGCATAGGCCGCGATCAGGTCATCGGCTTCCCATCCCGCTTCCTCCAGCGCGGGCACGCCAAAGGCTGCGGTCGCGTCGCGCACAAGGCTGAACTGCGGGCGCAGTTCCTCTGGCGGTTCGGGGCGGTGGGCCTTGTATTCACTATACAGGTCATTGCGGAACGTATGCCGCCCGGCATCGAATATGACCGCCAGATGGGTGCCCGCATGCTCGCGCAGCAGGCGCGAAAGCATGTTGGAAAAGCCATAGACCGCGTTGACGGGCGTGCCGTCGGGGCTGGTCATGGGGGGCAGGGCGTGAAAGGCGCGGAAAATGAAGCCCGAACCATCCACCAGGATCAGGTGAACCTGCTTGTCGCTGGACATGTCTCAGTATGCGATCAGTGCTCGCTGCCCGCCGGTGCATCGGGGTTCAGCACGAACAGCCGCGAGCAGTAGGGACAGAATGTCTGGTGGTGGCCAATGCGCAGGAAAACGCGCGGATGCCCCAGGGCACCCAGACCGCCATCGCAGGATAGGGTGCGCGAATCGACAACGATGGTTTCAATCGTACCCAGGCGCGGGTGTGGAACGGGATCGGGGGACAGGGCTTGCATGGTATACGGGCCTCGGGCTGTTATCCGGCTTGGATTTGCATTGATCCCGCCGGTAAGGGATCATGCGCTGGGTCATGATGATACGCAGGATTGCCGTGCTTTCAAACATTCGCCTGTCACGCCTGCTTTATCCAGCGCTTTTTCTCATGCTGGCGGCATGCGCCACGCGGGAATCCCCCGCCCCCGTCCCCCCGGCGCGGCACCCTGAACTGGCCCGCCTGGTCCCGGCTGACCGGGTAGTGAACCTTACGGGCGTGGGCCGTGTGCCGCTGCGGATCTGGAATGCGCACGGGCGTGAGCAGGCTGTCATCTTGGCCCTGCATGGCTTCAATGACAGCCGGGATGCGTGGGAACGCCCGGCCCCGGCGCTGAATGCGGCGGGGCTGACCCTGATTGCCCCCGACCTGCCCGGTTTTGGCCAGACCGCGCAGCGCGGTAGCTGGGCAGGCACCGACAGCCTGCTGCATACGGCCACCAGCCTTCTTGCCACCATCGGGCGTGAACATCCCGGCGTGCCGCTTTATGTAATGGGCGAAAGCATGGGTGGCGCGCTGGCTGCCCTTATGGCGGCCCGTCCTGACGGACCGCCGGTGGCGGGGTATATCCTGCTGGCCCCGGCTTTATGGGATCTGGACGGGGGCACACGCATCACCACGCACCTGATGGCCGCCATGGCACCGGACTGGCGGCTGAGCGGGCGTGAACTGCCCGTGCATGTCACCGCCGCCGATGACAGGCTGGCGCTGGCACGCCTGTATTACGACCCGCTGACCCTGCGGGATACCCGCACTACGGCGCTTGCGGGGCTGACCGACCTCATGCATCAGGCGGCCTCGGCCTGCGCGCGGGTACGTGGCCGGGTACTCGTTGTGTATGGCGGCCATGACCAGATCATTCCCCCCGCTGCCATGGCACGGGCCTGGCGGCGGCTGCCCGCCACAACGCGGCATGACTACAGCCCGGGTGGCTACCATCTGCTCCTGCGCAGCCGGGAGGGGGAACGGATCACAGCGGATATCGTGGCATGGATCGAGCGGCCGGACAGCTTTCTGCCTTCGGGCGGGGATGCGGCGGCGGCGGCCTGGATGGCGGACCAGAAAGGGCGCGACGCCCCGCTGCCCATTGCACCGGGATGGATGGACTGGATCGCGCCGCAATGATTTTTCCTGATTTGAGGGGTGGCGTTCAGCCCGGTCCCGATGTATGCAGGCGGAAGTGGACTCGTAGCTCAGCTGGATAGAGCGTCGCCCTCCGAAGGCGAAGGTCGAAGGTTCGAATCCTTTCGAGTCCGCCATCAATCTCCACACAGCATCCTCAAATACCCCTTGGGGGGCAACAGTCCATGATCAGGCATGACTGCCAGTTTTCGGACATCCATGGGCTTGGGTGGCGTTCAGGGGCCGTGCCCAGGCGGGGCCGGCGCCACGGTCAGAAACCCAGCAGGACGCGCAGCCTGTTGGGTATCCCCATCAGGGGCATGGAATCCTTGGGATAGACCCGCCCGTGATAGGCGATGCACATGTCCATCGGGTATCCGAAGATATGGACATTCTCCCCCCCTTCCGACACGGCCATGACGGGTTGCAGATGCAGGGTCTCCAGCACGCCAGGGCCGGATAATGGCATGAAATAGCCATTGGCGCCATGATAGAAGGAGACCGACTGTACGGTTTCCTCTTCCCCTTGATGGGGTTTCAGGAAGCGCAGGATGTTATGGACCGTCAGCTGCGTGCGAAACGTAGGCGGGTACTGGCCGCCACCCGCGGCCGCCTGCACAACCGCGATGACCTGGTTACGGTCATTGAGGAGTGCCGCCCCCGATACCCCCGGCATCAGGGCGGAGGGATCGGAAAACCACCCCGTCAGGATGCCCCGGTACACCGGCACGATCTCCAGCCCCCTGATCGAATCATACCAGTTCCTGACATCCACCATATCAAGCAGTACCGCACCATCCCCGTTCATGCCGGCGACGGCGGAATCCACCTCCTGCGCAAGGCGGCTTCCGGACAGGATGGTGGCCGGGTCCTGTCTGGCCTCCCCCAGGTATTTGCCATACCGGTCGATGACACGGATCCTGCCATGCGTCTCCAGCGCATGCTGTACTACATGCCGCACCGTCAGGATGCGGTTATGTCCCCCGGCCGTGCGGCTGTTGCGGATGATGGTCCCCGTACCACTCCTGTCGCCCCTGCCATCGGGGCCTTCAACATAAAGGAACACGACGGCATCCAGCGCCGCGCGCTCGGCCCCCGGTACGCGCTGCCCGTCGAAACACGATTCATCCGCCACGATATCCGGACCGCTTTGATGGGCCATGTCCCTGTGGGCAATGACAAAAGGCCCCAGACAGTGCCCCGTGGTCACGACCGCCACATACGTCCCCACCGCCATCAGGCACACCAGAAACGGTCGTTGCGACAGGTAGCGAAGGATCACGCCGGGGGTCAACGCATCCCCGGCATGACGGAATGGTACAAGGAGGAAGCAGGCTGGCTGGCTGGCAACATGTCGCCCACATATCACGTGAACGTGATATATTCCACAGTATAGTTGGCCTATCCCCTGGGACAGAATCACCAAACAGGACATTCGGACGCCTGCTGGACGCCGTGTACCAGAAAAATCCGGTCATCATGGGAAATTTTCTGGAAAACAAACCTGTTACTGGCCGCCTTACCATGCCACTTCTCTTTATAAAACAAGGTTCCTTCCGGAAATTTCCATTATTTTCTACCAGTGCACTGCTTTCCTGCGCCGAATATCCGGCAGATACCACCTGCCGGCCCATGCCCGGCCTGTCCCATGAACAGGGCGCTCCCAGCCGCAATGCGCGCTGCACTGCCATTGCCCGCATCATGGCCCCACCCGCCATGGGGCCCGCCCCGCAGCGACGCGCATCCCGTCAGCGCGATATCCGCCCCCGGATCACAGGCCGCGCCACGCAGCCGGTCGATCGCGGCATTACACGGGTAGAAACTGACCTGGGTCAGTCCGGTACAGGCGGAGACAGGAATCGGCCCCGAGAAGGTCCGTCACTTCATGCCCGCTCGCGGTCATCCTCATCACCCTGTGGCGGAGATGCACCCCGGGCCTGAACACGCGGCGGACCGGTACCTTCCATATTGACTGGGCTGGCCCATCCCGCACTATCGTCACGAAAGCCATCAGCACTACGCCATGGCTATGACTGACCAGACAGGACAGATGGAATCACCTGCCATGCCGCCTACCCGCCTGCATGCCCTGATCGGGGCGATGGCCTGCGTTCTCGCCCTTGGTATCCTGCATCCTGCCACCGCCCAGCAGGCTGACCAGCAGGCCCCCCGGCACGGTCCCACGGCGGAACAGAAAGCCGAACTTGAACGCGCGGTGCATGAAGCGGTCCAGCAGGACATACGTGCCGTGGCGCAGTACAGACTCCCCAGGGATTTCTTTGCCCGCATGCTGCCCCTGACCCGGCAGATCAGGATGGCCAATATCATTCCCCCCACCCAGACCAGAAACATGACGCTGGCCACCACGATACGACGCACGGAAGCCATGCCGCAGCTCCAGCCACTGCTGCAGCAGTATGGCCTGTCGGCACGGGACTTTGTGATGGGCATCACCGCGTTCCAGATGACGGCCGAAAGACTGGACGACACCGGGGCACGGGGGAAGGACATTCCCGCCCTCAATCCCGACAATGTCAGGCTGATCCGCAAGCATCAGGGGCTGACGCAGGCCCTGCTGAACAATATGGATGGCGAGAGCGCACACCTTCAGTAACACCCGCCTGAACGGGTACGCGGCGGCCGGGCATGGCCGGCATCCTGTGCGCACCCTTGCCATGGCCCGCGCGTTTGCGGATATGTCCGGCGTTGCGGGCCAGATGCCCGATGGCCCGACGGCAGGAAACAGGAAGGGTGGCGGCAGGCGCGATGCAGACAAAAGCGGACGGCACGGGATCGGGCACACGGGTCGGACAGACCCTGCCGGGGGGAATGCGCGCACGGCTGCGTGATGTCGTAGCGGGCCTCTCGCTGGCTTCCATGAACATTCCGCAGGTGCTGGGTTATACCCGCATCGCCGCCATGCCCACCGTAACGGGACTGTATACCGTGCTGCTGCCGCTGCTGGCGTTTGCAGGGTTCGGGGCATCGCGGCATCTGGTGGTGGCGGCGGATTCCGCCACCGCCGCCATCTTTTCCAGCGCGCTGGAAAAGATGGCCACACCGGGCAGCGCCTATTACATGGCGCTGGTCAGCATGGTTGCCCTGCTCAGCGCCGCCTTCCTGCTGGTGGCACGCCTGTTCCGCCTCGGGTTCCTGGCGGATTTCCTCTCCCGCACGGTACTGGTCGGCTTTCTGGCGGGTGTGGGGGTACAGGTGGCGCTGGCCATGCTGCGTGACATGCTGGGGGTATCGGCCAGCGCGCATAATACCCTGGTGCAGCTGGCGCAGATCCTGGCCCATCTGCCACAGGCCAGCCTGCCCACCCTGTTCCTTTCCGTAATCGTGGTGGGGGCAGTCATGGCGGGCGAACGGCTGGCACCGCGTGCGCCGCTGCCGCTTGCGATGGTGGTGGGCGCCATCGTGGCCAGTGCCGCGCTGGGCCTGTCACGCCACGGGATTGCAACCATCGGCCCGATCGAAAGCGGCCTGCCGCACCTGCGCGTGCCCTATGTGGCGTGGAACGACATGCTGGCGCTGCTGCCGGTCGCCACATCGTGCGTGTTCGTCATCATCGCGCAGAGCGCGGCCACCTCCCGCGCCTTTGCCCTGCGCTTCCATGACCCCATCAATGACAATGCCGACATACTGGGCCTGTGTGCCGCCAATGCTGTGGCGGGGCTGAGTGGCACCTTTACCGTCAATGGCAGCCCGACCCAGACCGCCATGGCGGTGCGCGCGGGCGCGCGCAGCCAGCTGGCGCAGGTAACCTTTGCCGGGGTGACGATGCTGGTACTGCTGTTCCTGACCGGGCCCCTGCAGTACCTGCCACGCTGCGTGCTGGCCTCCATCGTCTTTACCGTGGCGCTGGGCATGATCGACCTGCGGGCACTGCGCGCCATATGGCGTGAAAGCCCCGGTGAATACGGCCTGGCGCTGATAACGGCCGCCGCCGTGGTGGGCATCGGGGTGGAACAGGGCATTTTCCTGGCCATTGCGCTTTCGCTGTTCCGGCATGTGCGCCACAGTTACGAACCCCATACCATGATCCTGCGCCATGACCCGCATTCCGGCCTGCTGGAACCCTTTGATGTGCAGGCCGGGCAGGAAACGGCACCGGGGCTGGTGGTCTACCGTTTCTGCGCGGACCTGTTCTATGCCAACTCCGCCCGTTTCAGGCGCGATGTACGGCTGCTGGTGGATCACGCCCCCACGCCGGTGGCCTGCCTGGTGATTGACGCCAGCGCCATTACCGATATCGATTTTTCCGCCGCCAGTGACCTGCGCGACCTGTTCACCACGCTGCGGCAGGACGGCACGCATGTCATTTTCGGGCGCGTCAGCCCCTATCTGCGCGCCGACATGGACCGCCACCGCATTACCCCCGTGGTGGGGACGCATAACATCCATGCCCAGCTTCACACCGCCATCGCGGCGGTGCATGCGGTCATGACGGCGGACCCCGCCCATGTGGCCCCAGGCAGGCCCGCACCGTAAGCGGGCAGTCCTGGGGCGGCAGCGGTTGTCGCCCCCGCCCCAAGGCGATACGCTGCCCGCTTTCCAGGCAATCGGGATGCGGGAGCGGGCTATGCAATGGGGTTGGGTGGATGCAACCGCCATCATCGGTCTTCAGGTCATGTTCATCATACGGGTCCTGCTGCGGCCGCACCGGCAGCCTGCTTCCCGCGTGGCGTGGGTGGCCATTATCGGCTCGCTGCCCATCGTGGGCATGCTGGCCTACCTGCTACTGGGCGAAACCCATCTCGACCGCCATATCATGGTGCGCATACGCCGTGCGATCCGGCAGCTGCCCATTCCCGGCAAGACCGGCGATGCCCTGATCGATGCCGAACGGGACTTTGGCCTGCACCCGCGCCTTGCCCCGCTGTTCCGGGTGGGGCAGTCGATCAGTGGCTATCCGCCCATGGGCAGCAACCGCGCCAGCCTGATGGCGGATTCCGATGCCGCCATTGACGCAATGGTGGCCGACATCGATACGGCACGGGCGCATGTGCATATCAGTTTCTATATCTGGCTGGCCGACAATAATGGCATGAAGGTCATCGCGGCGCTGAAACGCGCGGCGGCACGCGGTGTCACCTGCCGCGTCATGGCCGATGACCTGGGTTCACGCCGGCTGGTCCACAGCCATCACTGGGCCGACATGGCGGCCGCGGGCGTCCGGCTGGTACGCGCGCTGCCCATTGGCAACCCGCTGCAACGCCCCTTTCGCGGGCGGTTCGACATGCGCAATCACCGCAAGATCGTGGTGATTGACAGCCGCGTCACCTATTGTGGCAGCCAGAACTGTGCCGATGCCGCCTTCCGCGTCAAGGCCCGCTTCGCGCCGTGGGTTGACCTGGTCGCCCGCTTCGAAGGCCCGGTCGTACTGCAGAACCAGCATCTTTTCGCCACCGACTGGACCGCCCATACCGACGAGGACCTGACCACCCTGCTGACCAACGCCCCCATGCCAAAGGGCGCCGGATTCGTGGCCCAGGTCATCGGCACAAGTGCCGCCGTGCGCTATGCGGCCATGCCGGAGGTATTCGTATCCCTCATGAACGCGGCAGCGCGGGAACTGACCATCACCACCCCCTATTACGTGCCGGACGAACCCATACAGGCCGCCCTGTGCGCCGCCGCCCGGCGGGGCGTGAAAACGACACTGACCGTGCCCCTGCGCAATGATTCATGGATCGTGGCGGGAGCCAGCCGCAGCTACTACCGTGAACTGCTGGAGGCCGGGGTCACCCTGTACGAATACCCGCACGGCCTGCTGCATACCAAGGCGCTGACGGTGGACGGGCACATGACCATGATCGGCTCGGCCAATCTGGACAGGCGCAGTTTCGACCTGAATTTCGAAAACAACATCCTGCTTGTGGACGAAGCCTTTACCGCCACCATCCATACCCGCCAGCAGGACTATATCAAGGCCGCCCGCCCGGTCACGCTGGAGGATGTCCTGCGCTGGCCCGCCTACCGGGTATTGTGGAACAACGTGCTGGCGATGGTGGGGCCGGTATTATAGGGGCATCCCATCCCTTGAAAACGGTCCGGCCTGTACCGACCTTAAAGAGACAAAGCCCGGCCGGCAGAGCGGGCGGGCACCACAACCGTACAGGATGAAACCGGATCATGAGCGCAGCCGAGAACCTTCGCAAACTCAGCCCTGAAGACATTCAGGAAATTGCCAGGAGCGTGGAAAAATCCCTGCATAGCCACAAGGCGGACCTGCACAAGCAGATTGCTGAACATCTGGCTGGGCTGAAGGGTGAAGTCCGCCTGCATGAAAAGAAGATTCCGACCTACTGCAAGGTATTCGGCTTTGCCATTCTGGCTGCCTTCTCGATCGGAAGCTACATATTCGGGCGCAAGTCAGCCGAATAAGGCATCCCTGCCCCTCCGGTCCCGTTGCCCCGTCAGGCGACGGGAGCAAAGGGGCCGCCAGTCCACCACACAAACGCAGGCGGGAGACGGACCTGTGCCCTCCGACCTGTGGTGCACTGCCTACTTCGCCGCAGGCGTAGCAGGGGTTGTGGTGACGGCAGGGACGACAGGCGCCGTCGGGGTCAGGACGGGTTCCGTTGCCGGGCGCGGGGTGGCTTTAGGCGAATAGAAGCCGGAGACAGGGCCGAAGGGGCCTTTCCTGACATGTTTCATGGACGCCAGTGGCTGACGCACGCAGCCGCGCGTGACGATGGAACACACGCCATCCGTCCCGATGATTTCATCATCATCGCCGCTGTAATGAACATCCGTCACCCTGTCATTTTCAAAGCGGATATCGGTAATGCAGGTCTTGCCCGCGCCCCCCAGGGCGGTTTCCGTCAGGTTCACCAGAGACTGGAGCGGAAAGAGGGCGGAATCGTTGGTGGACGGGATATTGAGCGTGCGCGAATACTCGAATATCTGAACATTATCGCTTATTTTCTTGATCTTGTCAGGAATGCCGACACATGTCTGCACGTCCTGGCTGTCAATGCCGATCATGGTCATCTGGGCACGGTGGGCTGCACGCGAATCCGTGTAACCACAGCCCGACAGCCCCATAAGTGGCGCCAGTACCGCCATCATCCATCCAGTCCCCCGACAGGGTTTCCATACCCTTGATGCAGAAATATGTTCGGAACTGAATCGATCAATGGCCATGTCTGTCCTGTTACTCCACGCTGGGGGCTACCCCATTCCCACCGGAAGGATGGGGCGTGATCCATGCTACACGATCCGGCATGCCATCTGTCCGCTTTTTACAAACGGTAACCATGCGGCACCAATCCCATGACTGGCGTTTCCATGCCTTGCCGGAAACGCCTTGGTGGGAAAAACGTTGCATAAACATGGATATGCCGGTTACGCACCGGGCGTGGGAACAGCCGTGACGCCCTAGCGGAAGATCAGGAAGGCCACAAGCGCCCAGAATGGCGCACTGAGCGCAAGCCCGAACACGATGCCCCTGACCGGACTGCGCAGCGGGGGCGTGCCGGACCGTACGGGGCGGTCATCGTGCTGATGGACCGTATCTGACAGAACGATGCTCTCAAACGCCATGACCTGCGCTTTCAATGGATGGCATGAAAAATTCCTGGACCCGGAACATGAACCGGGGAGGTTGCCTTAAAAAAAACACGATATGCTGTCAACAGCCTTGCATGATGGGGGTACTGCTTCCTGCGCCTGACAATCTAGCACAGGCCGCACCTGAAGACACATGGTATTGATATGGACCGTGTGAAATAAAATTCATGCCCCGTGGCTTTCCTCCCCGCGCGCGCCATCCCGTCATGGCGCTCCCGGACCATGTGGGATAGCGCCGTCCCGCCTGCCCCGGCCCGCGCGCCGCCACATGGGCTGGATCATGGCCCCGACGGTCCCGTTTCCTTTGCCGCCTGCATGGGGGGCCGGTATCCTGCCCCTGTTAACGCCTGAATGCAGTCAAACCGGCCCGGCAGGCCGGTCCTGCGTGCAGGCAAAACCGTTCATGAACCCATGGCTGCGGGAGCCTGCGCACGACCTGGCCTCATCCACGGATGCCGCACCCGTACCGTCCGGCCCGGCTGCATGAGTCCCGCCGTCCGACGGCTCCCGGCTTCGCCCCCATCGCGGATATCAGGAACCATGACCCTGCGTAAACTTGGCTGCCGCCCGGCCCGTACCCGGACCGGCCAGCCACGTCTTTCATCAACCATGCGGGCCTTCATGGACCGCCGTGCCCCCACCCGGCTGGTGCGCAGCCAGATCGATCCCGCCCCGCGCATGCTGGGCAATGACATGGCAGGCGACTGTACGGCCGCCGGTATTGGCAACCATATCCGCGCCACAGCGGCCCTGGGTGGCTACCAGATCGCGGTTACGGCTACCGATGCACTGGGGTTCTATGCCCGTTCGACAGGCTACGTGCCCGGCAACCCCGCCACCGATCATGGCGGGATCGAGGTGGATATACTGACCACCGCCCTGCGCAGCGGCTACGCCCTGGCGGACCAGACCCTGTTTCCATTATGGGGCAGTGCAGAGGCGGACGACCTGAACGGCATCCGCAACATCACTGCCGGCCTGTCCGCCGCCTATCTTGGCGTACGGCTTGCCACGGCGGATATGTGGACGGACACCGCCAATGCCCTTGCCCCCGTATGGGATACCCATACCCCCGCATGGCGGGGTGACCCCACACCCGGCAGCGCGGGGGGGCACTGCCTGCTGCTGTGGGACTATACCGGCACGGATGATACCGATCTGGTAACCCTGCTGACATGGGGCACCAGGCAGAAAGCAACATGGCGCTGGCTGCGCAGCCGCCTGATGGAAGCCCATGGGCTTGCATGGCGGCAGCTGCTGCCCCCGGGGGCCCTGACCCCCGCGGGGCAGGACTGGGAAGCCCTGACCGCCGCCAACACCGCCTATCTGGCCGGACCGGACTGAACCGCCGCACGGCCCGCCCCCATAAGTAACCATATGGTGCATTATTGCGCCCGGCGGCTTCATGCCGGCCGGACCGTGAATGCATCCTGACAGGCAGAGCATGAAATACGCAAGCTTCCCCCTGCTGGCATGCATCGCATGCCTGAGCGCCTGCACGCATGCCGGACGCGTACAGACCACAATCCCGGCCGCCATGGCGGCCATCCAGTCCGCGCTGGCGCAAGCCGGCGCGGTATCCGTCTCCCATGCCGAGAACTGGACAGCGGGACAGGCCATGTCTTTTGCCCGCGCCGTACGCGCCGTCCAGTGCAGCCAGCAGCTGGCCGATCCTGTGGTCGGGACGATCAGCGGAACGGTTACGCTGCAACTGTCTGGCAATATGACCACGGGGGGACAGTTTACGCTTGATGCCCCTGCCGCCGTACCCACCTTCAGCCTGGGCGCAACCGCCAGCCATACCAGCAGCCAGCAGGTCAGCCTGCCGGTTTCCTATGCGTCCCTGTCCTCGCTGCCCGATGTCGAGATGGCGCGGCAGATGGGGTACGGAACCGCGCTGCTGGGCCAGAACGATGCCATCCGTCAGGACGAGGCCAGACGGCTGACCCGGACCCGCGAGGCCCTGCGACGGATCATCACCCGGTTGATCCGGTCGTGGCAGGCCGGTGACTGTGCGCACGCCGTGCCGGTCAGGCCATTCGTGGGGGGACGCGCCCGATAAGGGGCTGGCAGGAAAAATGCGGGCGGATTTCAATTGGATGGATCGGCCTATCATGCCACAGTAACGTCAGCATACGAACGATATGCAATGCGCGCATCCCCCTGCCACCCGATTAGCGGGGACTAATTCCTTTACATACATGTTTTTATTCGTAACGATAACGGAATAAATCAATAGCATTCCCTTCTCAGGGCCGGAATCCGGCAGTGGTACGCATGACCCCAGAACATGACAGCAGCACGGCACATTCCCTGAACCGCATGGCGCGCCTGTTCCTGGCGCCCGTCCCCCTGCTGATGACCCTGGCGGGCAGCCTAGTGGCCAACCGTTATCAGCCGGTTGTACTGGGCCTGCCCTTCTTCATGTTCTGGATCGTATTTTCCGTCTGCCTGTGTTCGGTCGTGACCGGACTTGTCTTCCTGCTTGATCCGGCCAGTCACGGCCCCGCTGGGGACGATGCGCCGTGAACGCCGCGCTATTCATCATCATCGCCACCATTGCCGGGGCACTGGTGCTGGGGCTGCTGGCACGCCGTGGCATCCGCATGGATATTGAACAGTGGAGCGTGGGAGGCCGCAGTTTTGGTCCCGTTTTCATGTTTGTACTGATGGCGGGAGAAGTCTTTACAACCTTTACTTTCCTGGGGGGTGGCGGTTACGCCTATGCGCATGGCGTCGCCGCCCTGTACATGGTGGCCTATACCGCCCTGGGCTTCATGCTGTCGTACTGGCTGCTGCCGCCCATATGGCGGATCGGGCGTGCGCACGGTCTGCTGACGCAGGCCGATTTCTTCCGCGTCCGCTACGACAGTACGCCGCTGGCACTGCTGGTGGCAGCCGTGGGGCTGGTCTCGATGGTTCCCTATCTTGTGCTGCAGTTCAAGGGACTGGGCATCATTGTACAGGCCACGTCATACGGTTTGCTGTCCCCCGCGCTTTCGGTCTGGATCGGGGCCGGTGTGATGTGCGTCTATGTTGTTGTATCGGGCATGCATGGGTCCGCCTGGACGGCAACCGTCAAGGATGTGATGGTACTGGCGGTCGTGGCATTTCTGGGCCTGTACATGCCATGGCATTATTATGGTGGCATCGGCCCCATGTTCGCGCGGCTTGCACGCGAACGGCCGGAAATGCTGGTCCTGTCCCCTACGGGCTACAGCCCTGCGTGGTTCTGTTCGACCATCCTTGTATCCGGGCTGGGTCTTTACATGTGGCCCCATACATTCGGCTCCGCCCTATCCGCGCATGCGGCGCGCAGTTTCCGTGTCAATGCGGCGCTGATGCCGCTTTATACACTGGTGATGATCCTGGCCATGATGGTGGGATTTGCCGCCATCGATCAGGTACCGGGCCTGACGGGCGGCCAGATCGACATGGCGTTGCTGCGGCTGTCGATCCAGACCTTTCCATCATGGTTCGTGGGCCTGATTGGCGCTGCGGGGCTGCTTGCCGCCATCGTGCCCGGCTCCATGATGCTGATCGCCACGGCAACACTGGTGGCCAACAACATATTTGGCGTACTCTGCGCCCGCAATGACCCGGCACGCGTGGGATGGATCGCCCGTGCCATGGTGCCGGTCATAACGCTTGTTGCCGTCTGGTTCACGCTGGACGGGTCCATCAGCATCGTGAACCTGCTGATCATGGGATACAGTTTTGTCACCCAGCTTTTTCCAGCCCTGCTCGCCTCCCTGTCCCCCAGACGGATTGCCACGACGGCGGGGGCCGCAGGGGGCATATGCGCGGGGGTGGGGGTGGTCATGGCGACGGTCATCACCCATTCCAGCATGGCCACGCTGTTTCCTGCCCTGCCCGCATGGGCGCGCGACATCAATACCGGCTGCCTGGCGCTTGGGCTGAATGTGCTGATCATGCTGGCTGTCAGCCAAGTTTCCCTCCTGCGGCGGCCTGCCCTCCGGTCCTCCGGACAATAGGCGGACCGTCAGCCTATGCGCATGGGTGCGCGGCCATAGCCGTTCCCCGCAACGACCAGACGGGTCAGGCCATCCAGAAAGGCCTCGCGGTCCGCCCCGGTCAGGGCGGCAATAGTGCGGGCATGGGCCCTGCGGGCGGGTTCCGCCATTTCCGCAAGCAGGGTGACGCCATCCGGCGTCAAGTGAACCTGCTTGAGCCGTCGGTCATGCACCGTACGTTCACGGCGCACCAGTCCCCGTTTTTCCAGCCGCGCCAGCACATTGGCCAGTGTTGCCCGGTCCACGCCCACTTCCTGCGTCAGTTCACTCTGATCCAGCCCCGGACGCATCTGCGCCACACTCATGATACTGTACTGGACGGGCGTTATATTGAATCCGCCACATTCCTCGGCAAAAAGGGCAACGTGAATCTGGTGAAGGCGCCGGATCAGGAATCCCGGACGTGCCTCAAGCCGTGCCACACCTGTCTGTTCGTGCCTGTCAGGCCGCACGGGCATGGGCGGCTGGGGGGCCGCGGTCGGTTCCTGTGTCATGGGCGTGACGATACCAGTCCACGCGGGGCAGGCCAAACACTCATTCCGCCGCCCGGTTTGCGTATACGCGCAGCGGACCAGACAGGAAGAATCCCTGTGCCCGGACGCGGGTCAGGCTTGCATGCGTCCACATCGTCAGTATGCTGATTGTTTATGGGATGGAGGCCTGCATGGATTCGACATTTGATACGCTTTTACGCGGTGGAACCCTTATTGACCCGATGACAGGCCGCCATGGCGTTGCGGATATCGGCGTGCGGGACGGACGGATCATGGCGATCGAACCCATGATCGACAGAGCGGCCACGGCGCGCGAAACCCATGACATATCGGGCAAGATCGTGACGGCCGGCATGATCGACACGCACGGGCATGTCTATGAACATGTCACGGGGCGTTTCGGGCTCAATGCCGATATGGTGGGCGTACGCTCGGGTGTCACGACCCTGGTGGACCAGGGCGGCCCGAGCTGCATGACCATTGGCGGGTTCCGCCATTTCATTGCCGAACCGGCCGCCAGCCGTGTCCTGTGCTTCCTGTCCGCCTATCTGGTGGGTGGGCTGGAGGGGCATCTCTATCCGGAGCTTTACGGCCCCGGCCAGACGGATGTCGCCCATTCCGTGCGCGCCGCGCAGGAAAACCGGGATATTGTGCGCGGGATCAAGGCCCATTGTGAACTGGGTGGCGTTTCGCGCTGGGGGCTGGATGTCATCCGTATCGGCAAACGCATCGCGCGCGACGCGGGCATTCCGCTTTACATCCATCTGGGCCAGCTCTGGCCGACCATGGAAGACGCGCCCGACATCAATCCCGACGAGATCGTGCGGGAACTGATGCCCCTGATGGAACCGGGGGATATCCTTGCGCATCCCTTCACCCGTCATCCCGGTGGCTTCATTTCCATGGAAACGGGTGAAGTCCATCCTGTTGTCTGGGCGGCACTGGAGCGGGGTGTTACGGTGGATGTCGGCCATGGATCACATTTTTCCTTCGAGATGGCCCGGACGGTCATGGCGGCAGGCATCCGCCCCTATACGCTGGGGGCCGACATGCACGGCTATAACGTAAAGGTTCCCGCGGCAACGGATCTGGAGGACAGAGGCAAAAACCCGTTTGCTGGGGTTTCCCCCTTCAACCTGACCCATGCCATGTCCAAACTGCTGTATCTTGGCATGCCGATGGATGAGGTCATCGCAACCGTCACCAGCAATCCGGCACGCATGCTGGGCATGGCGGATACGCTGGGATCGCTTCAGGTCGGGCGGGAAGCGGACATTTCGGTGCTTGACCATGTCCAGGGCCGTTTTACCCTGTCTGACAACAGTGGCGCGCGTGTCATGGTAGATGAAATGCTGGCCCCTGCCTTCTGCCTGCGCGCAGGCCGGATGTACAGGGCGGACAGCCCGCTGGTCCCCCCCCTGGCATGACCGCTCCCCTTGCCAGATGGGGCGAACTGGACCGCGCGGCGCGCCATGCCGCCTATGACAATGCGGCCGCGGTTGTGGACAGCAGCGCCTATATGGCCCGGCTGCGCGCGCGATCGGCCGAACTGCGCAGGCGGGGCCTGCCGGGGCAGTGTGACGTGGCCTATGCGCCCGGTGCGCGTACGCTGTGGCATCTTTATCCCGCAGGGCATGCCGATGCGCCATGCCTGATTTTTATCCATGGTGGCTACTGGCAGATGAACGCCCCCGAGGGCTTTGCCTGTCTGGTCGAAGAGGTGCGTGCCCATGGCTGGTCGGTGGCCATGGTGGGCCATACCCTGGCGCCCGAGGCATCGCTGACGCGTATTGCGGCGGAAATCGACATGGCGCTGACATGGCTTGACACACATGGGCCTGCCCATGGTTTCAGCGGCGCGCGCCTGCTGGCGGGCTGGTCGGCTGGTGGCACGCTGACCGGGCTTTGCCTCGCGCATCGGGCGGTCACGGCCGGGCTGGCCATATCGGGCGTGTACGAACTGGGGCCCCTGCGTGATACCAGGTTCAATACGGCATTGCAGTTGACGGATCAGGAAGTTGCCACACTCTCCCCCCTTCGCCTGCCGCCATGTGGAAAGCCCATGGCCATTGCCTATGGCAGCCGGGAATTACCCACGTTCTGCCATGACAGCATAACCCTGCATCACCTCCGCGCTCACCAGCACTGCCCCGGCCCGCTGGTGCCCCTGGCCGGGGCCGACCATTTTACCGTGCTGGACAGTCTGGCACATGCGGATGGCGAACTGGTCCGGGTTGCGCGCATGATGCTGGATCAGGCATCGGCCTGAAAACATTGCCCTGACAGAAAATGAAAGTTTCGGGTGACGTTTCCCCCGGCCCACGTCAGGGAACGCCGTCTTCGTGAAAAAGAGGATATCAGGAAACTTTTATATTATTTATCATAAGGTTGACCTTATCCCCGGCTCAGTATTGGCAAACAGGAATTTTTTGACAAAATCTTCTTTTTTCTGTTTATATTATAAAAATTACTTATAAATAGAGAAATGGATGACTGAAAAATGTCTGATCTATTCTCACACATGCATCATCCAGAACCAGCACGGCTTACGGCATTCCAGGCCGAACTGACAGAGTGCAGGCAATGCAACTGGCAGGACATATTTGCGGGATTCTCCAGATTACGCGCGATTACTTTCTCCAGTTCCCTGGAATTCCTGCTTGGCCTGACAGGGCGGCTGGAGGACATGGAAATAGTTTTTGGGTCGGAACACATCCTGACCAAAACCCATCTTGCCCTGGTTCAGGCCAGCCAGGTTTTTGAAGAATATGGCTTCAGGGACTGTCTGGCCGACCAGAAATCCCTTGTCGAGGGATTGCGGCGGATACTGGGGCAACGTCATCATCTTTTCCTGCCACGCCTGCAGGATGGCACCTTACGTTTCCGGCTGCTGACCGGCCGGCCAAGCCATGAAAAGCTCTATCTGCTGTCCGGCCCCGATGGCCACCGGGTGGTTACAGGGTCCGCCAATCTCAGCCAGGCCGCCTTCCATGGCCGCCAGCACGAAATCATCATCACCTTTGACGATCCGGCGGCATGGCGCGTGTTCGAAGACTATTACCAGCGCGATTACAGGCAGAGCGTGCCGGTTGAAGACGAAATCCTGATCGGTGTCTCCCCGACTTCGAAAACGGGGCAGATGGATATCCGGGCGGACCCGCTCCCCTATGAGGACGTGCCCATTGTCCGCGCCATCCGCGCCGGGCTTGCGTATGTCGAACAGGGTGGCATCCCCGTGCCGGACGGCTTTTCCGCCACCGCCCTGCGTACGGCCCGGCGCCTGCGGCAGGAACTTGAAGCCGTTCCCCTGCCCATGAACCGCAAGGGCATAGCCCTTGTCACACCCGGAACGGTCTCGACCTTCCTCCATGCCCGCAACAGCCTGCCCGCGCCGGATCGGGTGGCGGATGGCATTCCGCGCGCGACCCTGTCGGTCCGGACGGGCGAAATCCATCTGAATGACCGCTTGTGGCTGTCGGAAAAGGAGACGGTCCCCTCGGCACAGGTCGCACGGGATGCCCGCCTGCTGGTAAACTATATTGGCAGTTTCGCGGCGTTTTATGGCAACAGCCGCAGTGCCATGGCATCCTACTGGGCCTTTCTGGTCTGGCTTTACATGGCGCCCTTTGCCGCCTTCCTGCGGCAGGGGGCGGTCATCAACCATATCGACCCGTGGCTCTATCCCCCCTATGCCGTGCTGTACGGCCGCTCCAGCGGGGGCAAGACCCTGTTCACGCGGATCATCGCCCAGTCCATGTTCGGGATTGTCAAAAGCATCCGTTCATCGGACTTCACCGCGCAGCGCGCACTGGCCCTGCGCCATGAACTGGGGGCCATTCCCCTGCTGATCGACGATGTTACGCCCGACCGGATGGGCAAATACGTGCCGGACATGGTCCGTACCGACCATGACATGGCCGATATCTATGCCCCGATCGTCCTGACCACCAACAAGGATGTCACCAGCATTCCAGCCGACCTGACCAAGCGGATGGTGACCTGCCATATCGATGCCTCCCTGCCCGACAGCCGCGCGCTCCAGACGGAAAGCCCCCGGCGCCTGCAAAAGGAAATCGGCACCGCCCTGTATCGCCAGTACCTGACCCTCATGCTGCCCCATGCACGCGCGATGCGGGGCGAGATGGATCACGGGGGTGGCAAGACCATTCCGGATGTATTTGTCCTTTCCTCACGCATCCTGCTTGCCCTGCTGGACCAGCATGTCTCTGCCCGTCCCGACTGGGCCTGCCCGCTTTCGTACCGGACCTATCAGGCAATGCGGGCCATCCAGTTCCAGCGCATCCTGATCGAGATGATCGGAAGCCACCCGGAAAACATTACCCTGTCGCGGGACAGGCGCTTCATGCGCGTGCGCTTTGCAGGTGACATCCGCCAGGCCGTGGCATTCGAAAAATCAGTGCCGGAATTCGTATTCAAGGGCCGTATCGCCGATACGGTCAAACTGGACCTGATGGCCATGGAGAACGAACTGGGCTTTGCCCCCATCCGTCAGACCTCCGTGCTGGGACGCATCATGAAGGCATGGAAAAAACCCGGAAGCCCGAAAGGGAGCCATTTCGTAAAAAATGACAACGGTCCCTGAGCGTCCGTTCCTTCAGGACAGGTATTCAAACAGGCTCCGGCCCATGCCCGGCTGCAACAATGAAGCGCAGCGGGCGGCCCAGCGCCTGATCCCTGCTCACCTTTTTCCGTTCGCAGCCTGCTGACGGGCGCGAACGATCATGGAATCGAACATCAGATACTCGTTGTCCGGATCGGCCATCAGAATCTCGAAAATCCTGTCTCATATCCCGGCATGACACCATTTGCTGAAGCGACGATGCACCGTCTGCCATTTGCCATACCGCTCCGGCAGGTCCTCCCAATGCGCGCCAGAGCGTAGAATCCAGAGGCAGCCGTTCACGAACAGGCGATTATCCGTTCCACTGCGGCCCGCATCTCCAACTTTGCCCGGGAGCAGAGGCGCAATCCGTTGTCATTGTGCTTTACTCAACTCGTACCGCTTGATTCCCATTCTATACTCCATGCCCTGAGACGATACTCAGTGAAACGTCCATTCCACAAAAAGAAAATCCTGAATATCGATCGGTCCTGATGAGTGGGATGCCAAGCGGATTACCGTTCTGGTTCTGGACAGCCGTAACGTCGATGACCCTGGACTTCGCCGGTCGCTCGGGAGTAGGCATTGATCGATTGATCGTACCAGACTGCCCTGACTTGATAAGCCTGGAATGATACCCCGAAACAGGCGACAGGGTGCCTCGCTCTTAAATCACGCATTTGTGAAAGTAGACAAAACTGCGCCCGATTACCTTTTCGTCTGTTTCCTATGTGTTTCCTGCGTGGGATTTTGGGCAACAAAAAACCCGCCTTTGTGGGGGCGAGTTTTTGTGTCTTTTCGGACGCTTACGTATGGTTGCGGGGGCAGGATTTGAACCTGCGGCCTTCAGGTTATGAGCCTGACGAGCTACCGGGCTGCTCCACCCCGCGGTGGTAAGGGGAGACTGGAAGA
>NZ_NKTZ01000010.1 GCF_003207855.1 Komagataeibacter rhaeticus | reverse complement strand
TAGGATCAACCCGATGACCGATACGAATGCACAGGTCTATGCCGTCTACCTGACGGCGGCCGCAACGGAAGCGGGCGTGGCGCGCCCGGCCGGGTATGTAATAAACCGGGTTGTCTGGGACGGCACGTCCGCATGGACACCGGGCAGCGGGAGCGCCATCGTGGCGGACCCGGACGGGCAGTTCCCGATTGGCAGCACCTATATGGCCAGCACGGCCACAACATCCTGACCATTGCTTACGTTCTGGAGATATCCTGATGACCGATACCGCAACGGCAACATACCAGAATTATATTCTCTACCGCACCAAGGCGCTGATGTTTCAGCCATCCTACAACTATCTGTCAGGTGATACGCCCGTTATTCCTGCCGCTACCACGGCATCACCGGTTGGCGAGGTCGTAGGAACGCAGTCACTGACCGGACTGACCGGCATTACTGCTCCGGACGGCTTTGCCTTCGCACTGGATGCCGATGGGAAATACCCGGTTGGCAGCATTTACACACCGCCTGCCACCAGCTCCGCCACATCATGAGTGGGTTTGTCCTGAAACAGGGCAACACGTTTCGTCTGGCCGCGATCATCCGCACGTTTGATGGTAGACCGCTGGACCTGACTGGTTGCACATTCACCAGCCAGATGCGCGATGTGCTGGGCAACAGTCTGGCTGATCTTTCTGTCCAGATCGTTCCCGGCCGGACGGGAATCATCCAGATCACCTACGGGAGTGACACCGGAACGTGGCCGGTCGGCCGCTACCGCTGCGACCTGCGAACCATCTGGCCCGATGGCACCATCCAGTCCAGCCAGACCTTTGCCATTACCGTCATCGCGGGTATAACGGTGCCCGCCACGGAGAGTGCCGCATGACAATCCTCATGCCCCTGACCAACCAGCCACAGGTGGTTGAGATCGCGCCCGGCAATGCCGCGACCAAACCGCTGTCGATCACGTCCGTTGCGTTTGATGGCGAAGGCAACCTGACCGTTACCCTGTCCGATGGCACGGCCCTGGACCCGGTGCCGTGTGCCCAGCAGATCGCAGCGGCCTTCGGTGGCGTTGCCCTGGTCGTGGTGGATGCTAACGGCAACCTGCTGGCCAATGGCAAACAGGTCGGCACGGTTTCCGCATCATGATCGGGCATGTGTTCGAGGTGGCGAATGCCTGGTCCGGCCTGATCGAACCCGCATTGGGGCTGGTTGGAGGCTGGTATGCCAATGTGGCCAAGAACAGGCTTGCCCAGAAGCAGGAACAGCTATCAGCCGGACAGCAGGCGCTGGCGCTGGTGGCACAGACCCGCGAACTGATAGGCGACCACATCCAGCGCATTGACGTGCTGACCCGCCAGCTATGGGCGCGTGATGACGTGATACAGGAAGTCTATGCCCAGGCCATCGCGGCCCGGCTGCTGGTGCATGAACTGGATGCCAGTGACGGGCGGCCACCACGGCAGTTTGAACCGCTCCCGTCCTATCCTGTCCCGCCAGTCGAACCAGTTGACCCTATGCCTGACCCGCAGGGCATAAAAAAAGAGGTCTGATCGACCTCTCATACCCCTCTAAGAATGCATTCTGTGGGGTTCCAAATCATGTGTCCCGCAGTTCCAAACCTGTTGGCGCGCTACACCCGACCCTGCATGTGCATACGGTCTATCGTGACCCCACCAACAGCTATGGCAGCCGGTACACCATGCCATGAGGCGCGGCCTGTCCATCATGCTGGCGCTGTGCGGGCTGGGTGCGGGCACGCCATCCGCGCAGGCGCACCGGCTGGATGAATATCTGCAGGCCACGGTCATTGACCTCACGCGCCATGAGGTTGCCGTGACCCTGCGCCTGACACCGGGAGTGGACGTAGCACCCGGTGTCATCCGCCAGATTGACGGCAATGGGGATGGCGCCATCTCGCCCGCGGAGCAGCGGGCCTATGGCAGGGCGGTTGCAGGCGGGCTGTCCCTGTCGCTTGACGGTCGCGCGCTGCCGCTGCGGGTGCGCACGCTGGCCTTCCCCTCCATTGCCGCCATGCGGGCGGGCGATGGCATGATCACCCTGCGCCTTGCCGCCGCCGTGACCCCCGCTCCCGCGCCGGGCGCGCATCATCTGGTCTATGCCAGCCATGGCGCCGGGCCGGATGCGGTCTATCTGGTCAATGCCCTGCTGCCCCGTGATCCGGGCCTGCGTGTGACAGGGCAGCAGCGCAGCGCCGACCAGTCGTCCTGCCAGCTGGATTTCACGGTGGACCGCTGACGCGCGCCGACACGCATCAAATGTTGCACTGCGGCATGTTTGCGCTACGATGGGGGTGTAATGATCGCACGCCCGTCCCGTGTGGCCGGCACGGCGCCCGGCGTGTCCAGCCCGTTACGAGTGCGCAAGCCAGCATGGATGGTCAGGAAAAGCATGAAAGAAGCCGGGAAAGGGCCGGTGGCGCACACGCCACCGGCCACGTATGAGGCACTGATCCGTGTCATTCATGACCGTTACGAACATCTGAGCAATTCCTACCAGAAGATTGCCCTCTATATAACCCAGAACCCCAATGACGTGGCCGTGGTGTCGGTCCATACGGCGGCCGAGAAATGCGGTGTGCATGCCTCGGGCTGCGTGCGTTTTGCGCAGTCGCTGGGCTATCAGGGGTTCAAGGACCTGCAGGCCGTATTCCGGCGCAGGCTTTCCACCGTTGCGCTGGGGTTCAACGCGCGCGTACAGGCGCTGGAGGATGAACTGGGCGCGCGTGAGGACCGCAGCGAGACGGGCTTCATGCATGAACTGATCCTGCGCGATATCGCGTCGTTACAGGAACTGCTGGACAACATCACGGCGGAACAGATTGCCCGGGCCGTGGACCTGATGGAACGCGCGGATACGATCTACCTGCTGGGGCAGTTGCGTTCGGCCCCCGTGGCGGAACTGCTGCGCTACACGCTGGCCATGCTGGGCAGGCGGGCGGTGCTGCTGGATGCGGCGGGCGGGCTTGCCACCCACATGGCCCGCGTCATGCGGCCTGACGACCTGCTGCTGGCGGTATCCTTCCGCTTCTATGCCAACGAGGTTGTCAATATCGTGGAGGACGCCGCCAGCCGGGACATTCCCGTGGTGGCCATAACCGACAGCACGCTCTCGCCACTGGCCAAGAACGCGCGGGTCACCTTTGCGGTGCCGGAGCACGAATATACGTTCTCACGCTCCCTGGCGGCCCCCATGTGCCTGGCGCAGTCGCTGATCGTGGCGCTGGCGTCGCGGCTGCAGAATGAATCGCGCAAGCCCCGCATTCCGGTCGTGACCCAGAAATAGCGCGGGGCGTGGCGCGTCCTTGAAATAAAGAAGTTTTTGGTGAAGCTTTTTCCCAAAAAGCATTCAAAGAATGCCGCCTTCCCGAAAAGAAGGCGGCACCCGGAAACCTTTATTATCCTTATTGCGCACCATCCGGTTACATCGGCAGCTGCATCGGCCCATCCGGCACGGGCATGCTGTGGGCCGTGGCCCCCCATACCGACTGATCGAAATTCACGATCGCCCCGGTCATGAGTCCCGCGTCATCGGATACAAGGAAGTTGACCGCACGCGCCGCTTCCTCTGGCGTGACAAGCCGCCCGAAGGGCAGGCGGGCGGCGGCTTTTTCCATCCAGTCGGGGTCGTTCGTCTCGGCCAGCTGGATTTCACGTTCCTTGTCCGATGCCATCCAGCCTATGTTGAGCTGGTTGACGCGTATGCGGTTTGCCATGACCGAAAAGGCGGTATTGGCGGTCAGCGTGGCCAGCGCGCCCTTGGAAGCGCAGTAGGCGCTGATGAAAGGCTGGCCCGACAGCGCGGAAATGGACCCGATATTGCAGATGGCCCCCTCTATCCCGTCACGGATCATATTGCGGATGGCTTCCTGCATCAGGAAATACGGGCCCCGGACGTTGGTTGCGAAAATACGGTCGAACAGCTCGGGGTCCGTGTCCAGTATGGTGCCGCGTTCGGTCAGCGCCCCTGCGTTGACCAGTACGTCCACACGGCCGAAGTGGCGATGCGTCTCGTCAATTACCGCGCGGCAGTCCTCCACCGATTCAAGGTCGGCACGGATGAATACCGTGGGCATGCCGCTATCGGCCGTCAGCGTGTGGGCCAGGGCAGCCCCCCGTGCCTCGCTGCGCCCGGTAATGGCAATGCCGCGCGCGCCCGCATGGGCCAGCCTGCGGGCAATTGCCGCCCCCAGCCCCTGGGTTGCGCCCGTGATCACGCAGATTTTGCCGTCCATCCGGTTCATGGCGCCACCTCGTATTCTGCCTGTTCCATAAGCTGGATCAGGGCGGCATGCCCCCTGCGCGCCATTTCAAGCGGGGGGTTAAGGACCGGGTCCTGCTCGGCTTCCACCACAAACCAGCCTTCATAGCCATAATCGGCCAGGCGTTCGATAATGGGCAGGAAATTGATCGAACCGTCACCGGGCACGGTAAACGCGCCCTTCACCACCGCGTCCAGAAAGCTTTCCGTATTGCGGTCCAGCCGGTCGATCACGGCGCTGCGCACATCCTTGGTATGGACGTGGCTTATGCGGGCATGATGGTTGTCGATCACGCGCAGCAGGTTGCCACCCGCGAAATACATGTGGCCGGTATCAAACAGCAGGTGCAGCGCCCTGCCCGAATACTTCATCAGCAGGTCAAGCTCGGCCTCGGTCTCGATCGGGGCGGCCATGTGGTGGTGATAGGCAAGGGGCATGCCCTCGGCCGCGCACCATTCGGCAAACTGCGTCATCTTGCGGCCATAGGCGCGGATGTCCTCTTCCGACAGGCGGGGCTTGGTGGCCAGCGGGGCGGAACGGATGCCCTGGATCGAGCGCGCCGTCTCGCCATACACGATGCATGGGGCGCCAGCGGCAATGAAGAAATCCATCTGGGCGCGGATGCGCTCCTTTTCCGCCTCGATGTCCCCATCCAGCAGCAGGCCCGAAAACCATCCGCCACAGACCGACATGTCATAGCGTTTGAGGATGGGCCCCAGTTCGTTCATGTCCATGGGGAAGCGGCGGCCGGTTTCCATGCCGGTAAAGCCCGCCTCATGCGCCTGGCGCAGGCACTCCTCCAGGCTGACATCATCGGATAGTTCGGCCAGATCGTCGTTCCACCACGCAATGGGGGCGATACCCAGTTTTGATTTCATGGATTTTACACTCCAACGCGCTGTCTTGCGCGGATTTCTTCTTGTTCTTTTCTTGCAGCCTGAACGCTTTCACGTGTCGAGACTTCCGGTACGCCCACGTCCCACGCGGCATCGCCCGGTGTCCAGGCCCAGGCATCGGTTGTAATGGACAGCACGGTGGTCCGGTCGGTGCCCCTGGCCCATTCCAGTACTTCAGGCAGGTCCGCCAGGCTGTCGCATCGCCGGGCGGCGGCCCCCATGGCCTGCGCGTGCTTTACAAAGTCCACATGCAGCGGGTTTTCGGGCTGCAGCACGCGGCAGTCCACCAGCAGGTTGTTGAAGCCGGGCACCCCCTTGGCCTGCTGAAGGCGGTTGATGACGGCAAACCCGCCATTGTCACATACGATGATGATGACCTTGTGCCCCGTCAGCACGGTTGAATAGATGTCGGAGTTCATCATCATGTAGGTGCCATCGCCAATCATGACGATGGGCGTGCCGCCGGGGCTGCCCGGTCCCTCACTGGCCATGGCATGGCCCCAGCCCGCCGCGATCTCGTACCCCATGCATGAAAAGCCGAATTCAAGGTCAAAGGTGTTGGGTGCCTTGACCCGCCAGCCCTTGGCCACTTCCCCCGGCAGGCCACCGGCCGCGGTGATGAGGGTATCGTGCTCGCCCGCGGCCTCGTTAACCATATGGACCACCTGCGCATAGGTGGGCAGCGGCGCGTTGGTGGGGGCCTGCAGGCGCGTCAGCAGCCCGTCCCAGTCCGCGAACAGCGCCTGGGCGCGGCGCATGAGTTCTGGCTCGGCCTTCCAGTCCCCCAGCAATGCGTCCAGTTCGCCCACCGTCTCGCGCGCATCGCCCACAACGGCCAGCGCACGGTGCTTGATGGCATCAAAACGCGCGGTATTGATGGAAATGAACTGCGCCGTGGGGCTGAATACGGTCCATGACCCGGTGGTGAAATCCTGCAGCCGGGTGCCGATTGCAACAATCACATCGGCCTCTGCCGCCAGGGCATTGGCGGATGTGGACCCAAGGATGCCGATCGGCCCGGCATGGGCTTCATGGTAATGGGTCACGCTGCCCTTGCCCGCAATCGTCTCGACAAGGGGGATGCCGTGCTTGAGCGCAAAGGCGGCCACTACGTCTTCCGCCAGTGAATAGCGCACGCCACCGCCCACGATCAGCAGGGGCTTTTTTGCCGCCTTCAGCCGCTCGGCCGCCTGTGCCAGTGCCGCGCGGTCAGGCCGGGGGCGGGGAATGCTCCATATCTTTTCCTCAAAGAAACGGACCGGGTAATCAAAGGCGATTTCCTGCACATCCTGCGGCAGGGAAATGAAGGCAGGCCCGCAATCGGCCGGGTCCAGCATGATGGCCGTGGCCTGCGGCAGGGAGGACAGGATCTGGGCCGGGTGCATGATCCGGTCCCAGTAACGGGTTACGGGTTTGAAGGCGTCATTGACGGTAACCGTTGGGTTACCAAAATGCTCGACCTGTTGCAGCACCGGGTCGGACAGGCGGTTGGCAAAGGTATCGCCCGCCAGCAGAAGCAGCGGCAGACGATTCGCATGCGCGACGCCTGCCGCCGTGACCATGTTCAGCGCGCCCGGCCCGATGGAGGCAGCGGCAATCATGATCTGCCGCCGCCGCTTTGCCTTGGCAAAACCCGTTGCGGCCAGCGCCATGGACTGCTCGTTCTGCCCGCGCCATGTGGGCAGCCTGTCCTGCACCGCTTCCAGCGCCTCGGACAGGCAACTGACGTTGCCATGGCCAAAAATGCCGAACACACCGGGGAAAAGCGGCACCCGGCTGCCGTCGATCTGTGTGAACTGATTGGCCAGCCACTGTACCAGGGCCTGCGCGGTTGTAAGGCGGATTGTCGCCTGTGTCATTTTTGTTTCCTCCCTTGACGGGTTGTCCCCAGCATATCCAAACGCAATAGGTGTTGACAATACTTTAAATACGCAACATTAATTGCAAACCCTGAAAAGACAGGAGGCCGGATGGTCAGGCTGGTGAATCGGGACGGCATCGTGCTGGTGCCGGGGCTGTGCCGTGCGGCAGTAAACGCCGCAGGGCGGGGCCGGTTCGCTTCCCCCGCATGCCATCGGCCGGATGGAAAAAACGCCATGAAAAAAGGGACGCAGGCCCGGTCCGGCGCGGGTCCGGTCACAAAGGGGCGGTCCGGTCCGCCCGCGGGCTGACGAAGCTGTGTTCACCCCCGCGCAACCGCACGATGCAGGGGCCGTTGCACGCGCTTCCACAGGCACGGCGTCCCGGCCCGTCACAAACGGGGAGGCGACCGGGTCAGTCGTCATATGTCGTGTCGTAAAAAAAAGAACGGGAACCAGATAATGTACACGCATTACGGATTGTTTATCGGGGATACATGGCGGCCAGCAGCGGATGGCAGGACCGAGCCGGTCATAAGCCCCGTATCGGAAACATCGCTGGGTGACGTGCCCTGTGCCGGCAGTGCCGATACCGAGGCCGCGATCGCGGCGGCACGCGAAGGGCTGGCATGCTGGCGCACCACCCCGGCATGGGAACGCGCCACCGCACTGCACGCCATTGCCGACGAGATGACCCGCCGCGCGGAGGAAGCCGCACGGATCATTTCCGCCGAGACCGGCAAGCCCATTGCCCAGGCACGCCGGGAATGGGGGCTGAGCATCGACCAGTTCCGCTGGTATGCCGAAGAGGCACGCCGGATCTATGGCCGGATTGTCGAAAGCCGCGCCCCCGGTGGCCGCTTTGAGGTCAGTCACGAGCCGGTGGGCGTGGTGGCGGCGTTCACGGCGTGGAATTTTCCCGCCTCGCTCCTGGCGCGCAAGATCGCACCCGCCCTTGCGGCGGGCTGTTCGCTGATCGCCCGTCCGTCTTCACAGACACCGGGCAGCGCCATGATCATGGTGGACTGCTGCCGGGCGGGGAACCTGCCCGCGGGCGTGGTCAACCTGGTCGTCGGCCCGACCGAGGCCACGTACGGCCCGATCATGGAATCCACCGTGGTGCGCAAGGTCTCGCTGACCGGCTCCACCCGCATCGGCCAGCAGATGATCCGCGATGCCGCCGCCACGATGAAAAAGGTCTCGATGGAACTGGGCGGCAATGCCCCGCTGATCATCTATGATGATGCCGACCTGGACCTGGCACTCAATACGGCGGCACAGGCAAAGTTCGGCAATACCGGGCAGGTCTGTGTGGCACCGGACCGTTTTTTCATTCACGACCGGGTGCATGATGCGTTTGTGGAGGGGTTTGTCAGCCGCGCAAAGGCGTTGACGCTGGGTGACGGGCTGGACCCCGATGTGGGCATGGGCCCGCTGATCAACGCCCGCCGCCTGGCGGAAATGGAAGCCGTGGTGGCCGATGCCGTGGCCGGGGGCGCAAGTATCCGTACCGGCGGGCAGCGGCCTTCGGGGTTCAACAACGGTTATTTCTTTGAACCCACCGTGCTGACCGAAGTGACCGATACCATGCGCGTCATGGCGGAAGAAAACTTCGGCCCCATTGCCGCCATCACCCGCTTTTCGGATGAGGAGGAGGTACTGACCCGCGCCAATGCATCGGACATGGGTCTGGCGGCCTATGCCTTTACCCGCTCACCCGCCCGCGCGCGCCGCACGGTGGCGGCGCTGAAGGCGGGGATGGTGGGGATCAATTCCTTTGCCCTTGCCGCGGCGGAAGCCCCGTTTGGTGGCACGAATTTCTCCGGCATGGGGCGTGAGGGCGGCTCCGAAGGCATTCTGGATTACCTGGACGTGAAACTGGCACAGGTGGTGTTCTGACATGATCCCCAATCCCGTAAGGCAGCTCTGGGCGCAGGGAAAACCCGCGCTGAATGGCTGGTGCTCGATCGGCAATCCCTTCACCGCCGAGATCATGGCCGCACAGGGCTATGACTCTGTTACCATCGACGTGCAGCACGGCGCGCTGGACTATAACAGTGCGCTGCCCATGATGCAGGCGATGCGGGCCTCGGGCGTGGCCCCCATGGTGCGCGTGCCGTGGCTGGAGCCGGGCATCATCATGAAAATGCTTGATGCCGGGGCTTACGGCGTGATCTGCCCCATGGTGAACACGGCGCGGCAGGCGGCCGAGTTTGTCAGCTACATGCGCTACCCCCCCGGCGGCCAGCGCAGTTTCGGCCCCACCCGGGTTTCGTTTGCGGCGGGCAGCAACTATGCCGGCTGCGCGAATGGCGAGATCCTGGCCTTTGCCATGATCGAGACCCGGCAGGGCATGGACAACCTGGCGGAAATTGCCGCAACGCCGGGGCTGGACGGCCTGTATGTCGGCCCCGCCGACCTGACGCTCAGCCTGGAAGGCGGCAGGCTGCCCCCCGGTTTTGACCGCGAGGAGCCGGAGATGATCGAACGGCTGCACGAAATCCTGGCTGCGTGCCAGAACGCGGGCATCCGCGCCGCCCTGCATTGTGGCACACCGGAATACGCGGCGCGCGCCATAGGCTGGGGCTTCGACATGACCACCGTATCGGGTGATTCGCGCCTGCTTGCCGCCGCCGCCGGGGCCAGTGTCGCGAAATTCCGCACCCTGCTCAGCCGTGACAGCGTAAGCGTCGTGCATGAAGGGGTGTACTGATGCCCCATATCCTGATTGCGGGCCGCCTGCACCCCGCAGGCATCGCGCTGCTCGATCGCACCCCCGGCGTCACCTATGATTATGTGGAGGACGTATCGGAAGCAAGTTACGCCCCCCTTATCGCGCGGGCGGACGCGCTGGTGCTGCGCACCCAGCCGCTTTCCGCCCGGACGGTGGAAAAGGCGGACAGGCTGCGCATCGTCTCCCGTCATGGCGTGGGTTATGACGCGGTGGACATCCATGCGCTGGACGCCCGTGGCATCTGCCTGTGCATTGCGGGCGATGTGAACTCCGTCTCGGTTGCCGAGCATGCCATGACGCTGATCCTGGCCTGCACCAAGCACCTGCTGGCGGCGGACCACGCCGTGCGCGATGGCCAGTGGGCGTGGCGCAACCGGCTTATGGCAGGCGAGGTGGGGGGACGCCGCCTGCTGATACTGGGCTACGGGCGGGCGGGGCGGCACCTTGCCACCATGGCGGCGGGCTTTGGTATGGAGATCCGTGCCTATGACCCGTTCCTTTCCCGCCGGGGGGCATGGCCCGCAGGGGCGGTGCGGGAGGTGAGCGGACTGGAGGCCGGACTGGAATGGGCCGATATCATTTCGGTCAATGTCCCGCCCGCCGACCGGCCACTGCTGGGGGAGGCCGAATTGCGGCACCTCCGGCCGGGCACGATCATCGTCAACACCGCGCGTGGCGGCGTGGTGGATGAACCGGCCCTTGCCCGCGCGCTGGCCGATGGCCGCGTGGCCATGGCGGGGCTGGATGTGTTCGACCCCGAACCGCCCGCCACGGACAGCCCGCTGCTGGTATCCGACCGGGTCATCCTGACCCCCCACATTGCCGGGCTGACCATGCAGGCGGCCGAACGCATGGCCGTCTATTCCATCAGGAACGTTCTGGATTTTTTTGCGGGCACGCTTGATCCCGCCCTTATCGTGAACAGGGAGTTCGTAAAATGACCAAACCCAAACTGCGTATCGGCCTGATCGGCAGCGGCTTCATGGGCCGCACCCATGCCTTTGGCTATGCCACCGCATCGCGCGTGTTCGACCTGCCGTACCAGGTGGAACTGACCTGCCTTGCCGACATATCAGCACAGGCGGCGGCCACGGCGGCGGCGGCGCTGGGCTTTGCCCGTTCCACCGATGACTGGCGCGCGCTGGTCAACGACCCGGAAATCGATGTGGTGAACATCACCGCCCCCAATGCCTTTCACAAGGAAATGGCGCTGGCCGCCATTGCGGCGGGCAAGCATGTCTATTGTGAAAAGCCACTGGCCCCGCTTGCCGCCGATGCCCGTGAGATGGCCGAGGCCGCCGAGGCGAAGGGCATCAGGACGCAGGTCGGCTTCAACTACCTGTGCAACCCCATGTTCGCGCTGGCGCGTGACATGATCATGGCGGGCGAGCTGGGTGAAATCCGTGGCTACCGGGGCCTGCATGCGGAAGATTACATGGCCGATGCCACATCGCCCTTCACCTTCCGCCTGGACCCCGCAGGCGGCGGCGCGCTGGCCGATATCGGCAGCCACGCGCTGGCCACGGCGGAATACCTGATGGGTCCGGCGGCGGGCGCGATCACGCAGGTGATGGGCGACTGTGTTACCGTCATCCATGAGCGCCCCGATGGCAAGGGCGGCACCCGCATGGTGCAGGTGGATGATATCGGGCGCGCCTTCCTGCGCTTCGAGAACGGGGCCACAGGATCGATCGAAGGCAACTGGATCGCCACCGGGCGGACCATGCAGCATGATTTCGAGATTTACGGCACCAGGGGCGCGCTGGCCTTCACGCAGCAGCGCTTTAACGAACTGCACTTCTTCTCGGGTGGGGATGCACGGGGCCGCAAGGGGTTCCGCCGGATCGAGGCCGGGCCTGACCACCCGCCCTACGGGCTGTTCTGCGTGGCACCGGGCCACCAGCTTGGCTTCAATGACCTCAAGGCCATAGAGGTGGCGGGCTACCTGCAGGCCCTGGCTGGGCAGCGGCCGGAACCGTTCAGTTTCCGTGCCGGGCTGCGCATCCAGACGCTGGTGGAGACCATCCATGATTCAAGCCGTGATGCGGCGTGGAAGGATGTGCGCATGGAAGGCGCGCCCCGTGCCCCCGCCGCACGCGAACCGCGCGAGGCCGTAGGGGCCTGAACGCATCCGCGTGCTGTCTTGCGCCGGAAATCCCGGTGCGCGTTACGCCCGCCGGCGGCGGGGTCGGGGTTACACAAATTCGCGTTATAAAATAAAAGACAAATAATAATAGCGAACCCCAAATAAAAACATACGTTAAAATCTGCACTCAACTGTTGTCCTGCCAGCGCCTTTGACAGTGTTGCGCCGGGCTGACCGCCTTATGGTTCCCCTGCGCCGCAGGGGACCGCGCAGGGAAGATTGCGCGGGGGTGCGGGACAGTCCGGTGCGCCGCGGGCAATGACCGGTTGCCGGCATGCCGCCACGACAGGCCCCGCCCACAGGCGCCGGGCCATGCCCGGCCTGCTTCACCACGACAGAACAACAAGAACAAGTGACTGCTGGAGAAGGGTAAATGGTAAAGGAATCCCTCAAGGACATCGTGTTCGTCCGATCGGACCGGCATGATATCGGCTATGTATTGCGTATCTGTGCCATTGCCGCACTTGGCGGCATCCTGTTTGGCTATGACACGGCTGTCATTTCCGGCGCGGTGGAATCGTTGCAGGCATATTTCCATCTCTCCCCTGTGGAAATTGGCTGGGCGGTGTCCAACGTGCTGCTGGGCTGCATCCTGGGGGCCGCGGGTTCGGGCTGGCTGGCCGACCGGTTTGGCCGCAAGCCCACGCTGGCGGTCTCGGCGGCGCTGTTTACCGGCTCGGCCATCGGGGCGGCGCTGGCCACGGGGTTCACGTCCTTTGTGGTCTACCGCTTCATTGGCGGGGTGGCGGTGGGGGTCGCCTCATCCATCTCGCCCATGTACATGTCCGAAGTCTCGCCAAAGGACATGCGCGGACGGGCACTGTACATGGAACAGTTCGCCATTGTGGGCGGGCAATTGCTGGTTTTCATCGTCAACTACCTGATAGCGCGCAGCGCCAGCGAGCAATGGCTCATGACCGTGGGCTGGCGGTGGATGCTGGGCTCGGAAGTCATACCCTGCGTGATCTTCTGCATTGCGATCTTCTTCATGCCGGAATCCCCGCGCTGGCATGTGCTGCGCGGGCGTGACCATGACGCCATGAAAACCCTGACCCGCATCTCGAACGAACGGCATGCGCGTTCGGTGCTGACCGAAATCAAGGACTCCCTCGAGCACAAGGTCGAGGCTTCGGCACTGGGCCGCGCCGTTTCCTCACGCGGGGCGCGGTGGATCATATTCGTGGGCGCCATGGTGGCCATGCTGCAACAGCTTACGGGTGTGAACAGCATGATGTACTACGCGCCGCTGCTGCTCGGCTCGGTCAGTGGCAGCGTGCAGAACGCCCTGTTCCAGACCATATGGATTGGCGTGGCATCGGTGTCGGGTGCGGTGCTGGGGAGCTGGGTGATTGACCGCAAGGGGCGGCTGCCGCTGTTCCGCATCGGCTCGATCGGCATGATCATCGGGCTGCTTATCGCCTCATGGGCGCTTTATACCCAGACGCAGGGCTATTCCGCGCTGATGGGCATGCTGATCTACATGCTGTTGTTCGGCCTGTCCTGGGGGCCGCTGACATGGGTGCTGATTGCCGAAATCTTCCCCAACCGCATCCGTGGGGTGGGCATGAGCATCGCGGTTTCCGCCAACTGGGTGATGAACTTCATCGTCAGCCAGCTTTTCCCCATGATGGCGCAGAACCACAGGCTTGACGCCCTGTTCCATGGCGCGCTGCCGATGTGGCTCTTTGCGGGGTTCACCCTGCTCTCATGGTGGTTTGTCGAGCGCTATATCCCCGAAACCAGGGGGGTGGCGCTGGAAAAGATCGAAAGCGTCATGCTTACGCCAAAACGCCGCCGCACCGCGGCTGGCATGGCCCCGGCCACGCCCCCGGCCGATGGCCTGACCGACCTTGCGGGCCGGAAGTAAGGCCGGCCCGTGCCATGGCGGGAGCGGGCCATGTGGCGTGCTCCCGCCTTTCCTTTTTCATGCATCAGGAGAACATCAATGCCGCTTCTTCATTTCCACCTGCTCGAAGGCCGCACGGACGCCGAGATCCGCACCCTGCTGGACGCGGCGCATGAAGCCATGCTGGAAGCCTTTGCCGTGCCCCGGCGTGACCGCTACCAGCTTGTATCGGAATACAAGCCCTCACACATGATCGTGGAGGATACGGGACTGGACATTCCCCGCACCGACAAGGTGGTGGTGGTGCAGATGTTCAGCCGCCCGCGCGGGACGGACAAGACGGCCGAATTCTACAGGCTGCTGACCGAGCGCCTGGAACAGGCATGCGGCATCGCGCCGTCCGATGTCATGGTGTCGGTTGTGGAGAACGCGGACGCGCACTGGTCATTCGGCAACGGACGGGCGCAGTTCCTGACGGGCGAGCTGGGGGGTGGCCAGGCGGTTCACTGACCATCTGCCGGACGCATCATAATAAAACAGTCAAGGTTTTTGGTGCCGCCTTTATTCCAAGGGCGGCATTTTTTTTGAAGCGTCCTGAAAAAAGCCTCACCAAAAACGTCCTGCTGCCTTTCTTCTTTCCGGGGCTGCCTAATCCTCCTGCGCGGAAGCGGGCAGGGCGTGGGGGAAGGCGGCCGGATTGCCCAGTGCCAGAACAAGGCCGCACACCACGATGGCGATGGAAAGCGGCGTCAGCACGCCAAAGCCATAGACGGTCAGCACCCGCCCGCCCACGGCCGAACCCAGCAGGATGCCCACATTGCTTGCGGCATTGATCGCGGCCCCGGCCACATCGGGATGGGTGGCGCGCGCACGGATCGCACCGGACATGACAAAGGGGATCAGCCCCGAATAGCCGATGCACCACAGCCCCACGGCCGCCACCGCCACCCAGCCCGACACGATATGCCCGTATATCAGCCCCATGCCCACCAGCATGGCCAGTCCCCCCGCCAGCACGCCCATGGCGGGGTTGCGGTCAACCAGATGCCCCGCGCCCCACAGGCCAAGGATGCTGATGCCGCCTGTCAGCAGCAGGGCAAGGCTGAGCGCGCCCGTCGCCACCCCGTGGTCAAGCAACAGGGGCGTGACATAGGTGTAGAGCAGGTTGTGGGCAATGAAGAAGACCCCGTCCACCACAACCACCACCAGGAAGATGCGCATGACGCGGCGCGAACGCATGGCGGGCAGGCTTTCGCGCACATGCACGGGGGTGGAAACCGGCGGCAGGAAAAACGCGATGCACAGCGTCAGCACAAGCGAAAGCCCGGTCAGGATGAACATGGCCATCCGCCAGCCCACCAGTTGCCCCGCCGCCGCCATGCCCGGAACGCCCAGGACCGCGCCAAGCGAGGTCCCGCCATAGACAAAGGAAATGGCCCGCCCCGTCATGGCCTGCGGCACCAGGCGCGCCGCATAGGCCGAGACGATGGACATGAGCAGCGCATGCGCCACCCCGCCAATCATCCGCCCCACGCAGACAAGGACGAACGTGGGCGCGACGGCCACCACCAGATTGGACAGCACATACCCCGAAAGCGAGAGCACCATCAGCCGCTTGCGGTCGATATGGGCGGTCAGGATGGTCAGTGGCACGGCACCCAGCGCCACCAGCAGCGCAAAGGCGCTGACCGCCAGCCCCGCCTGTCCTTCCATGATATGGAAGGCGTGTGCCATGTCGATCAGGATGCCCACGGGCGCGACTTCGCTGGTCAGCGCGGTGAAGGTGCAGGCGAACAGTGCCCACAGGCCGATCACGGCCCCGGCAGGCAGGGATTTGAAAAGCATGATGAACCGTGCTGGCTACAGGAATGCAGGAAAGGGATGTCCAGCCCCCTTCTGGCATTCCCCGCGCCGGAACGGAACAGGCGACTGACCGGCAACGAAAAATTGTCCGCCCCCCGGTTGCCCATGCCCGTCCATGCCTGTCCATGGCCACCATGGGCAACGGCGGCTACCCGATCTCGCTTACCCGCACCATGCGCCCTTCATGCAGGGATTTCAGCGCGGCTTCGGCCAGGACCAGCGCCTGGCGCCCGTCATTGTAGCCTACGGCAACCGGGCGGCCGTTTTCCACCGCATCGACAAAGGCGTCGATCTCGGCATCGAACGCCTCGCGGTAGCGTTCGATGAAGAAGTTCAGCAGCGGCGCGGCATGGTCGGTAAAGTCGGCACCGGACAGGACCATGTGGTGCGGGCGGCGGTTTTCCGATACCGCCATGCCCCGGCTGCCAAAGGCTTCCACCCGCTGGTCGTAGCCATAGGCGGCCTCACGCGCGTTGATAAGCACCGCCTGCCGGCCCGATGCGGTTTTCATCACCACCGTCAGCGTGTCATGATCCCCCAGCGTCTCCATCAGCGCGGGCGCCACCAGACGGGAGCCGGTGGCGAAGACTTCGGTGGGTTCCTCATCCAGAATGAAGCGCGCCATGTCGAAATCATGGATGGTCATGTCCCGCAGGATGCCGCCGGATCTGGCCAGATAGGCAGCCGGCGGCAGGCCCGGATCGCGTGAGGTGATGATGACCTGATACAGTGTACCCAGCGTGCCATCGCGCACCGCCGCGCACACCGCCCTGTGGCCGGGGTCGAAACGCCGCACGAAGCCGATCTGCACCGGCAGGGTCGTGCCCGCAATGGCGGCGGCGCAGCGGTCCACCCGTTCCAGGCTGAGGTCGATCGGTTTTTCGCACAGTACCGGCTTGCCCGCGGCAATCGCCTGTTCCAGCAGGTCGGCATGGGTATCGGTTGCCGTGGCAATCAGCACCGCGTCCACATCGGGTGCTGCCAGCACGCCGGCGGCCGATGCCATGACCGGCGCGCCGGTGGCAAGGGAGACCGCCCGTGCGGCGTCCGGGTTGATGTCATATACTGCCGCGACCCGTGCGCGGGGATGTGCGGCAATATTGGTGGCATGCATGGCGCCAATCCGCCCGCAGCCCAGTACCCCAATTCCAAGCATGAAAGGTTTCCCTGACCTGATACGCAATTTTTATTGCGCCATTCAGTATTTTTTGGGTGATTTGTGAATTCCTGCGTATGACGCAAGGCGCGTGAAATCTGTGCCCCGCCTTCTGGTCATGATTGCCCTGTATTCTCCCTCTGGTCCGACCGGCGGCCTGCAGGACGCATCCGGCCGTCCACGCGGCAACGCGGGACGGGGCATTGCGTCAAAACCAGACTTGGTATGGATCAATGCACGGTGGGCATTGATCGCCCGCCATCAGGCGGCGGGCGGGGCAGGGGCCTGTGTTCCGGCCATACGGGTTACGGCCGCCATGACATTGGCCAGCACGGGGCTGACATTGTGCGCCCGGTGCAGCATGTACAGCTCCGCCTGGACATCCGCGCCAAAGGCCAGCGGGCGGCAGACCACGCTGTCGATCCCCAGCCGGGATGCGGATTGCGGGATCAGGGCAAGTCCCACCCCGGTCTTTACGACCGAGAGCAGGGCGTGGATCTGGTTCAGGTGATGGACAAGGCGCGGCTGGATGTTCGCCTGGGCCAGCAGGCGGTGGACAAGGTCATGGAAATAGCCGCCGCCCAGGATGGAATACATGATCAGGTCCTGCCCCTCCAGGTCGGCCGGTGCCAGCGCGGGCAGGGCCGCAAGCGGGTGGCCCGCGGGCAGGGCGGCCACCATGGGTTCGGCCAGCACCCGGTGGGCGCGGGTTTCCACCGCACTGAAGGGCGGCCGCACGAAGGCCAGGTCGATGCGGTGGGCGGCAAGGGCGGCAACCTGGTCGCGGGTAACCATTTCCTCCAGTGTCAGTTCAATTTCGGGATGGGCCTCACGCACGCCATGGATCAGGCGGGGCAGGAAATCATAGCTCCCCGATGGCGTGAACCCGACCGCAACCTGCCCCAGCGCGCCACGCCGGGCGCGGCGGGCCAGCAGTGCCGCGTCCTCGGCATGGCGCAGCAGGCTGCGGGCCTGCGGCAGGAAGACCGCACCGGCATGGGTCAGCCGCACGCTGCGGCTGCTGCGCTCCAGCAGTTCCACGCCCAGCGCGTGTTCCAGAAGCTGGATCTGCCGGCTTAGTGGTGGCTGCGTCATGTTCAGCCGGGCGGCGGCGCGGCCAAAATGCAGTTCATCCGCAACCGTGACAAAACACCGGACCTGCGTGAGCTGGAGCATTGATGCCAATCCTGTCTCGATCCATGCCGTATCTGGTCTGGACAGTATAAAGCGCCAGCGCCCTAACTGTCGCAACACGATATGCATTCCGACAGGCCATGACGGCGGCCGGGGTGTCAGAAAGGGAGCAGAAGCATGACAGAACATGCCAGCACGCCAGCAGGGCACCAGCCAGCAGGGCACCAGACAGTACCGGAACACGAAAGGCGCCCACTGCGCAGCGCGCGCTGGTTCGGCCCGGCCGACCTGCGCAGCTTCGGCCACCGCTCGCGCGCCATGCAGATGGGCTATGCCCCGCAGGACTGGGAGGGCAGGCCGGTCATCGCCATCCTCAACACATGGTCCGATATCAATCCCTGCCACATGCATTTCCGCCAGCGTGTGGAGGACGTGAAGCACGGGATACTGGCGGCAGGCGGCTTCCCCATGGAACTGCCCGCCATTTCGCTTTCCGAAAACTTCATGAAGCCCACCACCATGCTGTACCGCAACATGCTGGCGATGGAGGCGGAGGAACTGCTGCGCGCCTACCCCGCCGATGGCGGGGTGCTGATGGGTGGGTGCGACAAGACCACGCCCGGCCTGCTGCTGGGGGCCACCAGCATGGACCTGCCCGTGATATACGTGCCCGCAGGCCCGATGCTGCGCGGCAACTGGCAGGGCCGCACGCTGGGTTCGGGGTCGGATTCATGGAAATACTGGGATGAACTGCGCGCGGGCACGATCACGCAGGCGGACTGGCAGGGGGTGGAAGCGGGTATCGCGCGCAGTGCGGGCACCTGCATGACCATGGGCACCGCCAGCACCATGACCGCCATTGCCGAGGCGATCGGCCTCTCGCTGCCGGGGGCCAGTTCCATCCCGGCGGTTGATTCCAGCCACATCCGCATGGCCAGGAGTGCCGGTCGGCGCATTGTGGACATGGTGTGGGAAGACCTGCGCCCCTCGAAAATCCAGACGCCTGCCGCCTTTGCCAATGCCATTGCCGTGGCCATGGCCATGGGGTGTTCGACCAACGCCATCATCCACGTCATTGCCATGGCGCGGCGGGCGGGGGTGGCCATCGGGCTGGATGATTTTGACCGCGCCAGCCGCGAAATCCCGGTCATTGCCAATGTCCGGCCCACGGGCACCACCTATCTTATGGAAGATTTCTATTACGCTGGCGGCATCACCGCGTTGATGAAGCGGATCTCGCGCTTTCTGGACCTGACCTGTCTTACGGTCACGGGCCGCAGCGTGGGGGAGAACATCGAACAGGCGAAAGTGTGGAACGATGACGTGATCCGCCCGCTGGACCAGCCGATGTTCAGCGGGCAGGCGGGGGGCGCGCTGACCGTGCTGCGCGGCAATCTGGCGCCCGATGGCTGCGTGATGAAACCGGCCTGCTGTGACCCGAAATTCCACAGGCACAGTGGCCCGGCGCTGGTGTTTGATGACTACCCCACCATGAAGAAGGCGCTGGATGACGAGACGCTGGATGTCACGCCGGACCATGTTCTGGTCCTGCGCAACGCCGGCCCGCTGGGTGGTCCCGGCATGCCGGAATGGGGCATGCTGCCGCTGCCGCGCAGGCTGGTGCGCGAAGGCTGCCGGGACATGCTGCGCATCTCGGATGCCCGGATGAGCGGGACCAGCTATGGCGCGTGCGTGCTGCATATTGCGCCGGAAAGTTACGTGGGCGGCCCGCTGGCGCTGCTGCGCACGGGGGACATCATTACGGTGGATGTCCCGGCGCGCACGATCAGCATGGCGGTGTCCGATCAGGAACTTGAACGCCGCCGTGCCAGCTGGACACCCCCGCCCGCCCGCTACGGGCGCGGCTATGGCTGGATGGCAGGCCAGCACATGCGCCAGGCGAACGAGGGATGTGATTTCGACTTTCTGCAGACCGATTTCGGCCCCCCGGTGCCGGAGCCGGTCATCTACTGAACAGGCAGTATTCCATAAATCGTAAGAAAGTTTTTGGTGAAGTTTTTTTTCAGAAAGCTTCAGGAAGCGTCGCCTGTCCGAATAAAGGGCGCGATCGGGAAACTTTCATTATTTTTCATTCATGCAGCCGTTCCCCCGCGCCTGCGTGGCGGTGTCAGCCGTGGCGTGCGGGTCCGTGCTGTCCGGCGGCCTGCATACAGTCCCGTGCCACGATACGGGTCGTATGGACCGGCCATCACGGGCCAGCAGTCGTTTCCGCATGGTTTCCACAGCATGCGAAGTGTAACGGACTGCGCCTGTGCCAACTGCTTCCTGTCCGGATCGTGCCGCATCCGGTGCCCGAAAACCCGCTGTCGGCCTTCGTGCGCAGTGATGTGCCGCGGGTACCGCTCCTTGCCATCCTGTCTGGCTGTGCCCTGTCCTGTCCATGGTGGGGGAAAGGGCAGGCCGGTCATGGTGCGGCTCGATTCACCGGCCGCCGTGCCGTTCCGCATCATGGGCATGGTCATCACGGCGGGGCCGGGCGGGCGAACTGGACGGCGGCGGGCAGTTCGGATAGGATGGTACCCGTTCAGTCCCTGAACATCGGCATCGACCTGCACGCAGCCCGCTCTGCGCGGCTTCGCCGCTTTCCGCGCCCCCGTCCCCCTCAATCATCCTGATCTGTTACAGGCCCGGACCCGGTCCTGCCCGCGCGCGTGCTGCGGTGCCGCGTGGCCTGGACCGCCATGGCGGGGCCGGGAAGGGGGCAGCCAGGGCCGCGCCCCATCCGTCCAATACGAAAGGCGTTCCCGCATGTCATCCTTCACGCCGCGCCGTGCGTTCCGCGAACCGGCGCGTCCCCCCGGTGGCCCGGCCGGCCGCCGCCGTGACCATGCGTCCCTGCCACGCCCCGGGGCCGCCACGCGATGAGCGATCCCTGCAAGGTCCTGATGGTCTTCCCGCTTTTCAATGCAGGGTCGTTCTGGAACTACACGGAAGCCTGCGATCTGGCGGGCGCGCGCTACCCGGCGGCCCCGCTGGGGCTGGTGACCGTGGCCGCCCTGCTTCCCGCCCACTGGGAAATCAGGCTGGTCAACCGCAATACCGAACAGCTTGAGGACGCGGATTTCGACTGGGCCGATCTGGTGATGACCGGCGGCATGCTGCCCCAGCGCAACGACGCGCTACGGCTTGTTGAACGTTGCCGGGCCGCGGGCAAGCCCGTGGTGGTGGGCGGCCCGGACGTGACATCCAGCCCGGACCTGTATGCCAGGGCGGATTTTCAGGTTCTGGGCGAGGCCGAGGAAATCATGGGCGATTTCATCGCCACCTGGCGCGCGGGCATCCGCCATGGCGTGTTCACGGCCGCCATGGGCAAGACCGATGTGACAAAAAGCCCGCTGCCGCGCTTTGACCTGCTGAAGCTGGACCAGTACCTGCATGTGGGGGTGCAGTTCTCGCGCGGGTGTCCGTTCAGTTGCGAATTCTGTGACATTATCGAACTGTATGGCCGGGTGCCCCGCACCAAGACGAATGAACAGGTGCTGGCCGAACTGGATGCCCTGTACGCGCTGGGCTACCGGGGGCATGTCGATTTTGTGGATGACAACCTGATTGGCAACAAGAAGGCGCTGCGCAAGTTCCTGCCCGGCCTGAAGCGCTGGCAGGAGGAAAGAAACTTCCCGTTCGAATTTTCAACCGAAGCCTCGATCAACCTGGCCGATGATGCCGACCTGCTGCGCGATCTGGCGGGCACCAATTTCTTTGCCGTGTTCATCGGCATTGAAAGCCCGGATACCGACACGCTGGTCATGACGCAGAAAAAACAGAACACAAGGCGCAGCCTGCGGCAGAGCATCGAGACGATCCACCGGGCCGGGATTTTCGTCAATGCCGGTTTCATTGTGGGATTTGACAGCGAAAAGGGCAGCATCGCCGCGGGCATGATCGACTGTATCGAGGATACGTCGATCCCTGTCTGCATGGTCGGCCTGCTCTATGCCCTGCCCACGACACAGCTGACGCGCCGCCTGCGGGCGGAAGGGCGGCTTTTTGCCGATGACGGACAGCCGCAGTCGGGCGACCAGTGTACCGCCGGGCTGAACTTCGAGACCGCGCGGCCACGGCGTGACGTACTGGATGATTACCGCAGGGTCCTTGCCGCCATCTATGACCCGGTGGCCTATTTCGGCCGGGTGCGCCGTCTTGGCCGGATGCTGCGCCGCACCCGGGGGCACCGCATGGTGCGCGGTGACCTGCGCAGCTTCATGCGCCTGCTCTTGCGCATCCACCGCGCCGGGCCGGGCACGGCAGGGCCGTTCTGGCGCATGCTGCTTGACTGCGCGCTGCACAACCCCAGGGCGCTGCCTTACGTGGTCATGACCAGTGCGCTGTACCTGCATCTTGGCCCGTTTTCGCGGCAGGTGATTGGTGAAATCGACCGTGAAATCACGGATGTGGACGCGGGCCGCCGGCAGGTGCACCCGCCTGCGGCCGAAGCGGTCCTTGTAACGGCGTAAGGGCAGCGGCGCCTGGCCATGCCCCATGGGCGTGGCCAGGGGCCGGCTATTCCCGGCCGGTCCTCTTCCAGAATTCTCCGGCACTCCGTGGCCCTGGGGCGGACGTCCCCGGATCGGCCCGTTTTGCGTCAGCGTCCCGCCTGTGGTTCCTGCGTGCCATCCACCGTTGCGCGGGGGGCCTCCACGGGGGCCAGCGCGCCGGGCAGCGACAGGCAGGCCAGCCCCGCCGCCAGCAGCAGCAGGAACAGGGCCGACCACCAGCCATAAAGAAACGCTCCGGCAATCCCGCCGGTGGTGAAGGACAGGACAATCGCGGCATGCAGGCCCAGCCGTTCGCGGGTGCGTGCGCGCTGCGCGGGGTCGGTGCGGTGGATGATGGCGTCCATCCAGTCCGCCAGTTCCAGGCCGACATCGGTCAGCATGCCGGTCATGTGGGTGGTGCGGACCCGCGCGCCCGAGATGCGGGTTACGGTCGCGTTCTGCAACCCCATGAGAAAACTCAGCCCGTATGCCAGCATGGGGCCGCGTGGCTGTGCGGAAAGCAGCATGTCGGCCAGCCCCAGCAGCCCGAGCAGGCAGGCTTCCAGCAGGATGCTGCGCGCATAGATGGAAGGCAGGCGCCGGCGGCGCCCGGCATTGACCACAAGCGCCGAAAGGACCCCACCGGCCACAAAGGCCAGCACCAGCCCGCAGCATGACAGCACGGCCCGCAGGTGGCCTTCATGCAGGCCGGTGGCCAGCGCCGATATGTTGCCGGTCATGTTGGCGGAATAATAGCCGACCGCCAGAAAGCCGGCGGCATTCACCGCCCCGGCAATGGCGGCCAGCGAGCAGCCAAGACGCCGGTCGATTACGGCATTGCGGTCCGCGCCTTCGTGAACAAGCACCCGGTTTTCCCGTCCTTCCATGCTGACCTTGCTGCGGGCCTGCGGTTACCGGCAGCAGGATGCATGGTTTACTGTAGCCTGCCTTGGTGCCGGATTCGATGCACAATTACGCTCCTGACCCATCATCGTACGAAGGGCCGCGGCACGGTTTTCAGCGGCAATGGCGCGCAGCAAGGCTGACGGGCCGTTTCCTGCCCCGGACTGGAAGGCCAGATACGCCGGGGCACCGCCAAGGTCAGCCAGACGCCGTTATCGGCCAGGTGGAAGGCATATCCGTCATGAAACATCCGGCCAGCCCCGACGCCCGGGAGAACGGCCTTCCCGTGCCGCGCCGTATCCCGGTCGGTGGAGAGAGGGACCATCTGGCAGCGGCCGGGCCTCAGCCCCTCGCGGAAAATGGAATCAAGCCGGTCATGCGCCGCGCCATGCCGGAGCCGGTCGGTCACCTGCGCCCAGCCTGTCCAGCATCAGGCCGATCCGCAGTGGTCCATGGCGCAGGAGCAGGCGCCGCGACACGGCACCTTCCGTTATCATGGGCCAACTTCTTCTGTTGGACTGTCCATGGCTGGATACCGCAGGTCCGTTACCGCTCCGGTCCTGCCGGGAGATACGGCCCGTACGGATAATGGCTCCGGTCGGGACCGGCCCCGGTAGGGCAGGGCGTGGCGGGACAGCCTGTATGGCCCATACCGGCGCGGTCAAATCCATACTAGAACGCACCGCGATCATAGTATCAAAACTACCGATTTTTTGGGGATAGCGAAGCAGATGGTGGGCGCAACAGGGATTGAACCTGTGACCCCTACCATGTCAAGGTAGTGCTCTACCGCTGAGCTATGCGCCCACCATCTGCTTCGGTGAACAGGCTTTTACTCATCCCTATGGCGGGGCGCAACCCCCATTTTTCAAAAAATCACATTGACCCGAAAGCCGCCTGCTGTCCCTATGACAGCCATGTGCCGTGCTGTTTCTTTTCCGTGCTTCCGCCGGGCCGTGCAGGGAGATGACCCCGACCATGCAGGGGGCGTGCCCTACCGTGCGCGCCTGCTGGAACAGGCCGCGCCACATGGCTGATTCCGCCATCCCGCCCTACTCCATTATCGAAGCCACGGGAAAGCAGGCGCCGCTTGTTGTCGCCTCCGCCCATTCGGGGCGGAACTATACCGATGCGTTCCTGCGCATGTCCCGCCTTGGTGCGCATGCCCTGCGCCGGAGCGAGGACTGTTATGTGGAGCAGCTGTTCGAAGGCGCGCCGGGGCAGGGGGCCACGTTGCTGCACGCCACCTTTCCCCGTGCCTATTGCGATGCCAACCGGGAACCGTGGGAACTGGACCCCACCATGTTCCGCGACCCGCTGCCGCACTGGTGCAACACCACCAGCCGCAAGGTGCAGGCGGGATTTGGCACGATCGCGCGCATCGTCTCGCGCGATGGGCCGATCTATCCCCGCCCGCTGCCCTTCAGCGAGGCCGAGGCCCGCATCCGCACCTGCTGGCAGCCCTATCATGATGCGCTGGCGCGGCTTGTGCGCGACAGGGTGGAACATCACGGCTGCTGCATCGTGCTGGATGCCCATTCCATGCCCGTGGTGGCCGGGCGGCGGGACCAGCCGGATTTCGTGCTGGGCACCGCATGGGGCACCGCCTGCACGCCGCAACTGGCCACGGTCATGGAACAGGTCCTGACCCGCCATGGCTACAGCGTGGCGCGCAACGTGCCCTTTGCCGGGGGATATGTCACCCGCCATTACGGCCGGCCACGGCGCGGCGTGCAGGCGGTGCAGCTGGAAATCAGCCGCGCGCTGTACATGGACCAGACCACCCTGCAGCCCCATGCGGGCTTTGCCCGCGTGCAGGCGGTGATGCTGGATGTGGTGGCGGACATCATCCGCTATGGCGGGATGCTGGTCCCGGGGCAGGCGGCGGAATGAAACGGGGCGGAACCGGACCATGGCACGGTTCCGCCAGTATGTCAGGCCAGCGGGATCAGGCCGTTTTGGAGACGTCGCCCGCCGGGGTCTGGGTATTGACGGCTTCGGGCAGCAGATGGGCCAGAACGGGCAGGATGGTGGCGGCGGGCAGGCCGGTCTTGTCCACCATGGCCTGGACCTGCTGGCTGCTCAGCAGGCTGCGCAGTTCATCGGTGGAGATGGGCAGGTTGTGGCCGTCACCGATCCATGACCGTACCTTGTCGCCCAGCCCGGCCTGGTCCGCCTGCGCCAGCAGGGAGGTGATGGTGGCCGGTGTCAGCAGCTGCGACAGATAGGAATGTACCTGCTGTGACAGGCCGGTGGAACCGGCCAGATCGCTCAGCTTGCCCATGACGTCATTGAAAATACCGCTCATCGTGCTCTTGGTCCCGTCTCTCGTTACAATGGAGGCTATTATACTACACGATGTACAGTTATGGAAAAATTCTATAAAAATAGGACAAAAAAAAGCGGTGCAGAGGCACCGCTGAGTTTAGGGAGGAAACGTCCAAGAAGCAGTTGCACAGGGCATGCTGCTTCCCGACCTTATGCGGGTCCTCACGCGGTTGTGTCAACAAGAAAAAGCGATGGCCCGTTACCGTGCCTGGTACAGGTGCCATGAAAGCAGGGTCTTGGCATCCGTCATGCCGATATGGGGGATCTGGTCCAGGTCGATGACATGCAGGCGGATATGCTCATGTTCGCGCGCAAGGCCGGTCTGGCGGTCGGACAGGCGGCGGGCCAGCCCTTCGTCAATGTCCAGTTCGGCATAATACAGGCCGATCGCCTCATCACACCCGCCGGGGGAAAGCCAGACCCGCGTCAGGGCCACAAGGTCCTGCGCCCGCACCCGCAGGTCCGCCCCCACTTCTTCCGACAGTTCCCGCAGTGCCGTGCTTTCAAACGCGCCCCCATCCAGCATGCCCGCGGGCAGCGCCAGCAGGTCCGGCCGGGCCACGGGCACGCGGGCCTCGCAGGTCAGTACGGTGCGGTCGGGGTAGCCGGGGCATTTCAGCACCAGCAGCACCGACACGCTATCGCCGCGCAGCAGCGCCAGGCCGGGTACGCGCTGGCCCCGGTGCAGGGCATCGGCCTCGACCAGGATGAAGCCCATGCGCGTGGGGCCAAAGGCCACCGCATCGCGCACCAGCACATGGCGCAGCGTGAAGCGCGCCCGCATGCCGTCATGCCACCGGCGGAAATGCGGGGCCGCCAGCACGCGGGCGCGCAGGGCCGGGTCCATGCCGGGTGCGAAGGAAATGTCGGCTGTGTCATCCATGGGGCGTCCTGCCTTGTCCTGCATGCGCCGTCAGCCCGGCGGGGCGAATACCTCCGCCATGATTTCGGCCACACGGGTGCGGTAGTCCTGTGGGGCGTGTTCGCGCGCCACGCGCTGGAGTGCGTTGTCACGCACCGTATCCCACAGCGCCTGATCCTGATAGAGGCGGACCACCTGCGCGGCAAAGGCGGCCGGGTCGGTCACGTCGGCGCAGAGCATGTCCTGCCCGTCCTGCCACCCTGCCTGGCGGCACAGCAGGGGGGAGCCGACCACCGGCAGGCCGTTGGCCGCCGCCTCATGCAGCTTATAGGCAATGCCCGCGGCAAAGCGGGTGGGGGCCACGAACACGCGGTGGTGGTCATAGACCGGGGCGGTATCGGCCACCTGCCCCAGCAGGTTGACATTGGGGTGGCGGCGCAGCGGGCCAAGGTCCACGCGCGGGTTGACATGGCCGCACACGCCAAAGCGTATGCCCGGGCCAAGCCGGTCCACCAGCAGGGGCAGCACCGCGCCGCTGAACCAGGCAAGGGAGTCAAGATTGGGCGCAGCCATGTCATGCACCGCGCCCAGGAACAGGATATCGCGCCGCGCGGCCCATCCCGGCCCGGTGGGGCGTGGCACCTGCATGTGCCCCAGCACCGATACGTTATCGAACCCGGCGCCATGCAGCAGCCGGGCCTCGGCATCATTGACCGCCACCACCCGGTCCGCCACGAACAGGGGGGCCAGTTCGGCCTCCAGCCGCCGGGCAAGGGGCTGGCCGGGCGGCCGGTCGTGCAGGCGGGCATATTCCTCGTCCCGGCAGGCGGCAATGGCCTCGGTATCGACAATGACACGACCTGCGGGAATGGCGGCGGCGGCGTCGTTCAGGATACTGGCCAGACGCGCGGCATTGTGGGTGCGCGCGATCCAGATCGCATCCAGGCTGCCCGCGCGGTCTTCCAGAAAAGCGGCAAGGTCGGGCAGTTCACGGTCATGGATCACCTCCACGCCGGGGGGGAAGGCGGTGGCCAGCGTGGCCGCGTCCTCTACCGGGCGGAAGACCGGGTAGACCGTGACGTGGTAGCCCAGCGCCGCAAGGGTTGCGATGATGTCGTTCGAACGCGTAAAGCCCGAGCCAAGATGGCGCAGTGGCAGCCGGTCCTCGATGAACAGGATGTGGCGTCCTCCGCCATCGGCATGGCGCGCGCGGGCCTGCAGGGCGGGGTGGCGCATGAGCTTGCGCCGCAGCGGGCGGGCATGGCTGCGGGTGAACAGGGTGCTGTTGCGCGCGATCAGCCTTGCCGCACTGGTGGAATCCGACGTGCCGCATTCATAATGCACCAGGCATACGGCAGGATCGTACAGAATGGTGTAGCCCAGCGCGCGGATGCGCATGCACAGGTCCGTCTCCTCGAAATAGGCGGGGGCATAGGCTTCGTCAAAACCGTCAAGCGTGCGCAGTATGTCGGTGCGTACCATCAGGAACACGCCGGAACAGAAATCCACCGCGCGCACGAAGCCCGCTTCCGGCACGGCGGGATGGGCATCGCGCATGTAGCCCTGCACCGAACCGTCACGCCAGATGATGCTGCCCGCCTCCTGCAGCATGCCGTGGGTGCGCAGCACGCGCGCGCCCACCGCCCCGGTCGTGTCTTCCGCCCCCAGCCGGGCCAGCGCACTGGCAATGGCGCCGAACTGCAGGTCCACGTCATTGTTAAGGTACAGCGTGGCCGGTGCCCGCACCCGCGCAAGGGCGGCGTTGCACCCGCGCACGAAGCCGATATTGCCCGCGAAGCGCAGCACCTCGATGCCCTTCACATGCCGCTCGATACTGGCCACCCCGTCGCGGGAGCCGGAATCCACCACGATGACCTGCATGGCGCCATGGTAGTTCGCCCGTAGCGAGGCCAGCGTGGACAGCGTCATGGCAAACTGGTTGTGGGCGATGATGATCACGCTCAGTTCCGGCGGGGCGTCACTGGCAAAGTCGATCCGCCCCCCCAGCAGCAGCGGCAGCCGCACCGCGCACATGTGGCGGAACAGGGCGCGGGTCTGTTCCTCGGTCACGGGGGGGGCGGGGGGCGGGCGCAGGTCGGGCCGGGCGACAAGGTAATGGCCCAGCCCGTCGCGCGCGCGGCCGGCCGCCAGGTCCGCCTGTACCGCAGGGTCACGCATATAGGCCGCAAGGTCGAGCATGGAGCACGGCTTGCGCTGCTCGAACACCCCGTCACTCAGGTAATGGGCATAGCCGTTGCGCAGCCTGCCGCTTTCCACCGCTTCCAGCACGTCGGGATTGACGGAGGCATAGAAGGATTCGGAAAAGAACGGCCCCGGGTCAAACGCCAGCGGCGTGGTATTGCACAGGTAATGGTGCAGGGCGCACAGCCATTCCCCCCGGTCGATCGCGGCCTGCACCGCGGGATAGGTCCGCACGTACCATCCGGCATCGAAATAGACCGATACCGCCCGGTCGGGCATGGCGGCCATGCCGCGCAGCAGGTAGTCCACAAAGGGATGGGCTGCTGCATCCCGCCCGTTTTCGGGTACAAGGGCAAGGCAGGTGACGGGATCGAAAAAGCACGATCCGGTACGCATTTCCCCGTCACCCGCGCGCAGGTAATGGTCATAGCCGTTGCGGTAGCCCCCGTCCTCCATCACGGCCTGCGTCAGGTCGGGGCAGGCTGCGCGGTAGGCGTGTTCGTCAAACAGCCAGTGGGGGCTGTGGGTGCGCAGCCCGGCCTGCAGGTAATGGGCGAAGCCGCTGGGCCATATGCCCTGCGCTATGGCTCGCGCCACGCCGGGATAGGCCTGGCGGTACCATGTCTCGTCAAAGAACGCGTTGGGTGAATGGCCCAGCGCCGCGCCATGGGTGGTGTAGAAGGCGTGGGCTTCCCCCGGTTCCACCCCCAGCGTGTCCAGCAGGGCGGCATGGCGCGTGCAGTACCATGCAGGGTCGAACGCGGCCCATCCGGCAGCCGTTTCCGCGAGCGTGGAGGAAACAGCCCTCATGCATCCCTGTCCTTCATCCATGGTCAGGGGGTTATGCGGCACAAAGGTTAATTTTTGGTGGGGGTGGTGGCCCTGCGTGCCGGGTGGCCCCATGTGTTCATGACCAGCACGCCCGCCATCACGACCGCGCCACCGCACAGGGTACGCAGGCCCGGTATCTCGCCCGTCAGCAGGAAGGCCAGCACCATGGTGACCGGCGGCAGCGTGTACAGCAGCGCCGAACCGCGTGCCGCCCCCATCTGCCCGATCACGAAAGTCCACGCCCCGTAACCGATGGCGGCGGGAAAGACACCCAGTTCCACCACCGCCCACACGCATGGCCATGATGCCCGCAGCGTGATGGCACAGGCGCGCGGCAGCCATGGCAGCAGCAGCACCGCGCCGATGATCAGGATATAGGCCATGCAGGTCAGCCCGTCATACCGGCGCAGCAGTTGGCGCAGCAGGATGATGTAGGTGGCCGAGCACAGCGCCGCCCCCAGCACCAGCGTCGCCCCCGAACCGAAGGTGATGCCGCCTGCCTGCCCGCCCGCGATCAGCCCCACGCCGGCAAGGCTGAGCAGCGAGCCCAGCCACCCCCATGCGGTCAGCCGTTCCCCCAGCACCGGCATGGCGATCAGCGCGGTCATGAGCGGGGAGGAGGCGATGAGCAGGCTGGCCGCCCCGGCCGACACGGTGACCTCCCCCATGTTGAACAGTATATTGTAAAGCGAAATGCCGATGCCCGCGCACGCCACCAGGCGCGGCATGTCGCGCGCGGCGGGCAGTGGCTGGCGGCGCAGCACCAGCCAGGCCACGGCAATCAGCGCCGCCAGCGCATAGCGTATGGCCGCAAGCGGCACCGGCGGGATGCCACGCAGGGCAATCCGCACGACGGGATAGGCACTGGCCCAGGACAGGATGGCAACCGTCACGGCAAGGAACAGCCGGCGGGAAGGCAGGGTCGTGTTCATGCTTCCGGCCATAGCAGCAATCCGGCCCGTGCGATATCGGGTCACGCGCCGTGGCGGCGGGGCAGGCGGGATCAGGGTGCCGGCGGGGCGGGAATGGCGGGGGCGGAAATATCGGCAACGCGCGCGTCCACCACCGCCCGTGCGTCGGCCGGGGCGATGCGCACCACCAGCCCGCGTTCACCGGCATTGACATAGATATGCGGCAACCCCATCGCCGCGTCCGACAGCACCACGGGCAGTGGCGTTGCCTGCCCGAAGGGGCTGGTGCCCCCCGCGCGGAATCCGGTCAGTTCCATCGAGCGCTCCGGCGCCATCATGCGCGCGTTGCGGCCACCGAACAGGGCCGCCACCTTCTTGAAATTCACCTTGTGGTCGGCCGGCACCACCAGGCAGACGGGGGTGGCGCGGTCCACCTCCACCACCAGTGTCTTGAGCACGCAGGCCGGGTCCGCCCCGATGGAGGACGCGGCCTGCATGCCGATCAGCCCGCCACCGGGCGCGTAATCGTAATCATGTACCGAAAACGGCACGCCGTGCCGTGCAAGGAAGCGGGTTGCACTGGTCTGTCCTGTCATGCGGGGGCTCCTGCCGGATGGGTGCGGGCCTGCCCGCGACGGAATGTCACCAAGGATAAAATAGCACCGCGTGCCATGCAATGCCCGCCCCCGTACCGCCGGGTGCGGGCCTTGCCGGGGCATCCCGATCACATGCGCGCGATTATCCGGGTTTTCCGGGCGTTTCCGCAACCGCAAGTAGTCAATACGCTCGGAACACTGAATATTTATTATCAATTTTTTGATTATAATGCGCGTATATTGTCCGTTTCTTCCACAGGAGAACCCGAACGCCACCCGCCGGGGGTAATGCCCGCCCGATTTTGGACATAATCATGTAATATCGCCCAAGAAACGGATGTCCTGTCCGGCCGCCGGGTCATTTACAGATACTGGCTGATATGGTTACGGAAAACCCCTATGTCAGAATACCCTTACCGGGTTCTGCCGGGGTGGTGATCCGCACATTGAAAAACCGGATATGGATACTTGCCAAATAGGAAAACCTTCCTAAACCTTACCTGTCATTCCTTTGGAAATGCCGGGGCCAGAACCGCATAAACTTATATACCATAAAGTATAAATTAACTGTTTTCTGCTCTGATTCCGCCTGTCCTGGCCCTGTGGCGCATTGGACAGGCCGGATTTTATCTTATTTTTCAAAAAAATTCACAATACGGGCAGCACAAGTCGTGTTTCAAATTTGGCATTTATTTAATTTTCTGCAATCCGGGGTTGTCTTGTCCTGTATTCCGAAAAATATTCCCGTCTATACATATGGACACGCTGACATGATGATGGCATGTTCCGAAAAAAATACATACATAAATCACTTAAGTAATGTTCGATATCCAACCTCCGGAAACCGGAGCAGCAGGTGGCGGCCAGATGCAGGCCACCGGCGATTGGACTGGAGTAACCTGGGTAAGTAATGATCGATATCCTGATTTGTGATGCCCACCTTTACCTGGACCGTGACTGGGAAATTGCCGGCGGCTGGATCGCGATCGAAAAGAACCGCGTCCATTCCGCAGGTGGCCCCGGCCAGCCCATGCCGGCGGCCGCGCGTATCATCAACGCCAGGGGGCGGCTGGTCACGCCCGGGCTGGTCAACGCCCACCACCACATGTTCCAGAACCTGACACGCGCCTATGCCCCTGTTACGCGCAATGGCCTGTTTTCATGGCTGGAAACGCTCTATCCCCTCTGGACCGGACTGGACGGGGAAGCGGTCTACCTGTCCAGCTACATTTCCATGGTGGAACTGCTGCTGGGCGGCTGCACCACGTCCACCGACCATATGTACGTGCATCCGCGTCCGTACCTGATGGATGCGGGGTTCGCCGCCGCGCGTGACATCGGCTTCCGCTTCCTGGCCACGCGGGGCTGCATGACCCGGTCACAGGAAAATGGCGGCCTGCCCCCCGCCGCCGTGGTGCAGGACGAGGACACGATCATGGCCGACTGCGAGCGCGTGGTGGCCAGATTCCATGATCCCGCGCCCGGCGCGATGACACGGGTGGCGCTTGGCCCGGTCTCGCTGTTTTCCGCATCCGAACAGATCATGCGCGACTGCCTGGCCATGGCCGAACGTGACGACCTGCGCCTGCATACCCATCTGGCCGAAGATGTGGAGGAGGATGACTACAGCCTGAGCATTTACGGCTGCACCCCCACCGAGCATTTCGAGCGGATGGGCTGGGCCACGCCGCGCGCATGGATCGCGCATTACATCTATCCCTCCACGTCCGAGGCCGAGCGCCTGATCCGCGCGGGCGTGGGCATGGTCCAGTGCCCCAGTTCCAACATGATGATCGGCAATGGCAGCGCCGATGCCATGGACCTGCGCGAACGGGGCATGAATGTGGGGCTGGGCACCAACGGTTCGGCCACGACGGACATGGCCTGCATGTGGATGGAGGCACGCAACGCCATGCTGCTGGGGCGCATCCGCAATGGTCCCGCCTCCATGGTGGCGCGGGACGCGCTGGACATGGCGACCCGTGGCGGCGCCGCCTGCCTGGGCTGGGATGACGAGATCGGCCACCTGCGCCCCGGCGCCTGCGCGGACCTGGTTATCTGGCAGTCCAGCCCGGTGGCGCTGGCAGGCGCCATGACAGACCCGGTCGAGGCCTGGCTGCGCTGCGGGCCGATGGTCGCGGGCACCACCATTGTCAATGGCCAGGTGCTGGTGGAAGACGGGCGCCCCCTGCAATCCGGCCTGGCCGATGCCCTGCACCGCCATGCGCGGGAAGCACGGCGCATACAGAAGCTGGACTGACGGGCCGTACTGCCCTCCAATGGGGCACAGGGCCGCCGGGGGGCGTGCCTGAACCATCAAGCCGGGGGACCCTTTCATGATGCAGCACACCACGTGGGCCGTCCCCGCGCGGACACTGCCCGTCATTTCGGTGGCGGGCCTTCAGTCGCCCGATCCGCAGGCCCGCGCGGCGGTCGGTCGCGCGCTGCATGCCGCCTGTAGCGAAACGGGTTTTTTCTATTGCGTCGACCACGGCGTGAAGCCGGAACTGATTGCCGCCGTGTTCGCGCAGTCGCGCCAGTTCTTCGCCCTGCCCATGGCGGACAGGCTGGCGGTGCACAAGAACCGTTCGCCGTGCAACCGGGGCTACGAGCCGCTGCGTGACCAGACGCTGGAGCCGGGCACGCCGCCCGACGTGAAGGAAGGGTTCTATAGCGGACCGGAAAAACCGCTGGATGACCCGGCCGTGCGGGCCGGGCGCTTCAATCAGGGGCCGAACCAGTGGCCTGCCGCACTGCCGGATTTTCGCGCGGTGATGAGCGAATACAGCACCGTCATGACCCGTCTGGCCGAAACGCTGATGCGCGGCATCGCCCTGTCACTGGGGCTGGCGGAGGATTATTTCGCCGCCTTCTGCCACGACCCGCTGACCACGCTGCGCCTGCTGCATTATCCGCCGCAGCCCGCGCGCCCCCTGCCGGGGGAAAAGGGGGCGGGTGCCCATACCGATTTTGGCGGCCTGACCCTGCTGCTGCAGGATGACAGTGGCGGCCTGCAGGTCAGGGCCGCCGATGGCACCTGGCTGGACGCTGCCCCCATTCCCGGCAGCTTTGTCGTCAACCTGGGGGACATGATCGCGCGCTGGACCAACAACCGCTACCGCTCCACCCTGCACCGGGTCATCAACACATCGGGGCGGGAACGCTATTCGGTACCGTTCTTCCATACCGGCAACCCCGATCAGGTCATTGCCTGCCTGCCGGGCTGCGTGCCTGAAGGGGAGGCTCCGCTCTGGCCCCCCGTAACGGTAGAGGACCACCTGCGCGCCATGTACGCCCGGACCTATGGCCGATGAGCGGCGGGGACGATCCGGTCATCCTGATCCACGGCGCGTGGCAGGGGGCGTGGGCATGGGCGCGCTTTGTGGATGCATGGCGGCGGCATACCGCCATTCCCGTCCATGCGGTTGACCTGCCGGGCAACGGGGTGGACGGGCTGCCCGCGCGCGATGCCAGCCTTGAACGCTACGTGGCCCATGTGGGCGACGTGATGGACCGGCTTGGCCGCCCGGTCAGCCTTGTGGCCCATTCGGGCGGTGGGGTCGTGGCCTCCGCCGTGGCCGAGCGCTGGCCCGGGCGGGTGCGGCGCATCGCCTATCTGGCGGGCATGATGCTGCCTTCGGGCGTGGGATTCGGGCAGGTGGTGGCGCGGATGGTGGCCGACCACCCGGATGCCACGGGCATCAACCCCTGGCTGCGCTGGCCGGAGCCGGGTGTTGTATCCGTCGTGCCGCCGGAAGCCGCCGTTGCCATCTTCCTGCATGACTGCCCGCCCGATGTGGCCATTGCCGCCTCCCGCTGCCTGACGCCACAGGGGCTGGGCGGGCTGGACCTGCGCGCACGGCTTACGGCCGAACGCTTTGGCCGCATCCCGCGCCTGTATGTGGAAGCAACGGGCGACCGTTCCGTCATCCTGCCCGTGCAGCGCCGCATGCAGGCCCTTGTGCCCGGCGCGCGGGTGGTCAGCATGCATACCGGCCACGCCCCGCAGGTGGCCGACCCCATGGGCACGCTGGCCCATATCCTGCCCTTTGCACAGGGACGGACCGCATGATCCTGCCCCGCAGGCGGCTTCTGGCCACGGCGGGGGCGGCCGTGGCCTCCGGCTTCGTGCCGCGCCACGGCCATGCCGCCACCACGACCGAAGGGCTGCTGGCGGCCCTTGCCGCCCCGTACGCCAACGTGCCCCCCATGCCCCCGGTGGCGGAGGAGGACGCGCTGCTGGCGCTGGGCTATGTCGGCCCGACCAGCGATGGCGGCTGGACCGAAATGCACCATGTGGCGCTACAGGCCGTGCGCCGGGCCTTTCCGCGCCTGCGCACGGTCTATGTGGAAAGCATGCCCTATTCCGCCGATGCCACCCGGCTGTTGCGCGAATTCGTGGCCGAGGGCGCGCAGCTGGTCATGACCGGGGCGGATTACGGGGATTTCCTGACCGATGTGGCCGCCCGCGCGCCGCAGACGGCCTTCATGCAGTGCGATGGCCGCCCGCTGCGCGGCAATGTAAGCTGGTATTACATTGCCCACTGGTATGTCAGCTACGTGATTGGCGTGGCGGCGGGGCTGCTGAGCAGAAGCGGGAAGCTGGGGTTCATCGCCTCCTTCCCGCTGCCTTCGGCCTATGCCGGGGCCAATGCCGCGCTGCTGGGTGCCCGCACGGTCAACCCCGATGCCACCATGCAGGTCATCAGCATCAATGCCTGGTTCGACCCGCAGGCCGCCATCCAGGCCGCCAACGCGCTGGCGGACAAGGGGTGTGACTTCCTGTTCGGCATCATGGACGAGGCAGGCTACCTGCATGTGGCTCAGGAACGCGGGCTGTGGGCGGCAATGTGGAACAAGGACATCCGCCAGTTCGGGCCGGATGCCTATGTGGCGTCCGTGGTGCTGGACTTCGCGCAGTTCTACATCGCGCAGGTCCGCGCGCGGCTGGCGGGTACGTGGCGGCCCGTGCCGCAACTGCTGATGATGGGCAATGGCGTGGACCGTGACCCGTGGGGCCAGCGCGTACCGCAGGATGTGCGAGACCGGGCGGATGGCGTGCGCGCACGCATCATGGCGGGCTGGTCCCCCTTTGCCGGCCCGATCCATGACCAGCATGGCCAGTTGCGCGTGGCCGAAGGGAAGACCATGAACGATCTGGAACTCTATGACTGGGACTGGGCGGTGCAGGGGGTAAGCGGGCTGCCATAGGGCGCCCGCCCAGCCGGCGCTTGCTGACCGGGCTGCGCGGGGTTGCCCTGCCTGCGTGGGGTTATGGACAGGATTCATGCACCCTGCGCCCCGCCACCCACACGGTGCGGATGTTGGGCCGCCCGATATTGCACAGGATCTGCTGCACCAGATCCTGTGCATCCGTATCGTGCCCGGATGGCATGATATTGCTGCCGGGTGCCGCGCGATCGATCAGGATGGCGTCAAACGCCTGTCCCGCCACAAGCTGCCCGGCATTGCAGCCAAGGGCCGCCGTGCCGCCCCGGGTGGCCAGCCACAGCGCTTCGGTAAAGCCCAGCCGCGCGCCGGGCCGGCCGCGTTTTTCCGCCGGCAGGTCAGGGTTGGTGCCGGTATCCAGCATGCGTGCGGCGGTCACCGCCATGGCGGCATTGACCGCGATGGAGGGCGAATACCCGCCGGATATGTCCGTGCCCAGCCCCACATGCATCCCCGCCTGCCACGCCGCGCGCAGCGGCAGGACAGCGCCCGCGAAATAGGCGTTGGACAGCGGGCAGTGGGCAATGGCGGCACCCCGCGCCTGCACCAGCGCCATGTCCCGCGCCGTCATGAAGCACGAATGCGCCAGCACCGTGCCCCGGCGCAGCAGGCCAAGGCGGTCAAGGGCCACGGTATCATTCACCCCCATGCGCTGGTGGACGTAGTCATGTTCCCAGTCACTTTCCGAACAGTGGGTCTGGATCAGGCAGTCCTCACGCGCTGCCAGTTCCCCCAGCCCGCGCAGCAGCGCGTCCGTGCAGGCGGGGATGAAGCGCGGCGTGACCATGGGGCGCACCAGTCCCGCCGCATTGCCCGGCAGGGCGCGTACGGCGTGGATGAAGCGCCGCGTTGCGTCCAGTGCCTGTTCCACGCCGGGGTTGCGGTAATTTTCGGGGCACAGGTCCGGGTCATCCATCGCCACCAGCCCGACATGGGCGCGCAGGCCCAGCCGCAGGCAGGTGCGCGCCAGCAGCAGGCTGCTTTCCTCATGAATGGTGGCGAAGAATACCGCCGTGGTGGTGCCATTGGCCAGCAGGGTGCGGACCAGTTCCTCATAGACCGGGGCGGCGAAGGCCGGGTCGGCAAAGCGGGCTTCCAGCGGGAAGGTCCGCTGCTCCAGCCACGCACGCAGGGGCAGGTCCAGCGCGCGGCCCATCTGCGGCCATTGCGGGGCATGGACGTGCAGGTCGGCAAAGCCGGGCATGAGCAGCTGGGCAGGGCCAAGGTCGTGCACCGGCACACCGCGCTGGCGGGTCTGGGCCAGCAGCGTGCGGGCGGCGGGCGTATCGGCCGCGGGGCAGGCGGCAATGGTGCCATCCGGCCCCACATGCACCACGCGCGTTACCTGTTCGGCCTGTGTGGGGGCTGGCGGATTGATGACCGGCCCCCGGATCACGAATTCATCCATAGCGGGATGTCCCGGTCTGTTGTTGCATGACCGGCCCATTATCCATGCATTGCACGCGCCTGCCCAGACCGGATGGCACAGGGGCTGCAGGCGGGGAGGCAAACCGCAAACCCGCCTGATAATATGTTGAATATGGCGGGCAAATCGGGATCTCCACCATTTGTCCACAGGGTTATCTTTCTGACTATCCCCTGAATCTGTGGATAAGCGCGTGCCCCGCAGCAACCGACTGACCGGAAGACCAAAAGTTTCCGGGTGCCGCCTTTTTTCAGCAAGGACGGCGTTCCACGCGGCACCCTGATGACGCGCGGGCAGGCCGTTAATGATAGCGGCAGGGCTGGCCGGCCACCGGCGCGTTGGCGGACTGGATCACCATGAGTGTGACCGGCCCACCGCCAACATTGCCCGCGTCATGACCCTTTTTCCCGCGATAGGGACCGGTTTCCATGGGGCGGACGTTCTGGTCCTCGCCAAACAGGATGTCACCCGGCCCCATCTCCACCCGGGTCCCGTCCATGGCGCGGACATACCACCGCCCCTGTAGCGGTATGATCCATTGCGGCCTGGGGTCGGGGTGCCAGATGCCGTTCCAGTGCGCGGGCTGGACGGTCATCATGACGGTGGCCACCTGCGGGGCCATGGGGTCCTGCCATTGCGGCCCGGCGGGGGGCGACATGCTTTTGAGGAAGAAATCCCGCACCGGGCAGGTGGTGATGTGGCTGATGCCCTGCGCATCGGTCCATAAATGCCGGTACTGCCGCTGGGGCGGCGGCGGCCGGGTGGGATCGGGCAGGGCGGCCGGGGCCGGGGATGCGGGCGGCACGGTGGCCCGCGCGGGCAGGGCAGACAGCAGGGCGATGATACAGGCCGTGGGCAGGACGGTCATGCGGGGGGGCATGGCAATTCTCCTTGGATATGGGAAGGCGGGGCCCCGATGGACAGGCACAGGTCTTTCCCGCCGCCCTTTTTCAGGAAGGCGGCGTTCCCTGAAGCGTTCCGGACAGGGCTTTACCAGGACTTCCGGTTCCTATCGCCCCGTCCCGTAGCTCAGGCGGTAGACCGCGCCCGCCAGGTCATCGCTGATCAGCATGGAGCCGTCGGGCAGGGGCAGCACGTCGGCCGGACGGCCCCACGCACTCTGCCCCTGCCGGAAACCGCTGACCAGCACCGTGGGCGGCCGGGGCGTGTTGTCGGGGCCGAAATGCACGCTCACCACCTGATACCCCGAAAGCTGGCTGCGGTTCCATGACCCGTGTTCGGCAATCATCAGGTTGCCGTGATAGGCGGCGGGGAAGGCACTGCCTTCATAAAACCGCAGGCCAAGGGCGGCCACATGCGCGCCCAGCAGCAGGGCGGGGGGCGTGAACTCGCTGCACGCATGCTGGCTGCCAAACTGGGGGTCGGGTATGTTGCCCTGATGGCAGTAGGGGTAGCCAAAGGACTGGCCGGGCGTGTCCAGCCGGTCCAGTTCGTCCGATGGCACGTCATCGCCCATCATGTCGCGGCCGTTATCGGTAAACCACAGCGTGTCCGTGCCCGGCTGCCAGGTAAAGCCCACCGTGTTGCGGATGCCGTATGCCACGTCGCGCCGGTCGGTGCCATCGGGCGCCATGCTGATCAGGCGGGCATAGTCATGCCCCACGTCGCATATGTTGCACGGCGCGCCGATGGGCACGTACAGCCGGTTGTCCGGGCCGAAGGCGATGAACTTCCATGAATGGTCGCCATCGCGGTAGGGCAGGCCGTCCACCACCACCTGCGGGCGGGGCGGGGCGTCCAGATGGTCCTCGATCGCGCGCAGGACCACGATGTGCTTCGTGTCCGATACATACAGGTCGCCATCATGGTAGGCCACGCCCACCGGCATATCCAGCCCGTGGGCGATGGTGTACACCCGCACCGGGCCGCCGCCATCCACCCCGGTCAGCGCATAGACATTGCCCGCCGCCCGGCTGCCCACGAAAATCGTGCCCCGCGCGCCGCGCGCCATGGCCCTGGCATTGGGGACGTGGTCCGATACCAGGGTGATGCTGAAGCCATCGGGCACCCGCAGCAGGTCCATGCGCGGGGCGGCATGGGCGGCGGCGGGGGCGCACAGGCCCAGCAGGATGCAGGCTGCGCGCAGCGGGGTGGGCGGCATGGGCGGTTCTCCGTTGGGGTGGCCGGTCAGGATACGATCTCGCGGATCCGTTCGGCCAGGGCGGTGGCGGAGTAGGGCTTGCGCTCGACCGGTACGTCACGCAGTTCGGGCGGGATCATGGTGCGGTCGGCATAGCCGGTGGCGAAGATGAAGGGCACGCCGCGCGCGCGCAGCACGCGCGCGACCTCGACCGAGCTTTCCCCGCCCAGGTTCACGTCCAGTATCGCCACATCGGGCAGGCGGGCACGGATGGCGCTCAGCGCTTCATAGACCGAGGCCACGGTGCGGACCTGCCCGATATTCATTTCCTCGATCGCTCCCTCGGCTTCCATCGCAATCAGGAACTGGTCCTCCACCAGCAGGATGTCGGCATCAAGCACTGTGGTCTCCTTCCTGCGCGCCGGGCCGGGGGGGCTGGCGGCATCGGCCCCGGCGGGGGCGTCCGGGGCGGGGTTGACGTGGTGGGCGGGCAGGCCCAGCGTGACCGATATGCCGCCGGGGCCGTAATCGACCTCGGTCGTGCCGCCCAGCTCGTGCGGGAAGCCGCGCTCGATCAGCACGGAACCGAAGCCTCGCCGCCTGCGCGGGGCGACCGCCGGGCCGCCGCTTTCACGCCAGATGATGCGCCAGACATCCCGCGCCGCATCAAGCGACCATGTGATGTCCAGCCGCCCGCGCGCATGGCTGAGCGCGCCGTATTTGACGGCGTTCGTGGCCATTTCATGCACCACCAGCGCCAGCACGGACAGCGCCCGGCCGGTCAGCCAGATGCGCGGCCCGCTGCGCGTGACGAAGCAACGCTCCCGGTAGGGGGCAAGTTCCGCATCCAGCAGCGCGTCCAGCAGGCCACCCCCCTCGCTGCGCACCGCCTGGTCATGGGCCAGGCCCAGCGCCTGCACGCGCCCGCGCAGGCGGGCGACATGCTGGGCGGGCGTGCTGCCGGGTTCGATGGGATGGCTGACCAGCGACTGCACGACGGACAGGATGTTCTTGACGCGGTGGTTCAGCTCCTCGTTCAGCATGCGCTGGCGCAGGTCGGCGGTGGCGCGCTCGCGTAGCTGCAGCTGGTGGTAGGCGCCCATCACCTCGATCAGCGCGGAGCGGACAAGGGTGGCGGCCTCCAGGTCATCCCCCGACCAGGGCAGGCATTCCCGCGTGACCTGCTGGGTCCAGATCTCGAAGCCGCTGCGCGGGCCGAAATAGACATCCCCCGCCGCGCCGGACGTGGTGTCCGCGCCCCATTTCAGCGTCCGCACCACCTCGCGGCGGAACACCATCAGGTAATCCCCCGGCTGTGACGAGATGGGCACGACCATCGCCCCCGCTGCCTGTGTCGCGTATGCATCGGCATCGGGCACGAAGGCGCACAGCCGGGCCGTGTGCCATAGCTGGCTGCCCGCCTGCGTGCGCGCCAGTTCCAGCAGGGCGGGCATGGCATCGGGCGGGGGATGCGCGCCGTGATAGGTCCATTCCCCCCCCACCCACAGCGCCGCGCCATCGCACTGCACGAAGGTCAGCATGTCGGGCAGGTGCGCCATCAGGTAGGCGGGCATGTCCGCCACGGGGGCGGCACCTTTCAGGAACGTCTCGATCAGCGCATGGGTCTGGCGTGTCATGCCCAGCCGCCGGGTGCGCAGCAGGTTGGTGATCTGGAGCGAAAGGAACTCGCCAAACATGCGCGCGACGATGCGCTCGCTCATGTTCAGCACGCGCGCGCCGTGGTGATGGGCCGCGATCATGCCCCACAGCCGTCCGTCCACCACAATCGACACGCTCAGGCTGGCCACCACCCCCATGCCGCGCAGATAGGCGCAGTGCCCGGGCATTCCGGTGCGCAGGTGGGCATGCGACAGGTCGGGCGCGTCCATGCCGGGCGGGGAGACAAGGGGAATGGCCACCGCGTCCACATCCCCGATCACGCGGATCAGGTTGGTGCTGTACAGCCTGCGCACCGGGTCGGGCATGTCACTGAGGGAGAAATGCTGCCCCAGGAAGCTTTCCAGCGTGGGGGCGTGGTATTCCGCCTCCACCCGGCCGCTGCCATCTTCGGAAAAGCGGTAGAGCATGACCCGGTCATAGCGCAGTACCCCCGCCACCAGCCGGACCACGGTGCGGAACAGGCGCTCGAAATCCGTGATCTCGCGGATGCGGTCGATCATGGTGCGCAGGTGGGACAGGTAGGCACCATCGCGGTCGGTCTGGAGTGCGGGTTCCCATTCCAGCATGATCTCCCGCCCGGCCGTGTGGATCGCCACGTCAAAGCGGCCGCCACCGGGCAGCGCCTGACCAAACACCAGCGCCGGGCGGCGATGGGCCTCGCCATGGGTGGCCAGCGCGTTGCGGATGTTGTGGGTCGCTTCCCGCCCGATCAGGTCGGACAGGCGCAGCCCCGCTTCCAGCGCCCCGTGGCCCAGATGGGCGGGGGCATTGGCGGACCACCGCATGACATGGTCCAGGCGTCCGTCGCACACCAGCAGCCAGCCATGCGGCTGTATCGCGCCATCAGGCATGCGGTGGGCCACCCGCCGCCGTGCGTCTGGCCCGCCGCCATGCGCGATATGCCCCAGTTCGTGCCATCATGGCCCCCGCGTAGCCGGTGGCGCGGCCAGCCCCGCCACCCGTGTCGTCTGTCGTCCCCCGCGCGGCCTGGCCGCATGGGGACGGGCGTGATCATACCCCTTCGGGCCGGGGGCGCACAGATCACTTTTCCGTGCCGCGCCGGGTGGCCCGCCCGCGGCCATGCGGCGCACGGCGTGGCGGGCGGGCATATCCGGTGCATGAGATACATTATTTCGGCAGGCGGGGCATACACACTTTGTTAACGCCGGCGGGTGCATGAAACACCATGCTGGCTGTCACTCATTACAGTGGCCCGGAACGCCCGTGTCGGGTGTCACAGTTCAGATCCATCCCCGTTCGCTTTCAGCCAGCAGGAGACCAACAGTCAAATGCCCCGCGACATGATAGACGACATGCAGGTTACGGTCCTGCCCGCGCTGGAACAGACCATTCTTGGCGTTGTCCTGATTGATGAAAACAATACCGTCACCTTTTTCAACAAGGCGGCGGAAGGCCTGTGGCACTGCGTGCGCCAGGACGTGATCGGGCGCAACGTCAACATTCTCGTGCCGCGCAACATCCGCTCCACCCATGACGACCTGATCCGCCATAACCGCGAGACGGGGATCAACAAGATCGTGGGCACCAGCCGCGAGGTGCTGGTCGAACGCTTTGATGGCACGACCTTCTGGGCCAACCTGTCGCTTTCGCGCATCGCGGTGGATGGCAAGATCGGCTACATGGCGCTGATCCGCGACATCTCGCAGGAAGTGGATGACCGCGAGAAGATCCGCCTGCTCTCGCTGGTGGTGCGTGAGACCGACCGCGGCGTCGCCATCCTGGACCCGGAATTCCGCATCATCTACGTCAACCGTGCCTTCAGCGACATGTTCGGCTTCGGCCCCGAGCGGGTGACGGGGCATGGGCTGTCGGTCATCCTGGCGGGGGATACGACGGATATCGGCATCCTCAACCAGCTGCATGAAGGCGCGCGCAACGCCCGGGGCTTCACGCTCGATATCCGCGCCCGCCACGCCAGCGGGCGGGACATCTGGGTTTCGGCGGCGATGAACCCGGTGTTCAACAATGATGGCGAGATCGAGAACATCGTCGTCGTGCTGACCGACATTACCGAACAGCACTTCCTGGACAGCCTGCAGCGCGACACGCTGGAGGCGATATCGAGCGACCTGGGCCTGCATGAGGTGCTGGACTTCATCTGCCGCCGCATCGAGCACTACATCCCCGATGTCATGCCCGCCATCTATCTGGTGGAAAAGGACGACCGGCTGAAATGCAAGGGCCGCGCCAGCCTGCCGCTGTCGCTGGTCAAGCTGTATGACACGCTGCCCATCGGGCCGGATGCCGCGTGTTCGGGCATTGCCGCCAGCACCGGCACGGTGGCCGAAAGCCCCGACATCGCCCATGACCCGCGCTGGCACCACCTGCGGGAACAGACGCTGCATAATGGCATCCGCGCCGCCCGCGCCACCCCCGTCATATTGCGCGACAACCGGGTGGCGGGCGTGTTCACCTGCTATTCACGCACCGATTCACTGCCCGACGCCGCCTGCCAGAAGGCGGTGGCCACCAGCCTGCACCTGTGCACGCTGGCCATAGAGCGGCACGAGGCGAAGGAACACATCAACCGCCTGTCGGATTTCGACCTGCTGACCAGCCTGCCCAACCGCCGCTGGCTGCGCCAGAACATGGCCCGCATCCTGCGCCGCGCCGTGCGCGGCAACATCATGCTGCTGACCGTGGGCGTGGACAACTTCAAGCATATCAATGACGTGTTCGGCCATACGGCGGGCGATGAACTGATTACCCAGATCGGTGGCAAGCTGCGTGAGGCGATCTCGATCGATGATACGCTGGTGCGCAGCGGCGGCGACCAGTTCACCATCGTGACCAATGGCGAACAGCAGCATGCCTCGACACTCAGCGCGTCCATCCTGCGCGCGCTGGCGGTGCCCACCCATATTGGCGACGTGCCGGTCAGCCTTTCGGCCAGTCTGGGCGTTGCCGTTCACCCCGAAAATGGCGAGGACGGGGACACGCTGCTTAAAAACGCCGAGACCGCCATGTTCCAGGCCAAGGCCAATGGCGGCGGGCACTGCTGCTTCTTCAGCCCGCGCATGAACCAGCAGGCCAGTGACCGGCTGATCCTGGCGGCAGCGTTGCGTGACGCCATAGCCCACGACCGGCTGCGCCTGTTCTACCAGCCGCAGGTGCATGCGTGCAGCGGCACGCTGTATGGGGTGGAAGCACTTTCGCGCTGGATCGACCCGTCACTGGGCTTTGTCTCGCCCGCGCGCTTCATTGCCGTGGCGGAGGAAACCGGCCAGATCGAGGCGATCGGCAAATGGTCGCTGCGTGCCGCGTGCCGGCAGATGGCGCAGTGGATACGCGACGGGGTGGAGGTGCCGGTGGTGTCGGTCAACCTCTCGCCACTGCATTTCCGTGACGAGACGCTGCCCCGGTTCGTAAGCGAACTGCTGGCGGAGACCGGCATCCCGCCGCACAGCCTGACCATAGAAATTACCGAAAGCACCATGATCGACAATTATGACCGCACCATCCGCGTGGCCCAGCGCCTGCGTGAGATGGGGGTGGGCATGTCGATGGATGATTTCGGCACCGGGTTCTCCAGCCTGTCCAACCTTGCGGGCCTGCCGGTGAACGAGGTGAAGATCGACCGCAGCTTCATGACCGGGCTGGAAAGCATAGAAAAGGTGCGCGCCGTGGTGATGGCGGTGGTGCGCATTGGCCAGAGCCTTGGCATGACCGTGGTGGCCGAAGGTGTCGAGCACGAGGAACAGCGCCGCCTGCTGGCGGAAATGGAGTGCGACGTGCTGCAGGGCTACATGTTCTCCAAGCCCCTGCCGGCCGAGGAACTGGCCGCCTGGTTCGCCGCCTACCAGCCCAGCGGCCTGTCCGGGTAAGCGGGGCAGGGGGCATATAACCCGGCGCCCCGGTCCCCGCTGGCCGCCACCAGCCGTCCCGGCCGGGTGATCAGGCAGGAGCGGTCAGGCTGGGCAGTGGCGAATGGCGGGCCGGGCCGGAAGGGTAAGGGGGCGGCGCAGTCCCCCGGTCCGGGGGGCGGGGGCCAGGGCTTCGTGAAAAAAGCGCCATCAGAAATTCCTTGATGGGGGCACGATGTCTGCCAGATGCGCTTTTCACGCCCTGCCTTACCGTATGGCATTAAGGACCACAGTGGTCTAACACATTGCGGACGCATTCACCCGCCAGAACAGGGAACGCCGCTACGTGAACATTGATGGCCACCTCGTACTGCCCGACCGGGTCATGCCCGGCCGCATCATGTTCGATCAGATGATTGCCGATGTGCGGCCCCTGTCGCATGTGCCTGACCGTTACATCCTGCCCGGCTTCATTGACGGCCACGTCCATGGCGGTGGCGGGGCGGATACCATGGATGGGGTGGACGCGATCCGCCACATGGCGCTGTTCCACATGGCGCAGGGCACCACCACGCTGCTGCCCACCACCATGACCGCGCCGTGGTCGGACATCATGGATGCGCTGTATGCCGTGGCCGATGTCATGCGCACGGGCATCCATGGCGGGCCGTCCATTCCCGGCGCGCATCTGGAGGGGCCATTCATCAATCCCCACAGGCTGGGCGCCCAGCCGCCCTTTACGCAGGTGCCGGGGCCTGCGCGCATGACCGCCGTGCTGCGCAGCGGGGCGGTCAGGGTGGTGACGCTTGCGCCCGAGATCGAACATGCCGATGCCGCCATACAGGCGTTTGTCAATGCCGGGATACGGGTCAATATCGGCCATACGCTGGCCGACCATGACCAGACGGAACGGGCGATCTGCCTTGTCTGCGGCCCCGGCGGCACGGTGGGCGGCACCCATCTGTTCAATGCCATGCCCCCCATTGCCGCGCGCGCGCCGGGACCGGCCACGGCGCTGATGTGCAGCGACGCCGCCTATGCCGAGATGGTGTTCGACACCCATCATGTCCATCCCGCCCTGTTCCGCCTGGCGCATCGGGTCATGGGCAGCAGGCTGGTGTTTGTTACGGATTCCATGCGCGCCACCGGGGCGGGCGATGGCCCCAGCACGCTGGGCGGGCAGGAGGTGATGGTGGCCGATGGCGTGGCAAGGCTGGCCGATGGCACGCTGGCGGGCAGTGTGCTGACACTGGACCAGGCGCTGCGCAACGCGCTGCAGGCCGGGGTATCCCTGCCACAGGCGGCGGCACTGGTCAGCACGCATGCCGCCAACTGGCTGGGGCTGCATGACCGGGGCGCGCTGCTGCCCGGCCGCCGGGCGGACATGGTGGTGCTTGGCCCTGACCTGACGGTGCAGGAGGTCTGGGTGGAAGGCCGCCGCCGGGCCTGAACGCCGCAGGCCCTAGCCCTGCCGCCTGCGCAGCCTGACCACCAGGGCCGCGGCAAAGCCGGACGATGCCCCCAGCCCCAGCGCCCAGCGCGGGCCGAAATGGTTGGCCACCCACCCCATGACCGGCGCCCCCAGCGGCGTGCCCCCCATGATGACCGCAAGCCGGATGGCCATGACCCGCCCGCGCATCGCGGGGGCGGCGGCAAGCTGCATGAAGCTGTTGGAACCGGTGGCAAGCGTAAGGCTGGCCACCCCCACCAGTGCAAGGGCCGCGGCAAACAGGGCATAGCCGGGGGCCAGGGCCGCCAGCAGGCCGCCGGTCCCGAAAAACAGCGCGCTGGCCTCCACCGTGGCCAGCGTTACCCGTTCGCGCCCCGCCGCCAGTACCGCGCCCGCCATGGTGCCCACGGCCATGGCGGTGGTCAGCAGCCCGTAGCCGCCCGCCCCCACATGGAACACACCCACCGCCATGGTGGAAATGAAGATGGGAAAATTCAGCCCGAACATGCCGATCAGCAGCAGGACCCCCACCATGGTCCGCAGGTCGGGCTGGGCCCACACGTAGCGGAACCCGGCCAGGATGTCGCGCCCGCTGCCGCTGGCGCGCACGGGCACGGCCCGCCCCCGCAGCGCGGTAAGCGAAAGCAGCACGGCAATGAATGATACCCCGTTGAGCACGAACGCCCACCCCGTGCCGATGGCAGCAATGCACGCCCCCGCCGCCACCGGCCCCAGCATGCGCCCCGCGTTGAACGAGACGGAATTGAGCGCCACGGCATTGGGCAGGTCGGCCACGGGCACCAGCTCGGAGACAAAGCTGTGGCGCGCCGGCCCGTCAAAGGCGGCAACCGAGCCGAAGATGAAGGCGAACACGCATACCTCCCACAACCGCGCCGCCCCGCTTATGGTCAGCGCGCCCAGCCCCAGCGCCAGCACGCCCATCAGCCCCTGTGTCAGCATAAGCAGCGCGCGGCGGTCAAGGCGGTCGGCGGCATGGCCGGTCCAGGGCAGCAGCAGCACCTGCGGCGCCATCTGGAAGGCCATGGTCAGGCCCATGGCGGTGGCGTCATGCGCGGTCAGCTGGGTCAGGACCAGCCAGTCCTGCGCCGTGCGCTGCATCCATGTGCCGATATTGGACACCACGGCGCCCGAGGCCCAGATGGCATAGTTGCGGTGGCGCAGGGAACGCAGTGTGCGCGCAGCCCAGGCGGCAGCGGACAGGGCCAACCCGCTCAGCCCCGCATGCGCGGCGGCCGCGGGTGGGGCCGTGCCCGTCCCGTCCGGGCGGCCACGGGGGCGGTGCCGCATGGCGGGGGCACGGGCGCGCCGGCGCGCGGGGCAGGGGGAAGGGCGGGCATCGGAATTCTCCGTTTTTCAGGTCCGGCAGGCCGTACGGACAGGGCCTGCCCGCTGCGTGGTCCCGGCACGGCAGGCAGGGAAGGCAGGCAGGCAGGGAACGCACCGGCCAGTGAAAGGATTGCACGCCACCCGTCAAGCCCGCCCCCGTGCATTTGCACTGGCCCGGCGGCGTGGGGCGGCCTACATACAGGGCACGATACCCCGCCCCTTCGCCCGGACCAAGGAACATGCCCGGCCCCATGGCCCATTACCGCGCCCCATGCCCCAGCAGGCCCCGCCCATGTCCCGCACGGTCCTGACCGCGTGCCAGGAACGCGCGCTGGCGGAAATACTGGCAGCGCGCGGCACCTGTGCGACCCACCTGCTGACCGGCTATGCCGGGACCGGCAAGACCACGCTCATGCGCCACGTCGCCCGCGCGCTGCGCAAGCAGGGGGCGGAAGTGGTGTTCACCGCCGCCACCCACAAGGCGACGGCGGTGCTGCGGGCGCGGGTGGGCAGCCTGGCGCCATGCCGGACCATCCATAACGTGCTTTCGCTCCAGCCCTCGGCGCAGGACGGGCGCGAGGTGCTGCAACGCGCCGACCGGCCGGAACCGATCACGGCCGATGTCATCATCATAGATGAATGCAGCATGGTGGGCGCGGGGCTGATGCGCTGGGTGCGTGAACTGGTGCCCGACCGCTTCGTGCTGTTCGTGGGCGACCCGGCCCAGCTGCCCCCGGTGGGGGAGGCGATCAGCCCGTCATTCGCCATCCGCTCCGCATCCCACCTGGAAACCGTGGTGCGGCAGGCGGCGGGCAACCCGCTTGTGGCCGCCGCCACCACCATACGTGAAAGCCAGGGCGGGCCGATGGACTGGTCCTGGTGCCGCGCCAGCCACCATGATGGCGCGGGGCTGTTCGTGCCACGCACGCCCGATGCGTGGATGCAGCGCGCCTTCACATCCGATGAATTCCGCGCCAGCAGCGATGCCTTCCGCTACCTGTGCTGGACCAATGCGCGGGTGGAGGCGGTCAACCGCACCGTGCGGCGCTGGGTTCATGGCGGTGACACGCCCACCCCCTTCATGCCCGGCGAGCGCGTGATCACCCGCGCCCCGGTGCTGGATGTGGAAGGCCGCCGCGTGGTGGTGGCCACCAACGAGGAAGCCGAGATTGCCGACATCCGCCCCGGTATCCTGCGCCATGCCTTTCCCGCCACGTCAAAGGTGGCGGGATGGACCACGGAACTGCCGGTGTATGACGTGATCCTGCGCACCCTGTCGGGTGATGAGACGCCGGTGCCCATCCTGCGCCCCGGCGCCGACATGGCCGCCATAGAACGCCGCCTGAAAACCGAGGCCGCGACCGAACGCGCGCGCTGGCAGCACCGCTTCGTGTTCCGCCGTGGCCTGGGCCACCTGCAGGCGGTGTACGCCATGACCGTGCATACCGCGCAGGGCAGCACGTTTGGCCGGGTGTTCGTGGATGTGGGCGATATTGCCCGCCGCGCCGCCACAAACGTGCTGGAAGCCCAGCAGCTGCTGTACGTGGCCGCCACCCGTCCCGCCACCGCCATGATCCTGACCGGCCTGCCCGGTGCCGCGAAGGGCGGCGTGACGGGCTGAAACGGCCCGCCCGGACGGGCCTCACGCCGTGTTGACCCCCCTGCGGGCGCCGCCGTGCCACGACCCCCACGGCATGGGGAAAAAAACAGGATTTTTTTAACCCTGTTATCCCGGCTGCCCGGGGCGATCGTGCATGTTTTTCAGTCGTGTATTTTATGAAGCTTTCATGAAATCTTAAACTGTCAGCACGATAGTTGGCACTCATGGCTGGCAGATGAGACAGGCAGGAATGGACCCTTCCCGTGTCATGTGCCGCCATCCGGTGGTGGATGCGGGACGGGCGCGACCCAATAATGGACGGACGACTTGCAGCCCGTACCGGCACATTACTGGAATAGACCGGACCACAATGGTCTGAATGCTGACCACGCGGGCATTCAGGACCAGTCCGTTCCGCATCACTGCCGCGCGGGCGGAAATAAACTTTACGCCACGGGTTCGTTTACCAAGTGGCGGCAGGCGAGGCAACGCAACGGACGCACCGGGCAGGACAGGTCCCTGCCCCACGGTGCAGGGGAGACAGGACAGGCACGGTCCCCACCCGGCGGACCGCGAAAGACCGGGCCATACCGCGCCATGGCGGCCCCGACCCATGCCGGTACGACCGGTGCGGCGCGCGTGCAAATATTCACGCCCCGCAGGCGGGATGCTGGTGGTGCGGATATTGACCGGAACAGTAATGATTACTGTTTCTATACCGCAATCATACAGTCGGGCGCACGCCGGTCGTGACCATTAATGGCTGGTGGCTCACGCGGGTGTGTCCTTCATAATTACATGAAAGAATAAAATATGCTGAAAATATAGGAATGATACCGCATTTATTATGCATGTATTTTACAAATTAACTTATGGCAAAAATGTGTCATGAATAACAAACAGCCGCAATCCTGTTGGAAACCAGAAATAAATTCATGTCTTTTGCGCAGCTCCCCATTCCGACCGACGGACTGAAACGCAGTTTTTCCGAACGCCAGGAATTCATGACGGAAAACACCCCCGCCAGCATGCATTTCCATGTGGTGAGTGGTGGGGCGCGCCTGTTCAAGTCCCTGCCCGACGGGCGGCGGCAGATCATCGGCTTCGCCCACAGGGGCGACGTGCTGCCCGGCTATCCCTGCGCCCGCTACCCCTACAGCGCCGAAGCCATGCGGGGCGTGCAGGTGACCTGCGTGCCCACCCCGGTGATCCACCACCTGCATGACACGTCGCCCGGTGCCTGTGCCGCGTCGCTGCAAAGCGCGTGCCACCTGCTGGTGGGCATGCACAGCCGCCTGCTCATGCTGGGGCGCCAGACCGCGCGCGAACGTCTGGCCGCCTTCCTGATCGGGCAGGGCACGCGCATGGGCACGCATGAACTGAAGCCGGTCGACCCCGCCCTGTCCCGCGCCGACATAGCCGACTTCCTTGGCCTGACCACCGAAACCGTGAGCCGCCTGCTCAGCACCTTCCACCGTGAAAAGCTCATCTCGCGTGAGCGTCGTGCCATCCACATTCTCGACCCGGACCGCCTGCGCGCGATCGTGGCCACCCCGGAATGACACCCAGGAAAGACAGTACCAAGATGCCCGAGATTACAGCGCTCACGACCGAAATCCTGCTGCCCGCCCTTGAACAGGCGATCGACGCCACCGTCATCATCGGCCAGGATAACGAGATCATCTTCTACAACCAGGCCGCCGCTTCCCTGTGGGGCATCCCGCGTGAGGAGGTGATCGGCCGCAACGTGGACTGCCTGGTGCCCGTCCGCCTGCGCCACGAGCACGACCGCTACATCGACCGCAACCGCGAAACCGGCCACAACCGCATTGTCGGCACATCGCGTGAGGTGGAGTTCACCCGCGCCGATGGCGAATACATCTGTGGCGAGCTTTCGCTGTCCAAGGTGGAGATCGGGCAGGGGGCGAAGCGGCAGATCTACTACATGGGCGTGATGAAGAACGTCACGGACGAAAGCCAGCGCCGCAAGATCCTGATCCTGCAGAACGACGTGCTGCAGGCGCTGGCCAGCGACATGCTGATACAGGATATTGGCGAACTGATCTGCCGCAAGGTGGAAGCCTTCGTGCCCAACGCGGTGGCCGCCATGCTGGTGCTTGATGACAACCAGCCCTGGCGCGTGATCTGCACGCCCGCCCTGCCGCGGCGTATCCGCAATGCGCTGGAAACCACCATACCCTCGCCTTCCGATGTGGAGAAGCTGCAGGCCAACCTGTCCTATACCGGGCGGCTGGTATGGGACAATTACCAGTCCATGTGCCGCTCGCTGGGGCTGCAGTCATGCTACGCGGCCCCGGTGCTGGCGGCTTACGGGCGGATCACGGGCATCTTCGCCCTGTACCTGCGTGAGAACAACCAGCTGGGCGCCTGGCCGCAGCGGCTGGTCGGTGCGTGCCTGCCGTTCTGCGCGCTGGCGCTGGAGCAGCACGCCACCAAGACCCACATGACGCAGCTTGCCCGCTATGATTCGCTGACCGGCCTGCTCAACCGTGGCGCGCTGCACCGGGTGATGGAGGAAATGATCGCCCAGCCCGGCAACCGCACGCTGGCCATCTTCATGCTTGATATCGACCGCTTCCGCGATATCAACGACGCGCTGGGCCATGTCCATGCCGACCAGTTCCTGGTCGAGATCGCGGCCCGCATCCGCTCCATTGCCCGTGATGACTACGTGCTCAGCCGCTCGGGCGGGGATGAATTCGTGCTGGTGGTGCCCGACTGCGATGGCCCGCGCATAGAGGAGATCGCGCGCAGCCTGCTCGATACCATCGGCCGCCCGCTGCAGATCGGGCAGAACACGCTTTCCATCTCGTGCAGCATTGGCATCAGCACGTTCCCCGCCAACGGGCCGGACAGTGAATCCCTGCTCAGCCATGCCGATACCGCCATGCGCCAGGCCAAGGAAGACGGGCGCGGCATATACCGCTTCGCCAACCTGGAAAAGAACCAGGTGGCGCAGGACCGGCTGGTGCTGGGTTCCGCCCTGCGCGATTCCCTGGCGCAGGGCATGCTGCAGCTGCACTACCAGCCGCAGGTGCGCACCCACACGCTGGAACTGAGCGGGGTGGAGGCCCTGTCGCGCTGGCATCACCCCACGCTGGGCAACATCTATCCCTCCCGCTTCATTGCCGTGGCGGAGGAAACCGGGCAGATCGAGGCCATCGGCCGGTGGTCCCTGCTGGAAGCGTGCCGCCAGATCGTGAAATGGGATGCTGACGGGGTGTACGTGCCGACCGTGGCGGTCAACCTGTCGGCGGTGCATTTCCGCAACCGCGCGCTGCCCGAGCATATTGCCGCCCTGCTCAAGGACCACAACCTCAAGCCCTCGCGCCTGACGGTGGAAATTACCGAGAGCGTGATGATGGACAGCAGCAGCGACACCGAGGAGGTGCTCCAGTCCATCCGCAACCTGGGCTGCGGGCTGTCGATGGATGATTTTGGCACCGGCTATTCATCGCTTTCGCGCCTGACGCGCCTGCCGCTGACCGAGATCAAGATCGACCGCAGCTTCATCAACGATTTCGAATACGACACCAATGCCCAGGCCGTGACCATGGCGGTGATCGGCATCGGCTCGCGCCTTGGCATGACCGTGGTGACCGAGGGCGTCGAGACCGAGCAGCAGCGCGACCTGCTGGAACAGCTGAACTGCGACGTGATGCAGGGCTACCTGTTCGCCAAGCCACTGGCGCCGCGTGACCTGGAGGAATGGGTGCGCCATGGCGGCGCACCCGCCGTGATCCGCGATATCGAGGCGGCACGCGCGGCAGGGGGGGCGACAGGCGGCGCGCAGGCCGCACCGGATAAAGGCCAGCCCGGCCCCGCCAGACCCGCCACGGCCGCGCAGCCGGCTACTTCACCCACAGGAAAGGACACGTCCACGACGGCCCCCGGGGAGGCCGCAGCAACGACAACCACAAACCGATCCTGATCCCTTCAGGGCGACAGAGGGAGCCATAAGCCATGTCACTCAAACACGATGACCGCCTGCGCGCACTGACCCACCAGGATTCCGATTTCTGGGCCGATGTGGTCGATAATGTGCTGATCGTGGCCATTACCGACGTGCGCGGCGTGATCACCTATGTGAACGACCGCTTTTGCGAAATCAGCCGCTACCCGCGTGAGGAACTGCTGGGGTCCACGCACCGGATCGTCAATTCCGGGTATCATGACGCCAGCTTCTTCCGCCAGATGTACCGTACCATCCGCACGGGCGAGATCTGGCGTGGCAATATCTGCAACCGGGCGAAGGACGGGACGCTGTACTGGGTGGCCACCACCATCATGCCCAAGCACAATTCGCTTGGCGCGATCGAGGGTTACGTGGCCACGCGTTTCGAGATCACGGAGCTTATGAACACCCGTGACCGGCTGAAATCCCTTGCCGCCACCGACCCGCTGACGGGGCTGTTCAACCGTGGCGGCTTCAACAACGTGCTGCAGACGGCGGTGGAGCACAAGGCGCAGAACATCACGCGCGAGATCATGCTGGTCATGTTCGACCTGGACGGGTTCAAGCAGATCAATGACATCCATGGCCACCATGCGGGCGATGTGGTGCTGAAGGTCATTTCCGCCCGCCTCATGGCGCTGGTCAGCCCGGAGGACGCGGTCTGCCGCCTGGGGGGCGACGAGTTCGCGCTGATCCTGGACCATACCCTGACCAGAAGGCCGCTGCAGGATATCCTTGACCAGCTTCTGGCCGAGCTTGAAGCCCCGATCGAGGTGGGCAACACCATGGTCAACGTGTCGGGCAGCATTGGCGTCAGCCCCGTGGCCAGCCAGGAAAGCGCCGAATCACTGCAGAAGAACGCCGATATCGCGCTGTATGCCGCAAAGCGCGCCGGTGGCCATCAGGCGCGGATGTTCGACATCACGCTGCACCAGCACGCGCTGGAACGCGCCCAGATCCTGACCGATGCCCGCACGGGGGTGGAAAAGGACCAGTTCGAGCTGTACTACCAGCCGATCCTGAACCTGGCCACCGGCCGGTGCGACCAGATCGAGGCCCTGCTGCGCTGGCACCATCCGCAGCGCGGGCTGCTGGCGGCGGAAAGCTTCCATGACGTGTTCCTGGATGCGGCGTTGGCGCAGGCCATGAGCCCCCGCCTGGTCAAGGCGTTCCAGAATGACATGCGGCTGTGGAACAACACGCTGAATACCTATCCCAACCTGACCATCAACCTCTCGCGGCTGGACCTGCTCAATATCGGGTTCCAGAACGATCTGGAGGCCGAAATAAAGCGCCAGGGCAGCAAGGCGTCCGACTACGTGCTGGAAATATCGGAAAGCGTGCTGGTGGCCGGGCGCCGGTCGGACCGGGTACTGCTGCGCCTGCAGGAACTGGCGGCCATGGGGTTCCAGCTGGCGCTGGATGATTTCGGGCTGGCAACCCTGCCCATTTCCGCCCTGCGTGACATCCGTTTCACGCAGGCCAAGATTTCGCGCAAGCTGGTCCGTGAAATCGAACATGACCAGCAGGCCCGTGACGTGATTGCCCACCTGTCCGGCCTGGCCCATGCCTTCGGGCAGAGCGTTACGGTCAGCGGGGTGGAAACGCGCGGACAGATGGAAATCCTGCGTGCGATTGGCGTGGACCGGATTCAGGGTTTTTATATTTCGCTCCCCATTTCGGCCGCGAATCTTGTGCTGGCGGAGCATATCTTTGCGCCAGATCATACCGAAATCACGCTACAGGCGTCATGAGGGGGCATGCGCCTGACACTCCACACCGATTATTCCATTCGCGCCCTGATCTATCTGGGACAGAACCCGGGCAGGCGGGTCGCGATTCAGGAAATTGCGGATACCCACCGGATTTCCCAGAACCATCTGGTGAAGGTGATCAACCGCCTGTCCACCAACGGGGTGGTGCTGGCGCGCCGGGGCCGCAACGGGGGTGTGGAACTGGCCCACACGCCGCGTCAGATCGTGATCGGTGATGTCGTGCGGCTGATGGAATCAGATGTATCGGCCATTGTTTCATGCATACCGGGCAGTGGCCAGCAATGTATCCTGGCCGATGCCTGCCGCCTGCGGAAACTGTTTTCCAAGTCCATGAATGCCTTCATGGCCGTGCTGGACCGCCTGACATTGCATGACATGCTGTGTGACCATGGAAAGACCGGACAACGCGGAAACATAACCTGACGGCAGGCCCGGATATGACAGCCGCGGGACTGGCTTTTTATTGCCGGAACCTGTATTGCGGGTCCGTACTGGTGCGCCTGGAACATAATTTTTAATTATAACGACATATGGAATGAATATGGTACCATGATGTACAATTTCCAGACGTGCGGTGTAGGGATGTCCCGTTACATGCTCATGACCGACCTGACGCCAGTTGCGGGAAGCCCGGTGCCACGGCAGCGCTTTTCCACAGCCATGCGCGCATCAGGCAGACCACGCAAGGAGGCTACCGACAAGCCATCATGCGCCTGACCCTTCATACAGATTATGCCATCCGCGTTCTGGTCTATCTGGCGCGTAATCCCGAACGGCGTGTATCCGTACACGAAATTTCCGACAGTCACGGTATTTCCCACAACCATCTGGTCAAGGTCGTCAACCGCCTGTCGCATAGCGGGGTGGTGGTGGCGCGTCGTGGCCGGTCTGGCGGGTTGCAGCTGCCGTGCCTGCCGCATGAAATCGTTATTGGTGATATCGTGCGGCTGATGGAAACGGACATGGATTCCGTTGTCGCGTGCCAGCCGGAAAACGGCCAGCACTGCCTGCTGGCAGACATATGTCGCCTGCGTCATCTGCTGGCGCAGTCCATGCGTGCCTTCCTCAAGGTTCTGGACGAGACGACGCTGAACGATATCCTGCCGGACCGGAGGGCCTGATACCACCACGATGGATGGGGTAGTGCCGCCCTTGTCTATATATGAACATATATAGATGTGCCCCGTCTCCGCCGCCCTGATGGGGGATGCGGGCACGCCTGCCGCCCTGCCTGACCCCGTATGCGGGCAGGGGCCGGGGCGTTTGCGCGGCAGGGCTTCACCTGGAATGCGCCCGTGATTACCGGCCGGCCTTTTCCACCCGCACCGGCGCGGGCAGCGGCATGCCGGCGGTGCCCTGTCCCTTCCCGCGCGGATTGCCGCGCCGTATCGCATGGCTGGCGCCCTGTGGTCATGCCGGACTGTCCTGAATACGAAACGGTTCCGTCAGGGAACGGGAAAGGTAAAAATTAATATTTAATTGCCCGTATAGTGCAGACCTGCTGGTCAAAAGCGGAATGCACGCTGTTAATTTTTGGCAGAATACTGATAAGGGTGTAACAATACTCATAAAGTCGTTACCACTCTCACGGTTTCGTTTTTTCACGTTTAACGAAGGCGGGACTAGCCTCCGCATCATGATACTGGAGGAACATCCATCATGTCTGCTTTCGTAACACCACAGACCCCCGCCGGATGGGCGACGCTGGGTCTTGCGGTCATCATTATCCTGCTGGGCCTGCCACTACTGTACATGGGGGCGGAACTCGCCTTTATTGGCGGGTCGTGGTACTACGTCATTGTCGGGCTTGCCGTGACGGTGGCGGGCCTTCTCATGGCCATGGGCCGGGTGGCCGGCGGGCTGCTCTATCTTGCCGCCGTGGCCTTTACGTGGCTGTGGGCGCTGTGGGAAGTGGGGCTTGACGGCTGGGGCCTGCTGCCCCGCGTGTTTGGCCCCACGCTGCTGGCCCTGGGTGTGCTGGCGTGCCTGCCTGTTCTCAAACGCGCCGAAGCCGCGCGCTCAACCCTTGTGCGGGAGGTCGCGTAATGTCCCGGACCCCGATGCCGCGCGGCCTGCTGCTGGGCGCAACCATCATCACCGGCCTGTCCTGTGCCACGGCCCTTGCGCAGGTTCCCCCCGCCGACCAGCCGCCCGGCACTGGCAATGCCACCGTGCCACCGGCCCAGCCCACGCCGCCGGCGGATGCGTTCTCGGCCCCGTCGCCCAACGGCCCGCAGGCCCCCGGTGTGAATGCCGCCAACATTCCCGACGGCCCGCCCGCCGAACCCAGCGAGGCAACACCCATGGTCGAGCAGGTGGTGGCCAACCCCGCCCATGATGACTGGCCCGGCTATGCCCGTGATGACAGAGCCACGCGCTATTCGCCGCTGGACCAGATCACGCCGGCCAACATCAGCCACCTCAAGCGTGCCTTCATCTACCACACCGGCAGCAAGCCGGGGCCGGGGCAGGTGAACAAATGGGCGGCCGAAACCACGCCCATCAAGGTGGGTGACGGGATGTACATGTGTTCGGCACTGAACGACATGATGCGCATCGACCCCGCCACGGGCAAGGAAGTCTGGCATTTCCACGCCAATGAGAAATACGAGAGCATTCCGTATACGGCAGCGTGCAAGGCGGTGGTGTACTACACTTCCTCCACCGTGCCGGAAGGCGAGCACTGCCATCACCGCATCCTTGAAGCCACGCTGGATGAACGCCTGATCGAGGTGGACAGCGAGGACGGCAAGGTGTGCGAGGGCTTTGGCTGGCACGGCATGGTCAACCTGATGAAGGGGATGGGTGAGTCCGTGCCCGGCTTCGTGGCCGAGACCGCGCCGCCGCCCATCGTCAATGGCGCGATCATCACCAACCAGGAAATCCTTGATGGCCAGCGCCGCTGGGCGCCATCGGGCGTGATCCGTGGTTACGATGCCGAGACCGGGCGCTTCCTGTGGGCATGGGATGTCAACCGCCCGCATGAACATGGCGAGCCGAAGGAAGGCGAGCATTACAGCCGTGGCACCCCCAATTCCTGGGCCGCGATGATTGGTGACAACGCGCTGGGGCTGGTTTACGTGCCCACCGGCAATTCGGCCGCCGATTACTACAGCGCCATGCGTTCACCGGAGGAAAACAAGGTCTCCTCCGCCGTGGTGGCGATCGATGTCAAGACGGGTGAGCCGCGCTGGGTGTTCCAGACGGTGCACAAGGATGTGTGGGATTACGACATCGGCTCCCAGCCCACGCTGATGGATTTCACCAAGCCCGATGGCAGCAGCGTGCCCGCGCTGATCATGCCCACCAAGCGTGGCCAGACCTTCGTGCTGGACCGCCGCACGGGTGAGCCGGTGCTGCCGGTGGAAGAACGGCCCGCGCCCTCGCCGGGCATGGTGCCGGGTGATCCGCGCGCGCCCACGCAGCCCTGGTCGGTGGGCATGCCGCGCCTTGGCTTTGCCCCGCTCAAGGAAGCCGACATGTGGGGTATGTCCCCCATCGACCAGCTTTACTGCCGCCTGAAATACCGCCGCGCGCATTATGTGGGTGAGTTCACGCCCCCCAGCATTGACAAGCCGTGGCTGGAATATCCCGGCTATAATGGCGGGTCCGACTGGGGCAGTGTTGCCTATGATGAAAAGACCGGCATCCTGATCGCCAACTGGAACAACACGCCGATGTATGACCAGCTTGTCAGCCGCAAGAAGGCCGACCAGCTTGGCCTGATGCCGGTCGATGACCCCAACTACAAGCCCGGTGGCGGTGGCGCCGAGGGCGCGGGCGCCATGGCCGAGACGCCGTACGGCATCGTGGTCTCGCCGTTCTGGGATGAATATACGGGCATGATGTGCAACCGCCCGCCCTATGGCATGATCACCGCCATCGACATGCACACGCAAAAGGTACTGTGGCAGCACCCGCTGGGCAGCGCGCGCGCCAACGGCCCGTTCGGCCTGCCCACGCACCTGCCGCTGACCATCGGCACGCCCAATAATGGTGGCCCGGTCATTACCGCTGGTGGCCTGATCTTTGTTGCCGCGACAACGGACAACATGATCCATGCCTTCGACATCCATACCGGCCGGGAAGTGTGGAACGACGTGCTGCCCGGTGGCGGGCAGGCGACACCCATGACGTATGAGTACAAGGGCAAGCAGTATGTCGCCATCATGGCCGGTGGCCACCACTTCATGATGACGCCGGTGACGGATGACCTGGTGGTCTATGCGCTGGACAACGTGAACTGATCCGATCCCCCTGCGGGGTGAGGGAACCGGGGCCGCACCATGCGGTCCCGGTTTTTTTATGCGTATGAAAAACGTATAAAAGTTTTTGGGTGCCGCCTTTTTTCAAAAAGGCGGCGTTCTCTGGAGCTTTTTGGAAAAAGCTTCACCAAAAACTTTTATTCTTTTTATTATGGATCATTGCATGGCCATTACTCCCGCACCCGACCCCACCCGCCCGCGCTGCGCCTGGGCACAGGCGGATGCGATGATGATGGCCTATCACGACCACGAATGGGGCCAGCCCGTGCATGACAGCCGCATGCTGTGGGAAATGCTGGTGCTGGAAAGCTTTCAGGCCGGGCTGTCATGGCGCACGGTGCTGCGGCGGCGCGAGGGGCTGCGCGCCGCCTTTGCCGGTTTCGACCCCGACCGCGTGGCCCGCTTTGATGCGGCGGATGAGGAACGGCTGATGGCGGACCCGCGCATCATCCGCGCGCGCGCCAAGATCCGCGCCACCATTGGCAATGCCCGCGCCTATGTGGCCATGCGCGATGGGGGGGAGGATTTTGCCCGTTTTGCATGGGGCATGGTGCCCGCGGCACCGGTGCGCAACCTGTCGGGGCGGGTACTGGCGTCCTCACCGCTGTCCCATGCAATGGCTGTGGCGCTACGGGCGCGGGGGTTCCGGTTTGTGGGGCCGGTCATTGCCTATGCCTGGATGCAGGCGGCCGGCATGGTGCATGACCATGAACCCGGCTGTTTCCGCCACCCCGCCCGGTAGTGGCCCCAGGGCATGGTAACCGGTGCATGCTAACCGGTATATGCTAATCGGGGCACGCCCACCGGGGCAGGCGCGGCGGCGTGCCAGCGTCAGTCCGCCCTGCCCATGTCCAGGCCCAGCTGATAGCGCCGGGCGGGCGTGTCGGTAATAAACTGCCCGAAATCAAGCGGGCGGGGGGCATTTTCCGCAGGCGGCATGTCCTTTTCCGCCTTGCCGTCCGCATCGGGCAGGACAAGGATGTGCCGGTCCAGGCAGAAGGGCACAAGCCATAGTTGCAGCCTGTCTTCCATATCGGCCACGGTGCCGTCGGCGCTGTTGAAGATAAAGGGTTGCGATGCCGTAATGAAGTTGTTGGTGCGGGGGTAGACCAGCACAACGGGACCATTGCCCTCGTTCAGGTAATTATCACCATAGGCCTTCATCTGGTACATGTCACTCTGGTTTATCCAGCTGTCACGGAAGGCCAGGGGAACGGAGGCGTCAGGTACGGGGCGTTTCCACTTTGTGTCCAGCACCATGCAGACCGTACGGCTGTCAGGCTGCAGCACCACCATGTCGGGCCTGAGGGAAAAGCGCTGTTCCGGTTCCTGTCCCGCCTTTGGCAGGCAGGTGACCAGATGGCGTGACGTGAACTGTTCCTCCAGCCGGTAGCCCTGCGGCATCTGGGTGGCCAGCGCCACGGCCACCGCCTTTTCAAACACGCATTCCATGGGGAAGAGCATGAAGGCGGCTTCGTGCTGCGTGTCCGTGTTTTTCCTTGTCCGCGCGGTCAGGGGGAACAGGTCGTTGAGGATGAACACCGTCCAGGACAGGGCTTCGTGATAGTAATGCATGTCCCGCTCATGCCGAACCAGTTCCATGTCACGGGCAATATCGGTGGACAGGGGCACGCCATCAAACGCCACCAGCAGCCGGCGCGTCAGGCTGTGGTTGGCGTCCGTTCCCGCCATTTCCAGCACGCGGAGCAGGGCGGTGTGGATCAGCCTGTTTTCCGCCCTGTTGGCGCTGAATTCGTCATGGCGGGTGTAAAAGCGGTCACGGCGGATCAGGTTGTGGCGCATCTGCGCGGCCATGCACAGCCTGCCACGCAGGGTGGGCAGGTTGTCTTCGTGCCGGACATAATCACGCCGCATGCCCCGGCCCAGAAGGCCGGCCACGCTGTGCAGGAAGGCGCTGAGGAATATGTCACCCAGCGGCATATCCATCTGCGTGTCCACAAGTGCCCGCAGGGGATGGCGGATATGCTGCATTTCCGGCAGGCAGGCCAGCATCTGTATGAACTGCCTGCGTGTGTTGGCAGGCGCCGCTTTCCTGTCCGCCCCCCTGTCATTGCCCGTCTTGGGCAGGATCTCGATCTGGGCCCCGCAGGGCGTGCGCACCACACCGACCCAGCTTGAAAACCTGACCGCATCCACCACCTGCCAGCGCCCGTCCACCATCATGCGGTGCTGGAAGGGCGTGCCGACCCATGGGTCGGATCTGGTGTCATGCTGCCGGGGCAGGGCGCGGCCGCCGGCGCGGCCTTCGTGCTTCAGCCATTCGAATACCATCGTGGCCTGATCATCGTCATAGGTTGCCCTGCAGCGGTCAAGCGTTACGATTTCATATTCATAAAACGGGTTTCCGGACGGATCGGGCGTATCCCGTGTCATGCCTTTTTCTGGCCCTCCGCGCCCGATGTTTCGTATATGCCGATATAGGCATCGGGGTTGTTCAGGGCTTTCGCGTTGCGCTTGCAGGTGGCGTGGACGGACCTGCCGGCTTCGTCCAGTATTTCGCGGTCTTCTGCCGTGCTGCCCGTAATCAGGAACCGGCAGTCGCGATCGCTTTTCCGGTTGTCGCCCAGCACGATGGCGGCTTTTTTCAGGTCATCAAAGAAGTATTCCTCCAGCAGGGGAATGATCTTTTTCTCCATGATCCGCGACAGCCGCTCAAAGCGCATGTCTTCCCGCAGCTTGCACAGTTCAGTGAAATAGGCGTGGCCGATGGTATGGTCATGGTCATACAGCAGCTCCAGGCGCCTGTTCATTTCTTCCAGCATGCGCCGGATATTGATGGGTTTTTCTTTGCTGGCGCCCGGAACCATCAGTTTGTCGAGCAGCGCGGGATCGGGGCTGACTTCCACGAATTCAAAGCGGCGGCGCAGCGCCGTGTCGATCAGGGTAAGCGAACGGTCGGCCGTATTCATGGTGCCATAAATGAATACATTGGCGGGTACCGAGAACTTCTCCTGCGAATAGGGCAGCGTGACACTCAGCCCGCCGGGCATGAATTCGCGCTTGCTCTGCTCGATCAGGGTGATCAGTTCCCCGAATATGCTGCTGATGTTGCCCCGGTTTATCTCATCGATGACCATGACATAGGGCTGGGTGGGGTTTTCGCGCGCCTGGTTGCACAGTTCCTTGAACACGCCGTCCTTGACGCTGTAATCGACCTGTCCGTTTTCCGTCACGCCCGGGCGGATGCCCTCCACAAAATCTTCATAGGCGTAGGAGGGGTGGAACGTCACGAAACGGTAAAAATCATCCTCCCTTTCACCATCCTTGCGCATCCTCTCGATGATGCCCTGCACCTTGTGGGTCTTGCCTGTGCCGGGGGGGCCGTAATAAATGACGTTCAGCGGCTGTTCCATGACTTTCTACGTGGCGGACTGGAGCAGGCTTGTATTGTCTTCGATCTTTTTGAACGGGCTGGTATAGGCCGGAAGTTTTGTCATGGCCCCGCAGCACCATTTCACAAGCGTATCCATGGATATGTTGCCACTGGCATCGGCCAGTTCACTGGCGTCGACTTCCTCAAGCGCCACAGACTTCATCCTGGGGCTGGCTGCCAGCATGCCAAGCGTGAAGGCCCGCACGGACCTGCCATTCAGGTTGGTGGTAATCCTCAGCCGGTATGCCACCTTGTCGGTTGCGACGTGGGGGTAGAGACGGATCCATGGCTCGGTATTGAATCCTGTTTCGGAATCGATCCGTTTCGGCATGCCTTTGTCGTTATGCCATTCCAGGTAACCGGCCCGGCCGTCATTCAGGCCGTCCGCGCACAGTGCGACCCTGTGGGCCAGTTTTTTCAGGAAAGTATAGATATTATCAAGATCGGGTCCATACCGGTCATTCAGGGCCTCGCCGGATATTCCATTGCGTTCGACAGTATCATCCCTGGAGTGGCCCCTGCATGCCTGCAGGGCGTCAAAATATCTACTATAGAAAATATCTGTCACAAGCCGCTCGCTATTAAAAAAAACGGATACAGGCCATATTTTCCTGCATGGAGAACTGTTTCATTCCGTTTTTCATATAATCTGACCAGTATAAAAAAATCCAGTCCCCCATCCTGAAAAATTCACGGACATGTTGCGATATCGCATCGTCCGGCCGGCAGGGCCGCTTATGCATGAAAAAGCCCGCCACGCGGCGGGGTGGACCCCGTGCGGGCGGGCAGGTGGTGGCCCGTATCCCGGCCTGGTGCCGGTATGGCCCGAACGGGCCGGGGTTACTGCACCGGCGGGGCGGCGCGGCTGGCCTGTGCGGTTACCGCGCGGTGGCGCACGGCGGTGGGCAGCATTTCGCGCAGGATGTTCATCGCCGCAGGTTCGGACAGCCCGGTCTGGGTGGAAAACCGTTCCAGCTCCGCCGGGCGGAACAGCGCGTGGATCGTGGCCTCATCGGCGGGCGGGCTCTGCGCGTGTTCCTGCCAGGCGCGGATGGTGGGCAGCAGGCCGGCGGCCTCGGCCCGGTTTTCCAGCATGCTGGGGTGTTCGGGCGCGGGCAGGGGGCCGAGTATGTCATTCAGCACCGAAAGCGCGCCGGAACGGTCCCCCTGCGCGCCGGTCAGGAAATCTCCGATGCGGGTGGTCAGATGGGCTACATTACGTGTGATGGCCATGGTGGGCCTCCTGCAGCAATAGCGGGTGTGACAGTCATGGAACACGCATCTACCAGCCCTGCATGGCGTTCCGGCATGCAGGCGGGTGGGGGGCCGGGCGCGCGGGCTTGTGGCCCGTCTTGTCTGCGCCGTGGCCGGCAGGCGGTGTGTCCTGCCCCGGTCTGCCGTCGTCCCGTCCCGTGGCCTGTCGCGTCCGCCGTGGCAGGCCATGCCCGGCCGTGTCTGTAGGGGGTGTGCGCCCCGACTGGCTGGCATGGGGTCAACGTGGCGGGCGGGGCAGGGGTTCAGCCCGGCGGGACGGCGGGCGAACACATTGGTGTGACACGATGGGGATGTGACGCCACGGGCCTGTCCCGCCACGGGCATGGCGGCGGGGCTACAGGCCCGGCGCGGTGGCCACGCCCGGCCCGCGGGCCTGGGACGCCGGGCGGGATGAGCCCGGCTGGTCGCCCGTGCCCTGTCCCACCGGGAGGGTGGTGGGGGTGGCCTGCGCGGTATCGGTGCTGGCGGCTTTCTTTTCCGCCGCGCAGGAAAAGCAGGCGTCCTCGCCAATCCTGCCGGTGCAGGCGGCCAGTGGCAGGGCCAGCCCCGCGCACAGGGCCAGAAGGGCAAGGGGGCGGGATGCGGCCGGGAGCCGCCGCAGGGCAGGGAAGGGAATGGACACGTTTTCCTCCGTTGGCATGCCCACCAGAACGGGCGGCCGGGGACGGGGTTGCATGGCCGCCGCCGGGGCCAGCGCCCCGTGTGCTATCCCACCACCCATCCCGCAACCCGGCTGCCCGGCGGCAGGCGGCACAGGCCGGTATGGCCCTGGTCCGTCACCTGCCATGCGCCGCCGCGCCGGGCACAGTCCTGCTGCGGGGGCAGGTTGCGCGCCATCAGCGCATCGGTGCAGCCGCCCGGCACCAGCAGGACCGGCACAAGCAGCACCAGCATGGGCAGGGCGGGCATGGGCAGGGCGGGCACGGGCAGGCTGGGCAGGGGCAGGATGGGCAGGGGCGCGCGGCGGCGGTTCATCCCGGCCGCGCCGTCAGGGTGTGGGGGTGGACAAAGGGTACTGGCGGCGCAGCAGGGCCCATTCCTCCACCACCGTGCCATCGGGCAGATGGCACCAGCCGGTCACCCCCCGTGGCGTGTGGCGCAGTTCCAGCGTGCCGCCGCGCTGCTGGCAGTAAACCGAAGCCGGGTTGGCCATGCCGGTGCGCGCGGGGGCGGCATGCGCCAGATCCGGGCCGCACAGGCCCGCCAGGGCGGCGGACAGGGCGGTCAGGGCCATGACGGCCCGCGGGCCGTGGTGCCTGCGGGGCGGGAAAGGCGGGGTCATGTCGTGTCCTTCACTGGTTGGGCAGGGCGGCGCGGCGCCGTGGCCGGTGGCTGCCAGAAAAGCCCGTATTCCGAACGCGCCGCCCCGGTGCGGGGGCAGGCGGCCTACCCTGAAACCGCTGCCACAGCAGGCCGGGCCGGCCCGTGCCCCCCATGGCTCAGCCGGTGCAGCATGACCTGCATGTTGGCCCGGTCCATCACCGCGCTGTGGGTCAGGCGCGGCTGGCCGCTGGCGTCGTACCACATCAGCCAGAACACCCGGCCTTCCGGCCCGGCCACGTATTCCAGCCATAATGTATCGCCCGTATCGGCGCGGGTGACCAGCGGGGCGGGCAGCACGCTGCCCCGTGCCTGTCCCGCGCCATGGGGGTGGCCCGTGCCCGTATCGGTGCGGTAGCGCGCATTGGCGCAGGTAAAGGGCTGCTGCATCACCCCACCATGCACGCCAGGGGGGCGGGGCTGTCAACACCCTCTTTGCGTCCCCTTCTTCCCATCCTATCTTCCCACTGGCCCGAACTGGTGCTTAACCTTGCCCCATGAAATGGACCGAAACGCGCACAGCCCTGCCCCCCACCGCCCGCGCGGGTCGCGCGTCCCGGATTGCCTGCCTGCTGGCGCTGGCGGGGCTTGCGGGCTGTGCGGGGCCGGTCAGCGTGCGGCAGGTCTCGCTGGTGCACAGTTACCGTGAGGGCGCGCGCACCGCCCTGCAGGGCGGCAGGCCCGGTGACAGCACGCTGATCGTGCTGCGCCGCCACGCGCTTCTGGCCCTGTGGCGCGCCAGCCCCGACCGCGCCATCGCCACCCTGCGTACGCAGGCGTCGGGCCATGATGACGGGGCGGACGTGCTGTTCGCGCTGGCCGAACTCAGCTACCGGCAGGGGCTGCGCCATCACCGGCCTCAGGATTTCCTGGCCGCCGCCGTCTATGCCTATGCCTATCTGCAGCCGGGGCAGGCGGGCGGGCCGGACGGATATGACCCGCGCTTCCGGCAGGCGGGGGACCTGTACAACCTGGGGCTGGCGGCGGCCTTCGGCGCGTCGGTCACGGTGGCGGACCAGCACCTGGCGCTGCCCTTTGGCACGATCGATCTTGTGGCCGATCCCGCGCAGCTGCACTGGCACGGCCGCGTGCTGGACAATATCCGCCCCACCGCCACGATGGGCGTAAGCGGCATCAACAACATCTACCGCACCCCCGGCCTGGGGGAGGCCCTGACCGTGCAGGCCCGTCCCGATCCCACGGCCCCCGCCGCCCCCGTGCCGGACGCGGCGGCCGTGCCCGATGGCAGCTTCAGCGTGTCCGACCGGCTGCGCATGCCCGCCAGCCTGCTTATGGAACTGGACAGCCCGCGCGCGCAGGTGCTGGGCACGCGGCTGCACGGGCGGCTGGTGCTGCGCGTGATGGAACAGGGCACCGCCACCACCCCCATTGGCACGGCACGGGTGCCGGTGGCGTATGACCAGACGGCGGGCCGCGCGCTAAGCCTGGTTGATACCGCGCTGGGCACGAAGGAATACCGGGGCTTTTTTGATGGCACGACCTTTGACGGCACCCGCCCGCGCCTGGTGGCCATGACGCCGCGCCACCGGGGCAGCATGCCGGTGATATTCGTGCATGGCACCGCCTCCAGCCCGTACCGCTGGGCCAGCATGGTCAACGACCTGCTGGAAGACCCGGCCATCCGCAACCATTTTGACTTCTGGTTCTTCTCCTACGCCACCGCCAGTCCCATACCCTATTCCGCCTGGCAGCTGCGCCATGCCATTGAACAGGCGGTGGCGGATCTGGGCGGCGTTGCGGCGGACCCGGCGCTGGGGCACATCACGCTGGTGGGCCACAGCCAGGGGGGGCTGCTTGCGCGCATGCTGGTGATCGACCCCGGCAGCCGGCTGTGGGACGGCACGGCGGGGCGCCCGCTTTCGTCCTTCCATCTGGATGCGAAGACCCGCGCGCTGGTGGAAAAGACGATGTTCCCCACCCCCATGCCGGAAATCGAGCGCGTGGTGTTCATCTCCACCCCCCAGCATGGCAGCTACCTGGCCGGGCTGTCGGTGGCCCGCCTGATCGGGGGCATGGCCAGCCTGCCATTGAGTGTAACGGAAACCGCGCGTGAGATCGTGACCAGTGCGGCGGGCGACAGCACGCACCTGCGCAACAGCATTCCCCGCCTGGGCAGCGTTTACGCCATGTCGCCACGCAGCGCGTTCATGCGCACGCTGCCCACCATTCCCATCGTGGCCGATGTGCACACCCATTCCATCATACCCGTGTGCGGCAACCCGCGTGACCTGGCCCATGCCGATGATGGCGTGGTGTCCTATGAAAGCGCGCATATTCCCGGCGTGGAATCCGAACTGGTTGTCCGCAATTCGGAGCATTCCACCCAGTCCAACCCCCTGACCATAGCCGAGGTGCAGCGCATCCTGCTTGAACAGCTTGCCGCCAATCCGGGCCTGTCCGTCACACCCGCCCGGCTGGCCGGGCCATGAGGGCGGGCCGCCGGGCGGCCGTCGGGCCATGGGCGGGGCGGATCGCGGGGGGCGTGGGCACGGCGCTGGGCACGGGGGCGCTATATTATTCCACCATCCTGCCCGATGCGCTGCGGGTTGGGCTGGCGGTGGCCTTTCCCGCCTGCATGCTGGGGGCGGGGTGGCTGCGCGGGGCCTGTGCGCGCCACGGCGTGCGGGCGGCGCTGGGGGTGATGGCGGGCGTGTGGTACGTGACCGACCCGCCGCGCAATGACCGGGTCTGGGCCGGGGAATACGCCATCCCCGCCGATACCTGGCGCACGGGCGATGTGATCCATGTGCGCAACGTGCGCAATTTCCGCTACCGCACGGTCAATGATTACCTGCCCGCGTGGTACGATGCCAGCTATGACCTGAACCGGCTGGACAGCGTGGACCTTGTCACCTCCTACTGGGCGGGGGAGAACATTGCCCATGTGTTCCTGAGCTTTGGCTTCAGTGACGGGCAGCACCTGGCCATCTCCATCGAGACGCGGCGGCAGGCGCGTTTTCCCTATTCCACCATTGCCGGGTTCTTCCACCATTACGAACTGTTCTACGTGACCGCCGATGAGCGTGACCTGATTGGCGTGCGCACCGATGTGCGGCGCGAGCGGGTGTACCTGTACCGGCTGGACCTGCGGCCCGAAGTGCGTACGCGGCTGTTCCTGAGCTATGTGGCCGCCATTCACGACATCACCCGCCACCCGGTCTGGTACAACACCCTGACCGACAACTGCACCACCGGCATCCTGGCGCGCGCGGGGGCAAGGCTGCGCTACCGGCTGGACTGGCGCGTGATCCTGAGCGGCCACACGGCCGACATGGCCTATGACATGGACCTGCTTGGCCCGTATGATGCAAAGCGCTACCCCGATTATGCCGCGCTGCACGCCGCAAGCCGCATCCGGCGCGCGCCGGGGGCGGTGATCGGGGCGGATTATTCCACCGCCATCCGCCAGGCCCTGCCACCGCCCGAGGGGCCGGGATGAATCCCTGCATCGGGTGGCAAGGCCGCATGGACGGGTTTTTTCCCCGAAGCCGGGATGCGGCAGGCCGCCTGCCTGCGCATGGGGCGGGGGCTTGCGGGCGTGCGGTGATGCGCCCATCATCCGCGCGACAACGAACCGTGGAGGATATGACATGCCAACCCTGTTCACCCCGCTCAAGGTCGGGGCGCTGACGCTGCCCAACCGCGTGGTCATGGCGCCGCTGACCCGCCTGCGTTCGGGCAGCACCCACATCCCCAACGACCTGATGGCCGAATACTATGCCCAGCGCGCGCTGGCGGGGCTGATCCTGTCGGAAGCAACCCCCGTCACCCCGCAGGGCATCGGATACGAGGACGTGCCCGGCATCTGGACCCCCGAACAGGCGGAAGGGTGGAAGAAGGTCACATCCGCCGTGCATGCGGCGGGCGGGCGCATCTTCATGCAGTTGTGGCATGTGGGCCGGATCTCGGACCCGTATTTCCTGAATGGCGAGGCCCCGGTGGCCCCCAGCGCCATCGCGGCGAAGGGGCATGTCAGCCTGCTGCGCCCCCTGCGTGATTACGTCACCCCCCGCGCGCTGGAAACGGGGGAGATTGCGGGCATCGTCGCCGCCTTCCGCCGTGGCGCGGAACTGGCGAAGGTGGCCGGGTTTGACGGGGTGGAAATTCATGGCGCCAACGGCTACCTGCTGGACCAGTTCCTGCAGGATTCCACCAATCACCGCACCGACCGGTATGGCGGGTCGATTGAAAACCGTGCCCGCCTGATGCTGGAGGTGACCGACGCCGCCATTGGCGTCTGGGGTGCCGACCGGGTGGGCATGCACCTGGCCCCGCGCTGCGATGCGCATGACATGGGGGATTCCAATCCCGCCGCCACATTTGGCTATGTGGCGGGCGAACTGGGGCGGCGCGGCATTGCCTTCATCTGCGCGCGCGAAGCTGAAGGGCCGGACAGCCTTGGCCCGCAGCTTAAAAAGCAGTTTGGCGGCGTGTATATCGCCAATGAGCGCTTCACCCCCGAAAGCGCCGAAAAGGCGGTGGAAGACGGCCGGGCCGACGCCATTGCCTTTGGCCAGGCCTTCATTGCCAATCCCGACCTGCCCGAACGCCTGCGCGCGGGTGCGCCGCTTACACCGCCCGATCCCGCCACGTTCTATACCCACGGGCCGGAAGGCTATATCGACTATCCCACGCTGGGGGCCGCGGGGGACTGATCCCCGCGGCCTTTACACGCCGCGGCGTCCGGGCCGCGGCGCGGTGTTCCCGCCGTGGCCAGGCGTGATGGCGTGCCCGGCATGGCGGGGGCTGGCAACCCGGCGCGGCCCGCGTGCCGCCGGTGGCAGTTACCCGTTGACCGGTATGGTCAGCACGGCGCCCGGGTTCTTGGTGGTTTTTGACAGTTCCATCAGGATCTGCAGCATCGTGAACCCCAGCTTGCTGGGGAAGTCCGTATCCGAAATATAATAGAATTTGTTATTGTATTTTATCGTTACAAAAGAAAGTCGCGGCCGTTCGTTACTGACATGGACAAAAACCGTTGGCTTCGTATTGCGTCCGATCAGGATGACCTTGGGCAGGGTGCGTCCTGAATCAATATCTTCCTGTGGCACGTCGATCTGGTAGGCAATCTGCCCCAGTACGCCAAGCATCGTGCGGGTCAGCAGCCTGACCTGGCCACGCTGCGGCCTGCCTGCCCCGTATATGACCTCCACGCGCTCGTCATTCGGGCCCATTTCAAAAAAACGCCGTGTTGCCTTCACCACGTCGGACAGGATCGGGTCGGTCGTTGACGAGACCGTCAGGAACACCCGGTCAAAGGCTGGTGTCTTGCCCGGTATTTCCTCGCTATGTTCAAGCTGGATGCCCAGCAGGCCCGCGATCTGCAACCGGCGGAGATCATAGATGAGTTCAAAAAACTCGGGCGATCCCCTGCCAACATCGCCCCCTATGGCCCCCACGTTGTTGATCAGGTTGACCGACTGGACCGACAGGCGGAACAGGATATCTATGGGCAGCCCGCCCATGGCCAGCGGCAGCAGGCTGCCGGGTGGCAGCGGGCGCAGGAAGCTCTGCGCATAGGCATCGCCCGTAACGGGCTGGAAGGTGAAGGTCGGGCTTTCCTGTATCTGTGCCCCGATAGCCCCGGCGGGCCGGACCGGATTGGAATCCGAACCGACGCCGATGGAAATGTTGCGCTGCAGCTGGTAGCCGGAAATCAGCTGGGTCGTGTCCAGGAAACCCGGTGTGTCGGCATAGCGCAGGCGGACGACGTTCAGGAGTGTCTGCTGCTTGGATGATCCGATCAGCGCCTGGGAATAGTCAAGTTGATCACGGTCCAGTCTCTGGGAGCCAACGCCGTAACATCCACCCAGCAGAAGAACGAGCGGCACCACCGTGAATTTTTTCATAAGAAGGGAACTCTGCATCTCTTGAACGACGTACCGCTTTATCTTGACTGTTTTTCGATAGTGGCCGGGTACCGGGCCTTACGGGCTGAGCTGATTGCACCGTGTCATGCTAGCATGCAAATTTCGTGGATTGTAACCGCCCCGTTTTTTATCCGGCGGTGGCCGCGATGGCGGCTGCCGTCATTTCAGGCATGGTTTTCAGTGATATGGCCCGTATCCGGGCGCATGCACCGGGGCGCCGGGGTGGGGCATGCGACATTATTAAAATAACGTAAGCCATGACGCCCGCGCGGCGCATGAGGGGAATTTTCGCGGGATATGTCCCATGATAAAATAATGTGTTAACCAACCGGATGGTCCCGTCGCATCCTGTGCAGGGGAGACGATCTGGAGTACTGGATAGGGTTGTGAGCGTTGTCCGAATCTGCCGTAAGGTGTCGCGTGCCATGAGTAAACGTTTTCTTGCCCTTGTTCCGGCGCTTCTGCTGGCCGGCCAGGCCCATGCAACGGACGTCAGGCTTCCTGATGGCACCCCGGCCAGCGTGACCGTCCAGACACCCTGCACCAGCGAGAGCTACAGGGAATACGAGACCTGCATCTCCGCCATCCTGAGCCTGCCCTCCAACCGTGGCGGCGATATCGACATCAGGGCGATCGGGACCCTGCTGCCCAAGGACATCCAGAAAGCCGCCATCATAAGCGGCATCACGGCGGCGCCGGTCGTGCCGATGACCGTGTCGTTAAAGCATTATGATGACAAGAACATCACCTGGCCATCAACGGATACGCCACTGGATCACATCATCATCCCCAATAACGGAACCTATCAGGTCGTGCTGACAACCACCGATGGCGGGAAGACATGGGGCATGCGGGTCATTATCGAACAGCCGGGCTCGGCTGACCAGTAAGGCCGGACATCATGGCCCGTGGCCCGGTACCGGCGCTGGCTGCGCACGCCCTGGGCCGGTTCCGGCACGCGGGGGAGATGATGCGCCTGGCCCCGGCCTGACCTTCACGTCTGTCCGGTCTGGCGGAACCCTTTGACGCTACATGGCGTATCCGCAAGGGCCGCCGCCAGCAGCCCGGCGGCCAGGGTGTGACGACATGGGGGGAGCAGGCGCATGCGGCCTATCCCGGCCGCCGGGCCGGGGCAGGGGCCGGTACCATGCGCAGCCATACCCATCCCGCCAGCGCGGACAGGGCGGACCCTGCAAATATGCCCAGCCTGGCCATGTCGGCCAGTCCGGGTGCGGCAAATGCCTGGTCCGCCATGAACAGGCTGATGGTAAAGCCGATCCCGCACAGCAGGCACAGCCCGAACAGCATGCCCGGCGGCGTGCCCACGGGCAGCGGGGCCAGCCGCAGCCGCGTGGCCAGCATGGTCGCCCCCAGCACACCCACGGGCTTGCCCACCACCAGCCCCAGCATCACACCCAGCGGCACGGGCTGCAGCAGCATTTCCACCCGCGTCCCGGCCAGTGAAATCCCGGTATTCATGAAGGCGAACAGCGGCAGCACCGCCCATGTCACCACGGGCGCCAGCGCGTGGGCCGCGCGGTCCAGCGGCGTGGGGCGGCCGGGCGCGGCCGTGGCGGGCAGGCACAGCCCCGCCACCACCCCCGCCAGCGTCGGGTGCAGCCCCGATGCCAGCAGGGCCACCCACAGCACCCCGCCGCCCAGCACATAGGGCCACGGCCCCCGCACCCCCGCGCGCCCGGCCCCGGCCAGCCCCAGCGTGGCAAGTGCCGCCGCCAGCAGGGCAGGCCAGTACACCGCCGTGCCGTAGAACAGCACAATCACGATGATGCCCAGGATATCGTCAAAAATGGCCAGCGCCATAAGCCATGTCCGGGCCGCGGGTGCCACGCGCGGGCCAAGCGCCAGCACCACGGGCAGGGTAAAGGCGGCATCGGTCGCCACCGGAATGGCCCAGCCCCGCATGGCCGCCGCATTGCCCCACGTTACCGCCAGATAGACCAGCGCGGGCACCACCATGCCCCCCACCGCCCCCACCAGCGGCAACGCCACCTGCCGGGGAGAGGACAGGTGCCCCGATGCCATTTCCCTGCGTATTTCCACAATGACCAGCGCGAAGAACAGCGCCATCAGCCCGTCCGAGACCCACGCCCCCAGCGTGGCCGGGCCATGCGCCCCCAGTATTCCCAGCCGCAGCGGCAGCGCCACCACGGCCTGCCACACCCCCCGCCACGGGCTGTTGGCCATGCCAAGGCCCAGCAGCGCGGCCAGCAGCAGCGCCAGCGCCCCCCCGGTGGGGGAGGCGGCAAGAACGCGGATATGGCGGCGGCAGGTACGCAAGGGGGACATGCTCCTGCTTTGCCGCACGGGGTGGCCGCAGGCAAGCGCCCTATGGCCTGCGCCGGCGACCCGCGGGACGCATCAGCCCATGCCGCGCACCAGCACCAGGGCCGCCCCCATCAGGCCCAGCAGCGAGAACACAACCGTCAGCGCCAGCGGCCGCCCCGCGCGCAGCACCGCGCCCGCCTGTACCCCCAGCCCCAGCGCCGCCATGGCCAGTACCGTCAGCCCCGTTGCCATCATGGCCAGCGCGGCCGCCATTCCCGGTGGCAGCAGCCCCATGGCCCGCAGCCCCATCATGGCCCCGAAGCCGGTGACATACCATGGCACGACCCGTACCCTCCCCCGTGCCGGACCCGTCCGCGCCATCCGCGCGCGCAATACCGACAGCACGGCACAGACCGGCCCCAGCATGAGCACCCGCATCAGCTTGACCAGCATGCCAGCCTGCACCGCCACCGGCCCGAACGGGGCGGCGGCGGCCATCACCTGCGGCACCGCGTAGACCGTCAGCCCCGCCAGCACGCCATGGGCCGCCCCGCCCAGATGCAGCAGGGGGCCAAGCAGCGGCAGGCCCACCACCACCACCAGCCCGCCCGCCGCGGTAAAGGCGATGGTTGCGCCCACGTCCTCCTCACGCGCATGGATGACCGGGGCGGCGGCCATGATGGCGGAATTGCCACATATGGCATTGCCACACGCCACCAGCAGCGTCCGGGTGGCGGACAGCCCGACCAGCCACCCCACGGCGCAGGTAAAGGACAGGCTGAACACCACCATGCCCGCCACCGCCGCCAGCAGCCCCGGCCCCGCCCGCAGCACCGCCCCCATGCTGAAGGATGCCCCCATGCACATGATGGCCACGTTCAGCAGCGTGCGCGCGCAGCATTTTATGCCCGGCACCCACACCGCGCCGGGCCGCAGGCACGTCCGCACGCCCACGCCCAGCAGCAGGGCGGTGTTGAGTGCCTCCAGCCATACCCGGCCGCACAGGCGTATCTGCGCCGCCTCCAGCCCGCGGGCCAGCACCGCGATCGACGCGCACAGCGCAATGCCGGGCAGGAGGCGGCGCAGGTGCGCCTGTGCGGGCCGGGGGCAGGGGTGGGGGATCATGGCGGGTTTCCTTTCGCCGCGCACCCTAGTGCCGGGGCAACCCATCACTCCAACGCATTATTCCTGTCATTCCAATCGCAATAAACGATTGATTGTGCCAGGATGCGGCCATGACCCTGGAACAGCTCCGCCTTTTCATTGCCGTGGCCGAACGCGAGCACGTAACCGCCGCCGCCCGTGCGCTGCATGTCACGCAATCCGCCGTGTCCGCCGCCATCGCGGCGCTGGAGGCCCGCCACGGCGTGAAGCTGTTCCACCGTGTGGGGCGCGGCATAAGGCTGACCGGTGCTGGCGCGCTGTTCCTGCCCGAAGCGCGTGCGGTGCTGGCGCGCGCCACGGCGGCGGAACACATGCTGGATGCCTTTGCCGGGCTGAAGCGCGGCACGCTGCGGGTTGTGGCCAGCCAGACCATTGCGGCCTACTGGCTGCCGCCCGTCCTTGTCCGCTTCCGCCAGCACTACCCGCTGATTGCGGTGGAACTGGGCATTACCAACACTCATGAAGCCGCCCGCCAGGTGCGTGAGGGGATGGTGGACCTGGGCATTGTCGAAGCGGTGGTGGATGACCCCGCGCTGGCGCAGTGGCCGCTGGCGCATGACCGCATGCTGCTGGTCGGCCCCACGCCCTGCCTGCCCGGTGAGGTGGATGCCGGGTGGCTGCGCGCGGCCACATGGGTAATGCGGGAGGCGGGTTCGGGCACGCGCGCAACACTGGAGGGGTATCTGCGCCAGCGCGGCATCGACCCCGGCGGGCTTGCGGTCAGCCTTGTCCTGCCTTCCAACGAAAGCGTGCGCACGGCGGTGGAGGCCGGGGCGGGGATCAGCGCGCTATCCGCCCTGGTGGTGGCCCCGGCACTGGCGGCGGGCAGCCTGCATGCCGTGCCACAGGCGCTGGGCCAGCGCGCGTTTTACGGCCTGCGCCACAGGGAACGCTACCGCAGCCCGGCGGCGGAGGCGCTGCTGGACCTGATTGCCGGGCCTGTCAGATAACCGCCGCAGGGTCCGGCTGGGTATTGACCTCCCCCGGCTGGTCGGGCGTGTCGGTGTGCTCGGGCAGGCGGTCGGCCAGCAGGGCGCGGGGGCGGCCGATCCATAGCCCGTCGCGTATATGGTCACGCCGGGGGTTGGTGGTGCCGGGGTGGATCAGGATGCTCAGGCCCGCGTGGTTGAGCATGAGCCACGGCACCAGGCGGGCGAACGCGGCCTGGTCAAAGGCCACCTGGTACATCGGGGCCACATGCGGGCCGACCGCGTGTTCATGCCACTGGCCCAGCCTGACGGCAAAGCGCGCGGCAATCTGTTCACGCAGGCGTGCCGCCAGCGCGCGGGCCTGCGCGCCGTCAAAATAGACATGGGCGTGATAGCTTGCGATTTCGGACAGGGGGCGGGGCATCGGGTCGGTCATGCGGCGGAGCTTCCGGTTGGGGTCGGCAATGGGGCGGCCATGGCGTGATGACAGGTCAGGGCGTGACAGGTCGTTATGTGACAGGTCAGGGCATGACGGGTCAGGGCATGACGGGTCAGGGTCCGGCATGCCCGGTCCCCTGCCAAACTGCCCGTCCAAACCGCCCGTCCATGCCGCCCGCCACGCCGTCGGCATGCGGCCGCACCGCCGTATTTCCGGGTATTGGGGCCGGATGGCGGGATTGGGCATGGAAGGCGGGGGGATGTCGGCATGGTCATGACAGGCTGGCGCCCGTCACGGCGTGGGGTTGTGGCAGGACAGGCATGGGGCATCCGGGCAGTGGTGGCGGGCACGGGATGCATGACTGCGCGATGAATGCGGCCGTGATAGGGCAGTGGCCACATCAGGCCGGTGCGCTATTTCCACACCCACTTGCCCACGACCCGGCCGTTGATCACCAGGTCGGATGCATCGACCTCATCCACCGGATAGGTGGGGTTGACGCTGATGATGCGGATGCGCGGCGGGCGGGAATTGGGCACCAGCATCAGCTGCTTGATCACGACCCCCATGCCGTTCCACAGGACATATACCCCGTCGGGCGAGGGGATGCGGTGCCCGGTATCAACCAGCACCCGGTCACCCGCCAGGAATTCCGGCTCCATGGAATTGCCGGTGACGCGGATGATGGCCAGCCCCGCCGTATCGGGCAGGTAGTTGCGGATGAAGTTGCGCGGGATGCGCCATGACTCCAGCGTGGGGTGGCCCTCCCCATCGCCACAGGCGGTGTGGTCCACGATCGCGCCGCCGCCCGCCTGGGGCGAGATGTCGTATTCATGCACCGTAATCGCGCCGTCATCATCATGCACGGGCATGCTGGCGCGTTCGGCGCGGCTTATGCTTTCGTTCAGGTCGGTGGCGCCGGGCACGATGCCGCACAGTGCCCAGACCTCGCTTGCGGCAATGGGCGGGTCACCCCGGTCGGTCAGCAGCGGGACCAGCCTGCGCACCAGGTCAACGGGAATGAAGTCCTTCTTCAGCTTGTTTTCATAGAAGGCATAGCTGGAAAACCGCTCCCCCATGCCCAGGTCGCGCGCCAGCCCGCGCACGGTGTAGCCCCCGCGTTCGCGCAGCGCCTTCAGCCGGTGGGCGGCGGAGCTGGGGCCACCGGCGGCGGGCGCGCGCAGCAGGTCGCTTGCGGTGCAGCCCAGCACGGCGGCCACCTTTTCCAGCCGGTCGCCGCCGGGGTTGCGCGACTTGCCGCGCAGGATGTCGTGCACATACGTCTCGTTCAGGCCCGCCAGTTCGGCAAGGCGCTTTTTATTGAGCTTGAGCAGCGCCATGCGGCGTTCGATCTCGGCGGCGGCGGGGGAGCGTGTATCCATAATGGGAACTGTCCCATAAACCCGGCCGGAAGGGTAGGGGGGACGTATCCCATTACTGCTTGACGTATTGGGATATATCCCATAAAACACCGGCCATGACCCATACCGCCCCCATCCCGCCAGACCTGTACCGCGTGGCCCGGCTGGGCTGGCATGTCCATCCCGTGCGGGCGGGATCGCGCGCCGCGTGCTTTCGCGGCGCGGCAGGGCAGGCAACCTGCCACCTGGACACGATTGCCCGGTGGTGCGCGCGCTGGCCGGGCTGCGGCTGGCGGGTGGTGTGCGGCCCGTCGGGGCTGTTCGCGCTGGATGTGGACCGGCCGGGCACGCACGCGGCCGATGGGGTGGCGGCGCTGGCCGCCCTGGTCCGCCGCCATGGCCCGCTGCCGCCCCGGCCCATGACGCGCACCGGCGGTTCTGGCGGGGCGGTGCTGTTCTTTGCCCATCGGGGCGAGGCCCTGCGCGGTCATGCAGGCCATCCCGCGCCGGGGCTGGACCCGCACCGGGGGCCGCAGGCGGTCACCATCCCGCCCGGCACGCACCCGGCCACGGGCGGGGCCTATACCTGGCGCGTCCCGCCCTGGGTGGTGCCCCCGCCGCCCATACCGCCATGGCTTGCGGCGCTGCTGGCCCCGCCCGCCGTCCCGTCGCGGCCCGTGCCCCGCATGGATGGGGAGCGGATGCGGGGCACGCTCATGCGCGCGCTGCATGCGGTGTGCGATGCGCCCCGGGGCATGGCCAACACCACGCTCAACGCCCGGGCCTATGCGCTGGGCCGGTGGTGCGGGGCGGGGCTGCTGGACCCGGCCACGGCGCGCGACACGCTGCTGCACGCCGCCCGCCTGCGCAACATTCCGCCAGCCGAGGCCCGCGCCACCATCCGCTCCGGGCTGGGGGCGGGGCTGCGCAACCCGCGCCCTGGCGGCTGAACGCACCGGCCCCGCCCTGGCCCCGCCGGCCCGGACACGGGCGGGCGGCCGCTTTCCTGACATTCCATGCCACCGCGTACCACTGCCCCGCACACTGTCCATGCGGTGGCCGTACCACGCCCCCACACCGCATTCCCCCCTCTGTCCGCCGCCGCGCCAGAACCCATCCAGCCCGAGGTCCGTCCATGCCTGATGCCCCATCCCCCGCCACCGTCACCGCCGCATGGATGGACCTGCTTGTACGCGGGGCGCGGGGCAGGGTGTCGGCCTCGCTCAGCAACTGCCTGGTGCTGCTGGGGCATGACCCGCTGCTGCGTGGCCTGCTGGCGTGGGATGCGTTTGGCTGCCGCCCCATGCTGACCCGTGCCCCGCCGGCCGCCTTTGACGGCGCGGCCGCCCCGCCGGGGCCGTATCCGCGCATGATGGAGGACACGGACACCGCCCTGGTGCAGGCCTACATGCAGCGTGCCTACGGCCTGTCATGCCGCCGTGGGCGCGCGCTTCCTGTGTGGCGCGGTGCGGCGCGTGCGCCAGCCGGGCTGCAAGTTCGACTACGTGCCCGTGCTGGAGGGCGCGCAGGGCATGGGCAAGAGCCGCCTGCTGGCCGCGCTGTTCGGCCCGGCATGGTTCAAGGACGACCTGCCGCGCGACCTGGGGGACAAGGACGCCGCCCAGGGGCTGCTGGGCGTATGGTGCGTGGAACTGGGGGAACTGCAGGCGCTTGGCCGGTCCACCAGCCGTGATGCCAAGGCGTTCTTCAGCCGCCAGCATGACCGCTACCGCCCCAGCTACGGCACGACCGAGGTCATCCGCCCGCGCCAGTGCGTGTTCGTTGGTACCACCAATGAATGCGATTACCTGACCGACCCCACCGGCAACCGCCGCTACTGGCCCATCAGCTGCACCCGCGCCGATCCGGACTGGGTTGCCGCCCACAGGTCCCAGCTCTGGGCGGAGGCGGACCATCGGGAGGCCACCAGCCCCATGCCCCTGTGGCTGGATGATCCCGCCATCGCCATCACCGCGCAGGCGGCACAGGAAGCCCGCCTGCCCGATGACCCGTGGCACGATCCCATTGCCGCGTGGCTGGCCGGGCGGGGGGCGGGCGGCGTGCGCATGGCCGATGTGCTGCACATGGCCCTTGGCCTGCCGCGGGACCGGCAGGACCGCGCGACCCAGCAGCGCGCGGGCGTGGTGCTGCGCGCCATGGGCTGGGCGCGCCACAAGGTGCGCAGCGGTGGCGCCACCCACTGGGTCTGGCAGCCGGGCGGGGCGGGGTGAACCACCCGCTCGCGCCACCCCTGCCCCGCGTCGTGCAACGGGCCGGGGAGCGCAGGTGGCGGGGCCTCATGGCTGCCGGAACCGGGCCGGTTTCCATGCCCTGCGCGGCAGGCGTAAAATGCATGGCTTTATTGTGCCGGACGCATTTCCCGGGCGCGTGAAATTCCTTCCCACCGGGGCGGTATGTGGATATGGCGCAAAAAACAATAACCCTGGAACGACAGCCATGTTCTCCACCCTGTCCCGGCCCGCGGCCCTTGGCCTGTGCGTGCTGTGCGCCGCTACCTTTACCGCCATAACAAGCGAACTGGCCCCCGTGGGGCTGCTGCTGGAAATGGCGCGGTCCTTCCACCTCAATTCCGGGCAGGTGGGCATGGCCGTCAGCGCCTATGCGCTGATCGTGGCCGCGCTGGCGGTGCCGCTGACCATCGTGACCGCGCGCGTCAACCGCAAGCGCCTGGTGCTGCTGGCGCTGGCGGGCTACGCCGCATCCAACCTGATGGGCGCGTTCGCCCCCAGCTTCTGGCTGCTATGCGTGGGGCGCGCGGTGGGCGGGGGGGCGCATGCGCTGCTCATGTCCATCGTCTCGGCCTATGCGGCCCAGCTTGTGCCCCGGCGGGTTACCGGACGGGCCATTTCGTTCGTGTTCTGCGGCGCGTCGTTCGGCGCGGTGGCGGGGGTGCCGGCGGCGGCGGCCATCGGGCAGTTCCTGGGCTGGCGGGCGGCCCTGCTGGCGGCGGGCGGGCTGGCCGCCGTGCTTGCGGTGGTGGTGATGGTGGCGCTGCCCGCCGTTGCCACCCCGGTGCGCGCGGCCCGCTCCGGCCTGCGGGGCAGCGGGCGCGCGGTGCGGGATTTTGGCGTGATCCTGACGGTCACCACCGGGTTCTTCTTCGCCCATAACCTTGTCTATACCTATATCGCGCCGGTGCTGGTGGCCCACGGGTTGCCGCAGGCGACACTCAGCCTTGACCTGCTGGCCATCGGCGTGTGCAGCCTGGCGGGGCTGTGGGGCGCGGGGCAGCTGGTTGATGCCAGCCCGCGTCTGGGCATGCTGGGGGCGGGGGCGCTGCTGCTGGCGGGGATTGGCCTGCTGGTGGGCCATGCCACCAGCGGCATCGGGTCGGTTGCGGCGGGCGCGGTCTGGTGCGCGGGCTATGCCGGGGCCATTCCGTTCTTCATGTCCGGTGCCATCCGCACGCAGGCCACCACGGGCGACATCGCGGGGGCGGCGGTGAATGCCACCAGCAATATCGGCATCCTGCTTGGCTCGGCCGTGGGGGGCGGGCTGCTGGCCCTGCACGGGCAGGGGGTGCTGGCGCCCACGGCCATTGGCGTGGGCGTGCTGTGCATGGCGCTGGTGGCGGTCAGCGGCAGCGCCTTCCCCACCCGCGTGGTGCATGAGGACGAGGACCTGCCCACCCCCGTGCCCGCCACGGCCGGGGGCTGAATGGCGGCGGCTACGCGGGCAGCACGGGCGGGGCAAGGGGGGTGATGCGCACGCCCGCCGCCAGCCTGCGCGCCAGGCGGTGGCTGGGGCGTTCCACCCCCCTGTGCAGCACGATGGCCAGCGTGAACATGACACCCAGCAGCAGCGCCCAGGCCAGAAGGGTCACGGCCACGCCCATCTGTTCGAAGCGGGGGTCGAAATACCATTCGAATACTTTCAGCGCGAAGAAATGCACCATGTAGAACGGGAATGACACCGCCCCCAGCCACAGCAGCGGCCGGCAGCCCAGCACCCGGCCCAGCAGCCCGGTCCGGCAGGCCAGCCCCGCCAGCAGCCACGTAAAGCCGAACACCATGACGGGCGAGAACACCACCACCACCAGCCCCAGCGCCACCAGCCCCGCGCCGCCCCATGTCATGATGGCGGCGGCGCGGGTGGACACGCCCCCCATCATCACCGCGCGCCCCAGCGCCATGCCCGCGCCAAAGCCGCCCAGCATGCGCACCGTGCCCATCGGCCCGCTGGGGTTGTTATGGGCATGGTGGGCCAGCGCCAGCACCACGCATTCCCCCCCCAGCAGGGCCGCCGCCAGCAGGTGCGGCAGCGCCACGCGCCGGATGCCCAGCAGCCCCCACGCCATGGCGGGGAACAGGAAGTAGCCCAGTACCTCGGCGCTCAGTGTCCATGACGGGCCATTCCATGTGCCCAGCTTGGCCACCGTCAGCGCCTGCAGCAGGAACAGGCTCTGCACAAAGCCCGGCCATGAGAAATCATGCTGCCGGTAGGCATATTCGGGCGAGGTATAGACCCGCGACCACCGCACGAAATCGGGCTGTGACAGCACGAACGGCACGATGGCCAGCATGATCAGCACATGCAGCGGGGCCACGCGCACCACGCGCAGGATCAGGAAATGCCGCACCGGCGCCATGTCCTGCACCACGAAGTCATGCCCATGGGTCAGCATCAGGATCAGCCCGGACAGGATGAAGAACAGGTCCACCGCGCGGAAGCCGTTTTCCACCACGCTGGAATGGTCCAGCGCGTGCACGCCGATGCTGGCGCATAGCGGCGGCAGCATGTGGTGGGTGGCCACCCATGCCGCCGCCACCCCGCGTATGCCCGTCAGCGCGGGAATGACGGGCCGGGCCAGCGGGGCGACATCGGCCGACGCCAGCGCGGGCAGGGCGGTGGCCGTGGGCAGTTCGGCCATGGCCGGGGTGACGGCGGGCGGGGGTGTCGTGTCAATGGAGGCATCTTCCACCACGGTGGTTCTGTACATGATCGTTCTCACACACAAATAAAAGATGATTCCATATACACATTTATTGTTATTTATTATTTCGAAAAAATGCGATTCGCGTATTATTTTTTTGTTTTTATTTATTTTATTGTTATTAAAACGTGCAGGACCATCCCCCATCCGCATGGTGGCGCCCGTATTGCCGATAACAGGCCACCGGGGCAGGACAACAACCTGCCATTACAGGGTCTGGCGGAAGTAACGCCGCCTGCGGGGCAGGGATTTTACAGATTGTATCACGAAACCGTCAGTCCCCGCCGGGCGGGCCTGTTCCCTGTGTTCCCTCTGTTCCCTTTGTTCCCGCTGTTTCTGCCATCTGGTGTACGACAGGGCGACAGGGCGACAGGGCATGCTATTCGTTTACTGTTCTGTAAAACAGTTGGGAACATAGGGAACATAGGGAACATAGGGAACATAGGGAACATAGGGAACATAGGGAACACCCCGCGCCGGTTTGCATGGTTGCGCCACCATGGAACGGGCGGTACGGTGTGGTGCAGGCCGCCGGTTTTACCACGGACCCGCCGGTACAGGGGCCGGACACGGCAGGGACCCGTCATGCGCGGAAGGCTGCCTGCCACCGCCCTTTTTCCCGGCCTGCCGCCCGCCCGTGCCGGGGGAGGATGGCCTGCCTGCCTGCATGGCCCGGCGTTAGTATGACTTTTGTGCACAAAGTCATGCGAGGCCGCCCATGCTCCCATCCCCTTCCGTCACCGAACGCGCCCGTGTCGCGGCCCTGCTGCGGGCTGACCGGCGTGCCCGCCTGCTGGCGCGCGACATTGCCGCCGGGCTGAAGCCCGACATGGGGGCCACCGGCCCCGCCGCCACCGCCCGCGTGGTGGAGACCACCCGCATGGAACTGGCCCCCCACACCCGGCCCCGGCCGGTGCGCCGCGTGCTGGATACCTGTGTGCTGGACCGCCTGTTCCACCGCGCCAACGCCGCCCTGACGCCCGAACAGCATGCGGTGGGGCTGCGCTTTCGCGCTACATGGCGGCGCGCGGTGCGGGCCGGGCGGCTGGTGCAGTGTTATACCCCCCATACCGGCGCGGGCGGCGGGGCCAGCCTGGAGGATGCCGAGGCCAGCATGCAGGCCCGCCGTCGCCTGGACCGCGCGCATGCCCTGCTTACGCCCGCGCGCTGGCAGGTGGTATGCGCGGTGTGCGGCATGGATGAACAGCCCGGCACCCGCCTGCGCACCCTGCACCGCGCGCTGGATGTGCTGCATGATCAATGGTGAGGCGGGCGCGGGAACAGCGGCAGGCCGCGCCGGACGGGGGGTGTTGCGGGCCATCATGGGATTCCGGCAGGGCGTGGCCGGGCACGGGCCGGGCATGGCGCATGCGCTGGTCGCGGCCGCGCGGGGTCTGTCCTTAACGTCATGGTCATGCCCGTTTGCTGATGGAATGACCGTGCCGGTAACGATGCCGGCATGGTGGGCTCCATGCCGGGCCGGCGCGGGCGCATCCGCAGTGGCGGCGGCGGCCCGGTCATGCCCAGTGCCCCGTGCGTGCCGCATGGCAATGGCAGCGCCGTGCCGGACATGATAGGGTGGCGGCATGAACAAGACCGGCCTTGGCCTCGCCCTGCTTTCCGCCGTGCTGTTTGGTGTCAGCACGCCCTTTGCCAAGCTGCTGCTGGGGGGCATGCCGGCCCAGATGGCGGCGGGGCTGCTCTATCTTGGTTCCGGCCTGGGGCTGGCGGTGGTGCTGGGCGCGCGCGCGGCCCTGCGGCTGCCCACGCATGATGAAGCCCCGCTGGCGCGGCGTGACCTGCCGTGGCTGCTGGGGGTGATCGCCACCGGCGGGGTGGCGGGGCCGCTGCTGCTCATGCTGGGGCTTGCGCGCACGGATGCGGCCGGGGCCTCGCTGCTGCTGAATGTGGAAAGCATTGCCACCCTGCTGATTGCATGGGTGGTGTTCCGTGAAAATGTGGACCGCAGGCTGCTGCTGGGCGCGGTATGCATCGTGGCGGGCGCGGTCGTGCTGTCATGGCAGGGGCGGGCCACCCTTTCGCCCGGGGCGCTGTATATCGTGGCGGCATGCGTGTGCTGGGGCATTGACAATAATCTGAGCGGGCGGCTTTCGGCGGTGGACCCGGTGCGCATCGCCATGCTTAAGGGGCTGGTGGCGGGGGGCGTGAACATGGCGCTGGCGCTGGTGTTCATGCATGCGGGCCTGCCGGGGCCGGTACTGGTGGCGGGGGCCATGGCGGTGGGGTTCGCGGGGTACGGGATCAGCCTTGTGGCCTTCATGCTGGGGCTGCGCCATCTGGGGGCGGCACGCACGGGGGCGTATTTCGCGCTGGCGCCGTTTGTGGGGGCGGTGGTGTCGCTTGTGGTGTTTGGCGTGCATGACGCGGCGCGGCTGGCGGTGGCGGGGGGGCTGATGGGCATCGGCCTGTGGCTGCACCTGAGCGAGCGCCACGACCATGAACACATTCACGAGGAAATGGCCCACACCCACCGCCATGTGCATGACGGGCACCACCAGCACACCCACACCCACGACGACCCGCCGGGGGAGCCGCACACCCACTACCATGTGCATACCCGTCTGGTGCACCGCCACCCCCATTATCCCGACCTGCACCACCGCCACAGCCACGATGGCCATGACCATGGCCCGGACGGACATGACCATGACGGGCATGACCACACCCATGCGGCGTAAGGGGCGTGCGGCATGCCGGTCCCATGGCCGATGCCCGCAGGCTGATGGCGGCCATGGCCGGGCCAGCCGCCACCGGGAACCGGCCTGAAAAAAGCCCGGCCGGCAGGCGTCACGCACCGCATGCCCTTGCGGCATGGTCAGGTGCCGCGGCCCGCCATTGCCGCGCACGCCGCCCGTGCGCGGGCGTGCATTGACACGCCACATCCCCCAAACGTAGCCTGACCCCGCCCACGGACAAGGATGGCGCGATGGACCCGTACGAAGGCTGGAACACGGCGGACCTGCCATACTGGCTCAGCACCCCGCAGCAGGATTTCGCGGCACTGGCGGCGGCCATCGTGCCGCATGTGGAAAGCCTTCTGGCACGTGACGGGGTATTCGCCCCCTTTGGCGCCACGGTGGCGCTGGAACCCTATATTGCCGGCATTACCCTGCTGGACCCGCCCGGCCGCGCATCAAGCGACGTGCAGCTGGAACAGGCGCGCGCGGCGCTGGGCCGCGTGCTGGCGGCAACGCCCCACCGCGCGGCGGCAATGGTGGCCAACTGCACCGTCATCCTGCCCGGGCAAAGCGACCCCGCGCAGGCCGTGGTGATGATGTGCGCGCACCGTGATGGCACGGCGGAGCATATCGTCCACCCCTATACATTAACCGAAGGGCGCGTCACCTTCGGCCCCGCCACCACGACCGAGGGCACGCGCGACATCTTTCCCCCCATCCGCCTGCGCCCCTATATCCGTGAAAGCTGCCCCCCGCGCCCGGTGGGCTACACGGTGGGGGTATTCCTGGCCCACGGCATGGACCGCGCGGCCGTGCTGCGCCATTTCGGGCTGGAGGAAACCGGCATGCCCGATGATGACACCCGCCCCGCGCCCGCCAGCGTCGCCAGCCTGCCCGGCGGGTGGACGGCGCTGTGGTGCAACGGCGCGGGCCTGCGCCACCGGGTTGCGGCCCGTCTTGCCACCTGTCCTGCGGGCAGCACGGTCATGGCCTGCATGGTGGATGAACCCGCCTACGCCGCCGCCGCCACCTGTTGGCGTGACGGGGTGCGGATATGGGATGTATCCCATAACGGGCAGGCCGGCCCGCATGACCTGAAGGTGGACGGCACGCCCCCGCCGGAACTGGAAACCGTGCGGACGGCCATGGAAATGGAGGAAACCCAGAGTGGCTACCCGCCGGGGATGATCGATTTTTACTTCGATATACCGGTGGAACTGGTCTTTGCCCTGACCGGCCTGCGCTACTGCCAGCGCGATTACGCGCATGGGCCAGTGGTGTTTGACGCGGTGCGGGACATGGCGCGGGCGGGGCATGCGGGGCCGGATACCGTGCCCACCGTCTGGGGGCTGTCCAAAACAACCCATTGATAAAAAACCCGGGTGTCGCCTTTTTTCAAAAAGGCGACGTTTCCTGAAGCATTCCCGGCAGGCCTTGCCCCACGGCCCCTAATCATTCCCCAGGCGGTTCATGTAGGTATCAACCCGGTCGTATTCGATCTGGGTCCATTCCTCTGCATTGCCAAACCCCATGAAAACCCTGTTGCGCTTCGGGCCGATGGCCCGGATCAGAAGCGCTTCCAGGTCGCCAATCGTGGTATTGGTTTCTTCGGTCAGGTCTTCCTTTGTCTCACCCAGCGGCAGCAGGCCGTGTTCGGTCGGGGTTTCATCAATGGGCCGGAAGCCGAACCAGCTGAACCGGTCCCATTTCCCGGCCAGATGGTCCTGTGTGTGGTCCTTCAGCCGCTTTCCCAGTCCCTGATTGCGCGTCAGCCCGACATAACCCGGGCCGTAATGGTCATACAGGATGTAGATGCCCTGCTGGTGGCGGAAATCCACAATTTTTATATGGCCCCGATTACTGCCAACCCGCCCCAGCAGGCGGAACCTGTTGTGGTTGCCATTGCCGGGGTGCCAGTCAATCTCGTCCTCTCTCCAGAAAAGACCGTAGCTTGTTACTTTCATTAATCCAGAAACCCTCAAATATCGAAATGGTGCGGCAGGACGCAGCCGTTGGGGCAGGATATTTTGCCAAAGCCGGTAAAACCAGCATCCGCGCCACAGCCCTGACATGATTGCCACCTGCACGGTTTTTACTTACAACCCTGCCATAATGGGGTAGCTTCACTTGCCGGGGCGGGCTGGAAAACCGGGAAACATCCGGCAATCGTAAGAAAGTTTCTGGTAAAGCTTTTTCCACAATACTTCAGGTAACGCCGCCGTTCCCAAGCAGGGGCGCACCCAAAGCCTGTTATTCATTTTCCCGGCATATTGCCTGGGAATACACCCTGCCATTGCCCGGTTTATTTGCTGCCTGCACGATTTTTCCATACAACCCTTCCATAATGGCATAACCACGCAACGGAGGGCGGCGATGCCCGAACCCGCTGGCCCGTCCCCCCGGCGTGGGGCCTACAGCCGCAGGCTGGCCGATGAAATCTGCGCCCGCCTGAGCAATGGCCAGAGCCTGCGCGCCATCTGCACCGACCCTGCCATGCCGCACCGCGCCACAGTGCTGCGCTGGCTGCATGCCAACCCCGAATTCCGCAGCCTGTATGCCCTGGCGCGCGAAGCGGCGGCCGATGCGCTGGCGGAAGAGATCGTGAGCATTGCCGACCGCGCCACCGGGCGTGACGACGTGCCCGCCATAAAGCTGCGCATGGAAGCGCGCATGTGGGTGGCCACCCGCCTGCGCCCCACGGTCGAACGGCGCGCCGAACCCGCACCCGCCATTACCATTGCCATAACGCCCGATGACACAGACCTTTAGCCTGACCCCGGACCAGCGCCGCGCCAACCGGCTGCTGGGCAGTGCGGCCACCCATATCCTGCTGCGCGGCGGCGCGCGGTCGGGCAAGACGTTCGTGCTTGTGCGCGCCATGGTCATCCGGGCCTTGCGGGCGGGGGGCACGCGGCACGGCATTTTCCGCCACCGGCTGAACGCGCTGCGGGCCACGGTCGTGGCTGATACGTTTCCCGCCGTCATGCGCGCGTGCTTTCCCACTGTTCCGTGGGCGCTGTCGCGCACCGACTGGACGGTGGAACTGCCCAACGGGTCCAGCATCGTGTTTGGCGGGCTGGATGATGAAGAACGCACCGAAAAGATACTCGGGCTGGAATTCGCCACCGTCTACCTGAACGAAGCCAGCCAGATCACCTATGGCGCGCGCAACATGCTGCTGACGCGGCTGGCACAGAAAAGCCCGCTGGCGCTGAAGGAATATGTCGACGCCAATCCCCCCACCACCAGCCACTGGCTGTACCGCGTGTTTGAGGAAGGGGTGGAACCCACATCCGGCACGCCACTGGACCGCGCGCGCCATGCCACCATGCAGCTTAACCCGGCGGGTAACCGCGCCAACCTCTCGGCGGAGTACATGGCCCAGCTTGCGGCCCTGCCCGAGCGGGAACGCAGGCGCTTCATGGAGGGCGAATACCAGCACGCGGTGGATGGCGCGCTGTGGCGGATGGAGGATTTTGCCCGCGCGGCTGCCATCACCCCCGCCACGCGTGGCGCCATTGCCGCGCACATGCGGCGGATTGTGGTGGCGGTGGACCCGTCGGGCTGTTCGGGGCCGGAAGACATGCGATCGGACGAGATCGGCATTGTGGTCTGCGGTGTGGATGCCGCCGGGGCGGGTCATGTCCTGGCTGACCTGTCACGCCGTGACAGCCCGGCGGGCTGGGCGCGCGCGGCATTGCAGGCGCAGGCGGACTGGGGGGCGGAGCGGATTGTGGCCGAGCAGAATTTTGGCGGTGCGCTGGTGGAGGCAACCCTGCGCGGCCTGAACCCCAATGCGGCACTGACCATGGTCAGCGCCAGCCGGGGCAAGGCCGCCCGCGCCGAGCCGGTGGCCGCGCTGTATGAACAGGGGCGGGTGACGCATCACGGCACATTCGCGGCGCTGGAGACGCAGCTATGCCAGTTTTCCGCCAGTGGCTACCATGGCGCGCAGTCTCCCGACCGGGCGGATGCGCTGGTCTGGGCGCTGAGTGACCTCATGCTGGCCGCCCCGCCCGCGGCCCCCGCGCGGTGGGTGCCCACGCGGTTCAACATGGGGCGGTAGGCCTGCGTGAACTGTAAAAGGTTTCTGGGTGCCACCCTTTTTCAGGAAGGCCGTCTTACTGCTGGGGTTTCAGGCCATCACGTCCGCAAAATACCCCGTTACGTCCACCCGCTGCCCCGGCACAACATGCAGCAGCGGTATGCCGACCTGTGCAAAAGCGGCGTTGACCAGCCCGTCACGGTACTGGCGCTCGGGCAGGTCATGGGTGCTGTCATCCAGTTCCACGCCCAGGAGCACATGGCCATCGCCTTCGCGGATGATGAGGAAATCCACGGATTTGGAGGCAATCTTGTAAAACGCCCTGCGGTTGGCATCCGCATCCGGGCCGCGCGGCACGATGAAATCCGCCAGCCTGACCTGCGGGCACACCAGAACGCCCGGCGGCACCTGACCCGTCAGGCTGCGCAGCACCCGGCATTCCCACGCGCTCAGCAGGGGGTGGGGCTGGTACAGCCGCACCGCCCAGCCGTAATCCGCCATGGAAACAGGCACGCTGAACCCCGCATCCACCGGCGCATCCGCCGGGGTGTCCCCCACGGGTTCCATAACGGCATCCGGCACGGGGGCAGGGGGCCTGCGGGGCAGCGTGCGCGGCTCCACCCGCATGGGGCGGCCTGCGGGGCGGGGGCTGACCGGGGCCGGGCCGCGCAGCATGCCGCGCACCCCCCAGCCCAGCACAAGCAGGCCCACGACAACTTCCACCATACCCATCAGCATGGGGGGCGCACGCATTGCATAAGGTTCTCTCCAGTTAACGGGCGGCAGACTGTCTAGACCAGTCCGTACGTTTTTTCACCTATAAAAACAGCAGGTAGAGACAGCCTGCATCCCCTTGCCCACAGCAGCGGAGCATGACAGCATGGACTGGCAGGAACTCAGCCTAACCTACCCGCGCGACCCGGACCTGCCCGTGCGCGCCCACCGTCTGGCGGCACTGGCCCGCGTGCTGGATGGCACGCAGTACGACGCCATTCCCAACCCCTTTGGCCGCGAATATAACGGGGCGGGGGAATACATCCCGCTCTCAGCCCGCAGGCCATCGGTGCGCACCAACATGTGCCGCGCGGTGGTGGATGATGCGGTCTCGCTGCTGTTCGGGGCGTCGCACTGGCCCGGCCTTGTGGCCACCGACCCGCAGCTTCCCGCCATACTGGCGCAACTGGCCGCCGAGACCGCACTCCCCGCCCTGATGATGGAGGCCGCGACCCGCGGGTCCATCGGGTCCAGCGCGGTGCTGGTTGAAGCCGTGGGCCGCCGCCTGCGCGCGCAGCTGCATGATACCCGCTACCTGACCCCGCTATGGGATGGCGCGGGGGATCTGGCCAGCGTGACCGAGTGCTACAAGGTGCGCGGTGCGATGCTGGCCGCACAGGGCTGGCCCATTGGCGCGGATGATGCCGCCAGCGTGTTCTGGTGGCAGCGCGTATGGGACCGGGCGGACTGCCACGTTTACGTGCCGCAGCGTGTGGAGGCCGGGCCGCCCGCACGCATTGATGCCACCCGCAGCACCCATCACGGCCTTGGCTTCGTGCCATGGGTGTGGATGGCCAACCTGGCCGCCCCCGGCGTGGTGGATGGCCCGTGCACCTTTGCGCCCGCCATCGATACGGTGATCGAGTGCGATTACCTGCTGTCCCAATCCGGGCGGGGGCTGAAATACAGCGCCGACCCCCGGCTTGTCATCCGCGCGGGGCCGGACCCGTATGCGGACGGCACGCCCGCCAGCAGCGGGGGCGCGGCCAGTGCCCTGACCCTGCCGCTGGATGGCGATGCCAAGCTGCTGGAAATAAACGGTGATGCGGCAGGCGCCATGCGTGACCATTACCGTGAACTGCGCGCCAGCGTGATGGAGCAGATCCACGGCAACCGCGCGCAGGCCGACAGCCTGGCCGCCCCCACATCGGGCCGTGCGATGGAAATGCTCTACCAGCCGCTGCTGTGGCTGACCGACCGCATGCGGCTCTGTTACGGGGAATACGGGCTGCTGGCGCTGTACCGCATGGCCTGCCGCTTTTCCCATGTCCTGGCCGGTGGGCTGTGCATTGGCGGGCAGGATTATGTGGGGCTGGATGCAATGGGCCTTGCGCTGCAATGGCCGCCCTACTTCCCCGGCACCGAGGGCGAGATCGCGCAACTGGCGCAGGGGCTGGGCCAGGCGGTGCAGGGGGGGTTCCTGTCACGCCAGAGTGCCTGCGCCCTGTTTGCCGCGCGTGCGGGCGTGCCCGGCCCGCATGGCGAATGGGCGCGCATCAATACCGGCAGCCAGACCTGATATTCATTATTACGGAGTAACGACATGACCGCCAGCGTGCCCCCGTCCCCCAACCCTGAAACCCTGCGCCGTGAGATGGACGCCCTGCGTGCCGAGCGTGACGCGGCCCTTGCCGCCCGCACCGCGCTGGAAGCCGACCTTGCCCGCGCCACCGAGCAGGCCAGCACCGCGCGCACCCGCGCCAGCCGTGCCGTCATCCGTGCCGAAGCCCGCGCCATGGCCGCCCGCATGGGGGCGGTGGAACCGGCCGATGTGGTGCGGCTGGTGGACCTGTCCACCGTCACGCTGGCCGAGGACGGCACGCCGCAGGGGCTGGACACCGTGATGGAGGCCGCGCGTGAAAGCCGCGCCTACCTGTTCACCCCGCCCCGGCCCGCATCGGGGGCGGCGACCGGCACCACCGCCGCAGGCCCCGCCCCGCGCGCGGGCGACCCCACCCCGTTCGATGCCCGTACGGCAGGTGCGCGCGATGTGAAGGCCGCCGCCAGCGCGGCGGGCCTGCGCTGGCCGGTGGCGACCTAGAACTGTTGCCGATGCGGCATGCGGGGATGGAACAATAATTAATAAATAAAAGCTTTTGGGGGCCGCCTTTTTTTTAAAAAAGGCGGCATGCTTTGAAGCATCCTGAAAAAATCTTTACCGGCACCTTCCTTATGAAGACCCGTGGGGCCGACATGCCCCACAGGCCACCCTTTACCCGTTCCGCGCCCCCTGATGCCGCGCGGAACCGGCAAGGGGCCTGCGGGCGGCCAGACGTGCCGCATTCCTGACCCGCCACCCGGCCCCTTCATGGCGCAAGCCCGCCATGGCCACCCCTGCCGCCGCCACGCGCCGCGCCTGGCGGCTTTCTTGCGTTCTTTCAAAGGAAATGAACTTCATGGCCATTGCCAATTTCCCCGCCGCCCTGCAGCCGGTCATCCAGCAGGGGTTCCTCTCGCGCGCGTTCCAGGATGCGCTGCAGTCGCGGCTGGGCTTCCGCTCCATTGCCGACCAGATGGAATTCCCCGCCCGCATCGGCCAGACCATTACCGATACCCGTGCAGGGCTCCTGCCGCCGGCCACCACCCCGCTCAACCCCACCGCCAATACCAGCTTCGATAACGGCATGACGCCCGCACAGTGGTCGGTGGAACAGTACACGCTTACCATCAACCAGTACGGCAACACCATGGACCTCAACCAGGTGACCGAGGGCGTGGGCATTGCCAACCAGTTCCTGGCCAATGCCTCCCGCCTTGGCATCAATGCCCGGCAGACACTGGACCGGCTGGCGCGCAACGCCCTGTTTGGCGGCGCGCAGAACGGGGTGGGCGGCTATCTGGGGGGCAATACGCGCGTCACGGCCACGCTGGGGGCGGCGGGTACGGTCGTTGCGGTGGATGACATCCGCGGCTTCCAGAACATCCTGTCCAATGAGGGGCAGGTGGTTGCGGTTGGCGCCAGCAATGGCATGACGGTGACCATCGGGGCCGGGTCCTATACGCTGGTCGGCACCACGGCCGATGCGGCCAATACCTCCACCGCGCCCGACGGGGTTTCGGGCACGCTTGTGCTTTCGGGCAATGTTTCGGTCTCCGATGGCACGGCAGGCAACGCGGTCATGGCCGCCACCGCCCCGCTGGTGCTGCGCCCCAGTGGCCGCGCCACCACGGCCGCACTGGTAACGGGGGACCTGCTGACGGTGCAGACCATCCTTGCCGCGCTGGCCACGCTGCGCGACAACAACGTGCCCACGCCCGATGGCGGGGTGTATCACTGCTATCTGGACAATGCGCAGCTGCTGGGCCTGTTCCGCGATGCGGATTTCAAGCTGCTGTATCGGGGCCAGTACGGGTCCGACACCTACCAGACCGGCCAGATCTTCGACCTGCTGGGCGTGCGCTTCATCCCCACTACCGAGGCCCCGCAGCAGGCAAGCCTTGGGGTGGGCGCCATCCACCGCGCGATCATCTGCGGGCAGGGCGCGCTGATCGAGGGCGATTACGCCAATATCGGCACCCATTACGCGCCGCTGCTGGATGGCGGCGAGCTTACGGATGTGGAGGGCGTGTGCATGATCACCCGCCCGGCCCTGGACCGGCTGGCGCAGATCATCGCGCAGTCGTGGTCATGGATTGGCGGCTTTGCGCTGCCCACCGACCTTACGGCCAACACGACGGTCATTCCCACCGCCACCAACAGTTACCTCAAGCGTGGCGTGGTGATCGAAAGCCTGGGCGCGGGTGCCTGACCTTCCGGCGTAATGCCGTGGCGGGGGCGCGACCTGCCGCCCCCCGCCACGGCCCGTCAACCCACATGCAACGGGGGCAGACATGACCGATACCACCACCACGGATGCCACCACGACCGCTGCGGCAGGCACCGCCAGCACACCGGCGGCGGATGCAACGGACGGCAGCACGACGGGAACGGACGTTACCGGCACGGCAACAACTGGCACGGAACCGGCGCCCATGCTGCCCCCCACCGCCGCCACCATGGCCGATACCGCCCTGGTCGAGACCGAACTGGCGCAGGCGCGGCGCTACATGGGCTATCCCGCACTGGGCGGGCAGGACAGTGGCATGCAGTCGTGGCGGTTCTTCCGCGTCTATGGCTTCAATGAATGGCGGCTGCGCAACCTGGCCCCCGCCGAGTGCGCGCAGGCCCGCGCCTTTATTGCCCAGTGCCAGATGCTGGAGGGCGCGATCATGGCGGCAACCGCCAATCTGGATACCGACCGCGCCGCCGTGTGGACCCGCAACCGCAGCGAAGTAACCGATCGGTTCACCCTCTATACCCGCTGGCGGGTGCAGCTCTGCAACTTTCTGGGCGTGCCGCCGGGGCCGGGGCTGCGCGGAATGGGGGAGATCATCATCTGATGGACCACAAAGCCCTGTGCCATCTGGCGGCAAGGGGGTTTGCCGTTGCGGCCACCCGCCTTGGGGCACCCGCCACCCAGTACCGCCCCACCACGCCCGCCAGCCCGTGCGCGACACCCCATGCACGGGTCATGGCGGCGTTCAACAACGACCGTGCCTTCGGCTTTGCCGGTCCCGCGCTATGGGATGTGCCCTTTGTCTTTGCCCTGCTGGACACGGCGGACGTGCAGGCAGGCGATATTGTGACGTGCGGGGCGGAGACATATTTCATCGCGCGTGCCGAGCCGTTCCGCCCGCCCTTGTGCGTGCTGTGCAACGCGGTGGTAACACTCAGCACCACCATGGCCGTGGCGGCGGATGTGGCCGCTCCGGGTGGGTATGCCACATCGGGCGACGTATCGGCCCAGACTGCCGTTGCCACCTTCTGGCCCGCCCTGATCCGCCCCGGCAGCGGGGCCGGGGTGCCGGGGCCGGTGCAGCCGGGCGGCATCCATACGGGCGGGTATGAAATGTTCCTGCCCGCCATTCCCACGCTGAGCGTGCAGCCCGCCATGTGGGTCGATGACGGGGCGGGCAGCCGCTACACCATTGGCGGCGCACGGGCCAGCCCGTGGGGTGTGCGCTGCCAGCTGGGGCGCCAGCAGGTATAGTTGAAAAGCTTTGAAGGACGCCGCCTTTTTGAAAAAAGGCGGCACCCAAAAACTTCTGTTCTTTCTGAATACTTTCCTGCCGGGAAATGACACAGGAACCCGACCAGCATGGCTGATATCGCCACAATTTCCACCGCCATTGCCACGGCGCTGGCCGCCGCCCTGTGCCCCGATGGCACCGCCAGCGGGGCTGTGACCGGCAGGCCACTCATCATCCGCCGGGGAGAACTGACACAGGCCGACCAGGGCAATGCCGCCCACACGCTGCAACAGGGCTGCGACTTCATTGGCATAACCGACCTGCCCGAAAGCTGGACGCGGCTGGATGAACCACTCGGCCGCCCATGGCGGCTGGACAGCCAGACCCCCGCCACCACCAGCATAAGCGTAACCGGCACCACGGCCACCGTATCGGTTGCCGGCGGTGCCGTGCCTTCGGGCACGGTGGGGCTGCGGGTGGGGGGCCTGCCCGGTGTGACCGGCACCGCATGCGGCCTGCATGTGGCGGTGGCGGGCGATACGGCCGCCAGCATCGCGGCCACGCTGGCGGCCAGCCTGCCGGGGGCCACGGCCGTGGGCGCCAGCCTGACAGGACCCGCAGGCTGCACCGTGCAGGCCATCAACGCGGGCACGCAGGCGGCGCGCTGCGTGGCGCGCAGGCAGAGCCAGATGTTTGTCATTACCGCATGGTCGGCCCTGCCCGAAGCACGCGATGTGCTGGGGCAGGCTATAAGTGACGCGCTGGCCCTGACCGACTGGCTGACCGATGCACGGGGTTCCACCTTCCGTATCGAGGCCCGTGCCACCACCAACGACGACACCGCCATGAACCGGGGCCTGTTTTCCCGCCCCGCCCGCTACCTTGTCACGTTTGATACCGACCTGACCCGCGCCGCGCCCGCCATGCTGGCGGGTGGCATTGGCATGGGTGCGGGCATGGTGGCGGGTGACGTGCTGCTCAGCCCGCCTTCCGGATAAAAACGCCTGGAAACAACACTTTAACGAATAAAAGTTTTTGGGTGCCACCTTTTTTCAAAAAGGCGGCGTTCGTCGGGGCTTTTTGAAAAACGCCTCATCCGGAACGTCCTGGCGCCCGCTTTCCCGGCAGTCCGTGAACACCAGCCCGACCCGTTCCGCTCAACACGCGCCAACGCGCCTCAAGGGGAAAAGACCCGCATGACCATCTACCAGTCCGGCCAGCTGAACACCAACAGCCTGAACGTGCCCGACCTGTATGTGCAGATCCTCAAACCGCAAAGCCTTGCGCTCAATGGCGTCTCCACCGGGCGGATCGGCCTGGTGGGCACCGCCACATGGGGGCCGGTGGGCACGCCGGTCATCGTGGGCGCGATGGGGGACTGCCTGTCCGCCTTCGGCCCCAAGCAGGCGCTGGCCAGTGATATCGGCACGGCCGTCAACATCGCCATCATGCAGGGGGCATCCGACTTCCGCTGCGTGCGCGTGACCGACGGCACGGACGCAGCCGCCACCGGCACGCTGGATGGGGTAACGCTTACGGCCATCCACACCGGCAGCGCGGGCAATGCCATCAGTGCCACACTGGCGCAGGACGCCATCATCACCACGAATTATACCCTGGCCATAAGCCACGCCACGCTGGGCAGCCGCAGCTATCGCGGCGCCACATGGGCCGTACTGGCGGCGGCTGTGGCAGCGGACAGCACGGCGCTGGTGCGCGTGGGCCTGCCCACCACCGTGCCCGCGCTGGCGGCAGGCGCGGTTACGCTGGCGGGCGGGGCCGATGGCGCGGCCCCCGCAACCGCCGCCTTTGTCGGTACCGATGGCGTGACCCGCACCGGCCTGTATGCCCTGCGCGGGCAGGGCTGCGCGCTGGGCCTGCTGGCGGGCGTGAGCGACAGCACATGCTGGACCGCGCAGGCCGCCTTTGGCCTGGGGGAGGGCCTGTACATGATTGCCTGCGGCCCTGCGGGCGACGGCATTGCCAGCGCCGTTGCGGCCAAGGCCGCGGCCGGGCTGGACAGCTACGCCGTCAAGCTGATGTTCGGGGACTGGCTGTGGTGGGATGATGATACCAACGGGCTGATGCTGGTGCCGCCACAGGCGTTTGTCGCGGGGCTGCTGGGCGGGCTTTCGCCCGAACAGTCCAGCCTGAACAAGGAACTGTATGGCGTGGTGGGCAGCCAGAAGGCGGGGCTGGTCTCAGGCGGGACAAGCCAGACCTATTCCACCGCCGAGCTTTCGGCCCTGTTCGCGGCCGGGATCGACGTGATCTGCAACCCGGCACCCGGTGGCAGCTACTGGGCGGTGCGCGGTGGCATCAATACCTCCAGCGATGATGTGACCGATGATGACAGCTACACCCGCCTGACCAACTACATTGCCGAAACGCTGAACGCTGGCATGGGCGCGTTTGTGGGTGAGGTGATCGGTACCGCGCTGTTTGGTGATATCCGCGCCGTCCTGCTGGGCACGCTGTCCAACATGGCGGGCAGCGGCATCCTGGCCAGCGCATCCTGGGCGGTGGTGTGCGACGCCACCAACAACCCGCAATCCGAAACCGCGCTGGGCTACGTGCGTGCCGATGTGCAGGTGCGCTACCAGGGTATCAACCGCTTCTTCGTAGTCAACCTGCAGGGCGGGGCAAGCGTGACGGTCAGCACCGCCACCACCGCCAGCTAGGCCCCGCCTTACGGGCCGCCCTGCCTGTGGCGGCCCTTTTTTCCTTCCGCGCATGGAGTGATGAATGTCCACCAAACCCTTCAATATCGGCCGTGACTGCCGCGTGGTGCTGGTCTATGACGGCAGCCGCGTCGACCTGCCCACGGTAACCGGCTTCAACGCGCAGCAGCGCACGCACCAGCTTGCCTCCAACCCGCTGAACGACATGCCGCTGTTCTATGACGTGCCGGGCGGCTGGGGCGGGCAGTTTACCTTCCAGCGCGACAGCGCGGGGGCGGATGACCTGTTTGCCGCGATTGAAAGCGGCTTCTGGTCGGCGGGCACGGTGGTGCTGGGCAGTATCTACCAGTACGTGACCGAATGCGATGGCACGCTGAGCACGTACGAGTTCATCGGCGCTTCCCTGCAACTGTCGGATGCCGGGCGCTACCAGTCCGAAACGCTGGTGACCCAGACCATCACGTTTACCGCGCGTGCGCGCAGCCGCGTATCGTAAGGGGGCGCGCATGACGGAACAGACGGTAAAAACCGGCGATGGCCGCACGCTGACGTGGCGTGAGCGGGGACCGGGCGATGTGCTGGCACTGCTGGAATTCGGCCCGGCCAGTCCCACCACGGCGTGGATGGAATACGCGCTGATGGTCAGTTCGGTAGAGGCGATAGACGGCGTGCCCGTGATTCGCCCGGCCTCGCGCCTCCAGCTTGAGCAGCTTGCCAACCAGATCGGCAATGCCGGGATTACGGCGCTGTCGGACGCCATGTTTGGCGCGGAGGCGGCAGGCGGGGCGCAGGCGGAGGAACTTGCCGCAAAAAACTGAGCCGGCACCCCGTCGTGATCGAGGTCGCGGCCCTGGTTGCGAACGGGGTGCCGTGGAGTGTGGCCATGGACATGCCGCGCGTGCGGCGCATGGCCTTTCTGGTAGCGTTTGGGGAGCTTGCGGGCGGGCGATATGACTGGAATGCGCGACAATGGGAAGACCCCGATGGCTGAATGCCGCCAGGCCACGAAACGCCTTGTGGCGCGCCTGCGCGCGGGTGGGCGCGTGGTGATCCCGCGCCCGCGGGGGGACGTGGCACCGGGCGTTGCCGCGCTGTCGCGCCTGCTGCGCGCGCGTGGCCGTATGGGGGCCATCCCGCCCCATGTCGCCCGCCCGCCCGCCATGGTGGCCGGCATGGACGTGCCAGCGCCTGTGCCCCCTTCCGCGCCACCACCCGCAGCGGATAGCGGGGTCAGGCCCCCGCCCGTGCGGAGCGGGCAGGGGGGCGGCACGCCCGGCCGGCCTGTTGCCCCGGCGGCCCGGATGCCCGCCATGCGGCCCGGAAGCGGGATCATGGGCGGGAAAGGCCCGCGCGGGCCCGTAGCCAATGGCCCGGGCGGCATGCCACGGCCCACGGGGCGGCTGGCCAATGTGCCCGCCAGCCCTGCTGCCGCCATATCCCGGCTGGCCCCTGCCATCAGGGGGCCTGTCCGCATGGCGGCGTATCCATCACCGCCCGCACTGCGCCGGGACGGGGCAGGCAGCCCCGGCCGGGCGCGCAACGATGCAACGCCCCCGCTCCCGCCAGTGCCTGCTGCCGCTGCCCTGCCGGTTGGCCTGCCGGCAGGGGGGCGGATGCCGGGCCGCATCGCCTTTCCCGTACCCGGCGCGCAGGGGGCGGGCGGGCGCATGGCCCTGCCGCCCCGTCATGTAACGGGTACGGACATGGGCAGGCAGGGGAAAGACGATGGTGCGGTGCGCATCCCGCCATTACCCGCCATGACAGGCCGGTTGGCCATGCCACGGCGCAGCGCGGCCAGCCTGCCCGGCATGGCGCTGTCTGACATGGCGCCACCCGGCATGGCGCCACCTGACATGGCGTCGGGGTCTGTACAGGTGCGGCACCTGCCGCCGTACCGGGCGGTCTTGGCCTCTACCCCGCCACCCGCAGCCCTCCCGGCGGCGCATGCCATGCTGCGCGCGCGCGACACGCTCCGGGCGTTCAGGCCGCAGCGCGCGCCCGCGCGTGGCATGGCGGGCAGGCCGCCCTTCATCAGCCCGCAGCCACCCGGCGGCGGCCATGCCGCCCCTGCGGCCCCACAGGCAGGCGGGGCAGGTAATGGTCCCGTCGTGCAGGTGACGATCCCGCTTACGCTGGACCGGCATGTGCTGGGTCAGGCCATGGCCCGGATCGACACCAGCCGCGCGCTGCATGAACACCGCGCCACCGGTACGGCGCCCGACACCCTGCGCCACGCGCAGCTGCCCGGCCGCTCCATCGGGGCATGAACGCGCCGGGTCCCGCCCGCACCGCAGGCAGGCCCGGCTGTAAACATTGCGCAGATCACCCGCCGGGCGGGGCGCCAGGCAGCATGCGGGCGGCACGGACCGCCCGCCGCAGGCAGGTCAGCCTGTAGCCGCCGGGCACATCACCTGCCAGGTGGCGCGCCAGACCGTGCATGGGCGCGTGGAGCATGTGCCGCGCGCACGGGTGTCATCACGCCAGTCCCATCGCCTGTGTCGGCCGGAACGCCAGATGGCGCATCGGGCACGGACCGGCCGCAGGGGGCGGCTTTTCTCAACCATGGCGGAAACAACACATGTCCCTTGCACTCATGAATGCCCAGACCGCCATCGGGTCGGTCGGGCGGCTGTGGGCGTCCGCCCCCGTGACCATTGGCGGGCTGACCCTGACCGGCATGGAAGTGCCCCGGCTCATCCGCGATGGGGGCGGCCAGCAGGTGGCGGTCCATCGCCTGCCCGGTGGCAACCGCATTCTCGACGCGGTGGGCAACGACCCCGACCGGCTGGAGCTGGAGGGCACCTTTGTCGGCCCCACGGCCCTTGCGCGCGCGCAGGCGCTCAAGCAGATGCGGGTGGCGGGCACGCCCGTGGCCTTCAGCGGGGCCGGGCTGTCGCTGGTGGTGCGGATTGTCCAGTATTCCTATGATTACCAGCACAAGGGCGTGGTCATTCCCTACCGGCTGGTGCTGGAACAGCCCGCGCAGGTGGCGGCCAGCCAGTCGGGCACCACATCCGCCCTGTCCGCGCTGATCGGGGCGGACGGGGCTTCAGAGGTGGTCCCGTCCGTTCGGACAGTTTTGCGGGCTTGATAAGCTATACCCGGTTGTTGTTATGCCGCCCTTCTGACGGCGTTGCTGTTGGCCATCTGGTCCGGGGTTAACCCCGGACCAGATGGCGTCG